>CAVRUS010000018.1:0-57817 GCA_963724415.1 uncultured Actinomycetota bacterium | reverse complement strand
GGAGCGGGTGACGGGAATCGAACCCGCACCACCAGCTTGGAAGGCTGGAGCTCTACCATTGAGCTACACCCGCGGTACGGCCAGCCTAGCAACACTCCTCTTCATGGGCTCCTGCCGATGGTGGCCTTGTCCGACGAGCACCCAGCTCACGGCGCCATCCACGAGAAGGCGTCAACAGGCACGTTCCGCAGCAACCAGAACAGCCCGAGCGCGACTGCCAGGCTCAGACCGATCCATCGAGGAGCCACCCAGAGCTTGGGCGACCCTCGACCGCGGAAGGCTGCGACGCCGACCGAGAGCCACGCCGCGAGAAGCACCGGCGCCAGGAGCACGGTCATCGCGTTGAAGCCCACGGCGGACCGCACGTCGCCATGGAGCAGCGCGTGCAGGCACCGCAACGTTCCGCATCCGGGGCAGTAGAGGCCCGTCATCGCATAGAACGGACAGACGGGGAACGAGGTCGCGCCCGCGTCGCCCAGATGGAGCACGAGCGCAAGGACGAGTCCACCGAGGAACAGCCCGAGATCGCGCACGCGAGCCAGGTCGACGCCGAACGGCACCGCGGGGGTTGGGGTTCTACGGGCCAAAGTACGTGTTGGTCGAGGTGCTGGCGAAGATCGCGATCCAGATCACGGCGAAGACGGGGCCGGCCACGGCGCTGATGATGCACCACATCTTGGCCTTGCGGGACGACTCCGTCGCTCCGGCATAGTCACCCGCGGCGAGCTTGGTGCTCACCTGCGACGAGAAGACGATCGCGGCGATCCCGGTGGGGAGGAAGCAGAAGAGGGTGACGAGGACCGCCCACACCATGTAGTTGGGCACCGCGGCTCCGGTGGCCATCGATCTGCCCGCGTATCCACCCGCGTATCCACCCGCCATCTGCCCGGGCATCGGAGGAACGGGCGGGAGCCCGGAGTCGTCCGGAGGCGGCGGCGTCGCCGATGGTTCCCAAGATCCCGCCCCCGCGTTCCAGCGGAGCCACGTGCCGTCGTCCTGCTCCTGCCACCAGACTCCTTGCCTGGACACGGGGTCCTTCACGGGGCCTCCTTTCTCTCGGCCCGGCCTCCGGCCCGACCGTGCGGTCACTCGGGATCCGACGTGCCGACCGTACACCCGCCGGCCGGCGCGCCAGCATCACTCGAGGAAGCTCGCCCGATAGCGCTGGGATACTCCGTCGATGGACGTGGGGTTCCGGCTCGTCGACGTCTTCACGGAGACGCCGTTCGAAGGCAACAGGCTCTGCGTGGTCCCGGACACGCCCGAGGCCCTCTCCGCCGAACAGATGCGGATGCTCGCGCTGGAGACGAACTTCTCGGAGACGACGTTCGTGACCGAATCGCGGGCCGACGGCTACCGCATGCGGATCTTCACGCCGGAGGCCGAGCTCCCGTTCGCGGGGCACCCGACGATCGGTACGGCGTTCACCCTGGCGAGCGAGGGCCGCACGTCCCCGCGGACGATCCAGACGACCTCGCTGGGCGACGTTCCGGTCGAGGTCGACCTCGATCGAGGGTTCGCCTGGATGACGCAGCAGCGCCCATCGTTCGGTGCGATGTTCGACGACCGCGATGTCGTGGCGGAGGCTGCGGGGCTCGAACCCGATGACTTCGCCCCCGACCTCCCGATGCAGGTGATCTCCACGGGCCTCGCCCCGCTGCTCGTCCCGGTCCGCGACGAGGCGACCCTCCGGCGGGCGGAGCGGTACGAGCCCGCCTGCCGCCGCGCGACGGCGGCCTCGGGCGGGGAGTGCCTCTACCTGTTCGCGATCCGAGGCGACGGCGACGTGCTCGCGCGCATGTTCGACGCGTCCTTCGGCGTCGGCGAGGATCCCGCCACCGGCTCGGCCGCCGGTCCGCTGGGCGTCTACCTCGCGTCCCGCGGCCTCGCCGGCATGCCTGGTGAAGCCGTCGTCGCGCAGGGTGAGATGGTGGGTCGGCCGAGCTTCCTGCATCTCGACGTTCGTCCGGACGCCGAGTCGTGGATCGTCCGCGTGGGCGGAGGCGTGCGGATCGTCGGGGAAGGCGTCTTCCGCGTGTCGACCGAGCCCTAGAGCTCTCGGCAGATCATCGCCGGTTCCGCCACCGAGCCGGCGTCGCCCTGATCGACCTTGACGATGAGCTGCTCGGTGATCCCCGGCTCGAACGGAGCCGAGCTCGTGTAGATCGGCATGTCGTTGAGGAACGACGCCGTCCCCGGGGACACGGTGGCGATGCACTCCACCAGCGAGGGCTCGCTGCCGACGTTCGTGACACCGAAGGTGAAGCACGCCGGCGTGCCTTCGCCGACCGGGCACTCCACGCCCTCGGGAGCGGCGACGTCGAAGCGAGCAGAGTGTTCCCCGCGGACCGACAATCCGATCAGGATCGCGAAGGCCGCGATCGCCAGGAGCAACGCGATCGAAAGCACGGTGCTGACCACGTTCCGGGACCCCGGGCGCGAACGCATGGTCCCACCGTACCGGGACGTAGAATCGCTGCACAAGCGGGGCGTAGCGCAGCCTGGCAGCGCACGTGCTTTGGGAGCACGAGGTCGCGGGTTCGAATCCCGCCGCCCCGACTTATCGCGAGCGCTTCGGCCCTCGGCCGTACTTCGTCATGGTCTCGACGAGCCGGTCGTGGGGGAGTGCATGGGCCGTGATGCCGTCGCGGCCGACGATCGTCTCGGCGGCGACGAGCGCGTTCAGGATCGCCTCCTCGGTTGCCTCGATCACGCCCCAGAACAGCGAGGTGATCTCGCGGTTCGGCAGCATCTCGACGCTGACCGGCCCGGGCCCGGCATCGGTCTTCGAGGTCGTGAGCCGTCCCGCGTTGGCGGTGGAGAACGCGAGGAAGATGTCGCCGCTCGAATCGCCGCCGCCACCGCCGACCCGTGCGATCCCCAGGCTCACCCGCTGCGCCAGCCGACGGAGCTGATGGGACACGAGCGGGGCATCCGTGGCGACGATCACGATGATCGATCCCTCGGCCGCCGAACCGATCCTGCTCCTCGTCGTCCCAGGCCGACGGGATCTCGCTGGTCGGGATCGCTTCGCCGACGTGCACGCCGTCGATGGTGAGTCGCTCGCGGTCCCCGTGGTTGGCCTGGACGAGCACCCCGACGGTCCAGCCGTTCGCTCGGCCCCCTTCCACGACGCGAGACGCGGTCCCGGTGCCGCCCTTGAAGTCGTGGCAGATCATCCCGGTACCGCCCCCGACGGCGCCTTCGGGGACCGGGCCGTCCGATGCCGAATCGATCGCCGCGAACAGGTGCTCCGGCCGGACGTGCTGCCCGTTGATGTCGTTCAACGCGCCGTCGTAGGTCTCGCCGACCACGGGGAGGCTCCAGAACGCCGGCCCCTTCGGCCGGTTCCGCACCTCGTAGGCGACGAGCGCGTCGCGCACCACGCCGACGCTGTGGGTGTTCGTGATCGCGATCGGCGTCGTGAGGAGTCCGGACTCCCGTACCCACTCGAGACCGGTCAGCTCGCCGTTGCCGTTGAGCGTGTGGCAGCCGGCGAACAGCGGCTCGTCGGCGATGCCGTCGTGCGGGATGATCGCCGTGACCCCCGTCCGGATCGGTCCCGTGCCCACTCGCAGGGGACCGTCGCCGTCGATCAGCGTCGTGACGCCAACGCGGACGCCCGCGACGTCCGTGATCGCGTTCATCGGCCCGGGGGAGAGCAGTCCGACGGTCAGGCCGAGGTCTCGGTAGCGCGTCATGCGTGCGAACCCTACCCGCCCTAGACCACGGCTCTCGCGGTGGCGGTGACGACCGCAGCCACGATCACCACGATGAGCAGAGGTGCCTTGAAGGCCAACGCGACGGCACCCGCCCCGACGCCGAGCGCGCGTTCGTCGAGGACGAGCGACTGCCCGAGACCGAACGTGCTGGTCGCGACGAGCGCCGCGAGGAGGGCGGGCGCGAGCAGGCCGATGATCCGACCGATCCTCGGGGGCAGGGGCCTGCCGCCCAGGAGCACCGGACCCGCAGCCTTGATCGCGATCGTCGCCACGCCGACGATCGCCACCATCCACCAGGCGTCGGTCACGCGCGCCTCCATCCCACGGCGCAGGCCAGGGCCGCCGCGATGATCGGCACGCCGGCCGGCGCGAACGGCGTGAGCGCGAGCGCGATCGCCGCGCCGAGGAGCGCGGCCGTGCGCGCCTGCGGTCGGTCCAGGTTCGGCACGAGGAGAGCCAGGAAGAGCGCGGGGAAGGCGGCGTCCAGTCCCAAGCCGAGCGGGGTCGCCGATCAGGTCTCCGAACAGGACGCCCGCCGTCGTCCCGACGACCCACGCCGCGTACAGGACGAGGCCGCCGCCCACGATGAGCTTCGGATCGTGCCCGCCGCGGCCGTCGGCGGAGAGCGCCCACGTCTCGTCGACGACGAGCTGCGCGCGCAGGAACCGGGACCACCACGGTCCCGTGAGCGACGGCGCCACGCTCACCCCGATCGGCCCGTAGCGGGCGTTGAGGAGGATCGCGGCGATCACGGCCGCCGCGAGGGTGCCGCCGGTGCTGAGGATCGAGACCGACGCGAACTGCGCCGATCCCGCGAACGTCGTCATCGACATCACGATCGGCGCGACCGAGCCCATCGTCGGTCGGGCGAGGACACCGAACGACATCCCGAAGCCGAACACCGCGATCGAGAACGGCGCGACCTTCCTGGCACCGTGGGCGAAGCTGAGGGAGCCACCGGGCTCGTCCATCGGTCCGCGGACCCTACCAGTGCCCTCCTCGTAGGCTGCGCCTTCGATGGACGTGTCCTCCAGTGTGCCCGACCTCCCCGCCGGCGAGGCCATCGCGATGCTCGCCGGGCTGCCGGAGCCGCAGGACTATCGGGTCCACGTGAAGCCGCTCCGCTACCGCGACCGGCCCCACCTCGCGGCGTGGACCGACTTCGAGGATCGCTCGATCACGCTCCAGCTCCCCGAGCCCTTCCACCCGTTCGGCGAGATCGTCCCGTACGGGGCGAAGCGGAGGACGAGCGGGAAGGGCAAGCGGCCTCGGTTCATCTGGCTCACGGAAGGGATCACGTTCCGAACGGTCGAGGAGGTCCTCCGGTTCTCCTACTGCCACGAATGGATGCATTGGTGGCTCCGGGAGGTGCGGGGGACCGCGTCGGCGGCGGAGACCACGTGCGATCGGTTCGCGCTGCACAACTTCCGGCGACAGATGGTGACCGAGGCCGACGCGCTCGCCGCCCTGCGCCGCAGGTGACGCCAACTGGACTCTCCTTCTCCACTTACCAGAACGACAACGATCCGCTGTCGACGGCGTCTACCGGGTGGTGAGGTGCCAGGATGGGACCGGTGACTTCCGAAGATTCCGGCCACCGAGCCGCAGACCTGGCATCACGGTGTCGTGGCGAGGTGGTGGGCCGAGTTCCACACCGAGGGGCCGGAGATCGCGTACTTCCAAACGTTCGTCGAGGCGGGGCAGCCGGCCCTCGACGTGGCATGCGGGACGGGCCGCTTGCTCATCCCGTATCTCCAGGCAGGCCTCGACGTGGACGGGTGCGACATCTCGACGGACATGCTGGCGCTCTGTCGTGAGCGAGCCGAGCGGGAGGATCTCTCACCGAAGCTCTACGAGCAGGCGATGCACGAGCTCGATCTGCCCCGGAGGTACCGAACGATCTACGTGTGTGGAGGCTTCGGGCTCGGCGGGGACCGAGACCAGGACGAGGAAGCGCTCCGGCGCATGTACGAGCATCTCGAGCCGGGAGGAACGCTCATCCTCGACAACGAGGTGCCCTACGACGACGGCGGGTGGGGCTGGCGCTACTGGACCGCGGATGGACGCCGGGAGCTGCCGGAGCCATGGCCCGAGCCGGGAGATCGGCGAACGGGTTCGGACGGCACCGAGTACGAGCTCCGCTCGCGGATCATCGAAGTCGAACCGCTCTCTCAGCGTGTAACGATGGAGATGCGGGGCTTCATGTGGCGAGACGGCGTCCTCGTCGAGCAGGACGAACACGTCCTCAAGATGACGCTCGTACTTCACGACCGAATTGCGGCTGATGCTCGAGCGAGCAGGGTTCTCGGACATCGAGGTCCGCGGTGACTACTCGGAGGACGAACCGACCGGCGACACGGGCTTCGTCGTCTTCATCGCTCGACGGTCGTAGTCCGCAGACCCCCCTCCCGGAGTCGGGGGAGCTGGCCATCGACTGTTCTGCTTCGAACCTCCCCCTGGACCTTCTCGGCCTCGCCTAAATCCTCCAGATGCATCATCGAACGCTCGCCCACGAAGGGGTGCCGCCTCGGACCTCGCCACGCTGATCGCCATGGCCGACACCGACGAGGTGATCCGGCTGCGGCTGCTCGAGGTGCTCTGACAACAACCGGTAGGGGGGATGGGGAAGGCCCTTCCCCCGTACCCCCCTCCTGTAACCGCGGGCTACGTTCCGGTGATGATCTCCGTCTCTGGCGCTGGCGTGTTCAGCACGTATAGCGTGAGGAACGCCAGCACCACCAGCGCCACCACCCCTACGATCCATCGAGTCCGTGTCGTCATACTCCCCACCCTCCTGCTCCTGAGTCGACGCTAGCCGTCCGCCAGCTCCCGGTAGCGGTAGCAACTTGCTACGTGGTCAAGCACGAAACCGCAGGCCTGCATGAACGCGTAGCACACCGTCGGACCGACGAAGCGGAACCCGCGCCCCTTCAGGTCCTTCGACATCGCCGTGGACTCGGCCGTCTCCGCGGGGATGTCGCCGAGCGTGCGGTAGCGGTTCACCTTCGGCGCGCCGCCCACGAACGACCAGAGATAGGCGTCCAGCGAGCCCTCCTCCTCCTGGACGCGCAGCACCTCCCGCGCGTTCGCGACGGTCGACTCCACCTTCAGGCGGTTACGGACGATCGACGGGTCGGCGAGGAGCCGATCCACCTTCCGCCCGCTGAACCGCGCCACCGCCCCGGGATCGAAGTGGGCGAACGCACGCCGGTACCCGTCGCGCTTGTTGAGGATCGTGGACCAGGAGAGCCCGGCCTGCGCGCCCTCGAGCGTGAGCATCTCGAAGAGCAGCCGGTCGTCGTGGACGGGCACGCCCCATTCCTCGTCGTGGTACGCGAGGTAGGAGGCGTTGTCCAGTGGGGCCCACGCGCAGCGTTTCATGAGCCCGAGAGTCGGCGCACGACGTCCTCGTGCACGGCGGCGTTCGTGGTGACGATGCTCGAGCCGTCCGACGGCTCCTCTCCCTCGAACGTGGTGACGCGGCCACCCGCCTCCTCGACGATCACCACGATCGACGCCCAGTCCCAGATCCGCAGCGCCGGCTCCATCATCAGGTCGACGGCCCCGCGCGCGACGAGCATGTGCCCCCAGAAGTCCCCGAACCCGCGGCTGCGGCGCGTGTCGCGGAGCAGGCCGCGGAACGCCGCCTCCCGGGGCCCGTCGAGCCACTCGTCCACGCTCGAGAACGCCATGTACGCGTCGTCGAGCGCTCGCTCGCTCACCCGCAGCTCGCGGCCGTTCCAGCTCGCGCCCGCGCCCCGGACGGCCTCGTAGCGCTCGCCGAGCGCGGGCGCGCTCGCCATCCCGAGCACCGACCGCCCGTCAACCTGAAGCGCGAGCAGGGTCGCCCAGATCGGGACGCCGTCGGCGAAGTTCTTCGTTCCGTCGATCGGATCGACGATCCAGACACGGTCACCGGCGCCCTCGCCATGCTCCTCGCCGGTCACGGCGTCGGCCGGGTACCGGACGGCGATCATCTCCCGGACGGCGGTCTCCACCTCGATGTCGGCCTGGGTCACCGGCGAGAGGTCGGGCTTCTGCCGGACCTCGAACTCCCCGAGGAAGTACGACATCGAGATCTCTGCCGCGCGATCGGCCAGGTCGTGCGCGAAAGAGAGCTCCTGCTCGAACACGGCCCGACCGTACCAGCCGTACCGGACGCGGCTGCCCGTCACCCCCGGTCGAGTAGCCTTGGTCTCCTGATGGAGACGACCGTCGAAACCGTCGAGCCGCACACCGTGAAGCTCACGATCGAGGTGCCGACCGAGCAGTTCGACAAGGACCTCGATCGCACCTACCGCGCGATCGCGAACGAGATCAAGGTTCCCGGGTTCCGCAAGGGCAAGGTGCCCAAGCAGATCCTCGACACCCAGATCGGACGCGACGCGATCTTCGAGCAGTTCGTGAACACGTCCGTCCCCGCGTACTTCCGCCAAGCGGTGAACGATGAGGACCTCGCGCCGATCACCGACCCCGACATCGACGTCCAGCAGCTGGAGCCGGGCCAGCCGTTCCTCTTCACGGCCATCGTCGAGGTGCGCCCGCGTCTGTCCTTCGAAGAACAGGACTACACCGGGATCAGCGTCACGAAGCCACCCATCGAGGTGACCGACGAGGAGATCGACGACTGGATCGAGCGGCTCCGGGAGCGCTTCGCGGAGCTCGAGCCGGTCGGTCGGCCGGTGCAGCAGGGCGACTTCGTGACCGTGGACCTCACGGTCACGAAGGGCGGCGAGAAGGTCGAGCAGGCGTCGCGGGAGGACTACCTGTACGCCGTGGGGTCCGGCGAGGTGGGAGAGAAGCTCGACGTGGAGCTCACCGGCACGAAGCCCGGCGCGATCCTCAAGGTCGCGGACGCGCTGCCGGAGCGTTTCGGCGAGGAGCTGGGCGGAGCGGCCGTCGACATCAGTGTCATCGTGAAGGACGTGAAGACGCGCCGGCTCCCGGAGGTCGACGACGAGTTCGCGAAGACGGCGTCGGAGTTCGACACGATGCCCCAGCTCCGCGACGACCTCCGCGAACGGCTCACCGAGGTGAAGGAGCGCGAGGCCACCGCGGCACTCCGCGACCTCGCCCTGCAGGCGATGATCGACAAGGTGGACGTCGACCTGCCCGAGAGCCTGATCGAGGAGGAGACCGATCACCGCATCCGTCACGCGCGCGACCAGGCCGAGCGGATGGGGATCGGGCTCGAGAAGATGCTCGAGCTCCAGGGATGGGACGAGGCGCGTCTGCGCGAGGATTCCCGCCAACACGCGATCCGCGCGATCAAGAGCGACCTCGTGCTGGAAGGTATCGCCCGCAGCGCATCCCTCGATGTCACGGCGGAGGAGATCGGCGCCGAGATCGCCGTCCTCGCCCAGGCGTACGGTCGGGAACCGAAGGCGGTGGCCAAGGATCTCGAGCGGAGCGGTCAAGTGGTAACGCTGGCCGGGGATATCATCAGGAGCAAGGCCCTCGACCTCCTGGTCGAACGTGCCGATATCGAGACGGGCGCACCGCCAAAGAACGCGGCAGACCCCGAGCACGCGCCACAGGATGCACCGGAGGAGGCGAACACATGATGGAGAGCCCGCAGAGCTACCTCGTGCCGATGGTGGTCGAGCAGACGAGCCGAGGCGAGCGCTCGTTCGACATCTACTCGCGGCTGCTGAAGGAACGGATCATCTTCCTCGGCACGCCGATCGACGATGCCGTCGCGAACCTCGTGATGGCGCAGATGCTGCACCTCGAGTCCGAGGATCCGGACAAGGACATCAACCTCTACATCAACTCACCCGGCGGTGACGTCGCCTCCGGGTTCGCGGTCTACGACACGATGCAGTACATCAAGCCCGACATCACGACGATCTGCATGGGGCAGGCGGCCTCGTTCGCCGCGTTCCTGTTGCTCGCCGGCGCGAAGGGCAAGCGGTTCATGCTCCCGCACGCGCGGGTGCTGCTGCACCAGCCGCACGGCGGGACCCAGGGTCAGGCCGTGGACATCGAGATCCAGGCGCGGGAGATCCTCCGGTACCGGCAGCTCCTCGATGAGCTGATCGCGGAGCACACGGGCCAGGCCGTCGAGAAGATCACGAAGGACACCGACCGGGACTTCATCCTCACGTCGGAGCAGGCGAAGGAGTACGGGATCATCGACGAGGTGCTGACGAACCGTCGCGATATGCCCGCAGAGTTGACGGCGGCGGCGGCCGTAGGGGCGTAGGATGGCGCCACGACCGGGCGATGCCCGGTCGTGGTGTTTTGAGAGCACCCCGAGGATCGGGGCCACAGAGGACGGCTGACGAGAGGAAGGCTCGAGCGGATGGCGAAGTTCGGCGAGTCAGACCTGCTGAAGTGCTCGTTCTGCGGCAAGAGCCAGAAGCAGGTCAAGAAGCTGATCGCGGGCCCCGGCGTCTACATCTGTGACGAGTGCATCGAGCTCTGCAACGAGATCATCGAGGAGGAGCTCTCCGACACCGCCGAGCTGAAGCTCGACGAGCTGCCGAAGCCGGCCGAGATCTACGGCTTCCTCGACGAGTACGTGGTCGGACAGGATCAGGCGAAGAAGGTCATGTCCGTCGCCGTCTACAACCACTACAAGCGCATCCAGGTCGGCGCGAAGGATCAGGAGGTCGAGCTCCAGAAGTCGAACATCCTGATCCTGGGACCCACCGGGTGCGGCAAGACCTACCTGGCGCAGACCCTCGCCCGCATGCTGAACGTGCCGTTCGCGATCGCCGACGCCACGGCGCTCACGGAGGCCGGCTACGTGGGCGAGGACGTCGAGAACATCCTGCTGAAGCTGATCCAGGCCGCCGACTACGACGTGAAGAAGGCGGAGACCGGGATCATCTACATCGATGAGATCGACAAGATCGCCCGGAAGTCCGAGAACCCGTCGATCACGCGCGACGTGAGCGGTGAGGGCGTCCAGCAGGCGCTGCTGAAGATCCTCGAGGGCACGACCGCCTCGGTGCCGCCCCAGGGCGGCCGGAAGCACCCGCATCAGGAGTTCATCCAGATCGACACCACGAACGTGTTGTTCATCTGCGGCGGGGCGTTCGCCGGCCTCGACTCGATCATCGAGAGCCGCATCGGCCGCAAGGGCGTCGGGTTCGGCGCGCAGGTCATGAGCCGCCAGGAGAAGGACCTCGGCGCGATCTTCGCGCAGGTGCTCCCGGAGGACCTGCTCAAGTTCGGGCTGATCCCCGAGTTCGTCGGCCGGCTGCCCGTCCTCACGAGCGTGAACAGCCTGGACGAGTCCGCGCTCGTGGACATCCTCACGCAGCCGAAGAACGCGCTCGTGAAGCAGTACCGGAAGTTCTTCGAGTTCGACGGCGTGGAGCTCGAGTTCACCGACGACGCGATGCGGGCGATCTCGGAGCAGGCGATCCAGCGGGGGACCGGCGCCCGCGGCCTGCGGGCGATCATGGAAGAGGTCCTCCTCAACGTGATGTACGAGCTGCCCTCGCGCGAGGACGTGACGAAGTGCCTCGTCGACCGCGACGTCGTCCTGACCGGTGTGAACCCGACGCTCGTCCCGCGTGCCAAGACGTCCAAGAAACGGACCAGCGGCGGCGAGCGCGAGGAGAAGACGGCCTAGGTCAGTCCTCGGGACTGCGGAGCCACACGGGGTCGTCGCGCCCCACCAGCAGCCCGCCGCTCGCGTTCGCCTCGTAGCGGATCACCATCACCCATCCCCAGGCGTCCTCGAGCAGCCCGTACTGGCCTTCCCCGACCTCGGCGTAGGTGTCGACCCGGAGCGCCAGCGCGGACGCTTCCGCGGAATCGACGAGGACGTCGGGCCGCCCGTCCAATCCGGCTTCGCGCAGGTGCTTCGGTCGGACGTTGAGCTGGAGGTTGCCGAACCGGTCGACGTCGAGGACGCGGCATCGGATCGTGCCTCGGTCGACCTCGGGTGTCGGGATGTCGACGCGGATCAGGGTCGTGGGCTCCACGGCCGGGCCCACGCCCTCGGGCGCCAGCCCGGCGGCCAGGTGCGCGGCCGCAGGGGCGAACACGTCTCGCCCGTGGAAGACGCTCGAGATCGGGGACAGGAGCACCTCCGAGGATGCGATCTCGAACGCCGCCTCGGCCCCGCCGAGCTCCTCCCATGCGAGCGAGAGCAGCCCGTTGTCGGGCCCGACGAGCAGCGTGCCGCTCGCCGCGCGCACCACGATCGCCCTGCGGTCGGTGCCGACGCCCGGATCGACGACCCCCAGCAGGACGGCATCGCGTGGTGCGTAGGGGATCGCGTCGGCGAGGAGGACCGCGCCGAGCGCGACGTTCATCGGCGAGACCCCGTGCGAGAGGTCGACGATGCGCGCGTCCGGCGCGATCCGCGTGATCACGCTGTGGCAGACGCCGACGAACTCGTCCTTGAGCCCGAGGTCCGACAGGAACAGGATCGGGCGGGTCACTGGACCGGGTCGTGCTCGACCCGCCGGAGCCGCGCGCAGAGCTCCACGAGCAGGGCCCGGCTGATCGTCGGGTACTCATCGAGCAGCGGGAGGAACTGCCACGACGTCAGAGCGAACGTGGTGGTGGGCTCCTCCGCCTTGACGGTCGCCGACCGAGGCAGCCCGTCGAGCAGCGACATCTCCCCGAAGTAGTTCCCGGCGCCGAGCCGGGCGCGCTCGTGGCCGTCGACGTCGATCGAGACCTCGCCGTCCATGATCAGGTGGAATCCGGCAGCGCCCCCGTCCTGCTGGGCCACGACCGCGCCCGGCTCGAAGTGGACCTCCTTGCCGACCTCGGCGATCCGATGCAGTTCCTTCTCGTCGAGGCCGCGGAAGATCGCGACCGTGCCGAGCCGATCGAGCAGCGCTTCCTGTGGCATGGTCCCTCCTCGGGCGATCGCAAGGTGACCGTCGCGCGAGTATAGACGTGCGCCGATGGCGGCCTGCTCGCGCTCCGGGCGCTCCGAAGCGGGTCGATACACTCGACCGCATGGCCGATGCGGGAACAGATCCCGGAACGGAGATGCCGCCGCGCTACGACGCCGCCGCGGTCGAGCCGCGGTGGGCCGAGACGTGGATCGAGCGCGGCTACTTCCACGCCGAGGTCCCCGAAGATCCCGCCGACGCCTACTGCATCGTGATCCCGCCGCCGAACGTCACCGGCCGGCTCCACGTCGGTCACGCGCTCGGGCGGACGATCGAGGACATGCTCGTGCGCCGGGCCCGGATGCGGGGCCGGCAGGCACTCTGGGTGCCCGGTATGGATCACGCGGGCATCGCGACCCAGGTCGTGGTCGAGCGGGAGCTGCGCAAAGAGGGGATCGAGCGCCGGGAGCTCGGCCGCGAGGCGTTCGTCGCGCGCGTCTGGGAGTGGAAGGAGCGCTACGGCGGGGAGATCGTCGGCCAGATCCAGCGGATGGGCGCCTCGCTGGACTGGGATCGTGAACGGTTCACGATGGACGAGGGCCTCGTCCGCGCCGTGCGCGTCGCGTTCGTCCGTTGGTACGAGCAGGGCATGATCTACCGCGGCGAGCGGCTCGTGAATTGGTGTCCCACCGACCAGACCGGCCTGTCGGACTCCGAGGTGGAGCACGAGGAGGTCGAGGGCGAGCTCCTCACGTTCCGGTACCCGCTCTCCGACGGGAGCGGTCACGTGGAGGTCGTCACCACGCGGGTCGAGACGATGCTCGGCGATACCGGGATCGCGGTGCATCCCGACGACGCTCGGTACCGCGAGCTGATCGGGAAGACCGTGCGTCACCCGTTCGACGGGCGCGAACTCCCGATCGTCGCGGACGAGGTCGTCGATCCCGCCTTCGGCACCGGAGCGGTGAAGGTCACGCCGGCGCACGATCCCACCGACTTCGACATCGCGCAGCGCACCGGCCTGCCGTTGCTGAACGTCTTCGATGCCGAGGCGCGGATCAACGAGCGGGCAGCGGAGGAGTTCTACGGGCTGGGGCGGTACGACGCACGGCAGGCCGTCCGCGAGGAGCTCGAGAAGCTCGGTCTGTTCGTCGGCGTGGAGCACCCCTACCTGCACTCCGTGGGTCACTGCTACCGGTGCCACAGCGAGATCGAGCCGTGGATGTCGGGACTGCAGTGGTTCGTGGCGGTCGAGGACCTGAAGCGCCCCGCGATCGAGGCGGCCCTCGACGGGCGGATCACGTTCTGGCCCGAGCGGTGGCGGAAGGCCTACGTGAGCTGGATGGAAGGGCTGCGCGACTGGAACATCTCGCGGCAGCTCTGGTGGGGCCACCGGATCCCCGCGTGGTACTGCCCGGACGGGCACGTCACGGTCGCCCTCGAGGATCCCGATGCCTGTGCCACCTGTGGGTCGGCGGAGCTCGAGCAGGACCCGGACGTGCTCGACACGTGGTTCTCCTCCCAGCTCTGGCCGTTCTCGACGCTCGGCTGGCCCGACGACACGCCGGAGCTCCGCGCGTTCTATCCGAACGCCGCGCTCGTGACGGGCTACGAGATCCTCTACCTGTGGGTGGCGCGGATGATCATGTCCGGCATGTCGCTCGCCGGCGACATCCCGTACCGCGACGTCGTGATCCACGGGCTCGTCCGCGACGGGCACGGCCGCAAGATGTCGAAGTCGCTCGGGAACGTGATCGATCCGATCGAGATGATCGATCTCCACGGAGCGGACGCGCTGCGGTTCTCGCTCGCGCGCCTGGCGACCGGCGGCCAGCAGGACATCCCGCTGTCGGTCGATTCGATCAAGGGCGGGCGGAACTTCGCGAACAAGATCTGGAACGCCGCCCGGCTCGTCCTGCAGGAGTTCCCCGGCGGCGAGCCGGAGCTCCCGCCGCAGGAGCGGCTCACGGCGCCGCAGCGCTGGCTCCTGTCGCGCCTCCAACGGTGCGTGGTCGAGGTGAACGAGTCGCTCGACGGGTTCGAGTTCGCGCCCGCCGCTCAGGCGCTGTATCGATTCTTCTGGTCCGAGTTCTGCGACTGGGGCCTCGAGATGGAGAAGGACCGGCTGCGGTCGGAGGACGAGGCCGTGCGGACCGACACCGCCAACGTCCTCGCGTGGATCCTCGAGCGAACGCTCAGGCTGCTGCATCCCGTGATGCCGTTCGTGACGGAGGAGATCTGGCAGCGGTTCGGGGTCGGGGAGACGATCATGCGCGCGCCGTGGCCGGAGGCGGACGAGTGGCGGGGCCATGAAGCGCTCGGCGCGGATGTCGAGGCCGACTGGCCGTTCGTCGAAGAGCTCGTGACCACCGTGCGGCGGTTCCGGAGCGAGCACGGGATCTCGCCGAAGTCCCGGATCGAGATCAGGCTCGTCCGACAGGAGCAGGGCGATCCGGCGTTCGCGCGTTTCGAGCAGGAGATCCTCACGCTCGCGGGCGGTTCGCGGATCGAGCTCGTGACCTCGTCCGATGCTGCCGGCTCCGTTCGGCTCGTGGTCCAAGGGGAGACGGTCCTGCTGCCCGTCGGTGACCTGCTCGACCTCGACGCGGAACGGGCCCGGCTCCGCAAGCGCCTCGGCGACGCCGAGGACGAACGCGGTCGCGCGGAGAAGAAGCTCGCGAACCCCGCGTTCAGGGACAAGGCGCCGGAGGACATCGTCCGCGCGGAGGAGCAGAAGGTGGAGCGCTTCGAGCGAGAGGCGACCGCGCTCCAGGAGCAGCTCGCCGAGCTCGGGTGATGCGGTTCCAGGAAGCGGTGGCACGGCTGGACCGGCGGCAGCCGGAGCACATGCCGGAACCCAGCCTCGACCGGATCCGCGCGATCTCGGAGCTGCTCGACGACCCGCAGCGCACGTATCCGACGATCCACGTCACCGGCACGAACGGGAAGACGACGATCGCCAGGGCCGCGGCCGAGATCGCGTGCGCCCACGGCGTCACGACCGGCCTGTTCACGTCCCCGCACCTGCACACCGTGCGCGAACGCCTCTCGCTCTGCGGCGTGGAGATCTCCGAGGAGGAGTTCGCCGAGGAGTGGGAGCACCTCGAGCCGTACCTCGAGGTGGTCGACGGACGCGGCGACGGCGCGGCGACCTACTTCGAGGTCGTGACGGCGCTCGGGTTCCTGTGGTTCGCCGACAAGCCGGTGGGACTCGGGGTGTTCGAGGTCGGGATGGGCGGGTCGTGGGATGCGACGAACCTCATCGCCGGTGATGTCGCCGTGATCGGCGAGGTCGGGCTCGACCATCCGGAGCTCGGCTCGACCGTCCGGGAGGTCGCCACCGAGAAGGCGGGCATCGTGAAGCCGGGGAAGATCGTGGTGGTCCGCGAGCAGCCCACCGACGCGCTGGACGTGATCGAGGCGCGCGCCAAGGAGATGGAGGCGACGCTCTTGCTGGAAGGGCGCGACTGGGACGCCGCGGCCCGTCTCCCGGCGGTCGGGGGGCAGGAGTTCCGCGTCGAAGGCGTGCACACGGCCTACGAGGAGCTCTTCCTCCCGACGTTCGGCGAGCACTCGGTGCGCAACGTGGCGGCGTCGATCGTCGCGGTCGAGTCCGTGCTGGGGCATGCGCTCGACCCCGACGCGACCCGGTCGGCGGTCGGGGCGTTCCGGATCCCCGGCCGCCTCGAGGTGATGTCGCGCGGCCCGTTGCTCGTCGTCGACGGCGCCCACAATCCCGGGGGCGCGCACGCCCTCGCTCGGGCGCTCACCGAGTCCTTCACGTGGAACCGGATGCACGTCGTGCTCGCCGTTTCGTCCAACAAGGACCTCGACGGTGTGATCGGAGCGCTCGCGCCGATCGTCGACGTCTGGTACGCCGCCACGAACGACAGCGTCCGGAGCTTCCCCGCCGAGCACGTCGCGGCGCGGATCGCTGCGGCGGGCGGCCGTGTCGCGGACCTGGGCACCGTGGCGGAGGCGCTCGCGGCCGCCCGCGACGCCGCCGACCTCGCCGACCTCATCCTCGTGACGGGCTCCCTCTACACTGTCGCGGACGCCCGCCGGGCGCTGGGAGGATCCGCCTGACCATGGCAGTCGAAACCACGCTGCTGATCGTCAAGCCCGACGGTGTCCGACGTCGTCTGATCGGGGAAGTGCTCCGCCGGGTGGAGGAAGCCGGGTTGACGATCGAGGACCTGCGGATGGAGACGATCCCGAGGGAGCGCGCGGAGGAGCACTACGGCGAGCATCGGGACAAGCCGTTCTACGGCGAGCTCGTCGATTTCATCACCGGTGGCCCCGTGGTCCTGGCCAAGGTGGAGGGGGAAAACGCGATCGCGCTGTGGCGGGAGCTGATGGGCCCCACTGACCCCGCCGACGCGCCGCCGGGCACGATCCGCGGCGATCTGGCGACGGAGATCACGGAGAACCTCGTGCACGGCAGCGACTCTCCGGAGTCGGCCGCCCGCGAGCTCAAGCTCTTCTTCCGCGAGTAGCCGGCATGGCGGGGCTCCAGGAGGCGTTCGACCGCGTCGGCGCCGCGCTCGAGCACCACCTGACGGCGTCGCACGCCGCGGGGGCCGCGCTGGCCGTCACCGACCGCGAGGAGATCCTGGGGGTCGTCGTCCGCGGGATGGCCGACGTCGCATCGGCCACACCGGTGCGCCCGGAGACCCGCTTCCAGATCGGCTCGATCTCGAAGTCATTCGCGGCGATCGTCGCGATGCAAGAGGTCGACGCCGGACGGCTGGACCTGCACGTCTCCGTGAACGAGATCGTGCCATGGCTCGCGCTCCCCGAGCCCCTCGGTCCGATCACGATGCATCACCTGCTCACGCACACGGCGGGGCTGCATACCGGGACCGAGGACGCGCCCGGTTTCGCCGGCGCCCTGCAGCTGCTGCGGACGAACCCGGCGACGAGCGCACCCGGCGAGCGCTTCCACTACTCGAACGACGGCTACAAGATCGTCGGCGCGGTGCTCGAGGACCTCACGGGCCTCCCGATCCACGAGCTCCTCCACGACCGGCTCCTCGGACCGCTGGGGATGACGGCTTCCGTGGCCGCGATCACCGACGAGATCTGGACCGATCACGCCACCGGCTACGAGCCGATGCTCACCGATCGGCCCGCACAACTCCGACACCCGCTCGTGCCCGCGCCTCGGATCATCTCGAACACCGCCGACGGTTCGATCGTGTCGACCGTCGTGGACATGTGCGCGTACGCGCGGCTCTTGCTGGCCCGCGGGGACGTCCCCGACGGCCGCGGCGGACGGCTCCTGTCGGAGGAGGGGTTCGCGCGTCTGATGGCCGACCCGTTCGTGGACGAGGACGGCCCCTACGGTTACGGCCTGTGGACCGAGGTCGTCGACGGCAGGACCTGGCTCGGGCACACGGGCGGGATGGTCGGGTACACGGCGCTCCTGGCCACGGTCCCGGAGGAGGGGATCGCGTGCGTGATCCTGCAGAACGGCGGTGGGGACAAGCGCAAGGTGGTCGGGTCGGCGTTCGCGACGGTGCGAGCCGCGCTCGACGGGGGTTCGCTGCCGGAGCCCTGGGTCCCGCCGGCGGCCACCGAGATCCCGGACGCCGCTCGCTACGCGGGCACCTACGAGGGCGACGACGGGCGCACGCTCGTCGTCGATGCCCAGGAGGATGGCCTCTCGGTCTCTCTCGGACCGGTGTCCGCCCGCCTCGAACGCGACCCCCTCCTCGCAGACCCCGGCTCGACGTTCCTCGTCGCGCATCCGGCGCTCGAACGGGTCCCGCTGGAGTTCCGACGCGACGATGAGGGCCGCGTCGTCGAGGCGTTCCACGGTGGCACGTGGTTCCGGGGCGAGCGCTACCAGGGCCCGGACGCGGAGGAAGCACCCGCGGAGTGGAGGCGGCATGCGGGCTTCTACCGCAACGACGATCCCTGGAGCGCGGCCCTGCGGATCGTGCTGCGGAAGGGGCGGTTGGCGATCCTCTGGCCCGCCGGTTCGAGTGACGAGGAGGGAGGCGAGCTCACGCCGCTCGAGGACGGCTCCTTCGCGATCGGCGACCCGGCGCTCCCGCAACGCGTCCGATTCGAGGGGGACGTCCGCGGGTTGACCGCCGTGACCGTCGTCAACGGCGGCCGCTGGTATCGCTCGTTCGAACCGTAGTGATCGGTCGAGCTCAGGCGACCCGGCGGAACGCGACGCACGCGTTCTGCCCACCGAACCCGAACGAGTTCGACAGCGCGAGCGTGACGTCCAGCTCGCGTGCCTCGTTCGGCACGTAGTCGAGGTCGCAGTCGGGATCGGGCGTTTCGTAGTGGATCGTGGGCGGGACGACGCCGCGCTCGATCGCGAGCGCGCACACCGCGCCCTCGACCGCACCCGCAGCCCCGAGCATGTGGCCGGTCATCGATTTCGTCGACGAGATGGCCACCTCGTGGGCGATCTCGTCGCCCAGCACGGCCTTGATCGCCACCGTCTCGCTGGCGTCGTTCAACGGGGTGGAGGTGCCGTGCGCGTTCACGTAGGCGACGGCCGCCGGCTCCTCGCCGGCGTCGGCGAGCGCCCAGCGCATCGCGAGCGCCGCGCCCGAGCCCTTGGGGTCGGGCGCCGTGATGTGGTGCGCATCGTCGGACATGCCGTAGCCCGCGACCTCGCAGTAGATCCGAGCGCCCCGCGCCCGCGCGTGCTCCTCGGACTCCAGGATCATCGCGGCCGCGCCTTCCGACAGCACGAATCCGTTCCGGTTCTTGTCGAAGGGGCGGGAGGCGCTTTCCGGGTCGGGGTTCTTCGTGAGCGCGGTCATCTGGGCGAAGGCGGCCACCGTGAGCGGGAGCGTCGCCGCTTCCGAGCCTCCCGAGATGCACACGTCGAGGTAGCCGTCGCGGATCAGGCGCATCCCCTCCCCGATCGCGTGGTTCGACGAGGCGCACGCCGAGACCGTGCAGTAGTTCGGGCCGGTGAGGCCGAACTTCATCGCGAGGTGCCCGGCCGCGGCGTTGGCCATCAGGGCCGGCACCATGAACGGCGACACGCGGCCCGGTCCCTTCTCGAGCAGCACGCTGTGCTGGACCAGGAGCGTCTCGATGCCACCGATCCCCGTCCCGAAAACGATGCCTCCTCGTTCGGAGGGCACCTCGGGGCTCCCGGCGTCCTCCCAGGCCAGCTTCCCCGCGGCGATCGCGTAGTGCGAGAAGCGGTCGGTGCGCCGGATCTCCTTCGGATCGAGCCAGCGGGAGGGTTCGAAGTCGTGGACGTCCCCGGCGACCTTGACGGGGAGGTCGTCCGTGGGGAACCGCGCGATCTCACGGACGCCGTTCCGCCCGGTCGTCAGTCCGGTCCAGAACTCCTCGACCCCCGTGCCGACCGGCGTGACCGGTCCGATCCCGGTGATGACGACCTTCCGCCGATCTGGCCGCCGATCCGGCGGCCGGTCGCCCGACGTGGCTGGCGTGTCCGTCGTGAGCGCCATGAACGGTCTACGACATCCCCAACTTGCTCGCGACGAGGTCCACGGCCTGGCCGACCGTCTTGACGGACTCCATCTCGTCCTCGGGGATCTCGATGCTCCATTCCTCCTCGAGCGCGAGCACCGCCTCGACCAGGTCGAGCGAGTCGGCGTTCAGGTCCTCCGCGAACCGGGCGTCCGGGACGACCTGCTGCTCGTCGACGGCGAGCTGTTCGGCGAGCACCTTCTTCACCCTGGTCTCGATCTCCGCACGATCCATGCTTCCTTCTCCTTCTCTCCTTTGGCTCTTTTTCTCTCTTGGCTCTTCTCTTGGCTTTTCTGTCTGGCTCTCTCTGTTTCCGTTCTGGGCGAGCCTATCGGCGGAACCGGAGCCCGACTAGGCGGTGAGCCCGCCGTCGACGGGGATCACGGTGCCGTTGACGTAGGACGCTTCCTCCGACATCAAGAATCGAACGACCGCCGAGACTTCCTCGAGCGTGGCCGCCCGGCGCACGGGCGTCTGATCGAGGTAGTACGCGCGGGCGTCGTCGGTCAGGTGCGAGGTCATCTCCGTCTGCAGCAGGCCCGGGCAGAGCGCGTTGACGGTGATGCCCTTGGCGCCGACCTCCCGCGCGAGCGACTTCGTCAGACCGAGGAGGCCCGCCTTCGTCGCCGCGTAGACCGTCTGCCCCGCGTTGCCGTGGATCGCCACCGCGCTCGACATGTTCACGATCCGACCCCACTTCTCGCGCAGCATGCTGCGCAGCGCCGCGCGGGAGCACAGGAACGAGCCACGGAGGTTCGTCGTCATCGTCCGCTCGTACTCCTCCATCGAGTACTTCAGGAGCAGTCCGTCCCTCGAGTACCCGGAGTTGTTCACGAGCCCCGTCACCGGACCGGCCTCGTCGCCGACCCGCCGGAAGGCCTCCTGCACGCTGGCCTCATCGGTCACGTCGAGGTACACGGCCAGGCCCGGCGTGCCGGCCGATTCCAGCGCCTCGAGGGTCTCCTTGGCGTCGGCCTCGCGGGTGCGGTAGCCGACGGCGACGGTCCACCCCGCCGCGGCGAGCGACTCCGCGCACGCGCGCCCGATGCCGCGCGACGCGCCCGAGACCACCGCGACCTTCGACGTCACGATCCTTGGCGACGTCGCGATCCCTGGCGACGTCACGCAGGCCCCTGCATCGTCCAGCGGACCAGGGTGGCGCCCCACGTGAGACCGGCGCCGAACGACGTGAACAGGACGAGGTCGCCCTCGTCGATCCGGCCGGCGTTCCACGCGCGCGCGAGGGCGATCGGGATCGAGGCCGCGCTGGTGTTGCCGACCTCGGCCACGTCGAGGACCGAGCGCTCCTCCGGGATACCCAACCGCTCCGCGACGGCGACCATGATGCGGGCGTTCGCCTGGTGGGGGATCAGGAGGTCGACGTCCGCCGGCGTGTGCTCCGACTTCTCGAGGAGCTCCCGGCACGCGCCGGCCATCTCGGTGACGGCGCGCTTGAAGACCTCCCGGCCCTTCGGCATCCGGATCGCGTGGTCGCGTGCCTCCACCGTCGCGTGCGACGCGGGCGTGCGCGTCCCGCCCGCGGGCATCTGGAGGATCGCCGCCGCGCTGCCGTCCGCCCCGAGGACCGTTCCCTCGATCCCCGGTCGGTCGGACGCCTGGATGATCACGGCACCCGCCCCGTCGCCGAACAGGATCGCCGTCGTCCGGTCCGTGAAGTCGAGGATCCGGCTGAAGATCTCGGCCCCCACCAGCAGGACCGTGTCCGCCATGCCCGCCTGGACGAACGCCGTGGCGGTGGCCAGCCCGTAGCTGAAGCCGGCGCACGCCGCGTTCACGTCGAAGGCCGGGACCCGCAGTCCCAGCTTCTCCTGGGCCCAGACGGCGGTCGCGGGGAAGGGTGTGTCGCCCGTGACGCTCGCGACGACGATCAGGTCGAGCTGGTCCGGAGCGATCGCCGCGGTCTCCATCGCGGCGTTGGCAGCCTCGACGACGAGGTCCGACGTGTCGACGCCCTCCTCCACGAAGTGGCGGGCCTCGATCCCGGTCCGCTCCCGGATCCACTCGTCGTTCGTGTCGAGCGTGTCCTCGAACCACGTGTTGGGAACGAGGCGGGGAGGGAGCGTGGACCCGACGCCGCTGATGGTGGCGCTCCTGGTCACGGGGCGAGTGTAGCCGGTCGGGGGCCGGCGTCGGTCGGCCTAGAGGGCGCCCGACGCAGTGGCGAGTGCCTCGTCCGGTGAGCCCACCGCTCGCGCCGCCGCGTCGGGCACGATCCGCTTCATCAGCTTCGTGAGCACGTCGCCGGGGCCCGCCTCGAGGAAGACGTCGGCCCCCGCATCGGCGAGCGTGCGGATCGATGATTCCCACCGGACCGGTGACACGACGTGGAGCCGAAGGAGCGAGCGGAGCTCGTCCGGGTCGGAGACGAGCGCGCCGGTGACGTTCTCGGCGACCGGGCATCGGGGCGGGGAGAACGCGATCGCATCGATCCGCTCGTCGATCGCGGTGCGAGCCGGTTCCATCAGCGGGGAGTGGAACGCGCCCGCCACCGGGAGCCGGACCGCTCGCACCTTCCGTTCCTTCGCGATCGCCTCGGCTCGCTCGACCGCGGGGATCGAACCGGAGATCACGACCTGCACGGGCGAGTTCTCGTTGGCGACGACGAGTACGTCGTCTTCGCGAGCCTGGTCGCACAGTGTCGCGGCATCGTTCGACCCCACGCCGAGGAGCGCCGACATCGCGCCCGGTCGCTCGTCACCCGCCCGCTGCATCGCGGCGCCCCGCACGACCACGAGATCGAGGGCGTCGTCGAGCGAGATCACGCCCGCCGCGACCAGCGCCGCGAACTCACCGAGCGAGTGCCCCGCGACGCCGAGCGCCGAAACGTCCTGCGCCTCGAGCACGTGGAACGCCGCGACGTCGCACGCGAGGATCGCCGGCTGAACGAACTCGGTCGTCGCGAGCGCTTCGTCGTCGTGACACCCCGCCACGACGTCACGCCCCATCGCATCGGATGCCTCATCGAGCGTCGCCTTGCCCGCGGGATGGCCGATCCACGGATCGGCCATCCCCACGAACTGCGACCCCTGTCCCGGGAACACGATCGCGACCGCAGGTAGGTCCATCACGGGCGGCGAGCTTATCCGTTCGCGTGCCGAGGCTGTTCTCGTCCCTCGACCGGTTTGCGCGGTCATGGCCTCCGGCGTACGCTCCTCGGCGACCGATCGACCCGTGCGAACCGCCTGCCGCGGCTCCACCCCCGCCGCGCGGGCTGAGCGCGGGTCCGCAACGGAAGGGGGAGTGATGGCATCGACCGTCGAAGAGCTGCGCGGCCGGACCAGTGGCCAGGTGATCACCGAGGACGACCCCGGATACGACGAGGCACGCGCCGTCCACAACGCGATGATCGACAAGCGCCCGTCGGTGGTGGTCCGCCCGACGGATACCGCCGACGTCGTCGCGGCGGTGAACCACGCTCGCGAGAACGGGCTGGATCTGGCCGTTCGCGGTGGGGGGCATAGCGTCCCGGGATTCGGCACGGTGGACGATGGCGTCGTGATCGACCTCTCCGGGATGCGGGCGGTCTCCGTGGATCCAGGTTCGAAGACGGCCCGGGCGGAAGGAGGCGCCACGTGGGGCGACTTCAACGACGCCACGAACGCCCACGGGCTCGCCACGACCGGAGGCATCATCTCCACGACCGGGGTCGGCGGTCTGTCCCTGGGCGGTGGGATCGGCTATCTCGCCCGCGGCGCGGGCCTGTCGTGCGACAACCTGGTCTCGGCCGATGTCGTGACGGCCGACGGAATGGTGGTGACGGCGAACGCGAACGAGCACGAGGATCTGTACTGGGCGCTGCGCGGCGGCGGGGGGAACTTCGGTGTCGCGACGTCACTCGAGTTCCGCCTGCATCCCGTCGCCGACATCTACGGCGGTCCGATGTTCTTCGAGGTCGCCGACGCCGGAGATGTCCTCCGTTGGTTCCGCGAGTTCATCGCCGACGCGCCCGAGGAGTTCGGTGGCTTCCCGGCGTGGCAGATAGCGCCGCCGCTGCCGTTCGTCCCCGAAGAGCGACACGGTGACACGTTCCTCGCGTTCGTCGCGTGTTGGGCGGGCCCGATCGATCAGGGTGAGCAGATGTTGAAGCCCTTGCACGACGTCGCTCCTGTGGTCGCCGAACATGTCGGGCCGATGCCGTACCCGGCGCTCAACAGCGCGTTCGACGGCCTCGTGCCACCGGGTCTGCAGCACTACTGGAAGGCGAACTTCGTGAAGGAGCTCAGCGACGACGCGATCGCGGCGCATCTGGAACATGGCCCGAACGTGCCGGTCGTGAACTCGACGGTCCATATCTATCCGATCAACGGCGCGTGCCATCGCGTCGCGTCCGACGAGACCGCCTTCGCGTACCGCGACGCGACCTTCGCGACGGTGATCGCTGGGATGTGGCCGGATCCGGCGGACAACGAGCAGAACACCGCGTGGGTCCGCGACTACTACGACGCGACCGCTCCGCTCTCGGAGGAGGGCGGGTACATCAATTTCATGGCCGAGGACGACCAGGTCCGGATCCGGGCCAACTACCGAGGCAACTACGATCGGCTCGTCGAGGTCAAACGCGCCTACGACCCGGGCAACCTGTTCCACCAGAACCAGAACATCGCGCCGTAGGGAGGCCTCGCAGCACTCCGAAGCGTGTCCCGACGGGTGCTGAGTTGCCAGTGCGCATCGAACCCTGTTCAATCAGGGCGAACCGCATGGCCGAGAGGGTTCAGAGATCTTCTTCCCCCACGCCCCGACCACAGGGGTCGGAGGGGGTTTTGGGGTTCCTTGGTCGCGACATGGCTGTCGACCTCGGGACGGCGAATACGCTCGTGTACGTCCGTGGGCGCGGAGTCGTCCTGAACGAGCCGTCAGTCGTCGCGATCAACACCCTTACTGGAGCCATCCTTGCCGTGGGAGCCGAGGCGAAGCGGATGATCGGCCGCACTCCCTCGCACATCCAGGCCGTTCGCCCGCTGAAGGACGGCGTGATCGCCGACTTCGACGTAACCGAGAAGATGCTGCGGTACTTCATCCAACGGGTCCACAAGCGGCGGCTCCTCGCGAAACCGCGCGTGGTCGTCTGCGTGCCGTCCGGGATCACCGGCGTGGAGCAACGCGCCGTGGAGGAGGCGACGATCGCGGCCGGCGCGCGTCGCGCGTACATCATCGAGGAGCCGATGGCGGCGGCGATCGGCGCCGGTCTCCCGATCCACGAGCCGACGGGCAACATGGTCGTCGACATCGGGGGCGGCACCACCGAGGTCGCGGTGATCTCGCTCGGCGGCGTCGTCACGTCGACGTCGATCCGCATCGGCGGCGACGAGCTCGACGAGGCCATCATCCAACACGTGAAGAAGGAGTACTCGCTCCTCCTCGGTGAGCGGACCTCGGAGGCGATCAAGCTCGCGATCGCATCGGTCTATCCGATGCCCGAGGAGCTCGTCGCCGAGATCAAGGGCCGGGACCTGATCTCCGGCCTGCCGAAGACCATCACGATCGCCGCGGAGGAGATCCGCCGCGCGATCGAGGAGCCGGTGAACGCCATCATCGACGCCATCAAGACCACCCTCGACCGGACCCCACCCGAGCTCGCCGCGGACATCATGGACCACGGCATCGTGCTCACGGGCGGCGGAGCCTTGCTCCGCGGCCTCGACAAGCGTCTCCGGCACGAGACCGGGATGCCGGTCCGCATCGCCGATACCCCGCTCCAGGCGGTCGTGCTCGGCTCGGGGAAGTGCCTCGAGGAGTTCGAGGTCCTGCAGCGGGTCCTGGTGACGTCGACCAGTCGGCGCTAACCCGCCGTCGTGGCGATCCGGCAACGAACCCGCTCCGCGAGGCTCCTGGTGGTCATCCTCGTCGCCGCCTCCCTCGCGATCATCACCGTGGACTATCGAGGCGGCGAGGAGGGACCGCTGGACGCCGCTGGCCGGGCGATCAGCAGCGCCTTGGCACCGATGCAGCGGGCGGTCTCCGGCGTGGTCCAACCGATCAGCGACTTCTTCGGCAGCCTCGCGGCGTTGCCGTCTCTGGCCCAGAAGAACGAGGAGCTCGAACAACAGGTGGAGGACCTCAAGACGACGCAGCAGCTCAACCAGGAGCTCGTGCAGCGGATCGAGGATCTCGAGCGGCTCCTCGGCCTGAAGACGATCCTCCCCCAGACGATCCCGGCACGGGTGATCGCGAGTGGCCTCTCCAACTTCGAATGGACGATCACGCTCGGCGTGGGATCCGACGACGGGGTCGCGGTCAACATGCCGGTCGTGACGGGTGGGTCGGACGCACCGAGGCTCGTCGGGCGGGTGATCCGGGTCACCCCGAACTCCTCCGTGGTCCAGCTCCTGATCGATCGAGGGTTCGGTGTCCCGGCGAGGCTCTCCACGACGCACGAGGCCGGGATGGTGGAGGGGCGCGGCGAGGACGAGCTGCGGATGCGATTGCTCGGCCCGGGCGTCGAGGTCAGCCAGACGGAGCCGGAATCGGTGTTCACCGTCGGGTACCAGGTCGAGGGCGAGCCGGGGCTCTATCCGCCCGGCATCCTCATCGGGACCGTGTCGCGTGCGTTCAGCGAACCCGGTTCGGTGGAGTCCTTCGTCACGATCCGACCGGCCGTGGACTTCTCGACCCTGGAGAACGTCCTCGTCATCAAGCGGGGTCAAGACGCGGCGGAGGGCTCGCCGTGAGGAGGACCGTGATCCTGATCGCCGTGATCGTGACCGCGCTCCTGCTCCAGACGACGGTCTTCCCCAAGGTCACGATGTTCGGCGTCAAGCCGGAGCTGCTCTACCTCGTGACGGTCGTCTTCGCCGCGCTCCGGGGCCCCGCCGAGGGCGCGGTCGTCGGGTTCGTGAGCGGTCTGGCGCAGGACTTCATGCTGAACACGCCCAAGGGCATCACGGCTCTCACGCTCACGTTGCTCGGCTACACGGTCGGCCTGGCCCGGCAATACATCACGTCCCCGTCCCCTCTCCTCCCCGCGATCCTCGTGGCCGTCGGGACCGCGAGCGGCGTGGCGTTCCACCAGGGGGTCGCCTTCCTCCTCGGCGAGGAAGAAGGTCCCTTCGGCTACATCGCCAGGGTCGTGCTGCTCACGGCCGTCTACGGCGCGATCCTCACGCCGATCTTCTACCCGGTGCTGCGCCGGGCGGCGGCCGCGACGACCGCCGGCAGGGTGGTGCGCTTCTAGATGGAACGAGCGGGATCTCGGCTGAAGATGCTGGCCTTCGTGGTCGCGTTCATGTTCGTCGCCCTGTCGACGCGATTGTGGTTCCTCCAGGTGCTGGCGGGGCCGCAACACGAGCGCGACGCACGCGACAACTCGCTCCGGACCGTGACGACCGATGCGCTTCGCGGCGACATCCTCGACAGCGAGGGACGCAGGCTCGTCCACAACCGGCTGAGCCTGGAGGTCCGCATCAATCGCGACGAACTCGGGGACGAAGCCGAAGCGACGCTCGCACACCTCTCGGAGATCCTCGGCGTTCCGGCACAGGAGCTCGGTGAGGCGCTCGACTCGAAGCTCTACTACAGCTACCAGCCGGTGCCGGTTGCGGAGTTCGTGCCCGACGAGGTCTTCTTCAAGATCCGCGAGGAGCCGGAACGGTTCCCGGGCGTCGAGGTCGTGGAGCAGAGCGTGCGGGCCTACCCGCAGGGTCAGCTCGGTGCGCACCTCGTCGGCTGGGTCGGGCAGATCAACGCGGAGGAGATCGCAGCCCGGCGATTCGAGGGATACGGGCCTTCGGACCTGGTGGGGAAGGCCGGTCTCGAGGCCACCTACGAGCGCTGGCTCCGTGGGACGCCGGGGGAGGAGCGGTTCCTCGTGAACTCCGACGGGGAGGTGCTCCGGGAGTTCGAGCCCATGCCCGCCGAGCCCGGTCACGACCTGCGGTTGTCCTTGGACCTCGACGTCCAGAGGATCGCCGAAGAGGAGCTCCTCGAGGGCATCGAGAATGCTCGGACGGTCTTCGACGAGAGCTCGGGGAAGAACCTCGTCGCGAACGCCGGTGCCGTCGTGGTGCTCGATCCGGCGACAGGCGGCATCGTCGCGATGGCGTCGTGGCCGACCTACCACCCCGCGTGGTTCGTGCGTGGGCTCACCGATGCCCAGCGCCTCCTGCTGTTCCAGAGCCCGCAGGCGCCGATGCTCAACCGCGCCACGCAGATCACCTACGCCCCCGGATCGACGTTCAAGCCGTTCGTTGCGCTCGCGGCCGTCAAGGAGGGGATCGCGTCGTTCGAGCAGTCGTACGACTGCCCCGCCGAGTACGTGCACCCGGGCGACGAGTCCGGCGCCGTCTTCCACAACTGGGACGGTCAGAGCGCCGGGTTCCTGTCGATCGCGAGTGGTCTCAAGGTCTCCTGCGACACGCAGTACTACAAGTTCGGGAGCGATTTCTACTTCCGCGACGCGGACACGAACGAGGAGGAGCTCCAGCGCTCCATGCGGCGATGGGGCTTCGGCCGAGAGACCGGGATCGACCTGCCGGCGGAGGCGGTCGGCACCGTACCGGACCGCGCCTACGTCGCCGAGCATCCCGAGGTGTATCCGGACGGATGGATCCCTGGGATCGACATCCTGCTCGCGATCGGCTCGGGGGAGATGAAGGCGACGCCGTTGCAGGTCGCGCAGGCCTACTCGGCGCTCGCGAGCGGACGGCTCTGCCGGCCGCATCTCGTCGCGACGATCGAGGACCGCGACGGGGGCGTGGTGAGGCGGGTCGGCGGGAGGTGCCGTCCGCTCGGCTACACGTCGGCCGAGCTCGAGTACATCCGCGAAGCGCTCCGCGGGGTGACCAACGGGGGCACGGCGTCCTCGGTGTTCTCGGGATGCCCGCTCGACGTCTCCGGCAAGACCGGGACCGCGGAGCGGCCGCCGTTCCAGGACACCTCGTGGTTCGCCGGGATCGTCCCATCCCACGATCCCGAATACGTGGTGGTGGCCACCGTGGAGCAGGGCGGGTTCGGCGCGGAGACCGCCGCCCCGATCGTGCGAGACATCATGAGCCGCATCTACCGCACGCCGTGCGAGGGGCCCGAGCTCGGGGAGCAGGAGGACTGATGGACCTCGTAGCGGGGCGCGTGTACGCGGACGAGCGCCGGCCGATCCGCCACATCGACGGGCTCCTCCTGCTGGTGACGGCGATGCTGCTCGTCCTGGGCTTCTTCCTCCTCTACTCGGCGACGAACCAGACCCTCCGCCAGGATCGCCTCGACCCGTTCCTCCGTGTCAACAAGCAGATGGTGACCGCGGCGCTCGGGGTGATCCTCGTCCTCGTGATGGCCACGTTCGACTATCGGTTCCTGAAGGTCTACGCGGGCTTCATCTACGCCGGGGTCGTGGTCTCGCTGCTGCTGGTGCGGATCCCCGGTCTGGGCTCCTCCCAGGCGGGGGCACAGCGATGGTTCGAGGTGGCGGGCTTCCAGATCACGCCGTCGGAGTTCGCCAAGATCGGCCTGGTGATCATGCTCGCCGCGAGCCTGTCCGAGATGAAGCACACGCAGCCGAGCGTCCAGGACATGATCCGGCTCTGCGGGGTCGCCCTGGTCCCGCTGCTTCTCGTCTTCATCCAGCCCGACATCGGGACGTCGATCGTCATGGTGGCCATCGCGGCAGGGATGTTCCTCGTGGCGGGCGTTCGGGGGAGGCATCTCGCCGCGCTCGTCGCGATCTGCGTGGTGCTGATCGCCGCCGCGTTCCAGCTGGGGGTGGTGAAGGAGTATCAGCTCGACCGGCTTCGAGCCTTCCTCGACCGCGAGAACACGCCGGCCGACGTCCGGTACAACCTCGACCAGGCCGAGATCGCGGTGGGCAGCGGCGGGCTGTTCGGGCAGGGGTACCTGCACGGCCGGCAGACGACCCTGGACTATGTTCCCGAGCAGCACACGGACTTCATCTTCACGGTCGCGGGGGAGGAGTTCGGCTTCCTCGGCTCCACGTTCGTGCTGACGCTCTACGCGCTCCTGCTGTGGCGGTCGATCCGGATCGCGTTCCTGTCCAAGGATCCGTTCGGCACCTACCTCGCCAGCGGCGTGGCGATCATGTTCGCGGTGCAGATGTTCGTGAACATCGGCATGGTGATCGGCATCATGCCGATCACCGGGATCCCGCTCCCGTTCCTGTCCTACGGCGGGAGCTCGATGCTCGCGAGCTGTATCGGGGTCGGGATCCTGCTGAACGTGCACATGCGGCGCTTCAAGTAGCTGCGCCGCTCAGGTAGCGCCGCCGCTCAGGGAGATGCGCCGCTCAAGGAGCGTCGGCGAACGGGCTCTTGGAGACGCGCCAGAGGAACACCGAGCCGTGCGGCCCCGTCTCCTCGAGGGTCACGTCGCCGTCCATCGCACGAGCCGACATCCGCGCCACGGTCAGACCGAGGCCCACGCCCTGATGGGTGCGGGTGTGCAGCTCCTCGGCTTGCTCCAACGGTTCGAAGATCCGCTCCAAGGCGTCCTCCGTGATCCCGGAGCCGAGGTCGACGACGCGGACCTCGATGCCGGCGGACGCTTCCTCGATCCGGATGCGGACCGGATCCTCCTCCCCGGAGAACTCGAGCCCGTTCTCGACGAGCTCCTCGAGGATCCTGAGAGCGGCGACGCGGTTGAGCGTCGCGAGCATCGGGCGGCCGGGACCCTCCACATGGATCCGTGGAGAGATCCGGGCGACCTGCTCCGCGACGTCGATCACGTCGGTGTACTCGGTGAGGCCCGCCTCGACCACCCCCTCGAGGCGGGACACGAGTCGAGCGAGTCCTTGCGCGCGCATGACCAGCGCGCCGAGCATCTCCTCCCGTTGATCCGTGGTGCCCGTCCCCTTGGAAAGGGTCTGCGCCATCCCGAGGATCACGGTGACGGGGGTTCGGAGCTCGTGGCCGAGCCGGCTCACGAGCTCGTGGCGCCGGGCGGCGCGTTCGAGCAGTGCCTCCTGTGCCAGCTCGAGCTGGCGTGACCGGCGGCGCTCCCGCTCCAGAGCTTCGGTCAGCTCGCCGATCACCCGAGGCGTCACCACCGACGAGATCACCCCGCCGCCGGCGGCCGCCTGACGGATCGCGTGGAAGATCTCCTCGCTGTCGGAATCCTTCAAGACGTAGCAGGAGGCGCCCGCGACCAGCATCTCGCGCACGGCATCCTGGTCCTCGACGCCCGTGAGGGCGACGATCCCCACCTCGGGGAAGGCCGATTTCAGCAGCCGCGTCGCCTCGATGCCGTTCATCTCCGGCATCCGGACGTCCATCAGGACGACGTCCGGCTCGGTCGAACGCACGAGGCTCACGGCGTCGGCGCCGCTCGCGGCGGCGCCGACCACGATGAGCTCTTCGGTCCCGAGCAGCGACGCGAGGGTCTCTCGGAACCCCGGATTGTCGTCCACGACGGCAACCCGGATGTGGGGACGGAGGGTTGGAGCGACGGGGAGGGAATGGAGGGCCATCTAGGAGAAGTGTCGGCATCCAGGTGGGTCCTTCGGTATCCCGCACCTGCGGGGTTCCCTCAGGGGGACGGTCGATGGCGTTTCCTAGCTAGGAGTGACTAGCTCACAACGGGCATGGGCCATTCCTGAGGGGGAGGCCGAGGGTCTGTTGGCCTCACGAGAAGCCCTCCCGACACGATCGCTCCCACCTGGACCGCACGGGGACTGCTATCCTCGATGCACAGACGTGCCCCATCAGGGCCGGCAGCCGAGATGCGCCGCTCGTGATGGGGGAAGAAGCGAGTGAGGTGGCGCGCGACGCCGCCGGCGGCCCCGAGTCATAGCAAAGGGATCGCCTGGCAGGCGGCGCGGCCCCGGACAGGACCGACAGTTGTACGAGCAGGTCATCAGCCCGGCGCGCGGCGAACGCCGCTGCGCCGGCGATGGAACGTTCATCGCGAACGACCGCGCTTCCACAGCCGTCCGTGCTGGATCCGGACCGTCCCCTCGCTCCGAGCGAAGGGAGTAACCATGGATCGAGAGACCGAGGCGGCGCCGCGCCAAGCGACGCCCGCGGACGGACTCCCCCCGATCTTCCAGCGCCCGACGTATCCGTCGGGCGAGCCGGCCACCCGAGCGCCCGAGCGCGCCCCTGACGAGTTGAGGGAGGCAGGCACGCGGCCCGAGGCCGAGCCACCCGCCGACCGAGCGCCCAGCCGGTCTCCGAGGAACAGGGCAGCGGCGGTGGACACCGAGAAGGCGCCCGCACGGCGACGGCCGGCTCCGGCGAAGACGGACGACGACGGTCCACCCGCGGAGGCGGGAGGGTCAGACGCCCCCCAGGCTCCGCGTCGGCGCAGCCGAGGCGGCCGAGGCCGCGGAGGCCGTGGCCGGGGCGGTTCCACCGGGACCGCGCGGGACGAGACGGGGACGGACGTCGCCGAGCCGGCCGAGGGTCGCACGGACGACGGTGCCCAGGACGGGCGCGGCCGCCAGGGGACACGCGGAGGACGGAGCCGGAGCGGCGCCGCCGTGAAGGAGCCCGAGCAGACGCCCGGCAGCCAACGCGACGACGCGCAGCCCGACGATCGCACGGCCGCGTCGACGGATGCTTCGGCGGACGCGTCGGCGGACGAGCCCCCCGATGGGTCGGGGACGCAAAGGAAGAGACGACGCCGCGGTGGACGCGGCCGGAAGCGGTCTGATGCGGGTGAGGGCAGCACCGAAGCCCCCGCTCGGCAGGAACGACAGGACCGGAAGGAACGCCCGGAACGGCCCGAGCGATCCAGAGGCCCGAAGACGCTCGAGGAGCAGGTGGCGTCCGGTGGACCCACGCGCGGGTTGCGTTCGCGCTCGATCCGAGGCCGGGGTGGCCGCCGTCAGCGCGAGCCGCAGATCACGCCGCCGCGGATCACCGACAAGTTGATGGTCATCACCGAGCACGGGGAGCGAGACCAGATCGCCGTGCTCGAGGAGAACACCCTCGTGCAGCACTACGTCACGCGCCGCGGGTCCCATTCGATGGTGGGCAACGTCTACCTGGGTCGCATCCAGAACGTGCTCCCCGGGATGGAGGCAGCGTTCGTCGACATCGGCCGGGGACGCAACGGCGTCCTGTACGCGGGCGAGGTCAACTACGCACCGGAGGACCTCGAAGGAGGCAGGCCGCCACGCATCGAACGGGTGCTGAAGTCCGGGCAAGCGGTGATGGTGCAGGTCACGAAGGACCCGATGGGTGGCAAGGGCGCTCGCCTCACGGCGCAGGTCTCGCTCCCGGGCCGGTTCCTCGTCCTCGCACCCGACCAGGACGTCTCGGGGATCTCCCGCCGGCTCTCGGACGACGCCCGCAAGCGGCTGAAGTCGATCCTGAACAAGGTGAAGCCGAAGCAACACGGCGTGATCGTCCGGACGGCCGCGGAGGGCGCCTCCGAGGAGGAGATCACCCAGGACCTCGAGCGCCTGATCGCGCTGTGGGAGCAGATCCAGAAGACGGCCAAGAAGGTGAAGGCCCCCGACGTCTTGTACGAGGAGCCCGAGCTCACCGTCCGCGTGGTGAGAGATCTCTTCACGGACGAGGAGTTCCGAGGGCTCGTCACGGACTCCGACCGCGTCTACGACAAGGTGATGGAGTACGTGCGCGACGTGGCCCCCGACCTCGCGTCGAAGGTCACGCTCCACCGCGGCCCCCTCAGCGCGTTCGAGGAGCACCGCATCGTCGAGCAGATCCACAAGGCCCTCGACCGGAAGGTCTGGCTGCCCTCAGGTGGCTATCTGATCATCGAACAGACCGAGGCGATGACGATCGTCGACGTCAACACCGGCAAGGCCGTCGGCAAGACGAACCTCGAGGAGACGGTCCTGACGACGAACCTGGAAGCGGCCCGCGAGGTCGCTCGCCAGCTCCGCCTGCGCGATATCGGCGGCATCATCGTGATCGACTTCATCGACCTGCTGCTGGAGCAGAACAAGCGCAAGGTCGAGGACACGATGCGCGAGGCGCTCGCGATCGACAAGACGAGATCGCAGGTGTTCGAGATCGGCCCGCTCGGGATCATGCAGATCACCCGCAAGCGTGTCTCCGGCGGTCTGGTTGACTCCTTCTCGGAGACGTGCCCTCAGTGCGAGGGGCGCGGCATCATCGTGACCTACGACGAGAGCTGACGAGACAGGAGAGGAACAGCCATGTACGCGGTGATCAAGACCGGCGGCAAGCAGCACAGGGTGCAGGTCGGCGACGTGATCGAGATCGAGAAGCTGGTCGCCGAGGGCGAGACGGTGGAGTTCCATCCGCTGCTCGTCGTCGACGGCGACGGCAAGACACACGTCGGGACCGAGGCGGCCAAGGCGGTCGTGGTCGCCAAGCCCCTCGGTGAGAAGAAGGGCGAGAAGGTCAAGGTCTTCAAGTACCGGCCGAAGTCGGGCTACGCGAGGAAGGCGGGCCATCGGCAACTCCTGACGATGCTCGAGATCACCGACGTGAAGCTCCCCGCCAAGCGCGCGGCAGCCAAGAAGGACACCAAGAAGGACGAAGAAGAGAAGCCGGCCGGTGAGAAGACCGGCCAGAAGTCGAAGCCGGATGCCGCGGATGCGGCAGCGGCCTCTGAGTAGCTGGTAGCCTCGAACCATGGCGCACAAGAAGGGTGGCGGCTCGTCCCGGAACGGTCGGGACTCGACCTCGAAACGACTCGGGGTCAAGGCGTTCGGCGGTGAAGCGGTCTCCGCCGGCGCGGTCATCGTGCGCCAGCGCGGCACCCGGATCCATCCCGGGGATGGGGTCGGGAAGGGCGGGGACGACACCCTGTTCGCCCTCCGCGACGGGACGATCGAGTTCCACGAGTCGCGGGGCCGGAAGTACGCGTCGGTGCTCGCGGACGCCTAGCGCGCCAGCTGTAACTTCTCCGAGATCGCTCTCGCCCACGCTTTCACGACGTTCTTGTTCGTCATGCTCGTCGAGCGGAGGTAGCCGAGGTTCATCCGCGCCACCTGTCGCTTCGAAGGCGTCGCTCGCGTGAACGGACCCAGCGGACCGCGCGGCTCGATCGTCGCCGTTCGTGGCACGGGCTCCAGGGGGGGCGGCTGCGAGAAGTAGAAGGCCGTCTTCCGAGACTCCTCACCTCTGCGCCAGTCCATCAGGAGCACCGGCGAGCCGCGCACCCGCTTCGCACGCTGGATCGAGGTGTAGTCGAACCGAACGTCGGCTCCGGTCTTGCGTTCGACGAACTCGAGTCCATCGTTCCCCAGGGTGAGGGTGCCGCGCACCTCGGCGGCCTTCCTCCCGTCCCCGAGCCCGAGATGCACCATCCAGACGGTGACGGGTTCGACCACAAGCCAATCTTCGCGCCTCGCGGCCCAGTCGACCACCGGGGTCGACCACCTAGGCTGTTCGGCATGACGTTCGTGGACGAGGTCGACGTGGAGGTTCGCGCCGGCCGCGGCGGGGACGGCTCCGCGGCCATGCGGAGCGAGCCCTACAAGCCGAAGGGAGGGCCGGAGGGTGGCGACGGCGGCCGCGGCGGCGACGTCGTGTTCCGCGCGACACGCAACCTGCACGACCTCGCGTGGTTCGCGGATCACCCACACCTCCGTGCGGAGCCCGGCAAGCCCGGCGCCCGCGCACGTCGCGACGGCGGGAACGGGAAGGATCTGGTGGTGGGCGTTCCTGACGGCACCGTCGTGTTCGACGATCAGGGGCTGCTCGCCGATCTCGTGGGCGAAGGGGCCGAGGCCGTCGTGGCGCGTGGCGGCCGGGGCGGCCGGGGCAACACGCGGTTCGCCGGGCCCAAGAACCGCGTGCCGAGGACGGCCGAGGCAGGCGAGGCGGGGGAGGAACGGCGGATCCATGTCGAGCTGCGCACGGTCGCCGACCTGGGTCTGGTCGGGCTGCCGAACGCCGGGAAGTCCACGCTCCTGTCCCGTCTCACTGCGGCGACGCCCAAGATCGCCGACTACCCGTTCACGACGCTCACGCCCAACCTGGGCGTCGCCGAGGCCGGGGACGAGCGGTTCGTCGTCGCCGATATCCCCGGACTGGTCGAGGGCGCGCACGACGGCAAGGGGCTCGGGGACCGATTCCTGCGCCATATCACGCGCTGTCGAGCGCTCGTCCTCGTCGTCGACCTCTCGTCTCCGGACGCACCCGCGGCTCTGGCGACCGTCCGGGCGGAGCTCCGGGCCTACGACCCGGCGCTCGCGGAGCGGCCATCCTTGATCGTGGGCACGAAGGCGGACCTCATCGAGGAGCCGGCGCACGCGGCGGACGCGATCCGCGGTGTGCCGGTGTCCGCCGTGACGGGTGAGGGTCTGGATCTCCTGGGGTCGCAGCTGGAACAGCTTTCCCGTCAAGGAGCGGCGCAGCAGCCGCCCCGCGCACCGTACGTGGTGCTCCGGCCGGGCAGGCCTCGGTTCACGATCGCTCGGGAGAGGGGTGGCTGGCGGGTCGTCGGCCGCAACGTCGAGCGGTGGGTCCACGAGACGGACCTGGATGACGAACGTGCCGTCGCCGACCTCCAACGCAAGCTGATCAAGGAAGGCGTGGAGCGGCAGCTCGCCAAGGCCGGGGCACGGCGAGGTGACGAGATCCGGATCGGCGATCGCACCTTCGAGTTCCTTCCCGAGGTCCATCGGCCCGAAGTCGATCGAGCCGCGAGGCCGATCCGGCGGAGGATCGGCGGCGAGCGTGAACGCACGGGTCGAGAAACTGCTGGCCGATGAGGACCGGGGTTGGCTCGAGCTCACGGAGGCGTTCGGCGATGTGCCGCCCGATCGGTTCGACGAACCGTCCGTGACCGATGAGGGCTGGTCGCCGAAGGACGTGATGTACCACGTGGCGGCATGGGCTGAGGAAGCGGCCACCGTGCTGGGGCGGATCGCCGCGGGCACGCATCGCGAGAGCGACCCCGATACCCAGGCCCTCAATGACTCCTGGTTCGAGATGGGCCGTGGCCTCGACGACGACGTCGTCCGGATCCGGTTCGCGAAGGGCAGAACCTCGATGCGCCAGGCGTTCTCGAGGCTTCCGGAGGTCGATGCGAGCGCCTGGGAGTGGTTCGAGGAGTCGGGGCCCCGGCATTACGAGGAACACCTGCCCGATCTGCGCGCGTTCCTGGAGCGAGGCACCCCCCGGCCGTAGGATTCGAGATGTGGGACGACGCCTGGGGGTGATGGGCGGGACGTTCGATCCGATCCATTACGGCCACCTCGTGACGGCAGAAGAAGCGCTCGAGCAGTTCGAGCTCGAGGGCGTCTTGTTCGTTCCCACCGGCCGGCCGTGGATGAAGGAGCACGAGGTCGTCTCGCCGCCGGAGGACCGGTACCTGATGACCGTGATCGCGACGGCGAGCAACCCGCTGTTCTCCGTGTCACGGATCGAGGTCGATCGCGACGGTCCCACCTACACGGTGCAGACCCTCCGGGCGTTGAAGGCCGAGCTCGATGCCGACCTGTTCTTCGTGACCGGCGCCGACGCGATCCTCGAGATGCTCCAGTGGAAGGAACCGGAGGAGCTGTTCGAGCTCGCGCACTTCATCGCCGCCACCCGTCCCGGCTACGACATCGCCGGGTTCGAGGTGCCGGACCATGCGCGCGACGCGGTGAGCGTGATGAACATCCCGGCGCTCGCGATCTCCTCCACCGACATCCGCCTCCGCGTGCATGCGGGCGGCCCGATCCGATACCTCGTTCCCGAGGGCGTCAAGAGCTACATCGAGAAGGCCGGGCTGTACCGCTGATGGCGGTGGCGACCCGGGTCTCGCGGGGCGCGGCCGGACGGCGGCGCCGCGCCGCGGCGTTGCTCGCAGCCGTCCTGACGGCGGCCGCCGGCGTCTACGCCATCTCGCGCCTCGGCGACGTTTCCGGCGGCGGGGGCCCGGGCCCGGCTCCGGTCGTCGGGTCGGCGTCCACGTCCGAGTTGCTGGTCCTGCAGGTCGTCGGCACCGACGATCCGCTGCTCGCGCTCGTGGGATCGCGCGTCGGCGATCGGGCACCGTCGTTCTTCACGGTGCCGTTCAACCTGTCGCTGACGGTGCCCGGGCAAGGTGACGTGGTTGCCCCCGACGTCGCCGCCTTGGATCCACAGGGGGTGCGCGTCGCGGTCTCGAACACGTTCGGGGCGTGGGCCGATCACGTGGCCGTCTTGGATCTCGAGGGGCTCGCCGCCGTGGTGGATAGGGGCAACGGGCTCCGTGTGCGGGTGCCCGGTTTCTACGTGACGGATGCGGGCAACCTCGGCCCCGGGTTCGCCCGGCTGAGCGGAGAGCAGGTGGCGGCTCTGCTCGCCGTCCAGGACGAGGGCGGGGAGGCGAGATGGGCCGCGGTCGTGCAGGCGCTCCTGCAGCGCCCGGTCCGCCTCGCCGAGGAAGACCTCGTCGGATCCGACGGCCTCGCGGGCGTCCACCGCGTGTTGCGAGGAGCCCGCGGCGCCGCCGTCGCCTCTGTTCCCCACCACCTCCGTCGCGGGCAGCGTCACGGTTCCGCTGCAGCCGGATCTGGACCGCGCGGTCCTCGAGCGGTTCGGCGTGTCGAGCCCTGTCCCCGTGATCGTGCAGAACGGTGCAGGGACGCCCGGGCTGGGCGAGGGGGTCGCCGCGGCGGTGCTGCCGCTCGGGTTCCGGGTGGTGCTGTCGCAGAACGCCAACGTCTTCGGCTACGAGCGGACGCGCATCATCGCCAACAGCGAGGATGCGCTCGCGGACGCTCGGCGGATCCGCCGCGCCCTCGGGGTCGGGCGCGTCGGCGTGTCCCAGGTACCATCGGGACTCGGGGATATCACCATCATCGTGGGGGAGGACTTCACCGGGTGACGAGCAGGGACCAGCAGCGGAGCGGCGGGACGATCCCGCCGAGCCGCGACACGGCCGCCGCCGCCGCCCGCGCCGCCTCCTCGAAGCAGGCCCAGGACATCGTCGTCCTGAACGTGAGCGAGCTGATCGTGATCACCGACCACTTCGTGATCTGCACGGCGACGTCCACCCGGCAGATCAGGTCGGTGGTCGACGAGATCGAGCGCGCCCTCCGGGAGCAGCTCGACGTCCGCCCGGCACGGCGAGAGGGCGAGGGCGACGCCGGCTGGTGGCTCCTGGACTACATCGACGTGGTCGTGCACGTGTTCGGGCCGGACGAGCGCGCGTTCTACGATCTCGAGCGCCTCTGGCGCGATGCGCCGCGGTTGGATTGGGAGGAACCTGGCGCGGTCTCCTCTGCCCGTTAGACTCGGCATCCTCCGGGCCCATAGCTCAGCTGGTAGAGCGCTTGGCTGGCAGCCAAGAGGTCAGGGGTTCGAATCCCCTTGGGTCCACTCCCGCAGGTCAGAGTGTGTTTCGGCACGGCCCGCGCTGGCACCCAGATCGCCGCGTCTATTAGAGGCACGGTCGCCATATCGAGTTCTCCGGCGACGAAGTACATCCGGGGCCTTCCGACATGATTTCGAGTCCGGCATCCCCCCACCCTTCCGTTGAGGTCGGGAGGGCGGCCAGTCAGGCGAGCGCCGACGGTCCAGGCGACAGAGATCGTCGCAGCCAATAGCGTTCCGCGCGGCAGATGAGCCGGACGGTCTTCGTCATCGCCTAGGCTCGTTGAGCGGCCGCGCTCCCTGGCATGCTCGAGGACGATCGGAGGCAGCCAGGCTGATCGGTCGAGCAGGTCGCGTGGCGACTCGGCGTGAGCGCCGGTCTGATGGGCGGAGCCCTACACCTTCATCTCAACGATGACACCCAGGTAGTGGCCAGGACCGTCCGGCGTCCACGTCACCTGGATGGTCCGTGCGGCTGACACGTACGTCGAGGTCGACGATGGGAAGGCGGGCGTGTTGCCCTGACCGAGCTTCGTAGCACCCGACTCCCCACTGATCGTGGATCCGGACCCGATGAGGAACCCGGCGATCGCCGTTCCGGTCGGAGCGTTCGGCAGCGTGACCGTGGCAGGTGGACCGGCCAGCGCGGTCCCGGTGCTCCCCACCTGAGCCACGCTGCCACGAGCCTGGACGATCGACCAGGACACATACTGCCTCGTCACGGGAGGAACGGTGAAGGTGAAGGGTCCTGCGGCGACTCCGGTGCCGGCGAAGAGTGTGAGACGGCGTGGACCGGGACTGCCATCGGCCGTTGTCTTGACGACCGAAAGCATCGGCACCCACGTGACGCGGCCGCCGGTCAGGGTCGGGATCGGCGCCGGTTCGCTGCCGATGAGGGTGGTCACGTAGACGAGGACGGTTTGCGTCGGGTCCGGCGAGATGAACGCGGTGTTGACGCTCGACGTCCCTGAGAGCATCACGCCACCCGAGGTGAGATGTGAAGCGGTGGCGACGGGGGCGGGCGAGGGTGCCGGGGTGGGCGATGGTGCCGGGGAGGGCGATGGTGCCGGGGTGGGCGATGGTGCCGACTTGGCCGGTGCCGGGGTGGGCGACTTGGTCGGTTCCGCTCCTACGGCCGTCAACGATGCCTGCCCGAGTGCGAGCCCGACGAGGACGAACACGGACAGAGCCGCGAGCGTCCAAGGTGTTCGCGATCGGTTCCGAGAACGCAGACCATTCCATGATTCAGTGCGTCGCATGACATTGCCTCCTCTTCCGTCTGCCTGAACTGGTGCCTTGGCAGCGGCGATACCCGCGACGCCGTGGGAGCTATCCGCCTGTGTCATCTCTTAACCGCGGCTGCGTCAACTCTTAACCCTGGATGCATCACTAGACCGAAGAGCATCGGCGCGACGAAGACCAGGACAACCACCGATGGTTCCGCGCTCGGATCGGATCGGACCGAGGTGAGGTGCAAGAGGATCGATGTCGGCCCGTCCCTCGGGTCAACGACGCGGTTGCAAAGCATGGCTCCGCCATACGGGGCCTCCTCTGCTCTCAGATCGACGGGCGATCCGTCGCTTGACCGTCATGGCGGAGGTTGCCGGGAGCCCACCCCTTGCGCTCGGCTCTTCGTTCTGACTGTCCGGTGAGGGCAATACGAGTGAGGAGCCGAGGGAGTTCGAATGCTCGGCCAGCCGGCGCGGATCGGTCCGATTGGGAAGGCGACGGATTGACTTCCTGGGATGCGGGTAAGCCGTGGGAGTGCGGCGCTCGACTGATCCCTTCGACGGAGCCGCCGACATCCGCTCCCACCTAGCGGCGCTCGGCCCGGCGGCGCTGGCCGAACTGCGCCGCATCCTCGAGGAGCCCTCGCCCTACCGGACCCAGGTATTGCGGGCGCTCATGGCTCGGGCGACCTCCGCAGATCTCGCCACGTTGATCGCGATGGCCGACACGGACGAGGTCGTCCGGCTGCGGCTGCTGCGGGCGATCCGGGACCTCGGCGTCTAGCGTCACCGGGTGCTCCTGCCGCCCCGTTCGAGCCGCGGCCACGGCTACGGGCTTAGAGGTACGGCATGTCGGGTAGGACGGGAGTGGGAGCACCGTCAATGGGAACGACGCCCGAGGAGACGCTGACAACCACGAGATGAACGAGGTCGACACCGCCCGGTTCCTCCAGGACTTGCAGGCAGAGAACGAGGTGCTGCGCGAACGTCTCCGCAATGGCGCGACGGCCAACGACGCGGCGTGGCGGGAGAACTACGCCAAGCTCCAAGCCGAATGCGACCGGTGGCGGGAGGAGGCGGTCACCCTTCGTCGAGCGATCGACGACTGGTACCGGGCCACCGATGAAGAGCTGCGCCTCCAAACCAGGAGGCTCTTTGAGATCGCGGAAGGTCTGAACGACACCGGAGGAGGGAACGGTGCGAGCGGGCGTTGATCGGTCGCCTGTAGAGCGACCTTTCCACGTTGCGTCGTGTCTGCCGAGCTGCAACCGTCTAGTCAACGTGGTCGTCCGCGTAGCCCTACACTCCGACGCGGGAGGTGGGGCCGATGTCGGAGCCGGTCGTTTTCATCAGCCACTTCGCGGTCAAGGAGGGCGCACTCGACGAGCTGAAACGCATGAGCGGGGGCGCTGTCGAGGGGATCCGTGAGGGGAAGCCTCGAACGATCCTGTTCCTCTCCTACCTGGACGAGCAGGGCGGACGGATCTCGTTCCTGCACGCCTTCCCCGACGCCGACGCGATGGACCAGCACTTCGAGGGTGCCGATGATCGGGCCGCCGCAGCGTACGAGTTCATCGAGCCCCGGGGCTGGGAGTTCTACGGGAAGCCGAGCGAGCGGGCGATGGAAGGCATGCGTACGACGGCTGAGAAGTTCGGCGTGCCGCTGATCGTCGAACCGGAGTTCAACGCCGGATTCCTTCGTCTCGCGCCAGCCTAGAGAGACCGACGAGGTCGTCCGGCTGCGGCTGCTCTGGCGGCGTGCGGCTCGGATGGTTCCACCGGATCCGGGGGAACACCCAACGATGGTGACTGTCCGGAGAAAGACGCGATGTTGTCGATACAGGACGATGCAGAGGACCCATATGGTCCTGGTGGGTCGAACGTGACCGACGACGAGCTCGCGCAAATCCAAGCCGCGATCGGCGCCGTGCCGTCGGACTGCTGACCGCGAGCACCGGATACGGCCGTGGCGATGCTGCCAACGATGCTCACCGACGGTCGGCGCAGCGCCGGCTGGTCGGCCGAGCGGGGCCGCGCGGCGCCTCCGCGTCAGCGTCGGGCGTAGCGGGAGGTCGAGCGAGTGGCCACATCAACGGTCCGGCGGGGCGGTGCTGATGTCGGCGAGGGCTGAGCCAACGTCCGTCTCAACAGATAGATCGCCCAGCGAGACGACGCCAATTGCTCGCCCGCCTTCGACTACTGGCAGCCGTCGGACGTTCAGCCCCTTCATCAGCTCGAGCGTCTCTTGCACGGTATCCCCTGGAGCGACAGATACGACTTCGCTGCTAACCACATCCTTTACCCTGGTCGAGTCGGGGTCCCGGCTCTCCGCGACGGCGCGGATGGCGATATCCCGGTCCGTGACGATGCCCACAAGACGTTCCGTCTTCGACTCCGCGACCAGCACGTCGCCGATGTCGTCTTCGGCCATCACCCGCGCCGCATCGGCGAGAGACGTCCCCGGCGTGACGGTCCGGGGCGATGGCGTCATCACCTCACGGATCGGTCGGACATCGACCAGCGCCTCGGAAGAGGACCCCGCGAACGGGATCCGGTCCGAGACACGAGCCATCACACCGCTTCGCATCCGTCTGATCGACTGGTTGTCCTTGTTCGCCCCGAGCGCGTAACCGGCGCCGAAACCCAGGATGGTGCTCCACATACCCATGGTTCGCCTCCTCGATATTGGCTTTCAACGGTTCATACCCGGGGCGTGGCTGCAGTACTCGGTGCGAGCAAGAAGGGAGATCGAGCTGTCATCGTCGTCTCCCTGAGCAAGCCGATCCCCAAGGAACGCCCTCGGCCGGGGAGTGGCCATTCTTCCCGGATAACGGGCGTTCAAACTCCGGGGTCCCTCCGGCCGAGGGCGTTCGAGGTGAACGATAGGACACTTCTACCCAACCGGTTTGCACGGTCAGGGCTGTGGGAATCCACCTGATCGGAGTCGGCGGCAGGTGACGGGAGACCTCCTTCGTGAGGACCGATGGAGCTTGCCGCCGGCTTCGATCCGTGCGGCAACCCTCTCGGCCAGAGCTCGGCGCCCGGATCGAAGAGAGGCTCTCGTACAAAGCGAGGGCCTCTCACACTGTTCGGACTCTCCCAAGCGATGGTCTTACAAGCCCGAAGCGATCGCGGTGTCCAACGACCTGACCGTTCGCCGTTGCACGGAGATTTCGAGTTCACGGACAGCGTGATTGCCAGCCCGTCTCGGTGGGTATGGAAGCGTCATGGCAAAGCGGGCCGACTCCTTGAGGAAGGAGCTGGGTCAGACCGCGGCTCTCATCGGGTCGGTGGCGGCGCTGATGTTCGCGGTGATCATGGCCGGTCTTGGCTTGTGAGTCGCCGGGAGATGGATCCGACCGAAGGAGGAAGGCAATGCTTGCAGCTGGCATAGGAGGAATCGGGATCGTTGGCATCGTCGTGGCGGTCTTGGTCGTGCTCGGCGTCCTCTTCTTGATGAGGCGCGCATGACTTTGGTTCACAGGTAGCAGCGCCGCCGAACACGTTCAAGACGAGAAGCCGCTGGGGCCTTCGGGTTCCGGCGGTTTCTCATTTTCCCACGATGCCTACGGTCCTCCGATGGCGATGCTCCCCAAGATGCTCGCGGCCGATCGGCGCCGCTACGGCTGTTCGGTCGCGCGAACCGCATACGAGCTCGGCGTGAGCATCCGCACGTACCGAGCCGGTGACGGCGTGCCACGATGGGCAGGTGACCCTTGAGGAACCCGCCACCGAGCCGCAGACCTGGCATCACGGTGTCGTGGCGAGGTGGTGGGCCGAGTTCCACAACGAGGGGCCGGAGATCGCGTACTTCCGAACGTTCGTCGAAGCGGGGCAGCCGGCACTCGACGTGGCGTGCGGTACGGGCCGCTTGCTCATCCCGTATCTCCACGCGGGCCTCGACGTGGACGGAGCTCGATCTGCCCCGGAGGTACCGAACGATCTACGTGTGTGGAGGCTTCGGGCTCGGCGGGGACCGAGACCAGGACGAGGAAGCGCTCCGGCGCATGTACGAGCACCTCGAGCCGGGAGGAACGCTCATCCTCGACAACGAGGTGCCCTACGACGACGGCGGGTGGGGCTGGCGCTACTGGACCGCGGATGGACGCCGGGAGCTGCCGGAGCCATGGCCCCAGCCGGGTGATCGGCGAACGGGCTCGGACGGAACCGAGTACGAGCTCCGCTCGCGGATCAACATTTCTGTCACCCGACGCCCGCGACAGTCTCCGTCCAGTCCTAGGTAGCGATCAGGAGACACGCCGCCGCGTATTCCGCGAGCTGTGGAGCCAGCGAGACCGGTCGGAGAACGAGTTGGACCTGATGACTGCGATCCTCCTCCAGTTGACAGACTCGGAGCGTCAGATGGTCGCTCGCCTCATCGATGACATGAGCGAGGCGGGACCCTAGGGGTGCGCATGCCTGATCTCCTTGACGAAGACGCCGACATCCGCTCCCACCTGGCGGCGCTCGGCCTCCCGGCGCTAGCCGAGCTGCGGCGCATCCTCGAGGTCCCTCGACCCCGCCGCGCGGCGATACTGCGTTCGCTCACCCACCCGGCGGGACCGTCGGGTAGGCCGGCGGGACGGACTGCCAGCCAGAAGGGAAGGGCCCCCCGTACACAGTGGGGGCCCTTCTCCTTGCTCGGCCTATAGCATCCGGAGGCATGTGGAAGTGGCTGATCGGGGGAGTCTTGCTCGCGGCCCTCGTGGTGGTCACCTTCGCCGTGGTCACTGACTGGCCCGAGGGGAACAACTGCTGTGTCGTGGACGGGCTGACGGACGCCGTTAGCTCGACCTGAGGTCATCCGTCCGACTGATCCCCGCCGCAGCGAGATACGGTTCCGCCGTGGCGATGCTCCCCACGAAGCTCGAGCACGATCGCAGGCAGGCCGGATGGTCGGTCGGTCAAGCCGCGTGGCGCCTCGGCGTGAGTGTTCGCGATTACCGGGATCTCGAGGCCGGCGCTCGCACGCCGACGTTCGAGACATGGGACCGGATCTGCAAGCTGTACGGCTGGCCGCAGACTTTCTTGGCGGCGCCTTGAGCCGTCGCCACCCCGCGTCGATACTTCCGGCATGTGGAAGCGAGCTGCTGTCATCGCCGTGGTGCTGGCCGTCGTTGCCCTAACGGCCGCTGTAGTCATCATCTCCAACGACTGCCGTCACAACCAAGTGGAGGACGACTGCCCTGGGGACTGGGGAGCTTCCGCGGCGACCTAGAGCCGTTGAGTAAATATAGTCGTGCTCACGGGGACCGTGGGCGCCGCGGCTACTCGTCGTAGGCTGGCCGCTGGTGGCTGACTTGTTGGACGAAGACGCCGACCTCCGCTCCCACCTGGCGGCGCTGGGCCCGCCCGCGCTCGCGGAGCTGTGCGAAGGCTGCTTATCCGGCTCATCGCGCCCCCCTAGACTCGGCTTCGTAATCCCATATCCCGAAGGGGGATGGTCATGCAAAATCCGAGCTCTCGGTCGGAGGGACGCCGACTCGGTGGTGGAGCGATCGCATCGCTCATCGGGGTAGGGCTCCTGTTCGTATTCATGATCCAGAACACCGAGGACGCGCAGCTCGACTTCCTCGGTTGGAGCTTCAACTGGCCCCTTTGGCTCGTCGCCTTGGCGTCCGCGATCCTTGGGGCGGTGGTGTGGTTCGGATTGGGCGTGGTGCGCCGTCACCGTCGCCGCAGGGAGCGCCGAGATGATCGCTAACCCCTTCGACGAGGACGCCGACATCCGCTGAGAGATTTCAATGTCATGCTCACGAGCGTGATCAGGACGCGGGCAATCGAGAAGGCGACGTCCAACCGCTGGTATCGCCGGACCCTGATGGCGCTAGAGCCACCGTCCAAGGTGTACGTGTCGACGCGCCCCGTGCCGGACCCGGAGATCCACGGAGTGGCCAAGACGCGAGGCGCGTTCGATGCGATCAGGAGGGCCGCTAGAGGCATGGGGCTCGTCCTCGGATATGGGGTGAGGACGACGCGAAAGCACCCTCCTATCTTCGTGTGGGGCGTCGAGGCAGAACGGGTTATCGACGCTTCCCTGGCACGCGAACCGGTTCCGCAACCGCCCCTGAGGTTCGGTCAGGCCGCGAACGGCGTATGGCCCGCCGGGTTTGTCGTTTGGTCGGACCCACCCCGATCGACCTTCCTCGTCGTCATCTCGGACGCGGACTGCAACTTCGCGCGAGACGTCATCGCCTGGGGGAAGAGCGCGAAGGAGTGCCTCAAGGCGGTGGAGGAGGCGCTCGCCGATACCTGATCTCCTCGACGAAGACGCGGATATCCGCTCCCACCTGGCGGCGCTCGGTCTCCCGGCGCTGACGGAGCTGCGACGCATCCTCGAGGGTCCGTCGACCTACCGCACGGCGTTGCTGCGCCGACTGGTGGCGCTACCGGCGGCCTCGGACTTCGCCACGCTGATCCCCATGGCCGACTCGGATGCGGTCGTTCGATTGCGGCTGCTCCGGGCGATCCGGGACCTGGGGGTGGGGTGAGCAACAGGGCGACTCTGGTCGTGGCGGCAGTGGTACTCGTCGTCGGGCTGGTAGCGGCATTCGCCATGCCGCCGGGGACGTGTCCGCACGGCGAACTGGTCGAGGATCTAGTCGAGCCCGGCACGTACACATGCAGGCTCGAGTACGACGTGTTCGTCGCCGCACGCTCCCTCATCGTGCTCAAGTTCGTGGTTGGGATCGGCTCCGTGCTCGCTGCGGCTGCCCTCGTGTTGGGAGTGCTCGTCCGGCAGCGTCGCGCGTCGATGCGATAGACCTGATACCGACGAGGTGGTTCGGTTGCGGCTGCTCCGCGCGATCCGGGACCTCGGCACGGCCCCTCGGATGTCTCAGTAGTCGTATTCAGATAGGTCTGAGAGCACGATCATCGACACGGGCCCGGTGATGAGGCCGACCTCGTCTATCGTGCGCAACGTGCGGCCGTTTTCATCCAGGGTGAGTCGGCCGATGAACGCGTCGACGTCCCCCACGTCGACCCAGAGCACATCGTCCCACTGACCCACCACCTTGAAACCATCCATCACCTCGCGGCGCGCGTAGAAGACCAGGGTGGTCACCGTGTCCAGATCGAAGTCGTCCGTTGAGGACGCGATCGACGGAAACTCCGAGCCCCACCACCCCAAAGGCTCGTGCAGCCAGACGGCGAGCTCCCCCTTCTCTTCGTTCACATGAACGAAGAGGCGACCGTCCTCTTCCAAGTAGGTGTCAACTCGCACCCGCGCATTCTCCACGTATCCCGGGAGGCGGGGAAGCGATGGCCCGTTGACGACGAGGTGATCCGGCTGTGGCTGCTCCGCGCGATCCGGGACCTCGGCGTCTAGTCGGGCTCAGGAGGGATGGCGTCGCCACTCCGTCCACCCACCCAGCGGGCGACGGCTCGGGCAATGGCCTCAGTCGGCCACCAGGTCAGTATGAACAGCTTGCCGTTGGCCTTGAGCCCCTGCACCCACCAGCCAGCATGACGCCCGCGACGGATGAACACCTTGCGACTGGTCATGTTTTCTCAGTACCCAGCTGCGAGGCATCTGCACCCGCCATGTCCTGACCTTGTTCGGCGGTGGCTGCTCCGCGCGATCCGGACCTCGGGGACTAGGCGGCGCTCAGTTGTGCCTGAAAGCTGGATAGGGCATGGTCTGACCATCTAACCGGAAGAGGGGGAGTCATGGCGATCATGATGAGTGCCGAAGTGCCAGGACAGACACAAGAGGGGTACCAAGCCACGGTAGATGCACTCCGCGAGGGCATCGTGAAGGCGCCGGGGTTCCTGATGCATATGACCGCACCCTCAGGACCCGGATGAGGATTGGCGCACGTACGAGGTGTTGTCGATAGAGGGCTACCAGCTGTGGTTCGGCCACTGGGAGGCACTGAAGGGTGACTCGGATGCCTTGGCCGTGTTCCGGGCTGCGATGGAGACCGTGAAGACGGAGAGCGGCGTTCCCGAGTCGTGAGCATCCGCGACTACCGCGAGCTCGAGGCTGGCGAGCGCGGGCCGACCTTCGAGACGTGGGACCGGACTGCAAGCTCTACGGCTGGCCGCAGACGTTCGTGAGGGCAGCTACGTGAGACTTCTCGGGTCGCTCATGGTTTTCGCCAGCCTCTTCGTGCTCGGCTTCAGCGTCAGAGTCGTGAGCGCGGGCATCTCCGAGAACACCGCGGTCAGCGGACTCGTTGGGATATTGGCGTCGCTGGTCGTGCTGGGCGTTGGCTCTGCCTTAGTCGTGACCTCCCGACCTCGCTGACGTGCCGCTAGCCTTACCTCCCTGTCGGCGTCCCTGCGATGCTCGATCAGGGTCGGCGACGGGCGGGCTGGTCGGTCGGAAGGGGCGCTTGGGCACTCGGCGTGAGCATCTGCGAGTGCCGGGAGCTCGAGACCGGCGAACGCGGCCCGACCTAGGAGATTCGATCGCCTGACGTTCCGCCGGCTGGTCGATCCGAACAGCCACGTGGCGTCTCGGATGACGGGCCCCGCCGATGCGCCACGAGTAGGCTGAGTTCTTGGACGATGAAGGGGAGAATCCATGACGTCGAAAGCTACGTTCACCGACGACGAGTGGGATCGCGTGCGCCGGGCGCCGATAGTTGCGGGGATGGCGATCACGATCGCTGACCCCGGCGGCCCGATCGAGATCTCGAAGGAGATGATGGCGACGCTCCGCGCTGCCACCGTTCCCCCCAGCCAGGAAGAGCTGCTCGCTGCGGTGGCCCTCGATATCCAGGCCTTGGCCCAACAGAAACAGAACCCGGCGCGGAACTTCAAGCCGACGAGTGCAGCAACCGCTGGCACTGAGATCCTCGACGAACTGCGTGCCGTCGACGCGATCGTCGCCGAGAAGGCAACACCCGAAGAGACCCAAGCGTTTCGCAGTTGGCTCGTCATGGCGGCGCAGGCGGCTGCGGACGCCGCGAAAGAAGGCGGGTTCATGGGCTTCGGCGCGGTGCAAGTCAGCGAAGGCGAGCAGAAGATGCTGGATCAACTCCGAAGCGCCCTGGGACAAGGCTGAGCCTCACGGCGCGGCCGAACTCCGGCGATCTGCGGGCCTCAGAGGTATCGAAGGATGGTCTCGCGGCGCCGCTGATACTCAGCCTCAGTGATCAGCGAGTTAGCGTAGATCTCCTCGAGGCGCGAGATCCTCGCCGCGACATCGGTTGACGTGCCATGATCCCCGGACTCGAGAACAAGTTCCCGAGCCCACCGCACTCCATGAGCGTCAAGCACCTTGCTGGTGGCGGAGATGATCTCCTCGACGTTCTTCCGGTTCCGACCGTGCCTGGTAGCAGAGCCGAAGGCGGTCCTCCCGCCCGACGTTATCTGCACACGGCTTCGACCTGATCCTGCGTCGAGGACAGAGACTCCCACCCTTTCTCCCCCGAGGAATGCGCTCGCGGCAGTCGTCACGTAGACGTGGCCCGACAATCTGTCGAACTCGTGGAACGTCATCCCAGGGAGGTCTGAGATCGCATCTGCGACAGCACGGAACACCACCCTGGGCGGGAACGGGAACTCCACCGCCATCGTCCGATCGGTTGCTTCGAACGTCGTCATCGATCCTCGTTCACTCTGAATGGCACCTGCCTCTTCGCGCCTCACAGCACTGGGGTGCCGGGCCTTGTGGCTCGACAGATCGGTCATATGTAGCTCCTTCCTGACTTTCGCTTAGACCGTTCCTATGGGGACGAGATCCCTGCTACCAACTGGCGGCCGAAGGCCGCGGCTACCCGTCCAGCCCAGGGCGCGGGGCAGCATCCGACCACGGTCAACTCTGAGATGTCTTGGGACAGGGAGAAGGGGAGCTGACTACGCACCCCTCAGGAGTCGTTCGCTGTCCTCAGCCGACTTGGTTCATCCGGCGCCTCGAGGCAGCCTGGAGCGCTCAGCTTGGACCCACTCTCGGATGGTCAGTCGTCGATCGGGCCAAGCGGCGTGGTGGCTCTAGCGCCGGCTGGTCAGCCTGGCTTCGCCACGGTGAGCAGGATGGCTGCGTCTTCCAATGCCTCGAGCGTGTGGCGCGCGTCCGGCACGATGAGCACCGTACCCGTGCGACCATCCCAGGACGAGTCTCCGGCCGACATCCGGACGCGTCCTTGCAAGACCTGCACCGTCGCCTCGCCCGGGCTCTCGTGCTCGTTGTGGACCACGCCCTTCCTCATGGCGATCACCGTCTGACGCAGCACCTTTGCGTGTCCACCGACGATCGTTTCTGCGCTCCGGCCGCTCTCATTGTTGGCTGCTCGCTTGAGCTCCTGACGAGCGAGGGAGTCGAGTGAGAGTTTCTGCACGTTGCCATTGTTTCCCTCCGGGCGCAGCAGGGCAAACGAACGATCTCAGGCAACGTTGAGTGCTCGTCGCGGCAAAGTTGCGTTCGTCCGCCGGTACGGCGCCGGGTGCCCCCGGGCGAGGGCGTGATCGGCGCTAGACGCCTTCTCGCGTTGCGCTCGGCGAATCCGGGACCCGGACTGTTTCATCCATGGCGAGGATCGGAGCCGAGGACCTGAATCCCTTGACGATGCAGTAGATGCCGAGCGACAGCTCCCAGAAGAACTCCGGGATCGTGGCGATGGCCTGTAGGGACGATCCGCGCTCGATCACGTCGAACATGATGAGGATCGCCGTCGCCATGAGCAGCGGAGCTCCGATGAGCCCGAAGATCGCCAATCCTCGTGGCACGAGTTCGGACCGGTACATCAGGTAGCCCAGGACCAGTCCGTTCGCGAACCCCGCGAAGAAGCCCGGCCCGACCAGGAACGCCCGGTCATAGATCGCGACGAACGCCTCGCCGAGAGCGGTGTCCGCCGTGGCCTGCTGCCGCATGAGCAGGAAGCTGAGGACACTGATGATCCCGATAGCGATGAACATGCCTTCGACGAGCCGAGCGGAGACATAGCCGATCGCGCCGATCTCGCTCTGTCGCTTGAGGATCGGGTAGATCACCACGGCGGTGCCGACGTTGGCGATGATGAGGAAGACCTCGAGGGCTGCGCCCAGCGCTACGCTCGCGGTGGGGTCGGCGCCGGTCCCGGTGATGAGCGCTGGGTCGTCCCGCAGGGGGGCGTAGAAGAAGAAGTAGGCGGGGATCGAGGTGACGAAGGTGGCGACGAAGAGCCAGCCGAAGACTCGTGCGATCTTCTGCGGATCCAGAGAGTTCACCTGAGGCTCCTCTCGAGAGGCCGATGGGTTGCTCTACTAGGTAACCCCGCCACGCGCCGACAGTCAACTCGATCGGGTTGCGCGCTCTCCCTCGCGTTGAGAGGGCTTCCTCGAAGGCCTCCCGGGACCGGTTCCACCGGAGAGGCTCCGGGTAGAGAACTGGGCGGTTGCTCGTCATCGGCCGGAGGCAGGTATGAGAACCGCTCCTTCGGTTGTAGCGTGAGCGCATGAACACCGAGACTCGGAAGTTCCGAGGGAGATCGAGAACCCGCGAAGAGGCTTTCGACGCGGTCGATGCCACCCAGGCGCAGCGGGCGACGTTCCAGAAATGCGGGGCCATATTCCACTCGTTCGACGGGAACATCTGGACGTGCCCCCGGTTCGTCGATCATCCGCCTCCTCACTGCGGCGACGTCGATGGTCAGTCGTGCTGGACCGATGGGGACGAATACATCGTCATGCAAGCGGGACGGTGACACACCGGACCGTCACGATCCCGACGGGTCTGCACGCCGGCAGTCAAGCGGATACCGAAGCGCTGACGGTGGCGCGATCACCGGGAGCATCTACGAGAGGACGCGGTACTCGAGATGCGCCACGCTGCCGGTCTGACTGAGCCCCGTCAGTTCCAGGTCGGTCCGCTCTGGCAGCTGGTCGAACAGCCGACGGCCGCCGCCGAGCAGGACATCGACCAGGTGGATCCGGATCTCATCCACGAGCCCCGCGGCCAGGAACTGCTGGTCGAGGTTCGCGCCCATGATCCCGATCCGCTTCTCGCCGGCGGCTTCCTGGGCCTTCGCGAGGGCGCTCTCGATCCCGTCGGAGACGACGGTGAAGATCGGGCCGGCGCCCTCGATGGGCCTATGCGTGACCACGAAGCACGGAACATCACCCAGTGGTCCCTTGCCACCCCAGTTCTCGATCGAGTTGTCGTAGGACCGGCGGCCCATGATCACGGCGCCGGTGTTCTCGGTCAGGTCGCCGTACACCTGCTCGAACACCGAGGGATCGTCGAACGCCCAGTTATGGAGCCGCATCCCGTCCTCGCCGAGCCCTTGTTCCGGAGTGTCGTTCGGGGCCGCGATGTATCCGTCCAAGGACATGCTCATGTCGATGACCACGTTGCCCATGTCCCCTCCTTCGTTCCGACGATGAGGGCTGACGCTCACGAACCTACGCGATGTGCGCGACATCACGTCGCGGGGGGAGGAGGGGACACTAGGTAGTCGTGGCTACCATCTCTCCGGTACGTGAGCGAGAGGTAGGAACCGGAAGCCTGATGCTAAATGGCTGATGCCTCCCTACGGTTGGCAGATGACAGATCGCGAAGCAACACCTGGTGTCGACAAGCATGCATCGGTCACACTCGACGCGGCCGCTGAGCTGGCGGGGGTCGAGCCAGACTCGATCCGCCGATGGTCGGAGACAGGCTCACTCCAGATCCGCCAGCTCGGCGACATGGAGGTCGTCCGGCTGGAGGAGGTCAACGCACTCAAGGGCCCGGCGGCCGTGGAGCGGAGGACCGGGCGAGCCGCACTCAGGAAACGCCTGCGTGGGGCGACGACCGAAACGCTGAGCGTGACCGATCTCCAGGAACAGGCTCGGGGACGTGGTTCGGAATGATCTCCCACTGGCTGTCGCCCTCACGTCTCGTCGCTCGTCCTCCCCTCGTCGAGGATCCTCGTTCGGACGATGAAGCGGGCCGATCCAGTGCAACGCCCGACCCGTCAGCGACCTCGCCGGCCTGAGGCTCCCGCAGCTCGGCGATCGACTATCGGAGCCTTGCCCGGATCTGCCGCGAGGTGAGCCGTCACCTTCTGGACGACCCAGAACGATCCTCCGCGGACAACGGGGAGTTGGCGGATGTCGACCGGGTCCCGCCACGCAAGCGCGTGCGTTTGCGCAGGTCAGCGTGCCAAGCAGCGAACCTGTCACCGGAGTCAGCGGGCGATCGCCGCGGCCCATCCACCTCCACCTCCCCGGGCCCTCCTCTGGTGACGACGTTCTACGCGACACGGCGGTGTGCAGCTTCCACCCGGGCGGCTGATAGAAATGAAGCCGCGCACCATTCGGCGGCGGATCGCGACGGGAGGGAGGCTCAGCCTTGCGTACGAGGACGGCGATCGTCTTCGCTCTCGCGCTCGTCCTTCCTGCGTGCGGTAGCGACGGGGCGGATAGGGCGGCCGAGGAGCCGCGCACCGGGTACGGGAACATGGGCCTCAGCCCCCCTCCGTCGGTCGGAGCTCCCTTGCTCGGTCCCGAGTTCTTCTCCTGTCACTCTGGGCGCAACGACGTGGGCTACACGAAGTACGGGGTCGGTCGGATGCGGCGCGGGGGTCTCGAACGCGAGGAGCTGGAGCCGAACCACATCGTGATCGGCGGCCACGCGGTCAACTTCCACGGGAACGATCGCGTGATCGACGGTGGATCGATCGAGATGGAGATGGATGAGGACTACTTCGAGCCCACCGTCCTGAGAGGTCCGCCCGGAGCGACCGTCACGATCGAGCTCGAGAACGAAGGCGTCCGGCAGCACAACTTCAGCGTGCCCGGGCAACGGATCGACATCACCTGCGGCGTCCGCGCGCGAGACGAGGTGGAGGTCGTCTTCCCCCGCTCGGGCGTGCTCGCGTTCACCTGCAAGTTCGGAGCCACATCGGGCATGAGGGGAGCCCTGTCCGTCGAGGGCTGACGTAGGGTCGAGGCGTGAGCTTCGATGTCGAGGCCGATGCGTACGACCGCTTCATGGGGCGCTACTCGACGCTGCTGGCGCCCCCCTTCGCCGACTTCGCAGGGGTGCGCGCCGGTCAGCGGGCATTGGACGTCGGTTGCGGCCCCGGCGCGCTGACGGCCGAGCTCGCGGCGCGGCTCGGGCCGAACGCAGTTGCCGCGGTGGATCCGTCGGAGTCCTTCGTCGCGGCCGCTTCGGCACGGCACCCCGAGGTCGACGTGCAGCGCGCGTCCTCGGACGACATCCCGCATCCCGACGATGCATTCGACGTCACGATGGCCCAGCTCGTCGTCCACTTCATGCCCGATCCGCTCGCCGGGCTCGCCGAGATGGCGAGGGTCACGCGCGCGGGCGGCGTCGTCGCGGCGTGCGTCTGGGACTTCGCGGGCGATCGGGCTCCGATCTCCGCGTTCTGGCAGGCGGCCCGTGAGGTCGACGCGGACGTGCGGGACGAATCGGAACTCCCGGGCGCGCGGGCGGGCCACCTCACCGAGCTCTTCGAGGTGGTCGGGCTGCGAGATGTCCAGGAGACGGATCTCCTCGTCTCGATCGAGCTGCCCACCTTCGACGATTGGTGGGAGCCCTTCGAGCTCCGCGTCGGCCCCGCCGGGGCCTACGTCGGGACACTCGCCGAGGAGGAGCGAGCGGCGATCCGCGAACGGTGCAAGAGGATCTTGTCCGGCGAGCCGATCACCGTGACCGCCGCCGCATGGGCCGCACGCGGATCGCCGTGAGCCCTGTTCAGGGACCGCGCGAGCCGAGGCCCGCCACGATCGGAAGAGCGTCATGCTCCGCACCAGGCTCCGGTGGTGGAGCTCCCGGCTGGTACCGACGGCCGTCCGGCTCGACCCACCGGAGGTTCCCGCTCTCCGTGCGGTGAACCCTCCATCCGTGCTCGTGCACCAGCCTGTGGTGGAAGAAGCACAGGAGGATGAGATTGTCGAGGTCGGTCCGGCCTCCGTTCCTCCACCAGACGATGTGATGTGCCTGGGTGAACCGACGCGCGCCGCAACCGGGGAACCTGCACTCGCCGTCGCGGTGGCGGAGCAACCGCATCATCGAGGCAGAGGGCTCCCTGGCCATCCTGCCGAGACGCAGTGGCTCACCTTCTTCGTCCTCGATCACGGTCTGCACCCGGCTGTCGCACATCAGGCGCCGCGCGGTCTCGGGGTGGATCCGGCCCCCGTCGCCCACCTCCGCCGACCCTCGCGTGGCCGAGAGATCGCCGAGCCGAGCGTGCACGACCACCGTGGCTCGATCGGGGTCGGCGTCGTCCGCGAGCCGGCTCGAGCAGACCGCGACGAGAGCGTCGGCGCGCCGCGCGTCCACGGAGCTCGGATCCTCTTCGCCCGGCATCACCGGAAGCGTGTCGGTGATCCTCTGGAGCGCGCCGGCGACGATCGCGCCCTGCGCCGCCGGGAGCTCGGCCTCCAATCCGAGCCGGTTCCCGTCGTCGACGTGCCACCACCGCAGGAACCGGCTCCGCTCCGCCTCGCGCACGTCGTCGATCGCCCGACGGACCTCGAGATCCGCCCTCCGCCGTACCGCCGCGCAGGACACGAACATCGCCCATCGGATCAACCCCGCCTCGGTTTCGAAGGAGGCGAACCTGGCGAGCTCGACGACCTTGTCGATCCCGAGCTCACCCGCCGAGAAGGCTCTGGCCAGGTCGGTCAGGTGTTCGAGGGCGTGGCCTGCGGCGATCCAGCGCCGCGCCTTCCACTGAGAGATGCCCTGGCGGATCGCGAGCCACTGCGCCATGTCGCGCGCTCCCGAGCCACGCCAGATCTCAAGCCGATCCATCTCGGCGATCGCGCCGAGCATCTCGCGTTGGATCCGCGACGTTTCTCGATGTGCCGCGTCGACGGCGTCGACGAGCTCGTCCGCGGTTCGATCCTGTTGTGGGGACACCCGAGACCTCTTCCGGTCACGGGGGAGGAGACACCCACCATACCGAACATACGTTCGATTGTCAAGAGCGATCCCGCCCTGTGAACCGCCGGGCGCCGGCTGCGATCTCGGGCGAGAAGCGGGTGCGGTTTGGGAGAGTGAAAACGTGCGGACCGGAGTCAAGGCTGGTCAGTGGGGATGGAGCTTCGACGAGCTCCTCGCCGCGTGGAGGGCGGCCGAAGACGCGGGATTCGACCTCATCTCGTGCTTCGACCACGTGAGCGCGGCCCCGATCGGGAACGTCGCGTGGGATGCGCCGACCCTCCTGACCGCGATGGCGGGTGCCACCTCCCGGGCCCGACTCGCCGTCCATGTGCTCAACGTCTCGTTGCGGCCGCCGCTCCTGCTCGCCGGGCAGCTGGCCGTCGCCCAGGCATCGAGTGGCGGCCGCCTCGAGGTCGGCCTCGGCACCGGCTCCTGGCACCTGGCGCGGCATGACCACCGGGTGTCCGGCGTGCCGTTCCCGCCGTTCGCCGAGCGCGTGCGACGCCTGGAGGCGTGCTGCCGGACGTTCCCCGAGCTCTGGCGAGGTGAGACCGTCACGGAGGAGATCCTGGGACTCGACGAGGCCTCACTCGGGCCCGTGAGGATCGAACCGCCGCCGATCGTGGTCGGGGGGACGAGCGATGGGGTCCTCGCCGTGGCAGCCGCGCACGCAGATGGGTGGAACGCGTCGTCCGTGGAGGCGGACCGCTTCGCGGAGCTCGCCGCACGCCTCGACGAGCTCGCCGGCGACCGCCGGGTCGGCAGGCAGGTGCAGCTGTGGTTCCGAGAGGTCGGCCTCGATGGTGCACGCGCGGCCCGCGATCGTTTCGAGGACGCCGGCGCCGACACGTTGCTCTTCGTGCTGGACGACGAACGCGATCCGGACACGATCGCGCGTCTCGCGGACGTCGTTCGCCCGGGCTGAGGTTCTCTCGGGACGACCGATACACTCCGCCACGATGAAGGCTCGGGTGCCATGAGGATCCTGGTCGTCGGCAGCGGCGGCGTCGGTTCGGCGTTCGCGCCGATCGCCGCACGACGCGATTTCTACGAGCACATCGTCTTCGCCGATCATGACGAGGACCGCGCGCGGACGGTCGTCGATCGCTACGGCGACGGTCGCTTCTCCGCGGCGCGCGTCGATGCGAGCGATGCGGCTGCCGTCGCCGAGCTCGCCACCGCGAACCGGTGCGACGCGATCCTGAACGCCGTCGATCCGCGCTTCGTGATGCCCGTGTTCGAGGGAGCGTTCGCGGCCGGCGCCACCTACCTCGACATGGCGATGTCCCTGTCGTCGCCCCATCCGGAGCGGCCGCACCAGGAAGCCGGCGTGAAGCTCGGGGACGAGCAGTTCGCGAGGGCCGCCGCGTGGGAGGAGCGTGGGCTCCTGGCGCTCGTCGGGATCGGCGTCGAGCCGGGGATGTCCGACGTGTTCGCGCGCTACGCGGCCGACGAGCTGTTCGGGTCGATCGACGAGATCGGCGTCCGGGACGGCGCGGACCTCGTCGTCGAGGGCTATGCGTTCGCGCCCAGCTTCTCGATCTGGACCACGATCGAGGAGTGCCTC
>CAVRUS010000017.1:0-14108 GCA_963724415.1 uncultured Actinomycetota bacterium | reverse complement strand
AGGGCGACACGGTGTCGATCCTTCCGGCGGTGGCCGGCGGCTCGCCCGGCTAACGCTCGACCGCGAGCCCGCCGATCAGCAGCGCGGCCGCGTCCCGGAACCGTTTGAGGTCGCGGTAGGGCCTCGCGACGAGCATCGCTCCCTCGAGTCCTCCGATCAGCGTGCGCGCGACCGGACGGGCGGGACCGTCGAACCTGATCGTCCCCGCCTTCCGGCCGTCCTCGAGGACGCGGGTGAGCCAGACCTCGTTGTCGTCGAAGAACCGGACCACGCGCTCGCGCATCGGCTCCGGCAGGGTCGCGTAGTCCGCCGCGAGCATGCCGCACAAGCACATCCGATCGTCGCGGAAGACGTCGGCGTAGAGCTGCGCGTACGCGCGCAACTTCTCGAGCGCATCGGATCCGTCGTCATCGAGCGTGGACAGGGCGGCGAAGAAGCGCTCGGCGTAGCGGTCGATCAAGGCGTCGCCGAGCTCGGCCTTGGAGGCGAAGTGGTAGTGGAGGGCCGCCTTGGTGACCCCGAGCTCCCGGGCCACGTCGGCGTAGCTGAAGCCGTTGAACCCTCGCTCCTGCACGAGCCCCTCGGCGGTGTCGAGGATCTGGGCCGCCGTTCCCGTGGTCTCCGTCGTCCGATCTTCTGTTCGCGCCATCTTGACATCCTACCTACTAGTAGGTCAGTCTCCACCTGACCTGGAGGAAAGGAGGACCATCATGCAACAAACGGAGCATCGAAGCTTCGAAGACGCGGACGAGGTCCGCGAGTTCCCGAGCGGCCATGCGGACATCCTCAAGGTCGGGGAGAGCGAGTTGGGGCGTCTCGTGTTCGAGCCCGGCTGGCAGTGGTCCAAGGATCTCAAGGGGATCGCTGGGACCGACAGCTGTGAGGCCCCGCATTTCCAGTACCACCTGGCCGGGACCCTCGGCATCAGGATGGACGACGGGACGGAGATCGTCGCCAAGCCGGGCGACGTGACGTCGCTGCCCAAGGGCCATGACGCGTGGGTGATCGGCGACGAGCCGGTCGTGGTCGTCGACTGGTACGGCGCGAGCGACTACGCGAAGGGCGCCTGATCGGGAGCCGCGTCCGGCGCGAGCCGGACGCGGCACCCAGACCGATCACGCACCGGGCACGCACTGGGATAATCCCGGCCGTGACCCGCTCCGACGACATCCTCGGCGCCATCGGGAACACGCCGCTCGTCGGGCTGCCGGGGATGTCGCCGAGCCCCGGCGTGCGACTGTGGGCCAAGCTCGAGGGGAACAACCCGACCGGCTCCACGAAGGATCGCATCGCGCTCGCGATGGTCGAGGCCGCCGAGGCATCGGGCGCGCTCACGCCCGACAAGACGATCCTCGAGCCCACGTCCGGGAACACCGGGATCTCCCTCGCGATGGTCGCCCGCCGCAAGGGATACCGGCTCACCGTCGTCCTCCCCGACAACGCGAGCCAGGAGCGGCTCGGCCTCCTCCGTCTGTTCGGGGCGGACATCGTCTTCTCCGACGGGGACAAGGGCACGAACGGATCGATCGAGGTGGCGCGCGCGCTCGCGGAGGACCCCGCGTACTTCATGCCGTTCCAGTACGGGAACCCCGCGAACCCGAAGGCGCATGAAGAAGGCACCGGCCGCGAGATCCTCGCCGACCTCCCGGACGTCACCCACTTCGTCGCGGGGATGGGCACCGGTGGGACCCTCACCGGCGTCGGCCGGGCACTGCACGCGCACGACCGTGGGATCCAGGTGATCGCGGCGGAGCCCGAGCTGGGCGATCTCGTGTATGGACTCCGCTCGCTCGACGAGGGGTTCGTCCCGCCGATCTTCGATCCTGACGAGGTCAACCGGAAGTTCCTCGTGCGCTCGGACGCCGCGTTGCGCGCGACGCGGGAGCTGACGTCGAAGGAAGGCATCTTCGCCGGGATCTCCTCCGGGGCCGTGATCCACGTGGCGCAGCGGATCGCCGCGGAGGTGGAGGCCGGGGACGTGGTCTGCCTGCTGGCCGACGGCGGCTGGAAGTACCTCTCCACGGAGGCATGGGCCGACGACGTCGCGACCGCGGAGAAGAAGGTCTCCGAGTCCCTGTGGTGGTGAGCGACCCGCGTCCGATCGGCGTCTTCGACTCAGGCGTCGGTGGGCTCACGGTCGCGCGCGCGATCATCGACCTCCTCCCGCACGAGTCCCTGATCTACGTGGGGGACTCGGCGCGGTTCCCCTACGGGTCCAAGCCCGTGGAGGAGATCCGACGGTACGCGCTCGAGATCGCCGAGTACCTCGTCGGTCGCGGGGTGAAGCTGCTCGTGATCGCCTGCAACTCGATCGAGGTCTCCGCGATCGGTGACATCGCGGCGGGGGCCGGCATCCCGGTGGTCGGAGTGGTCAATCCCGGCTCGCGAGCGGCGATCCGGGTCACGCGGAACGGGATCGTCGGTGTGATCGGGACGGAGGCGACGATCGCGACCGGCGCGTATCAGCGCGCGATGGGCTCCGCCGTGTCGCTCCATGCGGCGGCCTGCCCGGCCTTCGTGGAGCATGTCGAGCGTGGGGATACCAGCTCCACGGCGCTGCGCGACATCGCGCACGGGTATCTTGAGCCACTCATGGAGGCCGGGATCGACACGTTGGTGATGGGCTGCACCCACTATCCGTTGCTGTCGGGGCTGCTCCAGCTCGAGTTGGGGCCGGACGTCGTGCTCGTGTCGTCTGCGGAGGAAACGGCCAAGGACGTGTACGGTGAGCTCGTGTCCCGCGACCTCCTCGCATCCGCCGACGGAAGACCCGTGCACGAGTTCGTCACCACCGGGGATCCGTCGCAGTTCCAGCGATTGGCGGAGGTGTTCCTCGGCCCCGAGGTCCGCGATCTGGGAGTGCACCAAGTGACCGTGGAGGGTGCGTGGAGCTGACGGTCCTCGGTGCGCAGGGGACCTGGCCGGGTGCGGGCGGCGAGAACTGCGGGTACCTGATCAGCGAGAACGGCTACCACCTGCAGGTCGACGCCGGCACCGGGACGTTCGCCCGGCTCCAGCAGGTCGTCGGCGTCGACGACGTGGGCTCGATGCTGATCACGCACGGTCACCCCGACCACTTCGTCGACATCATCCCCACGTTCTACGCGAGGCACTACGGTCGCCTCGGCGCGCCCGGTCTCCCGTTCTGGTCGCCCGGCGGGTTCACCGACATCGCCGCGAACCTCGTGGCGGAGAACGGCCGCAACGTGATGGCGGAGGCGTTCGACTTCCGGACGGCGGTCGCCGGTGAGGTCTTCGAGCTCGGCCCGTTCCGGATCACCCCGTTCGAGATGCAGCACATCGGCGTCCTCTCCCTCGGATACCGGATCGAGGCCGGCGGCGTGGTGCTCGCCTACACCGGCGACACCGGACCGTGCGACGACGCGATCGAGCTCGGGCGGGACGCGGATCTGTTCCTCTGCGAGGCGACGTACCAGAACTCGTCCAAGCTCTACCCCTTCCACCTGTCGGCGGCGCAGGCGGGCGAGGTCGCGACCGCGGCCGGCGTCGATCATCTGGTCCTCACGCACCTCACCCCGGAGCTCGACCATCGCGTCTCGATCCGAGAGGCGGCCGAGACGTTCGCCGGGCATCTCGACATCGCGGTCCCCGGGATGCTCCTCGAGGTGGGGCGGTGAGCGCGCGCCCGGACGGCCGCGCGCCCGGCCAGCTCCGGTCCGTCGCCTACGAGCTCGGCTATCAGGAGTGGGCCGCCGGCTCGGTGCTGTTCTCGATGGGGAAGACCCGTGTCCTCTGTGCCGCCTCGGTGTCGACCGAAGCGCCTCGCTGGCTGCGCGGCACGGGCAAGGGGTGGGTGACGGGGGAGTACTCGATGCTGCCGGCCTCCACGAACGAGCGGTCGCCTCGCGAGGTGAACCGAGGACGTCCCGGGGGCCGGACCCAGGAGATCCAGCGGCTGATCGGCCGGTCCCTCCGAGCGGTGACCGACCTCGGCCGGTTGGGCGACCGGACGATCACGGTCGACTGCGACGTGCTGCAGGCGGACGCCGGCACGAGGACCGCGGCGATCACCGGTGGGTACGTCGCCCTCGCTCTCGCCCTCCGCGGGCTCTCCGAAGCGGGACTCGTGCCGGGCGACCTCCTCCTCGACAGCGTCGCGGCGGTCTCGGTCGGCGTCGTGGACGGGGAGGCGAGGCTCGACCTCTGCTACGACGAGGACGCCGCCGCTGAGGTCGATTGCAACGTCGTGATGACCGGGTCGGGCACCCTGGTGGAGGTGCAGGGCACCGCCGAGGGGGCGCCGTTCGACAGGGCACAGCTCGACGAGCTGCTCGACCTCGCCTCGGCGGGCGTCGTGGAGCTGACGAAGGTCCAGCAGGACGCGCTCGATCGCTGACGTGACGTTCCCGGCACGGATCGCGATCGCGTCGCGCAACGCCCACAAGCTGCGAGAGATCCGGAGGATCTGCGCGGACTGGCCGGTCGAGTGGCTGACGGTCGATGACCACGAGGGGCCCTGGCCCGACGTGGAGGAGACCGGGAGCACCTACCTCGAGAACGCCCGGCTGAAGGGCGTGGCCGGGGCGGCCGCCCTCGGCGTCCCGGCGCTCGCCGACGATTCCGGGATCGAGGTGGACGCGCTCGGCGGCCGCCCCGGCCCGCGCTCGGCTCGCTTCGCCGGTGAGGACGCGACCGACGAGCGCAACCTCCAGGAGCTCATCAGGTCGTTGAAGGGCGTCCCGGCGAGCGGCCGAACGGCTCGGTACCGGTGCGTCGCGCTCCTGGCAGACCCGGACGGCCGAGAGATCCAGGCCGAAGGGATCTGTGAGGGGACGCTCATCTCGAAGCCCCGTGGGACGCGGGGTTTCGGCTACGACCCGATCTTCGTCCCCGCGGGCTGGGACCGGACGATGGCCGAGCTCACGGACGACGAGAAGGATCGGATCAGCCACCGAGGCAGGGCACTGCGAGCGCTCCGGGAGCTCGTGGGCGCTCCTGAACCCCTCTCCGGGGAGACAGGGCTACCCGACTCAAGGTAAGCACGGATGCGGCCGAAGCTTTCCTCGTGGCGGACAATCAGCTGGCAGAGCGCCGTGTCCTGAGGCAGACCGAGGGCTTCTTCGATGGGAAGTCCCCGGGTGTCACGCTCATGCTCGGTGTGGCGTTCCTCGCGGTCGTCGGGGTGATGGACTACCTCCTCGGCCCACGCCTTTCGGTCGCCCTCTTCTACCTGATGCCGATCGGCCTCGTGACCTGGAACCTCGGCCTGCGGTGGGGGGCTGTGACCGTCGCGCTGGCGACCGGCGCCGCCCTCTGGAGCGACCTCCTGTACCCGCAGATCGACCTGCTTCCCTGGTGGAACGCGATCTTCCGCTTCGCGGCGTTCCTCTCGATCGCCGTCCTGCTGGGGACCCTCCGCCGGATCATCGCCGCACAGTGGGATCACCTGGACCGGGAGGCGGCCGTGACGAGCGGCCTCCGCGAGCTGAACGAGGTCAAGGACACCCTGCTCCATGCGGTCTCGCACGACCTGAAGGGGCCGCTCGCCGGCATCCTCGGGTCCGTCCAGACCCTGCATCGCGCCGAGCAGATCGGGCTGACCGAGGACGAGCGCTCGACGATGCTCGACATGATCGAGCAGGGCGGCAAGAAGATGAACAAGCTCGTCGACGACCTGCTGGACCTCGACCGGCTCGACCGCGGACACATCCAGCCCGAGCGCGCGCCGACCGACGTCAGCGAGCTGGCGCGCCGCGTCGCTCGGGAGCTCCCCGGGATGGAGTCGCACCCGATCCGCGTCGAGGCATCTCAGGTGCTCGTCGACGTCGACGCCGGCAAGGTGGAGCGGGTGATCGAGAACCTCCTCGTGAACGCGCGTCGCCACACACCGGCCGGCACCGCCGTCCACATCAGGGTCCACGGCCGGTCCAACGGCGTCGTGCTCGTGATCGAGGACGAAGGGCCCGGCATCCCGGACGAGCTCAAAGAGGTCCTGTTCGAGCCGTTCCGCCAGGGCGCCGGCGCGGGTGGTCGTGGCGTCGGCATCGGGCTGTCGCTCGTCAAGAAGTTCGCCGAGCTCCATGGCGGCACGGCGCTCATCGAGGATGGCGAGCACGGCGGCGCTCGCTTCGTGATCACCCTTCCCGGCGACGTCACCGAGGTTCCCTCGGACGCCCGGCGCCTCCAGGCCGTCTAACTCTCCGCCGCGCTCCCGCCGCCCACTCGATCGGGCCTGCGCGCGACGTGGAGATCCGTCGTGAACGCGACGGTCCGCGTCCCCGGTCCAAGCGCGCACTCGAGGTCCGAGACGATCCCCGCGCGCTCGCGCGCTGGCAGTGTGTTGATGGCCGCCCCGAGCGGGAACGTCGCGAGCAGCCATCCGATGAGCTCTTCGAACGACGCGGGGTCCGTGATCGTTCGCCGTCGTGAACGAACGTGGTCGAAGCCTGCTCCGACCAGGAGCGCGCGCATGTCGTCCGGGTGCGACAGCGACACCAACCAGTGCACGGCAGCATCCGCCGATGGCCCTCCGCGGCGCCGAAGCGAATCGGCCAAGGCGGCGAACACCGGGTTCGCCCTGATGGGCCCCCACACCGCGACGGCGAGCTGCCCGCCGGGTGAGAGGATGCGCCACAGCTCAGACAGCACGTGGCCGCGATCCGCGAACGCCTCGAGGGTGTGGAGGGCCAGCGCCACGTCGAAGGACAGGTCCGCGCATGGCAGGAGCCCTGTCCTTCCCGCATCGGCATCCGCCTCGACGGCGCGCGCCGTCCCGCCAGGCTGCACCAGATCGTGGACGGCGCGAGTCACGACCCCCGTGCCGTCGGTCAGGTCGAGGACGTGGTCCCCGGGTTCGAGGTCGACCTCCTCCAAGAGGTCCGCCACCGATGCGGAGGTCACCGCGAGAACGCGCTCCGAGGGAACCGTGGTGGGATCGTGGGGAGAAAGCGGGAGCGACGGGAGGGCGACCATCGTTCCGTCCGTTCCCGCGATGCGCGATCCCGACTCAAGCGGCCGCGGTCGACCTGGTGGCTGTCGCTCCATCCGTGGACGAGCGCGACGCGATCACCTCTGCGACGTAGCCGGGGTCCCGGCCGGTTCCGGGGATCGCCTCCGACGACAACGAGTACTGGCCGATGAGGCCGACGAAGTACAGCCCTGGCTCGGACGACACCAGACCCCGGTCGTGCGCCGGCCGCCCGTCCTCCCTGAAGACCGGAAGATCGATCCAGGGGAAGTCCTGGCGGAACCCCGTGCACCAGATCACGTTCTCGACCTCGAGGACTTGCCCATCCTCGAGGAGGGGGAGTCCATCCTGCACACCCGCCACCCGGGGCACGCGCTGGACGCCAGCGCGGGAGAGCTCTTGCTTCCGCACTCGGATCAGCGGCGCCGACGTCGCATCGAGCTTCGGAAGGACCTTGCGACCGATCGGTGTGCCGAGCGTCAGCACGTGATGGCCGATGAAGCGGAAGACCTTGAACCCGAGCCGCGCTCGGATCGTCCCGTGGCGCACGGGGATCTGGCCCGACTCCTTGCCGGCCAACCAGGTCCGATGTGTCCGCGACAGCTCGAACGAGATCTCGGCCCCGGAGTTCCCGACGCCCACGAGCAGGACGGCGCCGTCTCGCAGTTGCGCCGGGTTCCGGTACTCGCTCGAATGCATCTGCCGGATGCTCGGGTCGAGCTGAGAGGCGAAGGCCGGCGTCTTGGGGACACGGTTCGCCCCGGTCGAGACGACGACGCGGTCGGCCTCGATGCGACGGCCATCGGCAGAGATGACGTAGCGATCTCCCTCCCGCGAGAGACGATCCACCGAGATCCCGGTTCGCACCGGCAGGTCGAACCGCTCGGCGTAGGTCTCGAGGTAGTCGCCCATCTCGTCCTTGGTCGGGAAGGACCAGGCCGGAGCGGGGAACGGGAGGCCGGGCAGCGCGTCATATCGGGCGGGGGTGAAGAGACGGAGCGAGTCCCAGCGCGTGCGCCATGAGTCACCCACGCGTTCCTGCGCGTCAACGATCACGAAGGGCAGGCCCAGTCGCTTCAGGTGGTAGCCGGTCGCGAGACCCGCCTGACCCCCGCCGATGATCACCGTGTCGAACCGCTCGCCATCCGTCCCATCCATCGCTGCCTCCTTCGATCGGGTCGAGGAGGACGCTAGAGAGCCGACATCGCGTGTTCATCGCCCGAATCAGCCAAACGGGCTCCGGTGCCCCGTGGTGAGAACCAACCATCCCGCGGGAGGGATCAGGCGAGGCCGTGCTCGAAGGCGAATGCGGTCGCGCCGGCACGTGACGAGACGCCCAGCTTCACGAACATGTTCTGGAGGTGCCGGGCGACGGTGTGCTCGCTGATCACGAGCAGGGCGGCGATGTCCCGGTTCGTCTTGCCCGCTGCCACGAGGCGCAGGACCTCGGCCTCCCGTTGGGTGAGCCCACGCGGAAGGGCGTCCTTCCCGTCGAGATGGGCCGCCGAGGAACGAGCATCCGGGCCCGCGCCGAGTCGTTCGAACGCGGACACGGCGGCGTTGAGCTCGGATCGCGCGCCGTCCTCGTCCCCGGCCTCTCGAAGGGCGAGTCCGTAGAGCACCCGAGCTCGGGCCGCTTCGTAGGGGAGGCGGAGATCCTGCCAGGTCGAGCACGCCTGCCGAAGGGTTCCGAGCGCCGCTGTCGGGTCCTGCTGAGCGAGCTGGAGCGCTCCCCGCGCCGTGGTCGCGCTCGCGACGAGGATGGGTGTGTCCACGTCGGAAGCGAGCGCATCCAGTCGGTCGGTCGCCGCGCTCGCGGTGTCGAGGTCCGACATCGCGAGCGCGATGTCGACCTGTGCCGCCAGGAGCCGGGCCCGCTGCAAGCGGCTCTCCGGCTCGGCCGCCGCCGCGACGCGGAGCGCCGCCGCCGCGGCTCCGCTCTTCCCTTGGTCGAAGCGGAGGAGGGCGAGCCCGGGCTGTGGGTCGAGACCGATCTCTCGAGCGCGTGCGAAGGATTCCTCCGCCCCTGGGATGTTGCCGATGCGTCGACGGATCTCGCCGATCTCGTAGAAGGCCTGCGCGGCTCCCATCGGATCGAAGCGGAGCAGCTCCTCGGACGCTCGCGTCGCCTCGGCCTCCGCCTCCGACCAGGCGCCCCTGAGCCTCGCGACCTCCGCGCGGTTGATCCGGCACATCCCCGGGAACGGCGATTCCGGGGGCAGGGACTCGCACCAGACGCGGGCGGCTTCGCTCCATTGGCTCGCTCGACCGACGTCGGCCAGCTCCAAGCACGCTCCGATCACGTTGCAGTAGACGATCCCGGTGAAGAACGAGCTCAACTCGCCGGACACGACCGACGTCATCGCCTCATCCAGGAGCGCCACGCCGTCCGGCACCCTCCCCGCGGCGATGAGGAGGAGGCCCTTCGTGTGGGTCGCCATCGCCGTCAGATCGGGATCGGAGTACCGCTGCGCGACGTCGGCCGCTCGATCGGCGAGCTCCGTCGCGCCTTCGAGATCGCCGCTGTACCGGGCGACGGTCGCCTCGATGACGAGGAGGAGCCCGTGACCCGCACTCTCCGGAGCGTTCTGCGCATGCTGACGTGCCCGCTCCAGCCAGCCGGCCCCAACCGCCGGCTCCCCCCGGGTGAAGTGGTCGACGGCCAGTCGTGCTGCCATGGCCGCTGCCTTCGACTCGTCGCCCACGGCGGAGTAGGCGGCGTGGGCCCGTTGGCGGGAAGCGATGGACTCCTCGGTCCTGGAGAGCCACCAGGCGGCGTCGGCGAACGCTTCGAGATCAGGAGGCGTCAGCTCGGACGGGGCGAGCGTGCCGAACGCGTCGAACGCATCCGCCCAGGACTCCCTGCGAGCCGCATCCCGGGCTCGTTCGATGTCGGTGATGCGCTCGGGCACGAGCTCCTCCGCGATCCGGATGTGGCCCGCCCAGCTTAAGGTGCTCGATCCTCGAGCGTTAGGAGTCACGGCCCGGGAGGTCGATCTCGAACCAGACGTTCGACGTCTCCGGGCGACGATCGACACCCCAGCGCGACGACAGCTTCTCGACGAGGTCGAGCCCCCAGCCGCCTTCGTCGGATCGGGTGCGGAGCTCGAGAGGATCGAAGCCGGACCCGCGATCTCGCACCGAGACCCGGAGGATCGTCGGATCGATGGACACCGTGAGCTCGATCGGATCATCCGAGGAATGACCGGCGTGCCGGACCGCGTTCGTGACGAGCTCGCTCGTGAGGAGCAGCGCGTCGTCCAGCACCTGCCGCGGGGCGTTCGCGGCCGCCGTCTCCCGAACGAACCGGCGCGCCTCGACGAACGCCGCCGGGCGCGAGGGCACGACGCGGGAGCGGACGGGCACAGGCCCTCCTCGCGGTAGGGGTCGACGGCCGGTCGGGTAACGCCTGCTGTGCCCATACCCGATTCCCGGGAGGGTCGAAACTCCTCCGAAGGGGCGCCGCAGACGGTCCCTTCCTGCCTTCCCTCGAGGGATAGGCTCGGCGCGATGCCGCTCCCGTCGGAGGATCGCCGGTTCACGGACGACGACATCCGGTCGGCGCTCCGCAACCGGGAGTTGCCGCTCGAAGCGCTCCGGTACGACGTGACGCCGACCGGACTGCACTACCTGCTTGGCCACTTCGACATCCCGGCCGTCGAGCGGGACTCGTGGAGGCTCGAGATCGGCGGGCTCGTCGCGCGGCCGGGTTCGTTCACCCTCGATGACCTGCGGCAGATGCCATCCTCCTCGTTGGCCGTCACGCTCGAGTGCGCGGGCAACGGTCGGAGCTTGTTGGATCCGTTCCCGGGCGGGCAGCCCTGGCGGTCCGGAGCCGTCTCGACCGCCGTCTGGAACGGCGTCTCGCTGTCGCACCTCCTCGACATGGTCGACGTGAGCCCCGAGGCAGTGGAGATCGTCTTCACGGGAGCCGATCGAGGCGTCGAAGACAGCGTCGAGCAGCGGTTCCAGCGGAGCCTCTCGACGACGGAGGCGGCACTGCCGGACGTGCTCGTCGCCTACGAGATGAACGGGGAGCCGCTCCCACCGCAGCACGGGAGTCCCGCCCGACTGATCGTGCCCGGCTGGTACGGCATGGCGTCGGTGAAATGGCTGGTCGAGATCCAGGCCGTGTCGACGCCGTTCGACGGCTTCCAACAGTGGTCCTACGAGGTGCGTCAGGACGAAGACCTCGCCGGCGAGCGGATCACCCGCATGCTGCCGCGTGCCCTGATGGAGCCGCCGGGCATCCCCGACGACGCGGGCCGACTGGTGCGCGGAGCCGACGTGGAGATCGAGAGGGCGCGCGTGGTCCGGGACAGCGAAGATCGTCCGAGTCGAGGTGAGCATCGATGACGGCGAGACGTGGATCGATGCCCGAGGTCGACGATCCGATCGGGCCGCGTGCCTGGAGCGCGTGGCGCGCCGTCGTGGACTTCCCGCGACCGGGGAAGTACGTCCTTCGGTCGCGCGCCACGGACGACGACGGCCGGGTCCAACCGATCGAGCCGCCCTGGAACGTGTGGGGCTACCAGAACAACGCCTGCGAGCGCGTGCCGGTCGTGTTCGCGCCCGAGTAGTCGTTCGTCAACCCACCGGAGCCAGGAGGTTCTTCTTCCCTTCGAAGGCGAACAAGAGCAGGTCGACCATCCGGAACGTGGTGTTGTCGGGTCCGAGCGTCGGGCGCCAGGCAGGATCGCGAACGATCGAGGTCCGGCTGCCCTCGATGGCCCGGTGGAAGGTCTCCGCCACGATGCGGGCGCCGACTCCCTTCAGCTTCCCCTGGTTCAGCTCCGCCTCTCGCAGGATGTAGAACCACAGCGGCGTGTCACTCAGGAGGGCGCTCCGCTGCACCTGGGTCAGCCCCTCGAGCGTGGCACCGTTCAGGCCGTCGCGGATCTGCGCGGTCGTGAGCTTGGTCAGGTTGACCCCCTTGCTCTTCAGGAACGTGGCCATCTGCTGACCGGTGGCGAGCTTCACCATGTGCGCCCTCGTGAGGTTCCGGAACGCGAGGTTCGCCTCGGCGGCCGTGAAGCCCGGGAGGCCCTCCAGCGGGTTCGCGAGCGTCGTATCGATCCGCATCGCCCGGTTGAACTGCGCTTCCGGGACGGCGAGGTCCGCTCGGCCGGCCTCGTTGAAGTCGTACAGGCGCCGGAAGTCCGCGATCCAGTTGCTCGGGAGACGTGAACCGCCGCCGAGAGTGCCACTGCCGGCCGAGAACGTGAAGAGGAAGTCGAGCGTGCCGGAGCCGTTATCGAAGATGTTGTTCCAGTCGTACGCCCTGCGGATCATGGAGTGACCGAGCCGGAAGGCAGCGACGGAGAACTCGATCGGCATCGTCGGGACGTCGGTCGCCGGCACACCGACCTCGAACGCCTTCCTCCCGCTGTTGAACACGTTGCTCACGACGCCCGCCGCGCAGATCCGCGGAAGGTAGTCGGTGCGGAGCATCCACTGGTAGTGCCTCGTGACCTTCGCGCGCGCCTTCACGAAGCGGAGGCCTGGGGGCACAGAGGCGGGAAGCGTGTCCACGACCCGGTTGTGGAAGCGGATCATCGCGAGGTGCGTCTGGGCGACCGCGAGGTTCTCGTCGTTCCTCGGGTCGGGGATGATCGCCTTCCGCTTGGCCGCCGCGGTGGCGCCCGCACCCCGGGGCAGGTCGAACCCGTCCATCCCGGGCAGGCCCTCCGCCGCGAGGGTCTTCCCCATCTTCAGGTGGACGCCGTCCGCTTCGTAGAACTTCTCCGATGCCGGATCCGCCGGACCGGCACCGTAGAGCGAGTCGAGGTCGAGGCTGGGCGAGCGCGCCTGCAGCAGCTCGGCCGGCGACACGTCCTCGCCGAGCATCACGCTCGTCTTGTCGAACGTCAGGTCATGGTCCACGAACTGACCGAGATACGTGAAGCCGGCCGGGATCTGCGAGTCGCCGCCCCCGCCGACGACGATCGCCTCTCCCAGCCTCCGCCGGTTCGCCTCGGGGAGCTGATGCCCCGATCCGCTGGGACCCATCCGCGAGAATCGGAAGGGAGGCACCAGCGCCTCCTCGGCGGCCGCGAGCGTGCGGGCTCTCCCTCCGACCGTCTCGCCGAGGAGACCTTCGCCGATGACGAAATAGCTCTCCGAACCATGCTTCTCCATGGCCTGCCTCCGTTCGTCCGATCGACACGGGTGAAGTCCGAACGTACACAGATGGAGAGACGACCGTAGCCCGCACAGAGGGAGGCGTCGTATCCGCCAGAAGGGGTCGCACGAACGAGCTAATGCGACCCCCGTAGCCCCCTCTCCTGACGAGGTCCAACTCGAGCCTATCCGCGAACTACGGAGCGCCTGGCGGCGTCCAGATGAACGGAGTGGTGGTCGTTACGGCGATGAAGCCCATCCGCTCGAGGATCGGGCGACTCTCCGAGGACGCGTCGACCTGCAGGTAGCTCAACCCGCGCCCCGCGGCGAGGTTGGCACGGTACGTGACGATCGCGCGGTAGATGCCGCGGCCCCGCCAGTCCGGGAGCGTGCCCCCGCCCGAAAAGGTCGCGAAGTCCGTCCCGGCCACGAAGCGCACCCACCCCGCGCAGACGACCTCGTGCCCCGACTCGGCGACGACGATCGTGATCGCGTGTGGGCCGGCGGCCCGTTCGTTCTCGAGGCTGCTGGGGAGCCAGTCGGACTGGCCATCGTGCCAGATCGCTTCTTCCATCGCTCCGATCCGGTCCAGGTCGACCCGCTCGCTCACCTCCCGCAACGAGACGCCCTCGAGCGGATCGAGCTCACCCGTGACGTCTTCCACCGGTGCGACGAGGACGGTCTCCAGGTCCCCGGGCACGAAGCCGTGCGCGATCAGCCGCTCGCTCAGGTCGGCAGGTCGATCGTGCCCGTGCAACTTCCACTCGAACGATTCGCGCCGGTCGGTGAACACCCGTATCTGTCGTGCGATCAGCTCGTCGAGCTCGGCACCCTCGAGGCCGCCCAGGTCCCGATAGAAGATGCCGCCACCGTCGCCCCAGCCGATGAACCGAAGGACGGGCCCATCGCGTTCGATCCGAAGATTTTCCGACATCGGATCCGGCACGACGGCGCGCAGCTGCGCGTCGTAGAGGGCAAGGAGATCGGCCGGGTCCAGGTCCTTCACGGGGGCGAACTCTACGAGGGCGCGTGAGGAGAGGCTCGGATCGTTGGCTCGGTG
>CAVRUS010000016.1:0-17884 GCA_963724415.1 uncultured Actinomycetota bacterium | reverse complement strand
ACCCCTACGTGGCCCCGTTGCGGAGCTGAGCAGCCCACGACCGAGGGGTCTCGAGCCGGAATCCCACGGCGGCGGACTCGGTTATACCCATGAGTTGACGACTCGTCCTCGGTCCCTCTCTTGAGGTGGGATCCAAGGAGGTCGCAGATGTTCACGGACACCGAGAACCGCGACGTTGCGCCACCCCGCGCGGGTCGGCGCGAGTGGGTTGGCCTGGGCGTGATCGCGCTCGCTTGCATGCTCTACGTGATGGACCTGACCGTGCTCCACCTTGCGATCCCGGCCATCAGCGCGGACCTGCAGCCGAGCAGCACGCAGCTGCTCTGGATCATCGACATCTACGGGTTCGTCGTCGCGGGGTCGCTCATCACGATGGGCACGCTCGGCGACCGGATCGGCCGCCGCCGCCTGCTGATGATCGGGGCGGCCGCGTTCGGCGCCGCATCCGTGCTGGCCGCGATGTCCTCGAGCTCCGAGATGCTGATCGGAACGAGGGCCCTGCTGGGGATCGCGGGGGCGACGATCGCACCCTCGACCCTCTCCTTGATCCGGAACATGTTCCTCGACCCGGAACAGCGGACGAGAGCGGTCGCCGTGTGGATCACGAGCTTCTCCGTCGGGGCCGCGATCGGCCCGCTGCTCGGCGGGCTCGTGCTCGAGTTCTTCTGGTGGGGTGCGGCGTTCCTGATCAACGTCCCCGTGATGCTGCTCCTGCTGATCCTCGGACCGAGGCTCCTGCCCGAGTACAAGGACCCGACCGCGGGGAAACTGGACATCCCGAGTGCCGCGATGTCGCTCGTCGCGATCCTCGCCGTGATCTTCGGCCTCAAAGAGTTCGCGCAGGACGGGTTCGGATGGCTCCCGGTGGGCTCGGTCGTGCTCGGCCTCGCGATCGCCTTGGTGTTCGTCCGCCGACAGCGGCGGCTCGATGATCCGCTCATCGACCTCGGCCTCTTCCGGGTTCCGGCCTTTACCTCGTCCCTGTTCCTCTACGGGTTCGGCATCCTGCTGGTGTTCGGTGGGTTCCTGTTCGTGCCGCAGTACCTCCAGCTGGTGCTCGGCCTGTCGCCGCTGGAGGCCGGGCTCTGGACGCTCCCATGGGCGCTCGCGTTCGTCGTCGGCTCACAGGTGACACCGAGGCTCGCGCAGCGGTTCGCTCCGACGACGATCATGGCCGGCGGTCTCGCACTCGCGGCGCTGGGGTTCGTCGTCTTCACGCAGGTCGACGCGACGACCGGGTTCGCGATGATCGTGACCGGCTCGGTGGCGTTCTCCCTCGGCACGGCACCCGTCTTCACGCTGACGAACGACCTGATCATCGGGTCGGCCCCGGCCGAACGGGCCGGCGCCGCCGCAGGGATCTCGGAGACCACGGCTGAGCTCGGTGGGGCGCTGGGCATCGCGTTCTTCGGCAGCATCGGTGCAGTGATCTACCGGAACGGTGTGGCCGAAGGCATCCCAGCCGGGATCCCGCCGGAGAGCGCGGCGGCCGCTCAGGACACGCTCGGCGGTGCGGTCGAGGTGGCGGCGCAGCTCCCCGCGTCGCTCGGCGCACCGCTGCTCGATGCCGCGAACGACGCGTTCATCAGCGGGATGCACGTCGTCGCCGTGATCAGCGTCATCGGCACGCTCGCGCTCGCGACGTTCACCGCCACGGTCCTCCGCCGGCGGGCCGATGCCGGCGCGCGGGCCGCGGAGGAACCGGATCTGGTGTCGGCCGGTCCCGAGTGAGTGCCGCCACCGGCCGATCGTGGGGCGTGGTGATCGCCTACGAGTCCGGCCTGGTGCGGCCGGGATGGACCGGCTGATCGACGCCCGTTGCTAGGCTCGATCGATGTTGCGGCCGAAGGCGCTGCGGGAAGGTGACCTCGTCGCGGTCGTGGCGACGTCCGGCGGGCTCGACGAGGATGATGTGCCCCTGTTCGAACGCGGTGTCGAGACGATCCAACGGATGGGGTTCGTCGTCCGCGTGTCCCCGTTGGTGGACGTGGAGCGGAGTTGGTGGTGGTCGGCCGCACCGCCCGCGGAGGTCGCCGAGGAGCTCAACCGCCACCTGCGAGATCCCGAGGTGCGGGCGATCTTCTCGCTCACCGGCGGCCGGACGACCCTGAGCTATCTGGATCTGATCGACGTGGAGGCTGTGCGAGCAGATCCGAAACCGGTGCTCGGGATGAGCGATATCTCCGCATTGCACCTGGCGCTCCATGCCCGGACCGGACTGGTTTCCCTGCACTCCGACCTCGTCACGGTCGGATTCGGGGAGTGGGACGAACAGGACGACGCGCGTCGCGACCAGCTCGCGGACCTTCACCTCCGTGTATTGACGGACGACGCGCCGGTCGGTCCTCTCCCGCCGGGGCGTCCATGGGAGTCGTGGCGGCCGGGCCGTGCGGAAGGACCGCTCATCGGCGGGATGCTCAACCGGATCGTGCGTGTGCAGGCGACCGCATCCGCGCTGAGCCCCGAGCGCTTCGACGGGGCGATCCTGTTCTGGGAGGAAGCCTTCACGTCCACGTCGACGGTCTGGAACGACCTGCACGTGCTGAGACAGGCGGGGGTGCTCGATCGGATCTCGGGCATGGTCGTCGGCAGGCCGTTCGAGGTGGAGACGACGCAGCCCGGACCCGACTCCCTCCGCGACATCGTCCTCGAGGTCATGGGCGAGCGTGCCATCCCGGTGCTGGGCGACGTCGACATCGGCCACGCGGGGCCGAACCTCCCGATGCCGCTCGGCGTCCGTGCCGAGATGGACGCTGATGCGAAATCACTGTCGCTGTTGGAGACCGTCGTGACGGCGTCCGGCGGGTGATACGAGGGAGGGAACCATGACCGATCACCGCACAGGCACGCGCGAGGAATGGCAGGCGGCTCGTGACGAGCTGCTTCGGCTCGAGAAGGAGCACACACGCATGGGCGACGACCTCGCCCGGATGCGACGAGAGCTCCCCTGGGTTCCGGTCGAGAAGGAGTACCGCTTCGACGCCGGCGAGGGTACCCGGACGCTCGCGGAGCTGTTCGACGGGCGCTCGCAGCTCCTGATCTACCACTTCATGTTCGGTCCGAGCTACGCGGCTGGCTGCCCGACCTGCTCGTCATCGGCCGACGCCGTCGATGCGGTCCTGCCGCACCTCCACGCGCGGGACGTGACGATGCTCTACGTCTCACGGGCGCCGATCGAGAGGCTCCTCGCCTACAAGGAGCGGATGGGCTGGAGCTTCCCGTGGGTCTCGTGCGCCACCAACGACTTCAACTTCGACATGGGCTTCTCGTACACCGACGAGCAGGTGACCGAGTTCGCCGGGCCGCTTCTCGAGGCCGGCACCCCGCCGATCCTCGATTCCCACGCGGTCGCGACCGGCACGAACGTCGCCGGCTACCTGACGGAGGGACCGGGCTTCAGCTCGTTCGCGAAGGACGACGGCGTCGTGCACCACACCTACTCGACGCAAGCTCGGGGCCTCGAGTTCTTGATGGGCTACTACCCGATCCTCGATCGGGCGCCGAAAGGCCGCGACGAGGATGACGGGATGCAGCTCTGGCTTCGGCGGCACGACGAGTACTAGGGCCGCTTGGCGCTTCAGGGCGCCACATAGGGGTTGACATGGCATCACTATGGTGCCAACATGGCGCCATGGAACTGGAGCCGTACATCGAGGAGATCCACCGCCAGCTCACGCTCGCTGCAGAGGCCAGCGGTGAGGAGGCTCGCGCGCTCGCCGACCGCCTCGCCGCGCCCCTGGATGCGGCGATCAGGCTGGCGCTCCAGGACGCGCTGTCCGCGGCCGCCGAGGAGATCACCGTCGAGCTCGCGCCCGGCTCGGTGGAGGTGCGCCTTCGGGGACGCAGCCCCGAGTTCGTGGTGACGCCTCCGCCGGCCGATCCCACAGCCGACGACGCCGACGTGGACGACGCGGGGCCGGCGACGAGGCCCGCCGCCGACGGCGATGATGACTCGATCGCGCGGATCAACCTGCGTCTGCCCGAGTACCTGAAGGAACGCATCGAACGAGCCGCGGCCGGCGAAGGGCTGTCGGTCAACTCCTGGTGCGTCCGGACGTCGGCCGCCGCGCTCGAACGCGGGGCTGGCACCCGTCGTCGCGAGCGACATACCCCGCACGGCGCTCAGCGCTACACCGGCTGGGCGCGCTAGCCACAGAGGAGGAACGACCATGCCTACGTTCGATACCCCCGAACCGATCTCCGTCAGCGTGGAGCTGGGGGTCGGCGACATCCGCATCGACGCGACCGACCGGACCGACACGACCGTCGAAGTGCGTCCGAGCGACGCCACGAAGAAGGGCGACGTCGCCGCTGCCGAGCAGACGCGCGTGGAGTACGCGAACGGCCACCTCTCGGTGACAGGTCCCAAGGGCTGGCGGCAGTGGCGGCCGCGACGGGGGACCGAGTCGATCGCCGTGTCGATCGCCCTCCCCACCGGATCACTCGTCCGCGTGGAGGCCGGTGTCGCGACCCTGCGATCGAGCGGCCGTCTCGGCGAGTTCCGGGGCAAGGCCGGCGTCGGCGACATCTCGCTCGACGAGACCGGATCCCTGGAGCTCAAGACCGGTTTCGGGGACATCAGGATCGAACGGGCCGCCGGCAGAGCGGACGTCGTGACGGGCTCGGGCTCCGTGCGGATCGGCCGGATCGACGGGACCGCCGCCGTCAAGAACTCGAACGGGGACACGTGGATCGGCGAGGTCGCGGGAGAGGCGCGTGTGCGCGCGGCCAACGGCGACATCTCGATCGAGGTGGCCCACGAGGGCGTTTCCGCGAAGTCCGCGAACGGCAACGTCGTGTTCGGGGAGGTCGCGCGCGGCAGCGCCGTCGCTCAGACCGCCGCCGGAGCCGTGGAGATCGGGATCCGCGACGGCGTCGCCGCGTGGCTCGACCTCCACACGGGCTTCGGCAACGTCGTGAACGACCTCGAGACCTCGGGAGCACCGGCACCGGGGCAAGACACGGTGGAGGTCCACGCCAGCACCTCCTACGGCGACATCACGGTCCATCGCTCCACGACCAGCAAGGCCACGACGAGCACGGCAGGGACGGGCTGAGCCGGAGGCGATCCATACATCGGCGACGCTATGGTTCGATCGTCCTCGAGGAGGGAGTGGTCGTGGCCGGAGGCAAGGCACGCCTGCCACCGCGGTGGTTCATCGTGACCTTCTGGCACGGGCACCGACTGTTCGTCCGGGCCACCGGGGGGCGCAAAGGGCTGTGGCTTCCGCGCCCGGGGAAGTACGGCGCCCTGCGCCTCACCACGAGGGGCCGGCGTAGTGGTGAGCCGCGGAGCGTGATCGTCGGCTATTACGAGGACGGGCCCAACCTGGTCTCGATGGCCATGAACGGCTGGGGAGCGGCCGAGCCGGCCTGGTGGCTGAATCTGCAGGCCACGCCGGAGGCCGTCGTCGAGCTGGCCGGTGGGATCCGGCGCGATGTGCTCGGGAGAGCCGCGGTGGGCGAGGAGCGTGAGCGGCTGTGGCGGCGCTGGAGTGAGCTGGACAAGAAGCTCGACGACTACGCCGCGCGACGTCCACAGGAAACGGCGGTCGTCGTCCTCGAGACGCGGGCGGCGGCAGGGTAGGCAAGGCGGGGAATCGGTCCGTTCGTCATGCTCCCCCCAAAGGTGTGACGCGGTAGAGCGGAACCGGATCGGGGAGGCCCTTGAGGTCCACCTCGCGGAGCCGTTCGAACGCGAACCCTCCGTCACCGGCCGACTCGGCCACCGCCTCGCTCGCGAGGACCTCGCCGGGGCCCGCCGCGTCCGCGATCCGCGACGCGAGGTTCACGGTCTGTCCGAAGACGTCCAGATCTCGCTCGATCACCGGTCCCGCATGGACGCCCGCGTGGGACGACACGGCGCCCTCACCGCTCATCGTCTCCACGAGCTCGAGCGCAGCCGAGACGCCCACTGCGGCGTCCGCGAGCCGGAGCATCGCTCCGTCACCGAGGAGCTTGATGAGCCGGCCCCCGTGCCGGGTCGCCGCCGCGTCCGCCTCACGCTGGAGCGACGAGGCGGCGAGGACCGCAGACTCGTCGCCGCGCTCCCGCGTGAGCGCCGTGAAGCCGGACAGGTCAACGAACACGATCGCGGGCGGCCGATCTGGGGCGGGTGGTGGTGCGAGCCCCCGAGTCGCGAGGAACCGCTCGAACCCCTCGACGATCCCGTCCACGCTCCGATGCTCGAGGTATCGGGAGCTCAGCCACGTGAACATCTCCGGGACCAGGTTCGTCACCCGCATGAACGAGACGCGGACGTCGTCCGGGAACCCCTCGAGCTCGCCGCTGTACAGCCGCTGTCGAACCGGCTCCGCGATCTGCTCGTCCACGAGATCCGCCCACCCGAGCATCGCCGCGCGCGCTCCCTGGGCCAGCAGTCGTGCGGCGCGGATCGGTGCGTCCTCGTCCGGGGCCTTCCGCCACACCTGAAGGAAGCGCTCGAACAAGGCCTCCTCGTCGATGTGGATCGGCGAAGCCGGGTTGGGTTTCGGCAGCCCCAACACCTCGAAGACCGCGGGAAGGAGCTCGGCGCCCGGACCCGCGCTCGCCTGGAACTCAGCGAACGTCCGTGTGGACAGCGGTCCTGGCTCGTACGGGAGGTATTCGTCGGTGCGCTGGAACGTCAGGAACCCGTCCGCGACGGCCCGTTCGATCGTCTCGGCCGGGAGTCCGCTCTCGATGAGAGCGGTGACCATCTTCGAGGCGAGCGCGTCGCCGAACGAGAACCGGCCGTCCGTGTCCGGCGTCAGCAGGCCGATGCTGCTGAGCCACCGCACCCGATCCTCCGGGCAGCCGGCCTCCTGGGCGATCTCGGAGGCGGAGTAGCGGCGAGGCACGAGCGGCATGGTAGCCACAGCGCCGGATACAAGCGAAGTGCGCTTGGTCAAGCGGCGAACTCGCCATACTGAGCGCCGTGACCGGCCACCACGACGTGGACGTTCCGCCCCGCTACGCGCGCGTCAACGCGTGGGTGATCAGCCGCGACACCGACGAAGAGGTGCGCTTCCTGACGTCGGCATTCGGAGCGATCGAGACGCCCGGCTCTCGCATGCTCGACCCCGACGGAGACATCGGACATGTCGAGGTCGAGCTGGGCGATACCGTGATCATGCTTTTCGACGCCAAACCGGGTTGGCCGCCCACACCGGCTCACCTGCGCGTCTACGTCGACGACGTAACCGCGAGCGTCGAGCGGGCGGTGGCTTCCGGTGCGCGCGTGGTGACCCGTCCGACCCTTCTCCCTTTCGGTGAATCCGTCGCTCGTGTCCGCGACCCTCAAGGACACCTGTGGTGGCTGCACCAGCGGATCGAGGATGTCCCGCCGGACGAACTGGCGAGCCGCTTCTCCGAGCCCGCCGCCCTGGAGGCGATGGCCTACGTACAACGGTCCCTCCGGGAAGAACTCTCCGCTGCGAACCAGGAGCCCGACTAGCAGCACACGCCGCGCGACACGGCGCGTCCACTGGGAACCGTAGGCGTATCGCTAGGCTCGTAGAGTCCAGTCCTCGAGCAGGGTTCGCGAAGGAGGTCGGTGAGCGATGCCGAGTGTCCAGGGCCTGTCGAAGGCTGAGGCGAACTACCGCAAGGCCGAGAACCCGAAGTTCAGCTGCCACGAGTGCAAGTTCATGTTCCCGCGGCTGGCGATCGGCGGATGCCGCTACGTGCGAGGCGTGATCCATGCCGAGGACGTGTGCGACGAGTTCGAGCCGCGGGGCGGCGACGAGAAGGGAGCGGGATCATGAAGCTGACCACCACCACGATGGTCACCGTCGACGGAGTGATGCAGGGGCTCGGCGGAGCGGACGAGGACCGCAGAGGCGGGTTCGAGCGCGGCGGATGGGTCACGCCGTACGCCGACGACGAGACCATGGGGTTCCTGAGCGAGATCTATGCGCGCGCCGACGCGTTCCTGTTCGGCCGGCGGACCTACGAGATCTTCGCCGCCTCCTGGGGAACGTGGGACGACCCCGGCGACAGCCCGATCTGGACGGCGTTGAACGCGCGGCCGAAGTACGTCGCATCGACCACGCTCACCGAACCGCAGTGGGCGGACACGACCGTCCTCTCCGGTGACCTCGCAGCCGCTGTCGGCGAGCTGAAGGCAAAGGCCGGAGGCGAGCTGGAGGTGCACGGCAGCGGCGTCCTGGTCCGGTGGCTGCTCGAGAACGACCTCGTCGACGAGATCAACCTGCTCACCATCCCCGTGGTCGTCGGCCAGGGCACTCGGCTGTTCCCAGACACCGGCCCGGACATCGCGCTCGAGCTGGTCGGATCGCATACGTTCACCCCCAGCGGAGTGACGACCCAGATCTACCGGCCCACCGGTCGCCCGAAGTACGAAACGGCCTCGGCCACCTGAAACTCGTGACGTAGCGGCCTCACGGGGGCGCTCATGCGTCCGAGGCAGATGCGAACATACGTTCGTGTCCCCGGATGCCACGATCCTGCACGCCGACGTCGACTCCTTCTACGCGTCCGTCGAGCAGCGGGACGATCCGTCGCTGCGTGGGCGACCGGTCATCGTGGGGGCCGGCGTGGTCCTCGCGGCCAGCTATGAAGCGAAGGCCTACGGGATCCGGACGCCGATGGGCGGGGCACAGGCGCTCCGACTCTGCCCTCAGGCGGTCGTCGTCCGCCCCCGGATGGATGCCTACAGCCAGGCCAGCAAGGCGCTGTTCCAGGTGTTCGACGACACGACGCCGTTCGTGGAAGGCCTGTCGATCGACGAGGCGTTCCTCGATGTCGGCGGGTTGCGACGGATCTCGGGCACCCCGCTGGAGGTCGCCGTCCGGTTGCGATCTGATGTCCTCGAGCGTGTTGGACTTCCCGTCACGGTCGGAGTCGCTCGGACGAAGTTCCTCGCCAAGGTGGCCAGCGGGGTCGCCAAGCCGGACGGACTGCTCCTCGTGCCGGCCGACGGCGAGCTGGACTTCCTCCACCCACTGCCGGTCGAACGACTGTGGGGTGTCGGGCCGGCCACCGCGGCCAAACTCCACGCCCGGTCGATCACGACCGTGGCGGAGGTCGCGTCGATCGGCGAGGCGGGGCTGGTCGGCATCCTCGGCCGGGCCGCCGGCCGGCATCTGCATGCGCTCGCCCACAACCGCGATCCGAGGCCGGTGCAGGTCGGGCGCCGCCGCCGCTCGATGGGAACCCAGCGCGCCCTCGGCCGCGGACGGAGAACGCCGGACCAACTCGACACCGATCTCGTCGCACTGGTCGACCGTCTCTCGCGAAGGCTCCGAGCGGCCCATCGTGTATGCCGGACGGTCGTCCTGCGGCTCCGCTTCGACGACTTCGCTCGCGTGACCCGGTCGGACACGATCGCGGAGGCCACGGCCCGCACGGAGACGGTCCTCGCCGTCGCGAGAGGGCTGCTCGCGTCGTCGATGCCGTTGATCCAGCAACGGGGGATCACCCTCATCGGCCTGACGTTCACGAACCTCACCGACGATGGGGCCATCCAACTCGCGCTTCCGCTCGGTCGACCAGCGGTCGACACCACGCTCGACGAGGTCCGCGATCGGTTCGGATCCGCCGCCATCACCCGGGCGGTGCTCCTGGGTCGGGACCATGGGCCATCCGTTCCGCTGCTTCCCGACTGATCGCCGACGTGAACACGCGCGAGCGCGAACGGGCGCGAGGAACGTAGATTGCCCGGGTGAGCGACGTCCGCGTGATCCCGTTCCTCGTCTCAGAGGTCCGGCTGCCCGCTGACGAGCAAGAGCTGTTGCGGCGTGAGTGGTGGCCGTCGTACGCGCACGCCGTCGTCCATCGCGACGGCATCTTCCTGTTCGACAACGGGGTCGGATTCGGGAACGCCGAGATCGACTCCGAGTTCTCGCCGCGGGCGACGCCGATCGAGGAGGCGCTCGGCCAGCACGGGATCTCGCTCGGGGACATCACCGGAGCCGCGAACTGTCATCTCCACTTCGACCACAGCGGTCAGAACGGCCGGATCCCCGCGACCGTGCCCATCTTCGTCCAGCGGGCCGAATGGGACATGGTGCATGAGCCGGACTACACGGTCCCCGAGTGGATCGACGTCCCCGGCCTCTCGTACGAGGTCGTGACGGGCGAGGTCGAGGTCGGGCCCGGGCTCCGGCTGATCCCGACGCCGGGGCACACGGCCGGCCACCAGTCACTGTTGCTGGACGCGCCGGACGGCGCGGTCGTCCTGGCCGGTCAGGCGGTGCAGTCGAGAGCGGAGTGGGAGGGCGGCGCCGATCCGTCCGTGTCCGGCGCGTCCGCCGCGAAGCACCCGGACTACGCCGACTCCGTCGAGCGCCTCCGTTCGTTCGACCCCGTCCGTGTGCACTTCGCCCACGATCCGGCGGTGTGGGAAGGAGGCGGGGACGATGAGCAAGGTCATCGTGATGGATAGCGGCACGCTCGACGGGATGATGCAGGGGCCGGACCAACACCAAGGGCGTCCTGGTCGCTAGCGAGCCGAGCAGGATGAACGTCTGACCCGCCCGAGTGGAAGGAGGAACCGTGGGTGAGCTCGTTGGTATCGCTCGATTCAGGATCCACGAGGGCAAGCTCGAGCAGTTCAAGAGGCTCTCCGCTGAGGCCATGGAGATCGTGCGGACCAAGGACACCGGAACGCTGCAATACGACACCTACTTCAACGACGACGAGTCCGAGTGCGTCATCGTCGAGCGGTACAGGGACTCCGAGTCCGCCATCGGCCACGCCGAACACCTCGGCGACATATCGGCGGCGGTCCTCGCGATCGTATCGGTGGTTCACGGCGAACTCCTCGGGGAGCCGAGCGAAGAGCTCCGCGCGAACTTGGCCGGCATCGAGGTTCCCCAGCTCTTCACGCCCTACCAGTTGATGTAGGGACTCGCTTCGCTCGCGCTCGATCATGATCTCCTCGGGGGTCTTCATCACGAAGGCGTAGACCTCGTGCACGGCGAGGATGATCCCCCACCTTCCTCGAGCGGTCGTTCGATCTCGGCGCCGGCTCGCGCGAGGATCGCCTCGATCAGCTCACGTTGCTCCGTCCGGGCGAGTCGCCTGCGCAGTCGGGAATCCCCGGCGAAGCGGTCGAGAAGGGAGCCGATTGCGTCAAGGGCCGTTCGACCGCGGGTCAGGAAGGCTCGCCGGGCAGCACCACGCCCGACTCGTAGGCGAATACCACGGCCTGTACCCGATCGCGCACCCCGAGCTTGGCGAGCACATGCGCGACGTGCGTCTTCACCGTGGTCTCGCTGACGAAGAACTCCGCCGCGATCTCGGTATTCGACAGACCACGCGCCATCATGCGGAGGACCTCCAGCTCGCGCGCCGTCAGTCGGTCCAGCTCCGGCGGCGGGGGACGCAGCGCACCGGGTGGTCGCTCCACGTACTCCTGGATCAGACGCCTCGTGACGGTCGGCGCCAGCAGCGAGTCGCCCGACGCGACCGAGCGGATACCGGCAACGAGCTGTTCCGGCGGAACGTCCTTCACCAGGAAGCCGCTCGCCCCGGCGCGGAACGCCTCGTAGACGTATTCATCCATGTCGAAGGTCGTCAGCATGACGACCTTCATGTCGCCGTTGCCGTCGAGGAGGCGACGCGTCGCTTCGATGCCGTCCAGCTCCGGCATCCGGACGTCCATCAACACGACGTCCGGATGAAGGCGCTCGGCTTCGGCCACCGCCTCCTCGCCGTTGGCGGCCTCACCGACGACCTCCAGGTCGGGCTCCGCCTCCAGGATCATGCGGAACCCGGCACGCATCAGCGCCTGGTCGTCCGCGATCAGGACGCCGAGGCTCATCCGCTCACCGGGAGCCGTGCGCGGAGCCGGAACCCGCCCTCGGCGCGAGGCCCTGCTTCGAGCTCGCCCCCGTAGATCGACACGCGCTCGCGCATGCCGACGAGGCCGTGACCGCCGCCGTTCGACGGCGCATCGCTGCTCGTTCCCCGCCCGTCGTCCGACACCTCGATCTCGACGTGGCCGTCGTCGTAGCGGACGTGCACCTCGGCGTGGTCCGCGGCCGCGTGCTTGATCGAATTCGTGAGCCCCTCCTGCACGAGCCGGTAGGCGGTCAGATCGACGCCGGCCGGGAGCGGCATCGGCTCGCCTTCGATCTCGAGGTCCACGGGGAGCCCGGTCTCGCGCGCGTGGGCGACGAGGGCGTCGACTCGGCTCAGGCTCGGTTGCGGCGCCAGCACCGGCCCACCGTCCGGATCCCGGAGCGTTCCCACCACCCGTCGCATCTCCGCGAGCGCCTCGCGTCCGGTCCGTTCCACGGCGAGGAGTGCCTCGCGCTCCTGCTCCTGCTCGGGGCGAAGCAGCCGACGCACGCCGGACGTCTGGACCGTCATCACGCTGACGCTGTGTCCGACGATGTCGTGCAGTTCCCGGGCGATCCGCGTGCGTTCCTCGATGACGGCACGGAGCGCGTCGGCCTCCCGGTCGCGCTCGGCGACGATCGCCCGCGCCTCCGCGGCCTGCGCCTGGTCGGCGGTCCCTCGGAGCATGAACCCGGCCAACCAGCAGATCGCGAAGTCGAGCGGGATGAGGACGACCTCGGCCGTCGCGCGTCCGGGGATCATGGACACCAGGATCGCGGTACTCGCCACGATGATCGCAAGGCCAGCGCCGGCCTTGCGGGTGTCACGGAGGCTCCCGAGCAGGAATGCCGTGGCGAACCCCACGACGAAGAAGCTCTCAGCGGACGTGATCAGGAGCGGATCGACGAAGGCGATGCCCGTCGCGAGGATCCAGTAGGCGGCCGGACCCGCGAACGGGAACCACCGATGCGCCAAGATCACGATCCCCAGGACGGCCATCGTCGGCAACGAGAACCACAGCGACGTGCCGGAGTCAGCCGTGTTCCATCCGAGCACCGTTTCGAGCATCCCGACGAGGATCAGGACCACGATCCCCACGTCGATCGCATACGTCTTCGCGAACACGCCGAGCCGCTGCATGCGCTGAAAGGTACTCCGATGCGCTTCGAGGCGCGTCCTCCTCGAGGATGACCGTCGCCTCGACCTTCCGGACGACCCCCGTGTCCGCCTTTCGGACGAGCGGAATCGGTCCTGGGGCCGACGACCGCGACGACCTCGCTCCCTACCGTCCGACCCGGCGGGATCGGTGGGATCCCGGAGGGGGGTGGATGCGATGAACGATCGGCTCGGGACCTGGGCGCGGACTGCGGTCTGGGCGCTCCCGGTGTATGGCGTGCTGTTGGCGGGGGGCACGATCACCCAGCAACCCGATTATCGGACCGACTTCACCGCGTACGCGGACTACATCACGACGTCGATGTTCCTCGCGAGCCACGTGATCGCGAGCATCGGCGGAGCCGTCGTCAGTCTGATCGGGATGACCGCGCTCTGCCTGTTGACCGAGCATGTATCGCCCAGACGCGCGAGGTGGGGATTTGTCACCTCGGCGATCGGACAGATCGGACTGGCGTCGATCTTCGGGGTGGCAGCGTTCGCCCAGCCGGCGATCGGTCGAGCGTTCCTCGACGGCGAGCGCGCCGTCGCGGAGACGATCAACGCCGACGTCTATGGCGGGCCTCTGGTCGCGACCGCGGCAGTGAGCCTGGTGGCGTTCATCGCCGGCGGCGTCCTCCTCGGAGGGGCGGCGCGTCGCGTGGGGACGTGGCCCCGCTGGGCGGGGGTGACGTTCACCACCTCGATCACCGTGTTCGCGGTCGGTGTGTTCGTGGAGGTGCCGTTCCTCCAACCGGTGGCGGCGATCGGACTCACGGTGGCGAGCGTCGCGATCGCCCGCGCGGCCGGCGTCCCGGATCGCGAAGGAACCGTGGCGTTCGTGGACGAGGTGACGGTCCGATGACCGCCGCCGGATCCGCCGAGAAGGGGGTCATCATCATGGGGAGAGGTCGCGTCTTCACCGCGACACGGATCGCCGCCCTGGCGGTCATCGGTGTGCTCGTGGTCGGTCTCGTCTATCTGGGTCTCGGAGGAGAGGAGGCGGTCTCGGTTCCCGTCGGAGCCAAGGCCGGAGACCTGATTCTGCACGACTGCACGTACCCGACGGAGGCGGGTGACCTGCCGGCCGACTGCGGCACGTTGGTCGTGGCGGAGAACGCCTCGAAGCCCGGGTCCCGGCTGATCGCGTTGCCGATCGTCCGCATCCAGGCCCGGTCGGACGACCCGGGGGAGCCGATCTTCCGCCTCCAGGGCGGCCCGGGCATCTCGAACATGCCGTTCCTGCCGGCGAGCCGGTACGCCGTCGATCGCGACTTCGTCCTCGTCGGCTATCGGGGCGTCGACGGGTCCGAGCGGCTCGAGTGCCCGGAGGTCATCTCGGCGGTCAAGCACTCGACCGATCTCACCGGTGAGGCGTCGTTCCAGACGTTCGCCGCGGGGTTCCGGGCGTGCCGCGCTCGGTTGGCCGACGAGGGGATCGACGTCACGTCCTACGGCCTCGCGCAGCAGGTCGACGACCTGGAGGCGGCACGGGAGGCGCTCGGTTACGAGCGGATCAACCTCGTCAGTGAGAGCGTCGGGACGCGCACGGCGATGATCTACTCCTGGCGCTACCCGGAGCGCATCAACCGGTCGGTGATGATCGCGGCCAACCCGCCCGGCAATTTCGTCTGGGATCCGGAGACGACCGACGAGCAGATCGCTCGCTACGCCGCGTACTGCTCCGAGGACGCCGGTTGTCGCGAGCGAACGGCCGACTTCGCCGCAACGATGCGTTCCACCGAGATCCCCGATCGATGGCTCTTCCTCCCGATCGACGAGGGCAACGTTCGATCCGCCTCTCACTACGGACTCATGGAATCGACGCCGGAAGCCGCGCCGCTGCATGCTCCGATGACGATCGACGCGTGGTTGTCCGCGGCCGAAGGCGACGCGGGGGGGTTCTGGTTCCAGTCGCTGTTGGCGGACTTCGCCTTCCCGACGGCGTTCGTCTGGGGCGAGTACGCGAGCGCCGCGAGCCTCGATGCCGAGGCGGCGAACGAGTACTTCGCCCCGGCACGCAGCAGCGGGACACGAACGTGGGCTACGCGGCGTCGGCGTTCGGGTGGGGAGGCGGCCGGCTGAGCGAAGCCTGGCCGGCCTCGCGGGACGCGGGCGAGTACCGCGAGGTACGGCCGTCGGACGGTGGAGACGCTCGTCGTCGGCGGTGAGCTCGACTTCGCGATCCCGCCGCAGATGGCGATGAGCAGCTCCTCCCGTCGCTCGAGAACGGCCAGCAGATCATCCTGCCCGGGTTCGGGCACTCGGGCGACTTCTGGGACTACCAGCCGGAAGCCAGCACCAGGCTGATCAACACGTTCCTCGCGAGCGGCGAGGTCGACGACTCGCTCTACCGCCCCCAGCCGGTCGACTTCACGCCGGAGGTCACGCTTCCGGCCCTCGCCAAGGGGTTCGCGGGAACGATGATCGGGTTCGCGTTGCTGATGGTCGGCTCGCTGCTCTGGATGGCGCACCGGGTCCGCAAGCGCCGGCGGATCGGCCCGAAGGCCGGCGCGATCCTGCGTTCGGTGTACCCGATCGTCCTCGGGCTGGGCGGTTGGTTCCTGAGCCTGCTGGTCGTCATGACGCTCATGCCGGGCGTGCCCCTCGACAGCGCGCTGCTCGCCACGCTGTCGATCGGTGGACCGATCGGGCTCGGGATCTACTCGCCTGGGTGCGCCGGGATCGACCGGCTTCGACCAGGTCGAAGGGGTTCGTGGCGGCCGTCGGTGGCGCGCTCGTCGGAGCCTGGCTGGGATTCAGCGCCGGCGCGGACCTGCTCGCGATGATCACCGCGATCGTCGGAGCGGCCGCCGGGTCGAACCTCGCGGTTATCGTCCTCGACATCGTCGAGGACCGTCGGCCGGTCATCGTGCCGGAAGCCGTGGCGATCCAGGTGCCGGCCCGCGTCGACGTCTGAGTGGGTCGTTCCACTGAAGGAGGGAGCCCGCTTCGCGGGCTCCCTCGCGTCGAAGCGGGGAGTGTCTCTACGTCTGAGCGGAGAGGGTCACGGTTTCTGGACGAAGAGGGTCACGGAGTCACCTACTGTGAACTCACTGCCAGCTACCGGATCCTGGCTGCACACGGTGCCCACGTTCTGCCCGCAGTCCATCTCCTCCACGACAACCTCAAGCCCGAGTTCCCGGAGATCGTCACTAGCATCGCCGACTGAGAGCCCGGTGACGTCGGGCAGCACCTGTGGTCCTGACGAAACGAAGAGCGTGATGCTCGTCCCAGGGGCTACCTGCGAGCCGAAATCGGGGTCTTGGTCGAAGACGGTATCGACGGGCATGTCGGAAGACTCCCTGACGACCGAAGACTGGAGACCGAGGCCTGCGAGGGTCGCCGTGGCCTCACTCACGGACGTCCCCACCAGCTGTGGCACGGGGACGCAGTGTTCCCCCGCCACCGTTCCCACCGCCGCCACCGTTCCCACCGCCGCCACCACCGCCACCGTTCCCACTGATCTCCTCGTCACCGACGGTCGTCGAGCAGACAGGCGTGGGGGAGGATGGAGCGCCGTCTTCGACGATCTGTATGACCATGTTGCCTCCGTCCGAGAAGTGGACGCGGGCGGTCGGTGTCCAGCTCCCGACGTCCGTCAGCGTGACCGTGTAGTGGACGCAGAAGCTCTCCTGAGGGACGCGCACACGCTGCTGCTGGTCGGTCAGCCAGGTAGGTGGCAGTACTGCACACTCTCGATCTCTCGTGTGACCGCCTGATCCCCCTCCACCCACAGCAGGAAGTCCACGGTGATCCCCGCCTGGCTCGTGCTTGCGCCGCCGGTGGACACGAGGAGGACCCCGGGCTCGAGGGTCGTCTGGGGGAGCTGTACATCTTGACCTCCGGGGCTGACCGAGAAATCGAGCGTCCGAGGAGCCAAGCCCATCGCCTCGACCGTGATGCGGTGGTTGCCGTTGGGCACGTCGGAGAACATGAAAGATCCTGACGGATCCAGTGTCGTCCTCGACTCGTCATCGAGAACGATCTCGAGACTCGGGAAGCTGCCCGGAGGCAGGCTCATCTGTCCCGTGACCGTGACCTTGGTCGGGAAGATCGCCTCGCGGAGGCCGTCACCGATCGGGGATAGCGCCGTGATCAGGAGAGCCGGGATGACGACCAACAGGATCGGTCCGATGTGGGCCTGCGTCCACGCCAGGGCCCGTCGCCAACCATGCAGGTCGGACGGCGCAGGCGTGGTCGGTGCGTCCTTCGCGGCGGGTGCCACCCCCAACACCTCTGCTCCGAGGATCGCCGACTCCGATCGCTGATCCTCGGGTCGTCTCGTTGTCGATCCATTCCCACTCTGCGCCAGTTGTCATCGGCAGGCAAGCCCTGGAAGCGACGTAGGGCGTTGAGTGGACGTCATCGGGCGAACCCCCACAAGTTGGCCGATGCGCCATCAGAACGCTCGTTCCGCCGGCACCGACCCCGCCGGGTATATGACCAAGACCCCTGGGTTCAGCGCGTTCGTGCTCGAGGACGGCGTCGTCTACCAGCGTACGCGACGACCTGGCGGGGGTTGGAGTTGTGATGGCCTACTACCCGATCCTCGACCACGCGCCGAAGGGCCGCGACGAGGGCGAGGCGTTGCAGCTGTGGCTCCGCCGCCATGACGAGTACGGGAGCGGATGACTCGGTGGGTCAGGTTGGTCGCTTCGTCAGGTGAGGTCCACAGAGGCTGCGCCTGCCCCAGTCGGTCGTCCGAGAAGCGTAGCCGGGTTGAACCTGCCTGTGCACCCCGGCGATGGCAGCTGCCACGATGTGGAGGATCGCCTAGCGCACTCCCTCGGCGCGGAGGCGGTGGACCCGCTCCGAGGAGACGAGGTCGCCCTTCTGATCGAACAGCCCGATCGCCTCGTCGAACGCCGACAGCGCCTCGTCTTCCCGGCCGAGGAGGCGGAGGGTCTCCCCCGATCCGTGTACACCGTGCCACGATCGAACA
>CAVRUS010000015.1:0-102030 GCA_963724415.1 uncultured Actinomycetota bacterium | reverse complement strand
CTCACGATCGACAAGGAGGGCACCTTCGCAGCCGGCCCCAACGGCACGGCCGACGTCGGCGAGACGATCAGCTACACCTTCGAGGTCGTCAACACCGGCAACGTGACCCTCACCGGGGTCACGGTCGTCGACCCGCTGAGCGGCCTGTCGGCGATCGCCTGCCCGGCCACCACGATCCCGGTGGGCGGCTCGATCACCTGCACGGCCACCTACCAGGTGACCCAGGCAGACATCGACGCCGGCCAGGTCGCCAACACGGCCACGGCCGACTCGACCCAGTCCCCGTCCGACTCCGATGACGAGACCGTGCCGCTGCCGCAGTCGGCGACGCTCACGATCGACAAGGAGGGCACCTTCGCAGCCGGCCCCAACGGCACGGCCGACGTCGGCGAGACGATCAGCTACACCTTCGAGGTCGTCAACACCGGCAACGTGACCCTCACCGGGGTCACGGTCGTCGACCCGCTGAGCGGCCTGTCGGCGATCGCCTGCCCGGCCACCACGATCCCGGTGGGCGGCTCGATCACCTGCACGGCCACCTACCAGGTGACCCAGGCAGACATCGACGCCGGCCAGGTCGCCAACACGGCCACGGCCGACTCGACCCAGTCCCCGTCCGACTCCGATGACGAGACCGTGCCGCTGCCGCAGTCGGCGACGCTCACGATCGACAAGGAGGGCACCTTCGCAGCCGGCCCCAACGGCACGGCCGACGTCGGCGAGACGATCAGCTACACCTTCGAGGTCGTCAACACCGGCAACGTGACCCTCACCGGGGTCACGGTCGTCGACCCGCTGAGCGGCCTGTCGGCGATCGCCTGCCCGGCCACCACGATCCCGGTGGGCGGCTCGATCACCTGCACGGCCACCTACCAGGTGACCCAGGCAGACATCGACGCCGGCCAGGTCGCCAACACGGCCACGGCCGACTCGACCCAGTCCCCGTCCGACTCCGATGACGAGACCGTGCCGCTGCCGCAGTCGGCGACGCTCACGATCGACAAGGAGGGCACCTTCGCAGCCGGCCCCAACGGCACGGCCGACGTCGGCGAGACGATCAGCTACACCTTCGAGGTCGTCAACACCGGCAACGTGACCCTCACCGGGGTCACGGTCGTCGACCCGCTGAGCGGCCTGTCGGCGATCGCCTGCCCGGCCACCACGATCCCGGTGGGCGGCTCGATCACCTGCACGGCCACCTACCAGGTGACCCAGGCAGACATCGACGCCGGCCAGGTCGCCAACACGGCCACGGCCGACTCGACCCAGTCCCCGTCCGACTCCGATGACGAGACCGTGCCGCTGCCGCAGTCGGCGACGCTCACGATCGACAAGGAGGGCACCTTCGCAGCCGGCCCCAACGGCACGGCCGACGTCGGCGAGACGATCAGCTACACCTTCGAGGTCGTCAACACCGGCAACGTGACCCTCACCGGGGTCACGGTCGTCGACCCGCTGAGCGGCCTGTCGGCGATCGCCTGCCCGGCCACCACGATCCCGGTGGGCGGCTCGATCACCTGCACGGCCACCTACCAGGTGACCCAGGCAGACATCGACGCCGGCCAGGTCGCCAACACGGCCACGGCCGACTCGACCCAGTCCCCGTCCGACTCCGATGACGAGACCGTGCCGCTGCCGCAGTCGGCGACGCTCACGATCGACAAGGAGGGCACCTTCGCAGCCGGCCCCAACGGCACGGCCGACGTCGGCGAGACGATCAGCTACACCTTCGAGGTCGTCAACACCGGCAACGTGACCCTCACCGGGGTCACGGTCGTCGACCCGCTGAGCGGCCTGTCGGCGATCGCCTGCCCGGCCACCACGATCCCGGTGGGCGGCTCGATCACCTGCACGGCCACCTACCAGGTGACCCAGGCAGACATCGACGCCGGCCAGGTCGCCAACACGGCCACGGCCGACTCGACCCAGTCCCCGTCCGACTCCGATGACGAGACCGTGCCGCTGCCGCAGTCGGCGACGCTCACGATCGACAAGGAGGGCACCTTCGCAGCCGGCCCCAACGGCACGGCCGACGTCGGCGAGACGATCAGCTACACCTTCGAGGTCGTCAACACCGGCAACGTGACCCTCACCGGGGTCACGGTCGTCGACCCGCTGAGCGGCCTGTCGGCGATCGCCTGCCCGGCCACCACGATCCCGGTGGGCGGCTCGATCACCTGCACGGCCACCTACCAGGTGACCCAGGCAGACATCGACGCCGGCCAGGTCGCCAACACGGCCACGGCCGACTCGACCCAGTCCCCGTCCGACTCCGATGACGAGACCGTGCCGCTGCCGCAGTCGGCGACGCTCACGATCGACAAGGAGGGCACCTTCGCAGCCGGCCCCAACGGCACGGCCGACGTCGGCGAGACGATCAGCTACACCTTCGAGGTCGTCAACACCGGCAACGTGACCCTCACCGGGGTCACGGTCGTCGACCCGCTGAGCGGCCTGTCGGCGATCGCCTGCCCGGCCACCACGATCCCGGTGGGCGGCTCGATCACCTGCACGGCCACCTACCAGGTGACCCAGGCAGACATCGACGCCGGCCAGGTCGCCAACACGGCCACGGCCGACTCGACCCAGTCCCCGTCCGACTCCGATGACGAGACCGTGCCGCTGCCGCAGTCGGCGACGCTCACGATCGACAAGGAGGGCACCTTCGACAGCCGGCCCCAACGGCACGGCCGACGTCGGCGAGACGATCAGCTACACCTTCGAGGTCGTCAACACCGGCAACGTGACCCTCACCGGGGTCACGGTCGTCGACCCGCTGAGCGGCCTGTCGGCGATCGCCTGCCCGGCCACCACGATCCCGGTGGGCGGCTCGATCACCTGCACGGCCACCTACCAGGTGACCCAGGCAGACATCGACGCCGGCCAGGTCGCCAACACGGCCACGGCCGACTCGACCCAGTCCCCGTCCGACTCCGATGACGAGACCGTGCCGCTGCCGCAGTCGGCGACGCTCACGATCGACAAGGAGGGCACCTTCGCAGCCGGCCCCAACGGCACGGCCGACGTCGGCGAGACGATCAGCTACACCTTCGAGGTCATCAACACCGGCAACGTGACCCTCACCGGGGTCACGGTCGTCGACCCGCTGAGCGGCCTGTCGGCGATCGCCTGCCCGGCCACCACGATCCCGGTGGGCGGCTCGATCACCTGCACGGCCACCTACCAGGTGACCCAGGCAGACATCGACGCCGGCCAGGTCGCCAACACGGCCACGGCCGACTCGACCCAGTCCCCGTCCGACTCCGATGACGAGACCGTGCCGCTGCCGCAGTCGGCGACGCTCACGATCGACAAGGAGGGCACCTTCGCAGCCGGCCCCAACGGCACGGCCGACGTCGGCGAGACGATCAGCTACACCTTCGAGGTCGCCAACACCGGCAACGTGACCCTCACCGGGGTCACGGTCGTCGACCCGCTGAGCGGCCTGTCGGCGATCGCCTGCCCGGCCACCACGATCCCGGTGGGCGGCTCGATCACCTGCACGGCCACCTACCGGTGACCCAGGCAGACATCGACGCCGGCCAGGTCGCCAACACGGCCACGGCCGACTCGACCCAGTCCCCGTCCGACTCCGACGACGAGACCGTGCCGCTGCCGCAGGTCGGCGACGCTCACGATCGACAAGGAGGGCACCTTCGCAGCCGGCCCCAACGGCACGGCCGACGTCGGCGAGACGATCAGCTACACCTTCGAGGTCGACCAACACCGGCAACGTGACCCTCACCGGGGTCACGGTCATCGACCCGCTGGCGGCCTGTCGGCGATCGCCTGCCCGGCCACCACGATCCCGGTGGGCGGCTCGATCACCTGCACCGCCACCTACCAGGTGACCCAGGCCGACATCGACGCCGGCCAGGTCGCCAACACGGCCACCGCCGACTCGACCCAGTCCGAGTCCGACTCCGATGACGACGACCGTGCCGCTGCCGCAGGTCGCGGACGCTCACGATCGACAAGGAGGGCACCTTCGCACGCCGGCGCCAACGGCACCGCCGACGTCGGTGAGACGATCAGCTACACCTTCGAGGTCGACCAACACCGGCAACGTCACCCTCACCGAGCGTCACCGTCACCGACCCGCTCGAGCGGCCTGTCAGCGATCGCCTGCGCCGGCCACGCTCGATCCCGGTGGGCGGCTCGATCACCTGCACCGCCACCTACGCGGTGACCCAGGCCGACATCGACGCCGGCTAGGTCGCCAACACGGCCACGGCCGACTCCGACCCAGTCCGGCCGTCCGACACCGACGACGACGACCGTGCCGCTGCCGCAGGTCGCCGACGCTCGCGATCGACAAGGACCGGCACCTTCGACAGCCGGCGCCGACGGCTTCGGCCGACGTCGGCGAGACTCATCAGCTACACCTTCGAGGTCGACCAACACCGGCAACGTGACCCTCACCGGGCGTCACCGTCACCGACCCGCTCAGCGGCCTGTCGGCGATCGCCTGCGCCGGCCACCTCGATCCCGGTGGGCGGCTCGATCACCTGCACCGCCACCTACGCGGTCGACCCAGGCCGACATCGACGCCGGCTCGGTCCCCAACACTGGCCACCGCCGACTCCGACGCCAGTCCCCGGCCGACACCGACGACGAGCACCGTGCCGCTGCCGCAGATCGCCGGCGCTCACGATCGACAAGAACGGGCACCTTCGACGCCGGCGCCGACGGCTTCGGCCGATCGCCGGCGAGACCGATCACCTACACCTTCGAGGTCGACCAACACCGGCAACGTGACCCTCACCGGCGTCACCGTCACCGACCCGCTCGCGCGGCCTGTCGGCGATCGCCTGCGCGGCCACCACGATCCCGGTGGGCGGCTCGATCACCTGCACCGCGACCTACGCCGGTCGACCCAGGCCGACATCGACGCCGGCTCAGGTCGCCAACACCGGCCACCGCCGACTCCGACGCAGTCCCCGGCCGACGCCGACGACGAGACCGTGCCGCTGCCGCAGACGGCGGCGCTCACGATCGACAAGGACCGGCACCTTCGCACGCCGACGCCGACGGCTTCGGCCGACGCCGGCGAGACTCATCACCTACACCTTCGAGGTCGACCAACACCGGCAACGTGACCCTCACCGGCGTCACGGTCGTCGACCCGCTGGCGGCCTGTCGGCGATCGCCTGCGCCGGCCACCTCGATCCCGGTGGGCGGGTCGATCACCTGCACCGCCACCTACGCCGGTCGACCCAGGCCGACATCGACGCCGGCTAGGTCGCCAACATGGCCACCGCCGACTCGACCAGTCCCCGTCCGACTCCGACGACGAGACCGTGCCGCTGCCGCAGATCGGCGACGCTCACGATCGACAAGGAGGGCACCTTCGCAGCCGGCCCCAACGGCACGGCCGACGTCGGCGAGACGATCAGCTACACCTTCGAGGTCGTCAACACCGGCAACGTGACCCTCACCGGGGTCACGGTCGTCGACCCGCTGAGCGGCCTGTCGGCGATCGCCTGCCCGGCCACCACGATCCCGGTGGGCGGCTCGATCACCTGCACGGCCACCTACCAGGTGACCCAGGCAGACATCGACGCCGGCCAGGTCGCCAACACGGCCACGGCCGACTCGACCCAGTCCCCGTCCGACTCCGATGACGAGACCGTGCCGCTGCCGCAGTCGGCGACGCTCACGATCGACAAGGAGGGCACCTTCGCAGCCGGCCCCAACGGCACGGCCGACGTCGGCGAGACGATCAGCTACACCTTCGAGGTCGTCAACACCGGCAACGTGACCCTCACCGGGGTCACGGTCGTCGACCCGCTGAGCGGCCTGTCGGCGATCGCCTGCCCGGCCACCACGATCCCGGTGGGCGGCTCGATCACCTGCACGGCCACCTACCAGGTGACCCAGGCAGACATCGACGCCGGCCAGGTCGCCAACACGGCCACGGCCGACTCGACCCAGTCCCCGGTCCGACTCCGATGACGAGACCGTGCCGCTGCCGCAGTCGGCGCGTATCGACATCGAGAAGGAGGTCAGCGTCGACGGCGGTGCGACGTGGGTTGATGCCGACACGCCGACCGGCCCGCTCGTCAGAAGTGGTGACCCCGTCCGGTTCCGGTTCGTCGTGACGAACACCGGGAACGTGACCCTCACATCGACCCAGGTGACGGACTCGGACTTCAACCTGGGGACCTGCGTGGAGCCTGCATCGCTAGCTCCCGGTGCGTCGTTCACGTGCTCGCTCACGACGACCGCGGTGCGGGGCCAGCACGCGGACACGGGCTCCGTCTCCGCGGAGGACCCCAACGACGTCGTAGTGCGTGACTCCGATGATGCTCACTACTTCGGCCTCGATCGGAATCAACCGAGCATCTCGATCCGCAGCCTGACCGGGACCCTCTCCGGTCAGCGGAAGGTGATGTCGGGCACGTTCACCATCACGGATGAATCGGAGTCCGGTTCCTCGCCGGACGGGTTCTTGATCGCGCTCACGAAGTACCAAGTCGATTGGGAGTTCTCCGCCAGGGGTTCGTTCGAGCAGTCCTTCGTCAACGGATCCCCGGGCGGCTGGCTGAAGGTGAATGGCCAGACCGTGAACTATACGTGCACCTACTCCATCGTCAGCATCGATGGAAGTACGGCGCAGGCAGGACCACTTGCCGGACAACCGGTCATCTTCGACGAGACGACAACCCTCGGCTACACCTGCACCTTCGACAAGGCCTTCCCTACGAGGGGACTCTGCGAGGAACGGTGCGGGCCGAGATCTTCAACCGAGCGATGGAGTTCCTGTACCGGCAGAGCTTCTCCCTCTAGCTGAACGACGCACGTTGGCAGATCGAGGAGCGGCGGGTTGCCCGCCGCTCCTCGCGTCAGCCATCATCGAGAGGGTGTGACTGTGAGCACTCGGCGGATCGGGCGGATCGGTGGTCTCGTTGCCCTCGTGGCGGGGGGGGCGGCGGCTGCAACGGTCGTCATGGACTGGATCGTCACCTCGTCCGAGTCGATCGCCTTCACGGGCCAAACGCTGGACGCGATTCCTGTCGGCTACCAGACCTGGAGTGGACTCCTGGTCGCCGCCGGGGCGGTCCTCACGATCATCGGCGGTGTCCTTTGGTTCGCTCGGGGAAGAGGCTCGATCGGCCCCCTCCTGGTTGCTCTCGGGTCGGGGGCGACGATCGGTGGCGCGGTGTGGGTCCTCCGGTGGACCGTGGACGAGTTCATCCGCTACGCGGTCACCGAAACAGGGATCTCGAAGGACACCATGACCGACCTCATCTCCTCGTTCGTCGACGACGGGTCGGTGACGATCGAAGCAAGCGACTGGGTCCTGGTTGCGATCGCCGCGGGGGTGGTTGGGCTGATCCTCGGATTGACCGGTCTCGTGATCGCGTCTGCCCGGTCAGCTGAGGCGAACGCCTCCGACCAACCTCCGCCCCTGGATCGCGCGTCCGAGACGGAGAGCACCCAAGGCGAGTGGTGATCCCCTCGCTTGGTCCCGACGCCTCTGGCCGTGCCCGGCCGGGCCCTTCAAACCTCCGGCCGGAATCCCCGAGGCCGACGAACTCGTCAGTGAAGTGCTCGCGGACAGCTGGGTCGGCTAACCGCCACCTAGGCGCGCTGGGGTTGGAGCTCCGCGATCAGCTCGTCCACGCCCCGTGCGAGCTGTTCGCTCCACCACGCCTTACCCTCCTCGGGCAGGGTCGAGATCGGGTCGTAGTAGTGGTACCGCCGCGTGAACGCCTCGGGGTCCTCGCTCTCGATGCCGGTCCGGTAGTTCTTCGTCCACCCGGAGATCCCTCGGACGCGGTCGTACTCGGCGACCTGATGCGCCCACCGCTTGCCGACGAACGGGACGTCCACCACCATGCGCGGCGTCGCGAAGCCCGGGAGGTATCCCATGATCGCGTGCTGGAGGTCCTGCACCTCCCAGACCGCGGTCCGCCAGTGCTCCGCGTTCGGGATCATGTCGCAGATGTAGAAGTAGTAGGGCAGGATCTTCGCGTGATCGAGGAGCATGAAGCAGAGCTCGAGGAGCTGCTGCGGCGTCGTGTTCACTCCGCGGAGCAACACGCCCTGGTTGCGCACGTCGCGGAACCCGGCGTCGAGGAAGACCTTCGTCGCCCGTCCGACGAGTGGCGTCACCTGCTGCGCCGCGTTCACGTGGGTGTGGACGGCGATGTCCACCCCTCGATCGTTGGCTCGTGATGCCATCCGCTCGGCCGACGCCTTCACGTCGTCCTGGAGGAAGTGTTGCGGGATCCCCATCAGGCCCTTCGTGGCGAGGCGGATGTCACGGACGTTCTCGATGTCGAGCAACCCCATCACGAACGTTTCCAGCCGCTTGATCGGCACGTTGGCCATGTCGCCGCCGGACACCACGACGTCGCGGACGCTGGGCGTTCTCCGCAGGTAGTCGAGCATCGCGTCCCACCGCTCGTTCTGCTTCGCCTCGAACTTGTACTTGAGGACCTGCACGGTGTCGTTGCCGACGAGGTCCATCCGCGTGCAGTGGCCGCAGTACTGCGGGCACGTGGGGATCAGCTCCGCGAGCACCTTGGTGGGGTAGCGGTGCGTGAGGCCCTCCACCGCCCACATGTCGGCCTCGTGCAGGGAGTCTCGTGAGGCGAACGGGTGCGAGGGGAACTCCTGGTCCCGGTCGCTGAAGGCGGGCGCCATGTAGAGGCGGACGGGATCGGCCCGGAGGTCGGTCTCGTCCATCGTGTTGATCATCTGCGGGGGCAGGAGCATCGACATCGTCGCCCGCTCCTGCTGGTCGCGCTCGATGTCCTGCAGCAGCTCGTCGGTGAGATTGTCGCCGAGCGCCGCCTTGAACTCCTTCAGGTTCTTCACCGTGTGCGCGCGCTGCCACTGCGCGGACTCCCACTGCTCGGTGGAGACGTCCCGGTAGGCGGGGAGTCGGGTCCAGTCGGGCTCGGCGTAGGCGCGCTGGAGCGGATAGGCGAAGGGTTGCGCGGCGGCGTGGGCGTGTGGATCCCGGTGTCCGGGACGCCCCGCGGGTGGGTTGATGAATTCCTCGCTCATCGGGTCCTCAATGGCTCGTCGTCGGTTCGAGAGAGGCCGCACAGGATGTGCGGATACGCCATCCTACCCGAAGGAAGTCCGGTCAAAGCTGCCGTTCACCGGACGATATCCGGCTCAGCGGCTACCTGTGAGGGTATCGGCTAACGCCTGCCGCCCCTGAACCCGCCGCCCCTGTTGTCCCGGCGCGGCCGGCGCTCGATCTGGATCTCCGGCGCCTTCTTGGGGAGCCTCGCCTGCATCGGAGCATGGCCGGTGCGCTCGAACCGGACCCAGATGTGATCGGGCTTGCGGTCGCGCTCGGTCTCACGCCACCCCGTCGCGACGAGGTGCTTCAGCCGCGAGGCGGCGGTCTTCCGGAGCTTGTCCGTGCCGGGAACGCGCACGTAGAAGCGCTCGTGGAGAACCTGCTTGTACTCGGCCATCGGCCCGGAAGACTAGCAGGCAGGGCCACAGAGGCCGCTCCTACAGGGCCCGTCGGCGACCGCCGATAGCTGGGGGATGGACGCTTCCAAGGGGTCGTCCTCGGCCGCCGCTCCGGCGGTCGATCCCGGCGTGTCGAGCGCCCTGCCTCACCATGCCCGGCCTGATGCCCTCGCGACCGTCGGACGTGAGCTCGCCGCCGATCGCGTCTACCTCTTCGAGAACATCCGCGACGCCGACGGCCGTCTCTGGATGAACCTCACGTCCGAGTGGCGTCGAGACGGCGTCCGAGGGGTCTTCGACGATCCCCGCACCACGCTGCACCCGTACTCCCCCGATTTCATCCGGTGGATCGAGGTCCTCGGCGACCATCGCGTCCTCAGCGGGACGGTGGCCGACCTGCCGGAGTCCGAGCGGCGGATCCTCTCCGCCGAGGGGACCCTGTCGCTCGTCGCGGTCCCGATCGCCGTCGCGGACGGCTGGTGGGGGTTCCTCGGCGCGGACGACTGCAACGGTGCTCGCGAGTGGAGCGCCGGTGAGACCGAGCTGTTGCGGGTGTTGGCCGGCGCCATCGCGGACGACATCCAGCGGCAGCGTCAGGTCTCCGCCGACGAGATCGTCGGCGATCGGTACCGGTCGATCGTCGAGCACATCCCGGCGGTGACGTACATCGACGCGCTCGACGACGCTGCGTCCACGCTGTACATGAGCCCGCAGGTCGAGGCTCTGCTCGGCTACGCGCCCGACGAGTGGATGAGCGATCCGGACCTGTGGCTGCGGATCCTCCATCCGGACGATCGCGCTCGAGCCTCGGCCGAGAACCAGCGTCACAACGAGACGGGCGAGTCCTTCTCGCTGGACTACCGGATGTACCGCAAGGACGGGAAGATCGTCTGGATCCGCGACGAGGCGCGGATGATCCGCGACGACCGCGGCGTCCCCACGTTCTCGCTCGGCGTGATGATCGATGTCACCGAGATGAAGCACGCCGACGAGAAGGTCGCGTTCCTGACCTATCACGACGAGCTCACCGGCCTGCCCACGCGGGCGATGTTCGAGGAGCTGCTCGACCTCTCGCTCGGTCGGGCGAAGCATCACGATCTCTCCGTCGCCGTGATCTGCGTCGACATCGACGACTTCCGCCTCGTGAACGACTCGCTCGGCCGACTGGCGGGCGACGAGGTCCTGAACGTCGTGGCCGACCGGCTCCGCCAGGCGACGCGTGAGACCGATCTCGTCGCCCGCCGGTCCGGCGACACGTTCCTCCTCCTGCTCGCCGACCTCGAGCGCGACGGGGACGACGTGGAAGCGGCGGTTGCCCGAGCGGAGTCGGCGGCCCAACGGATCCTCGACTCACTGACGGCTCCCTTCCGAGCGGGCGGAACGGAGCTCTACGTTTCCGCGTCGATCGGGATCAGCCTCTACCCGCAGGACGGCGACGAGCCGGGCAGCCTCTTGCGCAACGCGGACGCCGCGATGCTGGAGTCCAAGAAGGGGGGCCACGCCTACGTCGTCTCGAACCGAGGCGCCCTGGACTCCTCGGCGAAGCTCCAGTTCGTGACCCGCCTCCGCAAGGCGGTGGAGAGCCAGCGGTGGACCCTGCACTACCAGCCCGTCCTCGACCTCGCGACGGGCCGCATGCGCGGCGTGGAGGCCCTGATCCGGTGGATCGAGGCCGACGGCACGATGATGCCACCCGGCGACTTCATCCCCGTTGCGGAGGAGCTCGGTCTGATCGAGGCGATCGGCGACTGGGTGGTCCGGGAGCTCGTCTACCAATCCCAGGCGTGGCGAGAGCTGGACATCGATCTGTCCGTCAGCTTCAACCTCTCCCCCCGTCAGTTCTGGCAGCCCGACCTCGCGAGGGGGATCCTCGAGCGGATCGGGGAGGGCGGTGTCGATCCGTCGAAGGTCGTCGTCGAGATCACGGAGTCCTCGGCGATGGCCGACCCGGACCGCGCGCAGGCGATCCTCGAAGATCTCCATGCCGGTGGCCTGAGGATCGCGATCGACGACTTCGGGACCGGCTACTCCTCCCTCGCCCGGATCCGGGAGATGCCGGTGGACGTGTTGAAGATCGACCGGTCCTTCGTGAGCAGGGTCGACGTGGATCCACAGAACCAGAGCATCGTGGCGGCGTTCATCGAGCTGGCTCGCGGGCTGGGTCTGACGACCCTCGCCGAAGGCATCGAGACGGAGGGGGAGCTCGCCTTCGTTCGGGATCGCGGCTGCGTGATGGGCCAGGGGTTCTTCTTCTCGAAGGCCGTGCCGCCCGAGGAGATCATCGCGATGTCGTTCGGTGGTCTGCGCGCGGCGAGCGGGGCCCGCTAGCGGGCACGGTCAGCTCCGATCGAGCGCCGTGCGGACCGCCCGCGCGATCGCATCGGCGTCGATCCCCGCCCAGGCACGGAGTTCCTCCGGTGCACCGGACCCGGGCATCTCCGTCACGGCGAGCTTGATCACCCGCGCGGACGCGCGGACCTCGCCCGCGAGCGCGCCGAGCACCGCGTCGCCGAGGCCCCCCTCGATCCGGTGATCCTCGACCACGACGAGCAACCCGGTCTCGGCCGCGGCCTGCCGGAGCGCCGCCACGTCGATCGGTTTGACGCTGTAGCAATCGATGATCCGGGCCGCGATGCCGTCGGCCGCCAGCTGGTCGGCGGCGCGGAGGGACTCGTGGACCGTGATGCCGGCTCCGACGATCGCCACGTCGTCACCCTCGCCGAGGGTCTTCGAGCCGCCGACCGGGAAGTCCTCGTCCGGTCCGTACAGGACGGCGGTGGCCTCCCTCGTCGTGCGGACGTAGGAGATCCCGTGGAGGTCGGCCATGGCGGTCACGAGGCTGACCGTGGCCGTGCCGTCCGCGGGATAGAGGACGGTGGACCCGTTGATCGCGCGGAGGGCGGCGAGGTCTTCCAGCGCCATCTGCGAGGGGCCGTCCTCGCCGATCGACACGCCGGCGTGCGACCCACACAGACGGAGGTCCGCCCGGCCGATCGCCGCCATCCGGATCTGGTCGTACGCGCGCGTCAGGAACGCTCCGAACGTGGCGGCGAAGGCGATCTTGCCCAGGGCGTACAGACCCGTCTGCGCGCCGATCATCGTCTGCTCCGCGATGTACATCTGGACGAAGCGTTCGGGGGCGACGGCCTCGACGTCCTCGGTGTAGGTGGAGTTGCCGACCTCGCCGTCGAGGACGACGAGGCCGTCGCGCTCACCCGCCAACCACCGCAGGGTCTCTCCGAACGCCTTGCGGGTGGCGATCGGCTCCGTGTAGGTCGGAGCGGGCGCGCCGGCCGGCGAGCGCATGTCCACGCGCATCCACGGCTCGGGCTTCGGCGGCGTGATCGTGAGAGAGCGTTCGCCTCCCAGCTCCTCGATCGCTCGGGCCGCGGCGTCGGCCGGCAGCGCCTTGCCGTGCCACCCCTCCCGATCCGCCACCTCGGCGACACCGTGGCCCTTCTCGGTCTTCGCCACGATCATCGTCGGCCGGTCGTCCTCGGCCGCCGTCCGGTACGCGGCGTCGATCTCCCGCACGTCGTGGCCGTCGATCGCCAGGGCGTGCCACCCGTACGCCTCGGCACGCGAGGTGAACACCTTGGCGTCCCAGCCGTGCATCGTCGGCCCCCGCTGGCCGAGCCGGTTCAGGTCGAGCACGCACGTGAGGTTCGACACGCCATGGTGGGCCGCGGCCTCCATCGCCTCCCAGACCGATCCCTCGGCGGCCTCGGAGTCCCCGAGCAGGACCCAGACGCGAGCGGGGCTCCCGTCCAGACGCATCCCGAGCGCCATCCCGAGTCCGATCGCGGGTCCTTGCCCGAGGGAGCCGGTGGCGGCCTCGACCCACGGCAGCTCCGGGACCGGTGCCGGGTGCCCCTGGATCGGTGACCCGAACCGCCGGAGCGAGAGGAGGAGCTCGTCGTCGATCGCCCCGATCGCTTTCAGCGCCGCGTAGAGCAGCGGCGCCGCATGACCCTTCGAGAGCACGAACCGATCGTTCCCCGGGCTGTGCGGATCGGCGACGTCGGTCCGGAGGTGGTCGGCGAACAGGACCGCGGTCAGGTGCGCCGCGGACAGCGACGACGTCGGGTGACCGGACCCCGCCTCCGTCGTGGCTCGGATGCTGTCGACGGCCAGTTGCGCGGCGAGCTCGTTCCATAGCTGCACGCGGTCGTCCGTCCGGTTCGTGTCGGTGATCCCGTTCTCCACGTTCATCGGTGCGTCTCCGGTCCTCGGCATCTCGGGGCTCCTCGCGGTGTCGGATCCACGGCGCCGAGAGACTACCGGTACGGCTCTGCGACCCGCCTCGGGCGGTAGGCTCGATGAAGGAGGACCGTGAAGGATGACGACGTTCCGCGACCTGGGCGTATCCGACGAGGTGGTGCACGCGCTCGAGGAACGTGGGATCGAGTCCCCGTTCCCGATCCAGGTCATGGTGATCGAGGACGCGACGTCGGGTCGAGACACCCTCGCGCGGTCGAAGACCGGCTCCGGCAAGACCCTCGGGTTCGCGATCCCGATCGTCGACCAGGTCGACCCCACCGCGGATCGGCGGCCGGTGGCGCTCGTCCTGACCCCCACGCGCGAGCTCGCCCAGCAGGTCAGCGACGAGTTCGATGACATCGCCCATGCGCGGAAGCTCAAGGTCATGGCCGTCTACGGCGGCACGAGGGTGCGGGAGCAATCCAAGGGCGTGGGATCGGCGCACATCCTGATCGCCACTCCGGGGCGTCTGGACGATCTCGTGGAACGGGGCATGGTCCACCTCGACGGCGTGAAGATCTTCGTGCTCGACGAAGCGGACCGGATGCTCGACATGGGCTTCCAGCCCCAGGTGGACCGTATCGTTCGCCATCTGCCGAAGGACCGCCAGACGATGTTCTTCTCGGCCACGCTCGACGGCGCGATCGGCAGGATCGCCGAGGTCTACACGCGCAACCCGATGCGTCACGAGGTCGGTCCCATCGAGATGCGCTTCGTGGAGGAAGCGGATCACCGGTTCATCCCGGTGGAGCCGCACGAGAAGGTCGCGACCCTCGCACGGCTCGCCTCGGAGGCGTCCGGATCGACCCTGGTGTTCGTCAACACCAAGCGGGCTGTGGACCACCTCGCGAGACAGCTCCGGGCCGAGGGCGTGACCGTCGTCGCGATGCACGGCGATCTGACACAGCAGGCGCGCGAGCGAGCACTGAATCGCTTCGACGAGGGTCACGTCGGGATCCTGGTCGCGACGGATGTGGCGGCACGCGGGCTCGACCTCGAACGGATCACGCTGGTCGTGAACTACGACCCGCCGAAGGACGACAAGGGCTACGTCCACCGGGTGGGGCGGACGGCGCGGGCGGGACGGTCGGGGACCAGCATCACGTTCGTGACGCCGGAGCAGCTCGGCGACGTCAGCCGGATGGCGGCGAGGCTCGACCTGCATGCGGAGTTCGAGCAGGAGGGGATGAAGGTGGCGCCGCCGCGAGTCGTCTTCAGTGGCGGGGCGAGGGGCAAGCGGAGCGGGCTCCGGCCTCGCCGCAGGCGCTGAGCCCGATCAACCGGCCGCGCCGCCGTCCACGACCCGGAGACCGGCCCGCCGATGGATCGCGATGATCTCCTCCGCCGGGACCGGCCGGGAGAAGTAGTAGCCCTGCCCCCGTTCGCATCCCCGTTCCGTGACGGCGCGCCATTCCTCTTCGGTCTCGATCCCTTCGGCGAGAGGGATCATCCCGAGGTTGGAGGCCAGCGCGACCATCGCCGAGACCATGCTCGCGTTCTGCTCGTCCCGATCGAGCTCGCGGACGAACGACCGATCGATCTTGAGGATGTGGACCGGCATGTACCGGAGCCGCGCGAGCGAGGAATAGCCGGTCCCGAAGTCGTCGATCGCGAGCCGGAGCCCGCGCGCGTGCAGCTCGTGGAGGATGCCGAGGGTCCGGTCGGGGTTGGTCATCGCGGTGGACTCGGTGATCTCGACCGTCACCCGGCTCGGATCCATGCCCGACCCGAGGATCGGCCCCACTATCCGGTCGACGATGTCGTCTTGCCAGAGCTGCCGCGGCGAGAGGTTGAACGACATGTCGATGTCGAGGCCCTGTTCCCTCCAGATCTTGCCCTGCCGGCACACCTCGTCGATCACCCACGCGCCGATCGCCTCGATCAGCCCCATCTCCTCGGCGAGCGGGATGAAGTCACCCGGAGGCACGAGGCCACCGTTCGGCTCGGGCCATCGGATCAGGGCCTCCACGCCCGTCATCTCCGCGGTGCGGAGGTCGATGAGCGGCTGATAGTGCAGCATCCACTGCTCCTGCTCCACGGCGCGTCGCAGCCGCGTGGACATCGACAGGCGGACGATCGAGTCGGCGTCGTCCTTCGCGTGGAGGACGTAGCCGCCCGGCCCGGAGCGCTTCGCGCGGAACATCGCGGTCTCCGCGTTCTTGAGCAGCGTCGAAGCGTCGATCGCATCGTCCGGGAAGGCGCTGATCCCGAGGCTGGCGGTCACGTACAGCTCCGTGTCGCCCACGATGAACGGGGTGCGGAGCTCCTCCTGGATCCTGAGGGCGACCGATTCCGCGGCGACCGACACGCTCTCCGTCGCCCCATGGGTCGTCGGCGTCGGATCCAGGTCGGCGAGCAGGAGCAGGAACTCGTCCCCGCCGGGCCGCGCCACGAGGTCGGTCTCTCGCGTCGCGTCGCTGAGCCGTTGCGCGAACTGCACGAGGATCGCGTCCCCGGCCTCGTGGCCGAGGGAGTCGTTCACGAGCTTGAAGTCGTCGATGTCGACCGTGACGACGACCACACCGAGTCCGTGTCGCTTCGCCCGGGCGAGCGAGAGGCCGAGCAGCTCGTCGAACATCGTGCGGTTCGGGAGTCCCGTGAGCTTGTCGTGGTACGCGAGGAACGCGATCCGCTCCTCGGCGGCCTTCCGCTCGGTGATGTCGAGCATCACGCCCTGGATGTGCTCGGGGCGGCCCTGCGCGTCCGTGAGGACGATCGCGCTGTCCCGGAACCAGACCGTCTGACCGTCGCGCGCGAGGAGCCGGTACTCGAAGACGAACGGATCGCCCGACTCTCGGCCCCTGAGATAGGTGGCCATCGCGTCCTCCCGATCGTCCGGGTGGAGGATCCGCTCCCAGAGCTGTGGGTCGTCGATGTATTCCTGCGCGGTGTAGCCGAGGATCGCCTCGATCTGCGGGCTCACGTAGGTCGTCGACATCTCGTCGTCGGCCACGTCGACGTAGACGATCGCCGGGATCTGCTCCACCAGCGCGCCGTACTTCGTCTTGGCCTGGTGGAGCTCGGCCTGCGCCTGCACCAGCTCCGTGACGTCGAGCATCATCCGCAGCCAGTGCAGTGGGCGCCCGTCGTCGTCGGAGACCAGGACCGCCTCCTCGCGGATCCACACGGTCCGCCCGTCGCGATGGACGGCCCGGTACTGCGTCCGGAACGGCTCGCCCGGTGGCCACCGAGCGCTCGCTCTCGACAGTAGACGCGATTCGAGGTCGGCGGGATGGATCGTGTCGGCCCACGCGTACGGACGGCTCAAGAACTCCTCGCGAGCGACCCCGAGCAGGTCCGTGACGCTCGGGCTCACGTCGATCATCGGCTCGTCCTCGGCGACCCCGTCCACGTAGAGCACGGCCGGCAGTTGATCGATGATGCCTCGATACCGGAGCTCGAGCTGTCGGAGCCGGTCCTCGCTCCCCTCAGCGGGTGTGTCGAAGAAGCCCTCGGGGGCCGCCGCTGGATCCGCGGGATGGCCTCGATCTCTCTCGTCATGGGTCGCCACAGCGGCCGCGGGACGCGGCCGACTCCTCCCGGAACTCATCGGCGATGCGTGGGCGGGACTTGACCAGCCCCCGCAGCCGTCCGGGAGGGACGCAGAAATTGTGCTCAGCAGCCCGTCTCGTCGGGCAACAGCGGACGGAACAGGATCGAGTACCTCTGACCCGCATCCGTCCATGGCGTGAGCGTGTTCGCTGAGGTCGCGGGCGCCAGGACGGCCTCCCAGTCCTCTCCCTGCACGACGCCGCACCGGTATCCGCCCGGGGCCGCCGGGGCGCCGAAGTCGGCGAGGCCGTCGTCGAGCGGCCACGGCAACGGCTCCTGCGCCAGGTCCTTTGCGGGACGGTAGTCCCCGACGAACAGGCGGGCGGCGGAGGCAACGTAGGTGCCCTCGGGTCCGACCGAGCCCTCCGGCATCCAGTCGGTCGAGCCGGTCAGCTTGGTGACGAGCTCCTGGAGGCGCAGGCGTGCCTCGTACTCGCGCTGCGGCATCCCGTCGGGACGCTCGGTCTGCTCGCTGAGCGCGTAGGCGCGGATCGTTCTGTCCACGCCGCCTGCGGACACGGTGATCACGGTGGTCGTGGCATCGGCGATGCTCATGTATCCGAGATCGTTGAGATCGGCGGGGATGCCCTCCACGGCCGCGATCGCTTCCTCGAGGATCGCCTGGATCCCCGCCTCGTCGACCTGTCGGCTGGAGATCGCCGGGCAGCGCGGGTCCGGGGTAGATCTGCGATCTGCGCGCCGGGGACCACGAGCGTGCCGTCGCCGAAGAGCGAGTAGACGGGGAAGTTCGTGTACGTCCACTCCACGGGGGTGAAGCCGCCTTCGGAGGAGATCCGGACGAGGACGTGATCGGGGGTGGTCGCGTGGTCGATCCCGCCGCCGTCGCCGGGATCGACGGGTGTCTCGGCGCAGGCGGCGAGGACGAGCACGAGCGGGAGCAGGAGCGTGGCTGCGGCGGGCCGAACCTTCATGGGTGCCTCCGTGTCAGCTGGTCGGGGTTGGACGCCCCTGGGTCCGGGTCGGTTCCTCGCCTCAGGAGGCCGGGCGGACCTTCGCCTCCAGGCCACGGATCAGCAGATCGAGCCCGAACTCGAACTGCTCGTCCGGGGCGCATTCGGCGAAGTACGGCGAGCAGGCCTGCAGGACCGCGAACTCGCCCGGGAGCGCGGCCGCGAGCTCCGAGTGCGCTTTCATGTGCACCTCGTCGGCACCCCCCGCGATCGAGCCGAGCTCCATCATCACGAAGCCCTGGATGTAGCCGCCGAAGACGTGGAAGGCCTGCGCCGTGTCGCGATCGGAGAGGCCGCACGACCGCAGGATCGTGAGCGCGAACTCCATCGGACGCATCGAGTCGATCGTGCGGATCGGACCCCGCTCCTCGGCGAACAGTCGCATCACGGCCGGATGCGCCTTGAGGAGCTGGCGCCAGGCGCGTGCCCCCCGACGGCAGTTCTCCGCCCAGTCGTCGACCAGCTCGGGGAAGTCGAACCCGGCCATGACGTGCTCGCAGATCCCATCGAGGAGGTCTTCCTTGTCCTCGACGTGGTGATAGAGCGACATCGCCTCCACGCCGACCTCGCGGGCGACCCGCCGCATCGAGACGGCTTCGAGCCCCTCCGTGTCCATCACACGGAGAGCCGCCTCGATCACGCGGCCGCGGGTGAGCGGCTCCCTGGTGCGCACCTCGTTCGTTTTCACTTCATGTCCCGTTCTTGCTCGGAGCCGTGTTTCGGGGTTGACAGGCTTACGTCGTACACCTACCCTCCGTACATCGTAAGCGTACGCCGTACGTTCCGCAAGACCGCGTGAAGAGGGGAGCCGGAGATGAGGATCAACCCGGAATCGCTCGCGAAGGCGAGCAGCCGCACCCGTGGCGACGGTCGTGGCATCTGGCTCGTGGTGTTGGCCGCGGCGATCGCGCCTCGTCGCGAGCGATTGTTCGGCGGTGCCCTCACGAACGAGATCGACTTCACGAACGAGCCCGAGGCCAAGGCAGGCCGCAGGCCGTGATCGAGGAGCGCTCGCCGAGCGCGACCAGAGCCGACTCCGAGTCTGATCATCGTGGTCTCGGAGAGCACGACGGTCGAGGACCCGCGTTCGCGGAGTACGTCGGCGACCTCCAGGCGGAGCTCGCTGGCGCTCGGACCGGATGTCGTGACGGCCTCCGGCAGCTACCTCACCGACGTGGGCCCGCAGTCGGAGAGCGGTCAGGCCGCCTGCTGCCGTGTCCTCGTGACCGAGACGGCGACGCAGCCTCCCCGTCGCTCGCGGACGACGAGGCGAAACCGTCGACGAGGCTCGCGACCTCCGTCGAGCATCGACCAGACGGCTTCGAGACCCAGTGGCCGGGCCAGGCGACCCTCTTCGACCGACTTCAACGAGATCATCGAGGAGGACATCGCGAAGGGCGAAGGCGATCGGCATCGCTCGTGGCTCTGATCGTGCTGGTGATCGTGCTCGGCGTCGATGGTCGCGGGCCTGATCCCGATCGTCATGGCGATCTTCGCGATCGCGGTCGCGCTCGGGATCGTGACGCTCGGCCGGGCAGGTGGTCGACGTTCATCCTTCTTCGTCGCAGAACATCATCTCGATGATCGGCCTCGCGGTCGGGATCGACTACTCGCTCTTCATCGTGTCCCGGTACCGGGAGGAGCGGCAGCACGGGCGCGACAAGCTCGAGGCGATCGGCGCGCGCCGGCGCGACGGCGAACCGCGCCGTGTTCTTCAGCGGGATGACGGTGGTCCTCGCCCTGCTCGGGCATGCTGATCGTCCCGACCACGATCTTCCGGAGCCTCGCGGGCGGAGCGATCATCGTCGTCCTGGTCGCCGTGGCGGCGTCGATGACGCTCCTTGCCCGCGATCCTCGCGCTCCTGGGCGACCGGATCAACGCCCTTCGCGTCCGGAAGAACGCCGGTCGTGTCGAGGCGGGGACGGGGTTCTGGGACCGCGTCACCCGTCGTGGTGATGCGGCGACCGGTCATCAGCCTGGTCGCAGGGGCGGGTCTGCTGATCGTGCTCGCCACTCCCGTACTTCAGCATCCACACGGGGACCTCGCGGCGTGAGCACGCTCCCGGACGACATCGAGGCGAAGCGCGCGTTCGTGCTGCTGGAGGAGAACTTCGCCGGAGGCCTGTCCGAGCCGGCGGAGATCGTGATCGACGGCGACATCGCTCGCTCGGACATGCAGGCCGCGATCGACGAGCTACCGCGACGGTGGCCGCCGATGACCGCGTTCGCTCCCGACGAGCCCGCTCGAGGTGAACGACGCGGGCGATCTCGCGGTGCTCTCGCGTCCCGTTCCGAGGGGACATCGACGCAGGACGAGTCGCGTCCGGCGCGATCCGGGACCTGCGAGAGGAGTACGTGCCAGACGCGTTCGCAGGGCACGGACGCGCGAGTGTCTCGGTGGGTGGTGAGACCGCGTTCATCGTCGACTTCTTCGACCTCATCCGACACGTACATGCCGATCGTCCTCGCGTTCGTGCTCGGTCTCTCGTTCGTGCTGCTGACGGTGGTGTTCCGCTCGGTCGTCGTGCCGATCAAGGCGATCCTCATGAACCTGCTGTCCGTGGGGGCGGCCTACGGCATGGTCGTGCTGGTCTTCCAGAAGGGCGTGGGACCGCAGTTCGTGAACGACGATCGCCGAAGCTCTCGAACTTCCAGCCAGGTCGAATGCGATCGAGGCATGGCTCCCGCTCTTCCTGTTCTCCGATCCTGTTCGGGCTGTCGATGGACTACCACGTGTTCCTGCTGACGCGGATCCGTGAGCACTACGACCGCACCGGGGACAACACCGAGGCGGTCGCGTACGGCCTTCGAACCACGGCCGGGCATCATCACCGGTGCGGCGATCATCATGGTCGCGGTGTTCGCCGGGTTCGCCGCGGGACGGCTCGTCACCGCTCCAGCAGATGGGGTTCGGCCTCGCGGTCGCGGTCTTCCTGGACGCCACGATCGTGCGGACGGTCCTGGTTCCGTCGGCGATGAAGCTGCTCGGCGATCGCAACTGGTACCTGCCCGAGCTGGCTGGAGTGGCTGCCGAAGCTCGATGTCGAAGGACACGAGGCCGCGGAGCACCGCGTGGAGATCCCGGATACGCCGGCGGAGCTCGTCGAGGTCGGCGAGGCCGGGACGCGGTCGAGCGAGGTCTGAGAGACGACGTCAGTCCGGGAGCCGGGAGCGGGTCTTCTCGCTCTCGAGCTCCCGGAGGACGTCGCGGGCGATCCATCGAGCGGACGCGGCCGGCATCTCCAGGATCTGGTTCGCCTCCTCCATGGCCGCTCCGTGGAGCGCGCGGTTCCGCTTCCCGATCTGCCTGAGCGCCCACGACACACCCTTCTTGACCTCGTTGCGAGGGTCGTCCGCTCCCCGCCGGATCAACGGGAAGTAGGCGAGGAACTCGCGGTCGGGCGCGTCCTTCGCCCACACGGCGCGTCGCGCGATCATCGAGAACGCGCAGCGCTTCACGAACCCTTCCGGCCGTTGGGCCCACGCGCGGATCGCAGCCGCGCCGTCAGGAGCTCGACCGAAGACGTCCGCGGCGGAGTCGCACAGATCCCACGAGCCGATATCGACGACCCACGCCTCCATCTGGTCGGATGTCATGGCCCGCGGATCTGCCACGAGCGTGGCGAGCATGCGGGCTTCGTGGATCCCCGAGCGCCAGAGCTCGATCGCGAGCATCTGGTCGGTGCCACACGTCTTCGCGATCGCACGGATCTGCGGCATGCTCACGCCGAGCGCGTGCGACACGTCGATCCCGACACGCGCCATCCCCGGCTTCCGCGAAGGATCGGCTCGTTCGCGCAGCTCGACGATCGCGGCGGGGGCGTCCATATGCCCGAACCCTACGGCGGAGCCCGGCGATAGGGTTCCCAGGTGATCTCCGGACGGGCCGATGACGTCTGTTCCCCGGCCCTCCGTGAGCTCGCCGGAGCGCTCCTCTGAACGGACCGGTGTGATGCGGAGACTGCTGGGTGGGCGGACGACTGTCTGGTACGTGCTCGCCGACGCGGCGGCGCTGATCGTCTTCGTGATCGTCGGCATCAGTGGACATCGCGCGAGCACGCTGGACGGGTTCCTGAGGAACGCGGTCCCTCTGCTCGGGGTCTGGTTCCTGGTGGCGTGGCTCGCGCACACCTATCGGCGACCGGGATGGCGGAGCCTCCTCAGGAACTGGATCGTCGCGGTCCCCATCGGGCTCCTCGTCCGGACGCTGATCGTCGGGTCGCCGAAGGGCGCGCGGATCCTCGTGTTCATCGCGGTGGGGCTCGCCTTCACCGGGTTGTTCCTGGTGCTCGGGCGTCTGCTGGCGCGTCTCCTGTCGCGCGCGCGGTGAGTCCCGGGTCCTAGTAGCGGTCGTCGTGGGACGGGAGGTCCCGCGGCGGCTCCGATCCTCGCCGCGAGGACCACGTCCACACCTGAGGCCCGCCACCGGACCCGTCTCGCTCCCATCGCCGCAGCTGTCCTTTGAACGAGTACCACGCGATCGCGGCCAGGGCGGCGACCACGAGCAGGATCGTCAGGACGATGAACGCCGCCGCCTTGACGACGGCCCCGAGCACACCGAAGGCCGCCGCCAGCAGGACGAGGAAGAGGATGACCCAACCCATACGGTCATCGTACGAGTCCGTCGGAGAAACGTTCGATCCTGCCGGCGAGCGCGTCGGGATGTTGCAGCGGGAGATCGTGGATCCCCTCGAGCCAACTGATCCGGATCGGCGCACCCGAACGGCGCGCCCGCTCCGCGGCACCGCGTTTCCGCTCGTCCCAGTCCGGATCGCCGGCACCTTGCGCGAGGACGGCGAGCGTGGGCACGGACAGCCGGGCGAGGGCCTCGTTCGGGTCGTGGAGCCAGATCGCCCGGAGGATCCGGAGATGGTTCGTCCTCGAGAGCCGCGGCCGGATGCGGCCGCGGCGATCGACGTGCATCACGGACAGGACCATGTCCTCGATCTGCGGCGTGACCTCGACCGCCTCTCCGAGGAAGGTCCGGATCATCCCGCGGAACTCCTCGACGGGCATCCCGGCGAGAAGCGGCGGTGCCAGCCGTTCCTTCGTCGTCGGCCAGTCCATCGTGTCGCGTGGCGAGCCCAATCCGCCGTCCACGAGGACCGCCCCGTCGACGAGCCGTGGATGACTCGCGGCGAGCTCGAGGGCCACCGTCGCTCCCCACGAGTGACCGGTCACGATGGGTCCTCGGAGGCGTGTCGCCCGGAGGACCGCGAGCGCATCGGCCACGACCGTCTCGATGCCGTAGCCGCTGGCCGGCTTCGCGGACGACCCGTGTCCTCGCGCGTCGAACGTCACCACCCGGAAGCGTCGGGAGAGGCGGGAGATCATCAGGTCCCAGATCCGCTGCGACGACGCGAGTCCGTGGTGCAGGAGGATCCCCGGCGAGGACGGGGAGGGGCCGTCGTGCACGCGAACCGCGAGGCGCACCCCGCCCGCGCCGGACACCTGGATCTCCCTCACGCTCGGTCCCGCACCGCTGCCTCCGGCATACTCGGACGCGCATGGTAGAGGAGTTCCGCTCTCCGCTCGCAGCCGATGCCCTCACCGGCCGGGTCGCGATCGTGACCGGCGGCGGCACGGGCATCGGCCGCGCGACGGCGCGCGAGCTCGCCCGGACGGGTGCGCGCGTGGCGATCTGCGGCCGGCGGCCGGAACCCCTGGACGCCGTGCGCGCCGAGCTGGAGGCCGCCGGCCACGACGTGCTGGCGATGTCGTGCGACGTCCGGGAGCCGGAGGAGGTGGAGGCCTTCCTCGACGCGGTGGGGGAGCGGTTCGGCGCGGTCGACGTCCTCGTGAACAACGCAGGGGGACAGTTCGCGGCGCCGCTGGAGCAGATCGGGTTGAAGGGGATGCGAGCCGTCCACCGGCTGAACGTGGACGCGCCGTGGCACCTGACGAACCGGGTGGCGGAGCGATGGATGATCCCCGGGCGGCGAGGGTTCGTGTGCTTCGTCGGGTTCAGCCCGCGGCGGGGCGTGCCATTGATGGCGCACTCGTCGGCGGCGCGAGCCGCTCTCGAGAACATGGCGTCGACGATCGCGATCGAATGGTCGAAGTACGGGATCCGCGCGGTGTGCGTCGCGGCAGGCCTGATCCAGACGGAGGGGATGCTGCAGTACGGCGGGCAGGAGCTCGTCGACGAGTACGCGAAGATGGTTCCGATGGGGCGGCCGGGCCGGGCGGAGGAGGTGGCCGCCACGATCGCGTTCCTCGCGAGCGACGGCGGCGCGTACGTGACCGGGAGCACGGTGACGGTCGATGGCGGCGCGGACGCCTGGGGCATCGGGGCACCGCCTCCGCCACCCGAGTGAGCGGCATCGAGAAAGGGGAGCCATGTACGGCACGGTGATGCGAGCGAAGGTCACACCCGGTAACCGCCAGGCGGTGGTGGCGTTGATGGGCGAGAGCCTCGAGACGAAGGGGTTCCGGGCGACGTACGTCCTGCTCCCGGACGACGACGAGAACGCCGTGGTCGCGGGAGTGATCTTCGAGGATCAGGACACGTACTCCGCGAACGCGCACGATCCCGCCACCGAGGCGTGGTACGGCCGGTTCCGGGCGCTCCTCGAGGAAGATCCCGAGTGGACCGACGGCGAGTGGGTCTCGTTCCTGCCCGCCCGATAGCCTTCCGATCTCGATGGTGCCGCTCTCGCGCCGGTCGTTCCTCCGAGCCGCGGGCGTTGCCGCGGGAGGTGTCTACCTCGGGGCGTGCGCGCCGGGCCGAGAGCCGCGTGTCCGCTCGACGTCCGGCCTGCCGATCCACGCCGGCAATCCGCCGATCGATGCCGAGGCCCCCGTGGAGCGGGGCGCCACGCTCCGGATCTACGAATGGCGGGACTACCTCGCCGACGACGTGCTCGACACGTTCCGCGGGCGGTACGCGGACGCGGACGTCGATGTCCGGGTCGAGAGCTTCACCACGATGGCCGAAGCGGTGGCGCGGCTGCGTCGCCCCGATGCCGACTTCGACGTCTTCTTCCCGACGATCGGCTCCCTGTCCCGGCTGGTCGCCGAGGACCTCGTGCGCCCGCTGACGCACGAGCTGCTACCGAATCGCTCGAACCTCTGGCCGTTCTTCCAGGAGGATCGAGGTCCGTTCTACGACGTCGGCCAGCGTTACAGCGTCCCGTACACGGTCTACTCGACCGGGATCGGCTGGCGGCGGGACCTCGTCAGGAGCCGAGACGCGCCGGGAGAGCTCGCCAATCCGTACGACGCCTATTGGAACGAGCGGTACCGGGGGGCCGTCGGGATCTACGACGACTACCGGGAGGCGATCGCGATGGCCCTGCTCCGCCGTGGCGAGGACCCGAACACGGGCGACGCGGCCGCGGTGGGCGGCGCCGTGGACGATCTGGTCGCGCTCGCGGAGGGCGTCGACGTCGAGGTCTCGAGCGAGGGCGCGTACGAGGAGCTCCAGACGGGCGCGTACGCGTTCCAGCAGTCGTGGTCCGGCGACCTGCTGTCCGCGAAGCGGTTCGGGGCGGCCGCAGCTGACGATGCCGGTCAGGTCGCGTTCACCTGGCCGCGAGGCGGCATCGTCGGCTGCGATCTCACGGCGATCTGCGCACGCGGTCGCAACCCCGTGCTGGCCCACGCCTTCCTCGATCACCTCCTCGATGTGGGCGTGGCGCTCCGGAACTTCCGCTGGAACGGCTACCAGCCGCCGGTCGGGGAGGAACCCCCCGAGGTCCCCGCACACCTCGGCGACGCGATCCTCCGCCCCGACGACCTCACCGAGGGCCGGTTCCTCCGGCCGCTCGGGCCGGAAGCCGACACCGCCTGGCAGGTGGGGTGGCAACGGTTCCTCGCCGCGTTGACGGGCTGAGCCGGCGCGGCGATCAGCCGCCGGCCACCTTCGGAGAGAACGTCCCGCTCTCGTCGAAGCCGGTCAGCGCGACCAGCGGTTCCGCGGTGTCCGGATCGACGGCGAGGATCCAGATCGTCGCGTCGGTGCAGGCGAGGTTGTTCGGGTCGTTCCCCCTCGCGTCGGACACGAGCTCGCCCTTCGAGTTGCGCAGGCAGACCCCCCGGGCGAACAACACCCAGGCCGGCCCGATCGATCGCCCCTCGAACACGTCGCGCACCGACGCGAACGCGACCTCCACCTCGCCACCGTCGGCGGGGTACCGGGTCAGGACGTCATCCGGCGTGAGGGTCGGCCGGGCATCCTGCGGCGGCGGCTCGAGCTCGAAGCCGAGCGCACCAGGGATCGGCTGCTGCTCGGACTGTCGCAGCGACGCATACGGGTCCGGCGGATCACGCATGACGAGGGCGATCGCGACGGCGGCGATCACCGCGACCACGGCCACGAGCGCGATCACGAGCCGTCGCTTCGGTCGCTCGCTCATCCCGGCGCGCTCCTGCGGGCGAAGAGGCCGGTCACCGTGATCCCGACGGTCGCGAGCACGATCACGGCCATCGCCGCTCGCAGGTCGGTCGTCTCCGCGATCCATCCGAGGAGCAGCGGTGACCAGACGAAGCCCGTGTACCCGACGGTCGCCACCGCCGCGATCGCGGTCGACGGATCGTCGGTCGACCGCTCGACGAGGCTGAAGCCCGCGGGCGCCGCCGCGGCCAGCGAGAACCCCATCAGGAGGAACGCGGCGGCGACGACCGCGGTCGTGTCCGAGAGCACCGCGATGGCGCCGCCGATCCCACCGCCGAGGCCGGCGATGATGATCGTCCGTCGCGGGCCGAGCCCGAACAGGACCTTGGCGGCGAACAGTCGCCCGACGAACAGGGCGCCGGCGAACGCGACGAACGCTGCCCCCGCGGCCGCGGGAGAGGCCCCGAGCTCCTCCCGGAGGTAGAGGCCCGACCAGATGTCCATCGATCCTTCCACCAGGAAGCAGAAGAGGATCGTGAGCGCCGGTATCCACAGCGCCGGGCTTCGCCGGAGCGCCGATACCGACAGGACGGAGGAGGCGCCCGCCGCGGATCGCTCCGGCGCCGCTCGGCGACGGTTCCATGCGGCGGTGGCGAGCAAGGCAACCCCGGCCGCGGCGAGGCCAACACGGTGATCGACACCGGCGGTGAGCAGCAATCCGGCCGCAGCGGCACCGGTGACGCCGCCCAGCGCGTAGCTGGCGTGCAGCCATTGCAGCACGGGTCGCCGCGTGCGTATCTCCTCGCGCTGTCCGGCCACGTTGAGGTAGACGTCGATGAGGCCGTTCCCGACGCCGACGAGGAGGAACGTGAGCACGAGCACCGAGGTGGGCTGCACGGCCAGCGCGAGCGCCGCGACCGCGAGGCTCGCCAGCGACAGGGGGACACTCGCACGTAACGAGAGCCCCTGGAGGCGGGGCGCCACCGCCAGCATCGTCGCGATCGCCGACAGGGACAGGATCGAGTACATGAGGCCCAACCGGCCGTCCGTGAGCCCATGGTCCTGCTGGAACTCGAGGACCAGGATCACCCAGACCCCCCAGAACTGCCCGAAGCTCCAGTAGCCGGCGAGGAGCGGCAGCGTCCGGCTCCTCGCCGACGACTCCGGAGGTGACTCCACCGTCGGCCGGTCCATGCCCGGATGATGGCAGGAGCGCGTCCTCGAGTGATCCGCCTGACCCCATCCGGAGCCACCGCGATACACTCCCGCCCTCATGCCGGGCGGAGAGGTGCAGCTGGTCGAACTCGTGAAGCGATTCGGTGACTTCACGGCCGTCGACGGGATCAACCTCAAGGTCGAGTCGGGGGAGTTCTTCTCACTCCTCGGCCCGTCCGGGTGCGGGAAGACCACGACGCTCCGCATGATCGCGGGATTCGAGCGCCCCACCGATGGCCAGGTCGTCCTCGACGGCGTGGACGTCGCGACGGTCCCGCCGCACAAGCGCAACGTCAACACGGTCTTCCAGAACTACGCGCTGTTCCCCCACCTGAACGTCGAGAAGAACGTGGCGTTCGGTCTCCGCTACCAGGACACGTCGAAGGCCGATGGCGCGCGCATGGTCGCGCGGTCGCTCGAGTTGGTCCGGCTGACCGGATACGAGAAGCGCCGGCCGAACCAGCTGTCCGGCGGCCAGCAACAGCGTGTGGCGCTCGCTCGAGCCCTGATCCTGAATCCCGCCCTGTTGCTCCTGGACGAGCCGCTGGGCGCCCTCGACGCGAAGCTCCGAAAAGCGCTCCAGATCGAGCTCAAGGCGATCCAGGAGGAGGTCGGCATCACGTTCATCTACGTGACGCACGACCAGGAGGAGGCCTTGACGATGTCCGACCGGCTCGCCGTGATGTCGAACGGTCGCATCGAGCAGATCGGACCACCCAAGGAGGTCTACGAGGAGCCGTCCACGGCGTACGTGGCCGACTTCCTCGGTGTCTCCAACCTCGTGGACGCCGTCGCCTACGGGTCCGGGGAGGGCGGCTGCAAGGTCCGGTTCGGGGACTTCGAGCTGATCGCGAGCCAGGGCGAACCGGACGCGCACGGCGAGGTGAAGCTCTCGATCCGCCCCGAGCGGGTCGACCTCGAGGCCTCCGGCACCACCGGACCGAACCGGATCCCGGGGATGGTGGAGCGGATCGTCTACGTCGGTTCCACGATGCAGGTGATCGTGCACCTCGCGCCCGGCGACACGCTCCAGGCGCTGATCCCCAACGAGGGCGAGACGCTCCCCTTCCAGCAAGGGACGGCCGTCGCCGTGCACCTTCCGCGCCAGGCGTTGCGGGTCTTGCCCCAGGGCGAGGTGTCCGACGAAGGGTTCTCGGCGGCGGCCAAAGCGCTCCGCTAGACGACCTCAGATCTCGAAGCGCGCGAAGTCCTCGACCGCGGAGCGCCCCGTCCCCTGACGGCGGTTGAACCACCGAAGGATGAGGACGGCCACGGTGATGGAGAGCAGCGACAGCACCATCATGATCGTCGCCAGCGCGTTCAGGCTCGGATTCCCCGCGTTTCGCGCCGCGCTGTAGATCTTGATCGGGATCGTCGTGCAGTCCTGGGCGCACAGGAACTGGCTGATCACGAAGTCGTCGATCGAGATCGCGAAGACGATGAAGAAGCTCGACAGGATCGCGGGGGCGAGCAGTGGGATCAGGACGCGGCGCAACGCGCCGGCCGGCGAGGCCCCGAGATCCATCGCGGCTTCCTCGTAGTCGACGCCGATCGCGAACAGGCGGCCCCGCGTCACGATCACCACGTACGAGATCGCGAACGTCACGTGTCCCAGGAGCTGGGCCGTGGTGCCCAACCGGACGTGGTACAGGTTCGAGAAGATCAGGAACATCGAGGCGCCCATCACGATCTCGGGAGTGACGAGCGGGAACAGCATCAGGAAGTTGGCCGAGCCCGAACCGCGGCCTCGCCATCGGGCGAGCCCGATGGCGAGGCCGACCCCCAGGGCGGTCGCGATCGGCATCGTCAGCAGCGCCAGCTTCAGGCTCTGCCCGAGCGCCGGGAGCAGCGTCTCGTCGAAGTTCTCCGACGCTTCATTCCAGATCGCTTCGTACCACTGCGTGCTGAAGCCCTGGAACGTGCTCCGCGAACGGCCCGCGTTGAACGAGAACTGGACCGCGATCAGGACCGGCGCGATCGACCAGATGATGTACAGCCACGTCCAGATCGACAGGAATCGAGGCTTGCCCCACGGGTTGGCGAAGAACGTCCGGAGCCGGCCGACCTTGGGTGGAGCGAGGACGGCCGCGCGCTCCATCGTCGCCTGCGTGGCGGCCTCCGTCGCCGTCACCGGCGAGCCTCCCTGGCCGCTCGCGCGACGCTCGTCAGGTAGTAGATCATCAGCCCGCCGATGAACACCGAGAGCAACAGGGTGAGGGAAGCACCCTTCGGTTGCTGCCCCTGGCCACCCTGGAGGGCGAAGTCGATCGCGTTGCCGATCATCGAGTTCCCCGGGGCCGCGGTCATCAGGTTGGGCGTGTAGTAGTCGCCGAACATCGGGAGCGTGATGATCACCGCGCCGGCCAGGATCCCTTGCTTCGAGAGCGGCAGCGTGACGCGCCAGAACGTGCTCGCCGGGCTCGCCCCCATGTCGCGGGACGCCTCCAGCTGGGATCTTGTCGATCCTGTCGAGCGCCGCGTAGAGCGGCAGGATGAAGAACGGGATGTACCCGTACACCAACCCGAGGATCACCGTGAGGTGCGAGACCCTCCCGGAGTTCCACACGATCGGGTTGTCCACGAACGGGAGCGCCATCAGGATGCGGTTGAACAAGCCCGGGATCGTCCGGCTTGATGGAGAGCAGGTTCACCCAGGCGAGCATCCGCATCAGGTAGCTCATCCAGAACGGCGCGATCATCAGCGTCAGCAGGAGCACCTTGAGCCGGCCTCCGTACCGGGCGATGTAGTACGCGACCGGATAGCCGACGACGAGGCAGATCGAGACGGAGATGGCGACGTAGGCGAGGGTCCGAAGGAACTGGGCCTGGAGACCGCCGCCCGCGACGATCTCGTTGGCCGTCGCGGTGAACGTCTCGAACTGCCACTCGAGGGGATTCCAGGCGGGGATCGGGAGCGCGAAGATCAGGTCGCGAGACCCGAACGCGACCGCGGCGATCGCGTAGAACGGCAGGATGAACAGGAGGATCAGCCAGATGATCCCAGGGGCGGCGAGCGCCGGGTAGTACCAACGTCGTTGCCCGACGATCCCGCCCGCCGGAGCTGCCATATCCCGGAGGTTACGCCCCTGCCTTGAACTCCGAGTACGCGTCCTGCCAGAGCGAGTCCACGTCGACCGGCAGCCCGATGGCCCGCTTCCCGATCTTGATGTCCTCCTCCGTGACGATCGTCGGCTTGAGGTTGTCCCAATGCTGGCCGGGAGGCGCCTTGTAGTCCCAGACGAACCAGCCCTCGAGACCCGGGTAGCTCTCCTCGAAGATCGTGTCGGGGTCCACCACGTTGAACGGCATCTGGTACCCGAGCCAGGACCAGTTCTTCATCGCGTTGAACTCGTCCATCATGTAGTTCAGGAACAGGTGGGCGAGCACCGGATTCTTCGCGTTCGTCGGGATCGCGTACATGTCGTTGTCGACCGTGCCCCCGAAGCCATCGCGCGCGGGCCAGTAGTACCGGAGCAACGGGGATTCCGTCTTCGGGTCGTTCGCGTAGAACGGTCCCGCCTGGATGTCGCCGGACCACGACTGATGGAGCCCGAACTTCCCTTCGGGGATCCCGGAGTACGCGCCGTCGATCGTGGTCTTCACGTCGACGAGGTCGATCAGCTCGATCAACCGGTCCTTCGCCGCGCTGATCACCGCCGGGTCGGAGGTGTTCAGGTCGGTCTCGTTCAGATGGTCGCGGTACATCCCGAGCGAGAGCGCCTCGCGGTACGCGTCGTAGATCCCCACCTCGCCCGCGTAGTCGGCGTTCCAGAAGATCTCGTAGGGGTTGGAGCTGGCCGCCAGCTCTTCGGGCTCGACGGGAACGATGTCCGTCCGCCATGCGATGCCCGTCGTGTAGATCGTGTAGGGCACCGAGTACAGCGACCCCTTGTCGTAGTACGGGTCCTGGAGCTCCGGCCAGACGTTCGTCAGCTTGGGGATGTAGTCGTGGTTCAAGGGCTGGATCATCTTGGCGGCGACCAGCTTGGGCAGGTAGTCGATCGTCGGGAAGAAGACGTCGACGTCGACCTCTCCCGTCTGGAACTTCTGGATGGCCTGCTCCATGTTGTAGAAGGTCTCGACCTTGACCTCGACGCCGTACTTCTTCCCGAACTCCCGGACGACCTGCTTCCAGATGTACTGCTCCCAGTTGTAGAGGACGAGGGGCCCTTCCTCTGGCTCGAGGTCGGAGTCGATCGCCGGATTGTCGTCGTACAGCTGGAGGGTCGCGGGGCTGGCCTGCGTGCCGAAGCGGGGGACGGTGTCCTCCCCGCCGGGCTCGGGGGTTCCCGTTCCGTCGTCGCCGCACGCGGCGAGGATCGCCGACGCCGTCGGGAGGGCGACACCTGCGGCGAGGGACCTCCGAAGGAAGTCGCGTCGCGAGACGCTCCGGTGAGCGGGATCCCTCGGGTGGTAGACCATGAAAAGCCTCCCTCGGTCGATGTTTGAACGCCGGTTCAGGAGGCTACCGCAGCCGGTTCGGCCTGCGCAAGGCAGCCGCGATCGGCCTCCGTGAGGGGATACGCGCGTGACGGAGCCACCGGTTGCCCCCGGGACGTCGCGACTCCGCTAGCATCCGCGCGGTCCGGCGGGAGGGAGATGTCGTGAGCGAACCGGTGCTGCTCGTGGAGGACCTGGGTCCGGTCCGGCGCCTGACGATGAACCGCCCCGGTTCCCTGAACGCCCTCGACCGGGAGCTCGTGGACGCGATGTCGGGCGCGCTGGACGACGCCGCCGCCGACGAGGACGTCCGCGTGTTGATCCTCCGAGGTGCCGGTCGCGCGTTCAGTGCCGGGTACGACCTGAACGAGGATGCGGCCGGCGGCGTGCTGGACGCGCGGAGGTGGCACGAGGACCTGCAGCACTCCACCGAGGAGATGCTGAAGTTCCTCGATCATCCGAAGCCGGTGATCGCCAGCGTGCACTCCTACTGTCTCGCGGGCGGAACGGACCTGATGCTCGCGTGCGACCTCGCGGTGGCCGCCGACGACGCCTACTTCGGCTACGTCGACGTCCGGTTCGGCTCCGGAGTCGTGTCGATGTTCCTCCCCTGGGTGGTGGGGGTCCGGGCGGCCAAGGAGCTGCTGTTCACGGGCGAGGATCGCGTCTCCGCCGCCGAGGCGCTCCGTCTCGGTCTGGTCAACCGGATGGTTCCCCGAGAGGAGCTCGACGCAGCCACGCTGCAGCTCGCGGAGGAGATCGCGAAGAACGAGCCGTTCGTGATCCAGACCACGAAGCGGGCGGTGAACCGGGCCTGGGATGTTGCCGGGTTCCGCGCCGCCCTGGCCGCGAACACCGAGCTCGACGTGATGATCGAGACGGCGAACCTCCCCGCACGGGACGAGTTCCGACGCATCACCGCGGACCAGGGGCTCAAGGCGGCGATCGCCTGGCGGGACGCCCGGTTCCGCGGCGACGCGTGATGCGGCCGCCGGCGTGATCTTCGGTCTGACCGCCGCCCTGGGCTGGGGGCTGGCCGACTTCTTCGGCGCGCTCGCCGGGCGTCGGATCGGCTCGATCGGCACCGTGATGAGCGGTCAGCTGCTGTCCGCGGTGTTCATGACGGTCGTGTTGGTCGCCACGGGGACGTCGGTCGCGCCGCTCGGCCCCGACGTCTGGCTCGTCGTGCTGAACGGCGCGGCTGCCGCGTTCGCGTACCTCACGCACTACAAGGCCCTGGAGCTCGGGCCCGTCGCGGTCGTGTCGCCGATCGGGGCGGGCTACGCCCTCGTGGGTGTGGCGCTCGCGATGGTGATCCTGGACGAGCGTCCCTCCGGTCCCGCGTTGATCGGCGCCGCGATCGCGGTCGTCGGCGTGGCGCTCGTCTCGACGGACCTCCGGAAGCTCCGGGACGGGATCTCGAATCCACTGCCCGGGCTGCCCTGGGCGATCGCGGCGGCGATCGGGTTCGGCGTCGCGGGGTTCCTGCTCGGCTGGATCTCGGATCGGGCGGGCTGGATCGCGGGGCTCTGGGGGTCCCGCCTCGCGCAGATCGCGTTCTTCCTTCCTCTCGTCGTGGTGTTCCGGAAGGAGCTGGCCCGGTTGCGCCCCGGTCCCGGTCTGTGGATCGCGCTCGTCGCCGGCGCCGCCGACATCCTCGGCGTGGTCGCGTTCTCCGCCGGCTCGGTGCGCGGGCTCAACTCGATCGTGCTCGCTGCGAGCGCCGTGTTCCCGCTGATCGCGGTCGCGTTGTCGGTGGTCGTCTTCAAGGAACGGCTCGTCGCGAACCAGGTCGTGGGGATCGTGTTCGTGGTCGGCGGGCTGCTCCTCCTCGGTCTGGGGTGAGGCCGCGGGCGTTCGGTCGCCGTCAGCTCCCGTGACGGAAGAAGTCGACCTGCTCCGGCGCGAGCGGGGTGGTGCCGGCGATCAGGTCGGACGCCTTCTCCGCGAGCATCATCACCGGCGCGTAGATGTTGCCGTTCGTCACGTAGGGCATCGCCGACGCGTCTACGACCCGGAGCCCCTCCACGCCGTGGACCCGCATGGTGAGGGGATCCACGACGGATCCCTCGTCCGCCCCCATCCGGCAGGTGCAGGAGGGGTGGAGCGCGGTCTCGCCGTCGCTGCGGACCCAGTTCAGCACGCCTTCGTCCGTGGCCACGTCGGGACCGGGGGAGAGCTCCCCTCCGTCGAACGGCCCGAACGCCGGTTGCGACAGGATCGATCTGGCGACCCGGATCGCCTCGACCCACTCGCGGCGGTCCTGGTCCGTGGAGAGGTAGTTGAAGCGGAGGGCGGGATGGGTCCGGGGATCGGTGCTCACGATCTTGACCGAGCCGCGCGCGTCGGAGTACATCGGCCCGATGTGGACCTGGTAGCCGTGACCGCCGGCCGGCGCGGAGCCGTCGTAGCGGATCGCGATGGGGAGGAAGTGGAACATCAGGTTCGGATAGGCGACGTCGTCGTTGCTCCGCACGAATCCCCCGGCTTCGAAGTGGTTCGTCGCGCCGAGGCCGGAGCGGAAGAAGAGCCACTCGGCGCCGATGAACGGCTTCCGCCAGAGCTTCATCCCGGGTGCGATGGAGACGGGCTGCGTGCACGCGTGCTGCACGTAGACCTCCAGGTGGTCCTGGAGGTGCTCGCCCACACCCGGGAGGTCGTGGACGACCGGGATGCCGAGGGCGCCCAGCTCGTCGGCGTCGCCGACACCGGACAGCTGCAGAGTCTGCGGTGTGTTGATCGCGCCGCCGCACAGGATCACCTCTCCGCCGAGGACGCGCCGGCTCTGCCCCGGGCCGTGCGCGTACTCCACGCCGACCGCGCGCGATCCCTTGAACAGGATCCGGTTGACCATCGCGCGGGTCCTGATCTCGAGGTTCGGGCGGCTGGAGACGGGGTGGAGGTAGGCGCGCGCCGCCGAGAGCCGCCGCCCCCGGTGCACGTTCCGGTCGAACGGTGCGAACCCCTCCTGCCGGTAGCCGTTGACGTCATCCGTCAGCGGGTATCCGGCCTGCTGGACCGCCTCGAAGAACGCGCCGAACAACGGGCTCTTCGCCGGCCCGCGCTCCAGGACCAGAGGACCGCTGTGGCCGCGGTACACGTCCGCGGGGTCGGCGGCCAGGCATGTCTCCATCCGCTTGAAGTAGGGGAGGCAGTGCGCGTAGTCCCACGTGTCCATCCCGGGATCGCCCGCCCATCGCTCGTAGTCGAGCGGGTTGCCGCGCTGGAAGATCATCCCGTTGATGCTGCTCGAGCCACCGAGCACCTTCCCGCGGGCGTGGGAGATGCGGCGGCCACCCATGTTCGGCTCCGGCTCGGACTCGTACTTCCAGTCGTACCACCGCCACCCGATCGGGTAGGTCAGGGCCGCCGGCATGTGGATGAAGACGTCCCAGAGGTAGTCCGGGCGCCCCGCTTCGAGGACGAGCACCCGGGTGGACCGGTCGGTCGTCAGGCGGTTGGCGAGCACGCTGCCGGCCGAGCCGCCGCCGACGATCACGTAGTCGTACGCGCGGTCCATCGTCGGACAGTGTGGCGGAAGTTCCGAGGACGCGCCTGCGGACGAACTGCGCTAGCGTCCTGAGCATGGACGGGTCGCCGCCTGCCGTCGATCCCTTCGAGGCCTCGGTGCGCGTCGTGCGGGACGCGAACGCCCGCGGGATCCCGCTCAAGCTCCTCGGCGGTCAGGCCGTCCGCCTCCTGTGCCCCGAGTTCCCGCACCGGGCCCGTGACGATCAGGACATGGATTTCGCGTGCATCTCCTCGAAGAAGAAGGACGTGATCGAGTTCTTCGCCGAGGAAGGGTTCCTCGGGGACCGGAAATTCAACACCCTCCACGGCGACCGTCAGATGTACTTCACGACCGCGGACGGGAAGACCTCGGTCGACGTGATCATGGACCGGCTCAACATGTGCCACATCCTGGATTTCGCGGACCGGATCGACCGGCTCCCCGACACCCTCGACGTCGCCGACCTGCTGCTGACGAAGCTCCAGGTCTTCGAGCTGAATCGGAAGGACGTGCACGACATCCTCCACCTCTTCTCGGGGTACTCGGTCGCGGAGGGCGATGAGTCGGGCACGATCGGGATGGACAGGGTGGGAAAGCTCGTCGGCGAGGACTGGGGGTGGTGGCGCACCGCCACGATGAACCTGGAGAAGGTCATCCTCTATGCGGAGGGCCGTCCCGCCGACCTCGTCCCCGAGGCCCCTCCCTTCAACCCTTCAGCCCAGGCGATGACCCTTCTCGAAGCCTGCAACGCGGCGCCGAAGACCCTGAAGTGGAAGCTCCGGGCGAAGGTGGGCGATCGGGTCCAGTGGTACCAGCTCCCCGAAGAGGTCGGTCACTGAGGCACTAGACCTGCGTCGCCCCCGGCACGCCGTCCTCGACGACGAACGATGCGAACGTGGACACGGGCGCGTCGCTCGTGGACACCGTCGACACCATCCGGAGATCGGTGGTCCATGTGTCGGGTGTCAGCGTGCACCGGACGTAGCCCCGTCGATCGCCGTCGAAGAACCGGATGTGTGGATTGTCCGGGACCATCGGCCCGTAGTAGGGGCCGTACACGATCGCATCGCCGTTCGAGCTGATCGACGTCCCGACGAACTCGGTCGCGACCACGGGCGACGCCGGGTCCTTGAAGTCGACCTTCAGATCGTTCACGAACGTCGAATGCCAGTCCCCGGTGATCACGACGGGATTGCGGATCTCGTGGGTGGCGACGTGATCGAGGATCCGGGCGCGTGCCGCCGGGAAGCCGTCCCACGCGTCCTGCCAGTAGACGGTGTTCCCGTCGTAGTAGATCTTGTGGTCGAGCTCACCCATCATCACCTGCTGCGCGAGGACGTTCCAGGTCGCTCCCGACGCATCGAGGCCGTCCAGCAGCCACTGCTCCTGGGCCGGGCCGGTCATCGTGGTCGCCGGATCGAGGGCCAGCTCGCACCTCGGCTGTTCCCCCCGACCGCAGGGTGGATCGCTCCGGTACTGCCGCGTGTCGAGGACGCTGAACTCGGCGAGATCCCCGTAGCCCACCCGCCGATACAGCAGCGCGTTCGGGCCGTCCGGCATCGATGCGAGCCGCAGCGGCAGATGCTCGTAGTAGGCCTGGTACGCGGCGGCGCGCCGCTCCAGGAACCGGCCGGCGGGATGACCCTCGGGGTCGTCGCCCGCGTAGTCGTTCTCCACCTCGTGGTCGTCCCACGTCACGATCCACGGGAACAGCCGGTGCGCCTCCTGGAGATCGGGATCGGTCCGGTACAGGGCGTAGCGGATCCGATACTCGCTGAGGCGCTGGGTCTCGGTCCGGAACTGCCCGGGAACGGGCACGTTGCGGGCGCCGCCCGTCGATCCGATCCCGTACTCGTAGATGTAGTCGCCCAGGTGGACGATCACGTCGAGATCTTCCTCGGCCATCCGGTGGTACGCGGAGTAGTAGCCGGCCGGCCAGTCTTGGCACGACGCGAACGCGAACGTGAGGGCATCGAGGGGAGCACCGGCCGCGGGTGTCGTCTTGGTCCGGCCCACGGGGCTCACGTGGTCGCCGGCTCGGAACCGGTAGAAGTACTCGCTCCACGGCTGGAGCCCCTGCACCTCGACGTGGACGGAGTGCGCCAGCTCACGGAGGGCGACCGCGGTCCCCGACGCCACGACGCTCGACATCGATCCGTCGAGGGCCACCTCCCAATCCACCTCGACCGGATCGGGAGGCATCCCGCCGGTGTGCTCGAGGGGGCTGGGAGCCAGGCGGGTCCAGATCACGACGCCGTCGGCAGCCGGGTCTCCGGAAGCCACGCCCAGCGTGAACGGGTATGCACCGGGTGGTCGCGCCGCCCGCACGGCCCCGGCCGGCAGCTGCGACAGGCCGAGCGTCGCAGCCACACCGGCCGTGAGCTGCAGGAATCGGCGACGATCGATCGTCGGAAGGATCTCGGATCGGGGTGGTCGGGTTGCCATCGACGGACCTCCTCGTCGGACGCCACCCCCCGATGGATTGGACTATCACGGCCCGGTGAACGTCCGCAAACGACCTGGTGAACGTGCGGGGACGGGTGGAGGATCGCCCTCCGGGGTCGAGGGTTTCCTTCCGGCGAAGCGGGGCTGGCTTGCGCAGTTCGGCGAGCGCGGTCAAGATTCTCGTGGTGAAGATCTTCTTCGTGACCGACCTCCACGGGTCGGAGATCTGCTGGAAGAAGTTCCTGAACGCCGGTTCCTTCTACGGCGCCGACGTCGTCATCCTCGGCGGCGACGTCACCGGCAAGGCCATGGTCCCGATCGTGCAGCGCGCCAACGGGACCTGGGAGGCCTCCCTCCAGGACCACCGCGACACCCTCGAGTCCGAGGACGCGATCGTCGAGTTCGAGAAGCGCGTGATGAACCGTGGCTACTACCCGATCCGGGTCTCGGACCAGGAGTACGTCGCGATGCAGGAGGACGAGGATCTCGTCGACAAGCGGTTCAAGGAGGTCATGCTCGACGGCACCGAGCGCTGGATCGCGATGGCCGAGGAGAAGCTCGCCAACACCGGGATCCGCGTGATCGCGTGTCCCGCGAACGACGACATGTTCGAGATCGACGACGTCCTGGCCGGCGCGCGCGTCGTGGAGACCGGCGACGAGTCCCACCCGATCCAGCTCGGCGACTTCACGATGGTCTCGATGGGATGGACCAATCCGACGCCCTGGCACACGTTCCGGGAGGCGCCGGAACCGCAGATCGCGGAACGGATCGAGACGGCGATCGCGGCTGCGTCCGACCCGGAGACGACGATCTTCAACTTCCATGCGCCGCCCTACGGGTCGAAGCTCGACAACGCGCCGGCCCTGAACGACGACCTGACCTACGTCTCCGGCGGGCAGGCGATGCGGCCGGTCGGCTCCACCTCGGTCCACGACGCGATCAAGCGGTTCCAGCCGATGCTCTCGCTCCACGGCCACATCCACGAGAGCAAGGGGGCGACGAGGATCGGGAAGACGCTCGCGCTGAACCCGGGCAGCTCCTACGAGGAGGGCATCCTGCAAGCGGCGGTGGTGACCATCGACGACAAGAAGCGGAAGGTCAAGAACTACCAACTGGTGAACGGCTAGAGGGCCGTTCCGGAACCTCTGGGAGGGGGTTGCAGATGGCAGCGGTAGGTGAAGCCCCTACCTTGTTCCTCCGCAAGGCGACCGGTTTGGTGAAGGGGTGGTCGAAGTTCGACGCGTTCCTCTACTCCTTCATGTCGGTCAACTTCGTCACGCTGGGTTTGTTCTTCGCGTTCTCGGTGCTGGCGTTCGTGCCCGCCGGCCAGATCCTTCCCGCGTTGCTGATCAGCGGCGTGTTCGTGACGTTCCTCGTGATCACGTACTCGGGGCTCATCTCCGTGATGCCGCGGGCGGGCGGCGACTACGTCTGGCAGAGCCGGGTGCTCGGGGGCGGCATCGCGTTCCTCCTCGCCGTCACCGGTTGGTGGTTCATCCTGTGGTACTGGGCGCCCATCTACGGGAACATCCTGAACGTCGAGGTCTTCCAGCCCCTCGCTGCGATCTTCAAGCTCGAGGGCCTCACCACATTCCTCGCGTCGAGCAACGGCCTCTTCTTCGTCTGCGTCGTGACGGTCCTGCTGGCCGGGTACCTCGTGTCGCTCGGCATGGAGGGGTACGCGAAGGTCCAGAAGGTGTGCTTCTACATCGGGATGCTGGCGCTGGCCGCGATCTTCCTCGTGATGCTCTTCGGGTCGAAGGCCGGATTCCAGAGCGCCTTCAACCAGGAGGCGGCGAACCTGTTCGGCGGCAGCGGCGACGTGTACAACCAAACGATCGCGACGGGCCTCGTCAACAATGCGGGTCCGATCGTACCGAAGCTCGGATTCAGCCCCTTCTTCGGAGAGACCCTGCTGCTGGTCCCGTTCCTGTGCTTCTGGATCCTGTGGCCGAACTGGGGAGCCACGCTCTACGGCGAGGTCCGGGGTGCGAGCGACTTCAAGCGCGTGATGAGCGGCATGATGTGGGGCCTGTGGGTGACGATCGCCGTGGCGGTCGTGTTCGTCCTGCTCGCCTCGAAGTTCTTCGGCTGGCAGTTCTTCAACGCCGCGAACCTCAACTACTGGGCGACGGTCTACGGCTTCGGAGAAGCGACGATGCCGGTGTGGTCGTATCCGCCGCTGCTCGCGAGCTTCTACTTCCACAGCGAGCTGATCTCAGCGTTGATCATCCTGGCGTTCGGAGCGTGGTTCCTCGGGTGGGCGGGCACGTTGTTCCTGTCTTCCACGCGGGTGATCTTCGCGGCGGCTTTCGACCGGATCCTGCCGGAGAAGGTGGCCGACGTCTCCGAGCGGAAGCACGTGCCGGTCTGGGCACTGATCCTGATGCTCGCGCCCGCACTCGTGGTCAGCGCGTTCTACGCGTACACGGACGCGTTCAAGACGTGGATCCTGGACGCGACGCTCGTGATCGCCGTGACGTTCTTCGGGACGGCGATCGCTGCGACGGTGCTCCCGTGGGCGAAGAAACGCCTCTACGAGAGCTCGCCGATGGCTCGGTACAAGATCGCGGGGATCCCGCTGATCACGGTGACCGGATTCCTCACCGCGGCGTTCCTCGGGTTCAACCTGTGGCACTGGTTCACGAACGATCTCTACGCGGTGAACAACACGGACTCCTTGTACTTCATGGGGGGGATGTACCTCGCGGCCCTGGTGATCTACATCGTGGCCAAGCTGGTCCGGAGGAGCCAGGGGATCGATCTGAGCGCGATCCACAAGGAGATCCCGGTCGAGTAGACGACCGGGCCCGAAACGCGGCGCGGAGGCGGCCCTCGGGCCGCCTCTCGCGTCTCGGGGGAGGGTGAGCCATGGGCGACGGTCCGACGCGGATCTTCTTCGCGGCCGACATCCACGGTTCGCAGGTGACGTTCCGGAAGTTCCTCGCGGCCGCGGAGTTCTACGGCGTCGACGCGCTCGTCTTCGGCGGGGATCTGATGGGCAAGGCGCTCGTGCCGATCCTGCGGGAGAACGGCGGGTTCCACGCGTCGTTCCAGGGGCGTGACGAAGCGTTCGATGCCGATGGGCTCGACGCGTTCAAGCGGGCCGTCGAGCAGCCCGGCTTCTACTGGAAGGTCTTCGAGCGAGACGAGTTCGAGGCGGTGGAGGGTGATCCGATGGCGAAGCACGGGTTGTTCCACGAGCTCGCGTCGGAGCGACTGGCCGGCTGGATCGAGCGCGCCGAGGACACGCTACGCGGGACGGGGGTGCGCCTGTACCTGACGGGTGGCAACGACGACGAGCCCGCGGTGCTCGAGACGCTCGACGGCCACGACGGCGACCGGGTCGTCGCGAGCGAGGGCCGGCTCGTGGATCTGGACGGCGAGCACACGATGATCACGGTCGGGCTGTCCACCTTCACGCCGTGGGACACGCCACGGGAGGCCAGCGAGGAGGAGATCGCGCGGGCGATCGACGAGGCCGCGGCCGCGGTGCCCGACGTCGGGCGATGCGTGTTCAACCTCCACTGCCCGCCGAAGGACACCCCGATCGACACGTGCCTCAAGCTCGAGGTGCGACCGGGCGAGCTCCCTCGGCCGATCCGGGAGGGCGGCCGGTTCGTGACGACCGGCGGCGGGAGCATGGCGGTCCGCGAGGCGATCGAGCGGTACCAGCCGCTCGTCGGCCTCCACGGCCACATCCACGAGTCGGGAGGCCGCTTCCGGATCGGCCGGACGCAGACGTTCAACCCGGGGAGCGAGTACGTGCAGGGCGTGCTGCAGGGCGTGATCGTGTCGCTGAGGCGTGGGCGGCTCGTGTCCTACCAGCACACGCAGGGCTGAGGGCCGTTCGATAGTGTCGGCCTCCGCATGAAGGATCGGGCGCAGCTCGTCGTGATCGGCGCCGGGATCGTGGGCGCGAGCGCGGCGTACCACCTCGCGGAGCTCGGCATCACCGACGTCCTCGTCCTCGACCAAGGGCCGCTGTTCGAGACGGGAGGCTCGACGTCCCACGCGCCGGGACTCGTGTTCCAGACCAACGGGTCGAGGACGATGTGCCGGCTGGCGCAGTACTCGGTGGAGCTGTACGCGGGCCTGGAGACCGACGACGGGCCCGCCTGGTACGGGGTCGGCGGCATCGAGGTCGCGACGACAGCCGAGCGGGTCCAGGAGCTGAAGCGTCGACGCGGATACGCGGAGGCGTACGGGATCGAGGGGACCGAGCTGCTCACGCCCGAGGAGACTGCGGACCGGATCCCGATCCTCGACCCCGGCCACATCCTCGGCGCCTACCTGGTGCCCTCGGATGGGATCGCGAAGGGGGTTCGGGTGGCGGCCGCCCTCGGCGCGAAGGCCGAGGCGAAGGGCGTCGCGTTCGAGGGCGGTGTCCGCGTGACCGGTTTCGACATCCGCGAGGGGCGGATACACGGCGTCCGAACCGATCACGGCGATGTCGAGTGCGAGCAAGTCCTCGTGTGCGCCGGCATCTGGGGACCGACGATCGGCCTGATGGCGGGCGTGCCGATCCCGCTCGCCGTCGTGCAGCACCAGCTGGCGTGGACCGAGCCGCTCCCGGAGCTCGTAGCGGATCACGACGCGGAGGTGGTCCACCCGATCCTCCGGCACCAAGACTTCTCGCTGTACTTCCGCCAACGAGGCGATCGCTACGCGCTCGGGAACTACCGGCACGAGCCGATCCTGTTCGAGCCGGACGATCTCCGCCCGTATCGCGAGGGCGAGCCGCAGCCGAGCATCGAGCCGTTCACGCCCGCGCACTTCGGGGTCGCATTCGCAGAGAGCATCCGACTCTTGCCGCCGGTGCGGGGGAGGATCGACGTCTCGACCGCGTTCAACGGGATGTTCTCATTCACGCCGGATATGGGCTCGGTCGTGGGGGAGTCCGCGGACGTCCGCGGGTTCTGGATCTGCGAGGCCGTGTGGGTGACGCACGCCGGCGGGATGGGACGGATGGCGGCCGAGTGGATCGCGGGCGGCGCGCCTTCGATGGACATGGCCGAGGCCGATGCGAACCGGTTCTACCCGTTCATGACGACGGCGCCGTACGTGCGGGCGCGCGGGGCCCAGCAGTACCGCGAGGTCTACGACATCCTGCATCCCCTCCAGCAGATGTCCCATCCACGGGAGCTCAAGCTCACGCCCTTCTACAGCCGCCACCAAGATCTGGGCGCCAAGTTCTTCTCGGGCGCCGGCTGGGAACGGCCGCAGTGGTTCGAGGCGAACCACGTGCTGACCGGCGCCACGTGGGAAGCCGCGCACCGGCTGGGCGGCGCAGAACTGGTCACCGTGCGTGGGCGCCGAGCACCTCGCCACGCGCGAGCGCGTGGCGATGTTCGACATCACCCCGTTCGCGAAGTTCGACATCACGGGTGCCGATGCGCTCTCGTTCCTCGAGCGCATCAGCGCCAACCGGATCGACCGCCCCGTCGGGACGATCGTGTACACCTCGATGCTCACGCCCTCGGGCGGGATCCGCTGCGACCTCACGGTGACCCGGAAAGACGAGGACCGCTTCCGCGTGGTCACGGGCGGCGGCAGCGGTCAGCACGACCGGGCGTGGCTCCTCGCGCAACGGCGCCCCGGGGAGCGGGTCAACCTCACGGTGCGGACCGGATCGCTCTTCGCCCTCGGCCTGTGGGGCCCGAAGGCGCGTGAGGTCCTCCAGGCCGTCACCGATGTCGACGTCTCGAACGAGGCCTTCCCGTACATGACCGCGCGATACCTGAACGTCGGCGAGGTCGACCCGGTGTGGACGCAACGGATCAGCTACGCCGGCGAGCTCGGGTGGGAGTTGTACGGGCAGATCGCGATGGGCCAGCGAGCGTGGGACGTGCTGTGGGAGGCGGGGCAGGAGCACGGGATCGTCGCGGCCGGCGGCGGCGCGTTCGATTCGCTCCGCCTCGAGAAGGGCTACCGGCTCTGGGGGCAGGACATCCACACGGAGCACGATCCGTTCGAGGCGGGGCTCGGGTTCGCCGTCCGGATGGACAAGGGCGAGTTCCAGGGCCGGGAGGCTCTCCAGCGCGTGCTCGACCGGGGGCCGACCGAGAAGCTCGCCTGCATGACCCTCGACGACCCGGCCGCCGTCGTGATGGGGAAAGAGCCGATCCGGCACGACGGCCGGGTCGTCTCCTACGTGACGAGCGCCGCCTACGGCTACTCGATCGGCCGCGGGATCGTCTACGGCTACCTCCCGGTCGACCTCGCCGTGGAAGGGACGCCCGTCGAGGTGGAATACTTCGGCGACCGTCTGGCGGCCACCGTCGCGGCCGAGCCGTTGTGGGACCCCAAGGGCGAGCGCCTGCGGGCCTGAGAGGGGAAGACCGAGAAGAGGGGAACGGAACGATGACCGTGAACGAGGACCCGGGCATCCTGCTCTACACGAGGATCCGCAAGTCGCCGTACTTCTACGCCTCGAGGAAGCATGGGGTCGCCCGGTACAGCGTCTACAACCACACGTACCACCCGCGCCACTACGGCGATCCGGTGGCGGAGTACTGGCACCTCGTGAACGCGGTGACGCTCTGGGACGTCGGCGTCGAGAAGCAGATCCAGATCAAGGGTCCCGACGCGTTCGACCTCACGAACATGATCGTGCCCCGCGACCTCAACAAGTGCGCGGTGGACCAGTGCAAGTACGTGTTCATCACCGGCCCCGACGGCGGGATCCTGAACGATCCGGTCCTGCTGCGCGTGGAGGAGGACGAGTTCTGGCTCTCGCTCGCCGACTCCGACGTGAATCTCTACGCGCTGGGCATCGCGGGGGCGAAGGGGATGGACGTGACGGTCCAGGAGATCGACGTCGCGCCGGTCCAGATCCAGGGCCCGAACGCGAAGAAGGTCCTCGTCGAGCTCTTCGGCGACAAGATCCTCGACGTTCCCTACTACGGCCTGATGAAGGCGGAGCTCGACGGGATGCAGGTCGTCGTCTCGCGCACCGGCTACACGGGCGAGGTCGGCTACGAGATCTACCTGCGGGACGCCTCGAAGCACGGCGTGGCGCTCTGGGACAAGGTGCTCGAGGCAGGCAAGCCCCACGACCTGCACGTGATCGGCCCGTGCCACATCCGTCGGATCGAGGGCGGGATCTTGGCCTTCGGCGCGGACATGTGGTACGAGAACAACCCGTTCGAGGTCGGCTACCACTACACGTGGATGGTCGACCTCGAGCAGGAAGCCGAATTCATGGGCAAGGAAGCCTTGAAGAAGATCAAGGCCGAGGGCGTGAAGCAGAAGCTCGTGGGCGTCGACATCGAGGGCGAGCCGCTCGGGACCTACATCGACAACGAGATGCTCGACTTCTTCCCCGCGTCGGCGGGCGGCAGCGTCGTCGGTCGCGTGACGTCGGCCTGTTTCTCCCCTCGGATGGAGAAGAACATCGGGCTGGCGATGCTCCCGATCGAGCACACGGAGCTCGGGACGTCGCTCCAGGTCGAGACGCCGAAGGGCACGGTGGGCGCCACCGTCGTGCAGACGCCGCACTGGGATCCGACGAAGGAGATCCCGAAGGGCTAGCGCTCGATCCAGGCGGGGAACACCCCGAGCGCGCCGGTCCGTTCGCTGACGTCGTCCTGTGCGCCGGTATCCGGATCGAGGATCACGATCGTCCCCTCGCGGTCGAAGACGATGCCCCGGTCCGACCAGTCGGGGAACTTGTCTTGCCGGCCGAGATCGGACGTCAGGTTGCGCTCCCCGGATCCGTCCGGCCGCATCACCCAGACGTCGTAGTCGCTCTCCCGTTCCGGGTCGTAGTCCGGCGGCACGAAGTCCGATGGCGTCGCTCGGGTGGACTCGAACGCGATCCAGGCGCCATCGGGTGACCAGCTCGGGTACATGTCGACGCTGTCCCGGTCCTCTGTGAGGTTGGTCGCTTCGGACCCGCCGGCATCCATCACGAACACGTCGTAGTCGGGATCGCCGAACAACGTCGAACCTCCCATCGAGGACGCGAACGCGATCCGGGAGCCGTCGGGTGACCAGGCCGGGTACTCGCCCCAGACGTCCGAGAGGTTGCGGGCGTTCGAGCCGTCCGCGTCCATCACGAAGAGCTGCGGCACGCCGTTCTCGTCGGAGGAGTAGGCGATCCGCCGGCCGTCCGGGGACCAGACCGGCCCCCACTCGTTGGCATCCGGTGTGCGCGTGAGGTTCCGGAAGCCGGTTCCGTCGGCGCGGATCACGGCGATGTCGTCGTTGACGTTCACACCGGCGCGCGAATCCCGGAAGACCAGGAGTCGCCCATAGCCGTCGGGATCGAACTGCGGCCCCCGGAACGACGTGACGATCCGATCGCGGCCGTCGGACAGCGAGAGGAGATGGATCTCGCCGTCATCTCCGCTGAACACGATGCGGCCCGTCCGGACGACGATCGGGCCCGGGCTCGGCCTGGCCGACGGCGAGGCTCCGTCCTCGGTCGCTGGGGAGCACGCGATGAGCAGGGCGACGAGCGAGACGGTGGCTCGCCCTCGCCACTTCGACGGATCCATGCCGCCTGCTACACCGGCGAGCCGCCGGACGTTCCCGCCCTCGCCGACCCCTCGACGGCTGACACCGATCAGGCGACCCGTTGGGAGCCTGACCCGGGGTCGCGATCCGCGTTGCTTCGCGTTCACCTGGGGCATCACGATGGACGATGGTCATGGAGATGCTTCGTCGCGGACGCGTTCCCGATCTCGATGTTGGCGAGCGAGCGCGCGCCGTCGCGACGCTCCTCCGGCAGCCGCTGTTCGAGCTGATCCCACTTCGGGACGCGATCGAGCGGGCCGAGGCGCTGCCAGCCGGAGCCGCGACCACCGTGACCGCGTCGCCCAGCCACGGGATCGAAGCCACGATCTCGCTCTGCGAGGCGTTGATCGCGCGCGGCCACGACGCGACGCCGCATCTCGCCGCCCACATGTTCCGGGATCGGCAGCACCTGCAGGGAAGTGCTCGACCGCTGTCGCCGGGCCGGGATGAGCAGCGCCTTCGTCATCGGCGGCGACGCGAAGGATCGGGGTGAGCTCCACGACGGGCTCGCTCTGCTCCGTGCGATGCGAGAGCTGGGGAACCCGTTCACGTCCGTCGGCGTCGCGGGCTACCCGGAGGGACACCCGGCGATCCCGGAGGAGCGACTGATCGAAGCGCTCCTCGCGAAGCAGGAGCACGCCACGCACGTCACGACGCAGATGACGTTCGACGGCGATGCGATCTCCTCGTGGATCGGCCGGATCAGGGACGCCGGTGTGACGCTGCCCGTGCACGTCGGCGTGCCGGGTGCGGTGAAGGTCAGGCGCCTGGTCCGGATCGCGGCACGCATCGGTGTCGGCGGTTCGCTCCGATACCTCAGGAAGAACCAGCAGCTGATCCAGCTCCTCTTCCGCAGGACGTTCACCGCCGATCGGTTGCTCCGATCGCTCGGGCCGTTGCTCTCCAACCCCGAGGCGAACATCGCGGGACTCCATCTGTTCACGTTCAACCAGGTCGAGGAGACCGTCGCGTGGCAGCGACGCCTGTTGGAAGAGGTCGAGGGCTAGGCCGTCGCGAAGAGGTCCGCGAAGTAGCCGGCGAACGACGGGCGGACGAAGACGCGCGTCGTTCGCTCGTCGCGCTGGTGGAGGATCACCTGCGCTCCGCCGAACACGGTCTGCGCGCACATCCCCGGCGTCCAGCGGCTCGGATGGAGATCCAACCCGCAGCCCGAGGAGAGCTGCTCGAGGCCGTCGCGGAGCTCGTACACGATCCGGTTCGCGCCGACGTCGAGGACCGAGTGGTGGTGGCCCGTGAGCGCTTCCTCGAGCTCACGAACGATCGCCGGCGTGGCGTCGGCATCGGCGACGACGAGCCACTCGTCGGGGCCGAGCCACAGGACGTCCCGGCCCTCCCACGTCGACGCTGTGTTCGCGGCAGGGGGTGGGAACGGGAGTCGATCGGGGTCGGCGCGCACGTCCACCTGCGCCAGGTCGATCGGGACGAGAGGCTCAGCCGTCATGGCGCGTTCCCTCCGGATCGACGAAGACGGCGGACGCGATCTCCGCGGAGATCGTTTGGTCCCGCAACGGGGCGTAGACCGTGTGGCCCGTCCGCTCGCGTCCGCGTTCGACCATCGCGAGCGCGATCGGACGGTCGAGCGTGGGGCTCCGGTACGACGAGGTGACGTGGCCGATCATCGTCATCGGGATCCGGCCGGTGTCGTCCTCGACGAGCTGCGCGCCCTCGGGGATGCGCTCGTCGGACAGGAGCCCCACGAGCTGCTTCCGACCTTGGCGCGCCGTGTCCGCTCGGCGGAGCGACCGCTTGCCGATGAAGTCCGAGTCGTCCTTCCGCACGATCCATCCCATCCCGAGATCGCCGGGTGTCACGGTCCCGTCGGTGTCCTGCCCGACGATCACGAAGCCCTTCTCGGCGCGCAGGACGTGCATCGCCTCCGTGCCGTACGGGGCGATCCCGAACGGCTCGCCGGCGCCGATCACGGCCTCCCAGAGCTCGAGCGCCCGCCGGCCGTCGACGAGCACTTCGTAGGAGAGCTCGCCCGTGAAGCTCACGCGCGCGACCCGAGCGGGGATCCCCACGACGGTGCCGTCACGGAACGTCATGAACGGGAACGCGTCGGTGGAGAGGTCGATGCCGGAACCGAGCGCCGTGAGGACGTCGCGCGCCTTCGGTCCCGCGATCGCGACATCTGCCCAATGCTCCGTGACACTGGTGCAGTAGACGCGGAGCTCCGGCCACTCCGTCTGGAGCCACTCCTCGAACCGGTCGAGGACCATCGCGGCGTTACCGGTAGTCGTCGTGACGAAGTAGCGGTCCTCCGCGACGCGCATCGCTACACCGTCGTCGGCCACCATTCCGTCGAGGCCGAGCAGGAACCCGTACCGGATCGACCCCACGGCGAGCGTGCTCATCCGGTTCGTGTACATCCGGTCGAGGAAGGCAGCGGCGTCCGGTCCGACCACCTCGATCTTCCCGAGCGTGGAGGCGTCGAGCACCCCGGCGGTCGTACGGACGGCAACGCACTCGCGCGCGACCGCCGCATCCAGGTCCTCGCCTTCCAACGGGAAGTAGCGAGGGCGCTTCCATTGACCCACGTCCTCGAAGACGGCGCCGCGCTCTTCGTGCCAAGGATGGATACGCGTCCGGCGGATCGGATCGAGGAGGTCGCCTCGATCCGGCCCCGCGATCGTCGCGTAGGAGACCGGCACGGCCGGAGGCCGGGCGCTCGTCGGGCCTTGTGCGTCGGGGCCGGCGCCGAGCAGTTGGTTCACGATCGCCGCGGCGAGAACACCGCTCGTCCTGCCCTGGTCGATCGCGGTGCCGATGTACGTCGCGCGCTTCACGTGCTCGACGGACGTGAGCCCGGCCTCGAGCGCCGCCTCGATGTCGGCGACCGTCTGGTCCCGCTGCAGGTCGACGAACGAGGAGGACCGATCGCCGTCGAGGAACCACACGGAAGCCGAGCGGGGGAGGTCCTGGCCGGCGGCACTGCCGACGACCTCGAGCCACGCGGGCCCTTCGTCCGGGATGAAGCACGCCAAGTCGTCGTCGTAGCGGACCGAGCCGCCGATCGCGCGCCAGAGCGTGAGGTTGGGCGTCCAACCTCCGGCGACGAGAAGCGCACCGTCCTCGTGATCCGGAGGCCGCGATGTCTCCTGGAGATCGGTGATCTGCGACGCGGCGCCGGCTGTCTCGAGGACGTCGATCGACTCTCGGCCGCCGCCGTTGGTCGTGAGCACAGACACCTGGTCGTCGATCAGGACACCGAAGCGTTCCAGGTACGCCGCGGCGGCCGAGGCGAGCATCACGCCCGGTCGGTCGTTCCCGGCGAACGCGATGGCGCGCTCGGTCGCGCCTGTCGCCAACACGACGTGGCGAGCCCGGACGTGCCAGAGGTGACCCGGCGTGACCGCACGCTCATGGGCCACCACATAGCCGTCGTCGTAGACGCCGAGCGCGGTCGTCCGCGGCATGACGGTGACGCCGTCTGGTGGGTCGTCGACCCGGTGACGCTCATCCACGAGCAGCACGCGGTCGCCCTGGCTCACGGCGTCCGCGGCGGCTCTGCGTCCCGACGGTCCGCCCCCGACTACCAGCGTCTCGACGTGGACGTGCCGGCGCCCGGCCGCCTCGACTGCCGCTCCCGATGCCGGCAGGTGGCCAACGCCAGCCCTCGGTTCCGCCACGAGCCCGTCCACCAGCTCGACCATCGTCGCGGCGACGATCGGGTCGAACCAGGGCTCGCTGACCTCGACGTACGCGTTCGGCTCCTCCGGCCCCGCGGTCATGATCCCGCGCGGCCTCCCGAGGATCGGGCTGCGGAAGCTGCCGACGACGCCGTTCGCCAGAAGCGCCGACGCGAGCGTGTCGCCCTTGAACCCCTCGTACTCCACGCCGTCGAACCGGAACGTGATCGGCTTCGACCGATCGATCCACGAACCACCCTCGGGCAACCGTCGCGACGTCACGCGGGCGGCTCCTCGTCGATCCGATACGTGGCGACGAACCGGTGCGTCGCCGTGTCGCGTACCGCGTTGAACCACCTGCGACATCCGTGCACGTGGTACCAGCGCTCCCGGAACGGACCACGCGGGTTGTCGCGCATGAACAGGAAGTCCGCCCACTCCTCGTCGGAGAGGGCGTCCGGATCGGACGGGTACGCGATGTGCGCCTGGCCGCCGTAGCGGAACTCGATCTCGTCGCGGGGACCGCACCACGGGCAGCGGATCAGCAGCATGCGGCTACCCCTCGTCCCCGTCGAAGGCGGCCACGAGACGTTTCGGCGCCGTCATCCGCCACGCCTCCGTCACCAGCTCCCGCATCTCGTCCCGGTCCACCGTCCGGAACCGCACGCCCACCCAACCGCTCGGTCCGACGTAGGGCGGGACGAAGAACGTCTCGGGGTCCATCTGGACGAGTGCCTGCTGCTCGTCGCGGGTGCTCTTCACCCACGCTTCCCGCTCCCCGTCGGAGAACATCACGAAGATCTTCTTGCGCACCCGGAACGTGGGCTGTTCCCAGGTCTCCAGCTCGACCGCATCGGGCAATGCGAGCGCCATGCCCCGAACGGTGTCTTTCCGGACACCCATCAGGGGCCTTCCATGTCTGCGCGCATCGATGCGCCATCCATATGCGCGCGCATCAATGCGCGACGGCCGCCGCGCCGTGTTCGTCGATCAGCGCTCCGGTGGTGAAGCGCTCCAGTGAGAAGGGACGGGCCAGCTCCGACGGCTCGCCCGTCGCGATCGTTTCCGCGAAGGCCCAACCGGCGCCCGGCGTCGCCTTGAACCCGCCCGTGCCCCAGCCACAGTTCAGGAACAGGCCGTCGATGCCCGACAGCCCCACGATCGGTGACGCATCCGGGCACACGTCGACGATGCCGCCCCAGGTCCGAAGCAGCTTGGCGTGCGCGAAGATCGGGAAGAGCTCGATCGCCGCCGTGAGCTGCTGCTCGATCACGTGGAACGAGCCTCGTTGCGCGTATCCGTTGTACGCGTCGATCCCCGCCCCCATCACGAGCTCGCCCTTGTCGGCCTGCGAGACGTAGACGTGCACCTTGTTCGACATCACGACGCAGCCCAGGACCGGTTCGTACAGGGCGCTCACCAGGGCTTGCAGGGGATGCGACTGCAACGGCAGCCGCAGCCCGACCATCGCGGCGAGCTCGCTCGTGTGTCCCGCGGCCGCCAGCGCCACCTTCGACCCGCGGATCTCGCCGCGCGTCGTGGACACGCCCTCGACCCGACCGCCGGGTCCGCGGAGGAAGCCCGTCACCTCCGCGTGCTCCACGATGTCGACTCCCAGCTCGCTCGCGCGCGTGGCGTACGCCCACGCGACCTTATCGTGGCGGGCCACGCCGCCGCGGCGCTGCAGGGTCGCTCCGAGCACCGGGTAGCGGAGCGACGGCGACACGTTCACGAGCGGGCAGAACGCCGCGACCTCCTCCGGCGAGAGCCACTCGGCGTCCACGCCGTTGAGCCGGTTCGCGTGAACGCGGCGCATCGACGATCGGACCTCGCCGAGGTCGTGCGCGAGGTTCAGGACCCCCCGCTGCGAGAACTCGACGTCGACGCCGAGCTCCTCTTCGAGCTCCTCCCACAGTTTCAGGGAGTGCTCGTAGATCGCCGCGGACTCGTCCCAGAGGTAGTTCGAGCGGATGATCGTGGTGTTGCGGGCCATGTTCCCGCCCGCGAGCCACCCCTTCTCGACCACGCAGACGTCGGTGATGCCGTGGCGTTTCGCCAGCCAGTAGGCGGTCGCGAGGCCGTGGCCCCCACCGCCCACGATCACGACGTTGTAGGACCTCTTCGGCTCGGCAGCTCGCCAGTAGCGGCTCTCCATCGGAACGAGAGCCTCCGCGACCAGGGGCCGATGGTCAACCGGTACCCGCCGAGGAGCCTCACGGCTGACCGGTCACAACCGTGACCTGGATCTGCTGCGATCCCGCGTTCCCGGCCGCGTCCCACGCGGTCACCGTGACGGTGAGATCGGTCGAGCCCTTCTTCGGCACGGACCAGGAGCACGTCATCGAGGAGGTATCGACGTTGCTGCACATCACGACACCGTTCGCCGCGACCTCGATCTTCGTCACGCCGACTTCGTCCGTCGCTGTGGCCACGACCCTGATGCGTCCCTTCCTGATCGCCGTCCCATCGGCCGGAGAGAGGATCTGGACCACCGGGGGCGTCACGTCGGTCACGATCTCCGGTTCGACGGTGATCACCGCCGGCGCCGAGGAGCTCGCCAGGTGATCCACATCCGAGGGGAAGGTGGCCGTCATCTGGTGGTTGCCCGAGTCCGTCGGTGTGTACGTGACCGAACAGCTGGAGGCCGACGCCGAGCCGGGCACCAACTCGCAGGTCGACGATCCGAACGCGCCCGCACCCACGGCCGAGAACGTGACCTCACCGGTCGGCGCCACGGCCGTTCCACCGCTCGTGTCGCGCACCGTGACGGTGCAGTCCGAGGGCGCCGGGAGGGTGACGGGCGTTCCACACGAGACGGTGGTCGTCGACTGACGCCGGCTCACCGCGATCGAGGTCGTGCCGGTAGCGGCGGTGGATCCGCTCTCCGGAGCGTCGGTCGCGGTGATCGTGTGCGGACCCGCCGAGCCCGCGGCAGGCGTGTAGGTGACCTGGCACGTCGTCGTCGAACCACCGCTGGACGTGCACGACTGCGATGTGAACGTGCCGTCTCGCTTGGAGCTCCAGGTCACGGTGTGGTCGCCCGTCGGCGCGACCACGATCGACCCGGTGTGCGCCACGGTGTCGACGAGGACGTGGCCTCGAACGAAGTCACGACGGTAGCTTCCCGGAGCCGGCCGAGTAGTAGGGACCCCTGGGTGAGCCCAGATCGGTATCCCAGAGCGGATCGAACTGGGTCATCGTGCCCCGGCTCCCGGTCCAACCGAAGACGTCGTTCCCGTCGGTCCCGAGGAGGAAGGTGGCGAAGGCGTATCGCATCTCGCGATCCTTGGTGTCCTGTGCGACGGGTCGCCAGTCCTTCATGAGCACGTGCATCACGGGCGCGTCCGCGACCATGTCCACGTCCTTGAGGAGCTGCGACTCGGTGTAGTAGCCCTCGAAGAAGGCTCCGTTGCGCGAGAACCCTTCTGCCAAGCCGCCGTCCGCGTACTGAGCGATCACCGAGGATGGAGGTGGGGAGAAATAGATGGTGCCGCGCCCAGGCTCCGTTCGCGACGATGGGACGCCCACTGAGGTCCTTGATCGATCGAGCGAGCTCGGAGGTGTCTCGCTCCCAATCGGCGACGGTGTATGCACGTCCGGTGCGGGGGTCGATGCATTGTCCGGAGGTGTTGTACTGGAGGGCGCCGCGGCCGAGGACGTCGAGGAACGCGCCGTCGTAGCCGGACTGCGTGAGCGCCGTCGTGACCCCGGCGAACAGCGTGGTCCGCCACCCCTGGTTCGCGGGGTTCATCAAGATGTTCCCGGGCCACAGACCGCCGGTCACGATCCGCGCCCCGGTGGCATCGTGGCAGTACTGGGCCTCGGGCAGGGTGGTGTTGCGTGTGTGCGTGCCGTTCACGTAGGCGTACAGCACGAGGCTCGGATTCGCGGCCCTCATGGCGGCCACGTTCGCCCGGTACTGGTGCGCGCCGGCCGTGATGACGTCGAACTGCCGGGCTCGCGCTACAGCGACGGCGGTCGAGGGCTGACCACCTTGCTCGTTGTCGTACACGCCGACCTTGATCGGGGAGGATGCCGGTCTCGCTGGTGCTGACCGTTCCTCCGGCCAGGGTGATCGTCGCCGTGCACTCGGTGGCGATCCCGACGGACGCGGGACCACAGTCGACCTGCACGTCCGCGGCCTCGTCCTCCCCGATCGCCGGATACAGGGAGAGCGCGACGAGGGCCAGGGCGACGAGACGCACGACCCACCTGATCGGTCGGGAGGCAGGGTGATCAGGCTCCGGCGGCCGATGGTCCCATGGATGACGTGCTCGATCGTTCGGGGTCGTGTGACTGGTTCGCATCATCGGTGTCCTCGCCCTCGGTGCTCTCGGTCGGTGCACTCGCACACTCATCGGGTTCTGGAGGTCCATCTCTGGACGGGGTGAGTGCGGAAAGGACCGATAGCCAGGAACCTGTCGGCTGGACGGGATGCACGTCGGGCCCTAGGGCCTAAGAGAGGACAGCGAGACCCGTATCCTCATGTGGTGGCCGGCCCTGGGATAACGCCCGAGGATCGCGAGATCCAGGAGCGCACCCGACGCTTCGTCGACGACGAGCTGATCCCCTGGGAGGTCCATGCCGAGGAGCACGAGGGCCGACTCCCGACCGAGATCCACGAAGCGCACGTCGCGATGGCGAGGGAGCTCGGCCTCGCCTCGATGAACATGCCGGCCGAGCTCGGCGGCGGTGAGTTCACGATGCTCCAGCAGGTCCTCGTCTCGGAGCAGATCGGCCGGGTCACGAACGCCCTCGGCTGGTGCGTCCATACGCCACCGGCGTGGGCGCCGTCGGTATGCACTCCGGAACAACTCGAGCGGTGGATCGTGCCCGCGGTGCGCGGCGAGCGCCACGAGTGCTACGCGATCACGGAGGAGGGCGCTGGCTCCGACGTCGACGCGATCGAGTCGACGGCCACGCGTGACGGCGACGAGTACGTCCTGCGCGGCACGAAGATGCACGTGACCTCCTACAACACGGCCGACTGGATCTTCTTCCAGGCCAAGCTCGCCGGCGGCGACCACGAGGGCGAGCACGCGCTCTTCTTCGTCGACAAGGACACGCCGGGGGTGCGGTTGATCGGGGAGCCGCGGTACTCGCACACCTACCCGGACACGCACGCGCTCCTCGCGTTCGACGACGTGCGGGTGCCGTCCTCCCACCTGGTCGGCGCCGAGGGCGACGGGATGTCGTTCACCCACGAGTGGTTCCGGTACGAGCGATTGATGATCGCAGCCCGGTGCTGCGGCGCGATGGAGCGTCTGATCGACGAGGCCACCGCGTTCGCGAAGGAGCGCGTGCAGTTCGGTCAGCGGATCATCGAGTTCCAAGCGATCGGTCACATGCTGGCCGACTCGCTCACCGATCTGTGGGCCTCGCGGCTGATGACCTACGAGCTCGCACGAGGGATCGACGCGGGGATCGACGTCAAGATCCAACATGCGCAGTGCTCGATGGCGAAGCTGTACGCGTCCGAGGCGGCCGGACGCGTCGCCGACCGGGCCGTCCAGATCTTCGGCGGTCGCGGCTACATGCGGGAGAACGTCGCCGAGCGCTTCTATCGGGAGCTCCGCGTCGACCGGATCTGGGAGGGCACGTCGGAGATCCAGCGGAACATCGTGGCCGACCAGCTCGCCAAGCGAGGCGCGCGTCACCTGCTCGGACAGGGCGACGATGGATGAGCCGCCGATCCAGCCGGTCAGCGGCACGGTCGTGCCCAGGTACGCGGGCCCCTCGACGTTCGTCCGACTCCCCGAGCTCCGTGACCTCGATCGTTGCGACGTGGCGATCCTCGGGATCCCGTTCGACTCTGGCGTGAGCTTCCGTCCCGGCGCCCGGTTCGGCCCGAGCGCGATCCGCCAGGCCTCGCGCATGCTCCGGCCGCAGTTCCATCCGATCCACGAGATGGAGCCGTTCGCGCTTCTCCAGGGCGCGGACGCCGGCGACGTTGCCTGCAATCCCTTCGACATCATGGAGTCGATCGCGCAGGTCGAACGTGGCGCGGACGAGGTGCTCGAGCGAGCCGGTTCGCTCGTCAGCATCGGCGGCGACCACACCGTGGTCCTGCCGCTCCTCCGCTCGATGCATCGCAAGCATGGGCCGGTCGCACTGGTGCACTTCGACGCACACCTCGATACGTGGGACACGTACTTCGGAGCTCCGTATACGCACGGCACGCTGCTACGCAGAGCTGCCGAGGAAGGGCTGTTCCGCGACGACTCCTCGATGCACGTGGGCATCCGTGGGCCGCTGTACTCCTCGCAGGACATGGTCGACGACGCGAGCTTTGGCTTCCGCACGATCCGCACCGAGGAGGTCCACCGGGAGGGTGTCGAGGGGATCGTCGAGCGGATCCGTGAGCGGGTCGGGGACCACCCGCTCTATGTCTCGATCGACATCGACTCACTCGACCCGGCGCACGCCCCGGGGACGGGTACGCCCGAGATCGGTGGACTCACGTCCCGTGAGCTGTTGATGATCCTCCGTGGTCTCGCCGGCCTGCATCTCGTCTCGGCGGACGTCGTCGAGGTCTCCCCGCCCTACGACCACGCCGAGGTGACGTCGCTCGCGGCGGCGACGGTCGTCTTCGAGCTCGTGTCGTTGATCGCGCACGGGCGCCCGGGAGACGTCTGAAGCGTCGCCGTTTCGGGACGGCGGATCGCGGCGCGGCTCGCCGCGCTAGGGTGTGACCCAGCGGGGGAGCCCGGCGTGATCGGGCTGAGAGGCCGGCTGAACCTGACAAGGCCGGCGACCCTTCGAACCTGATCCGGCTCGTACCGGCGGAGGGAGCACGTACATGGCATCCGCGACCGGCTCCAGACCTGAGATCGAGGGGTTGGAGTCACCGGTCTCCATCCCCGACGGCATCGCTCCCGTGCCCTCGGCGGAGCGAACCCTCTCGCCGTTCGACATCGGTGTGCTCTGGAACGACCTCTCCCTCGGGGTCCTGGTGCTCGTAACCGGGGGCCTGCTCGTCCCGGCGCTCGGGCTTCCGGCTGCTCTCGGCGCGATCGTCGTGGGGAGCGTGATCGGCTGCATCCCGCTCGCAGCGATCGCGCGTGCGGGAGCGCGGGAGGGCCTTCCGGGCATGGTCCTGTTCCGTCCGATGCTCGGGAGGACGGGTTCCTACGTCCCGTCGCTGCTGAACATCGCCCAGCTCGTTGGATGGACGTCGGTCGAGTTCTGGGCGATCGGGCGACTCGCCAACGCGCTGTCGATCGAGGTCTTCGGTCTCGATGCGTTCTGGCTCTGGCTCACGTTGACCGCGGTCGGATGCACGGCGCTCGCGATCGGCGGGCCCGTGCTCGTCGTGAAGCGTTTCCTCGAACGGTTCGGTACGTGGGTCGTCCTCGCCACCGGGATCCTCCTCACGGTCGCGCTGCTCCTGTCGGGCTCGATCGCATCAGCCTGGTCCACCCCCGGGGACGGCGGCCTCCCCTTCTGGTTGGCGGTCGATCTCGTGATCGTGATGCCGGTCTCGTGGCTCCCGCTGGTGGCCGATTCGACCCGGTTCGCGCGAAGCGACCGAGGCGTGTTCACCGCGACGTTCGTGGGATACGGCCTCGGCAACGCGTGGTTCTATGCGCTCGGCGCGCTCCTGATCCTCAACGCATCCGCCGTCCCGAGTGCGGAGGGCGTCGGGGTCGCGGTCCTCGGCTTCGCCGCGGGCGTCGCGGTGCTGCTGATCCTCGGGCTCGTCGTCGGCGAGCTCCCGAACGCGTTCGCGAACATCTACTCGACCGCCGTCTCCACCTTGAACGTGGTCCCCCGCGCGTCCGCCGCGGTTCGTCTCCGTGATCGTCGGCGGGTCGCCTTCCTCCTCGCGCTCGTGTTCACGATGGAGCGGTACGAGGTGTTCCTGTTCCTGATCGGATCGGTCTTCGTGCCGCTCGGCGCCGTTTTCCTGGCGCACTACTTCGTGCGAGCTCGCGGCCGCTACGGGCCCGACGCCGTGTTCGGTCCAGCCTCGGAGGGCTTCCACTGGTCGGCGGTCGTGCCCTGGGCCGTCGGGTTCGTCCTGTACCACTGGAGCGTCCCGACGGGCCCCGAGGGTTGGGTGGCCGCCGTCGAGCGGCTCTTCACCAGCGCCGGTCTTCCGTTCCCGCTGTGGGGATCTCGTCTCGGGCGCGAGCCTGCCCAGCTTCGCGGTGGCGTTCCTGTTGTCTCTGGTGGTGCTGCCGAGACGTCGTCCTTCACGGCGGCTGATCAGCGGGCTAGACGGTCAGTCGTCGTTCCCGTGGTCTTCGTCGCCGTGTCCCTTGTCCTTGTCCTTGCCGTGACCGTCCCCGTGTCCACCCTCGTCGCCCTCGTCGACCGGCGACGGGCTCGGGCTCTCCGTCGGTGCGGTCCTCGGCAGGAGGGTCAACTGCTCGGCGACGGCTTGGGCAGCCGCCAGGATCTCCGTTGCGCGCCTCTCGTCCATGCGGCCCGCCTCGACCTGGGCGGTGACCAGTTCCACGAGGTTCCCGACCGCGTTCCGTGCCAGGCCTGGCCGACCCGACTCCGCGTACGCCCGGATCGCCGCCACGCGGTTCTCGAGCGAGGTCGCGAGACGCGCAGAGAGGTCGCCGCCGCCGCACGAGCTCGCGAGGATCGCGACGATGCCGAGGGCGATCATGGCCCGCTTCACGGCTGCACCGACTCCTCGAGCTCGTCGAGGGCGTTCTCCAAGGGAGCCGGGAGGGTCGTGCTGGTCGCGGCTCCCGACTCCGGGACGTTCCGGCCGGTGAAGACGGTGAACGCGAGAACCAGGAGCAACGCGACCACGACGATCGCGCCGGCAACCATCGGTGCGGCGCGCCGCGGCCGACGCGACGCCGCCGATCGGGCCGCGGGCGGTTGGACCGGCAGCCGTGCCGTCCGCTCCATCGGGGGGAGAGGGACCGTCTCGCTCTCGTCGCGTTGGTCGGCCATCGGTTCGGGCGGGGCCGCGATCGGCATCGTGACCGCTGCGTCGGTTCGTCCGAGATCCTGGCCGAGGAGCGCTGCGGCCATCGCTTCAGCGCTCTCGTACCGCTCCGCCGGGTCACGGCGCATCGCGCGTTCGATCACGACGGCGATCTCCGGGTCGGCATCGGGGTCGATCGACGCGGGCGGCTCGTAGCGACCCTCCCGGATCGCGGCGGCGAGCGCGAACGGGTCGTCCCCCTCGAAGGGCTTCCGGCCCGTGAGTGACTCGTACAGCAGGACGCCGACCGCGTAGAGATCGCTCGCCGGTCCCGCCTGCTCCCCGTCGATCCGCTCGGGGGCGAGGTAGGAGGGGCTGCCCAGAAGTTCTCCGGTGCCTGTGAGGGTCTCGTCGGCGTGGACCCACTTCGCGATGCCGAAGTCGGCGACCTTCCACGTCCCCACGCCGGCGTCGAGGATGTTCCCGGGCTTGACGTCGCGGTGCACGATCCCGAGCTCGTGGGCCGCGGCGAGCGCGCGCAGGACTTGCAGTCCGACGTCGCGGACCCGCTCGGGCGGCATCGGGCCGCCGGCCAGCTCGTCCCGGAGCGTGCGACCCGATAGCCGCTCCATCACGACGAACGGTCGCCCGTCCTGCTCGCCGGTGTCGAGCACGCCGACGACGTGTGGGTGGGTGAGGCGGGCGGCCAGGCGTGCCTCGGCGACGACCCGCTCGCGCATGTCGTCCTGCTCCGCGAGATCGGCACGGAGGAGCTTCAGGGCGACCTCACGCTCGAGGCGAAGGTCCTGGGCGGCGAAGACCTCCCCCATGCCTCCGTGGCCGAGCCGCTCGCCCAGCCGATAGCGACCGCCGATGATCCCGATCTGCTCCGTGGAGGACATCCAGCACATCTTTCCCTGCGCCGTTGGTGCCTACACATCGGCAGGGCGGGCGCCGAAGGCGCCCGCCCTGCCCGATGGTCACCGCAGGCTGAGCGATCGAACGACGACGCCCCGAGCCGCGAGCGCATCGGGGAGCCTCGACACGAACGGATGCTCCTCGGCGGTGAGCTCCCGCGGGTTCGCGATCAGGAACAGCACGCCGCCGGGCACGCGCGCTCGGACCCAGGAGGCCCCCAGCGACGTCAGCACCCTCGTCGTGTCTCGAGCGTCGGTCCGCGAGACCGTGAGGCGGAACGGCGCCGCTACCTGCGGCAGGCGCAGGGCGGCCGCGCGTGCAGCCCGCTCCTCGTCCACCCGTGCCGGCGACCCGGCCCGCGGGGCGGCACCCGGGAAGGGGTCCGGACCGGCGATCGTGTTCCAGAGGATCCGCTGCGTCCCGTCCGTCCACCCTCTGAACACCGGGTCGAACGTGAAGATCGTCGCCCGGCCCTGCCCGACACCCTCGTCGACGATCGCCGACGTTCCGCCCAGCTGTGTGGCGCCGCTGTCGAGCCCGGACACGAAGAAGTCCTCGCTCGAGGCGTCCGGGAAGACCGCGGCCTCGGTGCCGTTGCCCGGGGCCATCACGGGGTCGTCCTCGAACATCGCCCAAGCGAACGGCCCGACGCCCTCGGCGAGCGGACCGGTCTCGTCCATCGCGATCCGGACGAGGCTGCCCGGCATGTTCGTGTGTGACATCTGGAGTACGGCGGTGGAAGCGCCGATCCTCGTGGCGACCTCGGCGCTGCCCTCCCACGCGATCAGCCGCCCGCCGGCGTTGACCCACGCGACCAACGCTTTCTTCCCCTTGGCGCCGAGCGCCTGCAGCGCGTAGTTCGGGTAGCCGTCGGGCATCACAAGCACGTCGTGGTCGGCGAGCGCTCCGTCGACGACGTCGCCGCCCGTGATCGTCTCGAACGGCAGGCCCCACACCTCGGTGAAGAGCCATCGGACGGCACCGCGAGACTCGAGCGCCGTGGCGCCCGGCCCCTCGAACACCGCTACCGACGGCGCGCCCGTCGTGTCGAACGGCCACGCCGGCTCGTTCAACGGATCGACGGCCTCACCGACGGGATCGAGGTCGGACGCCGTGAACCCGCCCGGCACGTTCATCAGCAGGGGGTTGCTCCATCCGGTGACGTCGTAGGTGACGTCGTGCGGGATGTAGGTGTCCTCGTTCAACATCGACTGCACCCAGTGCTTCCGGGCCTGCGCCATCGGGATCCAGTAGGTCCCGGCCGGGAGGACCGTGCTCGTCGGAGCCCGGCCGTAGGCGCGGAAGTCCGGCACCGTCAGGGACTCGGTCAGCCGGTAGAGCTCGACGTCCATCCGCTGCAGCCGGCGGATCAAGCGCTGCACCTCGTAGGCCTTGGAGGCGTCGTCCCGCAGGAAGTAGTGGCGGACGACCGCCCCGGTGGGGGCCTCCTCGAGCACGCGATGGCCTCGCTGGAAGACCTCGTTCGGCTCGAGCGTGCCCGCCGCTCCCTCCTCGGCAGCCTCGACCCACGAGGCGTGCCAATCCTCCAGGATCGCGTCCTTGTCCGCGGCCGCGGCGAAGACCGACACGATCGAGGTCACGTACTGCTCGTACATCCGGACGGGGAGGGGGTCGCCACTCTCCTTCTCGAACGTCATGCCGGCCGCGTGGAACGCGACGGTCGGCACCGTGTCCCCGTAGAACGTGCCGAAGAAGTCGTACGGCTCGTAGTTGAAGTAGCGGATGCGCTGCCGGTCGAACTCGGCAGCCAGCGCCGGCGCGTAGATGCCGTTGATCCAGTCGTTCGAGATGTCGGCGATCTCGTGGTAGACGGGGTCGGAGTTCGGCGGGAAGAAGTACGTGTACGCGCCCATCTCGTGCACGTCGAGGTCGAGGACCGGCGGCAGCTGTCGGTAGAGCTCGAGCTTCGCGTCGGTCTCCGGCTGGGTCCGCGCGAACCAGTCGCGGTTCATGTCGATGTCGTAGGCGTTCCGGCGCGCGTCCGCCTCGCGGCCGTCGGGGTTCTGGACAGGGAGGATGACGACGATCGCGTTGTCGAGGATCGTTTCGGACACGCAGTCGGTCCGATCGGCCAGCTCGTAGAGCAGCCGGAGCGATGCTTCCGTCCCGCTCTCCTCGCCGCCGTGGACGTTCGCCTGCACCAGCAGGATCGCCGGCGTGGAGGCGGCGAGCGCCTCCGCGTCATCCGCGGACGTCGCCGGATCGCGGAGCTGGTCGATCGCGCCCCGCACGGCCGCGAGACCGTCGGTCGTCACGTTTCCGGGCGCGCCGACGATCGCGTAGCGGAGGGGACGCCCTTCGACGGAGAACCCGGCGGTCCCGCTCGTCACCCGGTCGCTCGCCCCGTCGATCGCTCCGAGGTAGGCGTCCGATTCGGCGACCGATACCTCCTGATCACCGAGGTCGAAGCCGAGAACCTCGTGGGCGGTGGGGACCACGCCGGCGAACACCGGTGTTGTCTGGATCGGATGGCACGCCGCCTGCGCGGCGCTCGGGCTGACGGAGAGGCCGCCGACCAACAGGACCAGGGTGATCAGCAGAGCCGGGAGCCGCTTGGGGACACGTCGCGCCATCGTTCCTCCCTCGGGGGCCTGGAGGCACTCAGCTTCCGCCTCCGCGGTCGCGGACGTCAACCGCGCACGTCGCGCGGGGGCGGTCCGGTGGACCCACGGACCACGAGTGAGGGTGGGACCACGAGGTGCCGAGCCGTCCGCCGATCATCGTCGCGACGCTCGAGGAGGAGCTGGACCGCGGTCACCCCCATGTCCCGTCGGGGCTGGTCGATCGTCGTGAGGTCGATGTGCCCGAGTCCGGCCAGCGCGATGTTGTCGTACCCCACGAGCGACATGTCGGCGGGCACCCGAAGGCCGTGGTCGTCGAACGCGTCGAGGGCGCCGACCGCGGCGAGGTCGTTGCCGACGAAGACGGCGGTGACGCCGCGCCGGTCGCCCAGCAACGTGGTCACGCCGTCGCGCCCTCCTTCCTCGGTGAACGCTCCGGTCACGATCCGGGCCGACGACCGCAGCCCGTGCCGAGCCATCGCGTCGAGGAAGCCGGCGCGGCGCTGCGTGGACCCGGCGCCCGTCCCGCCGTCGACGTGGGCGATGTGCCGGTGCCCGAGCGACACGAGGTGATCGACCGCGATCCGCGCGCCCATCCGATCGTCGTTCGTGATCGAGTCGTGCGCCGGGGACCGGGAGTGCTTCGCGACGACCACGACCGCGACGGACGCGGCCACGGCTGCGATCCGCCGCGCCGAGAGCACCGGACCGGCCATCACGATGCCGTCGGTCCGCAGCTGCAGGAGGGTGTCCAGCGCCTCGTCCTCGCCGGCGGCGGCGCGCCCACCGGTGTTGAACAGGGCGTGGTAGCCGGAGCCGCGCGCCGCGGCCTGGATCCCGTCGATCACCTCCGTGAAGTAGGGATTGTGCAGGTCCGAGACCATCACGCCGATCAGGAAGCTCCGGCGGCGGACGAGGCTCCGCGCGACGGCGTTCGGCCGGTACCCGATCTCTTCGGCGGCCTTCGTCACGGCCGCGCGCTTCTCGTCGCTGACGTTCGGCGCGTCCCGCAGCACGAGGGACACCAGGGACTTCGAGACGCCGGCCCGTTCGGCGACGTCGACGATCGTGGGGTGCCGGCGCCTCGAGCCTCGGCCGTCCCCCGCGGCCGCCCGCGGGCTCACACCCCCGGCCTCTGGTGTTTCCGGCCGGCTTCGTGAGCGGCCTTGGCCACGCGCACCTCGTCGCGCTCCGACACCTCGGGGACGCCGACGTCCCACCAGGCGTCACCGCCCGTCCACGCGTGCGGATCGGTCCGGATCACGATCACGGCGGTGCGGTCCGCGCCCCGCGCCCGCTGCAGCGCGCCCTCGAGCCCGTCGAGGTCGTCCACGGTCTCGGTCCAGGCGCCCATCGACTCCGCGTGCTTCGCGAAGTCCACACGAGCGGGTCGCTCCGCGCGGACGTCCTCGAGCATGTTGTTGAACGAGGCGCCTCCCATGGACACCTGGAGGCGATCGATCACCGCGTACCCCTCGTTGTCGCACAGGATCAGGACGAACCGGTGGCCGGCGAGCACGGACCCGTACACGTCGGCGCTCGACATCAGGTACGAGCCGTCCCCGCAGAACGACAGGACGGTGCGTTCGGGCATCGCCATCGCCGCTCCCCAGGCGCCGCCGATCTCGTAGCCCATGCAGCTGAAGCCGTACTCGCAGTCGAACGTGCCGACATCGAGCGATCGCCAGTGCTTGTTCAGCTCGCCCGGGAGGCCCCCGGCCGCGGCAAGCGCGTAGTCGTCGGGACCGGCCAGCTCGTTCACCCGGCGGATCACCGCGGCGTAGGAGGGGCGGCCGCTGGACGTGGAGGCGGCTGCGGACCCGTCCAGCGTCTCGTTCCAGGCTGCGTACTCGCGGGTGGCGCGGGCCGACCACTCGGCGGGCGCCTGCCATCCGTCCAGGGCGGCGTCGAGCTCCTCCAGGCCGCGACGCGCGTCGGCGACGAGCGGCAGGGCGAGATGCTTCGCGACATCGTGCCGCGCGGCGTTGAGCGCGATCAGCTGCAGGCGTTCGTCACCGAAGACACTCCACGACCCCGTCGTGAAGTCCTGCAGGCGGGTGCCCACCGCGAGGACCACGTCGGCGTCGGCCGCGAGGGCGTTCGCCGATGAGCTGCCCGGTCACCCCGATCGGGCCGGCGAACAGCGGGTGATCCCAGGGGAGCGACGACTTGCCGGCGACCGTCTCCACGACCGGCACGCCGTGTCGCTCCGCGAACGCCGCGAGCTGCTCCGTGGCGAGGGAGTAGTGCACGCCTCCGCCCGCGATCAGGAGTGGACGCTCCGCCCCCCGAAGCACCCGCGCCGCTGCGTCCAGCTCCTCCGGATCGGGTCCCGGCCGGCGGATCCGATGCACCCGAGGCTCGAAGAACGACGCGGGGAAGTCGAACCCCTCCGCCTGGACGTCTTGCGGCAACCCGAGGAAGGCGGGCCCGCAGTCCGCGGGATCGAGCATCGTCGCGACGGCATGGGGGAGCGACTGGAGCAGCTGGGCCGGGTGCGCGATCCGGTCCCAATACCGGGTCACCGGCCGGAACGCGTCGTTCACCGTGACGGAGGGATCGCCGAACGGCTCCACCTGCTGCAGCACCGGGTCGGGCACGCGATTCACGAACGTGTCGCCGGAGAGCAGGAGGACGGGGAGCCGGTTGGCGTGCGCGATGCCGGCCGCCGTCACCATGTTCAGCGCCCCCGGCCCGATCGAGCTCGTGGCGACCATGATCTGACGCCGACGCTTCGCCTTCGCGAACGCGACGGCCGCCATCGCCATCGATCCCTCGTGGTGACCGCGCCACGTCGGGAGCTGGTCCTGCACGGCCTCCAGGGCCTCGCCCAGGCACGTGACGTTGCCGTGGCCGAAGATCGCGAACACGCCCGGGAACAGGGGCACCTCGTTCCCCTCGAGCTCGGTCCGCTGCGCGATCAGGTACCGGACGATGGCGCCGGCGGTGGTGAGGCGGATCGTGTCCATGTCGCTCCTCCCGTCGCGACGGTTTGACAGGCCGTCGAGGCGGCGCCTATCGTACGCCCTGTTCGTTGGAACGTTCCACTCGCACCTCCCGGAGCAGGCTTGGAACGTTCCAGGTGGGTTTCCAGACCGGGGAGGGTTCTACGCTCGTCCACCAACCGGCGGGACCGGGATGCGCATCGGTGTGATCGGGGTCGGCCGCATGGGTCAGACCCACGCGGCCACGCTGCGGTCGATCGCCGAGGTGGACTCGGTCGTGCTCACCGACGTCGATGAGGACCGGGCGGAGCAGGTCGCCGCCGATGCCGGCGCGGACACCGTGGCCACGACCGAGGACCTGCTCGCCGCCGTCGATGCCGTCGTGATCGCGGCCGCGTCCTCCGCGCACGCCGATCTGATCCACGCGAGCGCGGACGCCGGGCTCCCGACCTTCTGCGAGAAGCCGATCACGCTCGACCTCGCGAGCACCGCCGCGGTCGTCGAGCACGTGCGTGCCACGGGGATCCAGCTCCAGATGGGATTCCAGCGTCGGTTCGATGCCGGCTTCACCGCCGCGCGGGACCTCGTCGCGGACGGCTCGCTCGGGATGCTCTACGTCGTCCGGATGGCGGGCCACGATCCCGCGCCACCCCACGAGGACTACATCCCCGCGTCCGGCGGGATCTTCCGCGACTTCAGCGTCCACGACTTCGACGCCCTCCGCTTCGTCACGGGCCAGGAGACCGTGGAGGTGTACGCCGACGGAGCGGTCCTGAACTTCCCGCAGTTCGCGCGCTACGGCGACGTCGACACCGGCGTGGTCGCCCTCCGGTTGTCCGAAGGGAGCTTCGGGATCCTGTCCGTCACGCGGCACGACCCCCTCGGGTACGACATCCGGATGGAGCTCCTCGGGTCGGGGGACAGCGTCGTGGTCGGGTGGGACGACCGGCTGCCGCTGCGCTCGGTCGAGCCGGGCGGAACACCGGCGCCGGCCGAGGCGTACGCGAACTTCCAGCAGCGCTTCGCCGAGGCCTACCGTGCCGAGATGTCCGCCTTCGTGGACGTGGCGGCGGGGCGGCGGGAGAGCCCGTGCACCGCCGAGGACGCGTTGGAGGCGATGCGCGTCGCGGTCGCGTGCGACCGCTCGCGGGAGGAGCACCGGCCGGTCCGGCTCGAGGAGGTCGCGTGACGGATCTCGCCCAGCGCGTGGCGGGCGCGCCGATCACCTGGGGGATCTGTGAGGTGCCCGGGTGGGGCCATCAGATGGCGCCAGAGCGCGTGCTCGCGGAGATGCGATCCCTCGGTCTGCGTGCGACGGAGCTCGGTCCGGACGGATTCCTGCCCCGCGGCTCGGAGCGAGCCCTGCTCGACGCGAACGGCCTGTCCCTCGTGGCGGGGTTCGTCCCCGCGGTATTGCACGACCCGTCGTCCCTCGAGCGGGAGCTCGCGAGGGTCGACGCCGCGGCGCAGACGATCGCCTCGCTCGGCGGTGGCGTGCTCGTCCTCGCGGCGTCGACCGGTGGGGAGGGTTACGAGGGCGCCGGGCAGCTGGATGCCGCCGGATGGGGTGCGCTCGGGCGCGGGATCGACCGCGTGATGGCCTCGGCCGGCGATCGTGGGCTCCGCGTGGCCGTGCATCCACACCACGGCACGGTCGTGGAGCGCCCCGAGGACGTCGAGCGCCTGCTCGATGTATCGACCGTGGGGCTGTGCCTCGACACCGGCCATGTGGTGGTGGGCGGCGGCGATCCCGTCGCCCTCGCCCGCACCGCGGGCTCGAGGATCGTCCACGTGCATCTGAAAGACGTGGACGCGACGATCGCGGAACGGGTGGCGGCAGGTGATCTCGGCTACCACGCGGGCGTGCGCGGCGGCCTCTACCGGCCGCTGGGCGACGGCGACGTGGACGTCCGCGGGGTGCTCCGCGCCGTCGAGGAGTCCGCGGAAGTGGTTTGGTACGTACTCGAACACGACGAGGTGCTCGATCACGAGCCCGAGCCGGGGTCTGGCCCGCTCCTGCACGCGAGGCGAAGCCTCGCGTTCCTGGAGCGGGCGTGGGAGGAGGTGGGCGCTTCGACGGGGAGGTAGTCCCAGATGACCGGGCGAGGGCCCGGCGAGAAGGGGGTTGGTTCGATGGTGAAGAGATTGGCCATGCTGGTGTTCGTGTTCGCCCTCGTTGCGACGGCGTGCACCGGCGACGACAACGGTGACGGTGACGGCGACGGGAACGGCGACGGCGCCGTCACGCAGCGTGACTTCCGGTTCGTGGTCGTCACGCACGGACAGGCGTCGGACCCGTTCTGGTCGGTCGCGTCCAACGGCGTCGAGGCCGCGGGCGAAGACATGGGAGTCACGGTCGAGTACCAGGCGCCCGGCACGTTCGACATGGTGGAGATGTCGCAGTTGATCGACGCGGCGGTCGCCTCGGAGCCGGACGGGCTCGTCGTGAGCCTGCCGGACGCCGATGCGCTCGGTCCGTCGATCACGGCGGCCGTCGATGCCGGGATCCCGGTCATCACGATGAACTCGGGATCGGACACGTTCGCCGACCTGGGCGTGCTTCTGCACGTCGGGCAGACGGAGTTCGAGGCCGGCCTGATCGCGGGCGAGCGGTTCGCCGAAGAGGGCGTCCAGAACCCGATCTGCCTGAACCAGGAAGTCGGAAACGCGGCTCTCGACCTGCGCTGCGACGGGTTCTTCGAGGGCCTCGGTGTCGAGGGCGAAGTGATCGCCGTCGACCTCGACGACCCGACCAGCACGACCGAGACGGTCGCCGGAGCGTTGCAGAACAACCCAGACATCGACGGGATCCTGACGCTCGGCCCGACCGGGGCCGCGCCGACGATCGCTGCGCTCGAGGAGGCCGGCACGCTCGGTGAGATCGCGTTCGCGACATTCGACCTCTCGCCGGAGGTCCTCGAAGCGATCGACGCGGGCGACATGCTGTTCGCGATCGACCAGGCCCAGTACCTGCAGGGGTACCTGCCGATCGTGTTCCTCACGAAGTACCTGGAGACAGGTGCTTTGCCGCTCGGGAGCGTGGATCGCGTGCTCCTGACCGGACCACAGATCGTCACGGCGGAGACGGCGCTGGACGTCGTTGACTACTCCGCGGACGGACTGCGGTAGCAGGATGAACGGGGCCCTCGCGCGCGAGGTCGCGCGCGAGGGCCTTCCGTTCTAGGCTCACGCGCGAGCGGGAGCACAGGAGGGGGAGGCATGGCCACCGAAGTCGAAGCGCCGCCGAAAGCGGCCGACGAGAGGGTCCGTGCGACCGGCAAAGCATCGCGCCTCCTCGCGCGCCCCGAGCTGGGTGCGCTCGTCGGGGTCGTGCTCGTGTACGTCTTCTTCGCGATCGTCGCCGCCGACAACAACTTCGTGAGCATGGCGACGCTCGCGTCGATCCTGAACAGGGCAGCTCCCCTGGGGATACTCGCGATCGCGGTCGCGCTCCTGATGATCGCCGGGGAGTTCGACCTCTCGATCGGATCGGTCTTGGGCTTCTCGGGGATGGCGATCATGATCCTCATCTCCCCGCCCGACGCGGGGGGGTTCGGCTGGCCGCTCTGGCCGGCGGTGGGTTTCGCGGCCCTGCTCGCGGCGCTCATCGGAGTGCTCAACGGGCTGCTCGTGAACGTGACGAAGCTCCCGTCATTCATCATCACGCTCGGGACGCTCTTCATCTTCCGGGGCCTCACGATCGCGGTCACCCGCTCGCTGACCTCTCGAACGCAGCTGAGCGGGATCGACGAGATCGCCGGCTTCGAGCTCGCCGACACACTCTTCGGTACCAGGATCGAGGTCCTTGGCGCGACCTTCTCCATCACGATCGTCTGGTGGGTCGGCCTCGTGGTGGTGGCGACCTGGGTACTGCTCCGAACGCGGACGGGGAACTGGATCTTCGGGACCGGCGGGGCGGTGGAAGCGGCGCGGAACGTCGGCGTCCCGGTCAGCCGGGTGAAGCTCGCTCTCTTCGTCACGACGGCCCTGGCTGCGTTCCTCGTGGCGCTGCTCCAGGTCGTCCAGGTCAACAGCGCCGACGCGCTCCGGGGCGGTGGCCTGGAGTTCGAAGCGATCATCGCCGCGGTCGTCGGCGGGTGCCTCCTCACCGGGGGGTACGGGTCCGTGGTCGGCGCCGCCCTGGGGGCGCTCATCTTCGCGATGGTGCAGCAAGGGATCGTCATCACCGGCGTGGACGGCGACTGGTACCAGGTGGTGCTGGGGAGCGTCCTCGTGGTCGCGGTGATCTTCAACAACTTCATCAGGAGGAAGGCGGCCACTCGATGAGCGCGCAGACTGACGACGCCGTGCTCGAGACCAGACGGCTCTCGAAGTACTTCGGCAGCGTGATCGCGATCAAGGACATCTCGATGCTCGTCCGGCCGGGCACGGTGACGTGTCTCCTCGGCGACAACGGGGCGGGGAAATCCACGCTGATCAAGACCCTCTCGGGTGTGTACGAGCCGAGCGAGGGCGACTACCTGTGCGACGGCGAGGTGATCCACCTTCACTCCCCACGTGATGCCCTGGCGCGCGGGATCGCGACTGTGTACCAGGACCTGGCGATGATCCCGCTCCTGTCGATCTGGAGGAACTTCTTCCTTGGCGCGGAGCCGACGAAAGGGTGGGGTCCGTTCCGTCGGTTCGACGTGAAGAAGGCCAAGGAGATCACGCGGGACGAGATGACGAAGATGGGCATCGACGTTCGCGATCCGGAGCAGCCTGTCGGGACGCTCTCGGGTGGTGAGCGCCAGTCGGTCGCGATCGCCCGCGCCGTCTACTTCGGCGCACGGGTCCTGATCCTGGACGAGCCCACCGCCGCCCTCGGCGTGAAGCAGGCCGGGGTCGTCCTCCGCTACATCGTGACGGCGAAGCAACGCGGTGTGGCCGTCGTCTTCATCACCCACAACCCGCACCACGCCTACCCCGTCGGCGACCACTTCGTGATCCTCCGGCGCGGGAAGGTCTTCGGGAGCTTCCCGAAGGCCGAGCTCACCCTGGAACACCTCGTCCAGATGATGGCTGGAGGAGCCGAGCTCGAGACCCTGGCGCACGAGCTCCAACAGGTGGCGGGCGACGACGCCGAGCTCAAGAAGGCCGCCGAGGTGCTCGAGCAGGAGGTGAAGGCGGTGGCCCCCGAGCCGGTCGTCGCGGAGCCCACGGGGCAGGCGGCGACCGATGGAGAGGCGGGCCCCGAGGACTGACGTGGACGCGAGCGGCCCTTTCGACCTCATCACGATGGGCCGCGTCGGGGTCGATCTGTATCCCGAGCAGAGCGGTGTCCCGCTCGCGGAGGTGCGCACGTTCGCGAAGTCGCTCGGTGGGAGCCCGACGAACGTCGCCGTCGGCGCCGCCCGCTACGGCCACCGGACGGGCGTGATCACGAAGGTCGGCGCCGACGCCTTCGGCGACTACGTGCACGCGGCGCTCCGTGGTTTCGGGGTGGACGACCGGTTCGTCGGCACGGATCCGGAGCTCCGGACGCCGATCGTGTTCTGTGAGCTCCTGCCGCCGGAGTCCCCGACGATCCTGTTCTACCGGCAGCCGAGCGCCCCGGACATGCAGGTCTCGACCGGCGAGCTCGACGTCGAGCGCGATCCGGGGCGCACGGGTCTTCTGGACGACGGGGACCGGACTCTCGGCGGAGCCGAGCCGGACGGCCACCCTGGCCGCGCTCGAGGCCCGCGACCGGGAAGCGATCACCGTGCACGACCTCGACTACCGGCCGATGTTCTGGTCGTCCCCGGACGACGCGCGAGAGCAGCAGCTCCGCGCCCTGGCGCTCGCGACGGTCGCCGTGGGCAACGTTGAGGAATGCGCCGTCGCCGTGGGGGAAGGATCGCCCGAAGACCTCGCGAGGCGGCTGCTCGACCTCGGGCTGGAGCTCGCGATCGTGAAGCTCGGGGGAGACGGCGTCCTGGCGGCGTGGGAGGACGAGTGCCGAGCGGTTCCCGCCGGTGCCCGTCTCCGTCGTGAACGGTCTCGGCGCCGGCGACGCGTTCGGGGCCGGCGTCTGCCACGGCCTGCTGGAAGGGTGGGACGTGCCCAGGACGATCCGGTTCGCGAACGCCGCCGGTGCGTACGTCACGACCCAGCTCGCGTGCGCGGATGCGATGCCCGATGAGGCGCAGGTGGAGGCGTTGCTCGTCGATGCGTGAGCCCGGCTCAGTCGCCGCGTGCCCAGGCCGCGACCGCGCGGAGCTCTCCCTGGTGCAAGTGGACCAGGACGTGCGACGGCGGGTGGCCGAGCACGTGCGTCATCACGGCCTCGGCGAAGCGCTCCGACGGGATCCGCGTCCCATGTCGCGCCGTCCCGCCACGGGGTTCCCTGCGGGAGGCCGGCCTCTGCTGTGAATCGGCGCTGGAACGCAGGGCCCGGCGCGCATCGGCGCTCGGCGTGGTGCGCGAACTCGTGGAGGAGCGTCGCCTCGAGGTTCGGGGCGGTCCCCGGCGCCCGGACGAGCACCAGGTCTCGCTCGGGTTCGTAGCGGGCCCGGTCCGGCAGCTCCCACGCGACGCCGACCGTGAGGCCGTCCAACCGGCCCGCGCACGCGGGAACCGCGTCGTCGAACCGCTGCCATGCCTTCGACGCCACGGCCCGGAGGTCGTCCGGCGTGCCGTCCGTGAACCGGAGACCCGATCCGGAGGTCGCGGCGGCGACGGCCACGACCACCGCGACGGCGCCGATCACGATCGCGCCTACGACTCCAGCCCTGCGCACGACCCGAACGCTACTCGCGGAGGCGTCGGTGGGTACTGACCTCTTCCGTCCGGCGGGGAGCGCTGCGGCGGACGGCGAGCCGGTGCACCTCACGCCCGCCGACGCGGGGTGGTCCTTCAGCGGCCTCCGCGTCCTGTCGCTCGCGCCCGGAGAGCGCCGCGTGGTGCGGCTCGATGGCATCGAGGCGTGCGCGCTCCCGCTCTCGGGTTCGTGCACCGTCGAGGTGGGCGGAGCGACCTTCGAGCTCGAGGGCCGGCCCGACGTGTTCTCGCGCGTCTCCGACTTCGCCTACCTCCCCTCGGGCGCGGAGGTCGCGATCTCCACGACGGACGGCTGCGAGCTCGCCCTCCCGAACGCGCCGGCCACGCGTGCGCTCGATCCCGCGTACGTCCCCGCGAGCGCCATCGCCGTCGAGGTCCGCGGCGGCGGGCCCGCGACCCGGCAGATCAACAACTTCCTCGCCGCCGACGCGTTCGAAGCCGAACGGTTGATCGCCGTCGAGGTCCTCACGCCGGACGGGAACTGGTCGTCCTTCCCGCCGCACAAGCACGACGAGCACACCGACGACGAGATCCCGCTCGAGGAGATCTACTACTTCCGGATCCGGGGCGAGCACGGCTTCGGCTTGCACCGCACGTACACCACGGACGGCGAGATCGACGAGACGGTCACGGTCCGCGACGGCGACGTGTTCCTGATCCCGCGCGGCTACCACGGCCCGTGCGTCGCGGCGCCAGGACATACGATGTACTACCTGAACGTGATGGCCGGCCCGGCCGAGCGTGCATGGCGGGTCTGTCTCGACCCGGCACACGAGCGGCTCGGCGAGCTCCTGGGCTCGCTGGCGCCGGACCCCAGGTGCCCCCTGGTCACGGCCGAGGGGCCGCGGCGCGGGGGTCTGGGGGCTGAAGGAGCGAGCGCCGAGCGAGCGTAGCCCCCAGGAGAGAGGAGCTGACGATGGAACGCATCAGCCACTGGATCGGCGGGAAGGTCGTCCCCGGGGAGTCCGGTCGCACCGGCCCCGTCTACGACCCGGCGACCGGAGAGCAGACCCACGAGGTCGACTTCGCGACCACGGAGGAGGTCGGCCAGGCGGTCGCCGCCGCGGCCGAGGCGTTCCCCGCATGGCGCGCGACGTCCCTGTCGAAGCGGTCCGACGTGATGTTCCAGATCCGCGAGCTGCTCGAGGACCGGAAGGCCACGGTCGCCGCGGCGATCACCGCGCAGCACGGCAAGGTGCTCTCCGACGCGATGGGTGAGGTGCAGCGCGGCCTCGAGAACGTCGAGTTCGCCTGCGGCATCCCGAGCCTGATGAAGGGCGGGTTCACCGAGCAAGCGTCCACCGGGGTCGACGTCTACTCGATCCGCCAGCCGCTCGGTGTCGTGGCGGGTATCACCCCGTTCAACTTCCCGGCGATGGTGCCGCTGTGGATGCTCACGAACGCGATCGCGTGCGGCAACACGTTCGTGCTGAAGCCCTCGGAGAAGGATCCGGGCGCGTCGCTCGTGCTCGCCGAGCTCCTGCGGGACGCCGGCGTGCCCGACGGCGTGTTCAACGTCGTCCACGGCGACAAGGTCGCCGTCGACGCGGTCCTGGACCATCCCGACATCCAGGCGGTGTCCTTCGTCGGCTCGACCCCGATCGCGAAGTACATCTACGAGCACGGGACGAAGGCCGGCAAGCGCGTCCAGGCGCTCGGCGGCGCGAAGAACCACATGATCGTGCTGCCCGACGCCGACCTCGACATGGCGGCCGACGCCGCCGTCTCGGCCGGCTACGGCAGTGCCGGCGAACGCTGCATGGCGATCTCCGCGATCGTCGCCGTCGGCGGGATCGCCGACGACCTCGTCGCGAAGATCGCCGACCGCCTGCCGAAGGTGAAGGTCGGACCGGGCACCGATCCCGAGGCCGAGATGGGCCCGCTCGTCACCCGCGAGCACCGCGACAAGGTGGCGGGCTACCTCGACTCGAGCGCCGAGCAAGGCGCCACCGTCGTCCGCGACGGGCGGGAGGACGCGGTCTACGGCGGCGACGGGTTCTTCCTCGGCGTGTCCCTGATCGATCACGTCACCGAGGACATGGACGCCTACCAGCGACGAGATCTTCGGTCCCGTCCTCTCGGTCGTCCGGGTGGACACCTATGACGAGGCGCTGAAGATGGTGAACGACAACCCGTACGGGAACGGCGTCGCGATCTTCACGCGCGACGGCGGCGCGGTCCGCCAGTTCCAGTTCGACGTGAACGTCGGGATGGTGGGCGTGAACGTCCCGATCCCGGTGCCGGTCGCCTACTACTCCTTCGGCGGGTGGAAGAACTCGTTGTTCGGCGACAACCACATGTACGGGCCGGAGGGGATCCAGTTCTACACCCGCGGGAAGGTCGTGACGGCTCGGTGGCCCGACCCGGCTACTTCCGCCGTCGACCTCGGGTTCCCGAGGACTCGCTGACCGCGAAGAACGGCCGATCAGCTGAGCTGATCGACGGGGAACGGGTGGCTCGCGAAGAACGACAGCGTCTCAGCCGTCGTATCCGACCCGGGGCCCGGAGGCCAATCGTGTTCACCTCCCTCGACCTCCTGGAGCACGACGTCGCCTCCCGCACGGCAGTTCCGGTACGCCGTCGTCTGCACCACGGATCCCGATTCCACGGCCGGGTCGATGAGCCGGCATCCGTTCCGTTTCGCCCACGACTCGACCCAGGACCTGACCGACGTCCCGTTGACGAGAGCGAACATCCGAGCCTGCGCCCGGTTCCCACCCGAGCCGCGGACCATCTCACGGATGTCTGCAGCCGATGCGACATCTTCCTCGGAGAATGGAACCGTGTCGTCGAAGGTTCCGTGGATGACGATGATCGGCATCGGGCGCCCGCGGCAGTCTGGCAACAGGTGGACGCCGGACACGGAAGCGACGGCGGCGATCCGATCGCTCAGCGCACACCCGAGCGTGGCCGCGAACATGCCTCCGTTGGACCATCCCGATGCGAAGATCCTGCTGCGGTCGACGCACAGCTCGGCCTCGACACGATCCAGGATCTTCGCCGTGAATCCGACGTCGTCGGCGAGCGATGGATCGTCGACCGTCTCGATGTTGAAGTAGGGGGGAGTCGTCCCGTCGACGTTGGATCCGCGTGGAAAGACGCCGATGAAGCCGTCGGCGGCGGCACGGTCCGCCAGGCCGGAGCGACTCGCGTGGTCCCTGCTCGAATCGGTGAAGCCGTGGAAGCTCAAGACGACCGGCATCGCCACCCCTCGTTCCGTCTCCGGAACGACGATGTCGTACGTGCGCTTGATCCCCTCGTATCGGAACGACACGGTCCGCGATCCGGGAGACGCGCGTTCGCTGCATCCGGCACTCTCGACGCCGGGGCCGATCGCCGTTGGGGTCAACGGTCGCGGGATGGCTCGGGCGTCGGTGAACCGCCGGGCTGCCCTGGGTCGGTGATCCGCCGGGATCTCCCGTGGCCGGGCTGCACGCGCCGGCGATCGCGACGGCGAACAGGACGGCGAGGCGATACCGACGGGCTCCTTGCATCGGTGGATCGTAGGCTCCGCAGTGGCTGCGTCCTACATGGCTAGCACCCCAAGGTGAACGGCCCATCGATCGTTCGGTACCGTGATGGACGATCCGACGAGCGAGCCGACATGGAGGTATTCAGATGACGGATGTTCAGGAGCTGCTGAAGCGCGAGGAGGCGGCTTGGGCCGAGTTCGTGGCCGAGGTCGGCAGGGTCCCCGAGCATCGACGCGGCGACGACGGCGTGGTCCCCGGCTGGTCCGTGAACGACCTCGTGTTCCACAACGGGAAGTGGGCCGGTGTCGCCGCGGAGAAGCTGTTGCGGATCCGCGACTTCGGGAGCGCCGGCCAGGAGGATCCCGACGAGGTCTGGCAGGGCAAGAACGCGCTCTGGGCCGCCGAGTCGAAGTCGATGCTGTACCAGGAGGCGATGTCCCGTGCCCTCGCCGATCGGGACGCCGCGCGGGAGGCGTTGACCGCGCTCCCCGAGGTCACCGACGAAGCGGCGTCGTGGTTCAAGGAAGAGACGTTCGACCACTACCAGGAGCACACGGAGGAGGTCAGCCGGTTCGCCGACAGCCTGGAAGCGCCCGCTCAGGGGTCGTAGCGCATGAACCAGAGGTGCGGGCCCCCGCCCGGCGCGTCATCGTCCGCCATCGTCCGGAAGCCCCGCCGCTCGTAGTACGCCACGTTCCCCGGCCGTGCCGTCTCGAGGAAAGCCGGGACGCCGTCGCGATCGGCGAAGTCCAGTCCGTGCCGGATCAGCGCGGCTCCGAGGCCGGTCCCTCGATGGTCCGAATCCACAGCGAGGTGATCGAGATACCAGAACCGCTCTCGAGGGAAGTTGTCGGCGATCCACTCCCACATCTCCTCGTGGCGCGCCTCGGCCGCGGCGAGCGTCGAGCGCATCGACCGGTCGATGTCCATCATCACCTGGTCGCTCCCGGGCGGGATCCATGCCGCGACGCCGAGTCCCGGACCCGTTTCCCAGAGCCACCCGAGGCCCGCGATCTGCTCGTCGAACGCGCGGAAGAAACCCGTGATCAGGTCGGTGCGATCCTCGCCGAACGGCCAGACGAGCATCGGATCGTCGGTGAAGGCGCGCCCGAGGAGCGCGGCGAGATCGGGAACGCGATCGACTGATGCCTGCACGACGGGCTCGGACATCGGCGGAGCCTACCGTCTGCCGCCTCGGGTCCTCCTTCGCCTATCCTTGCGCTCCCGGCTACGGAGGACGCACCGATGCTCGAGCAGGAGACGATCAGGGAGCGCGAAGGGCGATGGAAGCCCCGCCCGACGCTGAGCGGAAGCGACTACACGGATCCCGCGGTCTGGGAGGAGGAGCGCGAACGGATCTGGTTCGGCGACTGGGTCTGCCTGGGTCGCGCCGAAGAGGTCGCCAACCCCGGTGACTACCTCGTCCGAGAGCTCGCGGGGGAGTCGATCTTCGTCACGAGGAACGCGGAGGGCGAGCTCCACGGCTTCTACAACGTCTGCTCGCACCGAGGCACGAAGTTCCTCGACGACGAGCCCACCAGCGGCAACGTCCGCAAGGCGTTCGTCTGCCCGTACCACTCCTGGACCTACGACCTGAACGGGTGCCTGATCGGCACGCCGAACGTCAGGGAGGACGAGCACTTCGACCGCGGGCAGTTCCCGCTCCACGGCTTCCCGGTCGACACCTACGCCGGGTTCCTGTTCGTGAACCTCGCTCGCGAGCCGCGGCCGCTCCTCGAGTCGCTGAACGACGGCGTGGAGAGCGTGACGGCGTTCGATCGGTTCGGGATGGAAGACCTCCGTGTCGGCGTGCGGATCGTCTACGAGGTGAAGGCCAACTGGAAGATCGTGGTGGAGAACTACAACGAGTGCCTCCACTGCCCGGTCGTCCATCCCGAGCTCGTGCAGGTGATCCCGCTGTTCCGGTTCGGCGAGGTGTGGGACGGCGAGACCCGCGACGGCGGTAACGAGATGGTCGACGGCGCCCGGTCATTCACGATGACCGGCCGCTCCGAGCTGCCCGCCCTCCCCGGCATGCTCGACGAGGACATGACCCGCTATTACGGCGCGTACCAGTTCCCGAACCTGCTGCTGAACATCCACCCGGACTGCGTCATGTACTACGTCGGCTATCCGACCGGGCCCGGACACACCACCGTCGTGTCGGAGTACCTGTTCCGGCCGGAGACGATCGCCGATCCCGCGGTGTTCAAGCCGGAGCCCGTCGTGGAGCTCTGGGACCTGATCTCGAAGCAGGACTGGGAGGTGTGCGAGCGCGCGCAGATCGGTGTGGGGTCTCGCGCGTTCACCACCGGCGTGTATCCGCGCCAGGACCGGTACCTGTTCGCGTTCAACGAGAGCTACCGGGTGAAGATGGGCCGCGAGAAGCTCGGCCGGGGACCGATCGACTGATGGCGATCAAGCGGATGAACCACGCCGTCCTGTACGTCCGGGATGCGGAGAAGACCTACGAGTTCTACCGCGACGTGTTCGGGTTCCGGGTCGTGATGGAGATGCCGGGGGCGAAGTTCCTCCAGGCGCCCGACTCCGACAACGACCACGACCTCGGCCTCTTCTCGATCGGCGACGGCGCCGGGCCGTCGCAGGCCGGGCGCGCGACCGTCGGGCTCTACCACATCGCCTGGGAGGTCCAGACGCTCGGCGACCTCCGGGAGATCGCCGGGAAGTTGCAGGAAGCCGGCGCCCTCACCGGCGCCACCGACCACAGCACGACGAAGGCGCTCTACGGCCGCGATCCCGACGGCCTCGAGTTCGAGGTGTGCTGGATCGTCCCGAACGAGCTGCAGACGCCGGAGATCGAGGACGGTCGCGCTCGGATGCGCGCGCTCGACATCGACGCGGAGATCGAACGGTTCGGTCTGGAGACCGTCGGGGGCGTCTGAGGCTCAGGCGGCGCTGAGCAGCCCGCGCTTCGCACGGACACGGCGGTCGATCGGGCCGACGATCAGGTACTCGACCGCCACGCCGATCACGGCGATCACGGCGACCACGGCGAGGATCGCGGCCACGTCCTGCGAGCTGTCCAAGAGATGGCCGAGCCCGCTCGCGCCGACCGCGGGAACGATCAGCTCGCCGGCCATCAGTGCCTTCCACGCGAAACCCCACGCCTGCTGGATCCCCGTCATGTACGCGGGAAGAGCCGCCGGGAACACGATCTCCCGCTGGAGAGACCAACCGCCCGCGCCGAGGGTCCGCCCGGCGCGCACGTACAACGGCGGCACCTGTCGGATCCCCTGCAGCGTCGCGAGCGTGACCGAGGGGAACGAACCCGCGATCGCGACGAAGACGACGGCGCGCTCGGTGACCCCGAACCAGATCACGGCGAGGGGGACCCACGCGACGAACGGGATGATCTGGAGCGCGACGACGAGGGGACGGACGCTCCTGCGCGCGAGCTCGAACGCGGCCAGCAGCAAGCCCAGGCCTGTCCCGATCACGAGCGCCGCGGCGAACGAGAACGCGAGGCGGATCAGGCTCTTGACCGTGGCCTCGGGGATCGAGCCGTCCGCGATCCCGTCACGCAGGGCCGCCCAGGTGTCCGCCGGCGACGGGATCGCCGACGTGTCCGTGATCGCCGCGACGACCGCCCAGACCACCAGGAGCACGGCGATGCCGAGGAGCGGCGGCCCCAGCTCGCTCGCCCACCGCTTCACGACGACCTCGTCCTCGAGCTGGCCGATCAGGAGGTCGTGGATCTCGGACACCACGCGCGCGACCAGCACGTCGTCGAGCTTCCGGGGACGGTGCGCGTCGATCCGGAACTCCTCGAGGAGCCGTCCCGGCGCCGCCGACATCACGAGCACGCGGTCGGCCAAGAGCACCGCCTCGCGGACGTTGTGCGTGGCGAACAGGAACGTGGTGCGGCCGGCGCGCTCGACGCGCTCGCGCTGCACGATGTCCTGGAGCCGCTCTCGGGCGAGCGCGTCGAGCGCACCGAACGGTTCGTCCCCCAGCAGGATCGGCGGGTCGCACGCGAGCGCTCGCGCCAGAGCCGCCCGCTGCCGCATCCCGGCCGACAGCTCGTGCGGCTGCCGGTCGGCCGACCGATCGACCTCCACGCGGGCGAGCCACGTCGCGGCTCGCTCCTCACGCTCGTCCGGGGGGATGTCCGCAAGCCGGAGCGCGAGATCCATGTTCCCCCGCACCGAGAGCCACGGGAACAACGCCGGCTCCTGGAAGAGCACCGCCCGGTCGGGGCCCGGACCGGTCACGGGCTGGCCGTCGACGAGCACCTCCCCGTGGGTCGGGCGTTCCAGCCCGGCGATCACCGCGAGCGTCGAGGTCTTCCCGGAACCGCTCGGCCCGATCAGGCAGACGAACTCGCCATGCTCGACGTCGAACGTGAGGTGCTCGAACGCGGGCATCTCCTCGCCCGACGGGCGCGTCCGCGTCATCCCGAGGTCGCGCACGGAGATGGTCGCGGAAGCCGGGGATCCGGCGGGGTGGTCCCGGGTCTCGCGTCGCGGCTCGGCTCATCGGAGTCGGAACTTCTCCGCCATCTCGATCTGCACGACCTTGCCGTCCTGCACGACGAGGACCACCGTCCCGTACTTGATCTTGCGGAGGATCCCGGCGACGTTCGCGAGGACTCGCCGCTCCTCGTCCGTCAGCTCTTCGCCGTCGATCGGCTCGTCGTGGGTCGAGGCTGGCGTTGTCTCGTCGTCGGTCACGGCTCGCATCCTAGAAGCGTCGAGGCCGCAGCGCGTTTCGCGCCACGGCCTCCGGTCGTCCGGTCAGCTGCTCGGGCCGAGACTACCGACGGTCTCGGCACCGGTCAAACGCCTCCCGCTCGGACGGGTTGTGACGGAAACGTGACGAGTCGTGCTCATCGACGGCCGGGTGTTTGACACCACCCCTCTCCGGGCGGTATCCATGCAGGGCACGTACCGCCCGCGACGCGGGCGATGTCCTTTCGGTTGACCGGACCACCGGAGACCGACCCACAGAAGCCGGTGGGCGTCTCACGTCCCGGTCCGATCGAAAGGAGCCACGATGTTCCTCCGTTCCAAGCCCCTCCGACTGTCCCTGCTCGGTCTCGTTCCCCTCCTCGCGCTGTCCGCGTGCGGCTCGAGCCCTGCCGGCGCCGCAGCCGACTGCACCGGCTTGCCGGACACCCCCGTCATCAGCTTCGCGGCGTACAGCACGCCCCGCGAGGTCTACGGCAAGATCATCCCGGCCTTCCGGGACCAGTGGAAGGAAGACCACGACGGCCAGGACGTGATCTTCCAGGAGTCCTACGGCGCGTCCACGTCGCAGGCGGCCAACGTGATCGCCGGCTACCAGGCCGACATCGTGGCGCTCTCGCTCGGACCGGACGTCGATCAGATCGCCGACGCCGGACTGATCACGCACGACTGGACCGACACACCCGACGGCGGCATGGTGTCCACCTCGGTGGTCGTCTTCGACGTCCGTCCCGGCAATCCGAGTGGGATCGCGGACTGGGACGACCTCGCGACCCCCGGCGTCGAGGTGCTGACGCCGGACCCCGCTTCGAGCGGCGGTGCGCGGTGGAACCTCGTGTCCGCATGGGGATCCGCCCTCCGCGGCCACGCAGGCGTGACCGAGGACGATGAGGCAGGCGCGACCGCGCTTCTGCAGGGACTGATCGGGAACGTGGTCGCCTTCGACAAGAGCGCCCGCGACTCGATCAAGAACTTCGAGTCCGGCAACGGTGACGTCGCGATCACGTACGAGAACGAGGTGCTGACGGCACAGGAGGCCGGGCTGGAGGACGAGGCCGTCTACCCGCCGTCGAGCGTGCTGATCGAGAACCCGGTCGCGATCGTGGATCAGAACGTGGACGCGCACTGCGTCCGCGAGGTCGCCGAGGCGTTCGTCGACTTCCTCCACACGCCCGAGGCGAAGGAGATGTACACGGACGTCGGGTTCCTCCGCTCGACGGACGTCGCCGAGGCCCAGGCGGGAGGCGACGGGTTCCCGGCGATCGAGGATCTCTTCACGGTCGAAGACATCGGAGGATGGGATGCCCTGACCGAGAAGCTCTTCGGCGACGCCGGCATCGTCACCCAGGCGCAGGCGGGCGGCGCCTAGTGAGCGACGCCGCGCAGGCTGTCGGCACTCGCAGCGCGACGGTGCGGTCCCGCGACCGCACCGTCGCCGCGCTGCGGCACCTCGGCCTGCGCGGCGCCGCGTTCGTCTACCTGGGCGCGTTCGTCGTGATCCCCGTGGCCGCCGTCGTGACCCGTGGGTTCAGCGGCGGCTTGGCCTCGTTGCAGCAGGCCCTCGCGATCCCGCACGCATGGCACGCGATCTGGCTCACGCTGATCACCTCGGGGCTCGCCTCGATCCTGAACGCGGTGATGGGCGTGGCACTCGCCTGGGTGCTCGTCCGCTTCCGCTTCCCGGGCCGCAACACGCTGTCCTCGCTCGTCGACCTCCCGCTCGCGATCCCTACGCTCGTCACGGGGTTGATGATCGCCACGCTTTACGGCCCGAACGGCGCGATCGGCAAAGCGCTCGATTCGATCGGCCTCCAAGTGATCTTCACGCCGGTCGGGATCCTGCTGGTCCTGTGCGTCGTCACGCTCCCGCTCGTCGTCCGCAACGTCCAGCCCGTCCTCCAGGAGCTCGATCCCGCGGAGGAGGAGGCGGCGGCCACGCTCGGCGCCGGCGGATGGACCACGTTCCGGCGCGTCGTGTTCCCCGCGATCCGGCCCGCAGTTGTGGGCGGGACGCTGTTGACCTTCGCCCGGTGCATCGGCGAGTTCGGCAGCGTCGTCCTCGTCTCGGGGAACCGCCCGGGCGAGACCCTGACCGCGCCCGTCTTCATCTTCCAGCTCACCGGTCAGTTCCGGCCGGAGGAGGCCGCCGCGGTGGCCACCCTGATGTTCGGCATCTCGTTCGTGCTCGTCCTGATCACGGCGCGGCTGCTCAAGCGGAGGGAGGCGGCATGAGCGTCGAGGCTCCCGTCGCCCCGCTCCCCGCCGTCGGCCGGGAACGGCGGAGCCGTCGCACGCTCCTCCGCGCCGGCCTCGCCATCGCCTGTATCGCCTACGTGGCGGTGCTCCTGCTCCTGCCGCTCATCGGGATCGTGATCACAGCGCTCGATCCGGGTCTCTCGATCGTGACCGACACGTTCTCGCGCCCCGAGGTGCTGCACGCGTTCTGGCTCACGTTCGTGATCACCGTGATCACAGTGGCGATCACCACGTTCTTCGGCCTGTGTGTCGCGTGGGTGCTGGTCCGCCAGCGGTTCCGCGGCCGCGCCCTGATGAACGCGCTCGTCGACCTCCCGTTCGCGCTGTCGCCGGTCACGGTGGGTCTGGCGTGTGTGCTCCTGTTCGGCACCGGCGGATGGTTCGCCGACTTCTTCGCGGCGCGCGGGATCCAGGTGATCTTCGCGTTGCCCTCGATGGTCCTCGTCACGATCTTCATCTGCATCCCGTTCACGATCCGCGAGCTCGTGCCGGTGCTCGAGGAGATCGGGCTCGAGGAGGAGGACGCGGCGCGCACGCTCGGCGCCTCGATCTGGCAGACGTTCCGCCGCGTGACGTTCCCGAACATCCGCTGGGCGCTCGGCTACGGCATCGCGCTCACCGTGGCGCGCGCGATCGGAGAGATCGGCGCCGTGCTGATCGTGAGCGGGCTGATCCAGGGCAAGACCGAGACGGCGACGATCTACATCTTCAACGCCCTCGAGGAACGACAGGACGCGCAGGCCTACGTCGTCGCGCTCGCGCTCGCGGCGATCTCCGTGGTCCTGCTCGTGGTGATCGAAGGGTTCCGCAGGCGCACCGAACGAGGCCGGGTAACGGCAGGAGGCACCGAGGTATGAGCACGCCGATCGTGGTGGAGAACCTGACGAAGCGCTTCGGGGACTTCGAGGCGGTGACCGACGTCTCGTTCACGGCGCGGGCCGGCTCGATCACGGCGCTGCTCGGCCCGTCCGGATCCGGCAAGAGCACCGTGCTCCGCGTGATCGCCGGGCTGGAGCGGCCGACCGCCGGACGGATCCTCGTGGGCGAGGAGGAGGTCACGGCCAAGAGCGTGCAGGAGCGCGAGGTCGGCTTCGTGTTCCAGCACTACGCGCTGTTCCGCCACATGACCGTGACGGAGAACGTCGCGTTCGGGCTCAAGGTGCGGAAGGAGCCGCAGGACGGGCGTGACGCGCGCGTCAAGGAGCTCCTCGACCTCGTCCAGATGTCGCGGTTCGCCGACCGCTACCCGGAGCAGCTCTCGGGCGGACAGCGGCAGCGGGTCGCGCTTGGCGCGAGCGTTGGCGCCGAGGCCCGAGGTGCTCCTGCTCGACGAGCCGTTCGGCGCCCTCGACGCCAAGGTGCGTCAGGACCTCCGGCGCTGGCTCGACGAGCTCCACCGCGAGCTCGGCGTCACGAGCCTCCTCGTCACCCACGACCAGGAGGAAGCGCTCGAGCTCGCGAACCAGGTTGTCGTGATGCACGAGGGCCGGGTGGAGCAGGCCGGCTCGCCGGCCGAGGTCTACGAGGATCCGGCGACCGCGTTCGTCGCAGGCTTCGTCGGTGCAGCGAACGTCCTCCACGGCCGCGTGATCGACGGCCACGTGCACCTCGGGACGTTCCGCGTGCCGGGAGCCGGTCACCTCGAGGACGGCGCCGAAGCGGCCGCCTACGTCCGCCCTCACGACGTCCGCGTCTCCACGGAGGAGACCGGTGTCCGCGGCACGATCGAGCGGATGGCGACCCTCGGCTGGCTCGCCCGACTCTCGATCCGGCTCCCCGGCGGCGAGACGCTCGTCGCGCACGTCCCGAACGAGGAGCTCGGCACGGTGCAGGAGGGCGACGAGATCTGGGTCGACCTCAGGAGCCCCAAAGCATTCGGACTCGAGTCGAGCGAGCCGGTCGACGTCGCGTCCGCACTCCCCGCATCGGTCGAGGGTCGCCAGGCGGACACCGTTCCCATCTAGGTGATCGGGTCCGGGGCGCGGCCGGCCTATCTTGCGCCCGCGGCAGGCGATCCCAGCGGCCACGATCCACGCGAAGAACAGCCCGAAGATGATCAGGACTGGCGATGAACACTGGGCCGAGCCAAGCCCGGCGCGGGGACTGGCCGGACCGGGCCTGCGTATGCGGGCCAAGCGAACGCGAGGACCGAAGCCGAAGCGACGATCGGGACAAGCAGCTTCCGGCGGATACGCATCGTTGCCTCCTGACTCTGAACGTGATGCAGGCGACGGAAACCGAGCTGAGAAGGTTCCTCCTTCATCGCCCAGGTTCCGTCACTCGCGAGCAGGTCGTATCGGAGGATGCCTATCGCCCGCAGTGGTACGGTCGAATCCGTGAGCCCGTCTGACCTGCAGCCCACGGATCTGATCGACATCGACCACCTCCTCTCCGACGAGGAGAAGCAGATCCGCGGTGTCGCCCGTGAGTGGGTGCAACGCCGGGTCCTCCCCGAGGTCGAGGACTGGTACGAGAAGGGCGAGTTCCCTGCGCGCGAGCTTGCCAAGGAGGTCGGCGAGCTCGGCTTCTTCCTGATGCAGCTCGACACCGAATGGACGCTCGGGCTGAACTCCGTTGCGTACGGGCTCGTGGAGCTCGAGATCGAGGCGGGGGATAGCGGTTTGCGGTCGTTCGTCTCGGTGCAGAGTTCTCTCTGCGGGCACGCGATCCACGCGTTCGGGAGCGAGGAGCAGAAGAACGAGTGGCTCCCGAAGATGGCGAGTGGCGAGGCGATCGCGTGCTTCGGGCTCTCGGAGCCGGACTCGGGAAGCGACCCGGGCTCGATGCGCACGTCAGCGAAGAAGGACGGCGACGACTGGATCCTGAACGGCACGAAGATGTGGATCACGAACGGCAGCTGCTCCGACATCGCGATCGTCTGGGCGCAGACCGACGACGGCGTCCGCGGCTTCATCGTCCCGACCGACTCGCCAGGCTTCGCGGCGAACGACATCCACAAGAAGATGTCGCTCCGTGCGTCCGTCACGTCCGAGTTGGTGATGGATGGGGTACGGCTGCCGGCCGATGCGATGCTCCCGGAGGTGAAGGGCCTCCGCGGGCCGCTGTCCTGCTTGAACGAAGCCCGCTACGGGATCGTGTGGGGCGTGATGGGCGCGGCGCGCACGTGCTTCGAGACAGCACTCGAGTACTCGAAGACGCGCGAGCAGTTCGACAAGCCGATCGGTTCGTTCCAGCTCACGCAGAAGAAGCTCACCGACATGGCGCTCGAGCTGTACAAGGGGACGCTGCTCGCGTACCACCTCGGCCGGCTGAAGGACGAGAAGGGTCTCGCGCCGGAGCAGGTGAGCGTCGGGAAGCTGAACAACACGCGCGAGGCGCTCGAGATCGCTCGGACCTCACGCGGGATCCTCGGCGCCAACGGCATCACGCTCGAGTACCCGATCATGCGCCACATGACGAACCTCGAGTCCGTGATCACCTACGAGGGGACCGAGGAGGTCCACACGCTGGTGATCGGGGAGCAGCTCACCGGCCTCAAGGCCTTCACGTAGGTCCTCCGCTTCTCGCTTGTTCGCATCCGGCGCGGAACTGACCTCCGTATGATTCCGTTCGATGCCCGTCTTCGCGCCCGGGGAGTGTTCGTGAACCTGGAACCGAAGGAAGGATTCTCGCTACGCGCCGTGACGGTCTCGGACGCCGAGGCGGTCGCGGACGTGATCAATGAGTGCACTCGCGCCGAGATCGGTCTTCCCTGGACCACGCCGGAGGAGGTACGGGACCAATGGTCAGGACCCGGCTACGATCTGCCGGCCGATGCGCTCCTCATCGACGGGTCTGGCGAGGTCGCGGGCTACCTCCAGCTCTGGTGCGACATCGACCCGTACGACGAGCTGTTCTCGCTCGTGTACGTCCGGCCCCGGTATTGGTCCCGGAGCCTGAGCGCGTTCCTCATCCGGCTCGGAGAGGAGCGCGCGCGCGAACGGATCCACCGGGCCCCGGCCGATCTGCGCGTCACGCACCAAGTGGCCCGGTTCGCACACAACGAGGCCGCCGGTGCGCTCTTCCGTTCCCTCGACTACGCCTACCTCCAGACGTACTGGATGATGCAGATCGAGCTCGACGGCAGGCCGCCGACGCCGCCGGAGCCTGAGGGCATCATGATCCGGACGTTCGACCCGGATCGGGACGCGCCCAGGACGCACGCAGCGCTGGCCGAGGCATTCCTCGACCATCGGGGTCACGACTTCCCCTCCTACGAGCAGTGGCGCCACCACCACATCGATGGCGAGGCAACGCAGTTCGATCCGCACCTCTGGTTCGTCGCGGCCGACGGGGAGGAGGTCGTCGGAGCGGCGGTCTGCCGACCGACGTCCGCCCGCGATCGCGAGTGTGCCGAGGTGGACATCCTCGGTGTGCGCCGCGGGTGGCGCGGGCGGGGGGTGGGTCTCGCCCTCCTCGGGGCCGCGTTCACGGAGTTCCATCGCCGTGGGATCCCCCGCGCCGAGCTCGGCGTCGATTCGGAGAACCCGACGGGCGCGACCCGGCTGTACGAGCGCGCCGGCATGCACGTGGCCCACGCATGGGAGACGTGGGAGAAGGAGCTTCGGCCCGGGATCGCGCGTTCTCTGGGCACCGGCGTGGCCCCCTGACCGGGGCTCGAGAGCCTCGTCATCGGAACACGAGGTGCGCTGGTGGCTCTCTACGAGGAGCCGCTGCGCCATCCGTTGGGGGGCTCCTCGGCGCCGTCACGCTGCGTCCAGTAGTCGCGGTGCTCGGCGACCAGGCCGTCCTCGTCGAACCGGAGGTGCGAGTGACCGGCGATGCTGATCTGCGTGCCATCGGGCGAACGGAGGATCGCCCAGTACTCGACGGCGGCCCGGTCGCCCTGCACGATCGGTTCGCCGAACCAGCAGCGGACGAGATCCTCCTCGGTGAACGCTTGCGTGACGTACTCGCGCGCAGTTGAGACTTCACGGAACGGATGGGCACGGTAGGGAGCGTCGGGCCGGTACCGTGCGGCGATCACGTCGACGTCCTCGCTCGGCCAGCCGGCCTCCCAGGACTCGATCCAAGCTCGAACCGCCTGGTGCGTGTTCACTGGCTCGTCAGTCCAGGGTCGATTCCGCGAGGAGGGTCGCCGCGTCTGCGACACGGATCTCGGAGGCCTTCCCCTTCGCGGCGTCGTCGAGCATGACGAGGCAGTAGGGGCAAGCGGTCGCGACGGTTTCGGCTCCCGTCTCCACCGCCTCCTCGAACCGGGTGTCGTTGATGCGGGGCGACTCCTCCTCCATCCACATGCGGGCGCCGCCGGCGCCGCAGCAGAAGGACCGCTCCCGGTTCCGCGGCATCTCCTCGATCTCGCCGCCGATCACTGACCGGGGAGCATCGAACTCGCCGTTGTGTCGGCCGAGGTAGCAGGCGTCGTGGTAGGTGATCTTCCCGTCGCCGGTCCGTGGCTGGAGTCGACCGGCGGCGATCAGCTCGGACAGCAATTGCGTGTGGTGCACGACCTCGTAGTTCCCGCCGTAGTCGGGGTACTCGTTCGCCAGTGTGTTGAAGCAATGCGCGCAGCTCGCGACGATCTTCGTCACGCCGGCTCCGTTCAGCGTCTCAACGTTCTGCTCGGCGAGCATCTGGAACAGGTACTCGTGTCCCATGCGGCGGGCCGGGTCGCCGGTGCACTTCTCGCGCGGGCCGAGCACCGCGGAGTCGATGCCCGCGGCGGCGAGCAACCTCGCGACGCTCTGCGTCGTCTTCTGCGCTCGCTCATCGAAGGCACCGGCGCAGCCAACCCAGAACAGAACCTCCGGCGCGGCGTCGCCCTCCTGCAGGACCCGCACGTCGAGGTCCTTCGCCCAGTCGAGCCGCGCCGACGCCGGCTGACCCCACGGGTTCTCCTGGTTCTCGACGCCGCGGAGCATCGGGGCGGCCTCCTGCGGGAAGCGTGATTCGGCCATCACGAGGTTCCTGCGCAGGTCGACGATCGTGTCGATGTGTTCGATGTCGACGGGGCACTCGCGCACGCAGGCGCCGCACGTCACGCAGTCCCACACCACCTGGTCGATCACCGCGTTCGGGACGAGCGGCTGGAGCTCGACCTCGCCCGCGGCCTCGGCGACCACGCGGTCGCGGAGGTCCATGATCAGCAGCTTCGGCGAGAGCGGTTTGCCGGTCGCCCACGCCGGGCACACCTCCTGGCACCGGCCGCACTCGGTGCACGAGAAGAGGTCGAGCATCTGTTTCTTCGACAGGTCCTGCTGGTTCGCGACCCCGAAGCGGATGTCCTCCTCAGGAGCTTCGAGGTCGATCCGATTCGGTTCGAGGCGGCCGGTCGGGCCGTCCTTGGCGAGCCAGACGTTCGCTGGGGCCGTCGCGATGTGGAGGTGTTTCGAGCCGGGCAGGAAAACCAGGAAGCCGAGGATCACGAGGAGGTGCGCCCACACGAGGACGCGCTCCGCGATCTCGGTGCTGCTCCCGCCACTGAAGAGGCCCGAGAGGAGGTTCGCGACCGGCCGCGCATCGGGCACCTCGGCGATCCCGAGCGCGATCCGGGTGGCGTTCCACAGCAGGAACGTCACGACGATCGCGAGGATCAACAGCAGGATCCGGTCCGCTTCCTCCATGTGGCTCCCGCGGAACCGGTCCGGCTTCAGGACCTTGCGGATGAAGAACGCCATCGCGATCCCGACGACGACGAGCGTCGCGAAGACGTCGGAGATGAACGCGAACCATGCGGCGTGGCCGAGGATCGGGAGGGACGAGTCCTTGTCGACGATCGCTACCGCGGCTTCGAGGATCGTCGGGAGCAGCACGATGAAGCCCCAGAAGATGAACGCATGCATCAGGCCGGGGCCGAGCTTCTGCAGGAGCTTCTTCTGGAGGAAGACGTGCGTGAGCTCGCGGGTGATGCGGTCAGAGGTCGGGGTGCCACGTCCCGCAGGCCGCGCGTTCGCGACGAGGGCAACCCGTGGCCGGACGCGCCGCACGAACAGCACGACCGCCACGGCGACGACGGCCGCCAGGATCGCGGCGGTTACGGGCCCGTCCGTCGCTTCTCGATCTCCTCGGTGAGGGCCGGGACGACCTTGAACAGGTCGCCCACCACGCCCAGGTCCGCGATCTTCAGGATCGGCGCGTCGGGGTCCTTCGTGATCGCCACGATCCGCTTCGCGCCCTTCATGCCCACCAGATGCTGGAGCGCACCGCTGATCCCGGCGCACAGGTAGACCTCGGGCTTCACGGTCTTGCCGGTCTGCCCGATCTGATAGCTGTACGGCACCCAACCGGCGTCGACGGCAGCCCGCGAGGCGCCAACCGCCGCGTTCCCGATCGCGGTGGCGAGCTTGTCGAGGTGCTCGAACGCGTCGGGACCGCCCAGCCCGCGGCCGCCGGCGACGACGACCTTCGCGCTCTCGAGCTTCGGTCCGGAGGCGGCCTCCTCGTGCCGCTCGACCCGCTCCGCGGTCTTCAGCTCGTCCGGGACGTCCGCCTTCACATCCACGACCTCGGCGGTTCCGCCGGACGCTTCCGCGGCGAACGATTGTGGGCGCACGATCACCAGCCGGGGCGTTGGCCCCTTCAGCTCGACGTCGACGATCTTCGTGCCGCCGAGGATCTCCGTTCGGGCCTTGTCGGCGCCCAGGACGTCGGTGACGTTCGCCATCAGCGTCGAGCCGGTGCGCGCCTGCAGGCGGCCGGCGACGTCACGGGCGTCGTACGACGCCGGGAAGAGGATCAGGTCGGGGGCGTGCTCCTCCACGAGTCCGGCGAGTGCGTGCACGGCCGGCTGGGCGAGGTGGTTCGCGAAGACCTCGTCGTCGCTCGCGAAGACCTTCGCGGCGCCGTGCTCACCGAGCGCTTGCGCGGACGCTGTCGCGCCGGGACCGAGGGCGACCGCAGCGACCTGGTCGCCGAGCTCGCGTGCCTTCGCCAGAAGTTCGAGGGCGCTCGGCGCTGGCCCGTCGGGCGTCACGTCGGCCCAGACCCACACCTTCATCTCATGCTCCTTGGCACGTCAGATCACCTTCGCCTCGACGAGGAGATCCGCGATCCGCGCGGCGGTCGTGTCGTCGTATTCGATGGTCTCGCCGCCTTGCTTCGGCGGGGCGTCGGTGACCTCGGCCACGGTCTGTGTGGCGGCGACGTCATCACTCGACAGCCCAAGGTCGGCGACGCTCAGTGTCTCCACCGGCTTCGACTTCGCGGCCATCACGCCCTTCAGCGAGGGGTAGCGGGGCTCGGTCGCGCCGGCCGTCACCGTGATCACGACAGGGAGCGGGGCGAGGACGACGTCGTAGCCGGCCGCCGTCTGCCGCTCGATCGTCAGGGTGTCGTCCGAGAGGTGGAGCTCGCGAGCGAACGTCAGGCTCGGCACGCCGAGGAACTCGGCGATCGCGGCCGGAACGATCCCCGTGTAGCCATCGGTCGACTCGACGCCGCCGACCACGAGGTCGAACGGTTGCCGCTTGATCGCTGCGGCGAGCACGCGCGCGGTGACGAGCGAGTCGGCGCCGCGGAGGGAGTCGTCGGTGACCCGCACGCCCTTGTGCGCGCCCATCGCGAGGCCTCGCTGCAACGCCGCCTGGGCGACTTCAGGGCCCATCGTGAGAAGCGTGATCTCGCCGTCCCCGCCCGCTGCCTCGACGAGTTGCAGCGCAGCTTCCAGCCCGTACTCATCGCCGGGATCCAGGGCGCCGTCCGCCCCCTCGCGGACCAGGAGCCCGTCATCGCCGAGCTTCGGGGTGCCCTCAGGCTCCGGCACCCACTTCGTCAGGACGACGACGTTCACGCCGGCGTCCGCCGTTCCTCGCTCACGTCAGCACCGTACCCGCTCCGCGTGAAGGTCGGCATCACGCTCGGTGGAGGAACGCGTCGAGCTCGTCGCGGGTGGGCATCCCCTCGCGTGCTCCGACCTTCGTCACCGAAAGAGCCCCGGCGACCGCGGCGCGGTTGGCGGCCTCGTGCACCTCCATGCCCTCGGCGAGACCGGCCGCGAACACGCCGTTGAAACAGTCGCCGGCTCCGGTCGTGTCGATCGCCTCCACCTCCGGAGCCTCGATGCGCTCCTCCGCGCCGGCGCGCCGGATCACGACCCCCTCCGGGCCGCGGGTCTCGACCACCACGACACGGTCGGGGAGGGTGCCCAGCGCCTCGAGCTCGTGCTCGTTCGGCGTGACGAACCTGGCCAGCGACGCCACCTCCGCGGCCCACGGCTGGACAGGCGCCGGGTTCAGGATCAGCGGGACCTCGTGTTCGGTGCACCAGGCGGCCGCCGCTCGCACCGCCGCCGTGGACACCTCGAGGCTCGCCAGCACGACCGCGATCTCGTGCACCTGTCCGAACGCCGAGGTCACGTCCGCCGCCGTGAGCTCCGCGTTCGCACCGGGGGCCACCGAGATCTGGTTCTCCCCGTCGGGGCCGACGCAGATCAGCGCCACCCCTGTCGGGACGCCGGGCCGCATCGCGACCGAGGTCGCCACGCCCTCCACCCGCAGTGCCTCGAGCGCGTCGTGACCGAGGGCGTCGTTCCCGACGGCCCCCACGATCACGACCCCTTGGCCGCCCAGCGCTCGCGATGCTGCGACGGCCTGATTCCCGCCCTTGCCCCCGTGGTGCTGGGCGAACACGCCGCCGGTGACCGTCTGACCGGGTGCCGGCAATGCCGCCCCGGAGACGACGAGATCGACGTTGATCGCGCCGATCACGACGACCGATCCCGTCACGCCCTCGCCTCCACGAGCGAGCGCACGCGTTCCACGAACCGCTCCATGAACTCGTCGGCCGCCACCTCGAGCGCCACCCGCGCGTTGGCCTCCGGCTCCCAGCCCACCGGCCACGGGCTCCCGCGCACCCCCGCGAGGTCCGCCACCGTCTCGCCCATCGTCCACCGCCCCTCGGTCTCGACCTCGACCCGTGTGGTCACGAGCTGCGCGAGGGACTCGTCGATCGCGATCGCCACGGCGAGCGGATCGTGCAGACGGCACCCGTCCTCGCCGACGACCGAGGCGTAGAAGTCCATGTAGAAGCTCGTGGCGCCCTCGATCAGCTGTCCGAGCGGCGAGTCCGGCGCCGGCGCGCAGACCGCGTCGAGGTCGGGCCGTCGCATGATCGCTTTCTCGGTGACGTCGAGTCCGACGCAGATCGGGAGCTTCTCCTCGTCCACACCGGAGAACGCGGTGAACACCTCGGCCGAGGCGAGCGGGTCGACCCAGATGTTTGCTTCCGCCGCCGGCGTGACGTTCCCGCCGCGCGCGAACGCCCCGCCCATCAGCGCGAAGCCTCCGAGCAGCTCGGGCAGCCCCGGTTCCTCTCGGAGTGCGAGAGCGACGTTCGTGAGCGGCCCCGTCGCCACGAGCAGCACCTCGCCCGGCCGGGCCCGCGCCGTTTCCACGAGCAGCTCCACCCCGGTGCGAGAGGAAGGCGACGCCGTGGCCTGTGGGGGGTCGGCCCGACCCAGTCCGCGTTCCCCGTGGACGACCGGGAACGGGACGTGGTCGCGGGCGAGCGGCCGGGCCGCCCCCTGCGCGACCTCCACCTCGCCTCGCCCCGCTGCCTCCAGCACAGCCAGCGTGTTCTCCGTCGCTTGTTCGACCGAGATGTTGCCCATCACGCACGTGGCACCGATCAGCTCGACCTCGGGTGAGGCCACCGCGTAGAGCAACGCGAGCGCGTCGTCGACCCCGGTGTCGACGTCGAGGATCAGGGGACGAGGCGCCATGGCCGGCACAGGGTACTCAGAGACGGCAGCGCGGACGGCGGGCTACGCGCCGGCGGGCTCGAGCGCGAAGCCGATCAGCTTCGCCGAGACCTCGCGGCTCACGCGGAGCATGTCCTCCGGCGTCACGTCGCCGTGGTCCATCAGCACCTGGATCGCGAGCCCGTCGACCACCGCGCCGATCTGGATCCCGAGCTCGTCGGCATCCAGGCCGTCCGGGAACTCGCCGGTCGACCGCCCGTGCCGCACGATGTCGGCGATCGAACGACGCCACCGCCGGTTCAGGACCTCGTGCTCCTTCGCCATCTCGGGGTCGCGGAGCGCTCGAACCCAGACCTCGACCCACAGCGCCCATTCGTCGAGGAACTGGAACTCGGGGAGCAGACCGGGGACCGAGAGCTCGATCAAGCGGTCGAGCTGGGCTCGAGCGGAGGGGGTCTTCCGGAGCTCGCGTGAGAGCCGGAGATAGAACTGATCGTTCGCGTGCGTGAGCGCCTCCACCAGGAGCCGGTCCTTCGATTCGAAGTAGTAGAGGATCAGCCCGGTGGACACGCCGCAGCTCTGGGCGATGTCTTGGATCCTCGTCTCGAACAGGCCACGGTCCGTGATCACCTGGGCGGCGGCGGCGAGGATCTCCTGGCGTCGGTCCTTGCCTGCCTTCGCGCCGGCTTTCGGCGTCTTCACTTGCTTGGCCATCGGACTCCTGAACGACATACAGAGTTCGGGGCGGATCCAGCCCCCGGCCGATCCGGGGAGCCCGCGAACCGTACCCCGTTGAGCAGCAGAAATCAAAGGGCAGCCCGCGCCCGGTGGGTTTGACTCGCCGTTCAGGAATGGGGCATCATTCGCAGAGTCGACGGAAGGGATCGAGCGGATATGGCGACGAACACCTACGACGTGATCGTGATCGGTGGCGGGCACAACGGCCTGACGGCGGGCGCGTACTTCGCCCGGCACGGGGCGCGCACCGTCGTCCTGGAGGCGAGGCACAAGACCGGCGGCGCCGCCGATACCAGCGCCCCGTTCCCCGACCACCCCGAGATCAACGTCACGACCTACTCCTACGTGATGTCGCTGATGCCGCCGACGATCATCAACGAGCTGCAGCTCAAGCGCCACGGCTACGACGTCACGCCGTTCGGTCCCTACTTCCAGGCGTTCCCCGACGGTCGCGCGATCATGGTCTACGCCGACGAGGCCGAACGCTCGCGAGACTCGATCGCGCAGTTCTCGAAGAAGGACGCCGACGCCCTTCCCGAGTGGGAGGCGTGGCTGAAGAGCGTCGCCGACATCCTCGGACCGCTGCTCCTGCAGAGCCCGCCGCGCGCCGGCTCGCTCGCGGTCGGCGACCTGCTGGAGACCGCCCGAACCGCGTGGAAGGTCCGCAAGCTCGGCGTCCGCGGCGTCGGCGACGTCACGCGGCTGTTCACGATGAGCATCACCGATCTCCTGGACGACTGGTTCGAGTCCGACGCGATCAAGGGCATGCTCGCGGTGAACGGCATCATCGGGACGTGGGCGGGGCCTGACGAGCCGGGCACCGCGTACGTGATGCTCCACCACTCGATCGGCGACGTCGGCGACGGCCACCTCGGCTCCTGGGGGTATCAGCAGGGCGGCATGGGCGGGGTGTCCGACTCGATCCGCCGTTCGGCGGAATCGTTCGGAGCGGAGGTCCGCACGAACGCCCGCGTGAAGTCGATGCTCACCTCGGGCGGCCGCTTCCACGGCGTGGTGCTCGAGGACGGGACCGAGCTCCGCGCGCCGATCGGCGTGACCTGCGTGCACCCGAAGATCGGGTTCCTCGACATGATCGCGCCCTCGGATCTGCCGGCCGACTTCGTCACGGACATCCAGCGCTGGAAGACGCGCTCCGGCGTCGTGAAGATCAACGTCGCGATGTCGGAGCTGCCGGACTTCACGGCGATGCCCGGCAAGGAACTGCAGGAACACCACACCGGCTCGGTCGAGCTCTGCTTCTCGCCTGCCTACGCGGAGCGAGCGTTCCAGGACTCGCACATGGACCGGAAGGCTTCCGTGGCCCCGTTCGTCGACGGCGTGATCCCGACCACGATGGACAAGAAGCTCGCGCCCGAGGGCACGCATGTGTTCTCGATGTTCACCCAGTGGGTGCCGGACGACTGGGTGAACGAGCCGCACCGTGATGAGCTCGACGCCTACGCGAAGCGGATCTTCGACCTCTACAACGAGCTCGCGCCGAACTTCAAGGACGCGATCATCGACTACCAGGTGATCGGGCCGTACGAGATGGAGCAGGAGCTCGGGCTGATCGGCGGCAACATCTTCCACGGCGAGCTCTCGGTGGATCAGCTGTTCCACATGCGGCCGGCGCCGGGCTACGCGGACTTCCGCACGCCGATCAAGGGCCTGTACCACGGCTCCTCGGCGACCCACGCGGGCGGCGGGGTCAACGGCATCCCCGGCTGGAAGGCGTACCGTGCGGCCGTGAAGGACAGGGCGATCAAGAAGCGCTCGTGACCGAAGCAGAACGGACGCCGCTCCAGCGGATGCTGGAGGCGCGCTCGGTCGCGGTCGTCGGCGCCTCCGTGAAGGAAGGGTCGCTCGGGCAACAGATGCTGCTCGAGCTCGAGCGCGGAGGCTTCGACGGCGACATCTACCCGGTGAACCCCGGCTACGACGAGGTGCTCGGGCACCGGTGCTACCCGTCGCTGGCCGAGCTGCCCGGACCGGTCGACCTCGCGATCGTCGGCGTCGCGAACCAGCGGCTCGAGCAAGCGGTGCGGGATGCCGGGGCGTCGGGCGCGGGCAGCGTCGTGACGTTCTCCTCGCTGTTCGAGGACGAGCCTCCGGAGCCCGGGATGCCGCCGCTCGCAGACCGGGTGGCGGCCATCGCCCGAGAGCACGGGATGGCGCTCTGCGGTGGCAACGGGATGGGCTTCGTGCACGCAGACACGAACCTGCGGGCCACGGGGTTCCTCACGCCGGACGACCTCCGTCCGGGTCCGGTGACGTTCCTCTCGCACTCCGGCTCCGGGTGGGCGGCGTTCCTGTTCAACGACCGGCAGATCCGCTTCAACCTCCTGGTCTCGAGCGGGCAGGAGATCGTCACGACGATGGACGAGTACCTGTCCTACGCCCTGGACCGCGAGACGACGAAGGTCGTGGCGCTGCTGCTCGAGACGGTCCGCCGGCCCGAGGGGTTCGTGGCGGCGCTCGCGAAGGCCGCCGAGCGCGACGTCCCGGTGTTCGCGCTGAAGGTCGGCCGGACCGAGGGATCGAAGCAGATGGTGGTGGCCCACTCGGGCGCGCTCGCGGGGGAGCACGGCGCCTACGAGGCGGTGTTCGATGCCTTCGGCGTCCACGAGTGCCGCGACCTCGAGGAGATGGCCGACGCGCTCGAGCTGTTCTCGAGCCCGCGCCGCGTGACGAGCGGGACCGGGATCGCATCGCTGCACGACTCGGGCGGCGAGCGGGCGCTCTTCGTCGACCTCGCGGCGGACCTCGGCGTCCCGTTCGCGGAGATCTCGGAGGCGTCGCGCGACCGGATCGACGAGGTGCTCGATCCGGGGCTCGTCGCCGAGAACCCGCTCGACGCGTGGGGGACCGGCATCGACGCGGACCGGATCTACGTCGAGAGCTTCAAGGCGCTGCACGACGATCCCGAGACAGCGGCGGTCGCGTTCGTCGTGGACCTCACCCGGCAGGGTGAGCCGTACGACGTCGGGTACCTCCAGGTGGCGCGGGACGTGTTCGCGGCCACGACGAAGCCGTTCTGCGTGATCTCGAACCTCCCGGCGACGATCGCCGACGACGAGGTCGGGATCCTCCGTGACGCAGGGATCCCCGTGCTCGAGGGGACGGCGACCGGTCTGCGAGCGCTGGGATACCTCCTCGCCGACCCGCATGCGCGCCGCCGCTCGTCGTCGTCGATGACGCCCGAGATCGGACCTGAGGCGGAGGCGCGGCGGCGACTGCTGCCGTCGAGCGAGCTCGTGTCGGAGGTCTCCGCCCTCGGTCTGCTCGGGGGCTACGGGATCCCGGTCGTCGAGTCGATGCAGGCGGCTTCTCTCGCCGACGCCGAGCGTGCGGCGGACCGGATCGGCTATCCGGTCGCGTTGAAGACCGCGGTGCCCGGGATCCTGCACAAATCCGAGGTCCGGGGCGTGCGGATCGGGATCGGCGACCCCGACGAGCTCCGGGAGACGTACCGGGACTTCGAGGACCGCCTCGGACCGGACGTGACCGTGGCGGCGATGGCGCCGCCCGGCGTCGAGGTGGCGCTCGGCATCGTGCGCGACCCGACCTTCGGACCGTTGGTGCTGGTGGCGGCGGGCGGCGTCCTGGTGGAGCTCCTGCACGACCGGAAGCTCGCCCTCCCCCCGATCGACGAGGACGCCGCCCGCCGCCTGATCGACCGGCTCGCGATCCGTCCTCTCCTCGACGGCGTCCGCGGTGCCCCCTCGTGCGACGTCGACGCGCTCGCGCGCGCCGTCTCCCGGCTGTCGGTCCTCGCGGTCGAGCTCGGTGACCGGATCGCCGAGCTCGACATCAACCCGATGATCGTCTCGCCGTCGGGGTGCGTCGCGGTGGACGCCCTCGTCGTCCCCGCCTAGCCGCGCGAAGGTCACACCCGTCTTGTGACGCAGGTCATGGCCCTGGCCTGCCGGCCCGGCATACAACGTGTATCGAGGGGGTATGGCCTCACACGTGATCCGCCACCGGCCCGGACGCGAACCGTTCGGGAAGGGCGAAGCGGAAGGCAGGAGGTGAGCGGGATGAAGCGCACCCGGATCGAGAAGCAGAAGCCACGTTCGACGCGCGAGCCGGAGATGGTGCTCCCGCTCGATCCTCGGGATCCCGACGTCGTGCGCGTCAAGCGGGGGACGGTCTGGAAGTACGCGGACCGTCGCTGGGCGCTCTAGCGGCTACAGCGGGTTGGCCACCGGGACCGTGCCGGGCTCCCAACCCGTGTAGGTGTCCCCCGGGACCCAGATCGTGCTCGTCGTCGGCGCCTGCTCCTTCCCGAGCTCCGGCGGCCGCGGGTTCCTCGCGAAGTCGAAGACGTGCTCGAAGTTGTGCGTGTTCCTGATCCGATCGGTGAGCGGCTCCAGTCCCCAGTTGTCCGAGATGAACCGCAGCGGCGTCGAGAACTCACCGACCTCGTCGTCGATCACGCCGCGGCGCGTGTAGGGGGAGATCGTCAGGAGGGGGATCCGGATGCCGAGGCCGAGGTGGTCGACCGACGGTGGCACGACCGGGTCGTAGAAGCCGCCCCACTCGTCCCACGTCAGGAAGATCGCCGTGTGCTCCCACATGTCCGAGCGCATCACCTTGTTCACGATCTGCGTGACCCAGTTGTGGGCGTGGCCCGTGGAGAACGGGGGGTGGTCGGAGAGCTGGAAGCGAGGGGTCACCCAGGTCACCGGCGGCAGAGCGTTCGCGTCGATGTCGTCGAGGAGCGTGTCGACCGAACGGACGTGCTCGTGCCACAGGTCCGTGTGGAACACGTTCGAGACGCCGTTGTAGGCGTTCCAGAAGTAGCCGGGCTGCCCCGGCACCGCCGAGTAGTACGCCCAGTCGACCCCGATCTCGGTGAGCTGCTCGCCGACGGTGGGGAACTCGAAGCAGGTGCCGTGCTTCGTGACGTTCCCGGCATCGTCGGTCACGAAGACGAACACGTCGTCACCGTAGGCGTCGCAACCCCAGCTCTTGAAGCTCGTGCCGTCGTCCTGGCGGGTCCGGATGTTCTCCGGGTTGTCGGCGACGCCGCCCGACGAGCCGGCGATGAAGTAGTAGTGGTTCGGGTAGCTGGGCCCGGCCGCCGACGCGAAGAAGTTCTTCGAGAGCGAGTACTCGCGCGCCCAGTGCCAGTAGTTCGGGATCTGGTCCTGCTCGAAGAGCGTGTAGCCGTACGTCGAGCCGTAGGGCCCCCCGCCGAAGCCGTCCATCTCCCCGCCGTTCACGCAGTTCCGGTGCGCGGCCAGGTCGTGGGGGATGTCGCCGGGCAGCCATTCGGGGCAACGGATCAGCGGCTTCTCGACGCCGTTCTCGAAGCCCGTCGTCGTCCCTCCGACGCCGGGGAAATTCCCGAAGACGTTGTTGAAGCTGCGGTTCTCGAGCATCACGTAGATCACGCGTTTGATCGGCCAGCGCGTGTCCGTGCTCGGGATCTCGTCGTCCACCTGCGGGATCCGGCGTCCGCCGGTGCAGGAGAAGAGCACCCCGCCCGCCACGGCCATCGCGCTCGTGCGGAGGAATCGTCGCCGGCTGACGGGCATCGGGTGCCGCTCGTCGTGCGTGTGCCCGTAGGGTCCGATGTCCATGGACCCCCTTTGTATCAAGCCCGCTATCCTCGCTCGGTCCACGAGGGGTCATCTCATGAAGAAACGCATGATCGTTGCCACCGTGCTCGTCCTCCTCGCCGCCTGCGACGAGGATCCGTTCGAGCAACCGACGGATGATCCGACGACCGTGTCCCCGTTCCCCTCGACGCCGACGCTCGCCTCGCCGACGCCCCCCGCCCTCCCTCCCGACGGCCTTCCCACGAGCGGCGAGGCGTCGGAGACCTGCGTGAACGGCTGGATCTGGCCGGCCCAGGGTTCGCCCTTGTTCCAGAAGCCTCTCCGCGTGCTTAGCCGGACCGTGCGTCTCCCGGGAAAGCCCACCGTCGTGGAGATGCGGTACTTCACAGGCCCCGAATCCCCGCCGTCGGACAAGGGGTACCTCTTGATCGTGGAGCGGTGGTACGTGCAGCTCTTCACCGAGAACGACCTCCACTTCCAGGGCCGGTTCCTGATCGAGTCGCGCGACTTCGGGGACGGCGTCGCCGCCGTGGCGCCGTACGACACCGACGGGTTCCGCTCGCCGGACTGGAGCGGGTTCCAATGGGACGGCGGCGTGTCGGAGCCCCGTGCCTATCCAGGCTTGCCGGGCGTCTGGGAGGGCACGCGGTACGACTTCGTGCGGGGCGGTGCCGGCCTCGACATCCCGGGCTTGCCCGCGGAAGTCCGCGGATGCTTGGATGGCGACTGATGGCGGGGGTGTTCAAGAGCTCGGGCAAGCGGTCCAATCCCTTGGGCGTCGTTTCGGTCGTTTCGGGCTTGGTCGCCGCGCTCACCAGTGGCGTCCTGTGGATCTACCACGTGGCTCCTGGCAGTCAGATCATGGGGAGCTATTCCGCCGAGATCGCGGCCGGTGGCCAGTTGGCCGAGCAGCTCACCGCCCTCGCCGCCGTCTTGGGCCTGATGGCCGTCCTCGCGTCGATCGCGACCTCGAGCAGCGGAGAAGGCGGCGGCAGCTACTTCATGGGTCTCGTCCTCGGTCTCGCGGGACTGTCCTATCCGCTGCTGACGTGGCTCGACATCGTGTCGGGACCGCTGCGTCCGGACATCCTCTAGGTCACTCGGCCGGCCAGTCCGTGTACCGGCCGGCGCCGCGCTTGCGGAGCTCGTTGCCGATCACCACGCGCTGGATCTCGGAGGTGCCCTCCCAGATCCGATCGACCCGGAGCTCGCGCCAGAGACGCTCGACCGGTTGGTCGCGCATGTACCCGCGGCCGCCGTGGATCTGGACCGCCTTGTCCGCGACGCGACCTGCCGTCTCGCTGCAGACGAGCTTGACCGCGGCCGCCATCGCATGGAGCTCTTTGCGGTCGGCGCCACCGCGCGTGGCCTCCCAGCAGACCCGGTAGAGCATCGACTTCGCGGCCATCAGCTCGGCGGCCATGTCGGCGAGCATGAACTCCACGGCCTGGAAGTCGACGATCGCCCGGCCGAACTGGCGGCGGTCCTTCGCGAAGGCGAGCGAGAGCTCGAGCGCGCGCGTCGCGGCGCCGACCGTCCGCGCGCCGATCATCAGGCGTTCCTCGACGAACCAGTCCTTCGTGAGCTCGAAGCCTCCACCGATCTCGCCCAGCATCCGGTCGTCGCCGACCCGGACGTCCTCGAACGCGAAGATCGGATGCTCGAACACGAACGTGTGCATGTACTTCGGCGTCCGGACGAGTCGCACGCCCGGCGAGTCCTTGTCGACGAGGAAGATCGTGGCCTTCGCGGGATCGCCGTCGACGTGGGTGTGCAGGAGGAAGAAGTCCGCGACGTCGCCCGACGTCACGTGCCACTTCTCGCCGCTAAGCACCCAGTCGTCGCCGTCGCGGACCGCCGTGGTCTCCACCATCGTGGGGTCGGAGCCGGCGCCCTCCTCGGTGATCGCGTAGGCGTCGCGGCGCTCGCCGCGGCACGCGGGGCGGAGGAACCGGTCCTTCTGGTCCTGGTGCCCGCCGCGAGGGGGATCGAGGGCCGCCAGGGGATGTCCCAGAGCGCCCCGGTCGCCCGGCCCCACTGCTCCTCGATCAGCATCTGCGCGAACAGGTCGTGTCCTCGGCCGCCGTCGCCTCCGTGTGGTTGATCGCGTGGAAGCCCCAGTCGAGGACCGCCTCTTCGCGGCGGCGTGACTCTCGGGCGTGAGGCCGTCGTTCGCCTCGCACTCGTCCTCGAGG
>CAVRUS010000014.1:0-23515 GCA_963724415.1 uncultured Actinomycetota bacterium | reverse complement strand
GTGGGAGGTCCAGACCCTCGGCGACCTTCGGGAGATCGGGCAGAAGCTCCAGGAAGCGGGCGCGCTCACGGGCGCGACCGATCACAGCACGACGAAAGCGCTCTACGGCCGCGATCCCGACGGCCTGGAGTTCGAGGTGTGCTGGATCGTCCCGAGGGATCTGCAGACCCCGGAGATCGAGGACGGCCGCGCGCGGATGCGGGCCCTCGACATCGACGCCGAGATCGAGCGGTTCGGCCTCGAGACCGTCGGTGGTGTCTCGTGAGAGGCGTCCGCTGGGGCCCCGGTGCTACCTTCGGGGACATGAGCCCGTCCGACCTGCAGCCCACGGATCTGATCGACATCGACCACCTCCTCTCCGACGAGGAGAAGCAGATCCGCAGCGTCGCCCGCGAGTGGGTGCAGCGCCGGATCCTCCCCGAGGTCGAGGACTGGTACGAGAAGGGCGAGTTCCCCGCGCGTGAGCTCGCGAAGGAGGTCGGCGACCTCGGCTTCTTCCTGATGCAGCTCGACACCGAGTGGACGCTCGGGCTGAACTCGGTCGCGTACGGGCTGGTGGAGCTCGAGATCGAGGCCGGCGACAGTGGTCTGCGGTCGTTCGTCTCGGTGCAGAGCTCGCTCTGCGGGCACGCGATCCACGCGTTCGGGAGCGAGGAGCAGAAGAACGAGTGGCTCCCGAAGATGGCGAGCGGCGAGGCGATCGCGTGCTTCGGTCTGTCGGAGCCGGACTCGGGCAGCGACCCGGGTTCGATGCGCACGTCCGCGAAGAAGGACGGCGACGACTGGATCCTCAACGGCACGAAGATGTGGATCACGAACGGCAGCTGCTCCGACATCGCGATCGTCTGGGCGCAGACCGACGACGGCGTCCGCGGGTTCATCGTGCCGACCGACTCGCCCGGCTTCACCGCGAACGACATCCACAAGAAGATGTCGCTCCGTGCGTCGGTGACGTCCGAGCTGGTGATGGACGGCGTGCGGCTGCCGGCCGACGCGATGCTGCCCGAGGTCGCGGGCCTCCGCGGGCCGCTGTCCTGCCTGAACGAGGCGCGCTACGGGATCGTCTGGGGCGTGATGGGCGCGGCGCGCACGTGCTTCGAGACGGCCCTCGAGTACTCGAAGACGCGCGAGCAGTTCGACAAGCCGATCGGCTCGTTCCAGCTCACGCAGAAGAAGCTCACCGACATGGCACTCGAGCTGTACAAGGGGACGCTGCTCGCCTACCACCTCGGCCGGCTGAAGGACGAGAAGGGCCTCGCGCCAGAACAGGTGAGCGTCGGGAAGCTGAACAACACGCGCGAGGCGCTCGAAGATCGCGCGGACCTCACGCGGGATCCTCGGTGCGAACGGCATCACGCTCGAGTACCCGATCATGCGCCACATGACGAACCTCGAATCCGTGATCACCTACGAGGGGACCGAGGAGGTCCACACGCTGGTGATCGGTGAGCAGCTCACCGGTCTCAAGGCGTTCACGTAGGTCCTCCGCTTCTCGCTTGTCGCATCCGGCGCGGACCTGACCTCCGTATGATTCCGTTCGATGCCTCTCTTCGCGCCCGGGGACTGTTCGTGAACCTGGAACCGAAGGAAGGATTCTCGCTCCGCGCCGTGACGGTCCCGGACGCCGAGGCGGTCGCGGACGTGATCAACGAGTGCACTCGCGCCGAGATCGGTCTTCCCTGGACCACGCCGGAGGAGGTGCGGGATCAATGGTCAGGACCCGGCTACGACCTCCCGGCCGACGCGCTCCTCGTCGACGGGGCTGGAGAAGCCGCGGGCTACCTCCAGCTCTGGTGCGACATCGACCCATTCGACGAGCTGTTCTCGCTGGTATACGTCCGGCCCCGGTACTGGTCCCGCGGCCTGAGCGCGTTCCTCCTTCGGCTCGGAGAGGAGCGAGCGCGCGAACGGATCCACCGGGCCCCGGCCGATCTGCGTGTCACGCACCAAGTGGCCCGGTTCGCACACAACGAGGCCGCCGGTGCGCTCTTCCGTTCGTTCGACTACGCCTACCTCCAGACGTACTGGATGATGCAGATCGAGCTCGAGGGCCGGCCGCCGACGCCGCCGGAGCCGGAGGGCATCACGATCCGGCCGTTCGACCCGGAGCGAGACGCGCCCAGAACGCACGCAGCGCTGGCCGAGGCCTTCCTCGACCATCGGGGTCACGACTTCCCCTCCTACGAGCAATGGCGCCACCATCACATCGATGGCGAGGCAACTCAGTTCGATCCACAGCTCTGGTTCGTCGCGGCCGACGGGGAGGAGATCGTCGGAGCAGCGGTCTGCCGACCGACGTCCGCCCGCGATCGCGAGTGTGCCGAGGTGGACATCCTCGGCGTGCGTCGGGGGTGGCGCAGGCGGGGGGTGGGTCTCGCCCTCCTCGGGACCGTGTTCGCGGAGTTCGCTCGGCGCGGGATCCCCCGCGCCGAGCTCGGTGTCGACTCGGAGAACCCGACGGGCGCGACCCGCCTGTACGAGCGCGCCGGCATGCACGTGGCCCACGCATGGGAGACGTGGGAGAAGGAGCTACGGCCCGGGATCGCGCCACCGAAGGGCACCCGCTCGTGATCGGGGAGCAGCTCACCGGCCCCAAGGCCTTCACCTAGCCTCGCGAGCGGTATCCGGGTCGCCCGATGTACGCTCGGGCTGCTGTGGCGAAGCGGGCGCTGGATCGGCCCGTCGAGGGTCGAGCGGAACTGCGGGCGACGATCGCGGGCGTCGTGTCGGCAACGCTGCTCGGCCTAGCCATCTTCCTCGGCAGCGGTTCGCTCCGGACCTTCGACGCGGCGCTGATCGGATATGCGACCGCGACGGTCGTGCTCACGTTCGCGGTCGTCTACCGCTACGCGATGTGGATCCAGCAGCCACCGACCCGGCGGTACTTCGTCCTCGGATGGCGCGCGTTCCTCTCGTGGAGGAACTTCAGGCGGTTCCCGACGCTCGTCCCGAAGCAGCTCGTGTCATATCTCGGATTCCAACTGTTCCTCCGCGAACGTGGAAGAGGGCGCTGGCTCGCGCATCAGGCCGTGTTCTGGGGCGTGGTGCTCGCCACGCTGATGACCTTCGCCTTGTCCTGGGGCTGGATCTCGTTCACGGCCACCGACGCCGGCCGCTACGAGATGCTCGTGTGGGGGCTGCGCGTGATGACGTTCGAGCCGTTCACGTGGTTCGGCTGGTTCGTCTTCCACCTCCTCGACGTGGCAGCTGTCCTGGTGATCGCCGGGTGCGCGTTCTTCCTGTGGCGCCGGATCCGCGACCGCGAGGTCCGGTCGGAGCAACGGCTCGGCTACGACTTCGTGCCGCTCGTCGCGCTGATCGCGATCTCGGCGACGGGGCTGCTGCTGACGTTCTCGAGCGCGTTGCTCGACGGCGCCGGGTACGAGTTCCTCGCGATCCTCCACATGGGCGTCGTGGTCCTCTCGCTCGTGTTCATCCCGTTCGGGAAGTTCTTCCACGTGATCCAGCGCCCCGCGGTCCTCGGCGTCCAGGTGTTCAAGGAAGTCGGTCAGGCCGACGAGGGTGTGGCGACGTGCCAGCGCTGCGGTGAGCCCCTCGAGGGCGTCGCATTCGTTCGGAACCTCCAGGCGACGATGGACGAGCGGGGACTCCGGTACGGCGGCTGGGTCGAGACGTGCCCGCGGTGCAAGCGGGTCGAGCGCGGCAGGGCCTACCTGCGCGACGTGAAGCGGGGGTTCTCGTGACGACCCGTCCGATCGTGCCGCCGGGCGTCGGCGACTTCCGCGAGGAAGGGGCCGAGCCGGCGATCGGCTGGGAGACGCCGGCGGGGAGGGACTCGCGCCTGGTCCCCACCCACTGCTGCTACTGCGGCGTGCAATGCGGGATGTACCTCCGGGTGGACACGAACGGCCGCGTTTTCGGGATGGAGCCGCGCGACCACGAGATCAACCGGATGAAGCTGTGCCCCAAAGGCGTGACGGCCTACCAGCAGGTGAACCATCCCGACCGGCTCCTCCATCCGCTCGTGCGTGATGCCCAGGGCGAGCCGCTCCGGAGAGCCACGTGGGACGAGGCGCTCGACCGGGTGGCCTCCGAGATCACGAGGATCCAGGGGACCTACGGGCGCGATGCCTTCGCCGTGTACTCGGGCTCGTCGCTCGCCACCGAGGTCACGTACCTGATGGGCAAGTTCGCCCGCGTGGCGCTGCGGACGAAGAACATCGACTACAACGGGCGGCTCTGCATGGTCTCGGCCGCCGCGGCCAACAAGAAGGCGTTCGGCATCGATCGCGCCGCGAACCCCTGGTCCGACATGCTCGAGACGCAGATGATCCTGGTCGCGGGCTCGAACGTCGCGGAGTGCTTCCCCGTGATGTCGAACTACGTGTGGGCCGCGAGGGACCGGGGGGCAAAGCTCGTCGTGATCGACCCTCGGGAGACGCCGCTCGCACGCACCGCTGACCTGTTCGTGCCGCTCCGACCGGGGACGGACAGCGCGCTGTTCAACGGCGTGCTGCATGTGATCGATCGGGAGGGCTGGCTCGACGAGCGGTTCATCGCAGAGCGGACCGCTGGCTGGGAGGACGTACGACGGACCGTCGCCGCCTACGAGCCGGTCCGAGCCGCAGAGATCTGCGGGATCGACCCGCAGCTGATCGAGGACCTCGGGCGGCTCTGGGGCACCGCCGACCGCGCGATGGCGTTCCACGCCCGCGGCATCGAGCACCAGATCCAGGGCGTCGAGAACGCGCTGTCGATCATCAACCTCGTGCTCGCGACCGGCCAGATCGGCGCGCCGGGCAAGGGCTACGGGACGATCACCGGGCAGGGGAACGGACAGGGCGGGCGCGAGCACGGGCAGAAGACCGACCAGCTGCCGGGACAGCGCGACATCGAGGATCCGGATGCCCGCGCGTTCATCTCCCGGTACTGGGGGATCGACGAGGCCGATCTCCCGCACACGGGTGCGAGCGCCGTGGAGCTGGTCCACCTGATGGGGAGCGAGGTCCGCGGGCTGCTCGGGATCTGCAACAACCCGCTCGTCTCGATGCCGAACGCGACGCGGATCGCAGACTCGTACGACGCGCTCGAGTTCCACGTCCAGCTGGACTTCTTCCTCTCCGAGACCGCAGCCCGTGCCGACGTCGTGCTCCCGAGCGCCGTGTGGGCGGAGGACGCCGGCGTGACGACGAACGCCGAGGGGAAGGTCGTGCTGCGCCACATCGCGGCGGAGCCACCGGGCGAGGCGAAGCGGGACTGGTGGATCGTCGACCAGATCGCGGAGCGGCTCGGCGTCGGGGAGAAGTTCCGGTTCGACTCGATCGAGGCGATCTTCGAGGAGCTTCGGTGGGCCACGGAAGGAGGCAACGCCGACTACCGAGGCATCACCTACGAGCGTCTCGAGGGCGAGGGCTCCCTGTCGTGGCCCTGCCCATCCGAGGATCACCCGGGGACGCCTCGGCTGTTCGAGGAGCGGTTCGCGTTCCCGGACGGCAGAGCGCGCTTCAACGCGGTCGAGTGGCAGCAGCCGCACGAGCCCGTCGACGAGGAGTTCCCGCTCCGGCTCACGACGGGCCGAACCGTCGCGCACTTCCTGTCGGGGAACCAGACGCGGCGGATCGCGGCCCTCGTCGAACAGACGCCGAGGCCGTGGGTCGAGGTCCATCCGTCGACGGGGTTCGCGAACGGCGACCCGGTCCGCGTGGTCACGCGACGAGGCGAGGTCACGTATCCAGCGCTCGTCACCGAGACGATCCGACCCGACACCGTGTTCGTTCCTTACCACTGGGCAGGTGCCGCGTCGGCGAACCTACTCACGGTCGACGCCCTGCATCCGATCTCGAAGATCCCGGAGTACAAGGTGTGCGCGTGCCGGATCGAGCGGGGTGATGCCGTGACCCCGGCGCCGCCGCCGCCGCTCGCGCCGGGGCAGGCGGAGGATGCGGTCGCGGCGCGAGCGACGGCGGACGACCGGCCGCCGTCGGCCATGCAGGGGAGGGGGACCGGCGAAGGATGATGAACCGCACGCTGTTCATCGATCCCGGCCGGTGCATCGGATGCCAGGCCTGCGTGGCCGCGTGTCGCGAGTGCGACTCCCATCGAGGCAAGTCGATGATCCACCTCGACTACCTCGAGGAGGGCGCGACGGCCGCATCGATGCCCACGGTGTGCATGCACTGCGAGGATCCGGTGGCGCCCTGCGCGCAGGTCTGCCCGACCGACGCGATCCTGGTGACCACCGACGGGGTCGTGCAAGAGGCGGCGAAAGAGCGCTGCATCGGGTGCGCGAACTGCGTCCACGCCTGCCCGTTCGGTGTCCCCAAACTCGATGTCGACGAGATGCTGATGTACAAGTGCAACCTCTGCTACGACCGTACGTCCGAGGGGCTCGACCCGATGTGCGCGTCCGTGTGCCCGACGGGATCGATCTTCTACGGCACGCTCGAGGAGCTGCTCGCGTTCAGGCCGAACGCCGCGGCCAGCGACATCGTGGTGTTCGGTGAGGAGGAGATCCGCACGGGCGCTGCGGTCGTCGTGCCGGCGAAGCCGGTGGGAGCCCACGCCGCCGTCCCCGGAGGCTTCGCACCGTGAGGACCTCCCACGTGTCGGGCAGGGAGGCCGCGACGGAGCGGCAGCTCGAACGGATCACCTCGGAGGCGCTCGTGTCGCGCCGCGACTACCTCCGCATCCTCGTGACGATCTCCGGCGGGCTCGTCGTCGGCGCCGCGGCGGTCGCCGTCGGCCTGTTCCCTCGACGGACGGGAGCGGCGTCGCCACGGAAGATCGCCGACGAGCTCTCGGAAGGAGCGTTCGTCCAGTTCGCATTCCCGAACGAGCACGATCGTGCGATCGCGATGCGCCTGCCGGGCGGTCGTCTGGTGGCCTACTCGTCGATCTGCACGCACCTGTCGTGCGCCGTGATCCCGAAGCCGACGGAGGGCGTCCTCGAATGCCCCTGCCACCTCGGGCGCTTCGATGCGGAGACCGGAGGCGTGCTCGCCGGGCCCCCACCCCGGCCGCTGCCCGTGATCGAGCTCGAGGAGCGCGCGGACGGGATCTACGCGATCGAGGCGCTCCCGAGATGAGCGAGCGCGGCTCCGCGCCTCGTGACCTCGCCCCCGGCCCGGGCGTCGGCGCGGAGCCGCGCGCGGACCGCCAGCGCCGAGCCGTGATCGTCGCGCGGATCGCGGTCGTCGCGACGATCGTGGTCGGCCAGCTCTGGGCGCTCACGATCGCCCTCGATGCCTACTTCGAGGAGGAGATGGCGACCGTCTGGTGGTTGTTCGCGTTCCAGTTGCTGTCGTTCGCGCTCGCCTTCCTCGTGTGGTGGGCGTCACCCTCGGATCGATGAGCGCCGAAGCGGCCGCACCACCTCGCTCGTCGATCGCCAACCTCTTCCCGGGATCGTTCGCGCTCGTGATGGCGACGGGGATCGTGTCGATCGCGGCCCAGCAGCAGGGGTTCGAGGCCGTCGCCGACGTCCTGTTCGGGCTCAATGTTGCTTTCTACGTCGTCGTGTGGGTGCTCACCATCCTTCGCGTCGTGCGATTCCCTCGGCTCATCCTTGAGGATCTGCGAACCCATCAGCGCGGTGCCGGGTTCCTCACGGTCGTCGCCGCCACGAACGTGCTCGGGAGCGAGATCGCGCTTCTCACGACGTGGACGGGGTTGGCGTTCGCCCTCTGGATCCTCGGCATCGTGTCCTGGTTGGGACTGACGTACGCGTTCCTCACCGCCGTCACGGTCAGCGAGACGAAGCCCGGGCTCGAGCAGGGGATCGGCGGCGTCTGGCTCCTGCTCGTGGTCTCGACCGAGTCGATCGCGGTGCTCGGAGCGCTCCTCGCGCCGTCGATCGATCAGACGCAGGGTGTGTTGCTCGTCGCGCTTCTCGCCCATCTCGTCGGCCTGATGCTCTACGTGCTCGTGATCGGACTGATCTTCTACCGGTGGACGTTCTTCCCACTCAGCGGCGAGCAAGTGACGCCGCCCTACTGGATCAACATGGGGGCGCTGGCGATCACGACGGTCGCGGGCGCGAACCTCGTGCTCGCGTCGGGGTCGTGGTCGGTGCTCGAAGGGCTCGAACCGTTCCTCGACGGCACGACGATCCTGGCGTGGGGGTTCGCGACCTGGTGGATCCCACTGCTCCTGTCGATCGGCATCTGGCGGCACGGCGTACAGCGAGTCCCGATCCGATACGACCCCCAGTACTGGTCCCTCGTCTTCCCCCTCGGGATGTACTCCGTGGCCACGTATCGGCTCGGCGCTGCGGTCGACCTCGGGATCCCCGGCTGGGTCGCGACGACGGCATTCTGGGTCGGGCTCGCGGCATGGGGGGTAACCGCCGTGGGTCTGGCCGCGACAGCACGTGGCGCTTCCAGACGCTGAGGATCACCGTCGATCGATGGCAACCAAGGCTCGACGCGGTCCGTTCGACCGGCTCCGACCGGCGGCGCAGGTCGCCGCGGTCTACGCGCTGGCCGTCGTCATCTGGGTCGTGTTCGGCACCGAGCTTCCCGGTGGTCGGTGGCTCGCCGTGCATCTGTTCACCCTGGGGGTCGTCACCAACCTGATCCTGGCGCTCAGCGACCATTTCGCGCGGACGCTGACGCGCCAACCGGGGGACGCACCGATCGCAGAGCTGATCGCGGCCAACGTCGGCGCTGTCGCGGTCTTCATCGGTGTCGCGAGCGGTCGCCCGTGGTTGGTTGCGGCCGGGGCGGCCCTGATCTCAGGGGTCGTGTTCGCTTCCTTCTGGCGGCTCCGCCATCTCCGTCGGACGTCGCTCGGTGCCCGGTTCGGCTGGGTCGTCCGGACGTACGAACGAGCGCACGGCGCGTTCCTCTTCGGAGCGTTGCTGGGAGCGCTCGTCGGGTCGGGCGTCCTCGCCGGTGGGTGGGTCGGAGCGGCGCGGACCGGTCACCTCCACGTGAACCTCCTTGGCTGGGCCGGTCTCACGTTGCTCGGGACGATCGTCTTCTTCGGTCCCACGATCGCCCGCACGAGGATCCGGGAAGGCGCGGACGTCCGCGCCGCTCGGGCCCTACGGATCGGCGCGTACGGGCTCGGGATCGGGGTGCTCGGGCTCGTCGGAACGGGGTTCGGCGGGGCGCCGGGTGCGGTCGCGCGGGGGGTCGCCGCGGCCGGCCTGGTGGTGTTCGCATGGTCGGTTACGGTGGTGTCCGTCCCAGTGGTCAGGGCGAGCACATCGGCGAAAGCGCCGGAACGATGGTCCGTCCTCGCGGTGGCCGTTTGGTTCGTGTTCGCCGCGTGGTCGGACGTCCTCGTCGTGGCGATGGGCACGTGGCGTCTGCTGGAGCCGGTGGGGGCGGCGATGCTCCTGGGTGTCCTCGCGCAGGCGATCGTCGTGTCGCTCGGGTACGTCGCGCCGAGGCTTCTCCGCCTCGATCCGGCGACTGCGTACGCGCGCACGGAGGCATGGGCCGCGGGCAGGGCCGCGGTGTGGAACACGGGCGTCGTGCTCATCGTTGCGGCCGGCGTCGCGGGTTCTGCGGCCGTCCCTGCCTGGACGACGGCGGGCTCGATCGGATGGGCACTCGTCCTGCTGGCGGCGGCCGCCCGTGCGCTCGTGGTGGGCTGGGCCGCCCGCTCCGTCCGGGCGCGGTGATCGCGCCCGCTGGGATCGTTCAGGCCGATCCCCAACCGGCCGGCGGTTCCATGGCGCCGTCCTCCTGAGCCCAGTAGTCACGGTGCTCGACGACCAGGCCGTCGTCGTCGAAGCGGAGATGCGAATGGCCGGCGATCGTGACGTCGCTCCCGTCCGGTGATCGAAGGATCGCCCAGTACTCGATGGCCGCGCGATCGCCATCCACGACCGGCTCGCCGAACCAACAGCGGACGAGCTGCTCCTCGGCGAACGCCTTGGTGACGTACTCGCGGGGGGTGGACACGTCGCGGAACGGATGCGAGCGGTAGGGAGCGTCGGGCCGGTACCGGGACGCGATTCGGTCGACGTCCATCGCCGGCCAACCGGCTTCCCAGGCCCCGATCCACGCGCGGGCAGCGGCGTTCGTATCCACGGGTCGAGCTCAGGTGAGCGTCGACTCGGCCAGCAAGGTGGCCGCGTCGGCCACACGGATGTCCGAGGCTTTCCCCTTCGCGGCGTCGTCGAGCATCACGAGGCAGTAGGGACATGCCGTCGCCACTGTTTCGGCGCCGGTGGCAGCCGCCTCGTCGAACCGTGTGTCGTTGATGCGAGGCGAATCCTCCTCCATCCACATGCGAGCGCCGCCGGCGCCGCAGCAGAAGGACCGCTCGCGGTTCCGGGGCATCTCCTCGATCTCGCCGCCGATCACCGACGCGCGGGGCATCGAACTCGCCGTTGTGTCGGCCGAGGTAGCAGGCGTCGTGGTACGTGATCTTCCCGTCGCCGGTCCGTGGCTGGAGCCGGCCGGCCGCGATCAGCTCGGACAGCAGCTGCGTGTGGTGCACGACCTCGTACGTTCCCGCCGTAGTCCGGGTACTCGTTCGCGAGCGTGTTGAAGCAGTGCGCGCAGCTCGCGACGATCTTCGTCACGCCGGCGCCGTTCAGCGTCTCGACGTTCTGCTCGGCGAGCATCTGGAACAGGTACTCGTGGCCCATCCGGCGGGCAGGGTCGCCGGTGCACTCGCTCGCGCGGACCGAGCACCGCGGAGTCGATGCCCGCGGCGGCGAGCAACCTCGCCACGCTCTGCGTCGTCTTCTGCGCGCGCTCGTCGAACGCGCCCGCGCAGCCGACCCAGAACAGCACCTCCGGCGCCGGGTCGCCCTCCTGCAGCACCCGCACGTCGAGGTCCTTCGCCCAGTCGAGCCGCGCCGACGCCGGCTGACCCCACGGGTTCTCCTGGTTCTCGACGCCGCGGAGCATCGGGGCGGCCTCCTGCGGGAACCGCGACTCGGCCATCACGAGGTTCCGGCGCAGGTCGACGATCGTGTCGATGTGCTCGATGTCGACGGGGCACTCGCGCACGCACGCGCCGCACGTCACGCAGTCCCACACGACCTGGTCGATCACCGCGTTCGGGACGAGCGGCTGGAGCTCGACCTCGCCCGCGGCCTCGGCGACCACGCGGTCGCGGAGGTCCATGATCAGCAGCTTCGGCGAGAGCGGTTTGCCGGTCGCCCACGCCGGACACGCCTCCTGGCACCGGCCGCACTCGGTGCACGAGAAGAGGTCGAGCATCTGTTTCTTCGACAGGTCCTGCTGGTTCGCGACGCCGAAGCGGATGTCCTCCTCAGGAGCTTCGAGGTCGATCCGGTTCGGTTCGAGGCGGCCGGTCGGGCCGTCCTTCGCGAGCCAGACGTTCGCTGGGGCCGTCGCGATGTGGAGGTGCTTCGAGCCGGGCAGGAACACGAGGAAGCCGAGGATCACGAGGAGGTGCGCCCACACGAGGACGCGCTCCGCGATCTCGGTGCTGCTCCCGCCACTGAAGAGGCCCGAGAGGAGGTTCGCGACCGGCCGCGCATCCGGCACCTCGGCGATCCCGAGCGCGATCCGGGTGGCGTTCCACAGCAGGAACGTCACGACGATCGCGAGGATCAACAGCAGGATCCGGTCCGCTTCCTCCATGTGGCTCCCGCGGAACCGGTCGGGCTTCAGGACCTTGCGGATGAAGAACGCCATCGCGATCCCGACGACGACGAGCGTCGCGAAGACGTCGGAGATGAACGCGAACCATGCGGCGTGGCCGAGGATCGGGAGGGACGAGTCCTTGTCGACGATCGCCACCGCGGCTTCGGCGATCGTCGGGAGCAGCACGATGAAGCCCCAGAAGATGAACGCGTGCATCAGGCCGGGGCCGAGCTTCTGCAGGAGCTTCTTCTGGAGGAAGACGTGCGTGATCTCGCGCGTGATGCGGTCGGGGGTCGGGGTGCCACGTCCCGCCGGACGCGCGTTCGCGACGAGGGCCACCCGCGGCCGGACGCGCCGCACGAACAGCACGACCGCCACGGCGACGACGGCCGCCAGGATCGCGGCGGCTACGGGCCCGTCCGTCGCTTCTCGATCTCCTCGGTGAGGGCCGGGACGACCTTGAACAGGTCGCCCACCACGCCCAGGTCCGCGATCTTCAGGATCGGCGCGTCGGGGTCCTTCGTGATCGCCACGATCCGCTTCGCGCCCTTCATGCCCACCAGATGCTGGAGCGCACCGCTGATCCCGGCGCACATGTAGACCTCGGGCTTCACGGTCTTGCCCGTCTGCCCGATCTGATAGCTGTACGGCACCCAGCCGGCGTCGACGGCCGCGCGCGAGGCGCCGACCGCCGCGTTCCCGATCGCCGCCGCGAGCTTGTCGAGGTGCTCGAACGCGTCGGGTCCGCCCAGCCCGCGGCCGCCGGCGACGACGACCTTCGCGCTCTCGAGCTTCGGTCCGGAGGCGGCCTCCTCGTGCCGCTCGACCCGCTCGGCCGTCTTCAGCTCGTCCGGGACGTCCGCCTTCACATCCACGACCTCGGCGGTTCCGCCGGACGCTTCCGCGGCGAACGATTGCGGGCGCACGATCACGAGCCGGGGCGTTGGCCCCTTCAGCTCGACGTCGACGATCTTCGTGCCTCCGAGGATCTCCGTTCGGGCCTTGTCGGCGCCCAGGACGTCGGTGACGTTCGCCATCAGCGTCGAGCCGGTGCGGGCCTGCAGGCGGCCGGCGACGTCACGGGCGTCGTACGAGGCCGGGAAGAGGATCAGGTCGGGGGCGTGCTCCTCCACGAGTCCGGCGAGTGCGTGCACGGCCGGCTGGGCGAGGTGGTTCGCGAAGACCTCGTCGTCGCTCGCGAAGACCTTCGCGGCGCCGTGCTCACCGAGCGCTTGCGCGGACGCTGTCGCGCCGGGACCGAGGGCGACCGCAGCCACCTCGTCGCCGAGCTCGCGTGCCTTCGCCAGAAGTTCGAGGGCGCTCGGCGCTGGCCCGTCGGGCGTCACGTCGGCCCAGACCCACACCTTCATCTCATGCTCCTTGGCACGTCAGATCACCTTCGCCTCGGCGAGGAGGTCCGCGATCCGCGCCGCGGTCGTGTCGTCGTACTCGATGGTCTCGCCGCCCTGCTTCGGCGGGGCGTCGGTGACCTCGGCCACGGTCTGGGTCGCGGCGACGTCATCGCTCGACAGCCCGAGGTCGGCGACGCTCAGTGTCTCCACCGGCTTCGACTTCGCGGCCATCACGCCCTTCAGCGAGGGGTAGCGGGGCTCGGTCGCGCCGGCGGTCACCGTGATCACGACGGGAAGCGGGGCGAGGACGACGTCGTAGCCGGCCGCCGTCTGCCGCTCGATCGTCAGGGTGTCGTCCGAGAGGTGGAGCTCGCGGGCGAACGTCAGGCTCGGCACGCCGAGGAACTCGGCGATCGCGGCAGGAACGATCCCCGTGTAGCCGTCGGTCGACTCGACGCCGCCGACCACGAGGTCGAAGGGTTGCCGCTTGATCGCTGCGGCGAGCACGCGCGCGGTGACGAGCGAGTCGGCGCCGCGGAGCGAGTCGTCGGTGATCCGCACGCCCTTGTGCGCGCCCATGGCGAGGCCGCGCTGCAACGCCGCCTGGGCGACTTCAGGGCCCATCGTGAGGAGCGTGATCTCGCCGTCCCCGCCCGCTGCCTCCACGAGTTGCAGCGCAGCTTCCAGCCCGTACTCATCGCCGGGATCCAGAGCGCCGTCCGCCCCCTCGCGGACCAGGAGCCCGTCATCGCCGAGCTTCGGGGTGCCCTCAGGCTCCGGCACCCACTTCGTCAGGACGACGACGTTCACGCCGGCGTCCGCCGTTCCTCGCTCACGTCAGCACCGTACCCGCTCCGCGTGAAGGTCGGCATCACGCTCGGTGGAGGAACGCGTCGAGCTCGTCGCGGGTGGGCATCCCCTCGCGTGCTCCGACCTTCGTCACCGAAAGAGCCCCGGCGACCGCGGCGCGTTTGGCGGCCTCGTGCACCTCCATGCCCTCGGCGAGACCGGCCGCGAACACGCCGTTGAAGCAGTCGCCGGCCCCGGTCGTGTCGATCGCCTCCACCTCCGGAGCCTCGATGCGCTCCTCCGCGCCGGCGCGCCGGATCACGACCCCCTCCGGGCCGCGGGTCTCGACCACCACGACACGGTCGGGGAGGGTGCCCAGCGCCTCGAGCTCGTGCTCGTTCGGCGTGACGAACGTGGCCAGCGACGCCACCTCCGCGGCCCACGGCTGGACAGGTGCCGGGTTCAGGACGAGCGGGACCTCGTGCTCGGTGCACCAGGCGGCCGCCGCTCGCACCGCCGCCGTGGACACCTCGAGGCTCGCCAGCACGACCGCGATCTCGTGCACCTGTCCGAACGCCGAGGTCACGTCGGCGGCCGTGAGCTCCGCGTTCGCACCGGGCGCCACCGAGATCTGGTTCTCCCCGTCGGGGCCGACGCAGATCAGCGCGACCCCGGTGGGCACGCCGGGTCGCATCGCGACCGAGGTCGCCACGCCCTCCAACCGCAGTGCCTCCAGCGCGTCGTGACCGAGCGCGTCGTTCCCGACGGCCCCCACGATCACGACCCCTTGGCCGCCGAGCGCCCGCGATGCCGCGACGGCCTGGTTCCCGCCCTTGCCCCCGTGATGCTGCGCGAACACGCCGCCGGTGACCGTCTGACCCGGTGCCGGCAATGCCGCCCCGGACACCACGAGATCGACGTTGATCGCGCCGATCACGACGACCGATCCCGTCACGCCCTCGCCTCCACGAGCGAGCGCACGCGTTCCACGAACCGCTCCATGAACTCGTCGGCGGCCACCTCGAGCGCCACCCGCGCGTTCGCCTCCGGCTCCCAGCCCACCGGCCAGGGGCTCCCGCGCACGCCGGCGAGGTCCGCCACCGTCTCGCCCATCGTCCACCGTCCCTCGGTCTCGACCTCGACCCGTGTGGTCACGAGCCGCGCGAGGGACTCGTCGATCGCGATCGCCACCGCGAGCGGATCGTGCAGGCGGCACCCGTCCTCGCCGACGACCGAGGCGTAGAAGTCCATGTAGAAGCTCGTGGCGCCCTCGATCAGCTGTCCGAGCGGCGAGTCCGGCGCCGGCGCGCAGACCGCGTCGAGATCGGGCCGGCGCATCACCGCCTTCTCGGTGACGTCGAGCCCGACGCAGATCGGGAGCTTCGCCTCGTCCACACCGGAGAACGCGGTGAACACCTCGGCCGAGGCGAGCGGGTCGACCCAGATGTTGGCTTCGGCCGCCGGCGTGACGTTCCCGCCGCGCGCGAACGCCCCGCCCATCAGCGCGAAGCCTCCGAGCAGCTCGGGCAGCCCCGGTTCCTCTCGGAGTGCGAGAGCGACGTTCGTGAGCGGTCCCGTCGCGACGAGCAGCACCTCGCCCGGCCGGGCCCGCGCCGTTTCCACGAGCAGCTCCACCGCGGTGCGAGAGGAAGGCGACGCCGTGGCCGGTGGGGGGTCGGCCCGACCGAGTCCGCGTTCCCCGTGGACGACCGGGAACGGGACGTGGTCGCGGGCGAGCGGCCGGGCCGCCCCCTGCGCGACCTCCACCTCGCCTCGCCCCGCGGCCTCCAGCACAGCGAGCGTGTTCTCCGTCGCCTGTTCGACCGAGATGTTGCCCATCACGCACGTGGCACCGATCAGCTCGACCTCGGGTGAGGCCACCGCGTAGAGCAACGCGAGCGCGTCGTCGACCCCGGTGTCGACGTCGAGGATCAGGGGACGAGGCGCCATGGCCGGCACAGGGTACTCAGGGACCGGCAGCGCGGACGGCGGGCTACGCGCCGGCGGGCTCGAGCGCGAAGCCGATCAGCTTCGCCGAGACCTCGCGGCTCACGCGCAGCATGTCCTCCGGCGTCACGTCGCCGTGGTCCATCAGCACCTGGATCGCGAGCCCGTCGACCACCGCGCCGATCTGGATCCCGAGCTCGTCGGCATCCAGGCCGTCCGGGAACTCGCCGGTCGACCGCCCGTGCCGCACGATGTCGGCGATCGAACGACGCCACCGACGGTTCAGGACCTCGTGCTCCTTCGCCATCTCGGGGTCGCGGAGCGCTCGAACCCAGACCTCGACCCACAGCGCCCATTCGTCGAGGAACTGGAACTCGGGGAGCAGACCGGGGACCGAGAGCTCGATCAAGCGGTCGAGCTGGGCTCGAGCGGAGGGGGTCTTCCGGAGCTCGCGCGAGAGCCGGAGGTAGAACTGGTCGTTCGCGTGCGTGAGCGCCTCCACCAGGAGCCGGTCCTTCGATTCGAAGTAGTAGAGGATCAGCCCGGTGGACACGCCGCAGCTCTGGGCGATGTCCTGGATCCTCGTCTCGAACAGGCCACGGTCCGTGATCACCTGGGCGGCGGCGGCGAGGATCTCCTGGCGTCGGTCCTTGCCTGCCTTCGCGCCGGCTTTCGGCGTCTTCACTTGCTTGGCCATCGGACTCCTGAACGACATACAGAGTTCGGGGCGGATCCAGCCCCCGGCCGATCCGGGGAGCCCGCGAACCGTACCCCGTTGAGCAGCAGAAATCAAAGGGCAGCCCTCGCTCGGTGGGTTTGACTCGCCGTTCAGGAATAGGGCATCATTCGCAGAGTCGACGGAAGGGATCGAGCGGATATGGCGACGAACACCTACGACGTGATCGTGATCGGCGGCGGGCACAACGGCCTGACGGCGGGCGCGTACTTCGCCCGGCACGGGGCGCGCACCGTCGTCCTGGAGGCGAGGCACAAGACCGGCGGCGCCGCCGATACCAGCGCCCCGTTCCCCGACCACCCCGAGATCAACGTCACGACCTACTCCTACGTGATGTCGCTGATGCCGCCGACGATCATCAACGAGCTGCAGCTCAAGCGCCACGGCTACGACGTCACGCCGTTCGGTCCCTACTTCCAGGCGTTCCCCGACGGTCGCGCGATCATGGTCTACGCCGACGAGGCCGAACGCTCGCGGGACTCGATCGCGCAGTTCTCGAAGAAGGACGCCGACGCCCTTCCCGAGTGGGAGGCGTGGCTGAAGAGCGTCGCCGACATCCTCGGACCGCTGCTCCTGCAGAGCCCGCCGCGCGCCGGCTCGCTCGCGGTCGGCGACCTGCTCGAGACCGCCCGGACCGCGTGGAAGGTCCGCAAGCTCGGCGTCCGCGGCGTCGGCGACGTCACGCGGCTGTTCACGATGAGCATCACCGATCTGCTGGACGACTGGTTCGAGTCCGACGCGATCAAGGGCATGCTCGCGGTGAACGGCATCATCGGGACGTGGGCCGGGCCCGACGAGCCGGGCACCGCGTACGTGATGCTCCACCACTCGATCGGCGACGTCGGCGACGGCCACCTCGGCTCCTGGGGGTATCAGCAGGGCGGGATGGGCGGGGTCTCCGACTCGATCCGCCGTTCGGCGGAATCGTTCGGAGCGGAGGTCCGCACGAACGCGCGCGTGAAGTCGATGCTCACCTCGGGCGGCCGCTTCCACGGCGTGGTGCTCGAGGACGGGACCGAGCTCCGCGCGCCGATCGGCGTGACCTGCGTGCACCCGAAGATCGGGTTCCTCGACATGATCGCGCCCTCGGATCTGCCGGCCGACTTCGTCACGGACATCCAGCGCTGGAAGACCCGCTCCGGCGTCGTGAAGATCAACGTCGCGATGTCGGAGCTGCCGGACTTCACGGCGATGCCCGGCAAGGAGCTGCAGGAACACCACACCGGCTCGGTCGAGCTCTGCTTCTCGCCTGCCTACGCGGAGCGAGCGTTCCAGGACTCGCACATGGACCGGAAGGCGTCCGTGGCCCCGTTCGTCGACGGCGTGATCCCGACCACGATGGACAAGAAGCTCGCGCCCGAGGGCACGCACGTGTTCTCGATGTTCACCCAATGGGTGCCGGACGACTGGGTGAACGAGCCGCACCGTGATGAGCTCGACGCCTACGCGAAGCGGATCTTCGACCTCTACAACGATCTCGCGCCCAACTTCAAGGACGCGATCATCGACTACCAGGTGATCGGTCCGTACGAGATGGAGCAGGAGCTCGGGCTGATCGGCGGCAACATCTTCCACGGCGAGCTCTCGGTGGATCAGCTGTTCCACATGCGGCCGGCGCCGGGCTACGCGGACTTCCGCACGCCGATCAAGGGCCTGTACCACGGCTCCTCGGCCACCCACGCGGGCGGCGGGGTCAACGGCATCCCCGGCTGGAAGGCGTACCGTGCGGCCGTGAAGGACAGGGCGATCAAGAAGCGCTCGTGACCGAAGCAGAACGGACGCCGCTCCAGCGGATGCTGGAGGCGCGCTCGGTCGCGGTCGTCGGCGCCTCCGTGAAGGAAGGGTCGCTCGGGCAGCAGATGCTGCTCGAGCTGGAGCGCGGCGGCTTCGACGGCGACATCTACCCGGTGAACCCCGGCTACGACGAGGTGCTGGGGCATCGGTGCTACGCGTCGCTGGCCGAGCGTGCCCGGGCCGGTCGACCTCGCGATCGTCGGGGTCGCGAACCAGCGGCTCGAGCAGGCGGTGCGGGACGCGGGCGAGTCGGGCGCGGGCAGCGTCGTGACGTTCTCCTCGCTGTTCGAGGACGAGCCTCCGGAGCCCGGGATGCCGCCGCTCGCGGACCGGGTGGCGGCGATCGCCCGAGAGCACGGGATGGCGCTCTGCGGTGGCAACGGGATGGGCTTCGTGCACGCAGACACGAACCTGCGGGCCACGGGGTTCCTCACGCCGGACGACCTCCGTCCGGGTCCGGTGACGTTCCTGTCGCACTCCGGCTCCGGCTGGGCGGCGTTCCTGTTCAACGACCGGCAGATCCGGTTCAACCTCCTGGTCTCGAGCGGGCAGGAGATCGTCACGACGATGGACGAGTACCTGTCCTACGCCCTGGACCGCGAGACGACGAAGGTCGTGGCGCTGCTGCTCGAGACGGTCCGCCGGCCCGAGGGGTTCGTGGCGGCGCTCGCGAAGGCCGCCGAGCGCGACGTCCCGGTGTTCGCGCTGAAGGTCGGCCGGACCGAGGGATCGAAGCAGATGGTGGTGGCCCACTCGGGCGCGCTCGCGGGGGAGCACGGCGCGTACGAGGCGGTGTTCGATGCCTTCGGCGTGCACGAGTGCCGCGACCTCGAGGAGATGGCCGACGCCCTCGAGCTGTTCTCGAGCCCGCGCCGCGTGACGAGCGGGACCGGGATCGCATCGCTGCACGACTCGGGCGGGGAACGGGCGCTCTTCGTCGACCTCGCGGCGGACCTCGGCGTCCCGTTCGCGGAGATCTCGGAGGCGTCGCGCGACCGGATCGACGAGGTGCTCGATCCGGGGCTCGTCGCCGAGAACCCGCTCGACGCGTGGGGGACCGGCATCGACGCGGACCGGATCTACGTCGAGAGCTTCAAGGCGCTGCACGACGATCCCGAGACAGCGGCGGTCGCCTTCGTCGTGGACCTCACCCGGCAGGGTGAGCCGTACGACGTCGGGTACCTCCAGGTGGCGCGAGACGTGTTCGCGGCCACGACGAAGCCGTTCTGCGTGATCTCGAACCTCCCGGCGACGATCGCCGACGACGAGGTCGGGATCCTCCGCGACGCCGGGATCCCCGTGCTCGAGGGGACGGCGACCGGCCTGCGAGCGCTGGGGTACCTCCTCGCCGACCCGCGCGCGCGCCGCCGCTCGTCGCCTCGCCGATGGCGCTCCGGAGACCGGACCCGAGGCGGAGGCGCGGCGGCGGCTGCTGCCGTCGAGCGAGCTCGCCTCGGAGGTCTCGGCTCTCGGCCTGCTCGAGGGCTACGGGATCCCGGTCGTCGAGTCGATGCAGCCGGCTTCGCTCGCCGACGCCGAGCGCGCGGCGGACCGGATCGGCTACCCGATCGCGTTGAAGACCGCGGTGCCCGGGATCCTGCACAAGTCCGAGGTCCGGGGCGTGCGGCTCGGGATCGGCGACGTCGAGGAACTCCGGGAGACGTACCGCGACTTCGAGGGCCGCCTCGGGTCGGACGTGACGGTCGCGGCGATGGCACCGCCTGGGGTCGAGGTGGCGCTCGGCATCGTGCGCGACCCGACGTTCGGACCGCTGGTGCTGGTGGCGGCGGGCGGCGTCCTGGTGGAACTCCTGCACGACCGGACGCTCGCCCTCCCCCCGATCGACGTGGACGCCGCCCGCCGACTGATCGACCGGCTCGCGATCCGCCCTCTCCTGGACGGCGTCCGAGGTGCTCCCGCGTGCGACGTCGATTCGCTCGCGCGCGCCGTCTCCCGGCTGTCGGTCCTCGCGGTCGAGCTCGGTGACCGGATCGCCGAGCTCGACATCAACCCGATGATCGTCTCGCCGATGGGGTGCGTCGCCGTGGACGCCCTCGTCGTTCCCGCCTAGCCGTTCGAAGGTCACACCCGTCGTGTGACGCAGGTCATGGCTCTGACCTGCCGGCCCGGCATACAACGTGTATCGAGGGGGTATGGCCTCACACGTGATCCGCCACCGGCCCGGACGCGAACCGTACGGGAAGGGCGAAGCGGACGACAGGAGGTGAGCGGGATGAAGCGCACCCGGATCGAGAAGCAGAAGCCACGCGCACCGCGCGAGCCGGAGATGGTGCTCCCGCTCGATCCTCGGGATCCCGACGTCGTGCGCGTCAAGCGGGGGACGGTCTGGAAGTACGCGGACCGCCGCTGGGCGCTCTAGCGGCTACAGCGGGTTGTCGACCGGGACCGTGCCGGGCTCCCAGCCCGTGTAGGTATCCCCCGGGAACTCCCAGATCGTGCTCGTCGTGGGCGCCTGCTCCTTCCCGAGCTTCGGCGGCCGTGGGTTCCTCGCGAAGTCGAAGACGTGCTCGAAGTTGTGGGTGTTCCTGATCCGATCGGTGAGCGGCTCCAGTCCCCAGTTGTCCGAGATGAACCGCAGCGGCGTCGAGAACTCCCCGACCTCGTCGTCGATCACGCCCCGGCGCGTGTACGGGGAGATCGTCAGGAGCGGGATCCGGATGCCGAGGCCGATGTGGTCGACCGACGGTGGCACGACCGGGTCGTAGAAGCCGCCCCACTCGTCCCACGTCAGGAAGATCGCCGTGTGCTCCCACATGTCCGAGCGCATCACCTTGTTCACGATCTGCGTGACCCAGTTGTGGGCGTGTCCCGTGGAGAACGGGGGGTGGTCGGAGAGCTGGAAGCGAGGGGTCACCCAGGTCACCGGCGGCAGCGCGTTCGCGTCGATGTCGTCGAGGAGCGTGTCGACCGAGCGGACGTGCTCGTGCCACAGGTCCGTGTGGAACACGTTCGAGACGCCGTTGTAGGCGTTCCAGAAGTACCCGGGCTGCCCCGGCACCGCCGAGTAGTACGCCCAGTCGACCCCGATATCGGTGAGCTGCTCGCCGACGGTGGGGAACTCGAAGCAGGTGCCGTGCTTCGTGAGGTTCCCGGCATCGTCGGTCACGAAGACGAACACGTCGTCACCGTAGGCGTCGCAGCCCCAGCTCTTGAAGCTCTTGCCGTCGTCCTGGCGGGTCCGGATGTTCTCCGGGTTGTCGGCGACCCCGCCCGATGAGCCGGCGATGAAGTAGTAGTGGTTCGGGTAGCTGGGCCCGGCCGCCGATGCGAAGAAGTTCTTCGAGAGCGAGTACTCGCGCGCCCAGTGCCAGTAGTTCGGGATCTGGTCCTGGTCGAAGAGCGTGTAGCCATAGGTCGAGCCGTAGATCCCCGTGCCGAAGCCGTCCATCTCCCCGCCGTTCACGCAGTTCCGGTGCGCGGCCAGATCGTGGGGGATGTCGCCGGGCAGCCATTCGGGGCAACGGATCAGCGGCTTCTCGACGCCGTTCTCGACGCCAACCGTCGTCCCGCCGACACCGGGGAAATTCCCGAAGACGTTGTTGAAGCTGCGGTTCTCGAGCATCACGTAGATCACGCGCTTGATCGGCCAGCGCGTGTCCGTGCTCGGGATCTCGTCGTCCACCTGCGGGATCCGGCGTCCGCCGGTGCAGGAGAACAGCACTCCACCCGCCACGGCCATCGCGCTGGTGCGGAGGAACCGTCGCCGGCTGAGGGGCATCGGGTGCCGCTCGTCGTGCGTGTGCCCGTAGGGTCCGATGTCCATGAACCCCCTTTGTATCAAGCCCGCTATCCTCGCTCGGTCCACGAGGGGTCATCTCATGAAGAAACGCATGATCGTTGCAACCGTGCTCGTCCTCCTCGCCGCGTGTGACGGCGGGCAGGATCCGTTCGACCAACCGACGGACGATCCGACGACCGTGTCCCCGTTCCCCTCGACGCCGACGCTGGCGTCGCCGACGCCCCCCGCCCTCCCGCCCGACGGCCTTCCCACGAGCGGCGAGGCGTCGGAGACCTGCGCGAACGGTTGGATCTCGCCCGCCGAGGGTTCGCCTTTGTTCCAGAGGCCTCTCCGCGTGCTCAACCGGACCGTGCGCCTCCCGGGAGAGCCGACCGTCGTGGAGATGCGGTACTTCACGGGCCCTGAATCCCCGCCGTCGGACAAGGGGTACCTCTTGGTCGTGGAGCGGTGGTACGTGCAGCTCTTCACCGAGGACGACCTCCGCTTCCAAGGCCGGTTCCTGATCGAGTCGCGTGACTTCGGGGACGGTGTCGCCGCCGTGGCTCCCTACGACACCGACGGGTTCCGTTCGCCGGACTGGAGCGGGTTCCAGTGGGACGGCGGCGTGTCGGAGCCCCGTGCCTACCCGGGCTTGCCGGGCGTCTGGGAGGGCACGCGCTACGACTTCGTGCGGGGCGGCGCGGGCCTCGACATCCCGGGCTTGCCCGCGGAAGTCCGCGGATGCTTGGATGGCGACTGATGGCGGGGGTGTTCAGGAGTTCGGGCAAGCGGTCCAATCCCTTGGGCGTCGTTTCGATCGTCTCGGGCTTGATCGCCGCGCTCACCAGTGCCGTGCTGTGGATCTACCACGTGGCGCCCGGGAGTCAGATCATGGGGAGCTATTCCGCCGAGATCGCGGCCGGCGGCCAGCTGGCCGAGCAGCTCACCGCCCTCGCCGCCGTCCTGGGCCTGATGGCCGTCCTCGCGTCGGTCGCCACCTCGAGCAGCGGAGAGGGCGGCGGCAGCTACTTCATGGGTCTCGTCCTCGGTCTCGCGGGACTGTCCTATCCGCTGCTGACGTGGCTCGACATCGTGTCGGGACCGCTGCGTCCGGACATCTTCTAGGTCACTCGGCGGGCCAGCCCGTGTACCGGCCGGCGCCGCGCTTGCGGAGCTCGTTGCCGATCACCATCCGCTGGATCTCGGAAGTCCCCTCCCAGATCCGATCGACCCGGAGCTCCCGCCAGAGTCGCTCGACCGGTTGATCGCGCATGTACCCGCGACCGCCGTGGATCTGGACCGCCTTGTCCGCGACGCGCCCGGCCGTCTCGCTGCAGACGAGCTTGACGGCGGCCGCCATCGCGTGGAGCTCCTTGCGGTCGGCGCCGCCGCGCGCGGCCTCCCAGCAGACCCGGTAGAGCATCGACTTCGCGGCCATCAGCTCCGCGGCCATGTCGGCGAGCATGAACTCCACGGCCTGGAAGTCGACGATCGGCCGGCCGAACTGGCGGCGGTCCTTCGCGAAGGCGAGCGAGAGCTCGAGCGCGCGTGTCGAGGCGCCGACCGTCCTCGCGCCGATCATCAGGCGTTCCTCGACGAACCAGTCCTTCGTGAGCTCGAAGCC
>CAVRUS010000013.1:0-49433 GCA_963724415.1 uncultured Actinomycetota bacterium | reverse complement strand
GCCGCCAAGTAGATATCCGGCCCCCCCGATCCGGTATCCACCCGGGTTGCGGACACGTCGACCGGGACGAGGGACCCATCCTTCCGCCGCAGGTCCACCTCCCCCGTTCAGCGCTCCTGATCGATGAAGCGTCGGAACTCCTCATCCGCCCAACCCGGTTCGGCCGCAACCAGATCGAGGACGGTCATCGAGAGCAGCTCTTGTCGCTGGTACCGACCAGCTCGGTCGCTCGCGGGTTCGCATCGATGCACAGGCCTTCTCGGTCGACGATGAGGATCGCGTCACCCGCGCTCTCGAACAGGGCCCGGTACCTCGCCTCAGCGGAAGCACCTTTGTTGTTCGATCCCTCAACGGGTCGATCGGTGGTACCGGAGGGGCGTTCAGTATCGATCACAGCTGGGCTGTCCACCCCCTCCTGCCTTTCCTACAACAGCGACGACCTGACCTGGCCCAAGATTGAGGAGGTTACTTCCTCATCTCCAGGAAAGCAAACCCGGAAGCGGTGGCACGGACGTTCATAAGGACTGGTTGCCGAAGGATTGAAGGTTTTCTGAGGAAGTTTGATGGCAAACTGATTCACATTCGGCTAAGCTCACGCGCTGTGACAGCTGCCATCTACAGCATCGGGGCGGTGGCCCGGATGCTCGGCGTGCCCACCGCCACCCTGCGCACCTGGGAAGAGCGGTACGGCGTCGTCATGCCCGATCGGAGCCCTGGTGGCCACCGCCTGTACACACGGGACCACGTCGAGCAGCTGCGCTTCATCCTCAGGAGCATCGAGGAGGGCATGCAGCCGGCCGATGCACATCGGCTCCTGACGGACCGACTGAGCGACGATCCCGGTGGGAAGGTCGCCATCGGCGGATCCGAAACCCGGTTGGTCATCATGCTGGCGGAACGCGACCCGCACGCCGCTGAGCTCGCCGAGTACTTCTTGCGGACCGAGGGCTACGAGACGTTCATGGCACTGGAGGCGCGCGAGGCGGAGGTCGTGTTCGAGGAGCGGTCGCCTCACCTCGCCGTTGTCGACCTCCTGATCTCAGGGGGGGCGGGGCCGGGTCTCTGCCGAACCTTCCGGGAACGGGGAGCGCTCGTTCTCGCGATATCGCCGCTGGAGTCCCGCGACGAGGCCCTGGAATATGGGGCCGACGCGTTCCTTCAGAAGCCCCTCGACCCCCTGCAACTGGTGTCGACCGTCAAGGACCTGCTCGGGCAGAGCGCGTTCCTCCGAACCGAGGTGCTCTTGCCATGAGTGATCGGGTGTCCAGCGGCTCGGAACGATTGAACGACATGTTGGGCGGGGGCCTGCCCGGCAACGGGATCAACCTCATCATCGGACTCCCCGGATCCGGCAAGACGATCCTGGCGCAGCAGTACGCCTTCCACAACGCCACGCCCGAACGGCCCGCGATCTACCTCTCCACGGTCTCCGAGCCGCTCGAGAAGATCCTGCGATACGGCCAAACGCTCAGCTTCTTCGACCAACGGGCGATCGGCACCGCGGTGTCCTACGAGGATCTGGGCGGAACCGTGAACGACGAAGGCCTTCCGGGCGTGCTCGAGAGGATCAGCGAGCTCATCAAGGAGCGACGCCCCGGGATGATCATCATCGACAGCTTCAAAGCGCTGCATCCGTACGCGCGGAGGGACGAGGACTTCCGACGGTTCCTCCACGAGCTCGCCGGTCGGCTGTCCGCGTTCCCGGTGACGTCATTCTGGGTCGGCGAGTACGGCCACGACGAGATCGCGGGATCCGCCGAGTTCGCGGTCGCCGACTCGATCCTGTCGCTCTCCGTCGACCGAGCAGGGGGCCGCGAGCTCCGCGTCTTCCAGGTCCTCAAGCTCCGTGGGAGCGACTTCCTCTCCGGCAAGCACGCGTACCGACTCTCCGGCGACGGGGTCGAGTTCTTCCCTCGATTGGCCGACCCGGTCGACCAGACGCCGTATCAGCTGGACGACGTCAAGATCTCGTCGGGCATCAAGATCCTCGACGAGATGCTCGGGCAAGGCTATTGGCCCGGGGCCTCGACCCTCGTGGCCGGTCCGTCGGGATCGGGGAAGACGCTCATGGGCCTGCACTTCATCTTCGAAGGGGCTCGGCAGGGCGAGCCCGGCGTGATCGCAACGCTCCAAGAGAACGCCGCCCAACTCGAGCGGATCGTCAGCGGATTCGGCTGGTCTCTCGATGAGGAGGGCGTCGAGCTCATGTATCGCACGCCTGTCGATCTCTACCTGGATGAATGGGTGCATGAGCTCCTGGAGAGAGTCGAAGCGACGGGAGCGCGCCGCATCATGATCGACAGTCTCGGCGATCTGAGGGTTGCCTCGACCGATGAGACCCGTTTCCGCGAGTACGTGTACTCACTCCTCCAGCGGTGCTCCCGTCAAGGGGTGAGCGTGATGATGACCCAGGAGGTCGGCGACCTCTTCGGTGTCACGCGACTGTCCGAGTTCGGGATCTCTCACATCTCCGACAACGTCGTGCTCCTGCAGTTCCTCCGAGGAGAGTCTCGGGTCAAGAGGGGGGTCACCGTCATGAAGACGCGGGGGAGCGCCCACGACGCGCAGATCCGCGAATTCGAGATCACCGCCGATGGGTTCGTGGTCGGGGATCACTTCGCCGCTGACCAGGATCTCGTGTGAGGACTCCGGTGGAGATGTACTAGCGGGGGATGAAGCGGCGGCGGATCCGGTAGTTGGCGACCGAGATGCCGACCATGAGACCGAAGAAGAGCGTGATCGGCACGACCACGGGCCAATCGTCCGGGACGAAGGTCGAGATCAGGAGGAAGACGATCGCGAACTCGATGAACTGGATCCCGAACCAGACGAACGGGATCTCGAGGGGATGGATCCTCGGAACTCGGCGTCGCTGGTCGGGAGGCGACTCCATCGAGTCATCGTAGCTGGTCCTCCCACTGGGCCCGCCATCGGCCGGTCGGGGGTTGACACTCCCCAACGCAGCGCCGACACTGATTCGACCATGAAGAGCGCGAGGAGCACGTCGAGCAGCGTCCTCGTACTTATTCATTAGGCGCGGCCGGGCCTAAGAGGCCCGCGATCCCGCGCCGATACCCTCGCTACGCGGGGGTTTTTTTCTGCCCCAGTGCAAGAGAGAGTGAGAGAGGAGCACCAGATGCGCTACGAGTTCGAGAAGGACGGCGCCACCGTCGCCAGCGTGCTGTGGGAAGGACCCGGCCAGGTGAGCGTCGAGACCGACGATCCGAGCACGAGGTCGACCGTCGAGCGGTACCTGTCCTCCGAGGTCACCTACCTGAGCGGCTTCGGCGGGGAGGACCTGCAGAGCAGGCGTCGTGACTGGACGCCGTGGGAGTTCGAGCGGGCATGCCGCAACCTGGCCCGCAAACTGGGCGCCACCGTGAAGCGGGTCGAGACCGGACCGGTCGAGGATCCTCAGCGGGCGGCGGTCGCCGGATGAAGGTCAGCGGCGCCCAGGCGCTGTTCAAGGCCCTCGAGGGCGAAGGCGTCGACATCGTCTTCGGGATCCCGGGCGGGGCGATCCTGCCTGCCTACGACCCCTTGATCGAGTCGGGTGTTCGCCACGTGCTGTGCCGGCACGAGCAGGGCGCCGGTCACGCCGCCGAGGGCTACGCGTGGGCGACCGGCAAGGTCGGCGTCGCGATCGCGACGTCCGGCCCGGGCGGCTGCAACCTCGTGACCGCGCTCGCCGACGCCAAGATGGACTCCGTCCCGATCGTCGCGATCACCGGGCAGGTGCCCACGCCCGTCGTCGGCAACGATGCGTTCCAGGAGGCCGACATCACCGGCATCACGATGCCGGTCACGAAGCACAACTTCCTCGTGACGGACCCCGGCGATGTCGCCGTGACGATCCGCGAGGCGTTCCACATCGCTCGCACCGGCCGGCCCGGCCCGGTCCTCGTCGACCTCCCGAAGGACGTCCTCGTGAACGAGACCACGTGGAGCTGGCCCGATCAGGTCGACCTGCCCGGCTACAAGCCGACGACGAAGGGCAACATGCGCCAGGTCGTCGAGGCCGCGAAGCTGATCCTCGAGGCGAAGCGGCCCGTCCTCTACGTCGGCGGCGGCGTGATCAAGGCGGAGGCCACCGAGGAGCTGTTCGAGCTCGCGACGGTCGGACACCTCCCGGTCGTCACCACATTGATGGCGCGTGGCGCGTTCCCGGACGCGCACGAGCTCTGCCTGGGCATGCCGGGGATGCATGGTGTCTATACGGCGGTCACCGCGATGCAGAAAGCCGATCTGCTCGTCGCGGTCGGCGCGCGCTTCGACGACCGCGTCACCGGCAAGCTGTCGACGTTCGCACCGGACGCGAAGATCGTCCACATCGACATCGATCCCGCGGAGATCGGCAAGAACCGCAAGGCCGACGTCCCGATCGTGGGGGACTGCAAGGACGTGACCACGAAGCTCGTCGCGGAGCTCACGCGCCGTCAGGACGAGGCCGGCATCCCCGACCGCAGCCCCTGGCTCGAGCAGCTCGCGGCGTGGAAGACCGAGCAGCCGCTCCGCTACGACCAGCAGGCCGACGGGCCGCTGAAGCCGCAGTACGCGATCGAGCGGCTCCGCGCGCACAGCGACGGCGACACGATCGTCGTGGCCGGGGTCGGGCAGCACCAGATGTGGGCCTCGCAGTTCTGGTCCTTCGAGAAGCCCCGCACATGGATCAACTCGGGCGGTCTCGGGACGATGGGCTTCGCGGTCCCGGCGGCGCTCGGCGCCGCGGCGGGGCAGCCCGATCGCCGCGTGATCGCGATCGACGGCGACGGATGCTTCCAGATGACCTCGCAGGAGCTCGCGACCTCGACCACGGAGAAGATCCCGTTCATCACGGCGATCATCAACAACGCCTACCTGGGGATGGTCCGCCAGTGGCAGGAGCTCTTCTACGAGGAGCGCTACTCGCAGGTCCACCTCGGCTACGACGTCCCCGACTACGTGAAGCTCGCCGAGGCCTACGGCGCCGTCGGCCTTCGGGCGGAGCGGCCCGAAGAGGTCGACGCGGTGATCGAGAAGGCGCTGTCGGTCGACGACCGGAGCGTCGTGATCGACTTCCGCTGCGACTCGAAGGAGATGTGCTTCCCGATGGTCCCGGCGGGCGCTTCGAACGACGACATCATCACCGGCCCGGAGGGGCTGCAGCCGCAGGACGACCCAGCGGAGGCACCGATCGCATGAGCCTGCACACGATCTCGGTACTGGTGGAGGACAAGCCCGGCGTCCTGACGCGCGTGGCCGGCCTGTTCTCGGCGCGCGGGTTCAACATCGACTCGCTCGCGGTCGGCCCCACGGAGGCCGAGGGGCTCTCGCGGATGACGATCGTCGTGAACGTGGAGTCGAAGTCGCTCGAGCAGGTCACGAAGCAGCTGAACAAGCTGATCAACGTGATCAAGATCCTCGAGCACGAGTCGGGCACGGCCGTGGAGCGGGAGCTGATGCTCGCGAAGGTGCGGGCGAAGGGCGACGCCCGGGCCCGGATCATGGAGATCGCCGAGGTGTTCCGCGTGAGCATCGTCGACGTGACGAAGACCACGCTGACCGTCGAGGCGTCCGGCAAGCCGGAGAAGCTCGAGGCGCTCCGTGAGCTGTTGTCCGAATACGGGATCGTGGAGCTCTCACGCACGGGGCGGATCGCGCTCGCGCGCGGCGATCGTGGGATCCGGGAGAAGGGCGGCCTGCGGATGGCGAAGGCCGCGGGCGCCGAGGACGCGTCGGAGTGGACGGGCGGCGGCGTGTAGCCGGTCGGACGGACGTTGGACGGGGACACCAGGAGAGAGAGATGGCGACGATCTACCACGAGCAGGACACCGACGTATCCGCGCTGGCCGGACAGAAGATCGCGGTCCTCGGGTTCGGGTCGCAGGGCCACGCGCATGCCCAGAACCTGAAGGACTCGGGACACGACGTGCGCGTGGGCCTGCGATCCGGCTCGTCGAGCCGCGCGAAGGCCGAGGAGGCCGGGCTCCGGGTGGTCGACACCGCGGAGGCGGTCGCCGAGGCCGACGTCGCGATGGTCCTCTTGCCCGACACCTCGCACGGGAAGGTGTACGCCGAGGACATCGCCCCGCACCTGAGCGCCGGCGACATGCTGATGTTCGCGCACGGCTTCTCGATCCACTTCGGCACCGTGTCGCCACCGGCCGACGTCGACGTCACGATGATCGCCCCGAAGGGACCCGGCCACCTCGTGCGCCGGACGTACGAGGAGGGGAACGGCACACCCGCACTGGTCGCGGTGCAGCAGGACGCCACCGGCAAGGCCAAGCAGCGGGCGCTCGCCTACGGCAACGGGATCGGCGCGGCCCGCGCGGGCATCCTCGAGACGACGTTCAAGGAAGAGACCGAGACCGACCTGTTCGGCGAGCAGACCGTGCTGTGCGGCGGGCTGTCCGAGCTGATCCGCTCCGGCTTCGACACGTTGGTCGCGGCCGGCTACCAGCCGGAGATCGCGTACTTCGAGTGCCTGCACGAGGTGAAGCTGATCGTCGACCTGATCTACGAGGGCGGTCTGTCCTGGATGCGCCACTCGATCTCCGACACCGCCGAGTGGGGTGACTACGTCTCCGGTGCCCGCGTGATCGACGACGGGACGCGCGAGACGATGCGGCAGATCCTCGGTGAGATCCAGGACGGCTCGTTCGCGAAGCGATGGATCGCCGAGGCCGACGGCGGGTTCCCGGAGTTCCTCGCGAAGCGTCGCGAGGCGCGGTCCTCCCAGCTCGAAGAGGTGGGGCGACAGCTGCGGCCGATGATGCCGTGGCTGCGGAGCGAGGACAAGGTGCCGCCGTCGTGAGCGACCCCGACGTAGTCCGGTTCTTCGACACGACCCTTCGCGACGGGGAGCAGGCGCCCGGCATCGCGCTCACGAAGGACGAGAAGGTCGAGATCGCGGAGCAGCTCGCCCGCCTGCAGGTCGACATCCTCGAGGCAGGCTTCGCGATCTCCTCGGATGGTGAGTTCGAGGCCGTCCGCGAGATCGCGACGAGCGTGAAGGGCCCCGTGATCGCGTCGCTCGCTCGCGTCGTGCCCGGCGACATCGAGCGCGCGGCCGAGGCGCTGAAGGGCGCCGACCGGTTCCGGATCCACGTGTTCATCTCCACCTCGCAGATCCACATGGAGGACATGCTCCGGATGTCCCACCGGCAGGTGCTGGATGGGATCGGCGAAGGTGTGAAGCTCGCCGCCGGCTACACGGAGGACGTGGAGTTCAGCGCGCAGGACGCCACCCGCACCGAGCTCGACTTCCTGCTCGAGTGCTTCGACGTGGCGGTGAAGGCGGGCGCCACCACGATCAACGTGCCCGACACCGTGGGCTACGCGACGCCGGCGGAGTTCGGCGAGCTCGTGCGGATCGTGCGGGAGCGGACCCCGGACCACGTGGTGATCTCGACGCACTGCCACAACGACCTCGGTCTCGCGGTCGCGAACTCGCTGGCGGGCGTGGAGCACGGCGCGCGCCAGGTGGAGGTCGCGGTGAACGGGATCGGCGAGCGCGCGGGGAACTGCTCGCTCGAGGAGATCGCGATGGTCCTGCGGACACGGCGCGAGGCGCTCGGCGTGCGGCACGGCCTCAACCTGAAGGAGATCGTGCGGACGTCGCGGCTCGTCTCCGCGCTCACCGGCTACTCGGTGCAGCCGAACAAGGCGGTCGTGGGAGCGAGCGCGTTCGCCCACGAGAGCGGGATCCACCAGCACGGCGTGCTCGCCAACCGGGCCACCTACGAGATCATGGACCCGGTCGAGATCGGCCTGGAGGGCAACCAGATCGTCCTCGGCAAGCATTCGGGGCGACACGCCTTCGCAGACGCGCTCGAGAAGGTGGGCATCTCGATAGACGGCGACCACATGCAGCGGGCGTTCGCTCGCTTCAAGGAGCTCGCCGACCGGAAGATCCAGATCACGGATCAGGACCTCGCGGCCATCGTCTCCGAGGAGGTCGGCAGCGGGAAGGAGGATCTTCTCGTTCTCGAGTCCCTCGCCTCGGGCGGTGGTACCCACCTCGCCCCGACGGCGACCGTGAGGCTCCGCCGCGGGGACGAGGTCTTCGAGGAGTCGGCGATGGGCGACGGGATGATCGACGCCGCGTGCGGCGCGATCCAGCGTGCGGCGGGCGTCGAGGCCCGGCTGATCACGTTCAACGTGTCGTCGGTCACGGGCGGTTCGGACGCCTTAGGAGACGTCGTCGTCCAGCTCGAGATCGACGGACGGCGGGTAACGGGCCGCGGCGTCGCCACCGATGTCGTGGAGGCGAGCGCGCGGGCCTACCTCGCGGCGATCAATCGGGCGGCGCTGGTCGCCGAGGCGTCGGAGGTCGCGCCGTGACGGGTCGGCCACCCCGGCCGTCGCGGCGCCGCTCATGTTCCAGATAGTGGAACTCTCCATCCTATGGAACAGGACCTGCGAAGGGCCGCCCGGTGACTGCGGCGGTCGCGACCGAGGTGCGCCCCGAGCGCGTCACCACCGGCCGGCGTCCGTACCGGATCGGCGTGATCCGGGGTGACGGCACCGGCCCGGAGGTGATCGCCGAAGCGCTCAAGGTGCTCGACGCCGTCCGCGGCGACATCCCGATCGAGCTCGTCGACTTCGACCTGGGCGCCGACCGCTACCTGCGCACCGGCGAGACCCTGCCCGATGAGGACCTTCACGACGATGCGTGGCCTCGACGCGATCCTGCTGGGCGCGGTGGGCGATCCGCGCGTGCCGCCCGGCATCCTCGAGCGTGACCTGCTGCTGCGGATCCGCTTCGAGCTCGACCAGTACGTGAACCTCCGCCCGGTGATCCGGTTCCCGGGCGTGCAGACGCTGGTGCCGTCCCACGGCGAGGACGACGTGAACATGGTGGTGATCCGGGAGAACTCGGAGGGCCTGTACAGCGGCGTCGGTGGGTTCCACCGGAAGGGCACGCGCCACGAGGTGGCCGTGCAGTCCTCCGTGAACACGCGGCACGGCGTGGAACGGATCGTCCGCTACGCGTTCGACTACGCGATGCGTCCGGAGCGCCGGCGTCAGGTGACCCTCGTCCACAAGACGAACGTCCTGACGTTCGCAGGCGACCTCTACCAGCGCGTCGTGCACGAAGTGGCGACCGAGTACCCGGATGTTGCCACCGACTACGTGCACGTCGACGCCGCGTGCATCTACTTCCTCGATCAGCCCTCGCGCTTCGACGTGATCGTCACGGACAACATGTTCGGCGACATCATCACGGACCTCGGCGCGATGATCCAGGGCGGGATGGGGATCGCCGCGGGCGGCAACATCAACCCGGCCGGCGTGTCGATGTTCGAGCCGATCGGCGGGACCGCGCCGTCGGAGACCGGCAAAGGCACGATCAACCCGCTCGCGGCGATCGGCGCCACCGGGATGCTCTTGGCGCAGCTCGGTGAAGAGCGTGCCGCGGGGCGCATCGACGCCGGGATCCGGTTCGCCTGCACGAAGCTCGCGTCGATGCGCGCGGGCGAGATGGGCTACTCCACCCAGGAGGTCGGCGACCTGGTCGTCGAGGCGGCCGCGGTATGACTGGCGGCGCGACCTCCACGCCGTGGCCCCCGCGTCGAGCTCTACGACACGACGCTGCGCGACGGCGCCCAGGCGCCGGGCCTGTCCTACTCCGTCGAGGACCGGATGCGGATCCTCCGCAAGCTCGATCAGCTCGGCCTGCCGTTCATCGAGGGCGGCTGGCCGGGCGCGAACCCGCGCGACACGGAGTTCTTCCGCCTCGCCGCGAAGGAGACGCTCGAGCACGCGGAGCTCGTCGCGTTCGGGATGACGCGGCGGGCGGGCGAGAAGGCCGAGGACAGCGCGACCCTGCGTGACCTCCTCGACGCCGGCACCGAGACGGTCACGTTCGTGGGCAAGAGCTGGGACGTCCACGTCGAGAAGGCGCTCCGGACCGATCTCGATGAAGGCGTCGCGATGGTCCGGGACACGGTCCGCCACCTCCGTGCGCAGGGGCGCCGGGTCTTCTTCGATGCCGAGCACTTCTTCGACGGCTACCTCGGGAACGCCGACTTCGCCGTCCGCGTGCTCGAAGCCGCGGCCGAGGAGGGCGCCGAGCGGCTCGTGCTCTGCGACACGAACGGCGGCACGCTCCCGTCGGACGTCACGCGCATCGTGGGGGAGGTCCGCGCGCGCGTCGACGGCGTCCCCCTCGGGATCCACACCCACAACGACGCCGGCTGCGCCGTGGCCTCGGCCCTCGCCGGCGTCGAGGCCGGTGTCCTCCAGGTCCAGGGCGTCGTGAACGGCTACGGCGAGCGGACCGGCAACGCCGACATCGTGCCGATCGCCGCGAACCTCGTGCTGAAGATGGACGCGGACTGCCTGCCGCCCGGCGCGGTCGAGCGCCTCACCGAGGTGGCGCACTACGTGGCAGAGGTCGCGAACGTCGCGCCGGATTCGCGGCAGCCCTACGCGGGCCGCTTCGCGTTCACCCACAAGGCGGGGCTCCACGCGAGCGGCGTCGCCCGCTTCAGCGAGGCCTACGAGCACGTCTCGCCGGACGCCGTGGGCAACCGGCGAGGTGTCGTCGCCTCCGACCTCGGCGGCGGCGCGACCCTGAAGATGAAGGCCGCCGAGTTCGATCTCGCGATCGAGGACGCGGCCGTCCCGGTGGTGCTCGAGCAGCTGAAGGAGCGCGAGTCGCGCGGGTACACGTTCGAGCTCGCCGACGCCTCCCTGGAGCTGCTGATGCGTCGGGCGTCGGGCTGGACCCAGCCGTTCTTCGAGATCGACAGCTACCGCGTGCATGTCGAGGAGCGGGTCGGCGACAACGAGTCGCCACTCGCGGAGGCAACGGTCAAGGTTCGCACGAAGGGCTCGCGCCACATCGAGTCGGCCGAGGGCCACGGGCCCGTGGGCGCGCTGGACGACGCGCTCCGCAAGGCGCTCACGAACGACTATCCGGAGCTCCGGCACATCGAGCTCGAGGACTACCGCGTGCGGGTGCTCGCCGAGACGCACGGGACGGGCGCGGTCGTGCGCGTCCTGATCGACTCCTCCAACGGCGAGCGCTCGTGGACCACGGTCGGCGTCAGCGAGAACATCATCGAGGCGTCGTGGGAGGCGCTCACAGACGCCTACCTGTTCGGCCTGCTCCACCCCCGGGAGACCGCCGAACCGTAGCCCCGGCTGGGAACATGGCCTGATGGAACTGCGCACGATCGGGTCGATCCCGGTGCCGCTGGCGGGGATCGGCTGCAACAACTTCGGTCGGCGGATCGATGAGGAGCGCACGCGAGAGGTCGTCGATGCCGCCTTCGAGGCCGACGCCACGCTCTTCGACACCGCAGATCTCTACGGCGACGGCCATTCCGAGGAGTTCCTCGGACGGGCGCTCGGCTCACGGCGCGACCGGGCCGTGATCGTCTCGAAGTTCGGGATGCGGACCCCACCGGACGGGATGACGGGCGGCGATCCCCGCTGGGTGGTGCGGGCGTGCGAGGACAGCCTCCGCCGCCTCGGGACCGATCGGATCGACGTCTACCTCCTCCACACCCCCGACGACGCGACGCCGATCGGCGACACGCTCACCGCGATGTCACGCATGGTCGACGAGGGGAAGGTCCGCGAGATCGGCTGTTCGAACTTCTCCGCGAAGCAGCTGGATGAGGCGGCCGAGGCCGCGCGGGAGCTCGAGGTCCACTCCTTCGTGACGGTCCAGAACGAATACAGCCTCCTCGAACGGGCGCCTCGCGACGAGGTGCTCCCCGCCTGTGGCCGGCTCGGCCTCAGCTTCATGCCGTACTTCCCGCTCGCGTCGGGGATGCTGACGGGCAAGTACCGGCGGGGCCAGCCGCCGGCGCCGGGGACGCGGATGGCCGGTCGCGACGGCTGGGACGAGTTCCTCACCGACGAACGCTTCGACGTCGTCGAGCGCCTGAGCGCGTTCGCCGGGGAGCACGGCCATACGATCCTCGAGCTCTCGATGTCCTGGCTGGCCGTCCAACCGGAGATCGCCACCGTGATCGCGGGGGCGACGAGCGCCGAGCAGGTCCGGGCGAACGCCGCGGCCGTCGAGGCGTGGAAGCTCAGCGAGGACGAGCTCGCCGAGATCGACGAGCTGCTGGAGTGACCGTCCCTCAGTCGACGACCAGGTAGTCGTTCAGCTCGTTGTCCGTGACCTTCCGGGCCTGCGTGCCGTCCGTGCGGATCGAGACGATCTCCCAGTCGGCACCCAGGAACCGGTTCAGGTAGATGCGCGAGCCGTTCGGCTCGTAGAACGGGATACAGGTCCGTTGAAGTCGTTCGTCGGTGACGCGGTGCTTCTGGGTGCCGTCCGGCAGCATCGTGAAGATCTCGAAGTCGCCATCCCGGTTCGGTCCAGTACACGATCCGGCTCCCGTCCGGGGCCCAGTCGCCGGCGAAATCAGTCGATGCCGTCGTTGTTGGTCAGGCCGCTGAAGCCGATGCCGCTCGGGGAAGAGCGGATCTGCGATACCTCCCAGTCCCCGTCGTCGTCGAACCAGCCGAACACGATCATGTCGCCGTCCGGCGACCAGCTCGGCATCCACTCCGGGCCTTCCGAGAACGTCACCCGCTGGATGTGGGTCCCGTCCGGATGCATCGTGAAGATGTCTTCCTGGTTGCTTCGCCGGCGCTTACCCACGCGATCCGGCCACCGGTGGGCGACCAGGTCGCGCTGCCGTCGAAGACGTCGTCGTCGGTGAGCCGGCGGCGGTGTGTTCCGTCGGACCAGATCGTGTAGAGCTCCGAGTCCGTTCCGTCCGCCGGGATCGCCCAGAACACGATCCGCGACCCGTCGGCGGAGATCCGCGGGTCGTACTCGTCGATGTCGTTGTGCGTGAGGCGCCTGGTTCCGGTTCCGTCGAGCCGGATCGTGAAGAGCTCGGTGTCGCTCTCGCCGGCCGGGGTGCGGAAGAACGCGATCCGCTCGCCTTGCGTGGCGAACGTGGCCGATGCCGACGGGACCCCGACCAGGCCGACGCAGAACGAGAACAGGAACACACCCAAGACGGCGCGACGAGCCTTCAAATGACCACCCCCATAGGCATGAGCGTACCGTCGAATCCGGATAGCCCCGGGACCTCTACGTGCCGGGCTGCGTCCACTCCTCGCGGAGCACGGCCATCACCAGCTCGTCGTGGCGCGCGCCGTCGTACCACGCATGCGCGCGCAGTCGGCCTTCCTCGACGAACCCGACCTTGCGGTACGCGCCCACCGCCCGCTCGTCGTCGGCGAGCACCCGCAGAGAGATCTTCGCGAGGTTGAGATGGCGGAAGCCGTACTCAACCAACGTGCGGACCGCATCCTGGCCCAGACCCTTGCCCCAGTGGTCCTTCCCGATGCGGATCCCCACCTCGGCGAGCTGCTGGTAGTGATCGATCTCGTGCAGACCGCAGATGCCGATCAGCTCCGCGTCGACGTCGATCGCGAACCAGGCCGAGTCCTCGTGCCGCTCCTCGATCCAGCGCTTGTCGCGTGCCTCGATCTCCTCGAGGGAGAGCGGCAGCGGTGGCTTCCCTGAAGAGAGCGCCCGGATCTCGATCGTCTCCACGAGCTCGTACAGGCGTTCTCGGTCCCATGCCTGGACCGGCCGGAGCACGACCCGATCGCCCTGCAGCATGCACGCAGCGTACGCGAACCCTCCTCAGGACCTTCATCACTCCTTCACAGGCCGGCGCGAGGCTGATGCCAGGGATGGGAGGGACCCATCCGGCAAGGAGGTTCGAGATGCGACGCGGGTTCGGATGGGGCGCCGCGATCCTGGCGGTCCTGTTGATCGTGGGGGTCGGTATCGGCGCCTACAACCTGGGCCTCAACGAAGGGCTCCAGCAATCGGGGAACGTGGAGGTGGTCCGCTACATCGGCGGCCACGGCTTCGGGTTCTTCCCGTTCTTCCTCTTCATCCCGCTCTTCTTCCTGGCGCTGTTCGCGTTCAAGGGAGCGATGTGGCGGCGGCACGGCCAGGGTCACAACGGCCACGGCCCCGGGTCTGGTTGGCACGGCCCAGGTGGCCACGGCGACTGGGAGCAGGGGTACGAGGAGTGGCACCGCCGCCAGCACGAGAGCGGCGGCGGCACCAGCGCCGGGGGCGAACCCTCGAGCGCCTGAGGTCACGGAACGCGGGACGGTGGCGGCCACGGTTGCCACCGTCCCGCTTCCGCTGCACTGTTCGGTCGGAGGAGGCGCCCGATGAAGACCGTCTTGGTCGTCGAGGACGAGATGAAGATCGCGCGGGTGGTGCGCGACTACCTCACGGACGCCGGCTTCGACGTGATCGTGGCTTCCTCTGGGGAGGCGGCGATCGCGAGCGCACGCGGCGCGCGCCCCGATCTCGTCGTCCTCGATCTCGGCCTCCCGGGCATCGACGGCCTCGACGTGGCGCGCGAGCTCCGCGGCTCCTCGCAGGTCCCGATCGTGATGCTGACCGCCCGGGGCGAGGAGACCGACCGGATCGTCGGGCTCGAGCTCGGGGCCGACGACTACGTCGTGAAGCCGTTCAGCCCGAAGGAGCTGGTCGCTCGCGTGCGCGCCGTCCTGCGGCGCACCTCCACCGCGGAGATGCTGCGGGAGCACCCGATCCGCGTGGCCGACGTCGAGATCGATCCGCAACGGATGCGGGTCACGGTGGACGGCCGGGCGGTCGAGCTCACTCCCACGGAGTTCCAGCTCCTCGCCGCGCTCGCCCGCGAGCCGGGGCGGGTCTTCACTCGAGGGCAGCTCCTGGACGCGATCCACGGCGTGGCGATCGAGTCCTACGAGCGCGCGATCGATGCGCACGTGAAGAACATCCGAAAGAAGCTCGAGCCGGAGCCGGGGACGCCCCGGTACGTCCTGACGGTCCACGGCGTGGGATATCGGTTCGCCGATGACTGAGGACCAGGCGATCCAGGCATCCACACGGACCGCCATGGGGTGGCGGGCCGCCGTGGGGTCGCGGGAAGCCTCCGTGGTGGCCCGACGACGAGGACTGGCCGCCCCAGGGCCCGCAGGCGTGGCGCGGCATGCGCCGGCACTTCCTCGGGAAGTTCCTCGTGTTCCTCGTGTTCGTCGTGGTCGCGATCGCCGGCCTATCCGCACTGATCGGTGGGTTCTTCTTCCGTGACGACGGGCACCGCGGCCCGTTCTTCCCGATCGGGATCGTGGTCGTCGTGGTCGTGGTGCTCCTCGTCGTCCGCGCCGGACGCCGGTTCGCGTCGCCGGTCGTCGACGTGATGGAAGCCGCCGACCGCGTCGCCGCCGGGGACTACGAGACCCGTGTCGAGGAGCGAGGCCCGCGAGAGGTGCAGCGGCTCGGGCGCTCGTTCAACGCGATGACGGAGCGGCTCGGCTCGAACGAGGCCCGGCGCCGGCAACTGCTCGCGGACGTCGCGCACGAGCTCCGGACACCGCTGTCCGTGATCCAGGCGAACCTCGAGGCGCTGATCGATGGCGTCCATCCCATCGACGAGGCGCACCTGGCCTCGGTCCTGGAAGAGACCAAGGTGATGTCGCGGCTGCTGAACGACCTGCAGACCCTCTCGACCGCCGAGGCGGGCGCGCTCACGCTGCATCGCGAGCCGACCCAGCCGCACGATCTGATCGACGCCGCCGTCCGATCGTTCGCCGCTCAGGCGAGCGAGGCCGGGGTCCGGCTCGAGACGAGCGTCGCCGAACCGATCGCGGAGGTCGAGGTCGACCGCCTGCGGATCGGGGAGGTCCTCGGCAACCTGCTGTCGAACGCGCTCCGACACACGCCCTCGGGTGGCGTGGTGACGGTCGCGGCCGCTGCCTCGGCCGACGGGGTCGAGCTCTCGGTCACCGACAGCGGTTCCGGGATCGCGACGGACCGGCTCCCGCACGTGTTCGACCGGTTCTCGAAGGCTCCCGACTCGCCCGGCGCCGGCCTCGGGCTGGCGATCGCGAAGTCGCTCGTCGAGGCCCACGGCGGCCGGATCCGCGCGGAGAGCGCTCCCACCGGCACCACGATCTCGTTCGTGCTCCCGCGGTAGGGTGCCGGCGTGTCGCCTTCGAAGCTGCCGAAGCCGACCGCGGAGACGAAGGACTACTTCGCGTCGATCGTGCCCGACCACCCGGCCGTGAAGATCCGTCCGATGTTCGGCCAGCTGTCGGCGTTCGTGAACGGGAACATGTTCATGGGGATCTTCGGCGAGGACGTCCTCGTTCGGCTCCCGGAGGCCGATCGCGCGGAGGTGCTCGAAGCGGGTGGACGGGTCTTCGAGCCGATGCCCGGCCGCCCGATGCGCGAGTACGTCGTCCTCCCCGACGCGTGGCGCGACGACCCCCAACGCGTCCACGAGTGGGCCGCCCGCTCGCTCGATCACGCCGAAGCACTTCCGCCGAAGCAGCCGAAGCCGAAGAAGAAGCCGACGAACCCGCCAAAGAACCAGCCAAAGAACCAGAAAGCCTGAGGCTTCCCCCGATCCCGAGGAGGGTATGAGGGCTGTCGGAGGTGGTCGAGGATGCGTGTGGCGTTCGTGGGCGGCCCGCTGGACGGGCGCGAAGAAGAGATAGCGGACGACAAGCTCGAGGAAGGCCATCCCGTGTATTGGCCCGAACGACCCGAGGTCGACGACAACACGGATCTGGAGCAGCCCGGGCTCGACGGAGTCGTGGAGTACCTCTACGAGGGGAACGGCCGCGCGAGCTACGTCGGCGGTCAGCTGGAAAGCACGTAGCCTCGACGGATGCCCGTCGAGGCGTACGTCGAGGCCACGGGGAAGCGCGCGTTCGCCGGCGCGATCGACTGGCCGGGCTGGTGTCGCGCCGGGCGTGACGAGGACGCCGCGCTCGAGGCGCTGTTCGACTACGGCGCGCGCTACGCGCGTGTCCTGAAGGGATCCGGCGTCCGATTCACGGCGCCGGCGCGCGCGTCTACCCTCGCGGTCGTCGAGCGGATGAAGGGCGACGCGACCACCGACTTCGGGGCCCCGTCGATCGCCCCCAAGGCAGACGCCGCCCCGATCGACCGGCGCTGGTTGACGAAGAACGCTCGGATCCTCGAGGCGTGCTGGGCCGCGTTCGACCATGCGGTCGAGGAAGCGGACGGTCCTCTGAGAAGGGGCCGCGCGGCGGCGGCCGGGAAGTGGACGCGATCGTCGAGCACGTCGTGGGCAGCGAAGGCGGCTACCTGCGGATGATCGCCGGGAAACCGCCGGCATATCGGGACGGCGAGGCTGCCACCGCGCGGGAAGAAGAACGGGCCGCGGTGCTCGAAGGATTGGAGCGAGCGCTCGTCGACGGCATCCCGGAGAAGGGTCCCCGGGGTGGCGCGAGGTGGTCGGCGAGGTACTTCGTGCGCCGTTCCGCTTGGCACGTTCTCGATCACGCCTGGGAGATCGAAGACCGTTCGGGAGCCTGACCGGCCGCCCCGCTGGGGGAAACGCGCAGCTTGCAGGTATCCTGGGGGATATCGGTCGGCGCGGGGATCGTCTGCGCAGCCGCCGACATCTCGCTCGGCACCCGGCTCCGCGCGGACATCGCCGCGCGCCCGCCGAGGACGCCCGCACGTGTGGCCGCACGTGAAACGAGACAGAGGAGATGGACCATGCCGGAGACGTTCGGGAAACGACAGCGGAAGGACGTGAAGGCGAAGAAAGCGGCGGCCGCCGAGGAGCGGCGGCTCGCGCGCGTGCAGCGACGCAAGGATCGGGAAGCGGGCCTGATCGAGCCGGGCCCGCCCGTGGCGACCGCCGAGGAGATCGAGTCGCAGCTGGGGAACGTCCCGCCCGGGCTCGTCGACTGAACTACGCCGGGAGACGCTCGATCTGCTTCGGCGTCAGGCGAACCGTGGTGGGAGACCGGCGGAGGCCGACGACCCCGATCCGCGCGTCGACCCAGCGGGAGCCCTCCAGGATGCCGACGGAGAGGTGGCCGTCGGCGTCCTCGGAGACCCGGAAGATCATGCCTGACTCGGTCCGGTAGACGGCCGACCCCTCCACGCGATCAACCCTACGCCTCTCGCAGAGATCAGCCGGCTGCCGCCGACAGGAATAGGCTCGCCCCATCCGCTGGTTCGGAGGAAGACATGCCCGCCATCACCGTCGACGACGTCACCGAGCTCCCTCGCCTCTCAGGAGCGAGCGGATCCGCCGTCGTCCGCCCCGTCCGCGCGGTCGTGACGGCGCCCGGTGGCTTCGAGGGCGAAGGGTTCCCGGTCCGCCGTGCGTTCGCCGGCGTGGACCTCACGGACCTCGACCCGTTCGTGCACATGGATCAGATGGGCGAGGTGGAGTACGCGCCGGGTGAGCCGAAGGGCACGCCCTGGCACCCCCACCGGGGCTTCGAGACCGTCACGTACATGCTCGACGGCATCTTCGAGCACCAGGACTCGAACGGTGGAGGCGGCGTGATCACCAACGGGGACACCCAATGGATGACCGCGGGCGCCGGGATCCTCCACATCGAGAAGCCGCCGGAGCACCTGGTCGCCAGCGGAGGCCTGTTCCACGGGATCCAGCTCTGGGTCAATCTGCCCAAGGCCGAGAAGTGGACCCCTCCGCGGTACCAGGATCTCCGGGGGAGCGAGGTCGGTTTGCTCGCGTCCGCAGACGCCGGGGCGCTCGTGCGGGTGATCGCGGGAGAGCTCGGCGGCTGGACCGGCCCCGGGCAGACCTACACGCCGATGACGATGGTGCACGCGAGCATCTCCCCGGGCTCGCGGCTCGACCTCCCCTGGAACCCGGCGTTCAACGCTTTGGTCTACGTGCTGTCGGGGGTGGGATCGGTGGGCGACGATCGCCGGCCGGTCGCGACCGGCCAGCTCGCCGTCCTCGGCGCCGGCGACGTCGTCCGGATGCAGGCGGCCGCCTCCCAGGAGTCCCGCGCGCCCGCGCTCGAGGTCTTGGTGCTCGGCGGCCGCCCGATCCGGGAGCCGGTCGCCTGGTACGGCCCGTTCGTGATGAACACGCGCGAGGAGCTCGTCCAGGCGTTCGACGACTACCAGGCGGGGCGGCTCGGCACCGTGCCGGCGATCCACCACACGCCGGACCACGTCGTGGAATCGACGCCGGAAGGGGACGAGCCGGAAGGCTAGTCGCCAGGTGAGGGTGGCTCGGGGTCGGGTGTCGACCGGACCCGCAAGCCGGGCGCCCCGTCCGGGATCGTGATCTCGAGGAGGCGGCTGACCTGGGGAGACGGGTCCTTGATCACGACCGGGCCACAGTCGTCCGAGCCGGCCCACTGCAGGAGCGCCCGGAGACCGCTGCTGTCCATGAACTTCACGGCTGAGAAGTCGAGCACGACGGGATCGTCGCCGTAGGCGGCCGCGTGGAGCACCTCCTGCAACCCGTCGGCGGTGGCCATGTCGAGCTCCCCTTCGAGGCGGTACCCGTCCCTCGTCGCGATGATCTGGAGCGTCATCCGTCGATCTCCTCCTCCCGCCAACTGTTGCATATCCGCGACCCACGTGCGTCGGCCGGTGGAACTAGGCTCCCGCCCTCATGCCCCCTCCTCCCGACGCCGACCGACCGCTGTCCGAGCGAGAGCTGAACCGTGCCCTCCTCGCTCGACAGGGCCTCCTGGAGAGACTCGGCACGAACATCCCCAGGGCGATCGAACGCGTCGGGGGCCTCCAGACGCAGTACGCACCCGCGGGGTACATCGCTCTTCGGACCCGGCTGGACGGCTTCCGCCGCGACGACCTGACGCGAGCGCTCCAGCGGAAGACGGTCGTGCAGGCCTGGATGATGCGGACCACGATCCACATGGCGTCCCGGCGGGACTTCTGGCTCTTCACCGCCGCGATCCGCGAGCACCGGCGAGCTGGATGGGTCCGGGGCTTCCGCCGTCCGGCGAGCGATGCGGCCGCCGCGGCAAGGAAGACCGCGCGGTTCCTCGCCGACGGACCGAAACGTCGCGCCGAGATCGTCGCGTCGCTCGGTTTCGACACCCCCACGTGGTACGGGGCCGGGCTCTGGCTCGATCTCGTCCGGGTACCGCCCTTCGGGACCTGGGAGCAGCCGAGGGCCGACCTGTTCGGGCTCGCATCGGACTGGCTCGGGGAGCCGCCGACGATCACCGAGGAGGAGGGGATCGACCACCTCGTCAAGCGCTACCTCGCCGCGTTCGGGCCGGCGTCCCGGGCGGACGTCGCCAGCTTCACGGGCATCCCGGCTCGGGCATTGGCCCCGGCGTTCGAGCGGATCACGCTCCGGCGCTTCCTCGACGAGGGCGGCGCGGAACTGCTCGATGTGGCGCGCGCACCGCTCCCCGATGCCGACACGCCCGCCCCGGTGCGTTTCCTCCCCGCGTGGGATGCCACGCTGCTGGTCCATGCCCGCCGTACGCAGATCCTTCCGGAGCGCCACCGGGCGCGGGTCTTCAACACCAAGACCCCGCAGTCGATCCACACGTTCCTCGTCGACGGGCAGGTCGCGGGCAGCTGGCGCGTCGATGAAGGGCGGATCGTCCTCGATCCGTTCGAACGGCTCTCCGCGGAGGCGCGTCGTGCGGCGAAGGAAGAGGCCGCCTCCCTCGAGGAGCTGTTCGCGGCTCGACCGTAGACTTCCACGAGCCGATCGAGGAGGAGGTCGCGATGGCGTTGAAGGTCGAGAGCACGAGCATCGCCGACCGCCAGCCGATCGCCGAGACGTACGCGGTGGCGACGCCGACGCCAGAAGGCAAAGCGGAGATGGCGGGGCGCGACCTCAGCCCACACCTACGGTGGTCGGGGGAGCCGGAGGGAACGCTGTCCTTCGCGATCTCCGTGGTCGATCCCGACGTCCCCGCCGACCGCACACGGATGGGCGTGGAAGGCCTGTCGCTCGGCGACGACGAGCCGCGCGTGGAGTTCGCTCACTGGCTCGTCGCCGACATCCCTCCGTCCGTGCACGAGCTCCCGGAGGGCGCCGGCGGCGACGGGTTCGTCGCCCACGGCAAGCCGCCGGAGCCGCCGGCGCTCGGCGCCGTCACGGGGCAGAACGGGTACCGCGGGCTCTTCGAGGGCAACGCGGACCTCGAGGGGACCTACGGCGGGTGGGATGGACCGTTCCCGCCGTGGAACGACGAGCGCGTCCACCACTACGAGACGTCGGTGTACGCGCTCGACGTCGGCTCGCTCGGCCTCGAACCCGGGTTCACGCTGGGTCAGTTCCTCGCCGCGATCGACGACCACGTTCTGGAGCGCGGACGGATCGTCCCGACCTACTCGCTGAACCCCGATCTCCGCTAGCGGCTCCTACGCGCGGAACGCGGCCCAGGCCTGCTGCATCCGCACCGCCTGTCCGGCGGTGAACTCGAACATGCAGTCGTCCTGGGTGTAGTCCATGAAGTTCGTGATCGGGTCGAGGCCGGCATCTCCGCACGTATCCCTGCCTTCGGGGCAGAAGAACGCGGGCGAGGCCTCGGGCGCGGTGTCGTCGACCTGGTCGCCGCGGTTGCAGCCTCCGTCGAACGTGTGGAAGAGGTTGATCCAGTGGCCGACCTCGTGCACCGCGGTGTCACCCTCGCTGTAGATCTCGAAGTTGCCCCCCGGGAGCGACTGGTAGTGGACGACCACGCCGTCGAGCACGCCGACCTTCTCGGCGTCCTGGGCGAGCCACGCGTAGCCGAGCAGCGTCCGGTGGTCCACCGTGTAGATGTTCAAGGTGCGGAGACCGCCGCGCTTCAGGGCCAACTTCATCTTGCGGTCCTGTCCCTGGCTGTGCATGTGGAACCAGTCCTCGTTCGTGGTGCGGGTCACGCCGGCGAGCTCGAAGGCGAACCCCGTGTCGGCGCCGCCCGTGTCACCGCCGAACGCCGCGTTCATCACCGCGATCTGATCGTCGATCCAGCGGCGCGGGATGTTCCCGCCCGCGATCGTGAGGTCCTCGCGCAACACGTGGACCCACGTCCGGACCACCACGGTGTCACCGGTGGCCGCGGCGGTCGCCGCGCGAGCCGCGAGCCGAGGGTGCTTGGCGATCCAGCCCTGCAGCTCGTCGACCTCCGGGCGTTCCACGGTGTCGCGGAGCCGACCTTGGGGGCCCAGGCGGTCGTGGCGCTCGATGCAGACTCCGGCGTCGATCTTCGCCGCGTGTGCCATCGGCACGAGTCCGATGACGAGGAGGCTCGCGGCGGTGGCCGCCAACAACAGACGTTTCACGCTCATGCGGGGGGTCCCTTCCTGGGGTCGTGAGCGGTCGGAGATGAGCGGCGAGTGTATCCGTGGCGCGATCACACCGACCATCGGCCGGACGGCTCGATCTCTCGACGGAAGCCGAGCGGTCGTTCGTTCGGCTCGCGCATAGAGTGACGGACATGACGACGCTCAAGGTGGGCGACCCCGCACCTGAGTTCTCGCTCCTCGAGCAGCACGGTGAGAAGGTTCGGCTCGAGGACTACCGCGGCAAGAAGCTGCTCGTGTACTTCTACCCGGAGGCCGACACGAGCGGGTGCACCGTCCAGTCGTGCGATCTGCGCGACCATCGGCAGGAGCTCGTCGGGATCGGCCTCGACGTCGTGGGGATCTCGCCGGACGATCCCGGGAAGCAGCTCAGGTTCGACGAGAAGTACCAGCTCGGCTTCCCGTTGCTCGCCGACGAGGACCACGCGGTCGCGACGGCCTGGGGCACGTGGGTCGAGAAGCATCGCGGCGGTCACACGTACATGGGCATCCTGCGTTCCTCGTTCCTCGTGGACGAGGAGGGGCGGATCGAGCAGGTGTGGTCGCCGGTGACGCCGGAGGACACCGTTCCGAACGCGCTCGCCGCGCTCGCCTCGTAGTGCCCGACGAAGCGCCGTTCGGCTCGCTCGACTTCCTCTACGTTCCGAGCCGCGACGTCGCCGAGGACCTCCGATGGTTCGGCGAGGTCCTCGGCGGTCGGGTGGTGTTCGCGATCGATTCGATGGGGACGCGGGTGGCGGCCGTCGAGCTGAGCGCAGGTCCCCCGCTCGTCCTGCTGACGGATCACCTGGAGGGCGATCGCCCGATCCTCGTGTACCGGGTCCCCGACCTGGACGAGGCGCTCGGGACCCTCGAGGGTCAGGGCTGGCGTCGGGAGCACCGGTTCGAGATCCCGCACGGGCCCATCTGTTCGTTCGAGGGCCCGGGCGGGCATCGCGTGGCGCTGTATCAGCTCACCCGACCAGAGGTCGCGGCGCACTTCGAGGGGCGCCGAGACTTCTAGGCCGCGCGACGTTCGAGGACGATCACCGGGATCGTCCGGATGCCCTCCGTCTTCACGAGGTACTCGGCGAAGCCCTCCCGGCGCGCGACCTGACGGGCGTAGAGGTCGTCCCAGTCGGCGCCCCCGCGCAGGATCTCCGTGGCGCGCACCGGGATCGTCTCGGTGCCCACCTCGATCGCGGCCTCGTCGTTCGCCTCGAGGTTGCGCACCCAGTCGGGGTCCGCGGGCGCGCCGCCCTTCGAACCGACCACGACCCAGCGGTCTCCGTCGGGGAGATACACCAGGGGCGTGACGTGCGCCTTCCCCGTGCGCCGACCGGTGGTGTGGAGCAGGAGGACCGTGGCGCCGTCGAAGTAGCCGCCGACCTTCCCCTCGTTGGCGCGGAACTCCTCGATGATGCCCTGGTTCCAGTCGGCCACGGGTCCAGCATCTCGCATCGCCGATCGCGTCAGCAATCGACGGCCGCCGCGAACGCTTCGCACAGCTCGGCATGGCGCTCGGGCGCGAGGGCTCCCATCCGGCGGACCAGCATCGATTTCGGAACCGTGAGCACGGCGTCGAACGTCGCCGCGGACGCCACCGGCAAGCCCTCGGACAGGCCGAGAGGGACCTCCGTCGGGATGCGCCGGATCGTGCGGGAGACCGGGGCGACGAGCAGGGTCCGCAGCACGGGGATCGCCTCGTTCCGCGTGAGCACGAGGAACGGCCGGCCCTTCGACGACTCGAGGCGTCTCGGCCCACCAGACCTCGCCGCGCTCGATCGTCATCTCACCACGGCTCCTCGTCGATCGAGCGGGTGGCCGCCTGGCTCGCCGCGGCGACGTCCTCGTCCTCCTGAGGGACGCGCCGGTATCCCTCGACGATCTGCCGGCCGATGTCCGCCCTCCGCGCGGCGTCGATCATCGACTCCAGGGCAGTGCGGACGGCGTCCGCCTTGGTCTCGAAACGACCCGACGAGACGAGCTCCTCGAGCTGGTCAGCGAGGGCGTCTGGGATGCGTATCGCAATCTGTTGTGACATGCGGAAAGCATACCGCTCGACGGTGCTTGTCCTAGTAGCCCCCGAGGTACAAGAGATGACCGTAGAAGCGGGTGGTGCCCCCGGGATCCACGATCGGGCGGGAGGGGTCTCCGTCGAAGCCGTAGGAGACCGGCCGGGCAGCCGCGTCCGCGCGGACCTTCTGCACGATCTGCGCGGGGGTGAGCCCCGCGCACCGACCGCTAGCGATGCAGAGCGCGACGGCGCCTGCGACGTGGGGCGTCGCCATGCTCGTGCCAGACAGCCGCCGGTACACGCCGCCCTTCCAGGTCGAGTGGATGCATGCCCCGGGTGCCGCGATGGTGTGGGCGGCGTCCTGTGTGCCCGAGCGAGCGAAGTTGCTGAAGTCCGCCGCCGTGTCGTCGACGTCGCCACCGCACGCGGCGATCGGCCCCGCCACCCGGCCGACCGTTCATGTCGGCGATGGCCGTCACGGTGAGCACCTCGTCGTACGCAGCCGGTATCTGCCCGACGAAGGTCCTGTCGGCGTTGCCGGCCGCGGCCACGAACGTGACGCCGTCCGCCGTGGCCCGGCAGATCGCCGCGTGGACCACGTCGCCGTCGATGCTGCCGCAGGCGCCGTCGTCGGCGCCCGGGCCGCCGATGCTCATGTTCGCCACGGTGATCGTCCCGCCCTTGGCCGGCGACCTTGAGTCGACGAAGTCGATCCCGCACAGCACCGTGGAGTTCGTTCCGGATCCGAAGTTGTTGAGGACGCGGACGGCGTAGAGACGAACCCCGGGAGCCACGCCGACGACCCCCACGGCGTTGTCCCGTGCCCCGATCGTGCCGGCCACGTGCGTGCCGTGCCCATTGCCGTCGTCGAACGTGGAGCCGGTCGAACAGTTCTTCCCGCCCACGACGTTCAGCTCGGGATGGTCCACGTCGATCCCCGTGTCGATCACGGCGACGGTGGCGTTCACGATCCCCACGCCGTTGCCGGATCGCGTGCTGCTCAGGTCCCCTTCGACCCGGTTGACGCCTGTGGGGAGAGCCTGGGCCTGGATCCGCATGGGACGGTCGCGGCTCACCGAGGCGACGCGGGGGTCGGCCCGGAGCGCGGCGAGCGCCGCCCCCGGGACCCTGGCCGCGTACCCGCGGAGCGCGGATCCGTACACGGCGGTGACGTCGAGATGGAACTTCCGACGCGTGCTCCGCAGCGACCTGCGCCGGTGAGGCCACGGAGTCATCCAGGACGACGATGAAGCGGCCCGCGCGTGGAGGCGAGGCATCGGCCTGGGGGCGCCGCGGCAAGCAACAGGGCCGCGGCTCCCACGACACCAAGCGAACGACGCACATCGCCCTCCAGGGTCGACGGTCCGAGAGCTGTTCCGACCGTATGCGAAGCGGGCTCCTCCTGCCAAGTCGAGGCGAGGTGAGTGGCCGGTCCTCGCGCTCCGCGGTTGCCCGAGAGGTTGTGTTCGAGGTCATCCATAGTCCCCCGGAGGGCCGACTGCTTCCGGGCGAGTGAGCAGGCGTACGCTGAGCCGTTGTGGAGATCGCGGTCTGGCTCATCGCCGGTTTCTTCGCGCTGAACGCGCTCGTCCTGGGCACGTCTGTGTTCATGGCGACGAACGGGCGACATCGGGCGCGACGGGAGATCCGGCAGCTCGAGGCCCTCTGGCGCATGGGCTCGTCGACGTCGGGACGGCGCCGTGCCGAGAGGCTCATCGTCCTCAGCGCCGGGGCGGCGCTCGTGATCGCGGCGTTGGCCTTGACGATCCCGAACGCTCGAACGGCAGCAGACGTCTGCCCTCGGGCCTTCGATCCCGACGAGCCTCGAGGAGGGGACGGCCGCGACCGGTCGTGGCGTGCGTCCCGGCGAACCGGTCGGCTGACCCGTCGACGTCCCTCGTCGATCTCGCGGAAGGATCTCCGAGCGGTCCGGCCGAGGCCGCCTCCGGTCTGGTGCCCGATCGTGGTTCGGCCGGGGGCCAGGGCCAGAGCACCACCCCGGCGTTCGTGGCGGCGGAGCCTCGATCCTCCACCGTGATCCGCGTGTCCTGGGCCCGGGTTGCCGCGGCGACCGGATACGAGCTCGAGCGCTCGACGGAGGCCGGGACCGGCTGGGTCAGGGTGGCGACCACCGGCGACGAGGTGACCGCCTACACGGATGCCGGCCTCGATCCGGAGGAGACGTACTTCTATCGGGTGCTCGTCATCCTGCAGAGTGGGGCCTCGGCGCCGCCCTCCGACGTCGTATCGGCGACGACGCCGGTGGATCCCCCGGAGGCGACGGTCCTCCAGGTGACGTCGAGGTCCCAGACCACGATCGATCTCGCCTGGAGCGACGTCGCGAACGAGAGCGGCTACCGGATCGAGCGGTCGGCCGACGGGAGCACCGAGTGGGCGGCCATCGGGACCACCGGACAGGACGTCACCGTGTACAGCGATGTCGGTCTCGAGCGCCACACGACGTACTTCTATCGGGTCGTCGCCACCAACGAGGGTGGGTCCGCGCCGCCGTCGAACGTGGTCTCCGAGACGACGAGGAACGGGGCGGGGACCGGAGATGTGACCGAGGTCGACGACGCCGGTGACGGCGAGCCGGCGGGCGACGGTGACGCCACGACACCGGCGACCGAGCCGAGCGCCGAGGAGGACCCGTCGGCGCCCGCCGACGACGTGGAGGCCTCGGGGGAGGCGGCTGGGTAGCATCGGCCGATGGCTGCCCAGAACCGAGAGCGGATCCTCGAGCTGCTCCGGTCGGCGCCGCTGATCGACGGGCACAACGACCTCGTCTGGGCGCTGCGGAAGGCGGCCGAGAAGGGCGAGTCGCCCGACGTCGGTGGGCCCGTCCCGAGCCTCCACACGGATCTCCCGCGCCTGGAGCGGGGAGGCGTGCGAGGGCAGTTCTGGTCCGTCTACGTCCCGTCGGACCTCGCCGACCCGCACGCCGCGGTGACGATGACGCTCGAGCAGATCGACACGCTGTTCGCGCTCGTTCGTGCGCACCCCGACCGGTTGGAGCTCGCCCGCACGGCCGACGACGTGGAGCGGATCGCGGCGACCGGCAAGGTGGCCTCGATGATCGGTGTCGAGGGAGGCCAGTCGATCGGCTCGTCGCTCGGCGCGCTGCGGATCCTCGCGGGCCTCGGCGCCGGCTACCTCACGCTCACGCACAACGACGACACGCCGTGGGCCGACTCGGGGACCGGCGAGCGCGCGCACGGCGGCCTCACGACGTTCGGCGAAGAGGTCGTTCGCGAGCTGAACCGCCTCGGGATGCTCGTGGACCTGTCGCACGTGTCCGAGGACACGATGCGGCAGGCGATCGAGGTCTCGCAGGCGCCGGTGTTCTTCTCCCACTCGAACGCCCGCGCGCTCTGCGACGTGCCGCGCAACGTCCCGGACGACGTGATCGAGCTGGTCGGTCGTACGGGCGGCGTCATCTGCGCGACCTTCGTGCCGTGGTTCCTCACCGCCGAGGGCGCGGAGGCCAACGAGGCCGAGTGGCGGGAGACCCGGCGTCTGAAGGCGGAGCATCCCGACGACCCCGACGCCGTCCGGGCGGCGGTCGAGCGGTTCGAGGAGGCCCAGCCCACGCCGGCGAGCTCGATCCGCGACGTCGCCGATCACATCGACCACATCCGCGACCTCGCCGGGATCGATCACGTCGGCGTCGGGAGCGACTTCGACGGGCTCCCCGGCATGCCCGACGGGCTCGAGGACGTCTCCACCTACCCCGCGGCTGTTCGCCGAGCTGGCCGATCGCGGCTACACCGACGACGACCTCGCGAAGGTCGCCGGCCGCAACGTGCTCCGCCTGATGCGCGCAGCGGAGCGAGTAGCCGCCGGATAGCGCGATGCCTGGTCCGCTTCGTGTCACGCGCTCCGTCACGATCCCGGAGAACGAGCTCCGCTGGCGGTTCAGCCGGTCCTCGGGTCCCGGCGGTCAGTCCGTGAACACCGCGGACTCGCGGGTCCAGCTCAGCCTCGACCTCACCACGACCACCGCGCTGGGGCCGGTCCAGCGTGCACGCGTCCTCGAGCGGCTCGCGCCCCGGCTCGTCGACGGGGTCCTCACGATCGCCGCCCAGGAGGAGCGCTCGCAGCTCCGCAACCGCGAGGCCGCTGAGGAGCGGCTGAAGGCCGTGCTGGCCGAGGCGCTCGCCCCACCGCCCCGCGCTCGCCGGCCCACGAAGCCGAGCAAGCGGGCCGTCGAGCGCCGGATCGCCGCCAAGAAGCGTCGGGCGAAGGTGAAGCAGCTCCGCCGCGTCGACGAGGAGTGACGCCCGGAGCTGCCGCTCGGGCTACACGTACGGAGGGTTACCCCCGCCGGGTTCCCGGCACCATGCGGCCGAAGCCGAGACCGGCCGGGATCCGCCACGCCGTGTAGACGGCGAACACCATCCACGCGACGTCGAAGCCGCTGAACAGCTCCGAGAAGGCGTTCGTGAACAGGGAGAACGTGTCGCCCGAGAAGAGCGGAAGGGTGTCGCCCGGGATCCCGAACTCGCTCTCGAGGACGTCGCGGCCCACGATCACGAAGCCGAAGTACTTGCCCCACAGGATGCCGACCAGTGCTGCCAGGGCGGCGATCACCTGGAAGGCCCGGCCGTGCTTGCCTCTGGCCAGGAGCGCGACGCCGAAGCCCGCGAGGACCCCCACCCCGATCGCCACGATCCCGAGCTCCGTCTTGGTGGTCTTGAGGAGGTAGCCCCACACGATGCCGCCGATGATCGCGCCGGCGAGACCGCCGACGAGGGCGAGCGCGAGGTCGGCGCCCGTCGGCGGAGCCGACGGGGTCGCTTCGGGCTGCTCCGGCGGCGGTGGCACCCACGCCGACGGCGGTGTTGGCGGCGGTGCTGACGGGAGCTCGTCGTCCGGCATGCGTCCTCCTCCGTGGGGTGCGGTCGCGTCCGTACGCTACCCCGAGCGGAGGAGCGAGCCCGGGAGCCGGCCGCGTTCGCTCGCGAGGGTCCGCCATCGCTTCGGCCCGGGTCCGCGGAGCAGGGACGGCACCGTCCGCAGCGTGAAGTCCGCCGGCGACACGGAGCCCAGCTCCTCTGGCGCGACGGGGAACGACACCGTCGCGTCCGGCCGCGCGCGCGGCGAGTAGAGCGCCACGATCGTCGCGCCGGTCCCGTTGCGCGACGGGTCCAGCATCACGCGTCCGCCGCGCTTCGCCTTGCGGAACGCGTCGGTCACGAGGTCGGGGCGGCGCTCGATCACGATGTCCGTGAGCCGGGTGACGGCGGCACGCAGCTCCTGCTGGTCGACCCTCCGGTCGATGGGCACCACGACGTGCAGGCCCTTCCCGCCGGTCGTCTTCACGCCGTACGGCAAGTCGAGATCGTCGAGCACCTCCAACACCAGGTGTGCGACCTCGACGGCCATCGCGAACGCGTCGTCCTCCGGCGGATCGATGTCGACGACCAGCAGGTCGGGCCGGTCCAGACGGTCCCGTCGGACCGGCGCGGGATGGAACTCGAGGACCGCCTGGTTCCCGAGCCACAGCAGCGTGGGGAGGTCCTGGCACACGACGTAGTCGACGTCGCGCCCGGCGCTCGGTGCGGGGATCCGGGTCGTCCGGATCCAGGAGGGCGCGTAGGTCGGCGCGGCCTTCTGGTAGTAGCGCTTGCCGCCGCCGACGCCGTCGGGTGCGCGGACCATCGTCACCGGTCGGTCGTGGAGCCAGGGGAGCATGTCCTCGCCGACGGCGATCAGGTAGTCCGCGTAGTCCTGCTTGGTCACGGGCACGTCGGGCCACAGCAGCTTGTCGGGCCTCGAGATCGTGACCTCGCGGCCGCCCGTCGTCGTGGTCTTGCCCATCGCAGGCATCGTAGGCTGCTCCGGCCAGGTCGACGACGAGGGGAGCTGCTCGTGGCCGAGAAGAAGAGCGACGACGTCTCGGTGGTGGGACGAGGCGCCAAGATCGACGGCACGCTCACCTCGGCGGGTTCGCTCGAGATCCACGGCCGCCTCACCGGCGCGATCACGGTGGAGGGCGAGGTGTCCGTCGCCCCCGGGAGCGAGGTGCGGGCCGATATCAACGCGCACACCATCAGCCTCGCGGGGCGCGTGAAAGGCAACCTCACCGCGCCCGGGGCGGTCGTCCTTCCGGCGCAGAGCCAGGTCGAAGGGGACGTGCGCGCGCAGAACGTGACCGTGCACGGTGCGGTGACCGGCGACGTGGTCGCCGAGCAGGGCGTGCGGATCGGCGGCCAGGCGCGCGTCGAAGGCGACATCACGTGCCGCACGCTCGCGATCGACGAGGGCGCGTACTTCGCGGGCCGCTCGAACATGTCGGCGCCGCGTTAGCCGCGCCCGTCCCAACAAGGTAGTCCAGCCAGGCAACGACCGCTCGGGCGGCACCGAACCCCCTACGGTGCCCGTCCTTCGAGCCTGCGCCAACTGCAAGGATACGCACGTGGATCAGCCAGAGACGCGTTACGCGAAGACCACCGACGGGGTCCATATCGCGTATCAGGCCCTGGGCGACGGACCCGTCGACATGGTCTTCGTGATGGGCTGGGTCACGAACGTGGAGGCGATGTGGGACGCGCCCGGCGTCACCGGGTTCCTCGAACGCCTCGCGTCGTTCTCGCGGTTGATCCTGTTCGACAAGCGCGGGGTCGGTCTCTCCGATCGGGTGCCGGAGGACCGGCTCCCCGATCTGGAGACGCGCATGGACGATGTGCGCGCCGTGATGGACGCGATCGGATCGGAGCGGGCCGTGGTCTTCGGCGTCTCCGAGGGCGGCCCGATGTCGATGTTGTTCGCCGCGACCTACCCGGAGCGCACGATCGCGCTCGTGCTCTACGGCACGGTCGCGGATTTCACCGCGCGCTCGCCCGAGTACAAGGACGACCCGGCCAGGTACCTCGCGCAAACGGAACAGACGTGGGGCAGTCTCGAGTTCGCGAGGGATCAGATCGCCGGCTGGGGCGCGCCGGGACACGAGTCCGACGACCGGCTGGTCGCGTGGCTCGCGTCGTACATGCGGAAATCGGCAAGCCCGAGCGCCGCCGTTGCCCTCGAGCTCATGAACCGCCAGATCAACGCTTCCCACGCGCTCCCGTCGATCCACGTGCCCACGCTGATGATCGGCAAGGAGGGCGATCTCGACTTCCGCATCGAACAGATCAGGGACACCGCGAGCCGCATCGCGGGCGCCCGGCTCGTGGTGCTCCCGGGGAGGGAGCACTTCCCCTGGCTCGGCCCCGCGGACGCCGTCCTCGGCGAGGTGGAGCGCTTCGTGGTCGCGCTCGGGGAAGAGGAGGCGCAACTCGACCGGGTGCTGGCGACCGTGCTGTTCACCGATGTCGTCGGCTCCACCGAGAAGGCCTCCGAGCTCGGCGACCGAGGCTGGAAGACGTTGGTCGAGGAGCACCACCGGCTGGTGCGCGGCCAGCTCGCCCGGTACCGCGGCGTGGAGGTCGACACCGCGGGCGACGGCTTCTTCGCCACGTTCGACGGCCCCGCCCGCGCGGTCCGGTGCGCGCGGTCGATCGTCGATGCCGTGGCTCCGCTCGGTATCGGCGTACGGGCGGGCGTGCACACGGGCGAGGTCCAGACGATCGACGGGAAGGTGGGCGGGATGGCCGTGGTGATCGGCGCCCGCGTCGGCGCGTCGGCCGGAGCCTCGGAGGTGCTCGTCTCCCAGACGGTGAAGGATCTCGTCGCGGGCAGCGGCCTCGCACTCGAGGACACCGGCGAGCACGAGCTGAAGGGCGTCCCGGACCATTGGCGCCTCTACCGGGTGGTGAGCTGAGTTGGAGGGGATCCCCGAGACGAGGTACGCGAAGACGGTCGACGACGTCCACATCGCCTATCAGGTCATCGGCGATGCTCCGGTCGACCTCGTGCTCGTGGGATGGCTCACGAACCTGGACAACATCTGGCGATGGCCCCGCGTGGCCACGCTCTTCCGGAAGCTCTCCACCCATGGGCGCCTGGTCCTGCTCGATCGGCGCGGCACAGGACTGTCCGATCACTCCAGCCGGAACGCCCGAGCGAAGGAGCTCGACGCGCGGATGGACGATATCCGGGCTGTCATGGATGCGGCCGGCTCCGAGCGAGCGGTCCTGCTCGGGATGGAGGACGGGTTCGCATTGACCGCGCTGTTCGCGGCGACCTATCCGGAGCGGACGCTCGGCATGGTCGCGTACGGGGCGACAGCCAGGACAGCGTGGGCTCCCGACTACCCGTGGGGCACGGATCCGCAGGAGTACGCCGAGGACCTGGCGGCGGTGGAGCGAGGTTGGGGCACCCGAGAGCTCGTGGAGGCATGGATGCCCTACGTCTTCCCCGACGACGTGGGTGACGAGGAGATGATGGGGCACTTCGGCTCGTGGATGCGCAGCGGCGGCGGTCCCGGTGACGTGGTCGCGTGGTACGAGGTCGACTGGAACGTCGACGTGCGGGACATCCTGCCGACCATCCGGGTGCCCACCCTCGTGATCCATCGTGTCGACGACCGATCCGTCCCGATCGAGAACGGGCGGTACATCGCCGAGCACATCCCCGGCGCAAGACTCATCGAGCTGCCGGGTTCCACGCACGGGTGGGCCGTCGGCGACGAGATCCCGGATGCCGTTGGGGGGTTCATCGCCCAGCTCCGTCGAGAGGAGGCAGAGTTCGATCGGGTCCTCGCCTCGGTGCTGTTCACCGACATCGTCGGGTCGACCGATCGGGCCGCGAAGCTCGGGGATCGGGCGTGGCGGGATCTCGTGCAGCAGCATCACTCGGTGACGCGCGGGATGCTCGGCCGGTACCGCGGAGCCGAGGTCGACACGGCAGGCGACGGCTTCTTCGCGACGTTCGACGGACCTGCGAGAGCGGTGCGTTGCGCACAGTCGATCGTCGAAGCCGTCAAGCCCCTGGGACTCCAGGTGCGAGCTGGCGTGCACACCGGCGAGGTGGAGACGATCGACGACAAGATCGGCGGGATCGCCGTCGCGATCGGTGCACGGGTAGCGTCCCACGCGGGTCCCTCCGAGGTCTGGGTCTCGCAGACGGTGAAGGATCTTGTCGCCGGGTCGGGCCTGACGTTCGAGGACGCCGGCGAGCACGAGCTGAAGGGCGTCCCGGACCCCTGGCGCCTCTACCGCGTGACGGGCTGACATCCGCGGGTTCCCAACGGGAGACCGGCTGCGCCGTGGTGCTACCGTCGGCCCATGCGGATCACCCCCCGGCTCGCCAGATCGCTGCTCTCGCTCGGTCTCGTCACTGTGATGACAGTGGCGCTGGCTCCCGCGAGCGCCGCTGCGTCGGCCCCTCCGAAGCTGCCCTGGCAAGGCCCGGCCGCTCTCGTGAAGCCGGGCAGTCTCGTCGTGACGTTCCGCTCCGGGACGTCGACCGCCGCGCGGCGCGGGATCCACGCCGAGGCGGGCGCGCGCGTGGCCGACCAGGGACGCTCCACGGGCATCGACGTCGTCGAACTGCCCGAGGGCGTCCGCACCCTCGACGCGATCCGCAGCTACCAAGCGGACCCGCGGGTGCTCGCCGCCGAACCCGATCGCGTGGCCGTGTCCACGGTGATCCCGGACGACCAGCACTTCGGCAAGCAATGGTGGGCGCACAACGTCGGGCAATCCCACCCGATGACCGAGTCGGGGTACGTGGGACAGAACAACTTCCACGGCGTCGCCGACGCCGACATCGACGCGCCGGAGGCGTGGGACGCGACCACGCCCGGTGACGACGTCGTCGTCGCGATCCTCGACACCGGTGTGGACGTCGACCATCCGGACCTCGTGGACGCGATGTGGGTCAACACGGTGGAGCAGTCCGGACTCCCCGACGTCGACGACGACGCCAACGGGTACGTCGACGACATCAACGGTTGGGACTTCCGTGCGGACGACCCGAACCCGTCGCCGGGGACCGCGCTCATCGCTTCGCACGGCACCCACGTGGCCGGGATCGTCGGAGCGGAGCGTGAGAACGACATCGGCATCGCGGGGGTGTGCGCCGCCTGTCGCATCATGGCCCTCCGCTTCGACCTCTCTCTCGGGCAGGAGGTCGACGCGATCCAGTACGCGATCGACAACGGCGCCGACGTGATCAACATGAGCTTCTCCAGTCCCGTGTGGTCTCCCGCCGAGCGAACGGCGATCCGGCACGCCGGACAGGCCGGGGTCCTGACGGTCGCCGCTGCCGGGAACGCCAGCCTGGACAACGACATCGCCACCTATGTCGAGCACTCCTTCGCGCCGGGCTTCCCCGCGAGCTACAACCTCCCGACGGTCCTTTCCGTCGCTGCCTCGAACCACAACGACGAGTACGGCCTCGTGACCGAGTGCGACCTCTCGGCGCAGGCCCCCCGGTGGACGTGCGGCTTCACCAGCTGGGGCCACGATTCCGTGGATGTGGCCGCGCCCGGTGTGGACATCGTGAGCACGGTGAACCCCGCAGCGGGCGGCGACCTCCAGCCGGGCTACCAAGTGTGGGACGGCACCTCGATGGCCGCCCCGGTCGTCGCCGGGATCGCCGGCCTCGTGAAGCACGAGCACCCGACATATGGACCGGTCGACCTCAAGAACGCCGTGATGAACTCCGTCGACCACAGCTCCCGCCTCAAGCTGGTGACCTCGTGGGCGAGATTGACCGGGTTGCCCCGGTCCTCGATCGCCGGCCGCTTCACGCGGACACAGGGGCGGGTCAACGCACTCGAGGCGCTGGACGCGCCGATCACGAACGCGACTCCGCTCACCGACGGCAACATCAACGGAGCCGTCCCCTTGGGAGGGAGCGTCGAGGGGCGAGTGATGTGGCCGGGCGACGCGAACGACGTCTTCAGGAAGCGACTCGTCGCGGGGAACCGATACCGGATCCGGCTCGACGGGCCCAACGCCAAGGACTTCGACCTGTGGGTATGGAGCCCGGGGACGAAGGAGATCTATCAATTCACCGCCGGCTGTTTCACCCGCCACGGCCCGTGTCCTGCGCTTCGCGCGGTCTCCGGGAGCCTCGACGCCGACGAGCAGGTGACATTCACCGTCCAGAAGACCGCCACCTTCTACATCCAGGTGCAGGGTTGGTATTCGAGCGGTCTGTACTCGATGACGGTCCGCCGAGTCTGAGCGTTCGCCCCTAGGCACCTCAGGGTGGTGGGGTCATAATCCCCCATGCCCGACGGCGAAGACGAAGACGCAGGGAGTGCGCGCGGCGACGGCGCCCACATCCGGACGTTCCTGATCGCCGACGTGCGGGGCTACACCGTTTTCACCCAGGAACGCGGCGACGAGGCAGCGGCCGCGCTGGCCGGCAAATTCGCCGTCGTGGCGCGCGAGGGTGTCGAAGCCCGCGGCGGGACCGTCGTGGAGCTCCGCGGTGACGAGGCGCTCGCGGTCTTCGACTCCCCCCGTCAGGCGATCCGCGCCTCGGTCGAACTGCAGCGGCGGTTCGTCGATGAGACCGTGGCCGATCCGACGCTCCCACTCGCGGTGGGGATCGGGCTGGACGCGGGGGAGGCCGTTCCCGTCGAAGGCGGGTACCGGGGCGGAGCGCTCAACCTCGCGGCGCGTCTGTGCGGGATCGCCGCGCCGGCAGAGATCCTGGCCAGCCCGGCGGTCACGCACCTCGCCCGGAAGGTGGAGGGTGTCGCTTACGTCGACCGGGGCCCCGTCCACCTCAAGGGGCTCGCGGAGCCCGTGCAGGTGATCCGGCTGCGGGCGGAGGCGAACGACGCCGCGGACGACATGGCGTTCCGTCGGGCGCTCGGGGCGAGGGCGGTCGGCCTCGCGCCGGCGGTCCCCGGCGCGATCGTCGCGAACCCGTACAAAGGACTGCGCGCGTTCGAAGAAGGCGACGCGGTCGATTTCTTCGGACGCGAGGAGCTCGTCGAGGAGCTCGTCAAGCGCGTGAAGCAGACCCGCTTCCTCGCGGTCGTCGGACCGAGCGGGAGCGGCAAGTCCTCCGTCGTGCGGGCCGGGCTGATCCCGGCGCTCCGGCGCGGTGCGATCGCCGGTTCCGAGGGGTGGCACATCGCGGACATGTTCCCCGGCGCTCACCCGCTGGACGGACTGGAGTCGGCGCTCCTTCGCGCCGCGCCGGACCCACCGGCGACCCTGATGGACCAGCTCGAGAGCGACGAACACGGGCTCCACCGCGCGGTCCTCCGGCTCCTGCCGTCGGACCAGAGCGAGCTCGTCCTCGTGATCGACCAGTTCGAGGAGGTGTTCACGCTCGTCGAGGACGAGGCCGTCCGGACGCACTTCCTCGGGAGCCTCGAGGCCGCCGCGAACGAGCCGCACAGTCGCCTCCGTGTCGTCGTCACCCTGCGGGCCGACTTCTACGACCGTCCGTTGCTCTATCGGGGCTTCGCGGACCTGTTCAAGTCCCGCGTCGAGGCGGTCGTGCCGTTGTCCGCGGAGGAGCTGGAGCGGGCGATCTCGGGGCCGGCCAAGCGCGTCGACGTCTCGCTGGAGCCGGGCCTCGTCGCCGCGATGCTGGCCGACGTCGCGGAGGAGCCCGGCGCGCTCCCGCTGATGGAGTACGCGCTCACCGAGCTCTTCGAGCGGCGCGACGGACGCACGCTGTTCCTCGAGGCCTATCGGCAGATCGGTGGCGTCTCGGGTGCCCTCGGGCGGAAGGCCGAGGAGCTCTACGCGGAGCTCGACGACGACGGGAAGGAAGCCGCGCGGCAGCTGTTCCTGCGACTCGTCGCGCTCGGGGAGGGCACCGAGGACACCCGGCGTCGTGTGCCGCGTGCGGAGGTCGCCTCGCTCGACGTCGATCAGCAGGCGATGGCCACGGTCCTCGACACGTTCGGGGCCTCCCGGCAGCTCTCGTTCGACCGAGACGCGCGGACCGGCGAGCCGACGATCGAGCTCGCGCACGAGGCGATCCTGTCCGCGTGGCCGCGGCTGCACCGCTGGATCGACGCCGCGCGCGAGGATCTGCGGACGGAGCGTCGCGTCGCCGCGGCCGCGCGCGAATGGACCGAGTCCGAACGGGACGCCTCGTTCCTCCTGAGCGGCTCGCGTCTGGACCAGGCCGAGGTCTGGCGCGCGAGCTCGGGGATCGCCGTCACGCCGGAGGAGCGCGAGTACCTCGACGCCTCGCTCGCGGAGCGCGACCGTCTGACCGCCGAGGAGGAGGCGCGCAGCGCTCACGAGCGGGACCTCGAGCGGCGCTCCGTTCGGCGACTCCGTGCCGTCGTCGCGATCCTCGCCGTGGCGGCAGTGATCGCCGGCGCGCTGACCGTGTTCGCATTGGGACAGAGCAGCCGGGCCGCGAGCGAGGAGCGGAACGCTACGGCGCGCGAGCTCGCCGCCGCCTCGGTCGCGAACCTCGAGGTCGACCCGGAGCGGAGCATCCTGCTCGCGCTCGAAGCGATCGAGACGACGCGCGAACCCGACGGGATCGTGTTGCCGGAGGCGGAGGAGGCGCTCCATCGAGCGATGGTCGCGTCGCGCGTCGTGCTGACCGAGCAGGACCTCGGCGGGACCCTCGACTGGAGCCCGAAGGGGTACTTCGTCACGGAGGGACCGGAGAACACCGGGACGATCGACCTCCGCGACGAGACGACCGGCGACTCCGTCCGATCGTGGATCGGGCACGAGAACAGCGACGTGAACGACGTGAAGTTCTCCCCCGACGGCTCGATGCTCGCGACGGCCGGGGACGACGGTTCCTGAAGGTGTGGGATCCCGAGACCGGCGAGCCGATCTTCGAGGTCCAGGGCGGGCCGGGCGGGGTGGCGGGGCTTTCCTTCGACGCCGAGGGAGCACTCGTCGCCGCCGCCTGGCCCGAGGAGGGCACCGTCCGCGTCGTCGAGGCGGCGACCGGCCACGTCGTCCAGGAGCTGACGGGTCTCGACACGTTCGTGCTGAGCACGGGGTTGAGCCCCGACGGGACGCGGGTCGTGGCGGGGAGCGCCTTCGAGGACATCGCTGAGGTGTTCGACGTCGAGACCGGCGACCTGCAGTCTCCAGCTCCCGGGACACATCTTCCCGGTCGACGCCGTCGCCTGGAGCCCGGACGGCCGCTGGATCGCGACCGGCGCCAGCGACTCGTCGGTCCGGGTCTGGGATGCGAACGCCGGCGAGCTCGAGGAGCGGCTGACGGGACACACCGGGGTCCTGACGTCCGTCGATTGGTCGCCCGATTCGCGGCGGATCGTCTCGGGTGGGAGCGACGGCACCGCGCGCGTGTGGGAGCTGGATGTACACCCGACGCGGGGGACCGTCGAGGTCGAGGGCCGCCAGGTGCATCTCCTGTCGGCGCAGCAGACCCAGTCGGGGATGTTCGCGGCGTTCTCGCCGGACGGGGAGCGAGTCATCACCGGCGACATCGCGATCGCCGCGGTCAAGATCTGGGATCTGTCGATCGAGGGCGACGCCGAGGTCGTCAACGTCCCGACGGCCGAGCTCCTGGGCCCGGTCGACGTCGGCTACCTCCCGGACGGTCGGATCGTCGTTCCGAACGACCGCGGGTCCGTCGCGGTCTGGGATGTCGACAGCGACGCGACCGAGCCCGTGGACGACGCTGGGCCCCGCGACGGGCGCCTCGGGGACTCCCGTCGTTCAGGTCGCTCGCGAGCCCGGACGGCGAGCTGGTCGCGATGGTTCCGCGGCTTCTCGAACGTCGTCTCGGTGTGGAACGTCGAGACGAACGCCCTCGCCTTCGACTTCGACGTCGACGGCGACGAGCCCATCTCGTCGATCGGATTGGAGCGGCGACGGGCGCTACCTCGCACTGAGCGTGTACGACGGGAGCCTTGCACGTGCTCGACGCCGACGACGACGGGCGCCACACGCTCGTGGGCTCCGAACCGGATCCGTTCGCGCTCGTCTCCCTCGCCTTCGCGCCGGACGGTCGGACGATCGCCGTCGGGACCTTCAACGAACGAGGAGCCGGACGAACCACGTGTCGATCTGGGATCGGAGTTCGGGCAGGGTCGTTCGGGAGCTCGACGCGTGGGCGCGTCGTCGCTCGCGTTCGACGGATCCGGAGAGAGGCTCGCGATCGGCACCTACGACGGCACGGTGCAGATCCGCGACACGTCGTCGTGGGAGATCCAGCGGTCGCTCCGTGCGGGATCCGTGGTCAGTCATGAACGTCGTGTTCAGTCCGGACGGCGATCTGCTCGCGACCAGCGGCGAGGATGCGACGATCCGCGTGTTCGACACCCGGGCTGAGAGCGGCGCGCAACGGCTGGAGCTCCGAGGCCACGAGCTACTCGTCTCCGGCCTGGACTTCAGCCCCGACGGGAATCGGCTGGCTCCGCCGCCCCCGACGGCGTCGTCGCGTGTGGGCCCTCGATCTCGACGAGCTGATCGCGATCGCGGAGGACGAGCTGACCCGACCCTTGACCGACGACGAGTGCCGCCAGTACCTCCACCTCGAGGACGGGTGCGAGTGAACGGGTGATGCCTACGGAGGGGTGTGCTGGTCCGGTGTGGTGATCCGGAGCCAGCGGAAGCCGTATCCGTCCATCTTCAGCTCGAGCGCACCGTCCTCGATGTCCTGGAACGCGCCCCGTTCGTCCAGGAGGTCGTCGAGCTTCCCGTCCTCCGGCACGTCACCCAGCTGCAGGCGCACGACGCACGGCTGCTCGCCGAGGTTGTGGGCGGCCACGATCGTCCGCCCCTCCCAGTCGCACCGGTGCGCGAACACGCTCGGGACGTTGGTCCGCACGACCTTCCACGTTCCCCAGCCCAGCTCGGGCGTCTCCCGGCGCCGACGGATCAGCCGTTCCATCCAGCTGAGCAGCGACTCGGGGTCGCGGCGCTGCGCGGCGACGTTGACCGCGAGCGGCCCGAACCGTCCTTCGACCACCGGCCTGCGCAGGCGTGACGGCCGCGCCTTCGAGAACCCGCCGTTCGCCTCCTCGTTCCACTGCATCGGCGTCCGGACGCTCATCCGTCCCTCGATGTCGAGGTTCTCGCCCATGCCGATCTCCTCGCCGTAGAACAGCACCGGCGTCCCCGGCAATGAGAACAGCAGGCTGTAGACCATCCGGATCCGCTGCGGGTCGCCGTCGAGCATCGTCGGGAGTCGGCGGCGGAGGCCTCGGCCGAAGAGCTGCATGTCCTCGTCCGGGCCGAACGCATCGAACACCTCCTGGCGCTCGCTATCGGTGAGCTTGTCCAGTGTGAGCTCGTCGTGGTTGCGCACGAAGTTCGCGTACTGGCACTCCGGCGAGACCGCGATCGTCTCGCGGAGCGCCTCGGCCAGCGGCTCGGCGTCCTGACGCGCGAGCGAGAGCCAGATCGCCTGCATCAGCGTGAAGTTGAAGAGCAGGTTGACCTCGTCGGCGTCCTCTCCGCCGAAGAAGTCGATCAGCTGCTCCGGTTCCAGGTTGACCTCGCCGAGCAGCAGGCCGTCGCCCTCGTCGGCGGGAGATGAACGAGCGGAGGTGCCGCAGGATCTCGTGCGGGTCGAGGTTCACGTCGGGGACCTGGCTCGTGTCGATCAGGAACGGCACGGCGTCCACGCGGAAGCCGTCGACGCCGAGCTCGAGCCAGAACCCGGCGATCTTGGCGATCTCGTCGCGGACCCGCTCGTTGCCGATGTTCAGGTCGGGCTGGTGCGAGTAGAAGTGATGGAGGAACCACTGCCCGGCCTTCTCGTCGAAGGCCCAGATGCTGTCCTCGGCGTCCGGGAACACGATCGAGGCCTTCGACGTGCGCGTCGGCCGGTCGCGCCAGACGTAGAAGTCGCGGAACCGGTTGTCGGGCGAGGACCGCGCCTCGCGGAACCACGGATGCTTGTCCGAGGTGTGGTTCACGACCATGTCGATGATCACGCGCATGCCGCGGTCCTTCGCCGTCCGGATCAGCGTGACGAAGTCTCCGAGCGAGCCGAGCCGCGGATCGACGCCGTAGTAGTCGGTGATGTCGTAGCCGTCGTCGCGGTTCGGGGAGGGCTGGAACGGCATCAGCCACAGGCAGCTGACCCCGATCCCCGCCAGGTAGTCGATGCGCTCCGTCAGCCCGCGGATGTCGCCGATGCCGTCGCCGTCCCAGTCGAGGAACGTCTCGACGTCGAGGCAGTAGATCACCGCGTTCTTCCACCACAGGTCGCTCGTCTGTGCCGTCGTCACTGGATCACCTCCGGAAGGACGTGCTCTCCGAACACGTCGATGAACCGCTCCTGCTCCTTGCCCACGTGATGCAGGTAGATCGCGTCGACGCCGAGGTCGACCAGCTCTCGGAGCCACTTCGCGTGCTGGGCCGCGTCGGCGGACACGAGGACGGCGGCGGTCACGTCCTCGGGGCGCACATCCTTCGTGGCCTCGTCGAACTGGGAGGGGAGCTCCAGGTCCCACGCCAGATCCCCGACGACGGTTCCCGTCCGCCACTGGTCGTGGGCGATCGCGAGCGCCGTCTCCTCGTCCTCTGCCCACGAGAGGTGGACCTGGACGGCGACCGGCCTCCCACCACCGCCGCCCTCGCGGAACGAATCGATCACGCGCCGGAGGACGTCGGAGGGCTGCCGCACGGTGATCAGGCCGTCGGCCCAGGAGCCGACCGTCCTCGCGGTCTCCTCGCTGACGGCGGCGCCGAACAGGGGCGGTGGTTCCTCCGGCAGGCTCCACAGGCGAGCCCGGTCCACCCGGACGAGACCGTCGTGGGTCACCTCCTCGCCGCGCAGCAGCGGGCGGATGACACCGACGCACTCGAGCAGGCGGGCGTCTCGGTCGGCCTTGGCCGGCCACGGGTCGCCGGTGACGTGCTCGTTCAGCGCTTCGCCGGAGCCGAGGGCCGCCCAGAAGCGCCCCGGGAACAGCTCGCCGAGCGTCGCGATCGCCTGGGCGGTGATCGCCGGGTGGGAGCGCTGCCCGGGGGCCGTGACCACGCCGAAGGGCAGGGAGGTCGCCTGCATCGCGGCGCCGAGCCACGACCAGGCGTGGCCGGATTCCCCCTGGCGCTCGCTCCAGGGCGCCAGGTGATCGGAGCACATCGCCGCCTGGAAGCCGGCCGCCTCGGCCGCCTGCACGGCGGCGAGCAGCCCGGACGGCGGGATCTGCTCGTGCGAGGCGTGGAACCCGACGATCGGCATCTCCCCTCCGTACCCATCGGGGCGGTGCTTCAGTCCCAGGTTGTACCGATGGGCTACCCTCGTCGCGTCGGGTCTGGTCAACCGGACCGCCCTGCGAACAACGGAGGTAGTGCTCGTGCGGCGACTCACGCTCGTCTGGTCCCTGATCCTGCTCTCGCTGGCGCTGTCGGTCACGATCGTCCCCGCGGCGCACGCCGCATTCCCCGGCGGGAACGGGGAGATCGCGTTCGGTCGAACGACGTTCGGTCAGAACGACATCTGGATCGTCCGCCCCGGGACCACCGGCACCAACCGGCTGACGAACACGCCTCACCGGCAGGAAGGCATGCCGGATTACAACGCCGCCGGGACGCGGATCGCCTATTCGCGGTGCGGCGAGGGCGACTTCCCCAACTGCGACATCTGGTCGATGAACGCCGACGGGAGCGATGAGGATCGGATCACGTTCACCCCCGACGTGCAGGAGACGTGGCCGACGTGGTCGCCCGACGGCACGCAGATCGCGTACACGTCCGATGCCGAGGACCCGTCGCAGGACATCTGGGTGATGGACGCGAACGGCGACGAACCAGACCCAGCTCACGCTCACGAACGGGTTCGACGCGTTCCCGGAGTGGTCGCCCGACGGCACGAAGATCGCGTTCACGAGCGACCGCGCCGCCCTCGACGACATCTGGGTGATCGACGCCGACGGCTCCGACCCGACCCGCCTCACCACCGGTCCGAGGGTGGACGAGCGTCCGGACTGGTCGCCGAACGGCGCGAAGATCGCGTTCTCGCGGGGCGGGAACATCTGGAAGATGAACGCCGACGGCAGCAACGAGGTCCAGCTGACGTTCAACACGCAGCCGGAGTTCGCCCCGGCTTTCGCTCCGAGCGGGAATCGGATCGCCTTCACCCGGAGGTCGAAGGACGGGACGAGGTTCGGCATCTGGTCGATCCGTGCCGACGGCTCCGGGCCGGTCCACCGCACGTTCGGGGCGTTCGACTTCGCCCCCGACTGGCAACCGCTCTAGAAGGCCGTCACCCCATCAGCTCGGCACCGGCGAGCGTGATCGCGTCGCCGGGTCCGTCGCGGAACCTCCAGAGGTGTCGCTTCCGTCCGGTGGGCGACATCACGAGCGCGATGGATCCCAGGTGATCGCCGTTCGTGTCGACCCCGTGCGTGTGGTGGATGTTGAGCTGATGGTCCGCGCGGCGCGTCCCTCCCGTCGACCCGATCGGCTGCATCGCCTCGCGGATCGCCTCCATCGAGACCGCGTGCGGGAAGTTGTACTTGCCGCCGCCGCCCACGGACGAGATCAGGCACATCTTCGGGGCGACCGCCTCCACGAGCTCGAGGTTGACGCCTCGCTTGGAGGCGTGATGGGGGATCTTGAACACGTCGGCCTTCAGCGGATCGGAACCGAGGGCCTCCCGCAGCAGCTTGGCGACGGGAGAGCTCTCCGGCACGAGTTGCGGGAAGTCCTGGAGCACCTGGCCCCAGGACAGGGTCTGCGCGTCCGCGCCGAGCAGGAGCTTGTTCGTGTCGGGACGCCGCACGTAGCGGCGTTCCTGATCCCGTTCGAGGTACCGCGAGGCGGGGGCCTCGACCATCAGCGAGAGCGACGCGTTGTTGATCTCGACCCCGTAGGAGTCGAACCGGTTCCGCAGGCCGATCGCCGGCGCGAGCACCGTCACCTTGCCGGTCCCGAGGAACCGGGTCGTGCCGCTCGTGGGCTGCAGCTGTCGGATCCCGCGATCCTCGAGCGCGCGCATCGTCTCGAAGAACGCCCTCGTCGGGTGGTAGTAGCCCGGCTCCCAGTACTCGTCGATCAGGTCCCCGAAGCGGTCGATGAACTCCGGCATCCCCCGGATGTGGTCGTCATGGGGGTGGGTCCCCACCACGATCGAGAACCTCGACCCGACCGCGAACAAGGTCGTGGCGGCGAGCTCCTCGATCAATCCCGGCAGCTTGTCGGTGGTGGCCACGTCCACGACGAGCGCGCGCCGCACCCCTCGGAACTCGGGCAACACGATCAGCTGCGTGTCGCCGTCTCCCACGTTGAGCAGGAAGTAGACGGCGTCCTCGGCGTCGACATCGGCCACGAAGTCGCCGGGGTGGAACGAGGAGGCGGGGACCGGCGCGGGCAGGGTCACCGGCGTTCGAACGCCGATCGGGGCAGCGGCCCGGTCAGGGCGGCGTAGTACGAGAGCTTGGCCGCCTCCTTGGCTTGGGAGGTGATGTCGAAGATCGTGGGCTCCAGCCACTCCCAGGTCTTCGGATCGAGCATCCTCGTGCGTTCGCGCTCCGGCGTCTCGGATGACTCGTGCGCCTTGAGGAACGCGGCCAGCTCCCGCGCCCGGACCGTGATGCCGAAGGTGTCGCCGGCACGGAGGACGCGCCCCACGGCCTTCCTCGGCATCCGATTGCGACGGAGGAACGTCTGCATCCGGCGAGCGTCGACCTCGACGTGGGCCGTGGGCTCGTCGGGGAAGCGGAGCCGTCCCAGCGGATCCACGACCGGCCACGAGGAGATGCTGAGCTCCGCCGTGTCGGCGAACAGCTCATCGACCACCACGTATCGGAGCCGAGCCGTCGAGGTCGTTCCGATCGCGTCCGGCCTCCAGCGGCGGCCCTTGAGCGGGAGCTCGGGCGGGGGCCCGGGGAGCCAGCTCACGGGCCGGCGTGCTTCGGCCGGTACGACCCTGCAGGGTCGGCCATCGCTCCCGGACCCGCTCCGGGATGCGGTCAGGCCGAACTCCTCGGCGACCTGCGTCCATACCTTGTCGCCGATCTCCGGAGACTGGGACCCGACGGTGTTCATGTCCTGCCGCACCTCGTCGAGGAACTTCTTCGGATCGGCTCCGGCCCTTCCTCGGCGTGTTCAGCTGCTGCTCGATCTTGCGCCTGATGCTCGCGTACCAGTCGGCGGCCACGACGTGCTGGTTCGGCGCGTTGCGCGAAGTTCATGAAGGTCTGGATCCCTGCGAAGATCGCCGCGAGCACGCTGATGATCCCCACGATGACCCTGAGCCCCTGCGCCACATCATCCTGGTTCAGCGTCGCGAACAGGCTCGTACCGACGGCAGTCGTCAAGATCACGACCGGCAGCCCGAGCATGAGGTTGTTCTTCCGGAGCCGGGACGCGACCCGATAGTGGCCGATCTGGGCGGCCCATACACGTATCTCGCCATTCCTTGAGCAGCCGTTCCAGGTCGCGGTCCCACTTGAAGGACGGCTGCGCCGGGTCGGTCTCCGTCGCCGAGGTTCCCTGGTCCCCGCTCTGCAGCGGTTCCTTGATCGACATCTCGCGATCCCCCTGCCCGGCTCCGCGGGTCTTCTTGGCTCAGGGATAGCGACCGTTTCACGCGCGGGGAATTCGTAGTCTTCTGTAGCTCGGTCGGCTGATGCATCGGACCGGGCGGGGTCGGTACGTTGCCGGGCGCCATGATCGGCACAGCGAAGCGTGACGCCGGGCTTGCGGGGGAGCGGTTCACGTTCGAGGCCATCCTCGCTGCCGGCCCCTCGGAGAAGGTCAGCTGGGCCGGTGGAGGCGACCCGGCGACGGGGACGGGCCGGACGTTCTCGACGGTGTTCCGATCCGGAGGCACGCACATGGTGACGGCGAGCAGCGGAGAGGACGAGGTCCGCTTCGACGTGACCGTCAGCCCGATCGACGAGTGGCTGACCCGCGCGCGGCAGTTCTACGGCCCCTCGGTCGACTTCTCCCGCGTGCGGGTCGGCGCGAGCCGGCTCGTCCTCGGCCCCTCGGGCACCGCGTGGACCTGCAACGACGTGATCCGGTTCAAGCGTGCCAAGGCGGCGAAGGACCTCCCCAGCGAGTCGACGTTGATCCACGAGCTCGGCCACGTATGGGAGCACCAGACGGGCCAGGCGCAACTCATCCGGGGGATCATCGAGCAGATCGGCAGGCGTTTCGGGCGAGACCCGTACGACTACGGCGGTCCCGAGGGTCTCCGGCGGGCGACCGCGCTGACCTCCTTCACCAAGGAGGGGCAGGCGCAGATCCTGACCGAGCTGTGGAAGTCGAAGCACGGGCAGCAGAAGTCGGACCGGAAAGGGGTGCCGTTCTCCACGCCCGGATACGTCGAGGATCTCGAACGGCTCGTGACCGGAGCCGGGATCGGGACCGACCGGGTGGTCCGGCGCGGCCCCTTCAGTGTCCTCGACGCCTCGATCGCACGGATCGTGAACCTGGTGATGGGACGCGTCGGATAGGCGGCCGAACTGAGCGCGAGCGAGTGGTGTTCTCGACGTAGCCGCCTTGGGGGACTGGCACCTTACCTCACGGGGGTACATCCGGGGCTATGGCCGTGGATGTCAACGACCAGCGCCGCGCGGACGCGCTCGGGTGGGGCGCCGGGTGGCCCGACTGCGACCGGGACGGCTGGCGATCGTGATCGCGTCGCCGGGTCCGTCGCGGAACCTCCAGAGGTGTCGCTTCCGTCCGGTGGGCGACATCGCCGAGCGCGATGGTTCCGAGGTGATCGCCGTTCGTGTCGACCCCGTGCGTGTGGTGGATGTTGAGCTGATGGTCCGCGCGGCGCGTCCCTCCCGTCGATCCGATCGGCTGCATCGCCTCGCGGATCGCCTCCATCGAGACCGCGTGCGGGAAGTTGTACTTGCCGCCGCCGCCCACGGACGAGATCTGGCGCATCTTCGGGGCGACCGCCTCCACGAGCTCGAGGTTGACGCCTCTCTTGGAGGCGTGATGGGGGATCTTGAACACGTCGGCCTTCAAGGGATCTGATCCGAGGGCCTCCCGCAGCAGCTTGGCGACCCGGAGAGCTCTCCGGCACGAGTTGCGGGAGGTCCATAAGAACCTATCAGCCGGACAGGGTCTGCGCGTCCGCGCCGAGCAACAGCTTGTTGGTGTCGGGACGCCGCACGTATCGGCGTTCCTGGTCCCGCTCGAGGTACCGCGAGGCGGGGGCCTCGACCATCAGCGAGAGCGACGCGTTGTTGATCTCGACCCCGTAGGAGTCGAACCGGTTCCGCAGACCGATCGCCGGCGCGAGCACCGTCACCTTGCCGGTCCCGAGGAACCGCGTGGTCCCGCTCGTCGGTTGCAGGAGCTCTCGGAGTCCCCCGATCTTCGAGCGCGCGCATCGTCTCTAAGAACGCCTTCGTCGGGTGGTAGTAGCCCGGCTCCCAGTATTCGTCGATCAGCTCGCCGAAGCGATCGATGAGCTCCGGCATCCCCCGGATGTGGTCGTCGTGGGGATGGGTCCCCACCACGATCGAGAACCTCGACCCGACCGGGAACACCGTCGTCGCAGCGAGCTCCTCGATCAGCGCCGGCAGCTTGTCGGTCGTCGCCACGTCCACCACGAGCGCCCGCCGCACCGCGCGGAACTCCGGCAACACGATCAGCTGTGTGTCGCCGTCTCCTACGTTGAGCAGGAAGTACACGGCATCCTCGCCGTCGACGTCGGCCACGAAGTCGCCGGCATGGAACCGGCAGCGGGGACCGGCGCGGGAAGGGTCACCGGCGCTCGAACGCCGATCGGGGGAGCGGCCCGGTGAGGGCGGCGTGGTGGGCGGAAGCTTTTGCCGCCTCCTTGGCTTGGGAGGTGATGTCGAAGATCGTGGGCTCCAGCCACTCCCAGGTCCTCGGATCGAGCATCCTCGTGCGCTCGCGCTCCGGTGTCTTCGGAGGACTCGTGCACCTTGGAGGAACGCGGCCGCTCCCCGTGCCCGGACCGTGATGCCGAAGGTATCGCCGGCACGGAGGACGCGCCCCACGGCCTTCCTCGGCATCCGATTGCGACGGAGGAATGTTTGCATCCGGCGAGCGTCGACCTCGACGTGGGCCGTGGGCTCGTCGGGGAAGCGGAGCCGTCCCAGCGGATCCACGACCGGCCACGAGGAGATGCTGAGCTCCGCCGTGTCGGCGAACAGCTCATCGACCACCACGTATCGGAGCCGAGCCGTCGAGATCGTGCCGATCGCGTCCGGCAGCCGCCGGCGGCAGCCTTGAGCGGGAGCTCGGGCGGGGGCCCGGGGAGCCAGCTCACGGGCCGGCGTGCTTCGGCCGGTACGACGCTGCAGGGTCGGCGATCGCTTCCGGACCCACTCCGGGTTGCGGCAGGTCGAACTCCCTTGGCGATCTCCGCCCACGCATGCTCGCCGATCTCCGGGAACTGGGACCCGACGGTGTTCATCTCCTTCCGGATCTCATCGAGGAACTTCCGCGGATCGGCCCGGCCCTTCCTCGGCGTGTTCGCTTGCTGCTCGATCTTGCGCCTGATGCTGGCGTACCAGTCGGCGGCGACGGCGTGTTGATCGGCTCGCTTTCGCGAAGTTCAGGAACGTCTGGATCCCTGCGAGGATCGCCGCGACGACACTCACGCATCCCAGGCCGACCCTGAGGCCCCACGGGAGCTCATCCTGACTCAGCGTCGCGAACAGGCTCGTGCCGACGACCGTCGTGAAGATGACCACCGGCAACCCGAGCATGAGGTTGTACTTCCGCAGCCGTGAGGCGACCCGGTAGTGGGCGATCTGGGCCGCCCAGGCTCGCATCTCTCCAATCCTTGAGGAGCAGCCTCGAGATGGCTGTCCCATCCGAAGGACGACTGCGTGGATTCGGTCTCCGCTCTCCGAGGTTCCCGGGTCCCCACTCTGCAGCGGTTCCTTGATCGACATCTCGCGATCCCCCAGCCCGGCTCCGCGGGCTTCCTGGGTCAGGGATAGCGGCCGTTTCACCCGCGGGGAATTCGCAGTCTTCTGTAGCTCGGTCGGCTGATGCATCGGACCGGGCGGGGTCGGTACGTTGCCGTGCGCCATGATCGGCACAGCGAAGCGCGAAGCCGGGCTTGCGGGGGAGCGGCTCACGTTCGAGGCGATCCCCGACTGCCGGCACCTCGGAGGAGGTCAGCTGGGCCGGTGGAGGCGACCCGGCGACGGGGACGGGCCGAACGTTCTCGACGGTGTTCCGATCCGGGGGCACGCACACGGTGACGGCGAGCAGCGGAGAGGACGAGGTCCGCTTCGACGTGACCGTCAGCCCGATCGACGAGTGGCTGACCCGCGCGCGGCAGTTCTACGGCCCCTCGGTCGACTTCTCCCGCGTGCGGGTCGGCGCGAGCCGGCTCGTCCTCGGCCCCTCGGGCACCGCGTGGACCTGCAACGACGTGATCCGGTTCAAGCGTGCCAAGGCGGCGAAGGACCTCCCCAGCGAGTCGACGTTGATCCACGAGCTCGGCCACGTATGGGAGCACCAGACGGGCCAGGCGCAACTGCATGCGGGGGATCATCGAGCAGATCGGCAGGCGTTTCGGGCGTGACCCGTACGACTACGGCGGTCCCGGAGGGTCTCCGGCGGGCGACCGCGCTGACCTCTTTCACCAAGGAGGGGC
>CAVRUS010000012.1:0-730505 GCA_963724415.1 uncultured Actinomycetota bacterium | reverse complement strand
CATCGCACTGGCGCTCATCGCCCTGAGTGTCAGCTGGGGAACGATCGGCACCGTCGTGATCCTGATCACCGCTACGGCATGGCTGACGCTCGCGTTCCGCCCCGTCGAAGCGGGGGCATTGGTCACGAACCTGGCACGCAGGCACTTCGAGTAGCCGAAAGCAGCCCCGGAAGGACAAGGCCGGCCCGATGGGCCGGCCTTCTTCGTCCTCTGGTCCATGATCCTCCGCCCCCGAGTTGAGGCCCGAGCGGCTCACGGGGAGGATGCAGGGATGGAGAGCTCCCGGACCAAGGCGCTCGTGCTCGCGGCAGCGCTTACCCTGCCGCTCGCGGGGCTCGCGCTGCTCCTCGCGGTCCCCGACCTCGACGTGCACTGGGAGCATCACCCTTCCCACTTCTGGCTGGTCCTCAGCGTCGCCTTCATCGACACGGTGCTCGGGATCGCGATGAGCGAGGCGGCCACCCGCCGAGACGACGCCCGGCTGTTCCTCGTGTCGATGGCGCTCCTCGCCAGCGCCGGGTTCCTCGCGTTGCACGCCCTCGCGACGCCCGAGGCCATCGTGAAGGAGCCGAACAACGGGTTCGTGATCGCCACCCCGATCGGCCTGTTCCTCGCGGCCGGGTTCGCGGCTGCCTCCGCGATGCAGCCGGAGCACGGACCGGGGACGCTCTCACGCTCCACGATGCGCTGGCTCCGGTGGGCGCTCATCGCGGTGCTGGTGGCCTGGGCTGCCGCGTCCCTCACCGGCGTGTCGTTGCTCCGCGGGCCCGCCCCCAGCGAGGCACCTACCCTCCTGCGGATCCTCGCGCCCGTCGCGATCGGGCTGTACGTGTTCGCGGCGGCACGCTACCTGTCGGTCTACGCGCGCAGGCGACGACCGCTCCCGCTCGCCGTGGCCACCGCGTTCATCCTCCTCGCCGAGGCGGTCCTGACGATCATCGTCGCCCGCAGCTGGCACGCATCGTGGTGGGAGTGGCACGCGTTGATGGCGGTCGCGTTCCTCATCGTGCTACTGACCGCGCGGGCGGAGTACCGGCACGAGGGCTCGATCACGGCGGCCTTCGGGGGTCTCTACATGGAGCGGACGCTCGAACGCATCGATCGCCGACAGGCCGACTCGCTCTCCGTGTTGGTGAGCGCGATCCGGACGGGGGAACCGCTCGCACCGATCGTGCAGCGCCTCCTCGCCGAAGGGACGAGCGCGGAGGAGGCTGCGTCCCTCGAGCGCGCGGCCCACGAGCTCGTCCGCGTCGACAACCTCTTCGGCTCCTACGTCGGCCCGCAGCTGGCGGCACGCCTGCACGAAGAGCCCGAGTTCGGCGAGCTCGGGGGTCGGGAGGGAGACGTCACCGCGCTGTTCGCGGATCTGGCCGGATTCACGGCGTTCAGCGAGGGGAAGACCGCATCGGATGTGATCGAGATGCTCAATCGATACTGGGAAGGGGTCGTCCCCGTGGTCGTCGAGGCGGAAGGCGGCGTGATCGAGCGATTCGCCGGGGACGCCGTCATGGCGGTGTTCAACGCGCTCGATGACCAGCCCGATCACGCCCTCCGGGGAGCGAGGGCTGCGCTCGCGATGCAGGCGTTCACCCAGGCGACCGCCAAGGAGCATCCGGATTGGCCTCGCTTCCGGATCGGCGTGAACACCGGCACGGCCGTGATCGGGACCGTCGGCGCGACCGATCAACGGAGCTTCGCCGCCATCGGTGACACGACGAACGTCGCGGCGAGGGTGCAGGGGCTCGCCGCGCCCGGGGAGGTGTTGATCGCGGGAGCCACGTACGAGAGGATCCGCGACCGCGTCCGGGTGGAGCCGCACGGGTCCGTGCCCTTGAAGGGCCGGGTCGAGACCGTCGAGGTCTACGAGCTCCGAGAGATCATCAGCTAGGCGCCGATGGTCCGATGACGCGGACGGAGAGAAGATCGTCGAGGGCGTCGACGACATCCGCCGGATCGAACGGCTTCGTGATCACGGCGGCCGCTCCTTCGGAGAGGCAACGCTCTCGCTCCCGCGACAGCGTCACGGCCGTCAGCACGATGATCGGGACATCTTCGACGAACGGGTCGTCGCGAAGGACTTCGAGGACGTCGTACCCGTTGACCTCCGGCATCATGAGGTCGAGCACGATCGCATCCGGGTGGTCCGCGCGCGCCTTGTCGATCCCCGACCGGCCACCATCGGCCAGCACGGTCTCGTGGCCCTTCGCCTCGAACGCCAAGCGAAGGATAACGCCAACGACCGATTCGTCGTCGATCACGAGCACACGCGACATCGACCCACACCCCTCTCGGCTGCTTCTTCGTCTATCGGCCGGCGATCCCGCAACCTGAACCGACGAGAAAAGCCGCTGGCAGCCGATGGCGCGAGCTGCAGCCTCCGTGATCTAGCTGCGTCTCCGGACGAGGAGCACCACGACCACGATGACCACGATGAGCACGAGCGATCCTCCGGTCAGGAGGTTGTCGTTCCCGGAGTTCCCTGCGTCCTCACAGGCCGTGAACAGTGCGGCGATCGGGGCGAGCGCGAGCCACTTCCTCATGTGAAGCCTCCTCGTCGGTGACGGCGTCCAGCGTGTCGATGACGCTGGTCGAACGCTGGAGATGTACCCTCCCGCCTCCACCACCAACCGCGCGCGCGGGAACTACTTGAGCGAGGCCACCAATGCCTCGAAGTTCTCGTAGAGGGCGGGAACGCCCGCCCGCTCGCGGGCGCGGATGGCGGCGGGCCCGACCCGGTCCCAGGTTCCCGTCACCCAGAGCCAGTCAACGACCAGGTCACGGTCGAGCAGGTCGTTCTTCACCAACGTGGCCACGGTCTCGTTGTACCCGAGGACGAGGCGGACCTCGGGGTCGCTGAGCTCGGCGGTATCCGGATCGAAGTCGTCCGCGAAGATCTTCCCCGCGGCGCCCGCGATCCCGGCGATGGCTCCCCACTTGGACAGCTCGACGATGAGAGCGGCATCCTGATGTGTCCCGGCCATGGCTCCTCCTCTCGCACGGTGTCGATGCGCTCGACACACATCCTTCCTACACCCGTCGTCCGGCGAGTGGTGTCCTGGATGTGTCCTGACCCGCGCGCTATCGATCGGGTTCGCGGTCCGTGAGCTCCAGCCCGTATCCGAGGCCGTGGAGGTTGCCGATGCGGAGCGGAGCGCCGCCATCCCGGAGGACGACGCGCAGCTGATGGATGATCCGGCGCACGTCGTGTGGCATGACCATCACGCTCCCGGGCCAGATGCGCCGCGCGAGCTCCGCGGAGGAGACCGGTCCGCCGGGGTCCGAGGCGAGCGCGAGCATAGCGGCCATCTCCCTCGGGGGCAGATGGACCGCCGACCCGTTCCACGCGACCTGGAGCCGTGCGCCATCGATCTCCACGTCGTTCAGGCAGACGACCGACCGCTCGGGCAGTGGGCTCGTCGCGGCGCGCTCGACCCCGTCCGTCACGTAGTGGTGCGCCGACACGGACACCAGGAGGTCCTCTTCGGCCGGTTCCACCCGGGGTGTCCTCCAGTCGTCACCGGCGAACCGGACCAGCTCCCGGATGCCACTCCAGTGGGTCTCCACCAGGTACTCGTCCGGCGAGGCCTCGAGACCGAACGCGAGCGTCGTGGAGAGGACGCCGGGATTCGCCTCGAGCCTGGGCAGGACGTGGTCGTGGAGCCCGCGAAGGAGCCGGTCGTGCGCCCCCTCTCGGATCACTCCGCGGAAGAGCCTGATCAGCACCCGGGCACCGTACCCAACGGCGCCGACAGAGCCCGGGGCTACTCCCGCGTCCGACCCGTCAGCTCGAACGAGATCGCCGAGCCGACCGCCGCCTAGCGTCGCGGCGTCGACAGCACGACGAACACAGCCCCGGGGATCTCCGCGACGGTGCACGACCACAGGTCGGACCGACCTGCTTGTCCGGGGACATCGAAGATGACCTGACCGTCGATCTCGAGATGCGTGAACACGATCACGCCTGTTCCATCAAGCCGCTGGCCGGCGACCTGCAGGCTCTGCAGGATCCCCACTGCCTGGAAAGTCTGCGTCTCTGATCCTCGACTGCAGGTGAACGTCAGGACACTCGTGTTCGGATTGGATGGCGGCGGATCCGCCATCGCCGGGACACTTGCGAGGAGCGTCACGGCGACGATCGCCGAAAGGATCCCTGTTCGAAGCACCTTCATCGGATCGCCTCCTGATCTCAAAGGGGAAGCAAGTGACGGCTCCTACGGCACCCTGGCCGAGTTGTCGATGACGTTGATGTCGGTCCCGTTCGGGAGGGCCCGTACGCAGAGGGAGCCGTCACCGTTCTTGTCGTAGCCGGCCAGCGCTCCTTCAGGGTCCGGGAAACCGGGCGGTGGCGGCCACATCTCGATGATCTCCGCGAACGTATGTGGTCCGAAGAAGGCCGCAGGACAGTTCCCGATCGGTGGGCTCGCACCCGCCGGGAGAACCGAGAAACTCAGAGGCAACAACACCAGCGCAACCACCGCCAACACCCGAGCCTTCTTCATGGCCTTCCCCCTTGCGCGCTCCATCGAGCGTTGCAAGCAAGCCTCGCACCGTCCTTCGAGGCTTCATCGTGCGAGGCACGTAAGAAAAGTACGGGGCCACAAGCCACCACTTGACCCGGAGCGAACGACGGGATCCGAGCCCGCCCTGGTTACTCGAGGATCCCGCGGTCCTCGAACGCGTTCCGCACCGTGACTGCCGCCCCTTGCCCTGCGATGGACTCCGCGGCATCGACGGTCGCTCGGGCCGCCTCCGCGAACGAGGGATCCACACCGAAGTCGAACTGCCCCTGCAGGATGATCCGGTCCGCAGTCTCGCGGCCGAGCGCGTTGTGGATGTCGTAGAGCGCTCGCGACCAGATCTGCCCGTCGTGGTGGATCGCGCCGGTTTGGTCGTCGACGGTGAGATCGAGGTCGACTCGACGCAGGCAGTGAACAGCATCCCCCACCGTGTACGAGACCGAGTCCCAGTCGGCGATGCACGCGGGGTCGAACCCACCGGACACCGGCACGCTCATCGTGAACGCCCAGTAGTCGCTGAATCCCTCGCCGATCGAGTTCGCGTCGTGGGTCTCGCCGAAGCCCGGCACCTGGTCGTCCTGGATCGCGTGGCCGTACTCGTGCCAGATCACCTCGAGATCCTCACCGTCGTCCACGCCGCCCTTCCCGACCGTGATCGTGTCCTTCTTCGGGTCGTAGAAGCTGTTGTCCCCCCCGTACTGGTTGGCGCGCACGACCTGGGCTTCGTTGTTCACGTCGGTGAAGCCGAGGCTCTGGATGTAGAGCTGAGCCTGCGTGATCGCGTAGTACGACATCACCTGCTCGAACCACGTGTGATCGCGTCCGAACAGGAAGCTGCCGTTCGAGCTGAAAGCGCAGCTCTTGGTGCCGCACACGTCCGCGAAGTCGCCTCGCAGATTGCCGCTGCCGTCGAGCCTCAGAGCGTGACGATCCTGTACGCGGGCTGGAGGGCCGCATAGTCGGCGTCCTTCCGGTCGGTCAACGTCTCGTCGTGGAGCGTGACGACCGGGTTCGGATCGAAGACCTTGCCTTGTGCGGTGCCGGTGGACGCCTGCGCGGGGGATGCTTGGAGCAGCGGCATCGTGAAGGCCAACGCACCGACGGCGAGCGTGCCGATCGTGCGGCGGAGTCGCATGCGGAACCTCCTTGTGGGGGGACGCGAGGAGGCCTGAGGATAGCAATCCGGTGCAGACGGCGGGAAGGAACTGGAACTCGAGGTTGCTTCTAGAGCGGACGACGGGATTCGAACCCGCGACCCCCACCTTGGCAAGGTGGTGCTCTACCACTGAGCCACGTCCGCAGACTGCGCACCCATCCTAGGCACGGGGATTCGCAGCTTCAACCGGCGGCAGGTCAGGACGTGCCGGTGGAACCGAAACCGTCCGACCCGCGGCTCGAACCCGGGAGCTCGTCCACGAAGGCCGGCGAGACCTCCGGCACGGCAACGATCACGAGCTGCGCGATCCGATCGCCCGGGGAGATCTCGACCGCCTCGTGGAGGTCGAGATTCACCACCGCGCAGATCACCTCGCCTCGATAGCCGGCGTCGATCAGGCCGGGGGCGTTCGCGAGCGTGAGCCCTCGCTTCGAGGCGAGCCCGGAGCGCGGGAGCACGAGTCCCGCATAGCCGTCGGGGATCGCGACGGCGACGCCGGTCGGGACCATCGCTCGCTCCCCCGGCTTGACCGTGACGCCCTCGGCGGCTCGAAGGTCGAGGCCGGCGTCCCCCGGGTGCTGCGCCCGCGGCAGCTCCCCCTCGGGGCGCAGGCGCCGGAACGGCAGCTCCACGGTCACGCGCCCTCGGGCTCGATCAGCTCGAGGCGGTTGCCGAACGGGTCGCGCACGTGCACGCGGCGATACCCGGAGAACTGCTCGGACTCGATCACCTTGTAGCCACTCATCTCGACGCGTGCGCGCATCCGCTCGAGATCCTCGACGAGGAACGCGGGGTGGGCCTTCATCGCGGGCTGGAACCCCTCCTCGACGCCGAGATGGACCTCGAGCTCGCCCGATCGGAACCACACGCCGCCGCGGTCCGCCAGCTCCTGCGGTTTGGGCACCTGCTCGAGGCCGAGCACACCTGCGTAGAAGTCGATGGCCGCCTGTTCCTCGTCGGGCGGCATCGCGAGCTGCACGTGGTGCAGCCCGAGCAACCGACCGGCCTCGATGTGCGTCACCGCCTCCCCCGTGTGCGGAGGCCTATCCTACGAGCAGCCGCTCGTGCTGCCGCACGTCCCACAGACGTAGCACGAACCCGCGGGCTGCATCTTCGAGCCGCACTGGTAGCAGAGCGGCGCGTCGAGCTCCTTCGCCGTGGGCTTGGCCACCATCTCGATCGGGCGGATGACCGCGCCTTCGGACGCCTCCATCGGCGCCTCCTCCACGGCCGTGGGCTCGTCGGGAGCCGCCGTCTTCTCCGCGACCTCGACCTTCCGCTCCTCGATCGACCGGATCCCGAGCGCCTCCCGCTTCTCCGGTGGCAGGTGGTCGATCGCCAGCCGGCGGAAGACGAAGTCGACGATCGAGGAGGCGAACCGGATGTCCTCGTCGTCGGTCAGGCCGCTCGGCTCGAACTTCATGTTGATGAACTTCGAGGCGTAGTCCTCGAGCGGCACCCCGTACTGGAGGCCGACCGAGACCGCGATCGAGAACGCGTCCATGATCCCGGACAGGGTCGAGCCCTGCTTCGAGGCCTTGAGGAAGATCTCGCCGAGTCCGTCGTCGGGGTAGGAGCCCGCCGTGATGTAGCCCTCGGCGTCCCCGACCCGGAACGACGTGGTGATCGCCGGGCGCGAGCGCGGGAGGCGCTTCTTCGCCGACCACGGCAGCGTCTGAGGCTCGCCCTCGGGAACGGCCGCCGTCTTCTTCTTGTCGGCCGACATCGGCTGGGCGACCTTGCAGTTGTCCCGGTAGATCGCGACGGCCTTGAGCCCGAGCTTCCAGCTCTCCACGAAGAGCTGCTCGACCTCCTCGACCGTCACGTGCTCCGGCATGTTCACGGTCTTGGAGATGGCGCCCGAGATGAACGGCTGCGCCGCCCCCATCATCCGGACGTGTCCCATGTAGTGGATCGGGGCGTCGCCCATCGCGGTGTCGAAGACGGAACGGTGCTCGGGCTTGAGGTGCGGGGCATCGTTCACCGAGTTGTGCTCGGCGATGTAGGCGACGATGTCCTCGACCTCGGCGGCGTCGTAGCCGAGCCGCTCGAGCGCCCGCGGCACGGTCCGGTTCACGAACTGCATCGTGCCCCCGCCCACGAGCTTCTTCGTCTTGACCAGCGCGAGCTCGGGCTCGATGCCCGTCGTGTCGCAGTCCATCATCAGCCCGATCGTGCCGGTCGGCGCGAGGACGGAGGCCTGCGCGTTCCGGTACCCGTGCTGTTCACCGAGCGAGACGGCCTCGTCCCACGAGTGCTTCGCAGCCGACAGCAGCCCTTCCGGGACGAGCTCGCCCTCGATCGCGTCCGCCGCCTCCCGGTGCTTGCGCATCACGCGGAGCATCGCGTCCGCGTTCGGCTCGTACCCCTCGAACGGACCCATCGCGTCGGCGACGAGCGCCGAGGTCCGGTAGGCGTGTCCGGTCATCAGGGCCGTGATCGCGCCGGCCCACGCCCGGCCCGCGTCGGAGTCGTAGGCGAGCCCGCGCGCCATCAGCAGCGCGCCGAGGTTCGCGTACCCGAGCCCGAGCTGGCGGTAGGCCTTGGCGTTCTCGGAGATCTTCTCGGTGGGATAGCTCGACTCCCCGACGAGGATCTCCTGCGCCGTGAACACGACCTCGACGGCGTGCTTGAAGTCGGCCACGTCGAAGGTGCCGTCATCGTTCACGAACTTCATCAGGTTCAGCGACGCCAGGTTGCACGCGGAATTGTCGAGGTGCATGTACTCGCTGCACGGGTTGGAGCCGTTGATCCGCCCCGACGCCGGGCAGGTGTGCCACTCGTTGATCGTGGTGTCGTACTGCATCCCGGGATCGGCGCACTCCCAGGCGGCCTGCGCGATATCCCGCATCAGGTCGCGGGCCCGGGTGCTCTCGACGGTCTCGCCCGACAGGACGGCCTTCAGCTTCCAGTCCTGATCCTGCTCGAACGCGCGCATGAACTCGTCCGTCACGCGGACCGAGTTGTTCGCGTTCTGGTACTGGGTCGAGTGGCTGTCCTTGCCGTCGAGGTCCATGTCGAACCCGGCGTCGCGCAGGACCCTGGCCTTGCGCTCCTCGACCGCCTTGCACCAGATGAAGTCCCGCACGTCCGGGTGATCGACGTTCAGGATGACCATCTTGGCGGCGCGCCGGGTCTTGCCACCGGACTTGATCGTGCCGGCGGACGCGTCGGCGCCGCGCATGAAGCTCACGGGTCCGGACGCGGTCCCACCCCCGGCGAGCCCCTCCTTCGAGGAACGGATCCGCGAGAGGTTGATCCCCGAGCCGGATCCGCCCTTGAAGATCGTCCCCTCCTCGACGTACCAGTTGAGGATCGACGACATGTGGTCCTCGACGGCGAGGATGAAGCACGCCGAGCACTGCTGCGGCGTGTCGGGTACGCCGACGTTGAACCACACCGGCGAGTTGAACGCGGCCTTCTGGTTGACGAGCAGGTGGGTCAGCTCGTGCGCGAAGACCTCGGCGTCCTCCTCGGTGGCGAAGTAGTCGTTCTTCTCGCCCCAGCCGCGGATCGTGTCGACGACCCTGGAGACCAGCTGGCGGACCGAGGACTCACGCTCCGGCGTCCCGAGGTGTCCGCGGAAGTACTTCTGGGCGACGATGTTGGTGGCGTTCTGCGACCAGGACACGGGGAACTCGACGTTCCGCTGCTCGAAGGCGTTGCCGCCTTCCTTGAAGTTCGGGATGACGGCGTCTCGCGTCTCCCACTCCACCTCGTCGAAGGGATGCGTCCCCTCGGTCGAGAAGTGCCGCCGGAACCGCAAGCCTCATGTTCCTTGGCGTGTCCCTTGTCCTTGATCACCTGCACGTCCTGCAGGTCGTCGCTGGTCTTCGCCACCTGCGTCGCCCTCCTCTCCGGGGGAAGAACCTGTTGGGAGTCCTGAGGCCAGGAGTCCCGGGGAAGGAATCACATCCGTGGAATCACAAGGATGTCATCCTTCCCCCGAGGGACCCTCCTGTCAAGTCTCTATTTTGCTAGATGTGGGGCCTTACTCCCACCCTGAACCACTACATCTTGTGGTTTCAGCACGAACTCGATCGAGGTCCCGACGGTAGCCGAGGACGCCTGTGGAACGCCAGTGGACAGCCGGTGGGAAGACGATCCTTGGCGACCTTCCTTTCGTGGCGCCCTCTCCAGGCGGTCTCAGCGCTTGGGGGCGCGCTTCTTGCGTTTGGCTGGCTCGCGCTTGAGGAGCGTCCCGAGCTCCCGCTCGAAGTCCGTGATCTCCTGGAAGTCCTTGTAGACGCTCGCGAAGCGGATGTACGCGACCTCGTCGAGCTTCCGGAGCTGTTGCAGGACCTCGATCCCGACCTGTTGGGACGTGACCTCCGGGCCCTTGCGCCGGAGCCGCTCCTCCACACGATCCACGAGCTCCTCGACCTGGAACTCGGAGACGGGTCTGTTCTTCGTGGCCTTCATGATCCCCGCGGTGACCTTCTCCCGGCGGAACGGGTCCCTGGTGTCGTCGCGCTTGCGGACCACGAGCCCCACGTCCTCGATGCGTTCGTAGGTGGAGTAGCGGCGGCCGCAGGAGGCGCACTGGCGGCGCCGGCGGATCGCCGACCCGCCGTCCGCGGGACGTGAATCGACGACCCGGTCGTCGTCCGCGCCGCACCAAGGGCATCTCATGTCGGATGTGGCCACAACATGTGGTGGCCGCGGGCACGGTACCCCCAGGATGTGGGGTGGTCAAACCCATCCGCGGAGACCTCAGCCGACGGACGGGATGACGAGCTGCTGCCCCGGCACCAACGCCGCCGGGTCCAGGTCGTTCGCGTCACTGATGGCGCCGACCACCAGGCGGGGGTCGGTGGACGGGAACGATCGCCGGGCGATCGACCACACGGTGTCCCCGGGACGGATCACATACGTTCGGGCCGGGCGGGCGGCCGCGGCGCCCCCGACGCCGACGGCGTTGGCCACCGGCCCCGAGAGCACGCCGAGCACCCCGAGAGCGATCGCGATCGCGACCAGGCGCCTCCGCCGAACGCGTGTTCGAGCCATGGAGCCATCCTGGGCGAACGCCTGTTCGATGTCAAGCCGAGAACCGAACATATGTTTGCGTCCCTTCCCTGGTGGGTGCTAGCGTCCTTCTCCAAGACCCAGCCACGACCCATCGCCCCACCGAACAGGAGGCTACGCAGGGTGTCTGACATCACTTCGCGGCAGCAGCGCATCCTCGACTTCATCGAACGCACGGTCCGTGAGCGTGGCTATCCGCCCACGGTCCGCGAGATCGGCGAGGCGGTGGGATTGACGTCGTCGTCCTCCGTCCACGCCCAGCTCGCGAACCTCGAGCGGAAGGGTCTGCTCACGAAGGACCCCACCAAGCCTCGCGCGATGACGCTCTCGGACGAGCGGCGAGCGGAAGGGACGCCCGTCCCGCTGATCGGCAGGATCGCCGCAGGAGAGCCGGTGCTCGCGGAGGAGCACGTCGAGGACCGGATCATGGTGCCGGCCGAGTTCGTGCGCGGGGACGGTCACTTCGCCCTCCGTGTGGCCGGCGAGTCGATGGTCGGCGCGGGCATCCTCGACGGCGACGTCGTGGTCGTCCGCAGCCAGCGCTCCGCGACCGACGGTGACATCGTCGCCGCCCTGCTGCCGGGACCCGCCGAGGACGAGGCCACGGTGAAGCGCCTGGGCCACGACGGCGCGCGCGTGATGCTGATCCCGGAGAACCCGGCGCTCGAGCCGTTCGAGATGATGGACGGACGGATCCTGGGCAAGGTCGTCGCCGTGCTCCGGAAGCTCTGAGTCGGGCTAAGCTCCTTCCTCCGACGAGGCCGAGAGGCGTGAGGGGGCGGCCCGACCGATGTCCATGCAGGCGAGCACCAAGCTCGAGGAACAGATCCGCTCGCAGCCGGATGAGCTCTTCCGTCTCCTGACCTCCGACCGATCCCGGGACCAGACGCACGTGGCGGCCGATCGTCTCCAGCGGTCGCGGCGGATCTGGCTCGTCGGGACCGGCACGAGCCACCATGCGGCGATCCTCGGGGCAGGCATGCTCCAGGACGCGGGGCGTTCGGCCGTCGCCGTGTCGTCGATGCGCTTCGTGGTCTGGGCGCCGATCGTGGGGCCCGACGACGCGATCATCGTCATCACCCACACCGGCGAGACCGCCTACGCGCTCGCTGCCCGCGCGCTCGCGACGAGCGCCGGCCTGGACGTGATCACGGTCACGAAGCGCGGCACGCCGTTCCCCCACGCGATCGAGACCTGCGCGGCAGAGACCGCGGAGACCTACACCGTGAGCTACACGACGGCGCTCCTCGTGCTGGCGATGATCGCGAAGGAGATGGGCGCCGAGTCGATCACGGAGGATTCGCTCGCGCTCGTGCCCGGCGCCGTCCGCAACGCGATCGATGCGCCCGGCATCGAGGCGATCCGGGTTCCCGAGCGCACCCTCGTCGTCGCGGGAGCCGGACCGGCCGCCTTCACCGCCCGCGAGGGCGCGCTGAAGCTCCGCGAGGGCGCTCGCGTGATGTCCGAGGGGCAGGACATCGAGTACCTGCTCCACGGCTCCGCGGTTCCCCTCGATCCTCGCGACGCCCTGCTCAGCCTGACGACGCCGGACGCCGACGGATTCGTCCAGGCCGTCACCGCGGCGGCTGCCGCGGAAGGGATCCCGACGGCCTCCCTGGGCGAACCCGCGCCGCTGCCGATGCTCCTCGCCCAGATCCCGCTCACCGTCCGGCTCCAACTGCTCGCGCTCCGGTTCGCCCTGGAGCGAGGCCAGGATCCCGACACGGTGATCACCGGCAACTGGGCAGACGAGCGGCTCTGGATGATCGGCCGTCCGGACCGGTAGGGCTCAGCCCCCCTCGACCAGAAACGGGCGGATCGCGGAGAGCACCCGCAGACCGACACGCGCGTGCACCAGCGTCCCGTCAGAATCGGCATCGGCCGAGAGCACCTCCGCCTCGCGATACAGCCTGGCGGTCACGTCCTCCCGACCGAACGGCACCAGCAGCCTGACCTCCACCGGTGGCCGCGGGATCCGCTCCGAGATCTCCTGCCGGAGCTCCTCGGCGCCCTCCCCCGTCAGCGCGGAGACGGCCACCGATCCCGGGAACCGGCCGGCGAGACGGGCTCGGACGGACCCGCGGACGCGATCGATCTTGTTCAACGCGAGCACCTCCGGGATCTCCCCCGCGCCGATCTCCCGGAGGACGCGCCGCACGGCGTCCACCTGTTCGTCGAGGTTCTGCGAGGTCGCGTCCGCCACGTGCACGATCAGGTCGGCCAGGGCCACCTCCTCGAGCGTGGATCGGAACGCCTCGACGAGGTCGTGGGGCAGCTTGCCGACGAAGCCGACCGTGTCCGAGACGACCGCGCGGCGCCGGCCGGGGAGCTCGAGACGGCGCGTGGTCGGATCGAGGGTGGCGAACAGCTGGTCGGCGACGATCACGTCCGCTCCCGTGAGCCGCTTCATCAGCGTCGACTTCCCGGCGTTCGTGTAGCCGGCGATCGCCACCTGCGGGATGCCGGAGTCCTGTCGCCGCGAGCGCTTCAGATCCCTCGTCTTCGCGAGCGTCTTGATGTCCCGGCGGAGCTTCGCGATCCGACGGCGGATGTGCTGTCGGTCGACCTCCATCTTCGTCTCGCCCGGACCGCGCGTCCCGATGCCGCCGCCCAGCCTGCTCATCGCTTCCCCCCAGCCACGGAGACGCGGGAGGAGGTAGTTGAGCTGCGCGAGCTCGACCTGAGCCTTGCCCTCGCGGCTCCGGGCGTGCAGGGCGAAGATGTCCAGGATCAGCGCCGTGCGATCGATCACCTTGACGCCGAGTCGCTCCTCCAGGCTCCGGAGCTGCCCCGGGGTGAGCTCCTGGTCCAGGATCACCGACTCCGCGTCGAGTGAATGGACCGCGTGATGAAGCTCCTCGATCTTGCCGCGCCCGATGAACGTGCCCGGATCCGGCTCCCGGCGGCTCTGCACGATCCGCGAGACGGTCTCGGCGCCGGCCGAGTCGGCGAGGGCGGCGAGCTCGTCCAGGTCCTCATCGGAGATGCCGGGGCCGACGCCCACGAGGACGGCGCGCTCGCGGACGGCCGGCTGCCAGGTGGCGGACAGCGGAGACTCGAGGATCGCTCGGTCCGAGCTCGTCGCTCGGCCTCCCGATCCGCCCCGCCGGGGCCGTTGCCGATCCGGCATGTCGCTACGAACCCACCGAGGAACCGAACTCGCGGAGCAGGTCGTTCAGCTGGAGCTTGGATTCGGTGGCCTCGCTCCGGTAGCCGATGATCAGGCCGGCGGGCAGGCCGTAGCTCCCGGACGGGAACTCCCGCGGGCGCGAGCCGGGGACGACGATGGCCCCGGCCGGGACCTCGCCCCGGTGTTCGACCGGCTCGTCCCCGGTGACGTCGATCACCGGCGTGTTGCCCGTGAGGATCAGCCCGGCGCCGAGGACCGCTCGCGCCCGCACGCGCACGCCCTCGACCACGATGCACCGCGACCCGACGAACGCGCCGTCCTCGACGATCACCGGCCGGGCCTGCACCGGCTCGAGGACGCCGCCGATCCCGACGCCTCCCGACAGATGGACGCCCGCCCCGATCTGCGCGCAGGACCCCACCGTGGCCCACGTGTCGACGAGCGTGCCCGGACCGACCCACGCGCCGATGTTCACGTAGCTCGGCATCAGCACCACGCCGGGCGAGAGGTAGGCACCGAAGCGGGCGGTCGCGGGCGGGACGACGCGAACGCCGGCCGCCTCGTAGCCGGCCTTCAGCGGTAGCCGGTCGTGATACTCGAACGGCCCGACCTCGGTCGTCGTGAGGTCGCGGACCCGGAAGTAGAGCAGGACCGCCTGCTTGGCCCACTCGTTCACGGTCCAGTCGTCCCCGTCCGGCTCGGCCACGCGGAGCTCACCCCGATCGAGCATCGCGACGGCTTCCTCCACCGCGACGGCGTCGAGCCGATCCGGCTCCGCCCACGACCGCTCGATCCGCTCCGCCAGGTCGGTCCGATCCGCGCTCATGCCGCCGCCCCGAGGACGCCGTCGAGGGCCTCCGCCGCGCGCTCGCACTCTTCGATCGTGGGCACCATCGCCATCCGTACGTAGCCCTCCCCGTCGGGTCCGAAGAACGAGCCGGGGGCCACGAGCACGTCGGCACCCTCGAGCAGGGCGATCGACCACTCGAGCGAAGGCGTTCCCGCCGGGACCGCCACCCAGAGGTAGAACGTCGCCTCACTTCCCGCGACCCGAACGCCGTGCGACGTGAAGAGATCGAGGAACAGCTTCCGCTTGCGTGCGTAGATCGCGCGCGTTTCCTCGACGTGGTTCTCGTCGCTCCAGGCGGCGACCGACGCGCGCTGGACGAACTCCTGCGGCGTCACCCCGACCGACGGGCGGAGCGCCTTCATCGCGGCGATCAGCTCGGGGTCGCCGGCGACGAACCCCGAGCGGTAGCCCGTCATCGACGATCGCTTGCTGAGCGTGTGGAACGCGAGGACGTTCGTCAGGTCGCCGGTCTGGAGCACGGATGCCGGCGGCTCGCCCTCGAACCAGAGCTCGCAGTACGCCTCGTCGGAGGCGAGGAGGACGTCGTGGGAGCGGCAGCGATCGGCCGCCCGGCGAAGGAAGTCCAGGGGCGCCGTCGCGCCCGTCGGGTTGTTCGGGTAGTTCAGCCAGAGGATGGCCGAGCGAGCCCAGGTGGCGTCGTCCACCTCGTCGAGCTGTGGGAGGAACCGGTTGTGCTCGGTGAGGGAGAGGCGAGCGACCTCGCCGCCGGCGTAGCGAGCCCCCCGCTCGGGGATCGTGTAGCCGGGCGCGGTCACGATCACGCGATCCTTGCCGCCCTGCAGGTCGAGGAGCGCCTGGGCGAGATGGAAGATCGGCTCCTTCGAGCCGAGCGTGGGCAGGATGTGGGCGTCCGGGTCGAGCCGAGTGCCGAACCGTCGCTCGACCCAGCCGGCGATCGCGGCCCGGAGCTCCGGCAGGCCCGCGGCGCGAGGGTACGACGATGTCGGTCCCACGGCGTCCTTCAGCGCCTCGCGGATGAACGCCGGCGTCTCCTCGCGTGGATCGCCCACGCCGAAGTCGACGATCGGACGGCCCGCAGCGATCGCCTGGGCCTTCCGGCGATCCAGCTCCTCGAACGGGTACGGAGCCGAGCTCCGCATCCCTGGCGAGAGGTGCACCATCGTCGTTCCCGCACACTTCCTATCCGGGCGCGTCCTCCAGGAACGCGCGCAGCACGTCGTGGGACCGCACGAGCGCGGCGACCTCGACGCGCTCGTCGTCCCTGTGAGCGTACTGCGGGTCGCCGGGTCCGAAGTTCACGGCGTCGACACCGATCAGGCCGAACTCCGCGACGGGCGTCCAGGCCTGCTTCGGGCCGACGGAGAGGTCGCCGGCCGCCCGGAGCCGCTCCACGAGTGGGTTCCCCACCGGCACCGGGCCCGGCGGGGCGTTGCCGACGATCTCGACGGCCGCGGCCGGATGCGTGAGGAGCTCTCGGAGCCTTCGTTCGGCATCCTCGGGGGTCTGCGTGGGGGCGTAGCGGACGTTCACGCTCGCCGTCGCGCGCGCCGGCACGACGTTCGGTGGCCAGGCCGCCCTCGATCCCCGTCACCGAGGCCACCTCTCGGTACACGAGCCCGCCGACCTCCACGTCGCGGACCGGTAGGTCGGCGACGGGGGCCAGCGCAGCGATCGCGGCGTGGATCGCGTTGCTGCCGAGCCACGGACGCGCGGTGTGCGCCGACTCCCCCTCGAACGTGACGGTGGCGGTCAGGTTCCCGAGGCACCCGAGCTCCAGGGCGTTGTCGGTGGGCTCCATCACGATCGCGAGCGTGGCGTCGCGGACCTCGGGACGTCGGTCGAACAGCGGCATGAGCGCGCTCTCGCCGAACGGGAGCTCCTCCCGCCCGAAGCAGACCAGCCCCACGTCGAGGTCGGATCGGAGGCCGCCCCCGGCCGAGGCCTCCGGCGATCTCGAGGAGCACGGCGAGTCCTGCCTTCATGTCGGCGGCGCCGCGACCGTGGATCGTGCCGCCCTCGCGTAGGCCCGGGCGCGCTCCGACCGATCGGCACGGTGTCCACATGCCCTGCGAGGAGCACCAACGGAGCCCCCGGCCGCCGCTCGGGCAGGGCGAGGAGCACCGAGTCCTCGGCGTCGACCACCGTGAGCGATGCCGGCAGGTGCTCGCGCAGCATCGCGAGGATCGCCGCCTCGTTCCGGCTCTCCGACGGCACCGCCACCAGAGCCTCGGTCCGCGCCGCGAGGCGTTCCGCGAGATCCGTCACGGGAACGACGCCTCGGCGAGCGCCTCGACGTCGATCGTCGTCTCGAAGACCCGCTCCGCCGGGCCCGTCAACAGGACCGAGCCTGAGGCTTGCCGCTCCACCTCGAGCACCCCGCCGGGGAACCGGATCGACGAACGCCGATCGGCGATGCCCGTCTCGTGCGCAGCCACCGCGATCGCGCACGCGCCGCTCCCGCAGGCCAGCGTCTCCCCGCTCCCCCGCTCCCAGACCCTGGCCTCGATCGCCTCCGGGCCGACCCGCGCGAACTCCACGTTCGTGCCCTCGGGGAAACGGTCGTCGCGCTCGAGCACCGCACCGATGTGGGAAACGTGGAAACGCTCCGGGTCGTCCTCGAGGAAGAGCACGAGGTGCGGATTGCCCATCGATACCGCGGTCGCGCGCACGAGGACGCCGCCGCCGAGGTCCAGGGACTCGTCCAGGTACGTCTCCCACGCCGGCCCGCGCATCGGGATCGCCGCCTTCGTGAAGTTCGGCTCCCCCATGTCCACGGTCACCCGGCCGTCCTCCTGGAACGTGACCTGCCGGATGCCGGCGCGCGTCTCCACCTCGAACGACGGACCCGTCGCTTCGCCGGCGTCCCGGAGGAGCATCGCCACGCAGCGGAGACCGTTCCCGCACATCTCGGCGACGCTCCCGTCGGCGTTGCGATAGTCCATGAACGGACGGCCGTCGCTCCCCCGTGTCACGCGGATCGACCCGTCGGCGCCGATGCCGAACCGCCGGTCGCAGAGCGCGCGCACCTCGTCGGCCGTCAGCGGGCGCTCCTGATCGAGGTCGAGCGTCATCACGAAGTCGTTGCCGGTTCCCTGGTACTTCCAGACGCGCGTCTCGCTCACGCACCCTCCAGGTACTCGATCATCTCGTCCACCGCACCGAGCGGTCCGTCGACGCCGACGTGGAACCAGCGGATGCGGGGATCACGCCGGAACCACGCCATCTGCCGCCGCGCGAGCGTGCGCGTGCGCTTGACGGTCTGCTGGACGGCGTCCTCCAGGCTGAGCTCTCCTGCCAGGTGGCGGGCCAGCTCAGCGTAGCCGATGGCCTTGGACGCGGTGAGCCAGCCGCCGAACCCACGGGCGACCAGCCCTTCGACCTCGTCGAGCCAGCCGGCAGCGATCATCGCGCCGACCCGTCGCTCCACCCGTTCCGAGAGCGCCTCCCGCCCGACACGGAGCCCCACGGCTCGGACATGGTTCGGCCAGTACGACTCCCACGCCGCCGCGAAGTGGCTGAACGGCTTCCCTGTGATCGCCGCCACCTCGAGCGCGCGGACGGTTCGACGCACGTTCCCGGGTTCGATCTTGGACGCGGCGACCGGATCCAGATCGGCCAGACGCTGGTACATCCGCATGGCTCCCAGCGCCGACGCCTCCTCCTCGAGCTCGTTCCGCGTCTCCGGCTGGGTGCCGGGGAACTCGAGGTCGTCCACCACGGCCCGGAAGTACAAGCCGGAGCCCCCGACCAGGAACGGCTTCCTCCCGCGGCGGCGAACGTCCGCGGTCACCTCGTGGGCGGCGGACTGGAACGCCGCCACGTTGAACGACTCGCTCGGGTCCACCAGATCGAGCAGGTGATGCGGCACGAGCCGACGTTGTTCGGCCGTCGGCTTCGCGGTCCCGACATCCATCCCTCGGTAGACGAGCATCGAGTCGACCGAGAGGATCTCCGCTCCGACCGCCTCGGCCATCCGGAGGGACACCTCGGTCTTCCCGGAGGCGGTCGGGCCGACGAGCGCGAGGAAGGGCGCCACGCCTTCGAGACCCTCCTCTCAGACCAGCGAGGGCACCGGCACGACCTCGCCGGCGAGATGGTGCGAGGCGGCGGCTGTGATCCGAGCCGTCACGAACGTCCCGGGGTCGATCGCCTCGTCCAAGTGGACGATCCGGTTCGTCCGCGTGCGGGCCTGCGTCGAGGACCGACGCGGACCGGCGCCTTCCACGAGGACCTCGAGCTCGGCCCCGATCTGCGCCTGCGCCTTCTCGAGCGAGATCGACTCCTGGAGGGCGAGCAGGCGGTCGAACCGCTCCTGCACGACCTCCTTCGGGATCTGATCGGCCATCGAGGCCGCTCGCGTCCCGGGCCGAGGCGAGTATTGGAACGTGTACGCGGAATCGAACCGCGCGCGCGCCACGGCATCGAGTGTCTGTGCGAAGTCTTCCTCCGTCTCGCCCGGGAAGCCGACGATGATGTCCGTCGAGACCGCGATCTCCGGGATCGCCTCCCGGATCGCGTCCAGCCACCCGAGGTAGCGCTCGCGCCGATAGGACCGCTGCATCGCCTTCAGGACCGCGTCCGACCCCGACTGCAGTGGGAAGTGGATGTGCTCGCAGACCTTCTCGCTCTCCGCCATCGCATCGATCACGTCCGGGGTGAAGTCGTGCGGGTGCGGGGACGTGAAGCGGATACGCCGGAGCCCCTCCACCTCGTTCACCTGGCGGAGGAGGTCCGCGAAGAGCGGCCGGCGCGACGATCCGGGAACGGTGACATCGCGCCCGTAGGTGTTCACGTTCTGCCCGAGCAGGGTGACCTCGACCACGCCGTCCCGGGCGAGCCCCTGCACCTCCGCGAGGACGTCACCGATCGCCCGGGAGCGTTGCGCCCCCCGGACGAACGGCACGATGCAGAACGTGCAGGCGTTGTCGCATCCCACGGCGATCGACACCCAGGCGCGGAACGCGTCCTCACGCGCGGCGGGCAAGGCGGAGGGGAACAGCTCCGTGTACTCGGCCACGTCCATCTGCGGGCCCTCGTCCTCCGCACGCCGGAGCAGATCGAGCAGGTGCGGCAGCGCATGGGTCCCGACGACGACGTCGACCCACGGGGCCTTCTCCTGGATCAGCCCTTGGTCCTTCTGCGCGAGGCAGCCGGCGACGACGATCCGCAGGTCGGGGTTCGTCGCTTTGAGCGGCTTCAGGTGCCCGAGATTCCCGTAGAGCTTGTTGTCCGCGTTCTCGCGGATCGCGCACGTGTTCAGCACGACGACGCGGGCGTCCGCGACGTCTTCCGTCGGCGTCATCCCGTCCGCCATCAGGAGACCGCCGATCCGCTCGGAATCGTGCTCGTTCATCTGGCACCCGAAGGTGCGGATGTGGAAGGTCGCGCTCACGCCACCGAGGCTACCGTGCGAACTCGGTCGCGCGCGTCTCTCTGATCACCGAGATCTTGATCTGGCCCGGGTATTGGAGCTCCTCCTCGACCTGCTTGGCGATGTCGCGAGCGATCGTCTGCGCCTGGAGGTCGTCGACGTCGCCGGGCGTGACCATGACGCGCACCTCCCGCCCCGCCTGCATCGCGAAGACCTTCTCGACGCCTTCGTGCGCCGTGCAGATCTCCTCGAGACGCTCGAGCCGCTTGATGTAGGTCTCCAGCGACTCCCTGCGCGCGCCGGGGCGACCGCCGCTGATCGAGTCGGCGATCTGCGCGAGCACCGCGTGCACGGTCCGCTGCTCGACCTCCCCGTGGTGGGACTCGATGCAGTGCACGACCTCGGGATCCTCCTTCAGCCGTCGCGCGATCTCGGCGCCGATGATCGCGTGGGAGCCCTCCACCTCGTGCGTCACGGCCTTCCCGATGTCGTGGAGGAACGCCCCGCGCTTGGCGATCGCCGGATCGACCCCGATCTCCGCGGCGAGCGCGCTCGCGATGTGCGACGACTCGACGAGGTGCTTCAGCACGTTCTGCCCGTAGCTGGTCCGGTACTGGAGTCGACCCAGGAGCTTGATCAGCTCCGGATGGACGTCGGTGAGACCGACCTCCGCGACGGCATCCTCTCCGGACTTCCGGATCTGCTCGTCGAGGTCCCGCACGGAGCGTTCGTGGACCTCCTCGATCCGCGCGGGCTGGATCCGGCCGTCCTGCACGAGCTTCTCGAGGGTCATCCTCGCGGCCTCGCGGCGCACGGGATCGAAGCAGGACAGGACCACCGCTTCCGGCGTGTCGTCGATGATGATGTTGACCCCGGTGGCGGCCTCGAACGCCCGGATGTTGCGACCCTCGCGTCCGATGATCCGGCCCTTCATGTCCTCGCTCGGGAGCGAGAAGACGCTGACGCTCGACTCCGCCGTCTGCTCCGACGCGACCCGCTGGATCGCGATCGTGACGATCTTCCGAGCCCGCTCCTCGCCCTCCTCCCGGGCGCGCTGCTCGATCTCTCGCACCTGCGCCATCGCACCGCGCTTCGCTTCGTCGATGACCTGGGATGCGAGCAGATCCTTCGCCTCTGCCGACGTCATGCCGGCGATCCGCTCGAGCTGCGCTTTGTGCTGGTCCGTAGCCTTCTCGAGCTGCTCGCGGACGAACGTGAGCTTGTCCTCCCGTTCCTTGAGCTCAGAGGTGCGTGCGTCCATCCGTTGGCCGCGCTCGCGGAGATCCGACTCGGTCTCGGTGATGCGCCGCTCGAGCCTGGCGACCTCCTCGCGGCGATGCTTGAGGTCCTCCTCGGTCTCGCGCCGCATCCGCGCGGCTTCGTCCTTGGATTCCTGGAGCCCCTGGGCCCGCGTCTTGGCGGCCTCCTCTTCGGCATCCAGGAGGAGCTTCTTCGCTTGTGCCTCGGCGGAGCGCGCGTTGGACGCTCCGATCGTGTTCCGGATGACGAATCCCGCGGCGCCCCCGACCATGAGGCCGAGGAGGCCGGCGATGACGGCGTCCATCGTTCCTCCCGATGTCTCGGGAGAGGGATCTCGGTCCCCGATCAGGGTGCGACGGAAGGGGCTAGCGGTTCCTGACCCTTCTCCTTCTCGGAGCATGCGGGTCGGAACGGGTGGTCGGGTCGATATCGAACTCGGTCACGGAAGCCCTTCGGTCGGTTCGCTGAACGTTCTGGAGATCGATTCCTCTCGTTTCCCCGATGCTACGGCCGGGGCCTGGGAGAAACAAGGCCGCTCTCACTCACCGAACGGGATCTCGAGGGCCTTCCGCGCTGCGCTGCGGGCGATCTCGGGGCCGTAGCCACGCCGCATGAGCAGGGAGGACAGGCGTGCGAACGCCTTCTCAGGTGGCACGCCGGCGAGCCGGGAGACCCGCGAACGCGCCAGGTCGGCCGCCCGCTCCTCGTCGTCTCCCGGGCCATCCTGAGCGACCGCCTCCGCCAATCCGGAGGCGATCCCGGCTGCGCGGAGTCCCTGCATCACCGCACGGCTCCCCTCCTTGCGGGATCCGAACCGATGCTCGGCGAACTGTCGAGCGAAGGCTTCGTCGTCGACGAGACCCACCCGCTCCAGCCGCGTGAGGACGTCGTCGACTTCACCGCTCTCGAACCGCGCCGCGAGGAGCCGGCGTTCCAGCTCTCGCCTGCTCCTCGGACGGACCGCGAGGAGCCCGAGCGCTCGCTCGTGGCAGCTCTTGGGGTTCTTCGGCGTTCGCGGCCCGGGCACCCGGCCGCGCCTAGCCCGACGCTGCCTTGGCCTTGGACCGCGCGGCGGTGACCGGCTCGTCCTCGACGGGCGGTTCCTCCGGCGGGGGCGCCTCGGCCTCGTCGATCCGGATGGGCTCGTCGTCCCCTTCCCCGAAGGACGTCAACCCCACGGCCTCGCGCACCTTCCGCTCGATCTCATCGCGCATGTCGATGTGCTCGGCGAGGAACTGCCTGGCGTTCTCGCGGCCCTGGCCGAGCTGCTCCCCCTCGTAGGTGAACCATGCCCCCGACTTCTTCACGATCTCGAGGTCGACACCGACGTCGATGAGCGAGCCCTCCTTGGAGATGCCCTTGCCGTACATGATGTCGAACTCGCACTGGCGGAACGGCGGCGCCACCTTGTTCTTCACGACCTTGACGCGGGTGCGCGAACCGACCACCTCGGTTCCGTCCTTCAGGTTCTCGATCTTCCGGACGTCGAGCCGGATGGTGGAGTAGAACTTCAGCGCCCGCCCGCCCGGCGTGGTCTCCGGGCTCCCGAACATCACACCGATCTTCTCCCGGAGCTGGTTGATGAAGATCGCGGTGGTGTCGAAGCGGGACAGCGAACCGGAGAGCTTCCGCATCGCCTGGGACATCAACCGCGCCTGCAACCCCACGTGGGTGTCGCCCATCTCACCCTCGATCTCCGCACGCGGCACCAGCGCCGCCACCGAGTCGATCACGACGAGGTCGAGCGCCGCGGAGCGGACGAGCATGTCCGCGATCTCGAGCGCCTGCTCCCCGGAGTCCGGCTGGGACACGAGCAGCTCGTCGATGTTCACACCGAGCTCGCGCGCGTAGGTGGGATCGAGCGCGTGCTCGGCGTCGATGAACGCGGCGATGCCTCCCTTGGCCTGGGCCTCCGCGATGATGTGCAAACAGACGGTGGTCTTCCCGGAGCCTTCGGGGCCGAAGACCTCGACGACCCGCCCGCGGGGGATGCCTCCCACCCCGAGCGCGATGTCGAGCGCCAACGAGCCCGTGGGAACCACGGAGATCCCCGCACCCATCGGGTGCTCGCCGAGCTTCATCACGGCGCCCTTGCCGAACTGCTTCTCGATCTGCTGAAGAGTGACATCCAGCATCTTGTCCCGATCCACGTTCCCCTCCTTCGATCCCTCTCTGAACCTCTGGCCCTGCCCGGAGGGGGGCCGGGAGAGTGCATGTGCGAGCGACGAGTGCAGATTAGCGCGCGACTCCGACATAACTTACACCTCTGTCATTCTTGGTGTTCGGCTACCGATCCGGCCCGGTCCTGAACGACACGAGGCTAGTCGAACACGTGTTCGAAGGCAAGCTCATGCGGCACCGAGTGGGAATCGGGCCAGGGGCTCGTAGCGGGGCGCCGGCCGGCCGAGGTGGCTCCGGAACAGGGTCACGTGGTCGACCTGCCACCCCTCCGACTCGAGCTCCGTCGCCGTGTACGCCGACGGAAGCTTCAGCGGTGGATCCGAGCGCGCCACGGTGAGGTGCGGATGGAACGCACGCTTCTCCGGGGGGAACTCGTCGACGAGCGCGGACTCGATCCAGGCGGCGAGTGCTGCGATGCCCTCCTGATCCTCGAAGGCCGCCCAGAGCGCCCGGCCTCGCTTCGCCGACGGGAAGCTCCCCACACCCCTGAGCTTCGCGACGAATGGGAACAGATCGGCGGCGGCGGCCTCCACCTGCTCGGGCACCCAGTCCACCAAACGTGGCCACGTTCTCCCGAGGAACTTCAGGGTGACGTGCATGTTCTCGCGCGGCACCCATCGTGCCTGCGGGAACGCCTCGCGCCACGGGGCGAAGGCTGCCTCGACGGTGTCCTTCACCGCGTCGGGGATCTCGATCGCGACGAAGAGCCGCAGCGGCTTCGCCTCGGGACGCGCGGCCCGATCGCGGGCCATCAGATCAGTCGGTCGGAGCCCGGGAGCGGCCGGCCCTCCAGGTGACGTCGGACGAGGTCCAGCGCGGCTTGCTCGGCCCATCGGCGGACGCGGTCCCGCTCCCCCGGCACCTGGAACCCTCGCGCGTGCGCCACGGCCTCACCGTCCAACGCGATCCAGATCACGCCGGGAGGCGCGCCGCCGTGGGCGTCCGGGCCGGCCGCTCCCGTCAGCGAGAGTCCGAGATCGGCCCCGAACACCCGCCGAGCTCCGGCCGCCATCTCCCGGGCGCACGGCTCGCTGACGGGACCCGGACCCTCGAGGGTCTCGGCCGACACGTCGAGGATCGCTCGCTTCGCCTCGTTGCGGTACACGACCGCGGATCCGATGAAGACCTCGGAGGCGCCCGGGACGCTGGTGATACGCGCCCCCACTCCCCCACCGGTGATCGACTCGGCGCACGCGAGCGTCTGACCCGCCGCCCCGAGCAGCCGAACCACGGCCTGTTCGAGGGTCTCGTCCTCCGAGGTGAACACGTCGTCGCCGATCCTCCTGCGGACCTCCTCGGCGATCGGGTCGATCAGGCGTTCCGCCTCCTCGGCGGTCCCCGCCTTGGCGGTGACCCGGACCTTGACCTCCCCGGACGAGGCGAGGAACGCGATCGACGGGTTCGTGGAGCCCGAGAAGAGGTCGTCGACCCGCTCGGCCAGGGCCGACTCGCCGATCCCGGCGCACCGGAGCACGCGGGATCGGACCACGCCGCCCTGGGACTCGGCCAGCTCCGGCAGGATCGTGCTCTCCATCATCTCGACCATCTCCTCCGGCACGCCGGGCACTGCATAGATCCGTGCCCCGTCCGGCAGGCCCGCGACCAGACCGGGCGCGGTCCCCCTCGATGGCGTGACGTACCGCGCTCCCTCGGGGACATCCGCCTGCCGGAGGTTGCTCTCGGGCATCTCCCGCCGGCCGAACGCGCGGAACTTCTCCCGGAGGAGGTCTTCGAGCTCGGGATGCCGCACCATCGGAGCGTTCACCACGACCGCGAGCGCATCGCGCGTGATGTCGTCCTGGGTCGGTCCGAGCCCGCCGGTCACGATCACGACGTCTGCCCGGGTGGACGAGAGCCGGATCGCCTCGACGATCCTGTCGAGGTTGTCTCCCACCACCTGGTGGTGCAGGACGTCGGCCCCGATCCCGGCGAGCGCCTCCGACATCCACCGAGCGTTCGTGTTCGCGATCTGGCCGAGGAGCAGCTCCGTCCCGACCGCGAGGATCTCGACCCTCACCCCGTCTCCAGCCGATGGCGCTCCGTGAAGAGGTACTCCAGCCCGCTCACCACCGTCAGGATCACCGCCACCACGATCACCGTGAGGACGACGGCATCGAAGTCCGAGGACAAGGGCGCGATCGCGAGCCCGACCGCCAGGATCTGGCTGAACGTCTTCGCCTTGCCGGCCCGGGACGCCGGCATCGAGACGCTCCGTTGATCGAGCCGCCATCGGAGCAGCGAGACCGCCACCTCGCGCAGGACGATCACGGCGGTAGCCCACCAGGGGAACTCGCCGTTCATCGTCAGCGCCACCGCCGGAACGATCACGAAGAGCTTGTCGGAGAGTGGATCCAGCCAGGCTCCGACCGCGGTCGTCATCTCGTGACGCCGGGCGAGGTAGCCGTCGACCAGATCGGAGAGCGCGCCCACGGCGAAGACGACCACCGCGAGCCACCTCGTCTCCGGCTCGTCGGAGCCGAGGAGGATCACGACGATCGGGATCAGCGCGATCCGCCCGATCGACAGGACGTTGGGCCACCCCAGCCCCAGCGGTCTCACTCGTTCGACGATGTGTCGCCTCCGTCACCGGCCGTGAATCGATACGTGTGCGGCAAGCCCGCCACACCTTCGGTCGCATCCTTCCCGGCGACGCTGACCTCGGCGAGGCCCGCATCGTCGACCGAGACGACCAACCGTTCCACGGCCATCAGCGTGATCGTCTCGCCGGGCCGGAGCACCTGCGTGGCCTGCACGCCGTCGGCCTCGGACTCCACGGTGACGTCGCCCCTGGCCACGACCACGACCCGGATCGTGGGGTCGGTCGGGACCGGCGAAGCCGTCTCGGCGGGGATCGTGGCGGTCGGTGGCGCCGCCTCCCCCTGGGACAGGACGCCGAGCGCCAGCAGGACGACCAGGATGGTGATCGCCGCCACGATGAGGAAGCGCTGGTTGTCCCGGATCCGGCTGGCGGCGATCATCCGCTCCACCGGACCGAGCTTCCCCGGCGGCGGCGCCGGGTCCACCTCGGTCGCCGTGAGCGCGTAGGCGCTGCTCACCTTGTCCGCGTCGAGCCCGAGGTAGCTCGCATACGTGCGGAGCGACGCCCGCACGTACACCTCGCCGGGGAGCACGTCGAACTCCTCGCGCTCCAAGGCATCCAGCTGGTCGACCCGGAGCCTGGTGTCGCGCGCCGCCTCGTCGAGCGAGAGCCCTCGCACTTCGCGGGCGCGCTGCAGGGCCGAGCCGACCCCTGCCCGGGGATCCGTCACAGAGCCGGCCATGAGAGGGCAAGGATAGCCGTCAGGGACCTACACTCCCGCGATGCCGGACACCTTGCGGCGCGGGCCGCGCGTGCATCTCCGCCGGCTCGACCCCGCGGACGAGGCGGAGTTCCTCGGCTTGGTCCGCGGGTCGCGCGCGCTGCATCGGCCCTGGTCGTATCCCCCGGACACCTCCGAGGAGTTCCAGAAGGTGGCTGATCGGGCAAGCCGGACGAGGAACGCCTGGTGATCTGCCGGAACGAGGACGCCGCGATCGTGGGCTACTTCGGGATCGGCCAGATCTTCTTCGGCCACTTCCGGAACGCCTACCTCGGCTACTACGGGTTCGAACCCCACGCGGGCCAGGGCTACATGCGGGAAGGCCTGGAGCTCGTGCTCCGTCACGCGTTCGGGACGATCCGGCTTCATCGATTGGAGGCGAACATCCAACCCGAGAACGCACGCTCGATCGCCCTGGTCCGTTCGGCCGGATTCCGCAAGGAGGGACTCTCGCCCTGGTACCTGAAGATCGGCGGTCGCTGGCGCGATCACGAGCGGTGGGCGATCACGAAGGAAGATCGACGGGCGGCCCGCCAACCGACCTAGGTCCAACGTCTCCGATGGAATCGCCCGTCCGTACGGTGAAGGGCACCGATCGGGGGACTACAGTTGCCCGGGCAGGGAGGGATCCCCAGATGGAACGACGCATCTATCACGCAACGGAGGAATCGCCGCTCGCGACCGTACGCGAGACGTTGCCGTCTGCGTATGTCCTGTCCGACGGCCCCGTCCGCTACCTCCTCGTCGCCGGAGAGCGGGACGACGGACTCTGGGGATCGATCGGCGCGTTCTGGAGATCGATCGACGGCATCAAGGGCGGCTTCTTCGTGAGCCCCGAGGCGATCTGGGCCGGGAGCGAGATGGTCCGGAGCCTCCGCAGCGCGCAGGCGCGCGGATGGACGATCGAGCGGATCTACGCGTACTGGCAGGCGCACGTGGGCATCTCCGGGCGCCTGATGATCGACCCGCAGCAGCACGCCGACACGCTGTTCCAGGTCGCTCGGCGCGTCGGCGCGATCTGACGATCACTGCAGTCCGGACGAGGATCAGATGCTGTTGCTGGCGACATGCCACTCATCGCCATCGAACGTGATGAAGTCGAATGTCGCGACGATCGTTCCGTCACGCCTGACGGCGACCTGGCGCCCACCCTGCTCGGGGTAGCCGAGATGGAGCACCTCATCGCCCGGGAGCAACCCCCGGATCGACTCGCGCGCGACCTCGAGCGGAACCAGGCCTGCGTCGAGCGGCGGTTTGAAGAAGTCGGCGATCATGCTCGATCCGGAGCACGCGACCTCGCCGTCCACGAAGAGCCCATCGGGATCGAGAACCTCGACCGGAAGCCCTCTGCGGCTCCGATCCTCCCGGGTCGTGCTCGCTGAAGGGATAGCACCCTGCGTCGACCTCGCCCGGTGCCACGGTGCTGACGAAATCGGTCGTTCCGGGCTCAACGTCCATGCGGAAGGCACCGACGCTGGTGGGCTCGTCCAGTCGGCTGAGCACGCGTACGTGAACCCCATCGGGCTGCACGAGGACCTCGGGTGGTCGAAACCGTCGTCGAGCCATCCGCCTCACAGACGATCTCCGCGACGAGGGGCACATCGACCGCCGACGACGCAGGTGCCGGGTCGCGGGGGCCGGGCGGATCAGCACACGCCATCAGCATCATCGAACCGGCAAACAGCACGGCCGCGAGCCTCATCAGCTCATCATGCCCCAGCCGTGGCGGCCGGTGACACCTAGGCGGAGCGGCGCTCCTCCCACTCCTCCCAGGTGACCAGCACGTCGCGCGCCTTCGAGCCTTGCGAAGGCCCGACGAGACCCTTCTCCTCCATGAGATCCATGATCCTGCCGGCGCGCGCGAAGCCGACCTTCAGCTTCCGCTGCAGCATCGACGTCGATCCCAGCTGGGACCGGATCACGAGCTCGGCCGCCTGCTCGAGCAGATCGTCGTCGTCACCGAGGCCGTGCTCGCCGCTCCCCTCGCCGGGCGGGAGCGCCAAGCCCTCCACCGTGTTCTCGTAGACGACCTCGCGCTGGCCGCGGATGAACTCGCAGATCGAGCGCACCTCGGCCTCGGTCACCCAAGCGCCCTGGATCCGCACGGGCTTCGAGATGCTCGACGGCGCGAACAGCATGTCGCCGTGACCCACCAGCTTCTCCGCGCCGTTCATGTCGAGGATCACCCGCGAGTCCGCCTGCGACGAGGTCATCAGCGCGATCCGCGACGGGATGTTCGCCTTGATCAGCCCGGTCACCACGTCGACCGACGGGCGCTGCGTCGCGACGACGAGGTGGATCCCCACGGCGCGCGCCATCTGGGCGATCCGGCAGATCGCGTCCTCCACGTCACGCGGCGCCACCATCATGAGATCCGCGAGCTCGTCGATCACGACCACGATGAACGGCATGTGCTCGAACTTCTCCTCCAACCCCGGCGGGATCCGGAGCGTGCCGTCGCGGAGACCCTCCTCGTAGGAGTCGATGTCGCGGACCGCGACGGTCGCGAGGAGCTCGTAGCGCATCTCCATCTCGCGCACGACCCACTGCAGCGCCTCGGCCGCTCGCTTCGGATGCACGATCACCGGGGAGAGCAGGTGGGGAACGTCGCCGAAGTGGCTGAGCTCCACTCGCTTCGGGTCGATCAGGATCAGCCGGACGTCCTCCGGAGTCGTCCGCGCCAGCAGCGACGTGATGAAGGAGTTGACCAGCGAGGACTTCCCTGCGCCGGTGGCGCCGGCGATCAGGAGGTGCGGCATGTCCGCGAGGTTCACCATCCGCGCGCGGCCGTGGACGTCCTTCCCGAGGGCGACCTCCAGCGGGTGGGTCGCCTGCTTCGCCGCCGGAGAGCGCAGGACGTCGCCGACCATCACGAAGTCTCGGTGGGTGTTCGGGACCTCGAACCCGATCGCCGACTTGCCGGGGATCGGCGCCTGGATGCGAACGTCCGGCGTCGCCAGCGCGTAGGAGATGTCGCTCGAGAGACCCAGCACCTTGCTCACCTTCGTGCCGGATGCGACCGCGACCTCGTACATCGTGACGGTGGGCCCTCGGTGCGCGCCCACGACCTGGGCGTCGACGCCGAAGGTATGGAGCGTCCGTTCGAGGGCGGCCAACGTGTCCCGCTCCGCGCGCGAATCCGCGTTGGAGGGCGGTGCGGTGCGGAACAGGTCGAGCGGCGGGAGCTGGTACGGGCCGAACGGCGTCTTGACGGTGCGCGAACGAGAGCCGCTCGCGGCCGGGAGCGGCGGCTCCGAAGGGAACTCCGGGTCCTCTGCGACGGCGGGGATGGTCTCGGTCGAGGCGTCGTGTTCGTCGCCCACCTCGGGCACCCGGATCACGTCGTCGGTGAGCCCGAACGCCTCGCGGAGCGACCAGCGGCGGCGCGGCTTCTCGCGTTCCGCGTCCTTCGCCTTCGCGGAGACCGGGTCCCGCTCGTCGCGCTCCTCGCGGAACGTGGCGATCTTCTCCTTCACGGCCGCGAACGGCGTGCCGGTGAAGATCAGCAGCCCGAGGCTCGCGAGCCCCGCGCAGACGATCGCGGCGCCGATCGGCGAGATCACGCGGGCGAGCGGCCACGCGGCGAGCGCCCCGATCGCGCCGCCGGCATCGGACAGATCGCCGGTCCACCCCTCGGTGATGCTGGGGTTCCCGGCGAACAGCGAGATCAGTCCGAGAACGCCCGCGACGAGCACGCCGAACCCGATCGCCATGCGGACGCGATCCTCACGGGCGACGTCGCGCAGCAGGACGAACCCCCACCACGCGCCGAGCACCGGGAAGGCGTAGGCGGCCACCCCGAACATGCCCTGGGTCAGCCAGGCGATCCCACGTCCCACCGGTCCCCCCGCCTCGAGCCACAAGGACAGGGCAGCCAGCAGCGACAGCACGATGAGCCCGATGCCCAGGGCATCGCGCGCCCACGGGGACAGGACCGTCCGGACGGGGGTCTTCGACGCCTTCTTCTTGGCGCTGGTGCTCCGGCTCTTGCTCCGAGAGGCAGGCTTCTTCGAGGGACGCGAACGCGACCCGCTGCCCCCGGACCTCCGGGAGGGGGAAGTCTTCGTTGCCATGTGCGGACAAGCATGACGGCTGGGGCGGACGCTTCAAGGACCCGAGCCGGCTCAGACCTCCATGATCACGGGGAGGATCACGGGCTTGCGCTGGGTGACCTCGTTGAAGTAGCGCTTGAGGACGCGGCGGACGTTCTGCTGCAAGGCGGACGGGTCGGTCACGTTCGCGTTCGCCGACTCCTTCACGGCCTGGATCACGCGCTCCCGCCCTTCCTCCAGGATGTACGCGGACGACTCCTCGTGGACGAAGCCGCGGTTCACGAGGTCCGGGCCACCGACGAGCTCGCCGGTCTGCGAGTCGACGATGATCACGACCACCACCACGCCGTCCGCGGAGAGCTTCCGGCGGTCCCGGAGCACCTCCCCGCCGACGTCGCCGATCCCTAGGCCGTCGACGAACGTCATCCCTGCCTGGATCCGGTCGACGTGCCGCACCTCCTCGCCGACCTCCACGACGTCCCCGTCCTCGCAGACGAGCGTGCGCTCGGGCGGGATACCGACCTCGTGGGCGAGTCGCGCGTGATGCTGGAGGTGGCGCCGCTCGCCGTGGACGGGGATGAACCACCGCGGCCGGACGAGCGAGAGCATCAGCCGGAGCTCCTCCTGCGCGGCGTGGCCGGAGGCGTGCACGGGATCGGACGGCATGTGGAACACGTCGGCCCCGGTCCGATAGAGCGCGTCGACCACCCGATGGATCGCCGGCTCGTTCCCGGGGATCAACGACGACGAGAGGACGACCGTCTCGTTCGGCCCGATCTCGACCCACTTGTTCTGGTGCTGTGCCATGAGCGACAGCGCTGAGTACGGCTCTCCCTGGGAACCCGTGCAGATCACGACGGCGCGACCGGGATCGAGCCGATCGACCTCCGAGATGTCCACGACGTCTTTGTCGTCGATGTGCAGGTGGCCGAGGCGCCGAGCGGCATCCACGGACTTCAGCATCGAACGTCCGAGGAAGGCCACCACGCGCTCGTTCGCGCGGGCGGCGTTCACGATCTGCTGCACGCGGTGGATGTGGCTCGAGAAGCAGGCGGCCACGACGAGCCCACCGGCGCCGGCGACGATGTCGTGCAACACGGGCCCGACGGTCCGCTCGCTGACCGAGTACCCCGGCTCCTCGGCGTTCGTGGAGTCCGACAGGAGGAGATGGACGCCCTTGCCGCGCCCGGCCTCCTCCGCGAGCCCGTGGAGGTCGGTGGCGCGCCCGTCGAGCGGCGTCTGATCGATCTTGAAGTCGCCCGTGTGGAGTAACGATCCGAACGGCGTGTCGACCACCACCGCCATCCCGTCGGGGATCGAGTGGGTGACCCTGAGGAACCGCATCGTGAACGGCCCGGTGCTCGCCTGCTCCCCCGGCGTGACGGTCTTCAGGTCGACCAGATCGGTCACCTCGTGCTCCTCGAGCTTCCCTTGCAGGAGCGCGAGCGTGAACGGAGTCCCGTAGACCTCGAGGCGGCGCTCGATGTCGCGGAGCAGATACGGCAGGGCGCCGATGTGATCCTCGTGCCCGTGGGTGAGGACCACCGCCTGGATCCGATCTGCCCGAGTACGGAGGTAGTCGAAGTCCGGAAGGACGAGGTCGATCCCTGGCATGTCGCCCGAGGGGAACGAGAGGCCGACGTCGATGATCAGGATGCGGTCGTCGAGCTCGAGACAGGCCATGTTGCGGCCCACCTCGCCAACCCCACCGAGGAAGACGAGTCGCGCGGAGGAATCAGAGGAGACCGGCATCCTCCAGTGCTCTCCGGATGCGCTCGCGCTCGTCGTTGGTTGCGGGGACGAGCGGCAGCCGGGGCGGGCCGGCGGGCCGGCCCAGCATGTCGAGGGCAGCCTTGACCGGGATCGGGTTGGACGTGACGAACAGGGCGTTGAACAGCGGCGACAGCTCCTCGTGGAGCTTCCGCGCGGCCGGCACGTCGCCCGTCTCGATCAGGTCGATCATCTGCTTCATCTGCAGCCCGACGAGGTGCGATGCCACGCTCACGACGCCCACGGCGCCCAGGCACACGTAACCGAACGCCGCCCAATCGTCACCGGAATACACCTCGAACCCGTCGGGAGCCTCGGAGATCAGGTTCGAGATCGCCTTGAAGTCGCCCGTGGAGTCCTTGACGGCGACGATGTTCGGCTTCTCGGCGATCCGGAGCATCGTCTCGTGCTCGATGCGGGTCCCGGTGCGGCTCGGGATGTTGTAGACGATGATCGGCAGCTCCGTGGCCTCGGCGATGTGCTCGAAGTGCGCGACGAGCCCGCGCTGCGGCGGCTTGTTGTAGTACGGCGTCACGACGACGATGCCGTCGGCGCCCGCGTCCTCGGCCGCCTGCGTCAGCTCGAGGGTCTCGGTCGTCGAATAGGTCCCGGTCCCGCAGATCAGCTTGCCCTTGCCGCGGACCGCTTCGCCCACCGCGCGGAACAGGTCGGCCTTCTCGTTGTGCGACAGCGTCGGCGACTCGCCGGTCGAGCCCACGACGAAGATCGAGTCGGAGCCGTTGTCCGTGAGCCAGGACGCGAGCTCCTGCGCACCATCCAGGTCGACGCCGTGGTCGGGACGGAACGGCGTGACCATCGCGGTGACGACGGATCCGAACCTTCCGGCCACGCGAAACCTCCTTGGTCTGGCGGTCCTCGGGATCCGATCGGATCGGCGGGGCGCCCGCAGGGACGCCCTATGCTAGCTCCCCATGCCGCGCATCTACACGAAGACCGGCGACGACGGGACCACCGGGCTCCTCTACGGAGGGCGCGTCCCGAAGGACGACGCGGCGACCGAGGCGTACGGAACGACCGACGAGGCCGTGGCCGTGCTCGGGCTCGCCCGCGCGTCGGCCGATCCCGTGATGGCCGAGGAGCTCCTCTCGCTCCAGAGGGAGCTCTTCATCGTGGGTGCCGACCTCGCCACGAACCCCGCCGAGCGCGCGAAGCTCCAGCCGGGCGTCTCGCTCGTGACGAGCGAGATGACCGAGCGGCTGGAGCGGCCGGATCGACGAGCTCGTGGCGGAGCGCGCGCTGCCGCAGGCCTTCATCGTCCCCGGTGCCAACGAGGGCAGCGCGGCGCTCGACCTGGCGCGGAGCGTGATCCGGACGGGCGGAGCGACAGGTCGTGGCCCTCGAGCACGAGGGCCGCGACGTGAACCCCGAGGTCAGGCGCTACCTCAACCGGCTGAGCGACCTGGTGTTCGTCCTCGCCCGCCGGCGGGCCGGCGAGGACGAACCCACGAGCCGCTAGATCAAGACCGCATCGACTCCGAAACCGGACCCGCCAGTCACTTCGAACTCGAAGAGCGCATCCAGGCAGAGCGTGTCCGAGTACAAGACCTGTCTCGGTCCCACTGCGACAGGAGCCACGATTTGAACCTCTGGCACCCCATTGCGGGAAACGTCCACAGTCCAGTCCCCACCACCAGGCCCGATCAGCGCGAACTCTCGACAACCCCCTCCCGTGACTGCGTCGAAGGTGAAGGTCTCCCCGAGATCGGACACCTGATAGTACCCACCGAACGCCGCCGCATCCTGCTGTGAAGTGGGGTTGCTGAAGGTGCCAGCAGGACCTAGGTTGTCGTCGTCGAGCGGTATGAGGACCTGTCTGAGCAGGCTGAAATCGATGTTCCCCTGTTCATCGACCGCTCGAACGCGGTAGAAGTCCTGCGCCCCCTCCGTTCCATCGAGGTCCGGATTGAACGACCCGTCGCCCGCGCCCGAAACGACGTTCGACCACGTCCCGGACTGACGCCGTTGCACCCTCCATGAATCGACCCCGCTGTGCGTATCGGAGACGGAGAACGGGAACGAGAAGGTCGTCGACGTAGATCCTTCCCACACACGAATATCGGTGGTCGCCTCCAGGGTGGCCACGGGAGGTTTGAGGTCGTGGAGGATGTCCGGGAGATTGTTGGGCGCGAAGTCGCGACACACGTTGCGACACGGCCTCGCCCCGACCCAGAAGCTCCCTCCGTACCACTCATACGCCGGCCCGACCTGGTTCCTGGGGATCGTGATCTTCGCGGTCGTGGCGTTCACCTTCGAGACCGTCAGGTACCGGATGAACTGCGACCCACAGTTCGAGAGCTGACCCCGGAGCCGGTTCGTGTAGTAGATGAACGCGCACCGCTCGTAGGCGGCGTCGTTGTCCTTGTTGATCCCGATCAGGAAGAACGAATCATGCTGGAGGCTCGCCGGCGTCCACGAGTTCCACGTCCTGACCGAGTGCACGAGGCTCGTCGACGTGTGGGTGACCGAAACGGAGCGGAGATCGATCTTGCTCGCGGAGTCGTTCGCGTCGTTCCTCGTGAAAGTGTGCGCCGAGACCCCCGGAGGGGACGCAACGAAAACAGTGACTGCGATCAGGAAAGCGGCCAGGAGGGTCGCTGCACGCGAGGAGACCGGGGGCCGCATCGTGCCTCCGATCGGTGTCGTCATCCGAGTACCGCGTCGATCGCGAATCCGGAGCCGGAATCGACCGTGACCACGTACGTGGGGGCGCAGGAGTGGCTCGAATAGAGGGTCAGTCGGTCACCGCTGCCGGGAGCCGTGATCGGGGTGTCGACTCCCGCGGCGGTCACGGTCACGCTCCAGTCGCCCGTACCGGGACCGATGATCTCGAACGTGCAGTCGATCCCCGTTGGCGTGAAGTCGTACGTGAAGACATCCGACGCCGCCATCGCGGAGACAAAGCCTCCGAACGCGTCCGCATCGGCCGTGACCGTCGGGGGGTCCGGGAAGGCGAGGGGATCGAGATCGTCGTCGTCCGTCGGGATGTAGACGAGCCGACCCGAGCTGTTCGTTCGATTCGCGTGCTTGTCCACGGCGACGACCCGATATCGGTTCCGCGTTCCCTCTACTCCCACGATCGAGGGGCTCTTCGCTCCTCCGCCGATCCCGGAGATGCCAGTGTTCTCCCAGACGCCGCCGGGCTCGCGCTTCTGGATCTTCCAGGTCGCCACGCCGGCACCACCGGTGTCCGAGACGGAGAACGGGAAGGTGAAGGTGGCATCGGTGTCCGACTCCCACACACGGAGCGGGTCGGTGGCGATCGAGACGGTCGGTGGGATCAGGTCGTGGAGGATGAACGAGGTGAGGTTCGGGATGCCGTCGACGCAGCCGTTGAGGCATGGGCGTTCCTCGAAGTAGAGGCTCACAACGGCCCAGCGGTAGCTGAAGCCCGTCTGTCGGTTGGGGATGGTGACCTTCACAGTCGTCCGGTTGGGCTTGGACACCGCGAGGGAGGTGATGGCCTGGTTCCCGCAGTTCGTGAGGATCGCGCGGAGTCGGCTCGCGAAGAACACGAGGACGCAACGCTCAGCCTGCGTCGCGTCGTTGTTCTTGTCGATGCCGATCACGAACAAGGACGAGTTCCGCCCGAGGTCTGCAGGACTCCACCCCGCGAACGTTCGGAACGAATGCACGACGGCCCGAGACGTGTGCGACACACTCGCCGAGCGGAGATCGAGGAGGCCGGGCGTGTCGTTGCCGTCGGTCTTCGTGAACGTGTGGCCTGATGCGGGCGCCGCGGAGAGCAGTCCGACCGCGACCAGGAGTGCAACGGCCGACAAGAGGGGACGTATCGGCGCGTGGCGACGACGGGGAACTCCAGACATCGGCTCCTCCTGACGGGACGGTTCGCGGACCCTACCCCGCTGTTGCGCGCTGGCGCAAGGGGCCTTCGGCTCGATCGTGAACGTCAGAAGTCGACGACGCACCAGGGGGCCGGCGTGGACGCGAACATCGCATCGGCCAGGTCGAGCGAACCTGGCGTCCGCTCCTCCACCTGACCCGCCCACCAGAGGTGGCGGAAGCTGGTCCCGCCCAGGTACGTCGCTCCCAGGACGTTGATGGTCCCCGCGAGGTCGGCTTCCGCGTCAGTGCGCGCACAGCTCCCGACCCCGCCGTCGACGGAGAGCTCGTACCGGCCGTCGTTCTCGGGTCGGAACGGGTCGGCCACCTCGAACACGATCCGCCCGTCGGTCCGGTAGCGCCGAGCTTCGAGCGCCGCCACGACGTCCAAGGGTCGGACCCACAACCCGTCGTTCAAGGAGAAGCGGAGCCGTCGCGGCTCGCGGAGCAAGTGGAGCAGCGGCTCGTCGGCCGGCCGGTTCCACGCCTCGACCGTCGCGACCAGGTCGACGTCGAACAGGTAGCGCCAGATGTCGGCGTTGCCGGACGGGGTCGAGGCCACGCACTCCTGGACCGTGATGACCCCGGACGGCACGGAGCGGGGCCACTCGTGCTTCATCCAGTACACGGCGTACGCGTCCGCCTTCCCGGCGTCGTCGCGGTGGACGGCGTACATCCATGGCCGGTCCTTGTCCTCCCCGACGGTCGCGAACGAGTGATCGCGGAGGGCCTTGTTCCGCTCCACGCCACCGGGACGCATCGCAGCCTCGTAGACCTCGTCGATCACGGGGAGCGCCTCGTCCTTCGAGACGAGCTCGACGTGTCCCGTCGGCTCGTACCCCTTGACGTACTCCATCCGAGCGGACTCCGCCTGGAACTCCCCGAACAGGCCGGCGAGGCCGTACCCGAAGCGTCCGTAGATCGCCCCCTCCGAGGCGAAGAGGGCCGCGAGCGGCTCGCCCCGTTCCGCCGCTTGATCGAGGACGGCACGCATCATCCCGGTGTTGATCCCCCGGCGACGGTGCGTGGGGTGCACGCCCACCATCGTGACGCCCGCCGTCGGCACCCTCGCCCCTCCGGGGACCATCATCCGGAACGTGACCGCGGCCGATGTCCCCACGATCCTGCCGTCGTCGAGGGCCGCGAACGACCGGTCCGGCTCGATCACCGGCAGGGAGGCCTCGACCTCGTCGTCCTTCGAGAGGTGGCTGAACGCGGTGTCCGCCGCCCGGACCCAGTCGGGCCGCTCCTCGTAGGTGATCGAACGGATCTCGATGTCCATGACGTCCGAGACTATCCGGTCCTCCTTGGCGACAAACGCCGGGTCGACTGACCCGCGCCTACGTCCCGAGGATCGCGTCGAGGCCGACCGTCAGCCCGGGATGGGTCGGCACCCAGCGGATCGCCATCAGCACGCCGGGCACGAACGAGGTCCGGTCCGTCGAGTCGTGACGGATCGTGAGCGTCTGTCCCTGGCCGCCGAAGATGACCTCCTGGTGCGCCACGAGACCGGGCAGGCGGATCGAGTGGATCCGGATGCCGGCCCGCTCGCCTCCACGGACCCCGGGGACCGATTCCGAGGACGGCCCGGCCCACGGGTCCGAGCGGGCTTCGGCGATGGCATCGGCCGTGGCGGCCGCCGTGCCCGACGGTGCGTCCGCCTTGCCGTCGTGATGGAGCTCGACGATCTCGACGGCGGGAAGATGCTTGGCTGCCTCCCGCGCGAACCGCTGCATCAGCACTGCGCCGATCGCGAAGTTGGGGGCGACGAAGACGCCGATCGGCGCGTCGCGCCAGCCTTCGTCGATCTCGAAGCCGGTCGTGCCGACCACGATGTGGACGCCGTGCTCGATCGACCACGCGACGTGTTCCGCGGCGAATCCGCCGCTCGTGAAGTCCACGGCCACCTCGACCCCCGCGTCCACGAACGCGTCGAGGTTCTCGGCCAGGACGACGTCGGACCCCTCCAGCCCGAGCGCGGCGGAGGCGGGCTCGCCCGCCTTGGATCGGGAGATGCCGGCGACGAGCTCGAGATCCGCGTGGGCGTGGACGGCGCGGCACACCTCGGCCCCGACCTTCCCCGTGGCGCCGAGCACGCCGACGCGGATCACGCCATGACTCCCGCGAGATCGCGTTGCGCGAACGGCCCGAGGACCGTGAGCGTCATCGGCTGCGAGAGCACCCGCTTGGCCACGCGCCGCGCGTCCTCCAGCGTCACGTCCTCCACCCGCTTCAACGACTGGTTCACCGTGAGGATCTCGCCGTGGGCGATCTCGGACTTGCCGATCCTCGACATCCGGCTCCCCGGATCCTCCAGGGACAGGACCATCGAGCCCTTCACGTGCCCCTTGGCCCGGTCGAACTCCTCGGCGGTGAGGCCGCCCTCGGCGACGTCGTCCAGCTCGCGCCGGAGCAGCCCGATCACCTCCTGTGCGCGAGCAGGCGTCGTTCCCGCGTAGCAGGAGAACAGGCCGGCCTCCGTGTACTGCGAGTGGTAGCTGTAGACCGAGTAGACGAGCCCGCGCTTCTCGCGGATCTCCTGGAACAGCCGCGAGGACATCCCCGTGCCGAGCGCGCCGTTCACGATCAGGAACGGGAAGCGGTCCGGGTCGCTGCGCGCGAGCCCGTTCGTGCCGAGGCAGATGTGCGCCTGCTCGGTCTTGCGCCGCTTCACCAGCGGCTTCGCGGAGGACTCGGGCGCCGTCTCGCTGGCGCGGAGGTTCCACCCCTGCGGGTCGCCGGTCCCCACGATGCGTCCGGTGTCCATCCGGGCCCGGAGCAAGTCCAGCAGGGCCTCGTGCCGGAGGTTGCCCGCGGCCGCCACGACGAGGCCTCCCGGCACGTAGTGCCGCCGGTAGAACCGGTGGACCTTGTCACGCGTCGCCGCGCGGATCGTATCCGCGGTCCCGAGCACCGGCCGCCCGAGCGGGTGGTCGGGCCAGAGCGCCTCGGTGAACAGGTCGTGGACGACCTCCTCCGGCGAGTCCTCGTGCATGTTGATCTCCTCGAGGATCACCTGCCGCTCGGCGTCGAGATCGGCGGAGCGCAGCACCGAGGACTGGAACATGTCGGCCAGGTGATCGACCGCCATCTCCAGGTCGCCGTCGAGGATCCGCGCGTAGTAGCACGTGTACTCCTTCGAGGTGAACGCGTTCACGTCGCCCCCGACGGCGTCGAAGTCCTCCGCGATCTCGCGGGCGGACCTCGACTTCGTGCCCTTGAAGAGCAGGTGCTCGAGGAAGTGGCTCGAGCCGCTGATCGCCGGGGGCTCGTCGCGCGAGCCTGCGAGCACCCAGAAGCCGAGCGACACGGAGCGGACGCCTGGCATCCGCTCCGTGACGACCCGCAGTCCCGAGGAGAACTCGGTTCGCTCGATCCCCACGCTTCGCCTCCGGCGTCGCCGGCCTAGCCGGACGAGCCCTTGTCGGCGTCGCGGAACCGACGCCCGTGACGCCGCGGACCGCGGTCGGCACCGTTGCGGGGCTCGCGTGACTCGCCGCGGGGCTCGCGGGGCTCCCGTCGCTCGCCACCCGAGGAACCCTCGCCTTCGGGAACCTCCCAGTCGGGCCCGATCGGCTTCAGGCTGATCTTGCCCTGGGCGTCGATGTCCTCGACGAGGACCGTCAGCTTGTCGCCCTCGCGCACGGCCTCCTCCACGGAGCTCAGGCGCTTGCCCTTGCCCAGCTTCGAGATGTGCACCAGGCCGTCGCGGCCGGGGACGAGGTTCACGAAGGCGCCGAACGTCGTCGTCTTGACCACGGTGCCGTCGTAGGTCTCGCCGGTCAGGACCGGGCGCGGGTTCGCGATCTCGTCGATCATGCGAGCCGCCTCGTCGGCGCCCTCGCCCTCGTGCGAGCCGATGAACACCGTGCCGTCGTCCTGGATGTCGATGTCGGCGCCGGTGTTCGCGATGATCTCGTTGATCCGCTTGCCCTTGGGTCCGATCACCTCGCCGATCTTGTCGACCGGGATCTGGATCGTGATGATCCGCGGCGCGATCGGGTTCACCGCGTCGCGTGGCGCCGCGATCGCGGCCTCCATCACGTCGAGGATCGTGAACCGCGCCTCCCGGGCCTGCTGCAGCGCGCCCGCGAGCACGTCGGCCGGCATCCCGCTGACCTTCATGTCGAGCTGGATCGCCGTCACGAACTCACGCGTCCCGGCGACCTTGAAGTCCATGTCGCCCAGCGCGTCCTCCGCGCCGAGGATGTCCGTCAGCGTCACGAACGTGCCGTCTTCGGCGATCATCCCCATCGCGATCCCGCCCACCGGCGCCTTGATCGGCACACCGGCATCCATCAGCGAGAGCGTCGATGCGCAGACGCTGGCCATCGACGTCGAGCCGTTGGACGACAGCACGTCGGAGACCAACCGCAGGGTGTACGGGAAATCCTCCTCCGAAGGGATCACCGGGATCAGCGCTCGTTCCGCCAGCGCCCCGTGACCGATCTCGCGGCGGCGGGGCGAGCCCACGCGGCCCGTCTCCCCCGTGGAGTACGGCGGGAAGTTGTAGTGGTGGATGTAGCGCTTGGAGTCCTCCAGGTCGAGCGTGTCGATCATCTGGTTCATCCGGAGCATCCCGAGCGTCGTGACGTTGAGCACCTGCGTGTCCCCGCGCTCGAACAGCGACGACCCGTGGGCGCGGGGCAACAGCCCCACGTGGGCCGCGAGCGGCCGGATGTCCTTGGCGCCCCGGCCGTCGAGCCGGACGCCGTCGGAGATCACGCGCGCGCGCATCACCTTCTTCTCGAGCGACTTCCACGCCGGTCCGAACTCGCTCGTGCGCTTGGCGAACTCGTCCTCCCCCAGCGTCTGGGCGAGGTGCGCCTTCGCCTCGTCCTTGACGGCGGACATGTTGGCCTGTCGCTCCTTCCGATCCGGCACGAGCGCGGCCAGCACCTTGTCCTTCCCGAATGACTCGAGCGCGTCCCAGAGGTCCTGCTGGTACAGCGGGTGCGGCTCGAAGTCCGAGGGCTTCACGCCGACCTCGGCGAGGAACTCCTCCTGCAGCCCGATGATCTCGGCGATGACCTCCTTCGCCCGCTCGAGGCCCTGTGCCACGACCTCTTCCGTCGGCGCGGTGGCGGCCCCGCCGGCGGCGAGGATCGGCCAGGTCTCATCCGGCGCCTCGCCCTCGATCATCAGGATGTCGATGCCGCCCTGCTCGTTCTTCGAGCCGGCGACGACGATGTCGAACGTGGCCTCCTCGAGCTCCTGGAAGCTCGGGTTCACGACCCAGTCCGAGCCGATCAGCCCGAGGCGGACCGCCCCGACGGGACCGTCGAACGGCAGCCCCGCGATCCCGACCGCCAGCGAGGCGGCGTTCATCGCGGGGATGTCGTACGGGTTGGCCATGTCGACGGACAGGACCGTGACGACGACCTGGACCTCGTCGCGGTACCCCTCGCGGAACGAGGGCCGCAGGGGCCGGTCGATCAGTCGTGCGGTGAGGATCGCCGTCTCGGACGGACGGCCCTCACGCCGGAAGAAGCTGCCCGGGATCTTGCCTCGGGCGTACATCCGCTCCTCGACGTCGATCGTGAGCGGGAAGAAATCGATCCCCTCGCGGGGGTTGGAGCTCACGCACGTGGCGAGCACCATCGTGTCGCCGTAGCGGACGACGGCGGCGCCGTCGGCGAGCTTCGCGAACGTGCCGGACTCGAGGAGCAGATCCTTGTCGCCGATCTGCTTCGACTTGCTGGTGGCCATAGGCCTTCTACCTCCTGTTGTGGGCGGCGCCTCGTGGCGCCGCAGCTGCGGGAGGCGGCGGGGCCGGTTGTCAGTGGTGGGCCTCCGGTTCGTGGTACTGGCGCTGCGCGGGGCTCTGGGCGCCGGCGCTGTCCGGGGGTCCGCGACTGAGAACCGACCTGTGTGGAACGGCCGCCTCCGGTCGGGTGATCTAGAGGGTCGTCCGCATCACTCCTTCTGTGCGATCGCGATGGTGTCGGATGCTTCGCAACGTCGCTTCAACGACGCAGCCCGAGCTTCGCGATCAATGCTCGATAGCGCTCGATGTCCTCACGCTTGAGGTACTCGAGGAGACGCCGGCGCCGACCCACCATCTTGAGCAGACCTCGCCGCGAGGCGTGATCCGACTTGTGGGTCTTCAGGTGCTCCGTCAGCTCCGCGATGCGGGTCGTCAGCACGGCCACCTGTACGTCGGCGGATCCGGTGTCGCCGCTGGAGAGAGCGTGCTCCTGGATGATCTGCTGCTTGGCTTCTTTGGTCAGCGTCATAGTCGAACACCCAGGCTACCAGCAGGAACGTGGGGTCGGACCGCGGACCGGTCAGGTCGTGGGGTATCGCTCGGTGATGCTCCCGTCATCGACCCCGAACGTCCAGACATCGATCGAAGGAGGCTCCACGCCCAGCGAGGTGAGGGCCGTGCAGATCTGGCTCCGGTGGTCCGTGCCGTGGTGGAGCGCCTGGGCGAGCCGGAGACCGATCGGGGCATCCCGCTCGTACCCGTCGTCCTCGTCGATCTCCGTCACGATCTCCTCGGGGTCACGACCCTCGCCGAGGAGCGCGGACCAGGCCGGTCCATCGGCCTCCATCGCATCCCGGAGCTGATGGAGATCCATCGACTTCTCATCGATCCGGCGGGCCGGATCGCCGGTGATATCCAGCAGGTACCAGGAGTCCGACCCCACGAGGTGGCGCAGCGTGCGGAGGATCGAGCCGTAGGTGCCGGGAACCTCGGACGCCTCAGCTGCTCGGGGGTGAGCTCGAGGCAGGCGTCGATCACGCGCACGGTCGCCCAGATGTGGTGCCCGAACGCGTACTCCATCGACGACCGACTCACGCGCTCACCGTAGCAAGCTGTTCATGTCACCTGTCCGACTTCCGGGCCGTGCGACGCCGCCGACGTCGCAGCGCGGACGGCCGCGACCAGGCGGGCGCGGCGGTCGCGGAGATCGTCCGCGAGGCCGGTCGCCGCTGCCAGCCGCTCGAGACCCAGCCGCGCCCGCCGCGCCCGGAGCAGCCGGCCCACGCACCAGAGCGTCGCCAGCCCGCAGATCGGCCCGACCGCGAGCGTGAGCAGCCACGCGTACCGGGCGTCGTCGAACACCCACCAGCGCAGGACCGCCCACATGAGGGGGAACACGACGAACGCGGTGAGGAACTTGATCGTCGCGTGCCGCACCGGCGGAGCGGGCCGGCGACCGGCCGCGTAGACCGCGAGGCTCGGGAGCGCGTTCGCCACGAGGCCGACCAGGGCGAGTGGCAGGATCGCCAACGTGAGCAGCCACGCGAAGCGGCCCCGCCTGGCAAGCGCCTCCTCGGCACCCGGCGCGACGACCGCGTCAGGCACACCGACGACCGCGAGCCCGTCTCGGTAGTGCCTGGCCGCAGCGCGGACCTCCTCTTCCATGCGGGCCGGCGCCTCGGACAGGCGATCCGCGAGCCGCTCCACCTCACCCATCGGTGGTCGACCGCGCGGGTCCCCGTGCTCCCAGCGAAGGGCGACGTCCGCGGCCAGGCGGAGGTCCGACCGCTGCTCCGCGCTCTGATAGTCGATCGCCGCGTCGGCGAGATGCTCCTCGATCCTCTCGGTGAGCGCCGCGACCGCGGCTCGATCGGACTCGTCCGTCGGGACGGACGGGTTCGTCGCGAGATCCTCGTCCATCGCGATCGGCTCACCGACGCGCACGTACGCCCGTGAGCGGGCGCGCTGCTTGCGTTCGTAGATCAGGCCCACGGGGACGATCCGGAGCCCCATCGTTCCCCGCGCGTGGGCGCCGATCGCGATCCGAGCCGCACCGGTGCGGAGCGGCAGGAGACGCGGCTCGTCGCTTGCCTCCCCTTCGGGGAAGATGCCGATCGCCCCGCCCTCCCGGAGATGGTCGAAGCACGCCGCGAACGTGTGCACGTTCCCGGCCGGCCCGGCGTCGTCTGGTGGATCCTGCGCCCGATGGATCGGGAGGGTGCCCGCGAACGAGAGGAGCGCTCGCAGCAGCGGGTTCCGGAACAGCGTGCCCATGGCGAGGAACCGGATCGGCCGCGAGATCACCGCGACGAGGAGCGCCGGATCGACGAACCCGCCGTGGTGGCTGGCCACCAACAGCACGGGACCGGTCCGCGGGATCCGTTCCAGGCCGGTCACGTCCACCGCCCGGAACCAACCCGCGGTGGCCGCCCTCGCGATCCATCGGAGCAGCCGATCCGCGAGTCGACGCATCCGCGCATCGTTGCACCTCTACGATGGCGAGGTGGGCAGATCCGGACGCCTCGGGGCCGCCTGCGGGATCCTCGGTCCCGCGGCCTTCACCGCCGCTTGGCTGCTGGCACAACGGCGGCAGGACGAGTACCAGGTGCGGCACGAGCACATCAGCGGACTCGCCGCCCGCGACGCCACGGATCCGCAGGTCATGACGGCGGGATTCCTCGCGCTCGGCGGATGCACGATCGCGTTCGCATCGGCGCTGGATCGAGCGGCTCGGCCCGCGGGCTGGAGTCGGCCCGGCCCTGATCGGCGTCGCGGGCCTCGCCACGATCGCGGCCGGCCTGTTCCGCCGCGACCGCCGATCGAACTTCCCGCCGCCCGGCGCAGCCGGTGGGGCAATCGTGGGTGAACGACGTGCACGACCTCGCCGCCGGCATCGGTGGCGGGGCAGGCACGCTCGGATTGGTGGCGCTCGCGCCGGTGCTGGCACGGGATCCGGAGCTCCGCGATCTGGCGAGGCCCGCGCTCGGCGCCGCCGGCGCGAGCGTCGGGCTCTCGGCGCTCTTCCTCCGCGACGTGGTGCGGCCGGGGAACGGATTGCTCCAGCGCGCCAACGTCACGATCCCGTTGGTGTTCATGGCCCGGCTGGCGCTCCGACTCCTGATCGGCTCCCGCTCGGGATCGACGGCCGCTACGACGGCAGGGTGACGACGGAGCGGGTCCGTTCGACGTCGTCGGCGATCGCGGCGACGAGATCGTCGACCGAGTCGAACTTCACCTCGTCGCGGAGCCGTTCCCAGAACTCCACGGTGAGCGTGTCGCCGCGGAGCTCGTCGTCGGCGAAGTCCAGCAGGAACGCCTCGACGTGCAACGGCTCCGTCCCGAACGTCGGGTTCGTCCCGACGTCGATCGCGGCGAGGTAGCGGCTGCCGTCCTGCAGCTCCGCGACACCCGCGTAGATCCCTTGGCCGGGAAGGAGGAGCCGAGGCCAGGTGCGAAGGTTCGCCGTCGGATAGCCGAGGCCCTTCCCTCGGCCGGCGCCGGCGACGACCTCACCGTCCACCCCGTACCGCCTCCCAAGGGCTGTGTGCGGCCACGTGAGGTCGCCCGTCGCCAGCGCCTCCCGGATCGACGAGGAGGACAGGACTCGACCATCGAGCTCGAACAGGCCAACCTCGTCCGCGGTCATCCCGAGAGGCGCGCCTACGTCGCTGAGGGTTGCGACCGTTCCCGCGGCCCGGTGCCCGAACGTGAAGTTCGCCCCGACCCGCGCGTGGACCGCGTGGAGTCCTCCCACCAGCACGTCTCGGACGAAGTCCTCCGCGGGGACCTGCGAGAACGCCTTGGTGAACTCCAGCACGACGAGCACGTCGATGCCGCACGCCTCGATCAACGCTGCCTTGCGCTCGACGGTGGTGAGCAGTCGCGGCTCGTCACCGGGCGTCAGCGTCTCGCGCGGATGGCGATCGAACGTCACCGCGACGCTGCGCGCCTGCCGTTCCACCGCGGCCTCGACGGTCCGGCGGAACACCTCCTGATGGCCCAGGTGGACGCCGTCGAAGAACCCGACCGTCACGACCGAGGGGCCGTCGGGCAGCGGGAGCGCGTCGAGACCGCGCACGATATCCATCCGCAGCAGGCTACCCGGCGCCAAACAGGGTACCGGCCGGTCAGCCGGCCAGGATGACCTGTGGCCGGGCGCGCGGCCCGTCGTCCTCGTAGACACCGATCAGCCCACCGTCGGGTCCGAACACGCCGTACGGACCGGCGAGGCCGGCGGGGCCGAGCGGCCGTCCGTGTGAGGCGGCGGCGGCCTCGTCGGCCTCCAGAGTCGAGCCGCGGGAGGTGGCCGACGGCGGCCTCGATCGGCAATGGCTCCCGAACGGCGTCGGGCGTCATGGCGTTCGCGACCAGGTAGGGGCCGATCGCGGTGCGGCGCAGCGCCGTCAGGTGCGCTCCGCAGGACATCGCATCGCCGACGTCGGCGGCGAGCACGCGAACGTACGTGCCGCCGGAGCAGACGACGCGGAATCCCGCGTCCGGCGGATCGAACGACAGCAGATCGAACGAATCCACGCGGATCGGGCGCGGCTCCGCCTCGAGACGCTCGCCCGCCCGCGCCGCCTCGTAGAGCTTCCGACCGCCGACCTTCACCGCGCTATAGGCGGGCGGTCGCTGGAGCGACTCCCCCACCATCGCGTGCATGGCCTCGCCGACCTGCCCTTCAGCGACGTCGACCTGGGACTCACGGACGACCTGGCCATCGGCGTCCAGTGTGTCGGTCTCGACCCCGAGCCGGAGCGTTCCCTCGTAGGTCTTGGGGAGATCGCCGAGGAACCGGAGCAGCCGGGTCGCGCGACCCACCCCGATCAGCAGCAGCCCGGTGGCCATCGGATCGAGGGTCCCCGCGTGCCCGACCTTCTTCGTCGCGAGGCTCCGTCGCACGCTGTCGACGACGTCGTGGGACGTCACCTTCGGCGGCTTGTCGATCAGGAGCAGCCCCTCGATCGGGGTCACGACGACACGGGTGCTTGGCGCAGGGCGGCGACGAGTCGCTCGATCGTGCCCTCGGGACCGTGCTCGGAGGTGTACCCCGCCGCGAGCCGGTGCCCGCCACCGCCGAACGCGGACGCGACCGCCGACAGGTCGTGGCCGCCACGGGAGCGCACGCTCACCTTGAACTTGCCGTCCCGCTGCTGCTTGAGCACGGCCGCCACGTCCACGTCTCGCGCCGTGCGGAGCACGTCGATCACGTCGTCGGTGTCGCCCGGTCCCACACCTGCCTCGACGAGATCCGCTTGCGTCAGGTACGTCCACACCACGCTCGCTTCGGGAACCTCGGTCATCCGGCCGAGCGCCGTGCCCAGCAGGCGGAGGAAACCCGGATCGTTGTCCTCGTACATCGCGCGCACGAGCGCCGCGTGGTCGAAATCGTGCTCCCGGAGGCGGGCGGCGACCCGGAGCGTCTCCGGCGTCGTCGCCTGGTACTGGAACCGCCCCGTGTCGGTCACCAGCCCGGCGTACAGGCAGATCGCGACGTCTGCATCCAGCTCGCCCCCCATCGCCTCGGTCAGGCGGAAGACCATCTCGCACGTCGAGGACGCGTCGGGGTCGACCAGGCGGATCGTCCCGAAGCCGTCGTTCGAGCGGTGGTGGTCGATCCAGATCAGCTCGCCAGCTCGCGTGGCGGCGTCGCCGAGGACGCCCAACCGGTCGAACGACGCGCAGTCGCACGTCACCATGACCGCCGGCGAGGCGGGGAAGTCGGCCGGGGGAACCAGGCGATCGGCGCCCGGCAGGTACGTGATCCACCGCGGCTGATCGAACGGCTCGTTCGCGAACGAGCACACGGTGGTGACCCCGCGGCTCCGAAGGAGGTTCGAGAGCCCGAGCATCGATCCCAGCGCATCGGCGTCCGGGTTCAGATGGCATGCGAGCGCCACCTCGTCGGCACTTCCGAGGACCTGCGCGGCCCGTCGGAGGGCGACCTGCTCGTCCGTGTCAGGCATCCGGCTGCTCCATGTGCCCTTCATCTGGGTGCTTCCCGTCCGGACGATGCAGGCGCTCGATGAGCTCCTCGATGTGCTCGTGCTGGGCGAGCGTCTGATCCACCTGGAACTCGAGCTCCGGCAGGTTCCGCAGCCGGACCTGCTTGCCGAGCGCCTGGCGGAGGTGCGGCGTCGCCGAGCGCAGGCCCGCTGCCGTCGATCGCTGCTGCTTGTCGTCACCCAGGACGGTGTAGGACACCCACGCCCGCCGGAGATCGGCGGTCACCTGCACGCCGGTGACCGTGACGAAGCCGATCCGAGGGTCCTTCAGCTTCTGGATCTCCTCCGCGAGGATCTCGCGGAACTCTTCGGCCACCCGTGCGGTCCTCGCGCCCTGCGTCACTCTCGTCCGCCCTCTCGTCCTTCAGTCCTCAGGGGAATGCAACGTCAGATCCGTGTCGATGATGTCCACCTCGGCCCAGCGCTCGACGAAGCGCTCGACGCCGTGCATCACCTTCTTCAGATGATGGCCCTCCGATCCGACCGCGGCCACGCCGAGCTCCGTCCGCTGCCACATGTCCTGGTACCCCGTCTCGGCGACCGCAACCTGGAAGGTGGACCGGATCCCGTTCGTCAGGGTCTTGATCACGTGACGCTTCTCCTTCAACGATCCACACGCCGGGATCCGGAGATCGAGCCGGAGGGCGGCCACCAGCATCAGGAGATCTGGCGGGCGAACTCCTCCACCTCGAAGGCCTCGATCACGTCGCCCTCCTTCACGTCCTGGAAGTTCTCCAGCCCGATCCCGCACTCGAAGCCTTCGCGCACCTCCGCGACGTCGTCCTTGAACCGGCGGAGCGAGCCCACGCGGCCCTCGTAGACCACGACGCCGTCGCGGATCAGCCGGACCTGCGAGTTCCTGCGGATCGTGCCGCGCGTGAGGTAGCACCCCGCGATCACGCCGAGCTTCGGCACCCGGAAGGTCTGTCGGACCTCCGCCTCGCCGAGGATCGATTCGCGCTCCTCGGGCTTGAGCATCCCGGAGAGCGCCGCCTTCACGTCGTCGATCGCGTCGTAGATCACCCGGTACAGACGGATGTCCACGCCCTCGTTCTCGGCGAGCTCCCGAGCGTTCGCGTTCGGCCGGACGTTGAAGCCCACGACGATCGCGGACGCCGTCTTGGCGAGATCCACGTCGTGCTCGGTGATCGCGCCCGCGCCCGAGTGCACGAGGTTCACGCGGACCTCGTCTTGAGGCAGCTTCAGGAACGCGTCCGTGAGCGCTCCCAGCGAGCCCTGGACGTCGGCCTTGACCACGAGGTTCAGCTCCGGGATCTCCTGGCGCTCCTGGCGCCGCAACAGCTCCTGCAGCGACGCGGGGCGTTGGTTCACGACCTCGGCCGAACGGACGCGCGCCTCGCGCTCGGCGGCGACGTGGCGAGCCTCGCGCTCGTCGTCGACCTCCCGGAACTCGTCCCCGACGTTCGGGACCCCGTTCCATCCGAGGACCTGCGCGGGCTTCGCCGGTCCGGCCACCCCGACGGGCTGGCCGTTCTCGTCCACCATCGCGCGCACCTTGCAGTGCGTGATCCCGCAGACCAGGGAATCCCCGACCTCGAGCGTTCCCTTCTGCACGAGCACGGTGGCGACCGGTCCCCGGCCCTTGTCGAGGTGGGCCTCCAAGACGGTCCCTCGCGCTCGTCCGGTGGGGTCACCCTTGAGCTCCGCGAGGTCGGCGACGATCAGGACCGTCTCCAGCAATCCCTCGAGGTTCGCGCTCGTCTTCGCGGAGACGTCCACGAACTCCGTGTCGCCGCCCCACTCCGACGGCACGAGCCCACGCTCCACCATCTGGGTCCGCACGCGGTTCGGATCGGCCTCCTCCTTGTCGATCTTGTTGACCGCGACGACGACCGGAACGCCGGCCGCCTTCGCGTGGTCCAGCGCCTCGACGGTCTGCGGCATCACGCCGTCGTCCGCGGCGACCACGAGCACGGCGATGTCCGTGATCTGCGCGCCGCGCGCTCGCATCGCGGTGAAGGCCTCGTGGCCGGGTGTGTCGATGAACGTGATCTCCCGGCCGTTCACGTGCGCCTGGTACGCGCCGATGTGCTGCGTGATCCCGCCGAACTCGCCGGAGACGACGTCGGTGGTGCGGATCGCGTCGAGGAGCTTGGTCTTCCCGTGGTCGACGTGGCCCATCACGGTCACGACGGGCGAGCGCGGCACGAGCTTGGACTCGTCCACGTCCTCGTCGAGCTCCTCAGCCTGGAGCTCGTCCTCCATCCCCACGATCTCCACGTGGTAGCCGAGCTCGGACCCGAGGGTCTGCAGGGCCTCATCCGAGAGCGACGTGGTGGCCGTCACCATCTCGCCCGCCATGAAGAGGATCTTCACGATGTCCGCCGGCGAACGGTTCGTCTTCTCCGCGAAGATCTGCGATGTCGATCCGCGGACGACCTGCAGGACCGGGCCTGCGGGGGCCACGGCGACGGCTGCCGGCGCGGGAACCGCCGCGGGTGCGGCGACCGCGGGAACCGCCGCGGGCGGCGTGGCGGCGGCCTCGGCCGCCGGCGCCTCCTCGGCGGGCGCGGCCGCAGCCTTGGGCGCGGCCTTCGGCTTCGGTTTGGCCTTCGGTCGAGGCTTCGGCGGCGGCTCCATCACCTGCCGTGGCTTCGCGGGCTTCGTCGCCTTCCCGCCGGACGCACGGAGCCGAGGAACGAGGTCCTCGGGCACGCTCGAGGAGGCGGACTTCCCCGCCACCCCCATCTTCTCGAGCGTCTCCAGCAACTCCTTGCTGGAGACCTCGAGCTCTTTCGCGAGCTCGTGGATCCTCATGCCTCCTGCAACGCCTCCTCGATGTCGTTCCTAAGCCTAGCGAGTTCCTCTTGGGCCAACCCCGAGCGCAACGCGCTCGCGAGCGCGCCCCGCCGGAACGCGAGGTCGATGCACCGTGGGTCGCGATGCACGTACGCGCCGCGTCCCGGCGCTCGCCCGAGCGGATCGACCCGGACACCGTCCGGCGACCGCGCGACGCGGAGCAGCTCAGCCTTCGGCGCGCGCTCCCGACAGCCGACGCACGACCGCTCGGGCTCGCCGGCCATGGCCCATCATTCCCCTGCCGGCGCCTCCGCAGGCGCGGCCGGGACCGCTTCGTGCTCCGCCTCGGGCGTCGGCTCGGCCTCGGTGGCCACATCCTCCACCGTCACCGTCTGCTCTTCCTCGGGCGTCTCCACGGCAAGAACCTCCGGGGCCGCCGGAGCCTCTTCGGTCGCGGGTGGCGCCTCCGCGGCCGGCGGAGGCGCAGGGGCGGGCGCGGGCTCGGCCGCCTGGCTCTCCGACTTGATGTCGATCCGCCACCCGGTCAGCCGGGCCGCGAGCCGCGCGTTCTGTCCCTCCCGGCCGATGGCGAGCGAGAGCTGGTAGTCGGGCACGATCACGAGCGCCGTCTGGGTGTCCGGGTTGACCGTGACCTCACGAACCTTCGCCGGCTGCAAGGCGTTCGCGACGAACGTCGCCGACTCGTCGGACCACGGCACGACGTCGATCTTCTCCCCCCGGAGCTCGTTGACCACCATCCGCACGCGCGAGCCCTTCGGTCCGACGCAGGCGCCGACGGGATCGACCGCGGGCTCGTTCGAGGCCACGGCGATCTTCGAGCGATGCCCGGGCTCGCGAGCCACGGCCATGATCTCGACGATCCCCTCGTCGATCTCGGGCACCTCGAGCGCGAACAGCGACTTCAACAGGCCCGGGTGCGTGCGCGACACGACGATCTGGGGACCCTTCGTCCCCCGACGGACCTCCGTGATGAAGGCCTTCAGCCGCTCCCCGTGCCGCAGGGGCTCCGAGGGGACCTGCTCCCCCTGCGGGAGCAGCGCCTCCACCTTCCCGAGGTCGAGCAGCGTGTACCGCCGTTCCTGCTGCTGGACGATCCCTGTGACGACGTCCCCTTCGCGGCCGGCGAACTCCTCGTAGGTCATCTCCCGCTCGGCGTCGCGGAGCTTCTGGAAGATCACCTGCTTCGCGGTCTGGGCGCCGATCCGCCCCTTGAAGTCGTCGGTGACCTCCACCTCGGCCTCCGAGATCACCTTCATCTCGAGACCCGGCTCGTCGCTCCCCTCCGCCGGCGGGACATCGACCTCCTCGAGCTCCTGCTGCCAGATGCGGAGGTCGCCCGTCTCCGGGTCGATCACGCCTCGGAACCCGACGAACTCGTCGTCTGCCTCCGGGTGCTCCTGCTTCCAGTGGGCCTTGTAGGCGGAGGCCATCGCCTCCTGCAGGCCGCCGAGGATCGTCTCGAACGCGATCCCCTTCTCCCGCTCCAGCTCCCGCAGCGCGGCGATCATCTCCGCGTTCATCGGTCGCCCCCTCGCAGCTCTTCGTCCCAGTCGACCACGGTCCGGGCCGTCGCGACCTCGTCGAGCGCGACGCGGTGCTCGCCCTCGCGGCTCGCGACGCGGATCGCGTCGGCCTCCGCGGCGCGGAGCTCGCCCTCGAGCACCCCCGCCTCGGTCTTGACGAGCACGCGCTCGCCGACCGCGCGCCGGAAATCCTCAGGCCGCCGGAGCGGCCGCTCGATACCGGGAGTGGACACCTCGAGCGCGTACGGACCGGGCTCGAACCCCTCGAGGTCGAGCCGTCGCGAGATCTTCTGCGAGAGCTCCGAGATCGTGTCGAGGTCGACGCCGCCATCGCGGTCGATGACCACGCGCAGGATCCGGCGACCGTCCTCGCGACCGAAGGTCACGTCGACGAGCTCGAGGCCTTCGCCCTCGATCACGGGTCTGACCAGCGCCTCCGCGTCCACGTTCCCCTCCTCTCGGTCTCGGTCTGGCCTCTCGGCCCAGCTTCGCCCCTCCACAAAGAAAGTGGGCGGCGAGCCCACTTCCGGCCGTGCAGTTGGTCCTCGACAGCCAGTATAGACAGGCCGTTTCGGTTCGGAGGTGCCCGAGGCTCAGGGAAGGCCGGCGAGCAGGTCGGCGACCGCCTGCGACGCCTCGGTGAGCGGGGCGTGTGACCGCTCACCCGTCGACCGCACCTTCAGATCGACCGTGCCGGCATCGATCCCGCGCGAGCCGACGACGACCTGCACCGGATATCCCACCAGGTCCGCATCGGCGAACTTCACTCCGGCACGCTCCTCTCGGTCGTCGAGGACCGCCTCGATCCCGAGCTCCGCAAGCTCTCCGTAGATCCGCTCGGCGTGCTCGGTCACGGCCGGGGCGTCGGCGTTCGCCATGATCACGGCGACCTCGAACGGGGCAAGCTGCCTCGGCCAGATCATCCCGGCGTCGTCGTGCTGCTGCTCGACGGCCGCTGCCATGATCCGGCTGATCCCGATCCCGTAGGAACCCATCACGTAGGGCTTCGGGGTGCCGTCCTCGTCTTGGAACGTCGCGTCGAGGGGCGCCGAATAGTTCGTGCCGAGCTGGTAGATGTGCCCCACCACGATCGAGCGAGCGATCTCGAGCCGGCCGCCGTCATCGGGGCACCGGTCGCCGTCGCGGAACTGGACGAGGTCTTCCCATCGATCGACGCGGAAGTCTCGGTCTGGGTTCGCGCCCGTCACATGCGCGTCGGTCCGGTTGGAGCCCGTCGCCCAGTTCGAGCGGCCGCGGATCGACGGGTCGGCGAAGATCGTCACGTCCGAGCCGAGCCCCTGCGGGCCGACGAACCCTTTCGCGAACCCGCGCTGCGCGAAGTCCTCGTCCTCGAACGGCCGGACGCGCTCGGGGAAATGCACCCGGGCGAGCTTCTCCTCGTTCACCTCGCGGTCCCCCGGGACGAGCACCGCGACCGTCCGGCCCTCGACGTCGAACAGGATGCACTTCATCGTGGCCTCGGCCGGGATCCCCATCTGCTCGACCATCAGCTCGATCGTCACGGCGCCGGGCGTCTCGACCTCCGTCAACGGCTCGGGTTCCTCGGAGGCGGGCTCCGGCGGTCGAGGCGTCGCGGCCTCCGTGTCCGCGAGGTAGTCACCGTTCTCGCACCGAACGAAGAGGTCCTCCCCGACGTCGGCGAGCGCCATGAACTCGTGGTTCACGCCGCCACCGATCTGGCCGGGGTCGGCTTCGACGATCACGTAGTCGAGCCCGAGCCGATCGAACACCTTGACGTAGGCGTCGTACATCACGCGATAGGACTCACGCATCCCACCCTCGTCCCGGTCGAGCGAGTACGCGTCCTTCATCAGGAACTCTCTGCCGCGCAACAGGCCATAGCGCGGACGGAACTCGTCCCGGTACTTCCACTCGACCTGGTACACGTTCGCCGGCAGGTCTCGGTACGACGGAAGCTCCTGCTGCGCCAACTCGGCGACGACCTCCTCCTGCGTCGGACCGAGGAGGAACTCGCGGCCGTGTCGGTCCTCGAACCGGAAGATCAGCTCGCCGTACGCGGCCCAGCGACCGGTCGCCTTCCATGGCTCCGCGGGCAGGACGATCGGCATCCTGAGCTCCTGGGAACCGGCGGCGTCCATCTCCTCACGCACGATCCGCTCGATCTTGTCCATCGTGCGGAGCCCGAGCGGCATCGTCGTGTAGACGCCGGCCGCGGTCTTGCGGATGAACGCGGCCCGGAGCAGCAGGCGATGCGACGGGACGTCGGCCTCCGCCGGATCCTCCCGGAGCGTGCGCGCGAATAACTTCGAGAGCCTCATCGGACGGACAAGGATACCGATGCGCTCACGCGCGCCCGGCGATCACGTGTCTTCGACCGAAGCGATCACCTGTTGCCACAGATCGGTCTGCGTCCCCCCCACCCCGTCGTCGAACGGGTAGGCGCCGTAGGTCGCCATCTGGGTCGGGGTCACGGGGTCCCTCGAGATCGCGGTGTAGTCCCCCCATCGCTCGAGGCCGGGCGAGAACTCGTACCGTCCGACGCCCGAAGCGATCAGCACCGGCACCGAAGCGTTCGCTCCGGGTTGGACCACGCTGGCGTACGCGGCCAGGCATTCGCCCGCTCCGGCCCGCGCGTAGTTGATCCAGATCTTCCCATCGCTGTCCGTCGCGATCGAGGGCCACGCGACATCCCGTCCCGCTCGCGCCGACGGTCCCCGTCCGCGTCACATCGGAGTCACCGAGCGCCGACGCGGGGTCGACCTCCCACCAGCGGATCACGGATTCGGTCGAGCCACCCCCGACGTTGCCGGCGCGCGCCGTCGTCGTGTACAGCCGTCCGAGCCCCCCGTCCCAGAAGGACGAGGTGAGCCGGAGGTCTCCGGTGTCCCAGTTGTCGTTGAGACCTCCCGGGTTCCCCGGACACTGCCGTCCGAAGCGCGGGAAGTCCATCGGGCCGCTGGTGACCTGCGCCCGCGTGAGCCGCACGATCCCGTCGACGACCTTCAACCGCCAGAGGATCAGCTTGCCGGTCGAGCCGTTGAAGTCCAACGAGGTCATGAACTGCACCGTCGGGGAACCGCCGAAGGACACGGTGGGCACGATCGTGAACGCTTGAGAGCCGTCGGGATCCTCCGTCTGGGCACCGCTGAACACCTTGATCGGAACGACCGGCACGGAGCAGTCGTAGAGCACCGCCTTGCGGATCGAAACCACTTGTACGTAGTCGAACCCCCCGATCGCCGGCGCGTTCGAGAAGTCGAACTGGTTCGTCGTCAGCGTGACCCGGTCCTCGGTGAACCCGACCATCGGGTAGTCGGCGAACTGCTTCCCGTTGTTGCCGACCTGATCGCCCGACATATGGAGCACGCACCAGTCGTTGGTGGTGTCCTCCGAACCCTCGGGGATCACGACGACCGAGATGAACGACTGGGTCGCCGTCGCGGAGAGGAACGTGAGGACGAAGTGCTGCCGGTAGGGGTCGTAGACGACCTTGGGATCGAACGAGTCCGCGCCGACCGGCAAGGCCGTGTCGAGGTTCTCCAGGAGCCGCGGCGGGTCGAGCTCCACGCCCGCGCGGTCGTAGAAGGCCATCCGGACGTTCACGGCCGCGAGGTGGTACGTCTGACCCAATGCGCCCGTCGGATCTCCGGGCGACACGACCTCTTGGTCCGGCACGCCGTCGAAGGCCGGCACCGCGACGACCGGCGCCAGCGCGCCTGCGGTCGCGCGGGTCGAGCCGGTGACACCTCCGCCCTCCCGGCCGTCGTCGCTTCCCGGCCGGACGAGCCGTGGGATCTCGATGGGTCCCGCCCCGTCCCGTGCGACCGACCGCCCGATCCCGGCGACGTGGACCTTCGGCGCCGCCTCCGTCGCGCTGAGAGACAACGCGGGAACCGGAAGCGCGAGCGCGGCGGTCAGTGCGGTGAGCCCCCAGACGAGACGACGAAGCATCGAGGCATCCTCCTGATCCTGTGCGACGCCCTCCCGCCGCATGAGCCGCCAAACGTAGCAGGCCGTTGACTGCCGGGGAATCCAGGTGGCACCATCGCGGCCACGATGTCGAAGGTGACGATCGACTGGGCGTGGCCGAGGGGCTCGAGGGGCCTGTGGGGCACTCGGGTCCTGGGACCGCCGCGCTAGTTCCCGCCGATCGATCGCGACGAGCCCCGGGCCACCGCCCGGGGCTTCTTCAGTCAAAGGACAGATGAGGAGCGACCGCTGAGACCGAACCTCCGGATCCGACCGGACCGAGCCACGTTCGACGCCCTCGCGCGCGACTGGGCGATCGTCCCGGTCTGGGCCGAGCTGCTCGCCGACGTCTCCACCCCGGTCGGCCTGTTCCCGGCGGTCGCCGGCGACGGACCCGGCATCCTCCTGGAGTCCGTGGAGCGTTCGGAGCGCTGGGGGCGGTACTCCTTCGTCGCCGGCGACCCGGCCGCGACCCTCGTGGTCGATGCGGACGGCCTGCGGATCGAGGATGCGGTCCGAGAGATCCCCATCGAACCGCGTCGCTCGGGATCGGCCCGCGATGCCCTGATCTCGGTGGCCGATTCGCTGCGGGGCCCTCGCCTCCCGGACCTGCCGCCGCTCACCGGCGGGTTGATGGGCTACCTCGCCTACGAAGCGGCGGCCCTGCTCGACGGGCACCCGGCGCCGCACCTGGGCGAGGCGCCGTGCCCGCCGGTCGGGCTCCTCGTGATCGACCGGGCGGTGGTGTTCGACCACTGGCGGCAGCGGCTCCTCCTGGTCGCGCACGTGTCCGGGGGGGACTACGCCGGGGGCATCGCAGCGATCGAGGAGCTCGCCGGCCGGATCGCGGACGCCGCGACGCCCGCGCTCGCGGCGGTGGACGACTCCGAGGCCTCAGGGTCCGGCGAGGCGAACATGTCCGACGAGGACTACCGGCAGATCGTCGCCTCGTTCAAGGAGCACATCCGGGCCGGGGACATCTACCAGGGCGTGCCGTCGCGCCGTGTCTCCTTCGACGCCGCCGGCGGGGGGTTCCCGATCTACCGGCGCCTGCGGGTCTCGAACCCGGCGCCGTACATGTTCTTCCTCCGGATGCTCGGCCGAGACAACGAGCCAAGGATCGAGATGGAGCTCGCCGGCTCGTCGCCGGAACCCCTCGTCCGAGTCGAGGACGGACGCGTGTTCGCGCGTCCGATCGCGGGCACGAGGCCGCGAGGGCAGACGGAGGTGCGTGACCGTCTGCTCGAGCACGAGCTGCTCGCGGACCCCAAGGAGCAGGCGGAGCACGCGATGCTCGTCGACCTCGCCCGCAACGACCTCGGCCGAGTGTGCGTGCCGGGAAGCGTTCGACCGACGGAGCTGATGCAGGTCGAGCGGTTCTCGAAGGTGATGCACATCGTCTCCACGGTCGAAGGAGCGCTCCGCGACGATCGCCATCCGCTCGACGCCCTCGCCGCGACGTTCCCGGCCGGCACCGTCACCGGAGCGCCCAAGCGCCGGGCGATGGAGCTGATCGCCGAACGTGAGCCGACCGCCCGCGGTCCCTACGCTGGCGCGGTGGGCTACCTGACCTTCGCGGGAGACCTCGACTTCTGCATCACGATCCGGACCGCCGTGGTGTCGGACGGGCGCGCGCACGTGCAGACCGGCGCGGGGGTCGTGGCCGACTCCGATCCGGAGACCGAGCTCGCGGAAACCAAGGCCAAGGCGGAGGCACTCCTCCCTGCGATCGGCTCGAGCGACCCGGAAGGGGTGCCGCGCACGTCATGATCCTGGTGGTCGATCACTACGACAGCTTCACGTACAACCTCGTCCAGCTGATCGAGAGCCTGGGGCGTGTGACCGAGGTCGTGAAGTCCGACGAGGCGCCGGCCGCCGACCTCGTCGCTCGCGAGCCGGAGGCCGTCGTGCTATCTCCCGGACCCGGCCATCCCCGCGACGCGGGCTCGTTCCCGGACCTGCTCCGTCTGCTGCCCGAGGGGACCCCCGTCCTCGGCGTGTGCCTGGGGCACCAGGCACTCGGTATCGCGAGCGGTGGGACGGTCGATCGCACGACGCCGTTCCACGGGAAGGCGTCGCTCGTCCATCACGAGGGCCGGGGGATCCTCGACGGGGTCTCGAGCCCGTTCGAAGCGGGCCGCTACCACTCCCTCGTGGTGCTCCGAGACGATCTCCCCGCGGAGCTCGAGCTCACCGCATGGACGGACGACGGTCTCGTGATGGCGACGCAGCACCGGGAGCTCCCTCGGTTCGGTGTCCAGTTCCATCCGGAGTCGATCCTCACGCCGGAGGGACCGCGGATCGTCGAGAACTTCCTGCGGCTCGCGGGCTGACCTACGGAGCCGGGCACCCGGGACCGTGGTCGAACGCCGCCGAGTTGAACGACACCTTGCAGGCGGACGCGTCCACCGCGACGAACGCTCCCGCGGGCACCCGCTTGAGCTGATCGACGAACGAGTAGGTCCACCTTGGATCCACGGCCCCCTGGAAGTACCAGTCGCTCCCGTTGTCGGCCACGATCATCCCGTAGCGCTTCATCGCTCGCAGCACGATCTGCGCCCGTGCGGAATACCCGCTCATGTCGAAACCGCCGCGGAGCCGGAACCGCGCGCCCATCGGGGGGCAGTCCGGATCCGCGACCCCGGCCTGGTGGCGCGCCGGCCAGACGTAGCTCCGTCGCGTGCAGGAAACGGTGAACCGCAGCGCGTGATGGATCCCTGCGTCGGGACCGAAGACCTCGTCGTAGCGGACGAGGCCCGGGAAGATCGGCAGGCCCGCCGCGTCGGCACTCGTCCACCCAGCGGGGCGGAGCGCGTTCGAATCCAGGTCGAAGATCGCGCCGCTGCCTGCGGTGGGATGTCCTCCGTTGCGCCGGACCGCGAAGAGCTCGTAGAGGCGACAGGTGCCCTCCTCGATCATGATCGCGTGCCGATCGGAGCCGCCCTCGATCCGGACGTCGCCGCCGAACGGGTACGGACCGGGATCGCTCTCGTCGTCGTACTGGAAGTCGATCGAGACCTTCTCGTGCGACGACGGCACGACGTCGAACGGGATCCCGTAGGAGGGAGGGCCGAAGTCCGGGTGCAGACCGGGTCGACCCCGCGTGCGACGATCGCTTCCACCGGCCGCTCTGCGAGTGGATCGGCAGCTTCCGGATGTCCATGTTCCAGACGTTGTCGTCGGGGAAGACCGAGCACGCGGTGCCCGGGACGTCGGCCGCGCCCGCCGGCATCGGCGGCACCGCCGAGAGCACGAGGGCGACGGCGGCGGCCGAGATCGCGAGGACTCGCTTCACGTCACGGGTATCGGCTGCGGCGGCCGCCCCGTTGAGGTCAGCGGTCGAAGAACCGAAGGCGACGGCCTCAGTCGGCGTCGGCGGGCGCTGCGGCGGCCATCTTCTTCGCTTCCGCGACCAGGCGCACGACGAACTCGGATTCCGGGATCTTGTCGATCACCTCGCCCTTCACGACGAGGAACCCCTGGCCCTTGCCCGCGGCGATGCCGAGATCGGCCTCCCGCGCCTCCCCGGGGCCGTTCACGACGCATCCCATCACCGCGACGCGGATCGGCACCTTCAGTCCCTCCCGCTCGAGGGCCTCGTTCACCTGCTTCGTCAGGCCGAGCACGTCGACCTCCGCGCGTCCGCAGGACGGGCATGCGACGAGATCGAGGCCGCGCTTCCGCAACCCGAGCGACTGCAGGATCGCCGTGCCGACCTTGACCTCCTCGACCGGGTCGTCGGTGAGCGAGACGCGGATCGTGTCGCCGATCCCCTCGGCGAGGAGCGTCCCGATCCCGACGGCGCTCTTGACCCCGCCCATCGGGAGTGGGCCCGCCTCCGTGACGCCGAGGTGCAACGGATAGTCGCACTTCTCCGCGAGCTGCCGGTAGGCCTCGATCATCACCAAGGGGTTCGAGTGCTTCACCGAGATCTTGATGTCGAAGAAGTCCTCGTCCTCGAGGATGCGCGCCTCCCCGAGGGCGGACTCGACGAGCGCCTCGGGCGTGGGTGCACCGTAGCGAGCGAGCAGATCCTTCTCGAGCGAGCCGGCGTTGACCCCGATCCGGATCGGGACGCCGCGCGCCTTCGCCTCGCGCGCGATCACGCGCACCTTGTCCTGGAACTTGATGTTCCCCGGGTTGATCCGCAGTCCCTGGATCCCGGCTTCGAGCGCGGCGATCGCGTACTTCCACTGGAAATGGATGTCGGCGATCACGGGCACGGTCGACTTCGCCGCGATCGCCGTGAGGGCCTCGGCGTCCTCCCAGTGCGGCACCGCGACACGGACGATGTCGACGCCGGCCGCGACGAGTGAGGCGATCTGCTGCAGCGTGGCGTTGATGTCCGCGGTCTTCGTGGTCGTCATCGATTGGATCGAGACGGGCGCATCGCCTCCCACGGCGACGGTCCCCACGTGGAGCTGGCGCGTCGCGCGGCGTGCGGTCATCACCACGAGTGTCTCAGCTCCCGAACACCTGGAAGGTGACGGTGCGATCCTTCGGCTCGTCCATCTCGAAGAAGAGCAGCCGCTGCCACGTCCCGAGGGACGGTTCTCCCCCGGCGACCGGGATCGCGTGCGACGTCGCGGAGAGCAGCATCGCCTTGACGTGCGCGTGACCGTTCTTGCGTTCGTCGGGGTTCAGGTTCTGGGTCCGGAGCTCGAAGTCGTCGTGCCGGTAGTACGTGCCCTCGTGGGGCACCAGCTCGGTGAGGTGGCGGCGGAAGTCCTCGAGCGCGCCGTCCTCCCACTCGTTGATCAGCAAGGCGCAGGTGGTGTGCGCGCAGAACGCGACGACCAGCCCTTCCGTGATCCCGGCGTCCTTGACGGCGCGGCGGAGATCGTCGGTGAGGTCGAGGAAGGCGTACCGCTCCGGCGGCGTCAGCGTGACGGTCGTGGTCGCCGACCTCATCGGTCGCCCCGGTCCGCTGCCGGCAGGTCGAACGTGAAGGTGCTCCCGTGGCCCGGGCTGCTCTCGGCCGTGATCTGGCCACCGTGCGCCTCGACGACGGAGCGGGCGATCGCCAGCCCGATCCCGGTGCCGCCTTCGCCCCGCCCGCGAGCCGGGTCGGCCCGGTAGAAGCGCTCGAAGAGCCGCGGCAGGTGCTCGGGCGGGATGCCGGCGCCCGTGTCCGAGACCGCGACCTCGACGGAACCGTTCCGGCGACGGGCGGACACGGTGACGCTGCCCCCGTCCGGGGTGAACCGGACCGCGTTGTCGACGAGGTTGAACAGGACCTGGTGCACGCGCTCGCGGTCGGCCGACAGGGACGGGAGGTCGAGCGGGACGGCGTTGCGGACCTCGACGCCGCGCCCCGACACCGCGACGTCGATCTCGGAGATCAGGTCGTCCACCAGCGGCTGGAGCGGCAGCTCCTCGATCCGGAGCGGGACCTCGCCGGACTCGAGCCGCGAGAGCTCCAGCAGCTGATCCACGAGCCGTCCGAGCCGCTCGACCTGGGACAGCATCACGCCGAGCGTCGCGGGGTCGGGTTCCTCCACGCCGTCGAGGAGATTCTCCAGGTGCGCACGGATCGCCGTGATCGGCGTCTTGAGCTCGTGGGAGACGTTGGCGACGAGGTCGCGGCGACTCTGCTCGAGATGCTCGAGCTCTCCCCGCATCCGATCGAACGCGACGGCGAGCCTGCCGACCTCGTCGCGGCTCTTCGTGTACACGTGGACGGAATAGTCGCCGGTCTCCATCCGCCGAGCCGCCGCGGCCATGTCGCGGAGGGGCTGGGTCATCCCGCGGGCCATCTGGCGCGCGACGACGAGCGAGACGCTGGCGGCGACGACGCCGACCAGGAGGAACTGCCACCAGACGCTCTGCAGGAAACCGGTGGTCGCGGACAGCCGACCGAGGAACCCGCGCGACGGCGACCGCGTGAGGGCGGTGACCGAGCCGCCGTCGGCCGTGGGGACGGTGGCGAACACGTTGGCCCCGACGACTCCCCACCGGGGGGCCTCCACGCGGAGACGAGGCAGCTCTCCGAGGTCGGGACCCCGGGTCTCCGTCGTGCCGTCCGGGTGGAGGATCACGACCATCGTGTCGGACGGCATCGATCCGAGGTTGCCCGTCGCGGCCTTCCGCGCGAGGCTGAGGGCATCGATCGCCTCGGAGTCGCGCGGGGAGTTCCGCAGGGCGAACGCGATCAGGAGGTAGCTGATCAGCAGCGCGAGACCGACCGCGATCACGACCGTCGATCCGAGCTTCGCTCGGATCGACGTGAGACGGTCCAACGGGCGCGTCGCCATCGTCACTCCTTGAACGCGTACCCGACGCCGTGGACGGTCCGGATGAACCGGGGGTCGTTGCCGTCCTCGCCGATCTTGCGCCGGAGACGGGCCACGTGCGAATCGACCACCCGGCCGCCGGCATGATCGCGGTAGCCCCAGATCCGATCCATCAGCTGGTCACGGGAGAGCACGGCGCCGGGCTCGCGTGCGAGCGTCAGGAGGATCTCGAACTCGAGCGGCGTCAGTGGGATCTCCGTCCCGTCCACCTCGACCCGGCGACGCTTCGCGTCGATGACGAGTCCGTCGTGCTCGATCGGCTCACCGTTCGGCGAGCTCTCGATCCGCTCCCGCCGCCGGAGGATCGCCTGGACACGCACCGTCAGCTCCCGGAGGCTGAACGGCTTCGTCAGGTAGTCGTCCGCGCCCACCGCGAACCCGGCCACCTTGTCCGCCTCCTCGGTCTTCGCCGTGAGCATCAGGACCGGTGTCCACGCGTCCCGCTGGATCCGCTTGCACACCTCGAGCCCGTCCATCCCCGGAAGCATCAGATCGAGGACCACGAGATCGGGTCGGTCCTCGGCGTGTCGGCGGATCGCCTCGGGGCCGTCGGAGGCGACCACGACCTGGTACCCCTCGCTCTGGAGACGAGCCCGCACGGCTTCGGCGATCGCGTCCTCGTCCTCGACGACGAGCACGGTCTGAACGGCCACGGGGTCATCGTATCCACCTCGCCCGGAGGCACGCGCCACCGTGGATGGAGAAATCGTGGTGAGCCCTGAGGCGCTAGATGACGGGGAGGGGTTCGGTGATGTCGAGGAACACGGTCGCGATGGCGAAGATCGAGAGGAAGACGATCACGGCAGCGGAGACCGGGATGAGCTTCCGGTAGTCGGCATGCCGGCCCGTGATCTTCTCCCAGACCAGGAGTGCGAGATGGCCGCCGTCCAACGGGGGGAGGGGGATCAGGTTCACGATGCCGATGAAGAGCGTGACGTACGCGGCGAACCCGAGGAACAGCGCCCAGTCCCCGCGCTCCCCCGCGTCGCCGATCTGACGGCTCACGCCGACGAGGCTGGTGACATCGGTGCTCTGCCGCGGCTCGTCGGTGAAGAGCACGGAGAACGTCCGGCCCACCCCGACCGTGAAGACCTTGGGGATCGTCGCCACGCTGTTGGCCGTCGCCCTGCCGACCCACTCCCCCGCGACGACGGCGGACTCCGGGATCGACAACGGCTCCGAGCCGAGCGTGAACCCGATCCGCCCCTTCGTGATGTCCCCCTCCGTCACGAGGACGGGCACGATCTCGAGCGTGAGGGCCTGCCCGTCCCGATCGATCACGTACGTGAGCGGTTCGCCGGGATGCTCGCGCGCGTATCGCGTGACGTAGAGGCCGAGGGAATCGGGCGTCGGGTTGTCCAGGTCGCCCACGCGCGTGACCACATCGTCGACCTGGAGCCCGGCCTCCGCCGCCGGCGAGGGATCCTCGCCGAGCGTCGGGGCGACCGCCCCCACCACGACGAGCTCGGTGTTCGGATCGCCGTACGTCACGAACAGCGTGAAGTACAGGACGGCGGCGACGAGGACATGCGACAGCGGACCCGCGAGGATCACGAGCGAGCGCTGCCAGATCGGCTTCGCGTTGTACGAGCGCGCGACGTCTTCGGGCGCGACCGACTCGTACGGGTTCATCCCGGCGATCTTCACGTAGCCGCCGGCGGGGATCGCCTTGATGCCGTACTCCGTCTCCCCGCGCCTCGTCGACCAGAGCCTCGGGCCGAAGCCGACGAAGTACTCCTGGATCTTGAAGCCGAATCGTTTCGCGACCAGGAGGTGGCCGAGCTCGTGGATCGGGATCACGACGAGCAGGATCAGCGCGAGGAACGCAACGATCGCGAGCGGCCCGCCCACCTAGCGGGCCTCGATGATCTCCGCCGTGCGGCGGCGGGCCCACGTGTCCGCGCGCTCGATGTGCACGACCGAGACGACCGAGGGTGGTTCGTGTTCGTCGACGATGGTCTGGACGATCTCCACGATCCGAGGGAGCGGGATCTTCCCTTCGAGGAAGGCCATCACCGCCACTTCGTTCGCGGCGTTCATCACGGCGGGGAACGTGAGGCCGAGACCGCCCACGCGGTAGGCGAGGTCGACGGCCGGGAACGCTTCGTGATCGACAGGCTCGAACGTGAGCGGCGACTCCGTGAGCGGGAGCGAGGCGATACCGGTGGGAAGCCGCTCGGGCCACGCGAGGGCGAGTTGGATCGGCAGCCGCATGTCCGGCGTCGCCATCTCGGCCCGCATCGAGCCGTCGCGGAACTCGGCGATCGCATGCACGAGCCCCTCGGGGTGGATCAGCACGTGGATCTGCGAGTACTCGAGGCCGAAGAGGTAGTGCGCCTCGATCACCTCGAGACCCTTGTTCATCAGCGTCGCCGAGTCGATCGTGATCTTCGGGCCCATCGACCAGACGGGATGCTGGAGGGCCTCCTTCATCGAGGCCTTGGCCAGCTCGGTGGCCGTCCACCCGCGGAACGGTCCGCCGGAGCCGGTGAGCACCACCCGCTTCAGGTCCTCGCGGCGTTCGCCTCGCAACGCCATCGCGAGCGCCGCGTGTTCGGAGTCGACGGGGAGCAAACGCTCCGGCTCACCCTTGATGAGGTCCATCACGAGCTCGCCGCCGACGACGAGCGACTCCTTGTTGGCGAGGGCCAGGGTCTTCCCGCTCTGCAGCGCAGCGAGGGTGGGACCCAACCCGGACGACCCGACGAGCGCGTTCAGGACGATGTCCGCCTCGGCCTCGGACGCCAGTCGCTCCGCCGCATCGGGACCGACCACGAACTCCACACCCTTGATCGAACCCAGGTGGGTCCGGACCTCGTCGGCAGCGGTCTCGTCCGCGATCCCCACCAGGGGGGGAAGGAACTCCCGGATCTGTCCGGCCAACAGCTCCTGATTCGTGCCGGCAGCCGACAGTCCGATGACCTTGAATCGTTCGGGGTTGCGACGGACCACGTCCAACGCCTGGGTCCCGATCGAACCCGTCGATCCGAGGATGGTGACGCTCCGCATGGGAACAGACTACCCCCGACCGCAAGGGAACAAGCTGCGCCGGGGGGAGAAGACCTGAGGGCGGAAAGGCGGTGTCAGAACGCGATGATCCGCAGGAGCAGGAGCGCCGCGGGGGCCACGAACAGCAGTGAGTCGATCCGGTCGAGGACGCCGCCGTGCCCGGGTAGCACGCTTCCCATGTCCTTCACCCCGACGTCGCGCTTGATCAACGACTCGGCGAGGTCACCGAACGTGGCGGCGAGCGAGACCACCAGGCCGAGCAGCGCGGCGTTCACGCGCGCCCCGGCGAAGATCCCCTCCGACACGTCGACGAACGAGGTGACGAAGGCCATCGACACGATCACGGTGATGAGAGAAGCCCCCACCAGGCCTTCGATCGACTTCTTCGGACTCGTCGCGGGAGCGAGCGGCCGCTGCACGAACGATCCGCCCCAGACCGAGCCGATCAGGAAGGCCGCCGTGTCGAACACGAACGTCAGCGCGATCACGGCGAGGACGACCTCGGTCCCGAACGTGGTCAGGATGATCAGGAGCGAACCCGCCAACGCGGGGATCCAGATGAGACCGAGCATCGTCAGCCCGATGTTGCCGACCACGTCCTTCCGGTGCGGTGCCGGGACGGTCAAGAACCAGAGGAAGGTGGCGAGCACACCGAGGAAGAGCATCGACATCAGTCCGGCCTCGCCGTGGTAGTACGCGCCCGCGAGGACCAGGGCACCGGTCACGAGGCCGACGGCGGTGGCGGGTTGCCGATGATGCTTCGCCATGACCCCGTACAGCTCACCCTGCGCCACGAGGGCGACGAGGGCCGCGACGACGGCGAAGACGCCCTCGCCGATCAACAGGGCGACGAGCGCGACACCGGCCAGAACGATCCCGGTGAGGAAGGCGGCCGGCATGTCCCGCTCGGTGCCTCGACGGTCCAGGTCGGCTCCGACCTCGACGGCCGCCGGCTCCTGCCAGCTCGGGCCGCCGAGTCCCTCCGCGCCGACGACGATCGTCCGAGACGGGTCCTCTTCGGCCATCGCGGCGAACACGTCCTCGTCGTCGCCCTCGGCCGCGGGGTACGGCTCCGCTCCGAGCTCCTCCATCAGGTCGCCCGCGCTCTCTTCGTCGATCTGCACGACGCGAGGCGCCGGAGCCTCGACCGCCTCACCGCCGAAGGAGTCCGAGAAGTGCGCCGCGGCCTCTTCGAGCTCCGCGTCCGACGGCCGGGTCCCCCCGCCCGCCGATCCCTCGGCCGAGGCCTCGTCGGTCGCGGTCGACGTCTCATCGTCCGCGGCGGACGGTGTGGCGAACAGGTCGGTCTGGTCGTCCTCGGGTCCCTCCATCACCGCCGGAGCCCACATCGGCTCGTCGTCCACGTCCTCGCTGTTGCCGACGGTTCCACCGAGCGCCTGGCCGACGGGCTCGAGTGAGGCCGTGTCGTACCAGTCGCCGTCGTCGTCGTCGTCCTCGAACACGGCAGCGGGTGTCCCCGCATCGGACGGAGGCGCCGAGTCCGCGGGCTCGCGTTCTGGTTCGCCCCGCACGGTGACGTGCTCCTCTTCGGTGGTGCTCAGGTCGGTGGATCCAGACCCTGCGGGCGTTCCTTCGGGCTCGTCCCAGTCGACGTCTTTGATCGGGGCGAAGAACTTGTCGAGATCCTCGAACAGGTCGTCGCTCTCGTGCTCGTCGTCTGGCACTAGACCTCCATGAGCTCAGATTCCTTGTGGCGCTGGACCTCATCGATCGACGCCACGTATCGGTCCGTCAGCTTCTGGAGCTCCTTCTCTCCCCTCGAGAGCTCATCTTCCGAGATGGAATGCTCTCGCTCAAGCTTCTCCATATCATCCTTCGCGTGGCGGCGGACGTTGCGGACGGCCACGCGTCCCTCCTCCGCCCGGTGGTGCACCTGCTTCACGAGTTCCTTGCGGCGCTCCTCCGTGAGCGGAGGGAACGCGAGCCGGATCACCTGGCCGTCGTTGGACGGCGTGATCCCCAGGTCGCTCTGCTGGATCGCCTTCTCGATCTGTGCGATCGACGTCTTGTCGAACGGCTGGACCACCAGGAGCCGCGGTTCGGGGACGTTCACGGACGCGAGCTGGTTCAGGGGAACCGGGGTGCCGTAGTACTCCACCGTGACCCGACTCAGCACGGCGCCGGAGGCGCGGCCCGTCCGGACCGACGACAGGTCCTCCCGGAGGTGGACGAGCGCCTGCTCCATCTTGTGGTCCGCGTCCTTCAGGGAGGAGTCGATGGTCATCCCGCGCCTCCGTGGACGAGGGACCCGACCAGCTCGCCCATCACGACGCGCCGGATGTTCCCCTCCTCCCACAGGTCGAAGACGATGATCGGGAGGTCGTTCTCCATGCAGAGCGAGATCGCCGTGGCGTCCATGACCTGGTAGCCCTCGCGGAGGATGTCGACGTAGCCGACCTCTTCCAGCCGCGACGCTCCCGGGACGAGCTTCGGGTCGGCGGTGTAGACCCCATCCACCTTCGTCCCCTTCAGCAGGGCATCGGCCCCGATCTCGAGCGCCCGCTGGGCGGCACAGGTATCGGTGGAGAAGTACGGGACGCCGAGGCCGGCGGCGAAGATCACCACGCGTCCCTTCTCGAGGTGACGGCGCGCCCGCAGGGGGATGAAGGGTTCGGCCAGCTGCGTCATCTGGATCGCCGTCTGCACCCGGGTCGTGACGTGGAGCTTCTCGAGCGAGTCCTGGAGCGCCAGCGCGTTCATCACCGTGGCGAGCATCCCCATGTAGTCGGCCCGACTCCGCTCGATCGCGGGCGCCTGCCTGCCGCGCCAGATGTTGCCGCCGCCGACCACGACCGCGATCTGCGTGCCGAGGTCCACGACCTCCGCGAGCTGCCGGCCGATCAGCGCGGTCGACTCCGTACTGATGCCGGATCCGTCGGTCGGTGCGAACGCCTCACCGGAGAGCTTGAGGATGACGCGGTGGTAGCCGTTGCCCCCGGGACTCCTGTCCGTCACGTCCGCGTGCGCTCCCCTCGTCATCGCCCCCGTCGCTGTGTCACCGCTCGAGGACCGACCCTACGCCTCGGTGGACTCACCCAGCTTGTATCGGACGAACCGACGAACGGCAACCTTCTCCCCGACCTTCGCGGCCACCTCGTCGAGCAGCTGCTGGATCGTCTTGGAGTCGTCCTTCACGAACGGCTGCTCGAGCAGCACCGAGTCCTCGTAGAACGCCTGCAGCTTGCCTTCGACGATCCTGTCGAGCACGTTGTCGGGCTTGCCGGCCTCCTTGGCCTGCGCGCGAGCGTAGTGCTCCTGCTGCTGGACGACGTCTGGTGGGATGTCGTCACGGGCGAGCCATCTCGGCGCCGCCGGGCTCGCGATGTGGAGCGCGATGTCCTTGACCAGCTGCCGGAACTCGTCGGTGTTCGCGACGAAGTCCGTTTCGCTGTTCACCTCGACCAGCACGCCGACCGTGTTGTTGAAGTGGATGTAGCTGTCGATGACGCCCTGGTCGGCCGTACGGCCGGCGCGCTTCTCGACGGACGCCTGCCCCTTCTCGCGCAGCAGCTCGATCGCCTTCTCCATGTCGCCGTCGGTCTCTTGGAGCGCGCGCTTGCAGTCCATCATCCCCGCGCCGGTCCGCTCGCGGAGCGTCTTCACCTGGTCGGCGGAGATCGTCATCATGCGCCGTCACCCGATGGAACGGCGGGCGCCACCTCAGCGGCCGGGTCGGGCTCGGCGACGACCTCGGGCTCGGCGACGACCTCGGGCTCGGCTGGCTCGGGGCTCGGGAGGTCGGGCTCGAAGACCGTGCTGGCGGCGATCGCCGCCGCATCCTCCGCCGACGGCACGTCCTCGTCCGCCGGTGCCGGGGCGGCCGTCGTGGACCGGCGCGGCGCCGCGGTCGGCCGACGCGCGACCGACTTCTCGATGACATCTTCCTTGGCCATCCCGTACCCCTCGGCGAGCGCGTCCGCCACCACCCGCGCGACGAGGCTGACCGCCCGGATCGCGTCGTCGTTGCCCGGGATCACGTAGTCCACCTCGTCCGGGTCACAGTTCGTGTCCACGATCGCGATCACCGGGATGTCCAGCTTCCGCGCCTCGGTGACCGCGATCTGCTCCTTCTTCGTGTCGACCACGAAGACGGCGTCGGGCAGACGCTCGAGAGCCTGGATGCCGCCGAGGTTCCGTTCGAGCTTCTCCCGCTCGCGCTTGAGGCGGATCACTTCCTTCTTCGGGAGGTTGTCCATCGCGCCCGAGGACTCCATCTCGCGGAGCTCACGGAGCCGGACGAGCCGCTTGGAGATCGTCGCGAAGTTCGTGAGCATGCCGCCGAGCCAGCGGTTGTTCACGAACGGCATGCCGACCCGGTTCGCGTGCTCCTCGACGACTTCTTGGGCCTGCTTCTTCGTGCCGATGAACAGCACCGTGCCGCGACGGCGGCCGAGGTCACGGACGAACTCGTGGGTCTCCTCGATGCCCGCGAGGGACTTCTCGAGGTCGATGATGTAGATGCCGGACCGCTCCCCGAACAGGTACCGCTGCATCTTCGGGTTCCACCGTCTGGTCTGGTGGCCGAAGTGGACGCCGGCCTCGAGAAGCTCTCGCCTGGTGACGACAGGCACGTTTCCTCCTGTTGTGTGGTTTCTCCCTCCGTCCGGATCTTCCCGCGGGCGGCCCAAGCCCTCTGTGGATCCTGAGGCCTGGGACCCCGCCATCGCGGTCCTCGGACGTGTGTGCTCGGCGCCTTCCGGCGCCGGCGCGCGCAGTCTACCAGCGGCGATACGGGCTACCGCCCCCCGGACCGCGCTCCTCGGGGCCGTGAGGCTCCCCGCGCCGGCGCCGCGCGGACGGGCGCGTCGGGGACCTCGTCGGCGATCGCCAGGTACCGGATCGCCAGCGCCGCGATCATCGCCGTGTGGAGGAGACTCACCACGAGCACGTAGATCCAAGCGGTGTAGGAGGGGTTCACGCCGAGCCCCGAGCCAGGGGTCGCTCCGACGAGCATGGCGACGAAGGTGGCGTACCACGGGATCACGTAGATCACCGCGAAGGTCAGGTTGCCCGAGCCCGGGAGCCGGGCGGCCCGGAGGGATCGACCGAGGGAATCCCTGAACCCGCGCGCCTCGGTGACCGCGATCACCGGGGCGAAGGCGAACACCCACACGCCGAAGACGAAGATCACAAGCGGCAGGATCTGGGAGAACCCTCCGCCCCCGATCCCCGCCACGATCTGCGACAGGATGAACAACGCCACGCCGAACATGTGGATCGCGAACGAGACGGGGAACGCCCGGAGGCCTCGGATCGCTCCCCACCGGCTCGCCCGCCCGGTCTCGATCGTCTCCACCGCGAGGCCGACGACGATCGCGTGCCACAGCGCGTGCACGAGACCCGACGTGACGAAGACCAACGGCAACCCTCTCGCGAGCCCGAAGATCCCGATCGAGACCAACAGGTCGGTGTTGGTGCTCAAGGGGGCCGGCGCGGCGATGTCGGCGAGGAGTGCGAACGGGCCCGGGAAGCCGAGGGCGATCAGGAGGAGCCACTCGATCAGCAGCCATGCGATCGTCGCGCCCACGACGACCGGGCTCGACCAGGTCCCGGCGAGGCCCCGGACGAACGCCGTCCGGATCGGCGGCATCGAGTCCATCGGGGCGACCGACATCCGCGAGAAGATCCCTCCGCGCCGTGCGGGGGCCCGCTGCCCTCGAGCGCCGCGCGACGCCGCGCTCATCCGGCCTCCTCGTCGGGGTCGGGAGTCAGGCGCGGTGCCGGGCCGAGGCGCCGTTGCAATGGCCGCGCGAGCGCCAGGACGACGAGGGCGACCGGGACCGCGCCCAGGACGAAACCGGCGAGGAGCATCCCGGCATCGATGGTCGTCGGCGAGGGCTCGTCGGTCAGGATGCCGTCCGGATCCTCACCGAAGGCGACGATCCCCGCGTCCTCCACGCCGGTGACCGCGACGAGGACGTCGCCGGCGTCCGCGAGCCCCCGGAGGAAGGAGCCGCCGGAGTCGACGCGATACACGAGGTGGCCCGTCCGCGGATCGACCGCGTAGAGCTCGCCGGAGTTCGTGGGCACCAGCAGGTGCTGGTCGGTCAGCACGGGAGGGGTCAGCGGTGACAGGTCATTCAGGGCTTGATCCCAGCGCTGGATACCTGTCTCTGCGTCGAGCCCGTAGACGCGTCCGGTTCCGTCCACGACGAAGACCGTGCCGTCCGCCGAGACCGGCGCCATCGCCGACACGATCGTCTGGGGTTGGAACGGCGTCGACCGCAACGGATTCACGATCTCCGTCCGCCAGAGGAACGCTCCCTCCGAAGCATCGAGCGCCACGACGGACCCCGGCTCCATGAGAAGGATCCGCCCGTCCGCGACGACGGGCGGCGAGACGACGCTCCCGCGGATCACGTCTTCTCCGGTGCGCCACAGCTCCTCGCCCGAGGTGCGGTCGAGCGCCACCACGACGCCGGGCGTCTGCCCCTCGCCGACGGTCGCCACCAGCGCCCGGTCGCCGTCGACGGTCACGGCCCCCGCGATCGAGGTCCCCAGATCCTCCGACCAGCGGACCTCGCCGGACGACAGCTCGACCGCCGTGACGACACCGCTGATGTCGCCGACGTAGGCGGCGGCCTCGTCGACCGCGACCGGCGTGCGCACGGCGTCCTCGAGCGGGACCGCAGACGCCCAGACGGACTCGCCGGTCCGGAGATCGACCGCGGCGAGGTGCGAATCCACCTCGTCGCCTTCCTCGGCCGGTGAGCTCGAGGGGGTCGCAGACGGGGAGAGCGATGGGGAGATCGACGGTGACGCCGTGCTCGACGGACCACGCCCCGCGAACCCCTCCGCGAACACCACGATGGGACCGTCGGCGCCCTCGCCGATCGCCGCCTGAACCGACGGTCCGAGGTCGCGCTCGGCGGAGAAGACCTCGGAGCGATCCTCACCGTCGAACGCGAGGACCTCGTTCGGCCCCACGACGACGATCGTGCCGTCCTCCGCGACCACCGGCGAGGAGAGCCCTCCGGTGACGTCGGCATCGTCGATCGTGATGTCCTCGTGTCGCCACGCGACTTCGAGGGGCGCGGATGGCCCGTCGGAAACGCCCACATGCGTCGGTCCCCCTTGGAACTGGGCCCAGTCGGCGAGCGCAACCAGCGGCATGCCGAACACCATGACGAGCGTGAGCCAGGCGACGGTCATCGACGGGCGGGGTGCACCGGAGCGGTGGGAGGCGCGCAAGGCGCGTCATCCTAGCCGGTCGCCTGCAGCCGGGTGCTCAGGCTGCGAGCGGCGCGAGCCGGATGAAGCGCCAGACCTCGACGGGAGCGAGGTACGTGAGGGGATCGACGTAGACATCGAGGAGACGCACCCCCATATGGAGGTGGGGAACGAGCGCGCCGGCATGCCCGGTCCCCGAACGTGCGACCACCTGCCCCTGCGTCACGACGTCACCCCGGCGTACCGCGAGGGAGTCGACCCACGAGTACGTGGACTCGAGACCCGCGCCGTGGTCGATGGTCAGGAAGAGGCGCCCGCCGACGGGACCCGCGAACGTGACGGTGCCCTCGGCCGCCGCGCGCACCGGGGTACCCACAGGAGCAGCGATGTCGATGCCCCGGTGCCCGGATCCGAAGGGCGAGTCGGGCGGGTCGAACCCGCGGATCAACGGACCGACGACCGGCCACGTCCAGTCCCCGGAGGCGTGTGCCGGGGCGGACGCCACCGTGAGCAGGACACCGGATGCGAGGCAGATCGACGCGAACCTCTTCACGGTCCCGACGCTACGGACTCACGCGCGCCCACGCAGTGAGACGCGTCACAGGGAGCGGAGAGCGGCTATTCGACCTCGGAGAGTTGGCCCCGTAGTCCGCCGACCGCCTTCGTGTGGATCTGGCACACGCGCGATTCGGTCACGCCGAGGATCTCTCCGATCTCGGCGAGCGTCAGGCCCTCGAAGTAGTAGAGCGTCACGACGATCTTCTCCCGCTCTGACAGGGAGTTGATCGCGGCGGCCAGCATCCCGCGTGTCTCCTGGCTCTCCAATCCCCACGTGGGATCGAGGCCTTTGTCGGCGAGCGTGTCGATCAGCGCCACCGACTCGCCGCGATCGCTCCCGGCGCTCACGACCTCGTCGAGCGCGAGCACGGAGACGAACGAGATCTGCGAGACCATCTCGTGCAGCTCGCGGCGGTTCATGCCGAGCCGGTCGGCCAGCTCCTCCTCGGAGGGCTGCCGCTTCAACATCGCCTCGAGGTCCGCCTGTGCCTTCTCGAGCTCCCGGGCCTTGAAGCGGACGGAACGGGGCACCCAGTCCATCGCACGGAGCTCATCGATGATCGCTCCCTTGATCCGCGGGATCGCGTAGGTCTCGAACTTGTTGCCTCGGCCCGGCTCGAACTTCTCGAGCGCGTCGATCAGGCCGAACATCCCGTAGCTCACGAGGTCGTGCTGGTCGACGCTGGACGGCAGGCCCGTCGCCACGCGGCTGGCGACGTACTTCACGAGCGGCGCGTAGTGCAGGATCAGCTTCTCCCGTGCCTCCGGGTCGGCGGTGCGCTTGAACGCGTCCCAGCGCATCCCGAGCTCGTCGTCGACAGCGGGCGGGATCGTGACGGTCTTCGTAGGCACGGGCTTCGCCGGCGCCTTCCGTGTCCGGGCCGCCGGCTTCGTGGCCACCTTCTTCGCGGTCGCCACGTCAGGCCCTCGGATGCGCGCGCTCGTACGCGTCGAAGAGCCGACGACGGGAGACGTGCGTGTACCGCTGCGTCGTCGCGACGCTCGCGTGCCCGAGCAGCTCCTGCACAGCTCTGATGTCGGCCCCTCCTTCCAGAAGGTGCGTGGCGAACGAGTGCCGCAGCGTGTGCGGGGTCACACGCCTCCCCGGCAGCAGGGTAGCGCCATACCGCTCAACCATCGAACGGATATCTCGCTCACTGAAGGGTTTGCGTCGCCTATTGAAGAAGAGGTGACGCGATCCCTCGGGAGCCATCCGGGGGCGGCCCTCGGTCAGATAGTCCTTCACGGCGTCCGCCGCATACTCAGAAATGGGTACGTCGCGCTCTTTCGAGCCCTTCCCGAGCACGAGCACCCGTCCCCGTCTGACGTCGATCCGGTCCATGGTGAGACCGGCGACCTCCCCCACGCGCAGCCCGGAGCCGTAGAGGAGCTCGAGGGTCGCGCGATCGCGGAGCGCCACGGCGTGCTCCAGGGGATCGCCGTCACCCTCGACGGCCGGCGCCTCGGCGAGCACCTCGGCCTCGTTCGGGCGGAGCACCGTCGGGAGTCGGTTCACGACCTTGGGGCGGCCGAGGAGGAGCGACGGGTCCGTCTCGACCCGCCCCGCCACGACCGCCCAGCGGTAGAACGTCTTGATCGCCCCGACGCGCCGCGCGATCGTCGCGCGCGCGTACCCGAGCGTGTGCTGCTGGGCGAGGAAGCGCCGCAGGAGCGGGTACGGCGCGGTGCCGAGGGAAGACCGGTTCCTCATGAGGAACGTGGCGAGCTGCTCGAGGTCACCCCGATAGGCCGCAACTGTGTTCGGTGACAGCCGACGCTCGAGGGCCAGATGGTCCTCGAACACGCTGAGCAGGTCGGTCTCGGTTGGGGGAAGTTCTTCGGGCATGCACGCTCCCGGTCGTGCCCTGTCTATCAACCGGATGGGGGTGGCGCAACCCCTTCCGCTGTCGAGGCGAGAGTGGAAGGGAGATGGCTCCTCTCGAACCGCCCTCCCGTGCTCGCGACGAGTCCTCGGAGCTCGAGCCGGACGAGGGTGGTCACCGCGTCCGGGACGGACATCCCCGCTCGGCGGGCGACCGCGTCCGCCGACAGGCGACCCGCGAGGGCGTTCCACACCTGCTCCTCGCTCGCGTCGAGGTCCGGCGGCGCGGGCGGCGTTCGGGTCCGATCGACACCGAGGTCGTCCAGGAGATCCTCGGCCCCCCGGATCATCGTCGCGCCGTCGCGGATCATCTCGAGCGGGGTCTCGGCGAGCGGGCTGGTCACGGGGCCCGGCACGGCGAAGACCTCACGTCCGAGCTCGAGGGCGTGATCGACGGAGATCCGGGAGCCGCTCCGCGCCTCGCCCTCCACCACCACGAGCGCTGACGCGAGGGCGACCACGATCCGGTTCCTCGCGGGGAAGTGCTGAGGACCTGCCGGAACGCCGGGCGGGTATTCGCTCACGAGCGTGCCGGACCCGACGATCGATCCGAGGAGCTCCCGGCTGCTCGCCGGGTAGGCGACATCGATCCCGGAGCCGAGCACGGCGATCGTGCGGCCCCCGGCCTGGAGGGCGCCCTCGTGTGCCGCCGCGTCGATCCCCTGCGCCGCGCCGGACACGACGACCATCCCTGCGGCCACGAGCGCCCGACCGAGGTCCTGCGCGATCGCCCGTCCGAGGTCCGAGCACTTCCTCGAGCCGACGATCGCGACCCGGCCGACGCCGTCGGGGAGCGGCTTCCCGCGGAGGAAGAGGCACGCCGGCGGATCCGACAGGTCGAGCAGTCGGTCGTCGTACTCGGGATCCGCTGGCGTGACGAGCCGGGCGCCGATCTCCGTGACGCGCGAGCCGGTCGCGCCGGGGTCGATCTTCGGCAGCCAGGCGCGATCGCCCGCACTGCCCAGCCGCCCGCGACGAACCGACTCGACGCATCGCGATGCGGACCCCACCTCCCACGCCTCGGCGTGCAGGGCGAGCGGGCGGAGGCCCCGGAGCTGCGTGAGCGTGAGCAGCGCGAGCCGCTCGCGACGGCCGGCACCGAATCCCGGCGGCCAGCCGCGCGGCGCGGGAGGCGCCGGCTCACCCGGCACGGGCGAGCTCCTGGGTCCCGAAACCGCTCCGGTAGGAGAGCGCCTCTGCCAGGTGACCCGGACCGATGTCGTCCGAGCCCGCCAGGTCGGCGACGGTGCGGCCCACCTTGATCGCGCGATCGAGTCCGCGACCCGTGAGCGCAAGCATCTCGACGGCGCGCGTGAGGAGCGCCTCCGCACCGGGAGCCAGCGAACAGTGCCGGCGCGCGACCGGCCCCGGGAGATGCGCGTTGCACGACACCCCCAGGGCAGCCCACCGCCGACGCTGCCGGTCGCGCGCCTCATCGACCCGTTCGCGCGCCACCGCGGACCGCTCCCCCGGCGAGGAGCCGAGCAGCTCGTCCTTCGTCAAGCGCGGGATGCGCAACCGGATGTCGACCCGGTCCAGCAGCGGACCCGAGAGCTTGTTCCGGTACTGCTGCACCCGGTCGGGCCGGCAGACGCACCGCCGCACGCCGTCCCCGTCGAACCCGCACGGGCAGGGGTTGGCGGCGGCCACCAGGGTGAACCGCGCCGGGAACTCCACCGACCCCACGGCTCGGGTGATCACGACGCGGCCGTCCTCGAGGGGCTGACGCAATCCTTCGACGGCATCACGGCGGAACTCGGTCAGCTCGTCCAGGAAGAGAACGCCGTGGTGCGCGAGGCTCACTTCGCCCGGTCGCACAGAGGTGCTCCCCCCGCCGAGGAGCCCGACCGTCGACACCGAGTGGTGCGGAGCCCGGAACGGCCGGGCCCGGAGCAAGCCCTGGGACGCACCGAGGAGGCCGGCGACCGAATGGAGCTGGGTCGCTTCCAACGACTCGTCGCGCGAGAGCTCCGGCAGGATCGTGGGCAGCCGCCGGGCGAGCATCGTCTTGCCCGCACCGGGCGACCCCACCATCAGGAGGTTGTGGCCGCCGGCGGCCGCGACCTCGAGGGCTCGGCGGGCCTGCGTCTGTCCACGGACCTCCGATAGGTCCACGGTCGCGGCGGCCGGCATGTCGTCGACGCGCGTCACGGCCTCGACCGGCGACCAGGTGCCGCGGAGGAAACGCACCGCATCGGACAACGTCTCCGCTCCCACCACGCGGAGTCCCTCGACCTGCGCGGCCTCGACCGCGTTCGCCGCCGGCACCACGATCCCGTCCAGTCCGGCTCTCGCGGCCGCGATCGCCACCGTGAGGATGCCGGGCGTGGACAGCAGCTCTCCCTTCAACGAAACCTCGCCGGCGAAGGCGAGCGCGCCGAGGCGATCCTTCGGCACCTGCCCGGTCGCCGCCAGCACGCTCATCACGAGTGGGAGGTCGAGCCCCGGCCCGTCTTTGCGCACGTTCGCCGGCGCGAGGTTCACGACGACACGCCGGAGCGGCCACTCGAGCTCGGCGCCCTCGACCGCGGGGCGGACACGCTCGCGCGCGTCCTGGACGGCCGCGCCGGGGAGCCCGGTCACGATCAGCGCGGGAAGTCCGCGACCGACGTGCGCTTCCACGGTCACCAGATGCCCCCCGACACCGAGCACCGCCACCCCCAGGACCCGCCCGTACATGGGCGCCGGACGATACCGGCGGCCACCGACATGCCGCGGTCCCCGTGCGCGGCCGCGCTAGCATCCCGCCCGATGCCGGAGCCGCTCGACCATCCCGAGCCCGAGTTGATCGACGTCCGCGACCCCGAGCGGTCGCGCGCGGCCCTCGAACGCCTCGGCGAGCGCACGTGGAAGGAGGCGCTCGACTGGCTGTACGGGTCCGCCGCCGACCGCCCCACGGCGCCCGATCTGTACCCGGAGATGCGCCGAACGTTCTTCGGCGATCGCGGCCGACCCGGTCCCGCACCTGCCCGGGGCGTGACCTCCGACGAGGTGCTGACCGAGTTCCGCGAACGTCTCGCGCCATTCGCCTACGCGTCGCAGCATCCGGGCTCGAACAGCTACTTCACCCCGCCGCCGCTCCCGATGTCGATCGCGGGCGAGACCCTGTCCCGCTGGCTGAACCAGGGCATCGATCTCTGGCTCGCGGGGATGGCGGGCCCGTTCGTCGAGGAGGAGGTCGTCCGGTGGCTCTGCGATCTGTGCGGGTACGGCGACGACGCATGGGGCGTCCTGACGAGCGGCGGCGTGATGGCCAACATCATGGCGCTCACCGTCGCGAGGGACGTGCACCTCGCGAAGCTCCGGGGCGATCTTCCACGGGGGGCGGCGTTGGACGGCGCGCGGGTGTACGCGTCCGACCAGACCCACTTCTCCGTCGAGCGGGCCGTCGACCTCCTCGGTTTCCCGGCGGGGACGCTCCGGATCGTGGCGTCGGACGACGACTTCCGCTTGCAGGCCGCACCGGTCGCCGCCGCGATCGCGGAGGATCGCGTGGCCGGCCTCACGCCGTTCGCGATCTGCGCCGTGGCCGGCTCGACGAACACCGGCTCGATCGACGACGTCCCGGCCCTCGCCGACCTCGCCGATCGTGAAGGACTCTGGCTGCACGTCGACGCCGCGTACGGTGCGGCGGCCCGGCTCTCATCGCGGGAGGCGCACAAGCTCCCCGGACTCGATCGAGCCGACTCCCTCACCGTCGATCCGCACAAGTGGCTGTTCCAGCCCTACGACATCGGCGGGTTGCTCGTGCGGCGGCGCGAGGATCTGCTGCGCACGTTCCACCGCGAGCCCGAGTACTACGCCGTGTGGGGTCCCGAGGAGCAACCGCTGCACTGGTACCAGTACTCGCTCGAAGGAACCCGGCCGTTCCGTGCGCTCAAGCTGTGGCTCTCGTGGAAGCATCTCGGCTCCGACGGCTTCGCCCAGCTGATCGAGCGGAACGTCGATCTCGCGCAGCACCTCGCCGCTCGCGCGCGGACGCTTGGCTTCGAGGTCATCGAGCCCGAGCTCGCCGTCGTGTGCCTCCGGCTGGCGCCGCCCGGACTGGACCCGTCGGCGACGGACGAGCTGCAGCGCCGGCTCCAACGCGCCCTCGAGGTCTCGGGAGCCGGCTGGGTCTCGACGACGAAGCTGCGCGACCGGACCTGGCTCCGCGCCGGGGTGATCAACTACCTCGCGACGCGCGAGGACGCGGATCGGGTCCTCGACTCCCTGGTCGAGGCGGCCTCGGACGACCCCGCCGGCTGACCGGCTGCGGCTCCCAGCGAGCACAGCAGTCGTTCACCAGATCGCCGGTCAGAAGGCGTCTTCGAACAGCTCCACCGCCGGCCGGCCGCGGACGAAGGCGACGCTCGCCACGTCGAAGCGGATCGCCTGCGGCCGCGACCCGGTGGCCTGCAGGAAGGCCTCGGCGAGCGAGCGGAGCTTGGCCCGCTTGCGCCAGGTGACCGCCTCGTACCCGCCCCCGAACGCCGCGCCGCCGTGACGGGTCTTCACCTCGCAGAACACGAGGACGCCCCGACGTTCCGCCACGAGGTCCAGCTCGCCGATCCGGCAGCGCCAGTTCCGCGCCACGATCCGATAGCCGCGGCGGCGATAGTCGTCCGCGGCGGCCTCCTCGCCCCTCGCGCCGATCGGCCCGATCACCACGGGAGGACGCTAGCGAGGGATGCCGACAGGGCTCAGGTGGCGGCGGGGCGGCGTCCCGTGACCGCCGAGACCACGCCGAGCCCGATCAGCGTGAGACCGGGCAGCCACCGCCGTGCGGCGCCGGTCCGCCGCCGGGTGGCGAGCGATCGCGAGACGCGGGCGGAGACCAGCGCGTACGTGCCGTCCGAGAGGAACCCGAGCACGATGAACGTGGCGCCGAGGATCACCGCCTGGAGCGGTACCGACCCTTTCGAGACGTCGATGAACTGCGGGAGGAAGGCCAGGAAGAACAGCGCCGTCTTCGGGTTGAGGACGTTCACGACCACGCCCTGCGCGTAGATGCGCTTCAGGGAGTGTTCGCGGCCGGTCGCTCCGGGGCGCTCCTCACCTCGCTCCCGGATCGTCCGGATCCCGAGCCAGATCAGGTACGCCGCACCCGCGTACTTCACGATCCCGAACGACAGCGCCGACGAGGCGAGGATCGCCGAGAGACCGAGCGCCGCGGCGGCGACGTGCACGATCGAACCCGTGTGGATCCCGAGGACCGACACGAGGCCCGCGGCGCGACCCTGATCCATCGAGCGCGTGACGATGTACAGCACCGACGGCCCGGGCACGATCAAGAGCGCGAGCGACGCCGCGGCGAACGCCGCGAAGACCTCCGGGGACGGCATTCAGACCTCGGGCGCGTCGGGGATCGTCGTCGCGTCCTGGCGGAGCTCCTCGACGTTGACGTCGTGCCGGGTGACCACGCGGACCGACGAGACGAAGCGGGCCGGGCGGAACATGTCCCACACCCAGGCGTCGCTCAGCTCGAGGCGGACCCAGCCGCCGTCGAGATGTTCGAGTTCGACCTTGTTCGCGAGGTAGAAACGCCGTTCCGTCTCGATCACGAACGCGAACATCGGGAGCACGTCCCGGTACTCGCGATAGAGCTCGAGCTCCCGTTCCTCCTCGAAACGCTCGATGTCGTCCTCGTTCATGGGGCCATGCTCTCATGCTCGGGGAGCCCCCAGCCCGGCACGCCGACCGACCGGTCCATCCCCGGCAGCAGCGGCTGGCCGACGCACGCGAACGAGAGCCGGTGGATCGGCGTCGGACCGAGCCGGTCGAGCACCTCCAGGTGTTCGGGCGTTCCGTAGCCGACGTTGTGATCGAAGCCGAACTCCGGATATCGGCGATGCATGCGGACCATGATCCGGTCACGGGTCACCTTCGCGACGATCGACGCGGCCGCCACCGAGACCGCGACGGCGTCCCCCTTCTTCATCGCGAGAGAGGGGCAGGGCATCCGGGGCACCGGGAACCCGTCGGTGAGCGCGTACTCGGGCGGCGGGTCGAGGGCGCGGACGCAGCGTCGAAGGAGCGCCAGATTGGACCGATGGAGGCCGCGGCTGTCGATCACGCCCGGTTCCGCCTTCGCGACGGCGTACGCCGCGACCGCGACGATCCGTTCGTACGCGGACTCGCGCTGGTTCCGCGTCAGGACCTTCGAGTCGTCGATCCCGTCGGGGTCGAATCCGTCGGGCAGCACGACGGCGGCGGCCACGAGCGGGCCGGCGAGGGCGCCGCGGCCGGCTTCGTCCGCGCCCGCGACGCGAGAGAACCCCTGCTCGCGCAGGGCTCGCTCGTAGCGGACCAGGTCGTCGCTCAGTCGATCCCTCCGATCCTGCCCGGGGGCCACGCGATCACGAACGCCTCCCCGATCACCTTCGCCTCGGGGATGTAGCCGAGCCCGCCCGGCGGCGGGAACCGCGAGTCGCCCGAGTGCAGCCGGTTGTCGCCCAACACGAACAGCATGCCATCCGGAACCGTCTCCGGGCCGAAGTCGCGCTGATCCCGTTCCCCGGCGGCGTAGGGCTCGCGGATCCGTTCGCCGTTCACGAACACGACGCCGCGGCGGATCTCCCACGTATCGCCTTCCAGAGCGATCACGCGCTTGATGAAGTCGTCGTCCTCCGGCCGCGCGACCCCGATCCCCTCCCCCAGCCAGTGGACGAAGCCGCCGACGATCCCCCGGGCTTCGTGCGGCGCAGGAGCCGGATCGGAGAACACGATCACATCGCCGTACGTCACGTCGGAGAAGGCTTCGCAGATCCGACAGACCAGGATCCGGTCGCCCGGGCGCAGGGTGGGCTCCATCGAGCTCGACGGGATGAAGAAGGCTTGGATCAGGAAGCTCTTGATGAGGATCGCGAGCAGGAGCGCCGAGAGCACCAGCGGGACCAGCTCACGGAGGTTCTCGCCGAGGGTCTGCGGCTCGCGGCGGTGGCGGCCGGGGCTGCCGGGCCTGCGCCCTGCGCGCTCGCCGATGGGACCGTCCTCAGCTGCGTCGGCGGAGGTGACCTCGTCGTCGGAGGGGATCTGCGGCTCGGAGGGCACCGGGCCGGCCGCCTCGGCCGGATCCGGCCGATCGGTCACTCAGGCCTCGGCCCGCTCCTCCGCCTCGTCGGCGGATGCGTCGGCCTCTGGGACCGACGCGACCTCGGCCCCATCCTGTGCTTCGGCGGGCTGCTCGTCCGTGGTGTCGCCCTCGTCGGCGGACTCGAGCTCGGCGAGCGTCTCCGCCTCCTCGAGGGTCTCCATCGAGCCTTCCTCGGCTTCGGCGGCGCCCATCGCTTCCTCCTCGGCCCGCATCTCCTCCATCGCCGCGAGCTTCGCCTCGTCGATCCGGCGCTCCTTGATCCGGGCCTTCTTCCCGCGCAGGTCGCGCAGGTAGTAGAGCTTCGCCCGGCGGACGTGCCCGTGCTGGGCGACCTCGAGCTTGGCGATCGACGGCGAGTGGAGCGGGAACGTGCGCTCGACCCCGACGCCGAAGGAGATCTTGCGAACGGTGAAGGTCTCGCGGAGTCCGCCGCCGGAGCGCCGGATCACGACACCCTGGAAGACCTGCACGCGCTCCCGGTTCCCCTCCACGACCCGAACATGCACCTTGACGGTGTCACCGGGTCGGAATTGAGGAAGTCCCTTGCGCAGGTACGACTGCTCGACGAGATCGGTTGTGTTCATGGCGGGCGAGCAAGGATACCAGCGGGCCTCCATCCGCCCTGATAAGGCTAGCCGAGATCGGGGCGGTTGCGCGAGGCCTTCGCTCGCGCCGCCTCGCGCCGCCAACGCTCGACCGCCCCGTGGTCTCCCGAGCGGAGGACCTCGGGCACGGCCATCCCGCGGAACTCGGCGGGCCGCGTGTACTGCGGATGGTCGAGCACGCCCGGCTCCGCGAACGAGTCCTGTTCGTGCGACTCGTCCTTGCCGATCACGCCCGGGATCAACCGGGTGACGGCCTCGATCACCACGAGAGCGGGTACCTCTCCCCCGGCGAGCACGTAGTCGCCGATCGACACCTCTTCGGCGGGCAACCCCTCCACGACGCGCTCATCGACCCCTTCGTAGCGGCCGCAGAGCAGCGTCAGGTGAGACTCCCCGGAAAGCTCGCGAACGAGGGACTGGTCGAGACGCCGTCCGGCGGGTGAGAGCAGGAGCACACGGCCGCGGTCCGGGTCGAGCGATTCCACCGCGGCGAAGATCGGTTCGGGCTTCAACACCATCCCGGGTCCACCGCCGTACGCCTCGTCGTCGACGCTCCGGTGGCGATCGGTGGACCAATCCCGCAGGTCGTGGACGCGGACGTCGAGGAGTCCATCGGCGATCGCTCGCCCTAGGAGGCTCTCTCGGAGGGGCGCTTCGAGGATCGCCGGGAAGATCGTGAACACGTCGATCCGCATCGCGCGAGGCTAGCAACGTTGCGTCCTGACGCCGCACAGGGCAGGATGCCGCCGACCGACACCGGCCGCTCGAGAGGAACGGAAGATGCCGACGATCGTGCTGCTCGTGTTCGCCACGGTGGGACTGATCATCGCCGTCGACAGCCTCCGGCAGCGACGGATCCGAGCCACGCGAACGGTCGACCTGCGTGGCCTCGTGACCGCCCGCCTCGCGGACCCGACCGCCCCCATCCTCGCGACCGCCCTCGAGCGAGCGATCGCGGACCATCCAGCGCGGAGAAGCGAACGTCTACGCCCGGCTCACCGAGTCCTTGGAGATCGCGGACCAGCGACCCTCGGATGCGGGACGGGTGCGAGGTGAAGATCTTCCGGCTCCGATGGGGCAACGACTACGCGATGCTCGCCAGAGACGACCGGGAGCTCCACTACCGCCTGGAGGTCTGGGAAGCGGAGCTGCTCCCGCTGATGGACGGCTCGCGGACAGTGGGCGAGCTCGTCGTGGAGCGGATGGAGGGCGGCGGTGGACTCGACGCCGAGCCCGTGACCGATCTGGTCCTCGCGCTCGACTCCGGTGGGTTCCTGGATCCGGCGCCGATCCCTACCGACGAGCTGATCGCCGACCGGCTGGACCCCTCGTCCCCGGGGCGCAAGAAGCTGAAGCGCTTCGGGAAGACGCTCTCGATCGACTGGAAGGGAGCCGATCGGCTCGTCCGCTTCTCCTACCGGTACCTCCTGCGTCCGTTCTTCTGGTGGCCCATAGCCGTCGCGTCGGGATTGGTCGCGATCGCCGGGATGGTCGCGTTCCTGGATGTTGCCTCAGCGAGGGACTTCTCTCTCGGCGGCCACTCGGCAGCGGTGGAGTCCGCGATCCTGCTCGCCCTCGCGTTCTTCCTGACGTTCATGCACGAGCTCGGGCACGCCGTCGTGATCTCGCGGTACCACCGGAAGGTGAAGAGCGCGGGCTTCATGATCTACTTCGGCTCGCCGGCGTTCTTCGTCGAGGCGACGGACAGCCTGATGCTCGATCGCCGCCAGCGGATCCTGCAGTCCTCCGCCGGCCCCTTCACCGAGCTGGTGATCGCGGGCGTCGCAGGGCTCGCCGTTTACTTCTTCCCCGGAGGGCCGCTCGCCGATCTGCTGTACAAGTTCGCACTCCTGAACTACCTCGTGATCTTCCTGAACCTGATCCCGCTGCTCGAGCTCGATGGCTACTGGATCCTCTCGGACCTGATCCAGGTCCCGGACCTGCGGCCCCGTTCGCTCCAGTTCGTCCAACACGACCTCTGGCACAAGATCCGTGGGCGCGAGCGGCTCACGCCACAGGAGTGGGGTCTCGGCGGCTACGCGGTCGCCGGGATCGCGTTCACCATCTTCTCGTTCTACACGGCCTACTTCTTCTGGCAAGCGATCTTCGGCGAGCTCGTCAAGAGCTTGTGGCGACGGGAACCTCGGGTCGAAGATCCTCCTCTTCCTGCTCGTCGCCTTCCTCGCAGGTCCCGTCATCCGGGGCTTGCTGAACCTGTTCCGCGCCCTCCTACGCCGCATCAACGGCATGGTTCGAGCGATCCGATTCCGGCTGGAGACCGACTGGCGGATCGAGGCAGCGGAGCTGATCGACGAGCTCCCCGCCTTCGACGACCTTCCGGAGGACGTCCTGTCCGATCTCGCCGGGCGCGTCCACCTGCGGATCCTCCGCGCGGGCGAGCCGATCTTCCGCCAGGGCGACCAGCCCGACGCCTTCTACGTGGTCAGGAAAGGCACGGTTCAGATCGAGGACGAGGACCCGGAGACGGGCGACACCCGGCTGCTCCGGACGATGGAGCGGGGAGAGTCCTTCGGCGAGATGGGACTCCTCGGCTCCCACCGACGCCAGGCGACCGTCCGGGCGCTCGACGAGGTCGAGCTGTTCGAGGTGGACAAGGGGACGTTCGACAGGCTCCTCGCCGAGGACATGCGGGCACCGGACTTCGGGCACACGATGCAGGCGCTCGCCGAGCTCCGAGAGCTCCCCGTCTTCAGCCACCTGGATTCGGAGAAGCTCACCATCATCCTCGAGCACGGGGGCTGGGTCGCCGCCGCCCCCGGCGAGGCCCTCATCACCCAGGGCGACCCCGGCGACCGGTTCTTCGTCGTCGCGTCGGGCCGGGCGGAGGTCGTCCGCGACGGGTCGCCGGTGGGCGCGATCGGGAAGGGCAGGTACTTCGGCGAGGTGGCGCTGCTGCGGGACGTCCCCAGGACGGCGACCGTCACCGCTTCGACGCCGATGCGTCTGTTCGCCCTCGATCGCGACGGGTTCGAGCTCGTCATCGCCGACGCCTTCCGACGCGGTACGCTCCGGCCCGCTGCCGACCGCATCTGGCAGCACTGAGGAGGGATCGAGTGGACTGCTGGCACTGCCGCAGGAACGCCGTCGGAGTCTGCCGTTTCTGCGGGCGCGGGGTGTGCGAGGACCACGCGGAGACCCAGCCGTTCGTGCTCGAGCTCTTCAAGGGGAAGGACGTGACTCGCGCCCTTGTCGTCGAGGACGCGCTCTGGTGCAAGGTCTGCACACCCCGACCCGACCCGGTCGACCTGCCGGAGCTGGACACCTGAGTCCCAGTCGTTGTGACGTACGTCACACCCGAGGCCGGGTGCGCGTCACAGCTCGGCGGGTGCGCGTCACATCCGACGGCGTGACGAACGTCACGCGAGCGACGTGACCGGGCACACCGTCGATCCGTGACCGGGGTGACAGGCTTCGGGTGTCGAAGGGCCAGTGGGGCCCACGGGCACAGGAGGAGGATCCGGGATGGCAGACAAGAAGATCACCCCGAAGGCCGCAGCTTCGAAGGACAAGCAGGCCGGCGACCGTGCCGCCGCTCGCGTCTCGCTGAAGCGGACGCACAAGCAGACCAGCAAGAAGACCGCGAAGAAGCTCAGCGCGAAGAAGAACTGATCCTCCACACATCTGCGCACCGGGCGGGGGCCTTCGGCCCCCGCCCTTCGCGTTTCAGGACTCGCGTGCTCGGCGGTGCGCCGGTAGGCTCCGTGCATGCGGCGAGCCGACGACCTCGAGATCGGGAAGATCATGACCGACGCACCCTTCCTCGAGGACGTCCCCCGCAAGGAGCTCGACCGGTTCGCCCTCCAGGGCGCCGTCCATCGCTTCCGCCGGGGCACGTATCTGTGTCACCAGGGCGATCCCGACGGCGACGTGTTCTTCCTCGTGGCCGGCCGGGTTGAGATCAGCTCCGAGACCGCGAACGGCAATCGGGTCCTGCACGCCACCCTCGATACGCCCGGATTCCTCGGCGAGCTCTCGGCCCTCGGGAAGATGCCTCGGACCGCAAGCGTCCTCACACTCGACGACTCCGATGTCTGGTCGATCGGACCGGAGTCGTTCCTCGACTTCGTCACGGCGGAGCCCACCGCGTCGCGGGGCTTCCTGCAGGCGCTCGCCCGGCAGGTCCGGGAGCATCAGTCCTTCACCGATGACCTCCTGCACCTCGATCTCAAGGGCCGGGTCGCCAAGCGACTCCTCCAGCTCGTCACCCCTACGCTCGACGACCTCCCGACCGACGGTGTGCTTGTCCCGGCCGTCACCCACGCCGACCTCGCGAGCCTCTGCGGGGGGAGCCGCGAGAACGTGACGCGCATCCTCACCGAGTGGCAGCGGCGAGGCTTGATCGAGCGCGACGGCCACCGGTACGTGCTGAAGAAGGTGGCCAGCCTGGCGAAGATCGCCGACCTCTAGGTCCCCGGTCCCTCTTCTTCGTCTTCCTCTGGCGCGGTCAGCCCCGGCACGTCGTCGACGACGATCGAGCGCGCGGCCACGTCCACGTCGATCAGCAGATCCGCCAGGGCCGGCACGAGGGTCTCCCGGCCCTCGGCGTCGACGGCGACCCAGAGGTCGTTCGCCGGGTTCGGGATGACCTCCGTGACCACGCCGAGGATCCTGCCGGAGACGGTCCGTACCTCGCAGCCCTCCAGCTGATGTGCCCACCACTCCCCCTCGGAGAGATCGGGAAGCCAGCTCTCGGGGACGACGAGGACGGCGCCTCGGAGCCGTTCGGCGCCGCCACGGTCGTGGACGCCGTCGAACGTCACGAGCAGTCGGCGACCGTGCCGCCGGCTGGCGGTGATCGTCAGCGCGGCGCCGTCCTCTCGGAGCACGACACCGCCGGGGGTCCAGCGGTCGGGGTTGTCGGATCGGTTCTGTACGGAGACCTCGCCGCGGAGACCGTGCACGCCCGTCACGACGCCGACGACGACGGTCGGCTCGTCCACCTCAGTCTTCGATGTCCACCATGGCGCCGTGTCCCTGGCGCTGCGCGGCCGCGCGGACCACGGTCCTGATCGCCTTGGCCGTCCGGCCGCCCCGGCCGATCACCTTGCCCATGTCATCGGGGGCGACCCGTACCCGGTACCGGGGTCCGCGGTCGTCGAAGGACTCTTCGACGGAGACGGCATCCGGGTCGTCGACCAGCTCCTGGACGAGGAACTCGACGAGGTCCTTCACGATCCCTCGGTCGCCTCCGGGGCGGGAGTCTCCTCGGCGGGAGTCTCCTCGGCGGGAGTCTCCTCAGCCGCGGGCCTCGGGCTCACAGCCTCCACGGCCTCGGCGGCGTTCGCCTCTTCGACCGCAGGCTCCTCGGCGGCCGCGGGCTCAGCCGGCGGCGCTTCGGGCTCGGGGGCGGGTGGCGTCTCCGGCTCGGTCGCGGCCGCCTCGGCCTTCGCCTTCGCCTTCTTGGAGACCTTCGGCTTCTCCGGGCGCTTCTTCGGCGCGACCGGCGCGGCCGAGGGGCGTTCCTTCACGAACTCGTCCCAGATCCCTGTCTTCCGCATCAGGTTCCGGACCTGATCCGAGGGCTGGGCGCCGACGCGCAGCCAATGCAGCGCTCGATCCTGGTCGATCTCGATCACGCTCGGATCGTCGAGCGGGTGGTACTTCCCGATGTTCTCGATGAAGCGGCCGTCGCGGGGACTCCGTTGGTCCGCCACCACGACGCGGAAGAACGGGCGCTTGTTCGAGCCCATCCTCCGGAGCCGGATCCTGGTCGTCATCTCCGCGTTCCTCTCGTCTTCCCCGTCTACGACCCTCGCTGCATCTTCGGCGGCAGCTTCGGCATCGACATCATGCCCGGAAGGCCCTTCCCCCCGCCCATCATGGACCGCATCATCTTGCGGGCGCCCTCGAAGTCCTTCAGGAGCGTGTTGACGTCGGAGGTAGCGGCGCCCGCTCCGCGGGCGATCCGCAGGCGACGGGACCCGGAGATGATACCGGGATTCCGCCGCTCCTCCGGCGTCATGGACAGGATCAGGGCCTCGGCCTGCCGGAGCTTCCCCTCGTCCACCTGCTCGGCGATGTCCTTCAAAGCGTTCTTGGCGCCCGGCATGCCCGGCAGCATCTTCAACAGGTCCTGGATCGGACCGAGCTGGCGCATCTGGCGGAGCTGCGCAAGGAAGTCCTCGAGGGTGAACGCCCCCTGGAGCATCTTCTCGGCGGACGCCTTGGCCTCGTCGGCATCGAGCGTGTCCGTGGCCTTGTCGATCAGGGTCAGCACGTCACCCATCCCGAGGATCCGACCGGCCATCCGGTCGGGGTGGAACTCCTCGAGGTCCTCGGGCTTCTCCCCGACGCCCGCGAAGAACACCGGCTTGCCCGTGACCGCGGTGATCGAGAGCGCCGCACCGCCGCGCGCATCGCCGTCGAGCTTGGTCAGGACGAAACCCGTCGTGTCGACCTGCTGCAGGAACGCACGAGCCTGGACGACGGCGTCCTGCCCCGTCATCGCGTCGCAGGCCATCAAGACGTGGTCGGGCTTCACGACGTCGCGGATGCGCCGCGCCTGCTTCATCATCTCCTCGTCGACGTGCAGCCGGCCCGCCGTGTCGACGATGACCACGTCGAGTCCCTTCCGGTCCGCCTCCTTCAGCCCCGCCTTGGCGACCTTGACCGGATCGCGACCCTCGGATACCACCGGGACACCGATCTCGCCGCCGAGCGTGAAGAGCTGCTCGATCGCGGCCGGCCGCTCGAGGTCCGCGGCGACGAGCAACGGTCGCCGGCCCTCCTTCTTCAGACGCAGCGCGAGCTTGGCGCAGGCGGTCGTCTTCCCCGAGCCCTGGACCCCCGCCATCATCACGATCGCGGTCCGTCCCGAGGGGACCACGAACCGGGCGAACTCGCCCCCGAGCGTCTCCTGCAGCTCGTCGCGAACGACCTTGATCACCTGTTGTGCCGGGGTGAGGCTCTTCATGACCTCCGCGGAGAGAGCGCGGGTCCGGACGCGCGCGAGGAACGCGTCGGCCACCTCCACCGCGACGTCGGCTTCGAGCAACGCCGTGCGCATGTCGTCCAGGGCGTTGTCGACCTGCTTGGGATGCAGCTTGCCGCGCGAGCGCAGCTTCTTGAACGTGCCGTCGAGCTTCGCCGTCAGGGTGTCGAACATCGCGAGTGGTCTTCCGCCTTCCGGGAACCGGGAGCCCGGCCAGGGCACCGGCAGCAGCACGGCATCCTACCCGTCGGGGCTCTGCGCCTCCGGTCCCAGGACCTCCTCGACGGCCTCGAGCAGCGCGATCGGGCTGAACGGCTTCGTGAAGTAGTGATCCGCCCCGCCCGCCATCGCGGCGGCGCGCCCTTCCTCCCCCGTCGCGGTCACCACGATCACACGCACCTCCGACGTCGCGGGGTCGCTCTTGACCGCGGCGAGGACATCGGGGCCGGCGGTCCCGGGGATGCTCATGTCGAGGAGCACCAGGTCGGGCGCGTCCTCGTGGACGGCTGCGAGCGCTTGATCGCCGTCGGCGGCTTCGTCGATGTCGAACCCCTCCCGCTCGAGGACGAGGCGCATCGCCTCCCGCATCGTGGGGTGATCCTCGACGATCAGGATCCGCGCGCTCACGAGGCCAGGATCCTGTTCGCGAAGACCTCTGCCCGGAACGGCTGGATGTCGTCGGGACCTTCCCCGGTTCCCACCAGCCGTACCGGCACCCCCAGCTCCTCACGCACCGCGAGCACCACACCACCCTTCGCGGTCCCGTCGAGCTTCGTCAGGACGATCCCGGACACGTTCACCGCCTCCGTGAATGCTCTGGCCTGCGCGATCCCATTCTGCCCCGTGGTGGCATCGAGGACCAAGAGGGTTTCCGTCACGGACGCGCCCGCCTTCTCGACGACGCGCCGGATCTTCTGCAGCTCGTCCATCAGCGGGGTCTTCGTATGGAGTCGTCCGGCAGTGTCGACGATGAGGACGTCCGAACCGCGGGCGATCGAGGACTTCACGGCATCGAACACGACCGAGCCGGGGTCGGCGCCGCGCTGCTGTGCGACCAGGTGCGCCCCCGCTCGCACGGCCCACACCTCGAGCTGCTCGCCGGCGGCGGCTCGGTATGTGTCGGCCCCGGCGATGCTGACGCTGCGCCCCTCCCCCGCGAGACGGCGGGCCAGCTTCCCGATCGTCGTCGTCTTGCCCGATCCGTTGACGCCGACCACCAGGATCACGCCGAGCCCGTCGTCCGGCAGCGCGAGCCGGGCATCCGGTCCCAGGATCTGAACCATCTCGTCGCGGAGCAGCGCTTCGGCGTCGGCATCGCGCGACCAGCGCGTGCGGACCCGCTCCACGAGCTGCGCGGCTGCCGTAGGGCCCACATCGGCCTTCAGCAGGAGATCGTGGAGCTCCTGCCACGCGTCCGCGCCACCGCCCCGGGAGAACAGGGTGCGAACGCGGGTACCGAGCCGCTCCCGGGGGGCGGGCGCGTCGGCTTCGATCGTCGGTGCGGGGATCTCTGGCTCGGGCTCGTCGCTGAGCCGGACGGCTTCCCTCCGAGCGGCGGAGAGCCGGAAGAAGATGAAGCCGATCGCGACGGCGACGAACAGGAACGCGACGATGGTCTCTGCCACGCCAGGGACGCTAGCCGACCCGCTCGCTCTCTGGCACCTCGACCAGCTCCGCCGCCGGTTCCTCGGCGGCCACCATGCCGTCCCCGTCCTCGTCCTCGGGCGGGACGTCCGGATGCTCCAGCCGCTGACAGAGGATCTTCGTGGTCCCGTCCTTGTTCAGCGAGACGCCGTACATCATCGAGGCGATCTCCATCGTGCGCTTCTGGTGCGTGACGATCATCACCTGGGCGTCCCGCGCGAACCCCGCCACCAACCGTAGGAACCGGTGGAGGTTCAGGTCGTCGAGCGCCGGCTCCACCTCGTCCATCAGGTAGAAGGGCGAGGGCCTGGCCGTGAAGATCGCGAACAGGAACGCGAGGGCCGCCAGGGATCGCTCACCGCCCGACAGGAGCGAGATCCGCTTCACGCGCTTGCGTCCGGGGCTGGCCTCGATCTCGATCCCCGCCTCGAGCGGGTTCGCCGGGTCGGTCAGGACGAGCCGCCCCTCGCCGCCCGGGAAGAGCTCCTTCACGAGGCGTTCGAACTGCACGGCCACGTCCCGGAACGCTCCGTCGAAGCTCTCCTGGATCTCTCGATCCACCTGCGCGACGAGCTCCAGGAGATCGCGGCGAGCCTTCCGCACGTCGTCGAGCTCTCGCTGCATGAAGTCGTGCCGCTCCTGGACCACCTCGAACTCGCCGGTCGCGAGGAGGTTCACGCGACCGAGGAGGCCGAGCCGCCGCTGGACGAGCTCGCTCGCCTTCTCCAGCGACCCGACCGAGTCGTCCTCGGTCACCATCGAGAGCGCGGCCTCAGGCTCCAGGCCGAACCCCTCCCGGAGGAGCCGCTCGGCATCGCGGACCCGCCGCTCGATGTCGCCTCGGAGCCGATCGTCGTCCTCGTAGGTCTCCCGGAGCCGATCGAGCTCCGTGGATGCGTCTCGCCACGCCTTGTTGATCTCCGCCTCGGCCGACGCCGCGGCCCGCTCGGCCGTCGCGGCGAGGTCCCGTTCCTCCGCCGCGGCGGCGGCCCGTTCCTCGGCGACGGCGGTGGCCTGTTCGGCGGATGCCCTCGCGGCCTCCGCCTCCTCGAGGTCCGACCGGAGCTGTTGCGGATCCTGCGCGGTGGCCTCATCCCGCTCCGCTCGCAGCCGGGCGAGACGCGCGTCGAGCGAGGCACGATCGCGCCGCAGGGTCTCGACCATCACCCGCGCCTGCACGGGAGGCTGTGGGAGCGGCGGCAGCTCCGGGATCGCATCCGGGCCGGCCGGGCCGAGCTCGGTCAGCCGCCCGCGTGCGGCGGCCTGCGCGTCACGCACGCCACCCAGGCGCTCGGAGAACAGCTCCTCCTCCGTGCCGGCGGCGGCGCGATCGCGTTCGATCGCCGCCAGGCGCTCCGCGGCCGAGGTGATGTCGGCATCGGCGGCCTCGATCTGCTGGTTCAGGAACGCGATCTCCTCAGAGGTCTCGTCCATTCGCTGTCGCTGCGGTTTCAGCCTGCTCCGCGTGCCGGCGAGATCGTGCGCGAGCACCTGGAGCTCCGCGCGGATCTCCCGTGCACGGGTGTCGGTCTCCTTCGGCGTGTGGATCACCGCCGGTCCCACGAGGGTGCCGTCGGAGGTCACGAACGAGGCGTTCGGATGCGCGTCCTGCTTCTCCGCCGCTTCCTCGATCGAGCCCGCGAGGTAGACGTCGCGGAGCACGGTGCTCACGATCCCGCGGGCGGTCGGATCTGCGTCCACCGCGGACAGGAGCGGGCGTTCCCCCGACAGGCCCTGGGGAACCGGCCCCCCGGCCGCGATCGCGAGGATCGCTCCGTCGCCCTCGGGCGCCGCGGCGAGCGCGTGCTCCCGGTCCTCGTAGACGACCGCGTCGGCGAGCGGCCCCAGAGCTGCGAGCAACGCTCGCTCGAGGCCGGCCTCGGCTCGCACGAGATCCTTCAACACGCCGGCCGCCCGTCCTCGATGGGTCTTCAGGAAACGGGAACCCGCCGTCTCCTCGATGTCGCGCCTGCGCGCCTCCAAGAGCTCGAGGCGCGAGGCCTGGCGGCGCTCGACGTCCTCGAGCTCTTCCACCTTCTCGATCGCGCGCCGGCGTTCGTCTTCGAGCTGCGTGCGGCGCTCCGCGAGCGGCGATGTCTGTCCGTCGAGGGCCTCGATATCCGCCTCGATCCCTTCCGCTTCGAGCCGGAGCGCCGCGACGCGCTCCCGGACCGCGGTGAGCTCCCCCTCGAGCCGGTCGCTTTCGCGCTCGCCCGAGGAGATCGCCCGTTCCAGCGCCTCGATCTCGACGCGGCGCCCGACGGCCTCCTCGCCCGCCCGCCGGCGGAGCTCGTCGATCTCGCGTCGGTGCTGATCGGCGTCCCGGAAGGCCGTCTCCGCCGCTTCGAGCTCGCGCTCCCGTTCGGCGAGCTCCTGGACCGTCCGTTCGAGGTCCGTCTCGACGCGCGCGAGCTCCGCGTCGATCGCGTCGAGCCGAGCCGCGCTGCCCGCCTGGGACGAGAGCGCCTGCCGCGCCGTGCTCTCTCGTTCGAGCGCGCTCCGGAACGTCTGCTCCGCCTCTGCCCGGTCCGCCTGTGCGTCTCGGAACCGGAGCTCGATGTCGGCGAGACGGCGAGCCGCGGCGGCCCGGGCATCGGCGCCGGCCAGCACCTCGCCGTCCAACGCGTCGAGCCGGGCGCGGGCCTCCTGCCGTCGCGTCAGTCCCTCGTCCCAGCCGCTGCTCCTCCGTTCGCGCTCGGCGAGCAGGCCGCGCAATCGAGCGGCCGCGAGCTTCCGGGAGAGCTCCTCCGCCTGTGCGGTCAACGTCTCGTGCTTCTTCGCCATCTCCGCCTGCTGTCGGAGCGGCTTCAACTGTCGGCGGAGCTCCGTCATCACGTCCTGCAGGCGAAGGAGATCGTGGTCCAGGGCACCGAGCTTGCGCTCCGCCCGTTCCTTGCGCCGGCGATGCTTCGCGATGCCCGCCGCCTCCTCGATGTACTTCCGACGCTCCTCCGGCCTGGAGAGCAGCACCTCCTCGAGCTGGCCCTGACCGACGACCGTGTGCAGGGCCCGACCGATGCCGGATTCGCTGAGGAGCTCCTGGACGTCGAGGAGCCGGACGAGCTTCCCGTTGATCCGGTACTCGCTCTCGCCCGAGCGGAAGATCGAGCGGCTGACCTCGATCTCGGACATCGGGACCGGGATCAGTCCTGCCTCGTTGTCGATCACGAGCTTGACCTCGGCCATGCCGAGCGCCGGCCGGCTGGGCGTCCCGGCGAAGATCACGTCGGCCATCTGGCCGCCACGGAGCGCGCGGGGACCCTGTTCGCCCAGCGCCCAGCTGATCGCATCGACGAGGTTCGACTTCCCGGAGCCGTTGGGGCCCACGATCACACTGACGCCGGGGATGAACTCCAGGACGGTCTTGTCCGCGAAGGACTTGAACCCGCGGATCTGGATCTGTCGCAAGAACATGCGGCGCGATGCTAACAGTGGTCTCGTGCTCGGCCGGGGAGGCGAGCGGCACTTCTTCTTCACGACTCGATACGGAACCCCGTCTCCGCAAGAGGCGGTTCCGCCTGCACGTCGACCCGATCCACCCGGGCGTGCGGCGGACCCTCTCGACACCACGCGACGATGTCCTCCACCGCCTCGTCGGGACCCTCGAACACGGCTTCGAGATCGCCATCAGGGCGGTTCCGGACCCAGCCGGAGAGTCCGAGCTCGTCCGCCCGGCGCGCACAGGATGCCCGGAAGAACACCCCCTGCACGCGTCCGGAGATCCTCACGCGCACGCAGCGCATGCGCACGATGGTCCCAGACACGGTTTCGGATCACCTGGGCCCGATCGCCGGGACGCTAGGCTCGCGGCGATGTCGGTGATCCGGTATGACGGCGCGACCGCACTGGTCGTCGTCGACGTGCAGAACGACTTCGCCGACCCCGCCGGGAGCCTGTACGTCAACGACGGCGAGCAGGTGATCCCGGTGGCGAACGAGCAGGTCGAGCGGGCCACGTCGGCCGGTTCCTACGTCGTCTACTCCCAGGACTGGCACCCGGCCTCGACGCCACACTTCCAGAGCGAGGGTGGCCCCTGGCCGGTGCACTGCGTGAGGGACTCGTGGGGCTCGAGCTTCCACCCCGACCTGCGGGTCGAAGGTGACGCCGTCCATAAGGGCGACCAGGGAGGGGATGGGTACAGCGCGTTCAGCGAACGCGACCTCTCGAGCGGCGAAACCGAGCCGACGATGCTCCAGCGGCTTCTCCGGGAGCACGGCGTCCAGCGGCTCGTGATCTGCGGCCTGGCCACGGACTACTGCGTGGTCGAGACCGTGGAGGATGCGAGAGGGCTCGGCTACGACGTCGAAGTGCTCCGGGAAGGGATCCGGGCCGTGGATCGGGCCACCGGGGACGGCGAGCGCGCGATCCAGCGGATGCTCGACGTGGGCGCCGAGGTCGTCTGACCTCGGATCGCCTCAGCTCTGGCACTGCGGACAGAAGTACGAGGTCCGCTGCGAGACCTTCACCGTCTGGATCGGCGTACGGCACCGACGGCACGGCTCGCCTTCCCGCCCGTAGACCTTGAGCTCCGACTGGTACTCGCCGGGCTTGCCGAACAGGTCGACGTAGGCCTCGTCGTCCAAGGTGGTGCCGCGGAGCTTGATCGCCTCCTGCAGCGTCTCCTGGATCGCCCGGTACAGGCGACGCACCTCCTGCGAGGAGAGCGTGTCCGAGATCCGGTCGTAGCGGAGTCCGGCGGCGAACAGCACCTCGTCCGAGTAGATGTTGCCGAGCCCGCTGATGAACTTCTGATCCATCAAGAGCTGCTTCATCTTCGCGGCACGCTCTGCGAGGAGGTACTGGAACGTCGGCCACGTGAAGACCTGGTCAAGAGGATCGATCGCGATGTGCTGGAGCTCTTTGACCTTGCCGATGTCGTCGCCGGCCGTGACGAACATCTCGCCGAAGGTCCGAGGGTCGATGAAACGGAGATCTCCTCCCTGTTGGAAGGTGAGGACGACGTGGGTGTGCGGCTCGATCACCACCCTGCCGTTCCCGCGCTGGAACTGTCCGCTCATCCCGAAGTGCGTGACCAAGACGTCGCCGGAGTCGAGATGGACGAGGAGGTACTTGCCTCGCCGCTCCACCTTCGTGAGCTTGCGACCCTCCAGTCGCGAGGTGAACTCTTTGCGCTTCCCGTGGCGACGGATCACGCGCATCGCGTTCCGGGAGGTCTTCACCTCGGCTGACTTCACGCGCCGGCCCACCACGTCCTTCTCCAGGTCCCGGCGCATCACCTCGACCTCCGGCAGCTCCACCCCGACCCCCTTACGCTCCGACGCGTTCCGAGATGTGGTCGAACGCCTCGCGCGCGGCCCGCTGCTCGGCTTCCTTCTTGGACCGGCCGATCCCGACGCCCAACGATTCGCCTCCGAGGAACACCGTCGCCGTGAACTCCTTCTCGTGGTCGGGCCCTCGCTCCTCCAAGTGGTACTCGGGCATCGTGTGGAGCTCGCGGGAGGCGAGCTCCTGCAGGATCGTCTTGTAGTCGCGATCCCCCTCTCCACGCGCGTACGCCTCCATCAGCGGCCGGAACAGCCGTTCGAGCAGGCGACGGGTCGCGTCGAGCCCGAGATCGAGGTAGACGGCGCCGAAGACGGCCTCGAGCGCATCGGCCAGGATGCTCGCTTTGTCGCGACCGCCGCTCTGCTCCTCTCCCTTCCCGAGTCGCACGAGCGCGCCCAGCTGCAAGGACCGCGCGACGTCGGCGAGCGCTTGCGCGTTCACGATCGCGGCGCGCAGCTTCGCGAGCTCCCCCTCGGGCATCTCCGGGTACGCCTCGTAGGCCATATCCGTGACGACGAGGCCGAGGACGGAATCTCCGAGGAACTCGAGCCGTTCGTTCGTGGTCTCCACGCCGTGCTCGAACGCGTACGAACGATGCGTGAGCGCCATCTCGCGGAGCTCCTCGTCCCCGAAGCGGATCCCCAACGCCACGTCGAGGGCCTCGGGGCCGAGTGGCGACGAGGCGTCGGTCTGGGTCACGCGGTCACTCGACCTCGATGGCTTGCCGGCCGGCGTAGTACCCGCAGTTCCCGCACACGCGGTGCGGGAGCTTGGGTTGGTGGCATTGGGGGCATTCGGAGTACGCGGGCGGTTTCGCCTTCCAGTTGGCGGCGCGCTTGTCGCCCCTCGTCTTGCTCTGCTTCTTCTTGGGGACTGCCATCTCGTCATCCCTTCACGTTCATTCGACTACAGCTCTCGTGGTTGGTCCGCGGTCTGGTCCGACGCCTGCACGGAGCCGGACTCCGATCGATGCAAGGTCTCGAACAACTCCCCGAGCCCCGCCCAGCGTGGGTCGATGTCGGGCTCCACGCACGTGCACTCCCCGAGGTTCAGGTCGCCGCCGCACCGGCCGCAGAGGCCGCGGCAATCGGGCCGGCACACCGGCGCGAACGGGAGCTCCACGCCCACCGCGTCCCGGATCATCTGATCGGGGTCGAGGAACCCGTCGGGCTCCAGGGGGTACTCGTCGGAATCCTCGTGCGGGAACGGGGCGAAGAGCTCGCGGATCTCCACCGTGAGCTCTTGCTCGAACGACGTGAGGCATCGCGCGCATCGCAGGGACAGCACGCCCTGGAGCCGGCCGCTCGCCAGGATGCCCTCCTCGAGCGATTCCAGGATCAGGTCCGCCGTCACCGGTGTGTCGGCGGGAAGCCCGGCGAGCTCGGTCGCGAGGTCGTCGATCGTCCCGGAGACCTGCGCGTTCCGCCACTCGCCCGGGCGACCCACGAGATCTCGGACGTCGATCGCGCCGATCATCGGTCCTCCTCCTCCTCGTCGAAGAGCTCACTCTCCGGTGCGAGCTCCGCTTCCGCGACGGTCGCCGGCCCACGCAGCCGCTCGCGCCCCAGCTCGACCTGGTCGAGGGTGCGGTTGAGGGACTTCGTCGAGGCCTGCGAGGCCTCGAGGATCTTGCGGATCGAGTTCTCGAACTGCGCCAGCTTGGCGTCGACGTAATCCTCGGCCTCCGAGCGCATCGACCGAGCACGCTCCTCCGCCTCGGAGACCACACGGTCGGCCTCGGTAGCGGCCCTCGCGACGATCTCCTCCTTGCGCGCCATGCGCAGCTGCTCCTCGTGTGCCTGTTCGACCATGTGCTCGCCGTCCTGGCGCGCCTTCGCGAGCAGCTCTTCGCGATCGCGCACGATCCAGCGGGCGCGCTTGATCTCCTCGGGCAGCGCTTCCTTCATCTCGGCGATCAGCTCGAGGATCTCCTCGCGGTTGACCAGCACGGACGAGGACAGGGGCATCGATTTCGCCTCTCGCACCAGCTCGTCGAGCTGCTCGAGTCGCGCGGCGAGGTCCATCAACGCTCCTCCAACCGGTCGTCCAACGCGGTGCGCACGTGTTCCGGGACGAGCCCCGCGACGTTCCCACCGAGCTGGGCGACCTCCTTGACGAGCGACGAGGAGAGGAAGGACCAGTTCGGGCTCGTCGGCATGAACAACGTCTCCACCCCCGCCAGCCGATGGTTCATCTGCGCCATCTGGATCTCGTACTCGTAGTCGGACACGGCTCGGAGCCCCTTCACGATCGCGGCGTCGCCCTGGGACTTCGCGAAGTCCACGAGCAGCCCACGGAAGGAGACCACGGTGACGTTGGGCATGCCGGAGCACGCCTCCTTGAGCATCGCGACCCGCTCCTCGAGCGTGAACATCGGCTGCTTGGACGGGTTCTCCAACGCGCCGACGACCACGGACTCGAAGGTCTGGGATGCCCGTCCGATGATGTCGAGATGACCGTTCGTCACGGGGTCGAACGTCCCCGGACACAGGGCGGTCAGGCCCATCACACCTCCATGTTTCCTGGCAGGATCCGTGACCGGAACAGCGTGACGACACTGTCTCCGTAGGAGAGCCGTCTCGCGACGTCCCAGTGTAGCGGAATCACACCGTTGGAACTCCTCGAACCACGGCTCAGGATCACCGTGAAACCCTCTCTGAGCAGGGCACTCAGGCCGAGCAGCGCCAGGACCGGATCCAGCTCGGAGGGCCCCGCCTCGTACGGTGGATCGAGGAAGACGAGGTCGAACCCGGGGTGGTTCTCCCGTGCCCGTCGGAGGTACCGGAGGACATCGGAGCGCACCACATCCCCGCGATCGTCCAGCCGGGTCCTGCGCAGGTTGTCGCTCACGGCCGCGAGGGCCGGCGGCGCGTTGTCCACGAAGGTGGCGTGCGCCGCGCCACGGGACAGCCCCTCGATGCCGACCGCGCCGGTCCCGGCGTAGAGGTCCAGGACGCGCGCGCCCTCGATGCGCGGCCCGATGCTCGAGAAGAGCCCCTCCCGGACGCGATCCGAGACGGGGCGGACGCCGGCGGGGACCTGCCCGAGGCGCGTCCCTTTCGCGGTGCCCGCGATGACCCGCACCTGTCGAGGATACGGGGCGGAGCCGACCGCTCAGGCGCTGAACAGCCAGGCGATCGAGTCCTCGAACCGGTCCCGCAGCTCATCCAACAGAGCCCGATGGTCCTCGAGGTCGGGATCGTTGTCGATCAGGTCAAAGGCTCGCGCGCGGGCGCGCTTGACGAGGTCGAGGTCATCGGCCAATCGAGCGAGCGTGAGGTCGGGCATCCCCGACTGCTTGGTGTCGAACAAGGTCCCCTCGCCTCGCAGCTTCAGGTCCTCGTCCGCGAGCTCGAACCCGTCGGTCGTTCGGGTCATCGCCTCGATGCGCGCGCGGGCGTCCTGGTTCGTCTCCTCGGACTCGTCGAACAGGACGCAGTACGAGACGTGCTCGCCGCGGCCGATCCGGCCTCGCAGCTGGTGGAGCTGTGCGAGCCCGAAGCGCTCGGCGTTCTCGACGAGCATCACGGTCGCGTTCGGAACGTCGACGCCGACCTCGATCACGGTGGTGGAGATCAGGATGTCCGCGTGCCCAACCCGGAACGCATCCATCACCCGGTCCTTGTCCTTCGGGCGCATGCGTCCGTGCAGGAGCTCCACGTGGAGATCGGGGAAGATCTCCGTGGCGAGACGCTGCGCCTCGGCTTCGGCCGCGCGCACCTGCGAGCGGTTCCCCTCGTCGATCGCGGCGCAGACGACGAACGCCTGGCGTCCGGCGCCCACCTCGCGCCGGACGAGGTCGTAGGCGGCGGCGCGCTCTTCCTCGGAACGCGCCGCCGCCGTCCCGATCGGCTGACGTCCCGCGGGCAGCTCGTCGAGCACGACCACGTCGAGGTCGCCGTAGTACGTGAGTGCCAGCGTCCGTGGGATCGGCGTCGCCGTCATGATCAGCACGTCGATCTCGCCGTCGCCCTTCCCCTTGAGCGCCATCCGTTGATGCAGACCGAATCGATGCTGCTCGTCGATGACGGCCAGGGTCAGGTCGGCGAACGACACCGCTTCTTGCACCAGCGCGTGGGTGCCGATGACCAGGTCGACGCTCCCCTCGGCGATGCCCGACACCACGCGCGCCCGGTCCTTCCCGGTGACGGCGGCCGTGAGGAGCGCGAACGTGATCGAGTCGCCCTCCTGCTCGTGCTGCGCGGGAGGGAGCTCCTCGAGGAGCGAGCCCTGGCCGTGGGGAGCGCCGGAGCTCGCCGGGCCGCGATCGAGGACGTCGATCGCACCCACGCCCTCGAGCAGGGCTGCGACCGAGATCGCGTGCTGGGTGGCCAGGACCTCGGTGGGCGCCATGATGGCGGCCTGGTGTCCCGACTGGATCGCCGAGAGGCACGCCGAGACGGCCACCACCGTCTTCCCGGACCCGACGTCCCCCTGGAGCAGGACGTTCATCGGGCGTCCAGCAGCCATCGCCGCGCCGACCTCCTCGATCGCGCGGGTCTGCGCCTTCGTCGGCTCGAACGGCAGCGTCGCGAGCAGCCGAGCGGTGAGCTCCCCTTCGGCCTGATGCGCCACGCCCGTCCGCTCCGACTCCAGCCGATGCTTGCGGAACGCGACGCCGAGCTCGAGCGTGAACAGCTCGTCGAACTTCAGGCGCTCGATCGCGCGCGCCAGCTGCTCCGCATCCTCGGGGAAGTGCACCCGCCGCAGCGCGATGTCCAGCCCGTCGAGCCCTTCGGCGTCGAGCAGATCCGAGGGCATGGGATCCGGGATCGTCGGCAGCCGCTCGAGCGCCGAGAAGACGAGCTCACGGATCGTCCGGGTGGTGATGCCCTCGGAGGCGCGATGGACCGGCGTGATCCGCCCCGTGTGGACCAGGTCGCGCTCGTCCCCACCGAGGACCTCGGCCTCCTGGTTCGCCAGCTGGAGCCGACCCCGGTATCGGGTGACCGTCCCCGAGACGGCGAGCTCCAGTCCCTCCTTGTAGATGCCGGCCGCCCACGGCTGGTTGAAGAACGTCAGGTCCAGCGTGCCGCTCCCGTCCGAAAGCGTCACTGTCACCATCGACTGCCGCCGGCGCGTCAACCGCTTCACGGTCTTCTGCACCCGGGCGATCACGGTCGCCTGCTCCCCGAGCCGCAGGTCGCCGATCCGCTCGACCGCGGACCGATCGATGTATCGCCGTGGGTAGTGCCGGAGCAGATCACCGACCGTGAGGATGCCCATCCCGGCGAGGATCACGTGCGCCTCCTCGCCCTTGTCCCGCAGGCCGGTGCGGCGGGTCGCGAGCTTCCGGTCCACGTGCAGGACCGGGGAATCGAGCGCGAGGGCGGAGGGAGAGCCGGACACGTCCGTGAAGGGTTCTACCATCCATGTGTGACCTCACGACACCGTCTGCCCTCACGACACTGGGCTCTGTACGCCGCGTGGCTCCTTCTGCTCGTCGCCTGCGACGCCGAGCCGCCCGAGCCGCCCGAGCCGCCCTCGTGCGCGATCCCGGCGGGCAACGCCACCGAGACGCCGCTGCTCCCCGCATGCGCCGACGCCTTGCCCGCGATGGACCCCGATTCGTTCGAACGGCTGCTCGCGGAGCTCGAGGGCACGCCGGTCCTCGTCAACTTCTGGGGATCGTGGTGCCCGCCGTGCAAGGACGAGATGCCGCGCCTCGTCGCCGCCCATCAGGAGTTCGGCGACCGGGTGCAGTTTCTCGGCGTGGACATCATCGACAACAGGGAAGAGGCGCGGCTGTTCATGGAGGAGTTCGAGATGACGTTCCCGAGCGTCTTCGACCCTCCGGATGCGATCAAGACCTCGCTCGGCCAGTTCGGTCAGCCCACAACCGTCTTCCTCCGCGCCGACGGGTCCTTCGAGTTCGCCTACGCGGGTCCGATCTCAGAGAACATCCTCCGTCGCCACCTCGAGGCCATCGCCGAGAGCGCCTGAACGCTCTGGTAGCCTCGATGCTCCTATGTCAGCGGTCTGCGACATCTGTGGCAAGAAGCCGTGGTTCGGCAAGTCGGTGACGTTCTCGCACAAGCGGAACAACCGCCGATGGGACCCGAACGTGCAGCGCGTGCGCGCGCTCGTCGACGGCACCCCAGGCCGCATCAACGCGTGCACGAGCTGCATCAAGGCCGGACGCGTCACCCGCATCCCGCAGCGCCAGCGCTAGGCGCTCAGCGCTCGCCGCGTCCCGGGACCGGGATCGACCAGAGGTGGTCGACCGGCCCGATCCCATCCCCGAGCGGGAGGGCGTGACGGATGGCCTCCGTCACGAAGACCTTCCCCTCGTGGACGGCGTCGAACAGCGTCGCACCGCGGGCGAGGTACGCGGCGATCGCCGAGGAGAGCGTGCACCCGGTGCCGTGCGTGTGCGGCGTGTCGATCCGATCGGCCTCCAGCCACTCCTCGCGGTCGGCGTCCACGAACAGGTCGATCGCACGATCGCCGTCGAGATGGCCGCCCTTCACGAGCACGGCGTGGGGGCCGATCGCCAGGATCGCCGCCCCCGCACGCCGCATGTCGTCGCGGGTCTCCACGTCGAACCCCGACAGCCCGGCGGCCTCGGGGAGGTTCGGCGTGACGAGGGTCGCGAGCGGCAGGATCGATCGCCGGAGCGCGTCCACGGCGTCGTCGGCCAGCAGCGGGTGCCCGTGCTTCGAGACGAAGACGGGATCGACCACGATGTTCGGGAGCTTCGCTTCGGTGGCCGCCTCCGCCACCGCCTCCACGATCGCGGCGGAGGCGAGCATCCCCGTCTTCGTCGCGTCGACCCCGATGTCGCCCGCCACGGCCAGGATCTGCTCGGCGACGGTCGTCGGTGACAGCTCCTCGAAGCCGGCGACGCCCTTGGTGTTCTGCACGGTGACGGCGGTGATGGCCGTCATGCCGAACACGCCGAGCGCGCTGAACGTCTTGAGGTCCGCCTGGATCCCGGCGCCGCCGCCGGAGTCGGACCCGGCGATCGTCAGCGCGCGAGGTCGGGAGCGTTCCCGCCGCGTCCCCGGGCCATCGGTCATCGGAAGTGATCCCATCCCTCGATCGTCAGTGGGCGTTCGGCCCCGTCCTCATCGACGGCGACGAGTGCTGCCGTCTTCTCGGGCCCCTCATCTCCGATGATGTCGCCGATCTCGCTGAGCGACACACCGAACCCGTCCCGGAGGTCGGTCCGCGCAGCCTCCACGGCCTCCGCGTTCGGGAGCGTGGCCAGCAGCTCGTAGTCCTCTCCGCCACCGAGCGCCTCGGTGACCGTGGCGGCCGCGTGGACGGGCAGATGTGCGATCTCGATGCGTGCCCCGACCTCGCTCGCGCGGCAGAGCCGCGAGAGGTCGAGCGCGAGCCCGTCGGACACATCCATCATCGAGGTGACACCGTGCGCCGACAGGATCGCGGCCTCGCCCACGCGCGGCACCGGGCGCATCGATCGCCGGAGCGCGTCGCGTTCATCCTGCGACCAAGATCGCTGCGACGACACGCGGAGTCCCGCCGCCGCGCCACCCAGCGTGCCCGTCACGACGACGCGATCGCCGGGCCGCGCTCCGTGTCGGCTCACGGCCCGGCCCGGCCCGACCTCGCCCGTCACGCTCACCACGATCGATAGCTCGCGGCCGCGCGACAGGTTCCCTCCCACCAGCGAGAGCGCGAACTCGTCGCAACACTCCCGCATCCCTCCGGCGAGCTCGACGACCCATGCCGCGTCGATCGCGTCGGTGAGCGTGAGGGCGCAGAGCGCGAACCTCGGGCTTCCCGCCATCGCCGCGATATCGCTGACGTTGACCGCGATCGCCTTGTAGCCGAGATCACGCGGCGTCGTCCGGTCGATCAGGAAGTGCACCCCGTCGACCATCGCGTCGGTGGTCAGGACCAGCTCACCCGATCCGGGTCGGACGACGGCCGCGTCGTCCCCGGGACCCACGAGGACCTCTGGACCGGCACCCGAGAGCACCCGCCCGATCGCGGCGACCAGTTCGTCTTCGGTGAGATCCATGTCTGTCGACTTCGGAAGGAGGCCCCTTGGGCGTTCGCTAGACTCTAGGCTTTCCGTTTCTCCGCGCGGTGCGCGCGTCCATCGACCCCGCTGAGGATCAGCCAAGGATCAGGAGGCCCGAGTGTCTGAAGTGTTCGTCGATCCGACCCCAGAAGAGCTCCGGACCTATGCCGAAGCGATGCCGGAGTGTCGGATCACGGAGTTCGGCAACGTGAACGTCCAGACGCGGGTCGTTTCCCGCAGTGCCGGCAGCACCTTCGTCGTCGATCGCCCGTCGAGCGGCAAGACGATGACCCGCGACGCGTACGAGGATCTCGCCCGGCGTCAGGACGAGTACGTCGCGGGCCACGACATGATCCGGATCGACGGCTGGATCGGGAACGACCCCGAGCTGCGGACGCGTGCGCGCCTCCTGATGGAGAAGCGGTACGCGAACATCGCCGGGATGCAGCAGAAGCTCTACTTCCCGCGCGACGACGGCGCCGACCCCGAGGTCCAGGTGATCTACACGCCCGGTCTCACCGCGCCCGGCTATCCGGACGACCGCGCGATCGCGGTCGACCTCGACGGGAACGTCACGCGCGTCCTCAACTCCGACTACTTCGGTGAGTCGAAGAAGGGCGGCCTGCGGATGTGGAACAACCTCGTGTTCGACAAGGGCGGCCTCGCCCTGCACGCGGGCCTGAAGGTGATCCCCACGTCGGCGGGCGACAAGGTCTTCATGATCATCGGTCTCTCGGGCACCGGGAAGACGACGACGACGTTCACGACGCAGAACGGGTCGAAGCCGATCCAGGACGACTTCGTGGGTCTGATGCCGGGAGGCCGCGCGTTCGGCACCGAGAACGGGTGTTTCGCCAAGACGTTCTCGCTCGATCCCGAGTTCGAGCCGTCGATCTACGGCGCGGTCACGAAGCCCACGACCTACCTCGAGAACGCCTATCAGGACGACACCGGCGCGGTGAACTTCTTCGAGGAGAGCTACACGCAGAACGGGCGAGCCGTCTTCGAGATGCAGGATCTGCGGACCTTCGAGGATGCGCGGAACGTCGGGCCCGTCGACTACCTCCTGATCCTCAACCGGAACGAGAACATCATCCCGTCGGTCGCGAAGCTCGACCAGGAGCAGGCCGCCGCCTACTTCATGCTGGGGGAGACGACGGGCACCTCCGCCGGTGGAGCCTCCGAAGAGGGCAAGTTCCTCCGCGTGCCGGGGACGAACCCGTTCTTCCCGCTCCCCCACGGGCTCCAGGGGAACCGGCTGCTCGAGCTCCTCGCCACCCATCCGATCGAGACCTACCTCTTGAACACCGGGAGGGTCGGTGGGAAGGAGGACGACGACCGCTCGAAGAAGGTCAAGATCCCGCACACCTCGGCGTGCGTGAAGGCGATCGCGGAGCAGACGATCGTCTTCGAGGAGGACCCGGACTTCCGGTACCAGGTGGCGACCGCGGTGCCGGAGTTCGACGATCCGGAGCTCCTTCGGCCCGTGCTGCTCTACGAGCGCGAAGGGCGGGTCGATGAGTACCGTTCGGTCGTCGAACGCCTGAAGGTCGAGCGGGTCGAGCATCTCCAGAGGTTCACGGAGCTGTCCGAGGACATCATCAAGGCCGCCGGCTGAGGATCTGCACGCCGATACCCCTCCGGTCCGAGGCTCACTGACCCGGCATCCGAGCACCGCGGAGCTTCCATACCCCCAGGGGGTATATCCTGAGAGACCGCGACGGGCGGAGGCTGAGGCGATGGAGCACGACAACCACCAGGGGCACGAGGGTCACGGCGGGCACGAGGGTCACGGCGGGCACGAGGGTCACGGCGGGCACGAGGGTCACGGCGGGCACGAGGGTCACGGCGGGCACGAGGGTCACGGCGGGCACGAGGGTCACGGCGGGCACGAGGGTCACGGCGGGCACGAGGGTCACGGCGGGCACGAGGGTCACGCGGCGATGTTCCGCGACCGCTTCTGGCTCAGCCTCGCACTGAGCGTCCCGGTCCTGCTGTTCTCCGAGATGATCCAGGACTGGCTCGGGTTCAGCCTCCCTGCGTTCCCGGGCGACGAGTTGATCGCTCCGATCCTCGGGACCGCGGTGTTCCTCTACGGCGGCCAGCCGTTCCTCTCGGGCGGCCTCGAGGAGGCGCGGGCGCGCCGCCCGGGGATGATGCTGCTGATCGCCCTCGCGTTGATCGTCGCGTTCGGCGCCAGCCTGGCCAGCGCGATCGGATGGCTCGATCTCGAGTTCTGGTGGGAGCTCGCCCTCCTCGTGGACGTGATGCTCCTCGGTCATTGGATGGAGATGCGGTCGCTCGGCCAGGCGACGAGTGCGCTCGAGGCCCTGGCGACGCTCCTGCCCGACATAGCGGAACGCCTCACCGACGCCGGGGGCGAGGAGGTGCCGATCGACGCGTTGCGCGTCGGGGACCTGGTGCTCGTCCGCTCGGGGAGCCGCGTCCCCGCCGACGGCACGATCGTCGAGGGCGACGCCGCCTTCGACGAGTCGATGATCACGGGCGAGTCGAGGCCGGTGACCCGAAGAGCCGGTGAGCGCGTCGTGGCCGGGACGATCGCCACCGACTCCTCCGTGCGGATCAGGGTCACGGCCGTGGGCGAGGACACCACACTGGCGGGGATCCGCCGCCTCGTCGCGGAGGCGCAGGCCTCACGATCGCGAGCCCAGGCGCTCGCCGACCGAGCTGCCGCGCTGCTGTTCTACGTCGCGCTCGCGTCGGGGGCCATCACGTTCATCGCCTGGCTCGCCGCCGGAGAGCCCGACCAAGCGTTGGAGCGCACGATCACCGTCCTGGTGATCGCCTGCCCCCACGCGCTCGGTCTCGCGATCCCGCTCGTGATCGCGATCTCGACCACCGTGGCCGCGCGCGCGGGCATCCTCGTGAAGGACCGGCTCGCGCTCGAGCGGATGCGGACCGTCGACACGGTGTTGTTCGACAAGACGGGGACGTTGACGAGCGGGACCCCGGCCATCCGCGACGTCGTGGCGGATCCCGGTGATGAGGATGCGATCCTCGCGCTCGCGGCGTCCGCGGAGGCAGACAGCGAGCACCCACTGGCGCGTGCGATCGTCGACGAGGCACGCCGGCGGAGCCTCGACATCCCTCAGGCGTCCGGCTTCCGGGCGATGACCGGTCGCGGCGTCCGTGCGAACGTGCGTGGAACCGAGATCACGGTGGGAGGGCCCGCGCTCCTGCGGGAGCTCGACATGGAGTTGCCCGCGGCGTTCTCGGAGAAGGTCGCCACGTGGCGGACCCGCGGGGCCTCTGTCCTCGCCGTGCTACGTGACGGGAAGCCGGCGGGCGCGATCGTCCTCGAGGACCGCATCCGCCAGGAGTCATCGCAAGCGGTCTCCCTCCTCATGATGGGCTCACGCCGCATCGTGATGATCACCGGCGACGCACGGGAGGTCGCGGAGGCGGTCGCTCGCGACCTCCACATCAGCGAGGTGCATGCGGAGGTGTTGCCCGAGCACAAGGAGTCTGTCGTCGCCGAGCTCCAGCGAGAGGGTCGGCGCGTGGCGATGGTGGGCGACGGCGTGAACGACGCGCCGGCCCTCGCGCGGGCGGACGTGGGGATCGCGATCGGTGCCGGCACCGACGTCGCGATCGCGTCGGCCGGCGTGGTCCTGGCGAGCGACGACCCCCGTGGCGTGTCGAGCGTGCTGCGTCTCTCGCGCGCCGCCTACGCGAAGATGGTCCAGAACCTCGTCTGGGCCACCGGCTACAACGCGCTCGCGATCCCGCTGGCGGCGGGGGTGCTCGCTCCCTGGGGCGTGGTCCTCGCCCCCGCGGTCGGTGCGATCGTGATGAGCCTCTCGACGATCGTCGTCGCGTTCAACGCCCTGCTCCTCAAGCGTCTCGATCTCCGTCCGGAGGTGGATCCGGACGCGACCGACCCAACAGGAACGCCGTCGCAACGTGCAGAGCGATCAGTACCAGGATGACCACGAAGTACCAGCGGAACGCCGCCGCGTCGTCCTTGAACGCTCGTCCCTGGGTGTCGACACTCGCGACGAGCAGGAACCAGCCGCTCAGCGCGAACCACAACCCGGCTCTCGCCATCACGAACAGCGCGAAGAGGACGAGGTCGCGCCGACCCGAGAGCTCGAGCGGCTGACGAAGCCAGTGCACGATCGACCTGATGCCCATGGCCGCGAACACCGCGGCGAACGTGAGCTCTACGGCGCTCACGGGCCCGGCTCCCGCAGCATCGTCACGACCGCCTCGTCCGTGACCTGGTCGAAATCCCGGTACCACTCCCCCACGGCGAGGAACCCGAACGGCTCCCGCAGGAGCACGACCTCGTCGGCCTCGGCCTCCAGGCGTGCGCGCGCGGCCGGCGGCCCGACGGGCGCTGCGAACACGACGCGTCCGGCGCCGGCCGCGCGCGACCATCGGAGCGCGGCGACCGCCGTGGCGCCGGTCGCCACGCCGTCGTCGATCACCACCACCGTGCGACCGGCGACCGGCGCCGGGGCGCGGCCCTCGCGGTACCTCGCCTGCCGGCGCGCGATCTCCGCCTCCTGACGACGGGCCTCGCCCTCGATGTACTCGACCGGAACGCGGAGCTGTCGCACGGCCCGCTCGTGGAGCACGCGGATGCCCGGTGCCACCGCCCCGATCGCGAGCTCCGGATTGCCGGGGGCGCCCAGCTTCCGCGGGATCACGACATCCAGTGGCGCCCCGAGAGCGCGCGCCACGGGGAGCGCAACCGCGACGCCCCCCCGGGGGATCGCGAGCACGGTGGCGGGCTCGACGATCGTCGTGGCGAGAGCTTCGGCGAGCGCCACGCCCGCCTCATCTCGATCGCGGAACACGCCCTCGATCATCGCACCCGCGTTGCCCGGCGCGTCCGCGCGCGACTAGCATGAGGCGCGTTCCCACGGACCCGAGGAGGCTCCAGGTGGTTCACGCGTACATCCTGATCCAGACGGAGGTCGGGAAGGCTGCCTCGGTCGCCAACACGGTACGGAGCACCACTGGTGTGACCGAGGCGGAGGACGTGACCGGCCCCTACGACGTGATCGTGCGCGCGGAAGCCGAGAGCGTGGACGACCTCGGCAAGCTCGTGGTGGCTCGCATCCAGGCGATCGAGGGCATCACCCGCACGCTCACGTGCCCGGTGGTCCACCTCTAGCGGCACCCGGATCCCCCCACGGCCCTCTGCGTCGACTCATCCGCCCAGGGCTCGGACACCCGTGCTCTTGCGCTCCGCCTCGTGCCGCTCGACGGCGAGGTCGAGCAGCCGCTCGACGAGCTCACGGTAGGACAGGCCCGATGCTTCCCAGAGCTTCGGGTACATCGAGATCGACGTGAATCCGGGGATCGTGTTGAGCTCGTTCAGCCAGAGCTCGTCCTCCCCGAGCAGGAAGAAGTCCACGCGCGCCATCCCGGCGCACTTCACAGCCGCGAACGCCGCAACGGCCAGGCGCTGCACGTCCTCCAGGACGCCGGGTTTCAGATCGGCCGGGATCATGAGCTCGGCGCCGTGCTCGTCGAGGTACTTCGCCTCGTAGTCGTAGAACTCGTGACCCTCCGGGACGATCTCGCCCGCGACGGAGGCGACCGGGTCGTCGTTGCCGAGGACGGCGCATTCGATCTCCCGCGCGCCCTCGGCGGCTTTCTCCAAGAGTGCGTCCCGCGCGTACCGGAACGCCTCGTCGAGGCAGCCGGCGAGGTCCTGCGGCCGGTGGACCTTCGAGACGCCGATGGACGAGCCGAGGGTCGCCGGCTTCGCGAACAGCGGGTACCCGAGCGCCTCCGCGGCGGCCTCGACCGACTCGGGGTCGTCGATCCAGACGGGCTCGCGCACCGCCTCGTACGGGCCCACGGGGAGCCCCGCCGCTCGGAACAGGCGCTTCTGCACGTCCTTGTCCACCCCGATCGCGGACCCGAGCACCCCCGCGCCGACGTAGGGAACACCCGCCAGCTCGAGGAGGCCTTGCACGGTGCCGTCCTCGCCGTACGGTCCGTGGAGGACGGGGAACACCACGTCGATCGGCTCGCGGGACCCGTCGACCCCGACGATCTCGGTCGACGCCCCCTCGGCGGCGAGCTCGACCACGCTGCCGCTCGCCTCGGTGATCTCGGGCATGCGACCGGTCTCGGAAGGGAGTTCCGGCGGGCTCGGGACCCGATGCCAGCGACCCTCGCGGGTGATCCCGATCGGGATCACCTCGGTGCGCGCAGGGTCGAGCGCGTCGATCACCGATCGCGCCGAGAGGCACGACACCTCGTGCTCGGCCGAGCGGCCGCCGAACAGGACGGCGACGCGGCGACGCTTCATGCCTTGTCGAGGGCCCGGGTGAAGTCCTCGATGAGATCGTCGGCGTCCTCCAACCCGACCGCGACCCGGAGGAGCCCGTCCCCGATCCCGGCGGCCCGCCGAGCGTCCGGCTCGACCTGTCGGTGGGTGGTGGATGCGGGATGCGCGACCAGGGTCATCACGCTCCCGAGGCTCCCGCCGATCCAACCGAGCTCGAGCGCCTCCGCGACCCGGCTGCCCGCCTCGAGTCCACCCGCCACCTCGAACGCGAGCGTCCCGCCGAACCCGCGCAGCTGCCGCGCCGCCACCTCGTGCTGGGGATGCGAGGCGAGTCCCGGGTAGTGGACGCGCTCGACCGACGGGTGCGCGGCCAGCGCCTCCGCGAGCCGGCCCGCGGAGGCGCAGTGGTGCTCCACCCGGAGCGCCAGCGTCGCGAGCCCGCGGAGGCAGAGCCAGGCCTCCAGCGGCTGCATCGCACCGCCGAGGTCGATCACGGATGCGCGCAACCGCTGGAAGAGCTCCTCGTTCGTGCACGCGACCCCGCCGATCAGGTCAGCGTGTCCGCCGATGTACTTCGTGGCGGAATGCAGGGATACATCGAAGCCGAGGGCGACCGGATTGCACAGGTACGGGGACGCGAACGTGTTGTCGACGGCCGAGAGCACGCCCGCGTCTCGACACAGTCCGGCGAGCGCCGCCAGGTCCGGCACGGTCGTCGTCGGATTCACGATCGTCTCGCAGTAGAAGAGGTCGGCGCCCGGCAACGCGTCGCGCACCTGATCGAGGTCCGTGGGGTCGACGAAGGTTGTCTCGATCCCGAACCGGGGCAGGAAGTGCCGCAGCATCGAGACCGTTCCTCCGTAGAGCGCCGTGCCCGCCACGATCCGCGAACCGCTGCTCGCGACGGTGAGGAACAGCGTCGAGATCCCGGCCATACCGGAGGCGAACCCGATCGCCGACTCCGACTCCTCCAGGTCGGCCATCGCGGATTGGAATGCGTCGACGGTGGGATTCCCGTATCCACGCGAGTACACGTAGCCCGGCCCGTCGAAGCGGATCGCCCGCGCGAACTCCTCGTTCGTCTCGAAACGGAAGGTCGAGGACTGGAAGATCGGGACGCTGCTCGAGGGCTGCTCTGGCAGCGCCGGCCGGTGCGGATGCACGGTCCGCGTCTGGAATCGACGGCGCTTCCCCGCGTCGCTCATCGCGGGCAGCCTACTTCGTCCACCGTCGCGGGTAGCGGTCGCGGAGATCCACCGCGAGGCGCGTGATCGCCTCCATCACCTCCGCCGTGAGATCGCGCAGCTCCGTCTGGCCGCCCTCGGGGACGGCGGGGAGCGCGAGGGGCTCGCCGACCGAGGTCCAGATCGGCCGGCCGAACTTCAGCGATCCGCGGCCGGTCTTCTGCCACACCGCGCGGGAGCCCCAGCTGGCCATCGGCGTGACCGGCACACCGGTGCGGAGCGCGAGCCGGACGACGCCCGTCTTCCCCTGCATCGGGAGCCCGTCCTCGTTCTCGGTCACGGTCCCCTCGGGATAGACCACGATCACCTCGCCCCGTTCGAGCGCCGCCACGGCCCGATCGAGGGAGGAGTGGTCGCGCGTCCCCCTCGATACCGGGATCTGGCCCGCCCCGGTCAGCGCCCGCCCCACGATCGGGATCCGGAACAGATCCTCCTTCGCGAGGAAGCGAGGTCGCCGGCCCGCTCGCGACACGGCGTAGCCGTTCGTGAGGGGATCCAGGTAGGAGATGTGGTTGCAGGCGATGATCGCCGGACCGGTCCGCGGGATCCGGTCCAGGTGCTCGTGCGACAGGCGGAACCAGAACCGGAGCGGCGGCAACACCACCGCCTTCGCCGCCTGGTACCAGGGTTCCGTTCGCCCGCCTCCTCGATCGGAGGCCGTGAGGGTACCGCGGGGGCTCGGCTAGTCTGCGAACCCATGCGTGCGATCGCGCTGCCCGTGAAGTCGCTGGGTCACGCCAAGTCCCGGCTCTCCTCGCTCCTCGCTCCCCTCGAGCGTGGGGCGCTCGCTCTGGCGATGTTCGAAGACGTCCTGGATGCCACGCTCGCGGTCGACGGCTGGGAGACGTGGGTGGTCTCCGCGGACGAGAGCATCCTCGAGATCGCGATGGGCCGGGGCGCGCACGGGATCTCGGAGCTCCGACCGACCCTCCGATCGGCGACCCTCCAGATCGAGGCCGAGGCGGCGGCGCGTGCGACCGAGGCCCTGGCGATCCTCTTAGCGGACACCCCGCTTGTCACACCCGACGCGCTGCGAACCGCGCTCCACACCCTGGGGCCGGTCGTGATCGCGCCATCGTCGGACGAGCGGGGAACGAACCTCCTGCTCCGCCGCCCCCCCGGCGCCATCCCGAGCCGGTTCGGCCCCGATTCATTCCGGCGACACCTCGAGACGGCGGCCGAGCGCGGGTTGCCGACCGCGGTCGTGGAGCGGGACGAGCTGTCGTTCGACGTGGACGAACCGAGCGATATCCTCACGGTGCTCGAGACGCGGCGCCCTGGCCGGACGCTCGACGTCTGTCGTGATATGGATCTGGCCGGCAGGCTTGCGGCACGGACCTAGACGGGAGCGGAACCGTGGATCAGGGAACGATCAAGGACTTCGACGAGCAGGCGCGCACGGGGACGTTGTGGACCGACGATCGCGCGGAGGTCCTGATCGATGCCGAGTCCCTGGATCCGTCGGGCATCCTGACCCTCCGGATCGGTCAGCGCGTGAAGTTCGAGACGGACGAGCGAGACGGAACCGCGGTCGCTCGCTCCCTCCGGATCGTGACCTGGGACTGACCCGGGGCCGCCCTCAGCCGGAGTTGTTGCCGAGAACCTGGTGCCGGAACTCTTTCCCGGGGGTGAACGACGGGAGATCACGCTCCGGGACCACGATCGGGACATCGGGCTGCCGTGGGTTGCGGGCGATCCGCCGATTCCGATGCTTCCGCTCGAACGTTCCGAAGTCCGCAAGGGTGACGCGATCCCCCTCCACGACCGTCTCGCGAACCGTGTTGATCGCCGCGTCGATCACGCGGCCGACTTCGGCCTTGCTCAAACCGGTCTTCTTCGAGACCTCGGTGACCAAGCCGCCCTTGTTCATGGATGCTCCCTCCAGGTCGTCGCGGTTGCTTCCGAACGTACCGAACGGCGGCCGTAGGGGTCAACCGAGCCAGCATGCGTGGGAGGGTTTCCTGGTCTCTGCGTCCCTCCAGAGTTGACCCTGCAGGTTGACCTTGCAGGGTTGTCTGGGGGTCCTCCGGTAGAATGGCGCGAACCTTGGGGCGTGGTGTAACGGCAGCACGACAGGTTCTGGCCCTGTTAGTCGAGGTTCGAATCCTTGCGCCCCAGCTCCGCGAGACGAGCGCCCCCGGCCGATCCCGTTCCGGGGGCTAGAGGCCGAGCCCCACGAGCAGCCCGGCCAGCACCACCACCAGGCTCATCCCGAACAGAACGAGTGACTGCCCGACCTCGCTGCGTAACCCGTCGTCGTCGTCGTGCGTCTGCATGCGTCTCTCGTACCCCGATGTCGGTCCTTCTATACCGATCTTGGCCATACCCGAGGTGTCGGATCGCGGAGCGAGAACTTGAACGATCCCGCCGTTCACGCCGCGCGACGTCGGGTGGCTTCCGGTTCCAGGAGGTCGAGGACGCCCCGCTCCACCGCCGCGCGCACCCGGTCGTCCGTCAGATCACGGCCGCGGGGAAGGGCGATCGTTTCTCCGTTCAGGAACCGATCGATGATCCGCGGGTCGATGTAGGAGGCTCGGCAGACGGCAGGCGTGTTCCCGAGCACTTCGGCTACCTGCTTGACGACCGAGGACACGACCCGCGTCCGTGACGTGACCGAGGTGAGCCCCTCCTCTTGCGAGGCGAGGAGCGCGGCCGTGAGCACCGTCGCGTGCCAGGTGCGGAAATCCTTCGCCGAGATGTCCTCGCGCGCGAGCTCCTTGAGGTAGGCGTTGATGTCCTCCGAGCGCACGTCCCGCCACGATGTCCCATCGCGGAAGGCCAGGAGCTCGTGCCCGCCGCCGCTCCGACGCACGAGCGCCCCCGTGAGACGGGCGAGCTCCGGATCCTCGATCGTCTGGATCCGGCGCTGGCCGCCCTTCGCCGAGAAGTCGAAGCGCACCTCGCCGCCTCGGACCCGCACGTGCTTCCGCCGGATCGTGGCGAGTCCGTACGAGCCGTTCTCGTCCGTGTACGCCTCCGAACCGACCCGGAAGAACCCGAGGTCGAGGAGCCGGACGGCGCCCGCGAGCACCCGCTCCTGTGTGAGGCCCCGGGAGGCGAGGTCCCGGTCGCAGATCCGTCGCATCGCGGGGAGGCGCCGAGCCAGCCGGAGGACGCGATCGAACTTCTCGCGGTCACGGCGCGCGCGCCAATCCTCGTGGTACAGGTACTGCCGCCGTCCCGCCGCGTCCGTGCCGACCGCCTGCAGGTGGCCTCGCTCGTCCGGACAGATCCAGACATCGGCCCACGCGGGAGGGATCGCGAGCGACCGGATGCGCTCGCGGGTCGCCTCGTCCCGGACGGGTTGCCCGTTCGGATGCACGTAAGCGAACCCTCGACCCTGCCGGCGACGGGAGATCCCCGGGGAGGTGCACCGCACACGCTTCAACGCGGTCATGCGTCCCCTTCCCCGCTCGCGTCGTCCCCGAACGTGACGTCGACCCGCTCCTCCGGACGAGCCCGCTGCTCCTCGGCCTGGCCGGCGAGCACCTCGCGATCTTGAGGTACGAGCGACGTAGGGGCGAGCGACCTCGGCCAGAGCCGGCGTGCCCACACGACGTTCACCTCGCCCGCCAGGAGGAACATCTGCGCGGCGAGGTAGATCCATGCGAGCAGGCCGATCACGGATGCGAAGACCCCGTAGACGGCCGACGCACGACCGATCTGCCGCTCGACGATCCATTGCCCCAGCAGCAGCAGCGCGGTCCAGCCGATCGCCGCCAAGACCGCGCCAGGCAGCACCTGGCGCCACGCGATCGTCGCAACGGTCAGGACCCGGTACGCGAAGGCGAACACGGCAACCGACACGAGGATCAATCCCACGATCGAGAGTCCGCGAAGGAGGAGGTGTCCCCAACCCTCCGTACCCGTCTCCGTCAGGAGGGTCGACAGCACGATGGACGCGCCGAAGACGAAGAACAGGAAGAACGCGCGGACGATCCGGCCGAGGAGACCGGGCCGTTCCGCGCGTGGAACATCCCAGATGTCATCCATCGCTCGTTGCGCCGCGGCCACGACCGCCGTTCCGGTCCAGAGGGCTCCGACGATCCCGACCGTCAACGCGAGCGGAGAACCCGAGAGCTGCTTGACGCTCTCGTCGATCACCCTGCCGATCTCCGTGCCGATCACCGGGAACTGCTCGAGGATCGAATCGATCAGGCGCAGCTGGAGGTCGGGGTTGCCCTTGAGAACGAACGCCACGACCGTCGCGAAGACCAACAGCAGCGGGAACAGCGAGAAGAACCCGTAATACGCGATCAAGGCGGCGAGCTGACTCGCCCGATCGTCACCGAACTTCTTGAACACGGCGAACGGGAACGCCATCGTGGGGTGCGCTCGCTGGACGTCGTCGGCGCGACGCAGCATCCGTTGCACGATGCCATCTCCTGCTGCCGTCATGCCGCTTGTCTTCCCTTCCTCCCGCTGCGCGCAAACACAGTGGTTGGGACGAGACGGGGCCGGGTACGCCCTCATCATGAACACCCCTCGCCCAGGAAGCGACGAGCGACGCTGTCCCGTCTGCGGACAGGGTGTCCTCGCCGATATCGACTTCGGCGGAGACGAGCTGTTCCAGGATCCCGAGAGCCGACAGGTGGACGTCTTCACCTGCGGTCACGAGGTGGCGCGAGCGCCGCTCGAAGTCGCCGACGCGGATCGCTTGGACGTCGAGCAGCGGACATCGGAGGAGACGGCGGCGCCCACGCCAAACCAGGAACACGAGGACCAGGAACGCGAGCGCTAGGGATCCCCGGACCGCCCCACGGATCGCGTCGTCGGTCTGGCCGGTTCCTCCGACGGCGACGGTGACGGGTCCGGCGGCGGCGATGGTGTCGGAGAGGGGTTCGGCGAGGGCGCCGAAGAGGGCGAAGGAGTCGGTGCGGAAGAGGGCTCGGGGGTCGGGGGCGCCGTCGGGGTCGGCTCCACCGGAACGGCCGAAGGGGACGGGGCCGGCGGAGGTGGCGGATCGGCGTAGTACGCGTAGCTCGCGGCGGGGAACCCCACGATCGGCAGGTCCGCGGTCGCCTCGCTCATGAAGTCGTGCCAGATCCTCGCGGGGATCGTCCCCCCGTAGACCTCCGAGTACCCCTCCACGTTGCGCATCGGTCGCGCGCCGTCCGGATACCCGACCCACACGCACGTCACGAGCTGCGGGACGTAGCCGCAGAACCAGGCATCCGTCGCATGCTGCGCCGTCCCGGTCTTGCCGGCCGCGGGACGGTCGGTCAGTCCGGCCGCCGTGCCCGTGCCGTGCTCGATCACACCTTGGAGGACACGCGTGGCCGCGTCCGCATCCTCCGAGGAGATCGCCATGCTCCCCACGCTGTCGACCCCCCCGAGCGGCCCCTGCAGGACCTCGCCACCGGGGCCGGTCACTCGCTCGATCGCGGTCGGCTCCACGTAGTACCCCCGCGTGGCGAGGGTGGCGTACGCGGACGTCATCTCCAGCGGCGTCACCTCGGAGGTCCCGAGGCCGATCGAGCACACCGGCGCCAGCCGCGATCGGATGCCCATCCGATGCGCCACGTCGGCCACCGCCTCCGGCCCCACCTCGACCGTCACCTGCGCGAAGATCGTGTTGACCGATCCGGCCAGCGCGTTCTCGATCGACATCGTCCCGGCGGCCTGGTCGCCGGCGTTCGAGACGTTCCACGGCTCACCGTCCGTCTCGCAGAAGGGATCGGGGATCGTGAGCGACGACGGCCCGTATCGCACCTCGAGCGGTGAGATCCCCCGCTCCAGCGCCGCGACCAGGACGAACGGTTTGAACGCGCTACCGGCCTGGCGCCGCGCCTGCGTGGCCAGGTTGAACTCGCTGCGCGCGAAGCTCCGTCCGCCGACCATCGCGCGGATCGCCCCGGTCCGCGGGTCGATCGCGACCAGCGCGGCCTCCGGGTCCGTCGGCGACGGCAGTGCGCCGCGGATCGCGCGCTCGGCGGCGCGCTGCCACTCCATGTCGAGGGTGGTCCGCACGCGGAGCCCGCCCCGGTAGAGCGCGTCCAGCCCGTAGCTCGCCTTCAGGTCGAGCCGCACGTGCTCCATGAAGTGCGGCGCCGCGGAGCGCACGCTCGCTTCCTCCGCCAGGACGAGGGGACGGGCCTGCAACCGTTGGGCGCGCTCGGGACCGACCGAGCCGACCTCGACCATCCGCGCGAGCGCCAGGTCCCGAGCGCGCCGAGCCTCACCTGGCTGCAGGAACGGATCGCGCGCCGACGGCGCCGAGATCAATCCCGCGAGCGTCGCCGACTGGAGCAGCGTGAGATCCTGCGCGTCGCGATCGAAGTACGTGTGAGCCGCCGCCTGGACACCGTATGCGCCGTGTCCGAAGTAGACGGTATTCAGGTATCCGCGCAGGATCTCGCGCTTGGACATCGTGTGCTCGAGCTTCAGCGCGAGGATCGCCTCGCGCACCTTCCGCCCGAGCGAGTGCTCCGACCCCGTGAGGACGTTCTTCACGTACTGCTGCGTGATCGTCGAGCCGCCCTGGCTCATCGAGGCGCTCGTGAGGTTCCGCCAGGTGGCGCGGACGACCGCCATCCGGTCGAGGCCGTCGTGCCGGTAGAAGTCGGCGTCCTCGACCGCGATCACCGCCTTGCGCAGCGACTCCGGCATCTGCCCGAACGGGATCAACTCTCGGTCGACGTCCGCGTGCAGCTCAGCGACCTCGTTGCCGTGCCGATCGAGGAGCATCGTCGTCTCCGACAGCGGTGGGATCGTCGGCACCGACGTCGTCGCGTAGAGGGACACGAGGGCCCCGGTGAGGGACAGCAACGGGAGGAGGATCGCGAGGATCGCGATCCAGGCGATCCGGCGTCCCCGGCTCATCGGCAGGGACGGCGCCGTCGCGACCCAGACATCCTCACGTGCGGGACGAGGTCGGATCGTGGCGGGTGCGGTGGCGCGGGCGGCACTCATGGGGGCTGCGAGGAACTACCCGGATGACGTGGGCCGCAAACGGCGGCGGCCCGCCTCGCCGCTAGCATGACGCTCCTATCGGAGGAGGAACGCGTGGCCACATCGACACAACGGATCCCCATCACCCTGGTGCCGGGCGACGGCATCGGGCCCGAAGTCACCCGAGCGGCGCAGCGGATCGTCGAGGCATCCGGAGCTCCCATCGACTGGGAGGAGACCGAAGCAGGAGCCGAGGTCTTCAAGAAGGGCCTGCCCTCGGGTGTCCCCGACGAGACGATCGGGTCGCTCTCCCGCACGCGGGTGATGCTGAAAGGACCGCTCGAGACGCCCGTCGGCTTCGGGGAGAAGAGCGCCAACGTCACGCTCCGGAAGCTCTTCGAGACCTACGCGAACGTCCGCCCCGTCCGCGAGCTGCCCGGGGTGAAGACCCCGTACAGCGGCCGCGGGATCGACCTCGTGATGGTCCGGGAGAACGTCGAGGATCTGTACGCGGGGATCGAGTACATGCAGACGCCCGGCGTCGCCGAGGCGCTCAAGCTGATCTCGGTGAAGGGCTGCGAGAAGATCGCCCGGTTCGCCTTCGAATACGCGCGGAGCGAGCACCGGACCCAGGTCACCTGCGCGACGAAGGCGAACATCATGAAGCTCTCGGAGGGAACGTTGAAGCGGGTGTTCGAACAGGTCGCCCCCGACTACCCCGAGATCGAGGCCTGGCACCTGATCGTCGACAACTGCGCGCACCAGCTCGTGAAAAGACCCGAGCAGTTCGACGTGCTCGTGATGACGAACATGAACGGCGACATCCTGTCCGACCTGTCGAGCGCGCTCGTGGGCGGTCTCGGCTTCGCGCCGAGCGCCAACATCGGGAGCGAGGTCGCGATCTTCGAGGCGGTCCACGGCTCGGCGCCGAAGTACGCCGGGAAGGACGTCATCAATCCGACCGCGCTGATCCTGTCCGCGGTCCTGATGCTCCGCTACCTCGGCCTGTTCGAGCAGGCGGACGCGATCGAGCACGCGGTGCTCGTGACGCTGGAGGACGGAACGCTGACGGGCGACGTCGTCGGCTACGACCAGGGCGCGTCCACCACGGACTACACGGACGCGATCATCGGGAACCTCGGACGCCGGTCCGAGGGATGGACCGTGCGCGAGCACCGGCCCCTCGAGCTCCCGAAGCTCTCAGACGCGATCGACTACGTGCGTCCGGAGTCACGCGCCGTGGTGGGGATGGACGTGTTCATCGAATCGCCGATGGGGCCGAACGAGCTCGGCGCCTCGCTGATGGAGCTCACCCACGAGACGCCGCTGTCGCTGAAGCTGGTGTCGTCGCGGGGCACGAAGGTCTTCCCACCCACCGGCGCGATCACGGACACCGTGGATCACTACCGCTGCCGGTTCATCACCAAGGAGAGCCCCGGCGATCTCACCGACGGCGACGTGCACCAGCTGCTCGTCGCGATCAGCCGCCAGCACCGCTGGATGCACATCGAGAAGCTGCAGGAGTTCGACGGGGAGCTCGGCTTCACCCGCGATCAGGGCGAGAACTAGGCCGGAACGAAGCTGAGAACAAAGAAGGAGCCGGGGCGAGGGCTCTCGCCGTCGCTCCCGGCTCTCCGGGGTCCCGCTCGTTGTCCGCGACCGGGATCTCAGTGGCGAAACGGTGTCGCGAGCGCGGCAACGAAGCCGCTGTAGACCTTGCGCGCCACCGCGCGCCGGTCGTGCCGCTGCGCCGTCCGCGTGGTCTGCGACCGACGGAAGGAGTCGGCCTCACGCATGCGATCCCGGATCTGCTCCCTCGCCATGTCTCCCGTGATCATCGTCCGCCTCCTGGGTCGGTAACAGGAGTGACGCTACGCGTGTGCCACGGACCGGGCTGTGCCCCCAGGCACGGACGCTGCGTGACCTTGGCCACGGGCAGGATGTGTCGTGGGTCACGTTCGAGGCCATAGTGGCCGGCATGACCACGGTCGCCGTTCTCGGGCTCGGGGCGATGGGCGCCCGGTTCGCGCGCCGTTTCCTCGACGCCGGTCAAGAGGTGATCGTGTGGAACCGGACCCCCGAGAAGGCCGAGGACCTCGTGTCGCGCGGAGCGCAGCCGGCCAAGAGTCCGGCGGAGGCCGCCCGGCGGGCTGAGGCCATCGTGACGGTGGTGTCCGATCCCACGGCGCTGCGGGCTGTGACGGAGGGGCCTGAGGGCCTCGCCGTCGGCGCCGGAGCCTCGGCGACCGTGATCGAGATGTCGACGGTCGGTCCGGATGCGATCCGCATGCTCCGGTCGACGCTCCCGCCCGAGACGGGGCTGCTCGACGCACCGGTCCTGGGGAGCCTGAGCGAGGCGGAGTCGGGGACCCTGCACGTGTTCGTGGGCGGACCGGAGGAGCTCGCCGAAGGATGGACGCCGCTGCTGTCCGCCTTGGGCGAGCCGATCCACGTGGGCCCGCTCGGGGCCGGAGCCGCCACGAAGCTGGTCGCCAACGCGACGCTGATCGGCACGATGACCCTGCTCGGCGAGACGGTAGCGCTCGCCGACGCCCTCGGGGTCCCTCGCGAGGTCGCGTTCCGCGTCCTCGCCTGGACGCCGCTCGCCGCCCAAGCAGCGCGACGCCGCGAGCCACTGACGACGGGCGAGTTCCCCCGCCGCTTCGATCTGGCGCTCGCCCGCAAGGATGGGGAACTCGTCAGCGAGGCGGCGGCGGCGGCCGGCGTGGACGCTCGCGTCCTCGCCGCGGCGGCGTCGTGGTTCGCCGACGCCGAGGCCGCGGGCCTCGGCGACGAGGACTACTCGACGGTGCTCCGTCGGATCCTCGGCCAACGCTGAGCACGGAGCGGCCGGTGCTATCCTCGCTGCTCAGGCGCATCGAGCCGCCGAGGTCCCATCGTCTAGAGGCCTAGGACATCACCCTCTCAAGGTGAAGACACGGGTTCAAATCCCGTTGGGACTACAGGAATCTCAGCCGCCGGGACGCCCTCGGGTGACACTTCAGGTGACAGCCGGGTTTCAGACCTTCTCTCCGAGTAACTCGTCCATCCGCACCGCGGCGTCGCGCTTCAACTCGTCTACGACCTCCTGGTAGTGCCGGAGAATCCGCGTGTCGGCGTGTCCCATCACCTCGAGCGCCACGGAGTCCGGTACCCCTGCCGCTAGGAGCAGCGTCGCGGCCCCGTGTCGGAGCCCGTGGAACGTGACCCCCTCGAACCCATGAGCTCTCGCGAACCTTCTCCAGCCGGTGGAGAAGCTAGCCGGCATCCACGGACCCCCAATCCCGTTGTCAACGACGAGTTCCGGCTGCAGGCCTATCGACAGCAGCCTCTCGCCCTGGGCAGCCCGATGCCGTTTGAGCGCCGTTAGCACGAAGGCTGGAACCGGGATCTCTCGCTCCCCCGCCTCCGACTTTGGAGGTCCTACGTGGTACTCCCCCTCAATCCAGGTGAGCACGCGATGCACCTTCACGGTGTCGGAGACGTCCGCCCACCGTAGGCCGAGGACCTCCTCGCGCCGGAGCCCGAGCCCGAGCGCCAGGTGGACGGCGGCGTCCCAGGGGTCGGTCCCGACGACGCTCGCGAGGATCCGCTGACCGAGCGCCCGGTCGATCGTCGTGAACGTCGGCTTATCACCCATGGGTCGACTCACGATCTCTGCCGCGGCCCAGTTCTTGGCGAGCCCGCGTGCCTCCGCCCGTCCGAGGGCCTGCGAGAGCACCCTGAGAACGTCCGAGACCGTCTGAGGCGCGAGGCCGCTTGCGAGCAACCGCTCCCGCACCTCTTCTACGTGGTCGGCGCGGAGATCCCGGAGCCGTACCTTCCCGATCACTTCGGAGATGCGGCGACATGCATCTGCATAACGCGCACGGGTCGTCGGAGCGAGCGGCCGTCCGCGCTTCGACATCGCCGAGACCGCAGGCAACCACTCGCGTTCGAGGAACGTCACGAGCGGCTGCCGACCGTCTGCGAGCTTCCCCTCGTCACGCTCGCGCAGGAGCTTCGTGAGCTCCCGTTGGGCGTCGCGCTTCGAGCCGGTGACCGTACGGGTCACACGCCGGCGCTTCCCCGCCGCGTCGAACCCGTCCGACACAGTGAGCCGCCAGACCCCCGGACGGCGCTCCTGCAGGTGACCCCTCATGCGTCCGACTCCTTCTCGGGAAGGTACTTGCGGGCACGGTGAAGCCAACTCTTCACCGTGCCCTTCTTGACCCCGTATCGCTCGACTAGGACGTTGATCGGCGCCGCATGCCCTTCTCGTTTGAGCTGCTCGTACTCCGCGAGGATGCGCCGATAGTGCGGGATGGTCGGCGGCCGTCCGGCAGACGGCCGCGGTGGGACTTCTTCGGACACGACCTCGCTCTCCGCGAGCTTGAGCACCAGCCCAGCCCAGATGGAGCCGAGATTGATCTGCCACTGCACGTCGTCCATTGGATTGAAAACTCGGCCGGGGGGAGCCTCGAGTCGGAACGCCGAGATATATGGCAGCCCGTCCCCGCCACGACGCCACCAGATCTCAACGGGGGTACGCAGCGCTGGGATCTTTCCGCCCCTGGACTGGAAGGCATACTCGACGACCGCGCGACCTCCTGGATGCAGGGTCGTCTTCTCGACCATGAAGCTCGCGTCCTGTTCGAGCCACACGTCGAACTCAGGAATCAGGTCCTGGTCTTCTTTGTCCCAATGGGCGAACAGACGCCGGTATGCCTTCCGGGCGAGCCGCCGATCGATCTTGACGGGCTGCCGCCCGAACCGCCGAGTAGGTTCCATGCCCGCATCATCGGCAGTGGCATACAGTCTGTCAACCGCTACCTGTACGGGTGAGGTTGCAGTAGGTAAACGCAACCCCTAGCGTAGCGGCTGCGCTTCGGCGTACCGTCCGACACACGATGGAGAAGACGCTGAAGCTCGTTCGAGTCAGACGGATGTTCGAGACCGGGACGGCCCGAGTGATTCGCGAGGCAGCCGGTCTCAGCTACTCGGAAGCAGGCGCTGGCTCGGACGTGAACAGAGTGACGATCTACCGATGGGAGACGGGCCAGCGGACGCCTCACGGTGAGGCCGCGCTCCGGTACCTGGCCCTGCTCGAGGAGCTATCGAAGTGACCGAGCCATTGTTGCTGGGCGTGAAAGACGCCGCACGCCGGCTCGGCCTCGGGAGGGACTCCACCTATCAACTCGTTCAGGAGGGTCGACTGCGTTCGCTCGCCGTGGGACGGAAGATCCTGATCCCGGTTGGCGAGCTTGAGCGGTTCGTGGAACGTGAGGCCGGCCAGCGAGAGGCGGCGACCAGATGAGCCCGCCACATGAAGAAGCGGCCCCCCTGCCGGGAGCCGCTCCCAAGGTCGATGCAGCCGAATCGTACCGCGCCGCCCGGACTCTCCGAATCAGGCTCTCGCTCCCAACGCTCGAGAGCGAGCGTGCCGATGCATTCCATGCTGGCTATCCGGTTTCCCCGCATCGAGGCTGGCGACACTGTCTCGTGTGCCGTGCCAGGGGGCGGGTCGCATGAGCACGCGGCGGATCGGCAATGTGATCTACGAGGACCTAAACGGGACGCTCGTGCCGATCGAGGAAGTCGCCGCAACGAACGGAAAGGACCAGCGGCGTACAAGCTGGACGGCAACCGACCTGCTCATCACGGAGTTCCCCGCGCCCCGGTTCGCGGTCGACGGGCTACTCCCCGAGGGCCTCACGTTCATGTGCGGCGCTCCGAAGCTCGGGAAGTCATGGATGGCGCTGGGGCTGGCGATCGCCGTGGCCGAGGGCGGCCACGCGCTCGGCTCCGTGCCCGTGGAGGCCGGCGACGTGCTGTACCTGGCCCTAGAGGATTCCCCGAGGCGGCTGCAGTCACGACTCCGCACGCTGCTCGGTGGGGAGGACGGGCCCAAGGCGCTCCAGCTCGAAACAGAGTGGCCGCGCCTGGATGAAGGCGGTACGGACAAGCTCGATGAGTGGCTCGACGGGCATCCGGACGCCCGCCTCGTCCTGGTCGACGTGTGGCCGAGGATCCGCCCGCGCGTGAGGAACCGCGGGGCCGATCAGTACACGATCGACTACGACGCCGCCGAGATGATCCAGCGGCTAGCGATCTCCCGTGGCATCGCCGTCGTGGTCCTGTTCCACACGAGGAAGGCCGAAGCGGCGGACTTCGTGGAGACCGTGACCGGCACGTTCGGCACGGCCTCGGGGGCGGACACGATCGTGGTCGTCAAGCGTGGCCGCGGTCAGGCCGACGCCACCCTCCACGTCACGGGGCGGGACATCATCGAGCGTGAACTCGCGCTCCGGTTCACGCCGGAGGCCGGCACTTGGACGCTCCTGGGGGACGCCGCCGAGTACAACCTCAGCGAGACGCGCCGGGAGCTGCTCGAGGCGATCCGCGCACACGGCACGCTGACCCCGAAGCAGGCGGCGGAGATCACGTCCGTTGGCTACGAGCTCGCGAAGAAGACCCTGCAGCGGATGGCTGCCGACGGTCAGCTGCGAGGGGATCGAGGCTCCTACAGAACCCCTGTCCCCGGTGTCCCCGCGTCCCCGGATGAGGCTCCTTCGGGGACAGAGGGACACGAGGGACAGCCGTTCCCAGGGGCCGCTGGTGGCTAGGGAGGACGCTCGAGCCCGCGCCGTTCGGCTCTTGGCTGAGCGAAGGGTGATGGTCGTCCGCGTTCTGCACACCAGCGCCTTGGCCTACGTGAGGGGCGATAGCGGGGAGCTGCGCGAGGTGAGCTGGGATCCGCGCCGAGGCTGGCAGTGCTCGTGTCCGGCGATCGACTTCTGCGCCCACGGTCACGCCGTCGCCTCGGTCGTGGTCGTGCCGTCGGGCGCGGCGGTCGAAGTGCTTCGGCCGGGCCACAGCGAGGTCGCGTGAGGCGCCCAACGATCACTCGGCTACGTGGCGATCGAGAGGACGACTCCGTCGCCCTCGTCCCGCTCGACACCCATCATCGAGACCTGGACCCTTGTTCCGTCGACGGCGGCGTCATACGTCAGGCATCGTCCTTGCCCGAGGATTGCGTTCCCGCAGCCATTTGGGCCACTCTCCGAGACCACCCAGTCCCCCAGTTTCGGCCCTCGGGCGAGCTGGCCGTCCGGATAGATGGTGATCCAAATCAGGCGGCAAGAGCCATCTGCCCACATGGCCGTCCCCAACGCTCCCTCGCCCTCTCCCCACGCGCCCACGAGCCCGAAACCGCTTGGGAGTCTCGCGGGGACATTGCCGCGCAACTGCCCGCCGAGCTCGTGCGGTTCCACCGAATCGGCCCTCACGATCAGAGTCGGGCACTCTCGCGGTGCAGGCTTCAACAGCGTGTCCGGGATCGGTTGGTGCCCCGTGCACGCAGATGCCGCTACGAGCACCATGTACCCGGCGGTTACCCATCCGGCGCGTACGTTCACGCCCCGCATCGTACGTCTGCGTCTTGGGCTCCAATGTGGGGGATCAATCCGAGAGGCAGGCGGGCACATCGAGCTCCTGCTGGCGTTCGGAGGCATGCGGAGGGCGGCTGGGGTTGTCTTGGACGCTGCCCTCCGAGCGGCGGGTCCGGCCGAGTCACAAGAGGCGAGTGGCGATTAGTCCTCCTGGGCGTCGTGAGACTCACCAGACTCGTGCGGCCACGAATGCTCCGCGCCCCCTCGAAAGCTACGCAGGAGTGCACCGCAGATGCCACAGAACAGCATCAGGATCGGGATTGGATCTTCGCGCTCATCGAGCTGTGTGGCGATGAGCTTCCGGTACCGCAGCTCACCTTCCAGCGGCCCACCGCACGACGGGCATCGAGGACCCCAGTCCGGCATCGGATGCCAGCCAGTCTCTTCCGATTCAGATTCAGAGAGGACTCCCGTGCCGGCGGCGGGATAGCCGGACAGGAGTTGGATCACGGTCTGACGGATGCGGTTCAGGTCAGCACCGAGCCTCTGCAGCACCTGCGCGGCGATACCCTCGCCCTCGCGGATCAGCCCGAGCAGTATGTGCTCGGTGCCGATGTAGCTGTGTCCGAGCTGCCGCGCTTCGCGGAGCGAGAGCTCGAGGACCTTCCTGGCGCGAGGCGAGAACGGGATGTGGCCGGTGGGGGGCGCTTGTCCTTGGCCGATGATCTCCTCGACCTGCTGACGCACGGCCTCGAGCGAGATGTTCAGCGCCTCGAGGGCCTTGGCGGCGACACCCTCGCCTTCGTGGATCAACGCCAGGAGGACGTGTTCGGTCCCGACGTAGTTGTGGTTGAGCATCCTCGCCTCCTCTTGGGCGAGGACGACCACCCGTCGCGATCGGTCGGTGAATCGCTCGAACAACAGACTCCCCTCGATCGGATGCTAGTCCTCGAACGATCTCCTGATCGAAGCGGGCGCCGTGCACATCGTGCTCCCTCCGGATCTCATGGTCGGAGGGTCGGCGTGAACCGCCTACACGCCAGTGACGGAGGGATTCACACGCCCGGATCGATGTTGCGTTTGTGCGCCTCGCGGTTCTTGCGCCGCGACACCCTCAGCTTGTTCCACCGCCGTGGCTTCCTCGCTTTCACGCGACGCGCCTCGGCGTCTTGCGGGTCACCAGGTGCCGGCACGTCCGGACGTTCCTCATTGGGCCTGTTCACTGACTCGGCCATCTCGAGCAGCCTAGCGCCCCTCGCTTGCCGCGATGCGTTCACGATGGTTCACAGCTCAGCTCGGGTGGACGCGTGAAGGAGGCCAATTCTTCCCGTGGCTTTCACAGGAGACCTCTCAGCGTGGGCCGGGAGAAAAAGGGCACACGTCCCCTGATGATGAAGATGATGGGCATGACGGGCGCTGGTGATCATCATCATGTTCACGTTTCACGCACTACACGATGTTCTTCCTGAGATCCTTCATGAGGAGGAACATCTGGTCATCGGCTATCGGACTCGGTTCGAAGTCGAACCCATCGTAGAACGCACGCAGGTCGGGACTTTTCATGTGAACGAGGATCGCGCGAACGCCGATGATGTCTGCCGTCGCTGCGACCTTGTAGAGGGCGTCGCGGACGAGGCCGGACCCTATTCCCCGGCGTTGGAATGCCCCGTCCACCGCGAGACGTGCCAGGACGACGACGGGCACCTGATGGAGACCTCCCCCTCTACTGACCCTTGGAGGCGTGTCATCCGGCGAGACCGAGCCGGCCGCGAGCGTGTAGTACCCGCGAATGACGTCAGCCTCGTGGACAACGTATGTCTTGCTGAACTCACCCCGGTGGCTCGCTAAAGCGTGATCGCGGAGCCATCCATCGAGTGCCTCGTCGCCGGAGTCGAATCCGGTTGGGTCGTGTCTGGGCTCCAGCGGCTCCGGAGCGCGCAAGGCCGAGGCGCCTTAAGGAGCGTCTTCGAAGACGCTGGCTTCCGTCAGGAGAGCTCGCAGTCGGGGCTTCTCCATCGCGGGACGATCAAGAGCCTGCGTAAAGAGATTCCATCGCTCTGCGTCCACCATGAAGCTTGTCTGCTCAGATCGGCGCCGCGCAACCTCCGCTGCAACGGTCTCAACGACAAAGGAGGTGAGCGACCTAGACTGCTCCTGGGCGACGGCTTCGAACTCGGCCTTCTGCCGAGATGTTAGGCGGATATCTAGCCGAGCCTCCTTGAGATCGTGGGCCTCTGTAGCCATTGGCGGCACCTCCTTTCCGTATAGCGGACTGTACGTACATTCGCCGTACATGTCAATGAACTTTAGCGGCCGCAGCATTCCCTTCTAGAGACCCTTTTTCTCGATTGGGCGCCCGGACACCTCCCAGCGTGGATCAGAGGGATTTTTTCCCGACGCTCTAGCAGGACACCAGTCAGCGCAGTCCGCACGGAAAACCCCCCCACAACCCGCGGATCCCCTCCAAGGGGGGAAGCTTTTTCTCCCGGTCCAGGCTGAGTGGTCTGTGGGCTCGTGAATGGGGAAAAGCGGTAGACCTCATGCGAGGGTGCCGAATCGATGGCCGTCGTCGCTACTGGTCTTCAACCTGGAGTTGGCAAGCGTGGAGGCTGCGTATCGCGAGATCTACCTCGAGGTCATCACCGTCCGGCACAGCGACGCTGGCCGAGCAGTGGTCGGTGGCCGGATCCCTGTATTGCCTTGGTTCTCCACAGTTGCCGGCGCAGGGCTCGACCCAGCTCTCGAGTGTGTACTCGCCGCCGCGTGGGACCTCAAGGACGACCTCATCAAACAGGTCGATGTCAGCTTCGGAACGCTCGATCTCCTTCTCTACATCCACCCCGGAACCCACGACCCGGACGATGGGGACGAAGCCCTCGATGTAGCAACAGGAGCCCTCGCCCCAAGGATCCACATGCGTGGCCGAGATGGTGATCGAAGCCGGTTCGGGTTGCGCGGGTTCCCCGGAGGTGGCCCCGGCTGGCGGGTCGGCGCACGATGCCATCACCACAATGACCAGGAGCACGGCAGCGGCACGCTTCATCGCGACGCATCATCGCACGGCCATGGTCCGTCTCTTCGCGGAGCCGGGAGAAGGAGCGAGCTTCGACGTCACCCCCTACCCCTACGATTCGAACAGGAAGGAGCGAGCAAGTTTGGATTGAAGAAGGGCCCGAGTCGACCAAGTGAGGCGTTCGCGCATGCCGAGGGCTGCAAGGTCGTGGTGGCCGACCCCGGCTTCAAGCCCGAGTGGCAGGAGATCGAGGAGGGCCACTGGCGGCGAGTCTGCCAATGCTGGAGCGAAGACATCTACGAGCCGCGCGTCGACACGCGTGTTCGGCTCGACCCTTTGGACCCGGCCACCTTCGGCCACTGCGGTGGGTGCGAGCAACGAGACGCAACCGATCCCACCATCCTCCGGGCCATCCTGCGGGTGCATGACCGGGAGGGCTACTGGTGGGTGCAGTGCGGCGTATGCGATTGCGGCTGGCAGGTTCCGTACTACGCCGCGGAGGACGAGGGGTGAGGGACGGCCCGCCACCGCGCAGGTGGGTCGGATCGTTCCTCCTCGGCGCGGGTTCCGGCCCGGTTCCTCGACAGCTAGAAGATCGGGATGAAGTTCTAGACGCCGATGGTCGGGATCACCCACAGGAACACGTTCGCGACGACGTAGAACGCCACGACGAGCGACACGATGTACACAACCTTGTACCTCGTACTTGACTCAGACCACTTCGTGAACACCTTCATAGAGCCCTCCTCAGACAGACCTAGTCCAGGGTGACGCGGACCCGACGTTGCTCGAACCGCGCCGAGGACGGCAGAAGCAGGAACACCGCTGAGGCGATGAAGAGGAGGAGGCCGCCGATCGTCTGGGCCTGCGGGTCCTGGAACGCGGACGCGAGCGTGACGGCCGTGCCGACCGCCGCGAAGGTGACCTGGAGCGCCCAGAGCGTGCGGACACCGAGCAGGGTTCCCGCCACGACCGCCACGGCGATCAGGAGCAACGCTCCGTCCCCGAACTCGATCGTGAGCGTCGGGCCTACCGATGGCTCCAGCGCCTCGATCCACACCTTCGCGGCGATCGAGCAGACGACTCCAGCGACGATGGTGATCGGCGGCCACACGCGCTTGTGTCCGGCTGGCGCTTCCCAGTGTCGTTCCAGGTCCTCAGTGCTCATGTCAGCATCTCGCCCTCTCCGCCTCCTCCTACGACGACGTACAGCACCGCCACCAACGCCACGAACACGATCGCCATGGCGATGAGCCACTCCTTCCGCACCATCGGTCCTTCGCTCAATGTGCCCCTCCTCAGTCGCCTGTCGTCAATCGCGGCACATCATGGGGCTTCGCCCGCTGGCATGCCAGTACTGCCGATGCAGTAGAGAGCGACCGACGAGACCGGCGTAGGGACATGGCGGGGGTTGGGCTCGTAGGCAGGTCCTGCGGGCCCGGCCCCCGTCAGCGCAAAGGGGTTGTCTCTAGAGGCAAGCCGTGACAGGGTCGCCCTGTCGGGGGTGGGTCTGTGGATAAGCGGTGGCTCTTGGGCGGTGTGCTGGCTGTAGTCGTGGCCGCCTGCACTTCGTCGCCCTCTGAGGGCAGGGTCACTGGCACGATCATCGACTCAGCAACCGGCGATCCCTTGAGCGGTGTCACCGTGTCGGCCGGTGGCGCTGAGACTGAGACGGAGAGGGATGGGCAGTTCGAGCTAGCGAACGTTACCGAGGGAGCGGAGGTTGTCGCGACTGTCTGTTCGCACGAGGAATCGACCCCGACGACGGTCCAAGGGTTCGAGGAATCGTCCATCAACTTGGGGGACATCGAACTCCAACCAACGCGCACGCGAGTGACGGTCACCAGCAACCTCACCGAGAAGGGGATCAAGGCGAAGTTCGCGGGACCGGTCCGGGGTTCGACTCAGAAGAACGGGAAGGGTGTCATCCCAGGCGCGTGCCCTGGGGACACGTTGCGGTTCACGGCCCCTGGGTATGCGAACTCCCGGATCGAGGTGCCGGAGACTGGTGAACTCGATGTCGTGGTGGAAGCAGACCCCGCGACGACCGCGGAGTACGTCGCCGAGGTTGAGTCGAAGGGTCAGTACTCGAAGTCGTGGGACCTGGTCCATCCAGACGTCAACTACGCAACGGAACAGGACTACCGCGCATCGATTGAAGAGGATGCACGCGCCGGATATCAGATCATCAGTGTCGACGCGAAGTCGTTCAAGATCATCCGATGGCTCAACAACGCCTGTCAGTATTCCGACTTCGGGCCGAAGGTGTACCCGGGCACCGCAGCGGTTGAGGCCACCTACCACTGGTCGGAGCCTCAAGGCGGGGGGTTCACTGAACCCGCCGTGACCCACTGGGTCCAGACCAACGATGGGTTCTGGCGTTGGTTCCCGAACGTCGGCTGTACCGTCCCGGCTCCCTAGACGTGGCCATGCTCCCGACGATGCTCGCCAACGATCGGCTTCGAGCTGGCTGGTCGGTTGAGCAGGCGGCGCGGCGGCTCGGCGTGAGCGTTCGCACCTACCGCGAGTTGGAGGAGCAGCCGTGACCGCGAACAGCGGAGCGTTCTCGGTCATGGTGCTCCTCGACGAACGTCTCGGCGAGCGTCCCCCACCTCGCCCAGGAGGTCAAGGGCCTACGAGTGAAGCGGCCGGAAACGCTAGGCGCCGAGGTCGCGGATGGCTCGGAGCAGCCGCAGCCGGACGACCTCGTCGGTGTCGACCATCGCGATCAGCGTGGAGAGGTCCGGAAGCGGGTGGATAGGGAAACTGATGACCAGCACCAGCCTTGCCCTTTCTTCCGGATGACTTCTACGCTTGACGCGTGAGCCTGGGTCGCGCCCTACGCATGGCCGATGTCGCCACCTACCTCCGGATCTCGCAACAGCGTGTGTCGGTGATGTATGCCGAGGGGAAGCTCCCAGAGCCAGATCACTTCAGCGGCATCCGGCCGCTGTGGAAGTCGGCGACGATCGAGCTATGGGCCGAGCGGAGTGGTGGGGAACGAGGCGCTGGAGGAAGCGCTAGCCAGTCTTCCCTAGCCCGTCTCCCACAGACGGCGCAGTGGGCCGGCGAGAACGGTGGAATGGCAGAGACTTCCGATATTGCTTGTACGCTTCGCGGCGCTCCTTGTACACGGCGCGTGAGCGTTCGTTCAGAAGGAACGTTCGCCGCCTCTGAAAGAGAGGATTGTGCATCGTTCGACCCGTTCCCCACGCCCATCGGCCCGCTACCAAGATCACCCATGCCATCACCAACGCCACCCCTGTTGTCGTAGCCGCGACGTCCTGCACGCGCTGTTGGTACAAACTCGTGGAGGGCGTGACGTCGGCCTGAACGTTCGCAGCGGCAATAGAGGCAATCAGGAGCATCGCCCCGAACATGGTGAGCACAAAGCCGACCCCCAGTAGCACAGCCGCTTTGGCCCTCGATTGCATGATTGGAATATCGGCCTCGGTTGCATCGGCTTGAGGTCGCTGCCCTCACGGAGAGACCGCGATCCGAGATTCACACTCAGGAAGCCACGAATGTCTGCGGCCAGCCGAATGCCTCGCAGATCTGGATCCCACGTCTCCCACGTCGGCGACCGTTCCCCATCCTCGATCTCGCGGTAGGCGCGGATGGGAACGCCAAGCTCGTAGGCGGCTCGCGCGTCCGACCAGCCGACGCGGCGCCGATCGTCGGTGAGCATCTTCGGGAGCATCGCCACAGGGAGCAGCCTAGGCCGTTGCCCTCCCGAAAGGGGTCGGATTGAGCACGAAGGTTTGTCGCTCTCGCGTCCCGGGTAGGTGCCGCACAGAGGAGGCCGACCGTGCTGCAGCATGCGCTCCGAGCGCGACCCGTAGCGGTTGCGGATGCTCGGAGGTATGTGCGCGATCGGCTCGATGGTCTCCTCACTCCGAAGAGGCTCTCCGAAGTCGAGCTCTTGGCGAGTGAACTGTTCACGAACGCCGTGCGCCACGCCGGCCTGAAGGAAGGGGACCAGATCGACCTCGAGATCGACGTGGACACCGATACGGTCCACGTAGCGGTCGTCGATGCCGGCCCTGGCTTCGACTACTCGAAGATCCTCGAAGAGCCCGGAGACTTGCGCGGAGGGTGGGGGCTATTCCTCGTCGACAAGGTGTCGGATCGCTGGGGGATCGACGCCTCTCCTCCTCACAGCGTCTGGTTCGAGATCGACCGCTAAGCGCAGGAAGTAGACTGGGTGTGAACCCCGGTCGCCTGGACCGTCGGCGAATGCCTGACTGGCCGCCCTCCCGACCTCAACGGAAGGGCGAGCGGATGAGCAGCTTCGAGATCACTCCCGATGGGCACGGCTTCATCGTCTCCGGTGAGCTGGATCTGGCGAACGCGAGCGCGTTCGCGATCGCTTTCCGGGAAGCCCTCCCTGTGGGAGGTCCTTGCACGGTGGACATGAGGCCACTCAGGTTCATGGACTCATCCGGTGTCCAGACGATCGTCGCGGCCGCGAAGCTGGCGCCGAGCGCCTGCATCGTCCTTCACGGCGTCCACGATGAGGTCCAGAAGGTCGTCGAGCTCACCGGCATCGAGGCCCTCCCGAACCTCCACGTCATCCCGTGCACGATCGGCCTTTAAGTCCGATGCGGCGTAGGGCTCGGGTGCCAGACACAGAGAACCATCACAACGCCACTGTCTACCGCGTGGTCAACCTCGGGACCGACACGATCGTTGAGGACGCGATACGCGACGAAGACAAGGCACGAGAGCGACTCGATCGAGAGCTCGGCCGGGTTCCCGGCGGGCGCTTCGCGGTCGAAGTAAGGACCTCTCCGAGCCAGGAATGGCTAGTCGTCGGGACCGTCGGGGGCTTCGCCAAGTAGGGAGCGCCGTTCGGAGTCCCCTGTGCTCTCCGATGCGGCAGCCGACGATATCGGCCACCGCCTCGCCGGCCTCGAGCTCGCGATAGGTGCGGACGCTCACGCCGAGCCGCCGACCGTTCTGAAACTTCAGCTACCGGCTAGGCTGCGGCGCGAACACCGGCCCGAGATTCGTGTTGGCGATGCGGGGCTCGAAGTCGCGCTCGACTGCTGCGACGAGCGACTCGTCGGAGAGCTCGCCAAGCCGTCGGCGGAATTCCTCCTCGGTCAGGCCGACGGCGGGGATCGATTCGGTGGGGTCGGTCCCTCGGCGGGCGAACCATGCCGGTGGTATGCCCTCTCCAGGGGCGTCAAACCTCGCGCTGCCCCATTCGAACCAGATCTTCCATTCGCCGAACGCTCTGGCGTAGCCCTCGGACGACGGCGGTTCCATCCTCTTCATTCTTCGCCTCCTCGATCGAGCGCCTCGACCGATCTGCACGTCTGAAGCATATGGGTGGCCACGATCGAGCGGTGGGCCCAGCGGGAGTGGTGAGACATGGCAGTGGAGGACGCGGTGATGCGTCGGTCTGGGGACCAGTGCCGTCCGACCGGACTATCGTTGACCTCGAACGCCCTCGGCCGGAGGGACCCCGAAGGTTGAACGTTGCCACCGGGAAGAATGGCCACTCCCCGGCCGAGGGCGTTCCTTGGGGCTCGGCTTCCTCAGGGTTGTGTGGAAGAGGCGAACGTCTGCGGCCAGCCGCACGTCTTGCGGATCTGGTCCCACGTCTCCCAGTTCGGCGGGCGCTCGCCGGCCTCGAGCTCCCGATAGGCGCGGATGCTCACGCCGAGCTCGTACGCGACTTGCGCGACCGACCAGCCCGCCGCTTCCGGTCCTTCTCGAGCATCGTCGGGAGCATCGCCACGAGCGGAGCCTAGGTGAAGGAGAGGGAGGGCAAGGCCCTCCCCGTCCCTCCCGCTAGCTAGCCGGTGGGCAGGATGTGAAGGATCACCGTGTTGCGCCATCTGATCTTCCCGTCGTACTTGTTCTCGTTGAAGCTGAGGTAGTCGCCGGGGGGGAGGTGGAGAATGGCCCCTGTTTGCCGGTAGACCAGCAAGCCGTCTTCGGGGTGGACCGCGTCACTGTATGCGGTCAGGGTGAGCGGTTGTTCGACCGCCGGTCCGATGGCCTTCCTCGTTCCCGGCTGGAGCTTGGTGAGCCACAGCCGGTCGCTGTACTTGGCAAGCTCGGCGATCGCCTCGTCCCGCGTGACTCCGGCCGCCTGGTAGGGGTACGCGTAAGTGGCCCCCGTGAGGAACCAGTCGTCCTCCTGGAACGTGAAGTGCTCACCGTGCGCCCACATCCTGTACTGGCAATCGGGGTAAGCCGGCCAAGGGTCATCCTGCGGATCGTGGATGAAGATGGCCCCGAATGCGTTGAAAACGGCCAAGGCATCCCCCTGGGAACACGCCGTCGTATCGGCGCTCGCGCCCGGAGCGGCCGTCAGGAGCAGTCCGACCGTTAGGAACCCAAGGACCGTGCCGATCAATCGTCGACTCACTGCGAACCCCTTCCATCGATCATGTCGTGGAACCTGGTCGTTTCAGTACAAGAGCCGGACATCCAGCTCGCTCTTACCGCTCCTCCTCCCTGATGAGACCATCTCGACGACACGGATCTGGTCGAGCTGCGCCCTCTCCGCGGGGGCCTCGGCATCGCTTCTTCCTCGGCCGCCCTGCTTGGGAGCGTGCACCTTCGGGAACGGCCTCACGATCCCCGCGAGGCTCAGGATCCCGTGCCGGATCGAGGAGGGACTCCTATCCGGACCGTCAGGCCGGCCCAGGGGCGCTACGCAGATCGCCGAGCGTGACGACGCCTCGATGAAGTGCTTCGTTGGCAAGGCGCACGCGGCGGCGCTCGCCCGTCTCGAAGAGACCGAACTTGTCGTACAGGTGCGCCAAGTGCTGCTTCACGGCGCCTTCGGAGACCGTCAGCTCGGCGGCCACTTCGCGGATCGAGGCGGGCTCGGTGAACACGTCCCCGGAGACGATGGGGCGGCAGAGAGCGAACAGGACATCACGTTCCCGTCTGGTGAGCTCAGGGTGTGGCGGCGAGGAGTCCGTCGTTCCCGTGGCGGCATCCTGGCCAGGCCAACGGAACACGAGGGTCGTCTGCCCCACGACGACCTCGTCCCCCGGGCGCAAGGCATGCGTGTCCCAGATCCTGCGGCTGTTCACGTAGGTGCCGTTCCGGGAACCGAGGTCGCGGATGCACCAGCCGGCCTCGAACCGCTCGAGGACTGCATGGAGCCTCGAGAGGCGTCCGTCTCCGGTCAGGGCCACATCGTTCGAGGACGCCTTCCCGATCGTGACGCGGCCGCGATCCATCGCGAGGATCCTCGAGCGTCCTCCCTCCCTGACCTCGAGCGACGGTAGGTCCACCTCAGGCCTGCCCACGGGCGCGAACCTACCCGAAAGGGTAGGGACATGCGACCTCACTAACAGGAACATCACGACCTCGGGCGGATCCCGGACCGGGAAGGGCAGCTCGTACCCTCCCCCGTGGTGTCCGGCGCACGAGACGGGGGTGACATGGGGACGCAGTTCGTCCGCGAGCGCTACGAGATCCTCTCGGTCCTCGGTCACGGCGGGCAGGGCAAGGTCGCCCGCGCGCTCGACCACCAGCACGATCGGGTCGTTGCGCTCAAGATCCTCGAGGTTGGCTCCGAGTTCGAGCGACGCGGCCTCCTCCGGGAGGCGCGGATGTTGCTCAGCCTGCAGCCGCACCCGGGCCTCCCGATCGTCCGCGAGGACTTCTTCGACGGCGACCGCTACTGCATCGTGATGGACTGGGTCGAGGGCGTGAGCCTGTCACGCGTCCTCGCCGACCGCGGCGCTCCCGGGCTGCCACCTCCCGAGGTCGCCGAGTACGTGAGCCAGACGGCCGTCGCGCTCGACCATCTCCACTGGCACGAGCCGCCGGTCGTCCACCAGGACGTGAAGCCCGCGAACCTGATCCTGGTTCCCGATGGGCACGTCGTGCTCGTGGATTTCGGCCTCTCCGTTCCGGGCGGAACGGATCGGCCGGGTCGCTACGGCGGCACTCGCGGCTATGCGGCACCGGAGCTCGCCGCCGGAACCGCGACCGCCGCCGCAGACGTGTACGGCCTCAGCGCGACGGCCTTCGCATTGCTCACGGGTGGGCCCCCACGCGGCGACCTGCCGACATGGGAGAACATCCCTCGCGGCACCGCGGGCCAGATCGAGCCGGTGATCCGACAGGGGCTCTCGATCGACCCAGACCGCCGCCAGCGGTCGCCAGGCGCACTCTCAACGGCGCTCGCGGACGCTGTCGGAGCGGCGCCGGCCGCACGGATCGCGGCCGAGACGCAGGTCCACACCTTCCTGATCGCCGACGTGCGCGGGTACACGAGATTCACGCGGGAGCGAGGCGACGAGGCGGCGGCCCGCCTGGCGGCGGCGTTCGCCGAGGTCGCCCGAGAAGGGGTCGAATCGCGCGACGGCGAGGTGATCGAGCTCCGCGGCGACGAAGCACTCGCGGTCTTCGGGTCGGCGCGACAGGCATTGCGGGCGGCGGTGGAGCTGCAGGTCGTCTACCAGGACGAGTCGAGGCGCGACCCGTCGCTCCCGCTCGCGGTCGGCATCGGCCTCGACGCGGGCGAGGCCGTTCCCGTGGAGGGCGGGTTCCGTGGCGCGGCGCTCAACCTGGCAGCACGGCTCTGCGCGAGCGCCGGTCCGGGGGAGGTGCTCCTCTCTCAGGGCGTGGTTCACCTCGCCAGTACGGTGGAGGGGGTCCGGCTCGAGGAGCGCGTGCCGCTCGACCTCAAGGGACTGGACGCGCCCGTCCCCGTGTGGCAGGCGAGCCACGTCGATGCGTTCTCCGGGCCGATCGGGACCCCGGTGGAGCAACGTCGCTCGCGGACCGAGAAGCTGCAGGTGCTCCTGGACGTCCCGCCCGAGCTCGATCCGCTCGCCAGGTTGGTCGGCCGCGACCGCGACGTCCGCTGGATCCGCTGGGCGTGGCGTCAGGCTCGCCGAGGACCGGGTCGGATCGTCGTCGTGTCGGGATCGGAGGGCGCGGGGAAGACACTCCTCGCTGCCGAGGCGGCGCAGCTGGCGGTCCGCGAAGGCGCCTCGGTCGCATACGCGTCCTCGAGACGATCGTCGGCGGACGTGGAGACGGCGATCGCGACGGCTGCCGGCGCGTCCGGTCCGACGCTGCTGGTCCTCGACGATCTCGAAGCTGCCGGGGACGCGGAGCTCGCGGCGATCGCCGAGCTAGTGGATCGGCTCAACGAGCGACGTTTGCTGGTGGTCGGCATCCTGGCGGACGGGACCGCTCCCAGGACCCGCGCCGCGCTCGAGCGGCTGGTCGGGGGCGGCGAGGACCGGATCCGCCGGCTCGGACCCTTCGACCGCGACGGCGTGCGCGCTGTTGCGGCGCTCTACGTCGAAGAGCCCTCCTCCGAGGTCCCTGTCGACACGATCCTCCAGGCCACCGGGGGCGCCCCTCTGGACGTGCACCGCATGGCGATCAGTTGGGCCGAGGGCGAAGCCGCCCGGCGCCTGGGGGGAGCGGCCGATCTGGCCGCACGCGAACGCGTTGGCCTACGGACGGCAGAGGCCGACGTCGTCGGTACCGTGATCGACCTCCAGCGCGTCCGTGAGCGAGGAGAGCTACTGACCGGCCCCGAGGGGCGACCGGTCGCGGACGTACCGCCCTTCAAGGGTCTCGCGAGCTTCGACGTCACCGACGCCCGATACTTCTTCGGACGCGAGCGGCTGGTTGCCGAGATGATCGCCCGGCTCGCGGGCTCGTCGTTCCTCGCCGTCGTCGGGCCGTCCGGTAGCGGCAAATCGTCGGCGGTCCGGGCCGGGCTTCTGCCGACGCTCACCGCCGGGGCCCTGCCGGGGAGCGAGAGCTGGATCCGCGTGATGCTCAGGCCGGGGGAACATCCGGAGCGTGAGCTCGATCGGGTGGTGTTCGCCGCGCTGCCGGAGCGGATCCGCAGCTCGTTGGGCTCATCGCAGACGTCGCTCGAGGCGGCACGATCGCTCGTCGACGAGGAACAGGGACATCTCCTCGTGGTGGTCGACCAGGCCGAGGAGCTCTTCACGGTCTGTCAGGACGACGCGGAGCGTGAGCGATTCCTCGACTCGCTCACGTCCGCCGTGCGGGCGCCCGGCGTCACGGTCCTGCTGGCGATCAGGGCCGATTTCTACGGGTGGTGCTCGGCCCATCCGGCGCTTGCCGAGCTCGTCGCGGACAACCACGTCCTGGTCGGGCCGATGACGGAGGAGGAGTACCGGCGAGCGATCGAGCTGCCTGCGCGCCTGGCGGGTCTGCGGATCGACCGGCCGCTCGTCGACGCCCTCGTTGGGGAGGTCGTCGACGAGCCGGGCGGGCTCCCGCTCCTGTCCACGGCGCTGCTCGAGCTGTGGCAGCGACGGCGTGGGCGTGCGATCCGGCTGGAGAGCTACTCGGAAACCGGCGGCGTTCGCGGGGCGGTCGCCCGGCTCGCAGAGCAGGCGTACGCGGAACTCACCGTCGAGCAGCAGGCGGTGGCCAAGGGCGTGTTGCTCCGGCTCTCGGCGGGCGAGGGGGCGATCCTCACCCGGCGTCGGGTCTCGATCCTGGAGTTCGACCCGAGCACGAACGCTGACGTGGGAGCCGTGCTCGACACGCTGATCGAGGCCCGACTGCTGATCGCGGACGAAGGCACGGTCGAGGTCGCGCACGAGTCTCTGTTGCACGAATGGCCGCGGCTCGAGGCATGGCTCGATGAGGATCGCGCCGGTCGCCGGCTCCGCGAGCACCTTGGCGACCAGGCGAAGGAGTGGGAGCGATCCGGCAAGGAAGCTGGCGATCTGTACCGGGGCATCCGCCTCGCCTCGGCGCTCGACTGGACCGCGGACCACGACAAGGAGCTCAACGACTTGGAGCGCGAGTTCCTGTCCGAGGGTCGTGTCGCGAGCGAACGGGAGACGGAGCGACAGCAGACGACGAACCGGCGCCTACGGGGCCTCCTGGTCGGGACGGCGTTGTTCCTCGTCGTGGCCCTCCTGGCAGGCGGTCTGGCCCTCGTTCAGCGGGGACGGGCGCGGGACGAAGCCGTGCGGGCGGAGACCCAGGCCCGGATCGCGTCTGCCCGCGAGCTGACCGCCGCCGCCGTCGCCAACCTCGACGTCGATCCCGAGCGCAGCATCCTGCTGGCCCTGGAGGCGATAGACGCGACCCGGAAGGTGGACGGGACGGTGGTGCCCGAGGCGGAGGAGGTCCTCCACCGCGCAGTGAAGCGCTCGCGGGTGGTCTTCACCGTGCCCCAGGGCGGCTACGGCCTCGCTGTCGGCTCGGACGGCAGCCGGTTCGCGACGGGCGACTCCGACGCAGCCGACGGCACCGCGACCTTGTGGGACACCGAGACGGGAGAGGAGCTGCTGGTGCTCGACGGCCCCGGAGAGCCGCCCGTCGTCACCTTCAGCCCCGACGACCGAGTGGTTGCCACCGGTCATGCCGACGGCACGGTGCGGCTGTGGGACGCCGACACCGGCGAGGAGCTCGAGACCCTGCGCGGTCACGAAGGTCCCGTCACGCAGCCGGCCTTCAGCCCCGACGGCAGTTGGCTGGCTGCCGGAGGTTGGGATACGACCGTGCGGGTGTGGGACGTCGCCAGGGGCACCGTGGAGATGACGTTGACCGGCCACAGGGAGGCGACGGTCGGTCTGGCGTTCAGTCCGGATGGATCCCGGTTGGCGACCGCCAGCGAGGACGGCACCGCGAGGATCTGGGACCTGACCACAGGCGAGACCACCGCCGAGCTGACCGGTCACGAATTCCCCCTCACGGACGTCGCCTTCAGTCCCGACGGTGCCCGGGTCGCAACCACCAGTAGCGACGCCACCGCCCGGATCTGGGACGCGGGCTCAGGGGCGCACGTCCTGACCGTCCAGGGGAAGGTCGGCTTCACCGCAGTTACCTACAGTCCGGACGGGACTCGCGTCGCCACGTCCGGCAAGGACGGTTTCGCCAGGGTGTGGGACGTCGCCACGGGCCGAGAGCTGCTGACCCTGGCCGGTCACGTGGGCGAGGCCCTCAACGTTGCCTTCATGCCGGGCGGAGATCGACTACTCACCTCCGGCCTCGACGACACCACACGCCTGTGGGACGTCAGCGTGGCCGGTGGACGGGATTGGATCACGGTTCCCGGCGTCGCCGAGGCCATCCTCACCGGTGTCACGTTCAGTCCGAATGGGTCGAGGTTCGCCGCGCCGGCCGAACCCGAAGGTGTGACGGTCTGGGATACGGCAACCGGGGATGAGGTGATAACCCTCGAGGGCCACGGCGCGAAGCTCACCACCGTGACGTTCAGCCCGGACGGCACCCGGTTGGCCGGCGGCTCCGACAACACGATGAGCCCACCGGTGTGGGACGTCGAAACCGGAGAGCTGCTCTTCACGCTCCGCGGGCACGTGGATTCCACGCGAGGCGTGACGTTCAGCCCGGACGGTGCCCGCCTCGTGACGGGCAGTTGGGATACGACCGTGCGAGTGTGGGATGCCGCCACCGGTGAGGAGCGGGCACGGCTTCAAGCGGGCGAAGGTGTCGGTGTCGCGGCTTTCAGCCCGGACGGTCGTTACATCGTCGCAGGGGAATACGATGGTGATGTGGCGGTGTGGGATGCGGCCACGCTGAAGGAGGTGCGTACGCTGAGCGGTCATACCGGGGAAGTCGTGGGCCTCGCCTTTGGCCCCGATGGGATGTTCGTCACGGGGAGCGATGACGGCACCGCGAAGGTCTGGGATTTCGAGTCGGGCGAGGAGCGGGCCACGTTCCTAGGGCACAGTGCGTCCGTCGAACAGGTAGCGGTGAGCCCCGACGGCACTCGGGTGGCTTCCGCCAGTTGGGACGGCACCACCAAGCTGTGGGATCCGCAAACCGGCCGAGAGATGATGACGCTATTCGGTCACACTCGGCTCGTCCATGGAGTCGACTTCAGCCCCGACGGCCGGCTGCTCGCCACCGCCAGCCCGGACGGGACGGTCGCCCTGCACCTGCTCCCTTTGGACGAGTTCCTGAAACTGGCCCGGGAGCGTCTAACCCGCTCCCTCACCGACGAGGAGTGCCGTCGGTACCTCCACCTCCCGGCCTGCCCTTAGCTCCTCCGGCCTCGAGTCGGCGAACGCCTCCGCCACACTCCACGAGTGAGGTGGGTCAGGTGCAGCCTAACTTGAGACCCGATTCCTGCCGGGGCGTCACACGGTTGGAAACCCGTTGCTCTCACCTGGGGTGAAGTCAACAGGAGGCGCTTTTTGACATGCCCTGAATCGCTCCAGACGCGTCCCCAAATACTGAAAATTCGGTCCCCGAGCTCCGCAAGTGGTGGCTCTGACCTAGTCCAACGAGGTTTTCGACGGAGCCCACTGGTGGGTGCAGTGCGCCGCCTGCCAGTGCGGGTGGCAGGTGCCGCACTACGCCGCGGAAAGCGCGGGGTGACGGAGATCGCGCCACCGCAACGACACGAACAGGACCGCTTCGCTGATCGCATGGCGCAAGTCACCTACGTCGCGGCAAACGGTTCGCCGGGGGTGTTGAAGCAATCGCCGTTTCCGGGACACGACCACGGGTTGATTCGGGCGTAGCAGGCGAACACAAACACCACGAGCAGAATCAGGATCGCAGCCGTCATCAGGGTTCTTTGTCTGTCGGTCATGGATCTGCGCAGGCGCGAGGCCAGGACGCCGGCCAATAGACCAGCCGCAGTCAGGAGGCCAATCTTGACTCCTTGGGTTGGGTAACAGTTGTAGACGACCCCGTCGTGACACGTGTAGCTGGACATCAAGAAGCCGACGAGGAACCCGCCAACGGCCCCAATCAGCGCCCAGAGCACGATTCGCGTAGGTGCGCTGGGCAGGTTCCGAGTCGCGGGTGACGCGTCCGAAATCATGTCCGCAGCATCGACATCAAGCGGCGACGGCTCAAGGACCTACGCCGTCGCGAACCACGAGTGACCGCGTGGGCCGCTACAGCGCCCGAATCAAGTCCGCGAGCGCGTTGGCGGCCCTGTTGAGTTGACGCCGCGTGATCGCGTCGACGCGGCTCGGGCGAGCTTTACGGTCCGGCTGTCGAGCTGGTCGATCCTTGGGATCCGGCGGCCTGCGGCTCAGACCTCTTCCTCCCACCATTCGGCGAACGAGTCCCAATGCCACCTACTGTCGCAGACGGCGCAGATCCAAAGGGCTGAGTCGCTCCGCGGTGGTGGCGGCGGCGGCTCGCACCGATGCCAGACGCGGCGGGGACGACGGCGACGTTCAGAAAGCAAGTCCCATCACCACGCCAGCCACCAAGAGGAGCGTCGCGGCTCCGACCAGGACCAAAGACTGACGCACCTCACCGCGTAGCTCCTCATCCTCGGGATGCTCTCCCTCGTAGCTACCTCTCATGGAAGGGCTCTACCCAAGACGGCGACCTTCCAAGCTCCTTAGCCGCATCTCGCTAGCCGTTTCGGGCTCCGAGCCTCCGCCGCGGATGGATCACCCGTGACCCAGATCGGATGAAAGGAAGCCGGCCCCTCGGGAACGTGGCCACGCCTCGCGCCACGAAATCCATCGACTGCGGTTCCGGTTGCAAGCGCCAGCCCCAGGGTACGAACCAGGAACATCTCGACGGGAAGGGAAGGTCTGATGTTGATTGCTGCGATCGATCTAGAAGCTGGCCTCGAAAGCGCTTGGGACGCCATCATTACGTTCGTTCCTAAGTTCCTCGGTTTCCTGCTGATCCTGGGGATCGGCTTCTTCGTCGCGAAGGCCATCGAGAAGCTCCTGGATCGAATCCTGGAACGCGTCGGCTTCGATCGGGTCGTCGAGCGAGGGGGGCTAAGGACGATGCTCTCGCGCTCCAGTCTGGACGCGAGCTCGATCCTGGCTCGGATTGTGTTCTACATCGCCTTCCTGATCGTCCTTCAACTGGCGTTCAGCGTTTTCGGATCGAACCCCGTCACCGATCTCTTGGACGGCATCATCGCGTTCCTCCCGAAACTCTTCGTCGCGGTCCTGATCGTCGTGATTACCGCGGCCGTGGCAACGGGGGTGAAGACGCTCCTCGAGTCACTCCTCAGCGCATTCAGCTACGGCCGCACGCTGGCCCTGATCGCGGCGGCCGCGATCTGGGTGGTCGGCGTCTCCGCGGCGCTCAACCAGATCGAGGTCGCCCCCGAGATCGTGAACGGGCTGTTCTACGCGATGCTCGCACTCCTGGTCGGGATCGGGATCGTCGCGATCGGAGGCGGCGGGATCCAGCCGATGCGTGAGCGGTGGCAACGCGCCCTTACTCGGATCGACCAAGAGGCACCTCGTCTCCGCGAGGAGACCCGGGCGGGGGCCGACGAGGCTCGCCGGGAGGTCCGAGAAAAGACAGAGGGGGTCCTCAGGGTGCCTGAGACTCCGACCGCCGAGCCAACCGAACGGTATCCGGGCTAGGAGGTCGAGGGTACTTCCCGGCTACGCCGTCTCGTAGTCCTTCAATCGGGCGAGAAGCCGCTGGGGCCTTCGGGTTCCGCGGCTTCTCAGTTTCTGCCCGAGTCCTACGATCCCGTCGTTGGCGATGCTCCCACGATGCTCGAGCACGATCGGCCCCGCGCCCGCTGTTCGGTCGAGCAGGCCGCGCGGCGCCTCGGCGCGCATCCACGAGTTCGGGGGGCGCGAGGCCAGGCGACCGATCACCGAGCTTCCAACCTGAGACCGAGTGCGGCACATGTTCGGGCGGACTCTCACTCGTTGAAGGGGCCGGTCATCTCGGACCGGCCCCTCCCGTCCGTCAACGTCAGATCTGCTGGTGGCTCTGGAACCCGACCTGCGCTGGCTCGCCTGGCTCCCCAAGCCGGCCCTGCGGATGACCGAGCTGCGTTCCCCAGTCGAGCTCCGCGACCGATCCACCGCTGCGAGCCGGCTCCTCCACGAACTCGCGGACGCCGAGCCCGATCCCCAGCGCGACCACGGCGGCCAGCAGCATCGCGACCATCCCCTTGATCGGCAGCTGAATGGGGGTTCGGAGGGTTCCTCCCTGGGCGCTCATGGCTTCTCCCTTCGTTCTTCGGTCCCCTCGTGGAGACCTTGTCCTGTGATCCGAGGCTACGGATGGCTTCTCCCCGAGTCGGTGCTGGCGCGCACAGGTCAGGGGTGCCGTCTGCCACATAGATCAGGTGCGGGGGACGAACCACGACGGTGGGACCGCTCCTATCTTGTCGCCGTGGCGACGCTTAGCGATGCTCGCCAACGATCGGCGCCGCGCCGGCTGGTCGGTCGCGCGAGCGGCGTACGAGCTCGGCGTACCCATCCGCGCCTACCGTGAGATCGAGGCCGGGGAACGCTCGCCGGATTGGGAGGAGTTCGATCGGATCTGCACGACGTTCGGCTGGCCGCGGACTTTCGCGGGGCATGGCTGACCTGATCGACGAGGACGCCCTACATCCGCTCGCACCTGACCGCGTTCTGGTCCGCCGCGCGTAGGCTTCGCAGGGTCAGAGCGGGGGCGTGATGGTGCACGAGCGGGAAGCGATCGAGCCGGCGTGGGGCGACGAGCTCGAGTGGTATCGCGAGAATCGTCTGTCCCCGGCCGTCCGGATCGGCGGTCTGTTGTTCGTCGCGGGCTGCACCGGGGTGGAGGCAGCCGCGGACGGACCTCGAGCGCAGATGCGGCTCGCGTATGAGCAGGTCGGCGAAGTTCTCCGAGCCGCGAACACCACCTGGGACGACGTCGTTTCAATGACCAGCTACCACGTGCACTTCCGGCGCGACTTCGATGCGATGCTCGAGGTCCACCGTGAGTTCATCTCGAGAGACCCCTTCCCGGCATGGACGGCGGTCGGTGTCGCGGAGCTGTTCAACCCGGAGGCGGTCGTCGAGATCACCGTCGTCGCGGCGCTCCCGCGCGCGTGAGCATGCCTGATCCCTTCGACGAGGACGCCGACGTCGCGCCCACTTGGCGGTGCTCGGTCCCGCGGCGCTGGGCCAGCTGCGCGGCATCCTCGAGGCTCCCTCGCCCTACCGGACCCAGGTCTTGCAGGCGCTGATGGCTCGGGCGACCTCCGCGGATCTCGCCACGCTGATCGCCATGGCCGACACCGACGAGGTGATCCGGCTGCGGCTGCTCCGTGCGATCCGCGACCTCGGCGTCTGAACGATTCGCATGGGACGTTGTTGGGCCGAACCGCCACGCATCCGGTGTCGAAGGAACATCTGCGGGCGGGGCATGCTCCCTTTTGTGGAGGCCGCCGGCTTGTAGATCCATTCCCTGAGAACGTCGGGGATCGACCAAATCCAGTAACCCCTGGGGGATGCTGCGGCGTCCACACCAGGAGGTTGGTCTTTGTGACAGGGGTCGCCCCTGTCTGGGGGTTGGCACATGAAGAATCGTTGGATCCTGACGTTCGTATTCGTGTCCCTGCTGTGTGCCTGCTCTGACGCCGACCCTTCGGAGCCGCGGTTACCGACGAACGCGCCGGTGTCGCCATCCGGGGTGACGAACCCAGGCGAAGGCATCCTCGGGAGGATCGAGAACGTCGACTGGCCTGTGGAGAGCCATGCTCTTCGAGAGATGATCGAGGCCCTCCCGGAGAAGCTCGGTGGCTTCAAGCGCAGCGACGAGACGTTCGGCGACGCCGCGGAGTACCCCGACACGTCTCAGGGTGCGCCCCCATACGCGGGGATCACCATCTCGGTGATCGACCCGCTCACGATGGAGGGGTTTACCTCCGTACAGATGCTCCAGGCGACGATCGGTCTCGGCGCCGGCCTCGAAGACGAGGAGCGGTCGCTCGATGAGGGTGCAGAGTTCGCCTACATATCGGGACGGGTCGTCGTCCTGGAAGGGGTGGGCGAGATCCCGGAGGATGAACCCCTCTTCCTCATCGGCTGGACGCAACCTGCAGACGGCGCCGTCTTCCTGGTGCAAGCCGGGTCGATTGGGCAGCGCAACGCCGCGATCCTGGCCCTGATCGACGCGGCGTCATTGGGCGAATGAAGTGTTCATCGCTTCCTCAACCGCCGCGTGTCCCACCACTCCCGGTCGGCCCACCGCTCGATCGTGGACGGCTTCCATTGCTTCTACGTAGGCTGACCGCAGGTGGCTGACCCTTTCGACGAGGACGCCGACGTCCGCTCCCACCTGGCGGCGCTCGGTCCCGCCGTACTGGCCGAGCTGCGCCGGATCTTGGAAGGCTCCCTCGACCGACCGCACCGAGATCCTTCGGGCGCTCACGGCTCGACCTGCCGCCGCTGACCTTGCCACGCTGATCGCCATGGCCGAAACGGATGAGGTGGTCCGGCTGCGGCTGCTCCGCGCGATCAGGGACCTCGGCGTCTGATCCAACGGAACCTGGGTGACAGTCGGGGTGACACTCGGGTCGTCCTGCCTCATCCCGCGCTGTCCCGGCCCATACGACATGGTGGTGATGACCTGCAGAGACGGATGGAACGGGACAGAGACGGACGACTCGGGACGAGGTTGATTCCCCTCTCAAGGTGAAGACACGGGTTCAAATCCCGTTGGGACTACTGACTTGACTCTGATCGGGCAGACCCGCCGCCCATCGCTACTTCACCACCTGCGTCCTTTCGACGTCCTCGTTGTTCGCCGGCGACGAGTCGTCCTCCGCGGCCTCCACGGTCGCACGGTTGCTGATCGTGCCGAGCGGGCCGGACTAGGCGGGACAAGAACCGAGCTCTCGTTCGTCGAAAGCCCCCACGGCCGCCGGATCCTTAGCGTCTCCTTTGCCTCGTCTTTCCGATCTCCTGGCGTCGTGCGGAATAGACCGTGAGTCGACCTGTCGAGCGGGGAGCCCTCCCTGGCTCCCGACGACGGGAAGGAAGGAGGAAACATGCGGCGGTCGATCGTGATCGTGGTGGGACTCCTCGTGGTCGCTTTGGGGTCCGGGACCGCGCGGGCCGGGGACCCCGAGGTAAAGCGGGAGGGTCCCTGCTCCGGCAACAGCGAGTGGAAGCTCGAGGTCCGACTGGACGACGGCGCGTTCCGGGTGCGCTGGGAGGCCGACTCGGGGATCCCCGGGCAACAGTGGCGACTGAGGCTCCGGCACAACGGCACCCTCATCGCGTCCTCGCTCCGCACCACCAACGCGGACGGAGAGGCGCAGCTGAATCTCCGCGGCGTGAGGAACCTCGCCGGCAGGGACACGTTCGCGGGGTTCGCCCGCAACCTGGGAACCAGCGAGACCTGCTCGGCATCCGCGAGCATCTAGAAACACTGTCTTCGCTGAGCGCAGATCTGGGGAGGGTCGCCTCGAGCGGCCCTCCCCTCCGTCAGATCGAGCCCGCCGCGGTATCGTCGGGTGGATGTCGGACGATCGCGGCTACGTCGACGAGAACACGCGGGAACGGGAGCGCATGCGCGCGATCGCCGACGGCGCGAGCGACGACGACCTGCGGCTCGCGGTCAATCCGCACTGGACGGTGGCCGCCGTGCTCGGACACATCGCGTTCTGGGACGCCCGGATACTCTCGCTCGCCGACAAGCTCGAGCGAGGCGAACCGTTCCTGTCCTCCGACACCGAGCCAGAGGATGTCGACTGGATCAACGACGCGAGCCGCGCGCTGATCCACGCGATCCCGCCGCGGGAGGTCGCTCGTCTGGCCCTGGAGATCGCCGAGGAGACCGACGCGCGGGTCGCCACCCTGCCGGCCGATCGCCTCTGGCCACGGAACCCCGACAGCCCGCTCTACGCCGTGCGCGCGATACACCGCGGCGAGCATCTCGACGAAGTCGAGGCAGCGCTCCGCGCAGAGCGCTAGGCCCTCGAACCGCTACGGACCCGCGTACTCGAACGGGGCGACGGCCGTGTACTTGTTCTCGTAGTCGATGCCGAGTCGATCCATCCGCAGGCGCTTGGACGAGCCGAACGTGCCCTGCTTTGAAGATCGTCCCCTGCGGCAGCGTCACGCCGGGGGTGATCTCCGCTCCGGTCACGGGGTTGCGGATCGGCTCGGACTCCACCTCGTAGAGGTCGCCCGCGCGGACGATCGCCCGGATCCCGTCGAGCTGGAGCTCGTACGGGACCGCCTCCGGCCCCTCCAGCGTGGGCCAGGTCCACCCGAGGACGCCCCAGGGACCGCCGACGTCACCCTTCACGAGCGTGTGGATCGCGTCGCGCTGCGCGTCGTCCGAGCGTTCGTCGACGAGCAGGACGGCGACCCCGTCGCCTTCGTGGATCGCCCCGGGCCAGTTCACGGTGAGCGTGAAGGTGATGTCGTCGAGACGAACGTCGCCGTACGCGCCCTCGTCGACGTGCCACGTCCATCCGCCCTCGCACTTGCCCATCGTGGGGAGCGCCTGGAAGTTGCAGGGGCATCCGTAGTCGCAGTTGCACGCGACGACGACCGTTCCCTTCATCGACCACGCATCACCCACGGACTCCCCCTTCACGTCACGGCGACGGCCAGCGCCGCCACGAGCAAACCGACACCGATCAACCGGGCGGACAGCTCACCGCCCGGCAGGACCTTCTGGACGAACACGGCGGCCGCGATCACGACCGCCCACACGAGCTGCATCGACGCGGCGAGGACCAGGACCGCCATCAGGCCGACGCAGCACCCGAGACACCAGATCCCGTGCTCGACGCCGAGCCGCACCGCGCCGCTTCGGTAGTGCTCCATCAGGAACGCCGCCGGGTTCCGACAACGGCGGAGGCAGGCCGACTTCAGCGGGCTGAGCTCGTAGACACCGGCGAGGCCGAGCACGACCGGCACGGTCAGGCCCATGGCCCGATCCATCGCGAGGTACGGCACGACGCCGACCACGCTCCAGACGACCAGGTACCCGACGGCCATCCCCGCGCGCGATCCCCGGTAGAGCAGCCACAGGGGCGCGATCGAGGGCAGCATCATCGCGGCCATCATCAGCGTCCACCCCGTGGCGAACCCGACGAAGCCCATCGAGGGCTCGTAGGTCACGAGCAGGACCCAGGCGACCGCGGAGGCGGCCACCAGCGCCGCGAGCGCGAGCACCGTCGTCCGGTCGTCGGCTACGGATCTCCAGAGATGCTGCACGTTCCGCTCCTGCGCGACGGATGTCCGCCAGGAGGGTACGACTCCCGACGACGCGGAGCCCCGGCTGCTCGAGACGCACCCCGAGGGGCCGTGCTCCGTGTCCGGGTCAGTTGTCGGAGGAGTCCCGTTCGCGCGCCAGGGCCTGGAGGCTCGCGACGCTCTGCGAGTCGACCGCCTTGGCTTCGCGGAGGAGTCCGCGCAGGCCGCCGCGCTGGTTCTCCGTGCGGTCACCGATCCCGATCGTGGAGCGGGCGAGGGCCTGCACCTGACCGAGGTGCACGAGCTCCTCGTCACCGCGTCGTTCGATCTGGAGCGAGCCGATGGCCGACCACTGCCGGATCGCTCGGACCTCGACGTTCATCAGCGCCGCAGCGCTCTCGATCGTGACCGATCCGTCCTCGCCAACCATCGTGTCCTCCGGTGTTCCCGAGTCGTGAGGAAGACCGTAGACGGCCCGCCCAGGGGGCACATCTGCCGTCGGTTGGCGGTTCCGCGGGAGGCCATCTGAGCGGCGCGTGGCTCGGAAGGGCTAGTTCCTACGAGCGGATCGGCGCGCTCCCGCTCACCATTCGTCGTGTCGCTTGCCGACGCGCGCTCGGGTGTGGCACTCGCAGGCGTCGTCGGAGCACTGCTTGTCGTGATGGCGACCGGGCTCCCACACGAGGTCGTGATCGTCCTCGGCCACGAAGTACGCGCAGCCGCACCAGCCGCACACGTCCTTGAGGACCATGTGCCAGGATCCCTCGGCGTCCTGGCGCTCCGGCATGTTCAGGACCTTCGTCACGGGCGCCTCCTGGAACGCAATCCTAGACCCAGGTGACGCGCGTGGGAAACCGGTTCCGAGACGATCAGCAGCCGATATCGACCCAGACCGGCGCGGGGCCGATCGGCACGTCCGCGGCGCGGGCCCGATCTCGGAGCCGCCCTCGGTACGTGATCATCGCGGCCCGAGACATGTCGCTGTGGGTCATGCACCTCCACGACGCGTAGCGCTCGAACCGCAGAGGGCTCTGGAGGCTCTCGCCGTGGCCGACCACGTTGCGGACCTCGATCCCGAACTTCGCCACGAGCCACAGCGTGAGCCGCAGTGACGCGTGCATCTGGGCGCCGTTGCCGAGCACCTCGGCGTCGGAGCGCCCGACGTGCTCGATCCCGATCGAGAGCTGGTTCATCCCGATCGTGTGCCGGCAACGGACCCCGAGCGGTGCGAGCTGGTAGATCGTGCCGTCGGTGTGGACGATGAAGTGCGCGCACGTGCCCGGGTACTCCCCGAGGTGCGCCGCGTTCGACGCGAACGTGTTCCACGCCCCCTGCCACGTCGTGCCGGTGGTGTAGTGCTCGACGATCGCGACCGGCGCATCGAGCTTCCAGCGCCACGGCCCGTAGTGCCGCTGGGAGTAGGCGGCCATCTGGCGGCGACGGCGGTCGCCGTACGGGATCGGCTTCCACACGATCGGCGGCCGCAGCGACGCGACGTCGGGCTCGAGCGGCTCGGTCGCGGCGACCGCCGCCGACGCACCCTGCACCGGCGCCGCTTGGAGCCCGGCGCCCACGGCGAGACCGGGCAGCAGCGTCAGAGCGAGGAGCGTCAGCCGAGGCGTCACGCGCCGGCGACGGCGCGCAGCCGCGCCAGCGTGCGTTCCTTGCCGAGCAGCGCCATCGACTCCGGGAGCGGCGGCGAGACGTTCGACCCCGTGACCGCGGCGCGCACCGGCTGCCAGCCCTTCGTCCGGCTCAGCCCCGCGGACTCGGCCAGGCCGTCCAGCGCCTCCTGGATGTGTTGGGTGTCCCATCGCTCCAAGGCATCGAGCGCGACGGCGGCTTCCTTGAGGTAGCCCTCGGGAGCCTTCGAGATCAGACCGGCCGCCTTCTCGTTGGGCGCGACGTCATCCGTGAAGAGGAACCGGAGCAATACCGGCGCCTCCTCGAGCGTCTTCATCCGCTCCCGCACGATCGGCATCGCCCGCCGCAGCAGCTCCGGATCCACGGAGAGCCCCTCCGAGGTGAGGAACGGGACGCAGCGGGCCGCGAGGTCGTCGTCGTCGAGCTGCTGGACGTAGTGGTTGTTCATCCACTCGAGCTTCTGGGTGTCGAACACCGCCGGGTTGTGCGTGACGTGCGACAGGTCGAACGCCTCGACCAGCTCGTCGCGCGAGAGGATCGTCGTGTGATCGTCCTTCGCCCAACCGAGGAGTGCCAGGTAGTTGACCATCGCCTCCGGGAGGAACCCCTGCTCCCGGAAGGCGGCCACGCTCGTCGCGCCGTGGCGCTTCGACAGCGGCTTCCCGTCGGGGCCGAGTACTTGAGGAAGGTGCGCGTAGGAGGGCGGTGTGCCTCCGAGCGCCTCGATCACCGCGGCGTTCCGCGGGGCGCTGGCCAACAGGTCGTCGCCGCGGATCACGTGGGTGATGCCCATCAGCATGTCGTCGACGGACACGGCGAGGAGGAACACCGGTGAGCCGTCGGAGCGCACGATCACGAAGTCGCTGAGGTCGCCGGCCTTCCACCGGACCTCGCCCTTCACCAGGTCCTGCACCACCGACTCCCGATCCGGCATCCGGAAGCGGATGGCGAACGCCCTCCCCTCGGCTTCGAACGCGGCGATCTCCTCGGCGGGACGCGCGCGGCACCGGCCGTCGTACCCGGGAGCCTCCCCCCTCGCGAGCGCGGCCTTCCGTCGCTCCTCCAGCTCCTCCGCCGTGCACCAGCAGCGGTAGGCGTGTCCGCTCTCCAGGAGCCGATCGCTCATCTCCCGGTAGCGCTCCAGCCGCTCCGACTGGCGGTAGGGCCCGTGGGAGCCGCCGACGTCCGGGCCCTCGTCCCAGTCCAGGCCGAGCCAGCGGAGGTCCTCGAGGACGCCCTGGTAGGCCTCCTCCGTGACCCGGCTCGCGTCCGTGTCCTCGACCCGGAGCACGAAGACGCCCCTGTGGTGACGGGCGTAGAGCCAGGAGAACAGCGCGCTCCTGGCGTTCCCCACATGGATCGAGCCGGAGGGAGCCGGCGCGAAGCGGCACCGGACCGTCATCCGCGCACCAGGTTGCTCAGCACCCCGACGCCTTCGACCTCGACCTCGACGACGTCTCCGTCGGCGAGCTTCCCGACGCCCTCGGGCGTACCGGTCAGCAGGACGTCACCGGGGAGCAGCGTCATGAACGCCGTGACGTATTCGATCAGCGTGGCCACACCGAAGACCATGTCTGCCGTCGAGGCCTGCTGGCGGATCTCGCCGTTCAATCGCGTCCGCACGATCACGTCGTTCGGGTCGAGGTCGGTCTCGATCCACGGCCCGAGCGGCGCCGAGCCGTCGAACCCCTTCGCGCGCGCCCACTGGTCGTCGGTCTTCTGGAGGTCCCGGAGGGTGACGTCGTTGCCGCAGGTGTACCCGAGGATGTACTTGAAGGCGTCCTCGGCGCGCACCGCGCGAGCGAGGCGTCCGATCACGACGCCGAGCTCACCCTCGTAGTCGATCCGCCGGCTGATCGGGAGCAGGTGGATCGGGTCGCGGGGACCGATGACCGCCGTCGACGGCTTGAGGAACAGCAGCGGCTCTTCGGGCACGCTGAGGCCCCATTCCTCCGCGTGGGCCACGAAGTTCCTGCCGACGCACACGAGCTTCGAAGGGAGCACCGGCGCGAGCAGCAGGACGTCGCCGAGGGCGACCATCTCTCCTGTGGGAAGCGGATCCTCGAAGAACGTTCCGCGCAGGACCTGGATCTCCTCGGATCCGCGATCGACCGCGCCGGTCGCGATGCGGTCGCCGTGTCGGAATCGGACCAAACGCATCTACGCGAGCCTGGTGCCGCCGTCGAACGTCGCGCCGACCTGGCGCCAGTAGCCGGCGATCATCTCCTGCGGCTCGAGGACGGCGAGCTCCTCCCCCGGAGCGTCGAACAGGCGGATCTGCGCCTCGCCGGCAAAGGCGGGTCCGAGCTCGACGTCGCGGGAGCGCATCGTGACGAGCTCCGCGAGCGCGTCCCCACCGTCCTTCTCGATCGAGGGCATCCATCGGGAATGGAGCATCGGGAGCGCGTTCACGAAGCCGGCCGTCTCGGACGGGCCGGACACGGTGAGCCGCGCCTCGGCGAGGCGCCGGTCGTTCGCCTGGAGCGTCGCCCCGAACTCACCGCCGGCGGCGAGCCGAGGTCCCGCGCGCCCCACCGTGACCGGTCGCGTCATCCAGATCGAGCCGAGCTTCTTCGGGTAGCCCTGGTACCAACCCCGCGCGAGCGCGAAGTCCTTGTCGACCCAGATGTAGACACAGCGCGAGTACGTCTCGTCGCCGTGGCGACACCGCACGACCACGAAGCACTCCTTGTACTGAGAGCGGACGGGATCGAGGAGCTCCTCTCCACCATCGCTGCACGATTGCCAATCGGCCCAGACGATCGCGACGGCGCCGGGGTCCTCGTCGGCGGGCTCCACTCCCTCGGGGAGCAGAGCGGCAACCTGGTCGGGGTCCGTCCGATACTCGATCGTGAGGACATCGCCGGAGTAGTGCCACGGCGGCGCCGGAACGAGCGACGCCCGGCCCTCCGGCGAACGCGGCGGGAAGAACCCCTTCAGCTCGGCCACGGATGCGGAGTCTACGTGGCGCCTCGCCCGTCTAGGCTGAGCACTGGATGGAGACGAGACGGATCCTCCTCGACGGTGTGACGACCACGGTCACCCGGGACGGGGACGAGCTCGTCGCCCCCGACGGCCGTCGCATCCCGATGGACGAGCCGACCCACCTGCCTCCCGTCCAGCCGTCGAAGATCGTCTGCGTCCACCTCAACTACGAGAGTCGCCGCGCCGAGTTCCTCGCGGCGCTCGGCCCGGCGCCCACGTTCTTCCACAAGCCGACGACGTCGTTGAACGCGCACGGCGGGGAGGTGGTCCGCCCGCCGCGCTGCCGCTACCTGAACTACGAGGGCGAGATCGCGATCGTGATCGGCGAGCGGTGCAAGCACATCGCGCCGGAGGACGCCGACGACTACATCGCGGGCTACACCGTCGCGAACGACTACGGGCTGCACGACTTCCGCGACACCGACGCCGGCTCGATGCTCCGCGTGAAGGGCTCCGACACCCTCTGCCCGCTCGGCCCCGGCCTCGTGACGGATTGGGACTTCCACGGCAAGCGGATCCAGACCCGGGTCAACGGCGATGTCGCACAGGACGGATCCACCGACGAGATGGTCTGGGACATGCGGTCGCTGGTCGCGGACATCGCGAGGACGATCACGCTCCTGCCGAACGACGTGATCCTGTCCGGCACGCCCGCGAACTCCCGCCCCGTCGAGCCCGGCGACGTGGTCGAGGTCGAGGTCGAGGGGCTCGGAACCCTCCGGAACTTCATCGTCGAGGGCGACGTGCCGGTGCGCGCGGACGTGGGCGCCCAGCCGAGCGAGTCCGAAGAGGTGATCTCGACGGCCTTCGGCGGCGACTGGGAGTTCCGGGGCGTCCGCGCGCCCAAGCGCGGCTGATCGGCCTCCCGAGCGCTTCGTCCTCGCATCGGATACGGTCCCGGAGCCACACGAGGAAGGGCCGAGAGGGAGGGCAACGATGGACCTGAGCGGCAGGCGGCTGCGGTTGCTCGTCCCGGACATCCTGGGGCTCGAGCGTGGGAAGTACCTCTTCGGCGACGTCGCGGAGACGGGTCACGCGGCGTTCTGCATCGGCATGTACCCGCTCACGACCGACAAGGAGATCCTGCCGATCCCACGTCAGGCTTTCGACGTGGGGCTGCCCGACGTCGAGGCGCAGCTGGACCGGGATACCCTGCGGCCGGGGTGGGAGGACGACACCGTCGTCGGCATCGCCGACGTCTCGCAGCACGGCCACGCTCTCGAGGTCGACCCCCGGTACGTCCTGAAGCAGGCCGTCCGCGCGTGGCGAGAGATGGACCTGGAGCCGCAGATCGCGTTCGAGCTCGAGTTCTATCTCTGCGAACGAGGCGAGGACGACGCCTGGGCGCCCGCCGACCTGCCGTCCCACCGCGTCTACGGCACCGGGATGTCGGTCGATCCGAGCGGGGCCGTCCACGACATGGTGTCCGCCTCGCTGGCCACGGGGTTCCACGTGGAGAGCTGGTGCAGCGAGTTCGACAGCGCCGCCTTCGAGGTGAACTGGCGCTACCGCGACGCGATCGCCGGCGCGGACGAGGCCTTCCTGTTCCGTGTGCTGGTCCGTGAGATCGCCGCCCGGCACGGCCGGCTCGCGACGTTCCTGGGACGGCCGTTCAACGATCGCGGCGGCAGCGGGATGCACGTGAACCTGTCGTTCCGGCGCCGGGACGGCTCCAACGCGTTCCACGACCCCAAGGATCCGGACGGCCTGTCGGACGTGGCCAGGAGATCGATCGCCGGGCTCCTCGCGCACCACCGCGCGCTCTCGGCGTTCTGCGCCCCGACGGTGAACGCCTACAAGCGCCTGAAGCCCGACATGCTGAACGGCTACCTCGCGAACTGGGGCTTCGACGATCGCACCGTCGGGGTCCGGGTCCCGCCCGCCCGGGGGGAAGGCTCACGCATCGAGCACCGGATGGCCGACGCGGCGGCCAACCCCTACCTCGTGGGCGCGGCGCTGCTCCACGCTGCTCGCCTCGGTGTCACTGAGGAACTGGAGCTCGGCCCATCGCAAGAGCCGGGCGCGGACCCGAACACCGACGTCGGCGTCCCCAACACGCTCAAGGAGGCGCTCGCCGAGCTCCGCGCGGACACGAAGCTCACCGGCGAGATGGGTGAGTGGCTCGTCGAGTCGTTCCTGGGACTCAAACAGGCGGAATGGGAGCGCTACGTCGCGGCCGGCGAGACCTCCGACACCGAGGTCACCCCCTGGGAGCTCGACTACTACCTTCCCTTCTTTTAGGCCGTTCTTCCAGGCCCTTCTTCTAGCCGTTCCTTCGTCGAGCCGCTTGACAACTCGTAAGTGTTGGCTTACATACAGGCGTTGCCAGAGCGGAGGAGACCCTTGTGGGTGGAGTGACGTTCTCGATCGCGATCGACGCGCCGCCGGAGCGCGTGTTCGAGCTCCTGGCCGACGTTCCGGCGCACCCGACGTGGGCGAACCCGAAGGCGAAGATGACGATGGAGCAGACGGCGGGCTCCGGACCGGGACCCGGGGCCGCGTACCGATCGTCGGGCGTGTTCGTGGGCAAGCCCGTCACCGCGGACATCTCCGTCCTCGCCTACAAGGAACCCGGGCACTTCGCGATCCGGTCGGAGCAGCATCAGGAGGGCAAGCGGGACGTCTGGTACGTGAACGACTACACGCTCGCCCCTGAGGGCAACGGCACGCGACTGACGAAGCACGTCACCTCGAACGGGAACCCCGCGATCTTCTACCTCGCGTATCCGGCCGTCCGCGCCGACCAGATGAAGTCGCTCCGCAACCTGAAGCGGCTGGCCGAGACCGGAAGCTGAGCCCTACCAGTACCGGGCCGTCGACATCGCGATCACGGCCCCCAGCTGCAGCAGCAGGTCGATCGTGCCGTTCCGCTTCAGCTGGACGCCGCGCCGATCCAACTCCGCCACAACCTCCGCCGGCGGCGGGCCCTCGGCCGTCAACGTACTCCCCGCGAACGCGACCATGTGCTCGATCTTCTCGCCCACCTGCGTGATGCCCCAGACCGCAGCCGTGATCCCCAGCACCGCGCCGATCGTCAGGGCGAGTCCGAAGTCGGTCCCCACGAAGTCCCCGAGCGAGCCCGCGATCTGGAGGTTGTGCCAGTACACGAACCCGCCGGCCGTCACGGTCGTGATGGCGAGCCCCGTGATCACCTTCGTGACCTTCTGCTCGACCACGAGCTGATGCAGCATCGGACCCGAGGAGGGAGCGACCGCCGCCGCCGCCCGTGCCACGAACACCGTGAGCAGGAACGTCGACCCCACCCAGAGCACGCCGCCCACGATGTGGAGGAAGCGGAAGACGAGCATGTACGGATCGGCGGCGAGCACGATCGACCCCTCCCGTATCGGCCTGGGGCGGCATCTTGGTCGGCGGCGGGAGGATGGTCAAGCGGCCCGTATGATGCGCCGGATGGCCGCAGAGCATCCGGAGATCGACCTCGCGAACCCGGACTCGTTCGTCGACGAGGTCCCCTATGAGTGGTTCGATCACCTGCGCACTGAGCACCCGGTCTTCTGGCACCCGGAGCGGTCGCCGAACGCCGGATTCTGGGCGGTCACCCGGTACGACGACCTGACCGCGATCCACATGGACTGGCGGACGTACTCGTCGGAGCTCGGCGCCGTCTCCCTCGAGGAGCTCGACGACGAGCAGCTCGAGATCCGGAAGTCGATGCTCGAGACGGACCCTCCCCGGCATACCGAGCTCCGCGCGATCTGCTCGAAGCGCTTCTCGGCCCGAGGGGTCGGCAAGTACGAGGACTGGATCCGCGACGTCGCCCGGGACGTGCTGGACCGCGCCCTCCCGAAAGGCGAGTTCGACTTCGTACCCGAGATCAGCCGCGACCTGCCGATCCGGTTCCTGTGCTCGATCTTCACCGTGCCGCAAGAAGACGCCCCGCAGCTGATCTCCTGGGGCGATCAGATGATCGCGAACCAGGATCCCGACCTCTCCCGTGCTGTCGTCGATCGCGACGACACGGAAGCGTACCGACTGCTCCCCTTCCGGTCCCCCGCGGCCTACGAGGTGTTCGACTACGCCGACCGCCAGCGCGACCTTCGCCTGGCCGACCCGCAGGACGACGTGATCCAAGCGCTCACGATCGCACAGTCGGAGGGCGTCCTGAACGAGCAGGAGTTCCACAACTACTTCGGCGTCCTCATGATCGCAGGCAACGAGACCACCCGGCACACGATGAGCCACGGGATGCTCGCGTTGATGGAGCATCCCGAGCAGCTGAAGCTCCTCCAGGAGGAGCCCGAGCGGATCCCGCGTGCAACCGAGGAGATCCTGCGGTGGGCCACACCCGTCCATCATTTCCGCCGCACGGCGACGCGGGACGTCGAGCTCCGAGGCGTGGAGATCAAGCGTGGCGACAAGGTCGTGACCTGGTACGCGAGCGCGAACCGGGACGAGGCGATGTTCCCCGAGCCATACACGTTCGACGTCACGCGGAAGCCGAACGACCACGTGACGTTCGGGCCGGGCGGGCCGCACTTCTGTCTCGGAGCCCACCTCGCGAGGCTCGAGACGAAGATCCTGTTCCAGGAGCTGTTGCCGCGGTTGAAGTCGATCGAGCTGGCCGGGCCGGTCGAGCGGATCCGCTCCGACTTCGTGAACGGCATCAAGCGGATGCCGGTCCGTGTCGAAGTCGCGTAGCAGCGCCGGCTCCCTGCTCGTCGTGCTCGTGATCGCGTCGGGCTGCTCCGGACCGATCGGCGACGCGGACGAACCTCTCGCGCCGTCGGCGTCGCCCGAGCCGTCGCTGTCGCCCGTGTCGGCTCCGGATGCTCGCGATCGACTGGTCGCGCTCGGCGATGCGTGGTTCGAGCAGCGAGCGAACGTCACCTACCGAACGGTCGGAGCTGTTCAGGGACAGCCGTCGTCGACGCATCAATGCCTCCGGCAGATGTCCGAGAACGAGATCAACCGCACGGCGCTCCTGCGGATGTGCAACCGACAAGGAAGCCTCCGACTGGCGTGGGATCCACCCGATCGCTGGCGCATGGAGGTGATCACGCCCCTCGACCGCTTCCTACTGACCTCGACCGCCGGTCGCACGAGGATCTGTCCGAGCGGAGACCCCCACGCGTGCCGCACGATCCCGACGGCCGATGCCATCACCGAAGCCGGTGCCGACGTCTTCTTCCAACGACCGGCGCAGATCCTCGACGCGATCGGCGCCACGGAGGTCGCGGCGATCGCGCCGCCGAGCGGGAAGTTCCGTGTCTCCGTCGAGTGCTTCGCGGCGTCCGGTCGGGTCGAGCACGTCGAGTGGTGCTATTCGCGCGATGGGCTGCTGCTGAGCTTCCTCCGCGGTTCAGCGACCGATGGCTGGACGTCGATCGACGCGACGTCCGTCTCGCGACAGGGCGCCGCCTAGGCGGCGCCCTGCCGGACCGGTTCACTCGAACTGGCGCTAGCTCACCGTGATGTGATACGTCGCGCTGAACTCGCCGTCGCCGATGAAGGCAACGTGCGCCTCGATGACGTGGTCGCCCGGCCTCAGCGGATGCAGGAACACCACGTTGCCGCGGACCGCCGATCTGATCGGACCGGTCCCGATCCCCAGGACCGTGTCGTAGAAGCTGCCCGGCTCGGAGATCACGTCGAAGAACCCCGTATCGATCGTCTGCAGCGCCACATCCACGCCGTCGATCGACAGTTCGTTCACGGACGTGTTGAAGCCCGACTCGAGCGCGGCCTGCAGTTCCTCGTCCGTGTCGCCGTCGACGCCCTGGGTGACGAACCAGCCGGCGTGCGAGAACACGATCGCGGTCCCCCTCGGGACCTCGCACTCGAACTCGAGGCCCAGGTCGATCGGCGCCGCCATGAAGAACACGCCGTCGATGATCTGGCCGCACTCACCATCGACCAGGCCGGCGATGAGCGGATTCGAGGAGTCGCCGAGGAACCACTGGCCGACGTCCTGGAACCATGCCGAGTAGGACTGACCCATCGGCCTGGACCGGTACGGCACCGCGGAACCGGCGGCCGCGGGAGGCGCCGACGCGACCAGGGCCACACCGAGGGCCATGAGGAGCATGAGCAGTTTCCGACGCATCTGCTTTCTCCTTCTGGGTTGCGGGATAGGGGAACCTCCACCATATGCAGTAGGCCGAGAGGGGGTCAAATCGAGCTCGATCGCCACCGCCTAGTCCTCGCCGTCGGGCGCGTGCTCGGCGACCCGGCGGAAGAGGGACCGCAGCATCGCGGCGACTCGCTCCTGCTCCTCGACGGTCAACGCCGACGCCACGCTCGCCTCCTCGGCGTTGAAGCGGGGGAACAGTTCCTCGATCGTGCGGCGCCCGCTCGGGGTCAGCGACACCAGGACGATCCGGCCATCCTCCGCCGCCTTCTTCCTTCGCACGAACCGGCGGCGCTGGAGGGTCGAGACCACGCCGGTCGCAGTGGGACGGCTGATGCCGACCGCGGCGGCGAACTCCCTCGACTCCATCTCTCCCCAGATCCACAGGACCCAGAGACCCGTGAACGCCGTCCACGAGAGGCGGTCCGGCGCGAGCACCGTGGCCTCCAGGTGGCGCCGGAGCGCCGTGGAGCTCCGGAAGACGTTCGAGATCGCCCACATCGCGCGGAAGTCGAGCGGGAGATGACCGAGCTCCTCGAGGACCTTCTGCTCGGCCGGCAGGAGCGTGCCGCCCTTCACCGCCGCTCCTTCGCGATCCTCTCCCCCAGCTCCGCGGCGACGTCCAGGATCGCCATCACGTCGTCGTCCGTCGTCCGGTAGTTCACGAAACAAGGTCGGAGCCAGACCTCCCCGTCGATCAGCGCGGACGCGAGGTACACGCGGCCGTCGGCCTGGATCGCCTCCGCGAGCGCCTGGTTGTGCGCGTCGAGATCGACGACGCCGTCGGGGACGTGGCGGAGCGGCACGATCGACAGGTGCGGCGGCGCGTCGAAGGTCGCGAAGTCCGGACGCTCCGATGCCGCCCGATGGAGGAGCTGCGCCTCGGCGAGGTTGCGGCCGATCGCCTCGCGGAACTGCGCCGCCCCGTGTGCGCGGAACGCGAGCCAGAGCTTCAGCGCGCGGAGGGGACGCGAGTACTCGAGGGTGATGTCCGCGGCGTGCAGCTCGTGCTGCTGGTGCGGGAGGTAGCCCTGCTCGTGGGCGAACGTCTGCGAGAGCGCGTCGCGCTCGCGGACGAGCGCCACGCTGCACGCCTTCGGGACGTAGAGCCACTTGTGCGCGTCGACGCTCACGGAGTCGGCGCGCTCCACGCCGGCGAACCGATCGGGCACGACCGAGGCGGCGGGCAGCCCGTACGCGCCGTCGACGTGGAACCAGATCCCGCGCGCCTCGCAGATCTCGGCGATCGGCGCGAGCGGATCGATCGCGCCCGGTCAGCGTCGTCCCGGCGGTCGCGACCACGGCGACCGGCGTCACGCCGTCCGCGATATCCCGATCGATCGCCTCGGCGAGCAGGTCGGGCCGCATCCGATGCTCGGCGTCGATCGGGACGTCGCGGAGCCGGTCGCTTCCGATCCCCAGCAGCTCCACCGCGCGGGTGATCGAGTAGTGCACCTCGGCCGACGCGTAGACGGCGGGCCGGAGCCCACCCAGGCCAGCGGCGCGCGAGCCGGGCAGCGCGCGCTCCCGCGCCGCCGCGAGCGCGGTCATGTTCGAGATCGTCCCCCCGCTCGTGAATGCGCCGTTCGCCGCCGGGTAGCCGATGAACTCGCCGACCCACCGAACGGCCTGCTGCTCGAGGACCGTGGCGGCCCGCGCATCGACCGCGAGGTTCATGTCGTAGGTCGCCGCCAGCAGGTCGCCGAGCGCTCCGATCTCCAGGCCGGAGGACCCGATGAACGCGAAGTACCGGGGGCGCGGCTGCGCGATCGACTCGTCCATCGCGCGCGCAGCGTCGTCCAGCGCTTCGTGGACGCTCACGGGGTCCGTGCGGGAGCCCGGCCTGCAGGATCGCGCGGAGCCGTTCATCGAGCGGCGGCTCCTCCGGCCGAGGCCTGTCGAAGCTCCGCCAGGCCTCGGCCACCAGCTTGGCCACGTGCTCGAGCGCCTCCTCCCGAGGCGCGTCGAGCCGCAGCGGCCGGTCCGGGTCGATCATCGGGGCCGCCTCCAGCGGCTCACCCCTCCTCGCCGGTCGACAGGTCCGCGAGCGCCTTCCGCGCCGGCTCCCTGCCCTTCACGGCGAGCGCCACCAGCAGGCCGATCGCCCCCCAGATCACGCCCCAGATCCACACCACGTTCAGGGGCTCGGGGACCTCGTAGATCGCGCCGAAGATCGCGCCCGCCGCGACCCCGATCCCGAGCAGGCAGGAGACCACCAGCGCCACCTTGTTCGGATGGTCGCGGAGGCCGAAGAACGCGCCGAACGCCATCACGCCGTACACCGTCATGATCAGGAACGCGCCCATCGTGGAGATCCAGGTGAAGTCCGCGAACTCGCCGGGGGCCCCCTCGAGGATGCCCGTCGCGAACACCCCTTCGAACACCTTCGCCGCCACGACCCACGCCGCGGACACGATCGCCACGACCAGCGCGGCCGCGATCGGGTTGCCGCCGCCCGTGGTCTTCGCGAGCGCACCGGGGATCTTCCGGTCCCGCGCCAGGGCGAAGATGCCTCGGGTCGATGCGGTCGCGGCGCCCAGGCCCACGGCCATCACATCCAGCAGCACGACCACCAGCAGGACCTTCAGCATCAGCTCCGAGCCGTAGAAGTCCGGGGATCCCAGGGCGAACAACGGGGCCGCGGCGACCGCGGGATCGAGGAACGTCGCCATGTCGAACCCGAAGCCGGCGACCTGTGCGTAGGCGGCGATCACGTAGAAGATCGCGACGACCACGATCGACACCATCACGGCCCGAGGGATCGCCCTCTTCGGGTTCTCTGCCTCCTCGGCAAGGTTCGCGGCCGTCTCGAACCCGACGAAGATCAGCACTCCGTACAGCACGCCGAACAGGATGCCCAAGTAGCTCGGCGCCTCGTTGGGGTTGAACGCCTTGAGGCTGTTCTCGGGCGCGTTGATGATCACGTCGATGAAGAACACGAGGACGACCACCATCGACACGAGGGCGAGCGTGAGCTGGACCCGCGTCGAGATCTGCACGCCGGCGGCGAGGATCAGGAACACGAGCCCGACATAGATCAGCGACCACGCCCACGTCGGCAGCAGGCCGCCGATCTCGAACGCGGGCAAGACGTTGTCACGGAGGAACCAGCCGACGAGCACGGCGATCGCCGAGGACAGCAGGAGCGTGCCGCCGTAGTAGACCCAGCCGGCCCAGCCGCCCGCCCGCGAGCCCAGGCCCATCGTCACGTAGTCGTACAGCGACCCCGCGGCGTGGACCCGCTTCGCGTATTGGGCGACGATCCACCCGAGCGCCAACACGCCGATCGTCGCCACGATCACCGCGAACGGCGTCGCGATGCCCGCTCCTTCGCCGGAGAAGCCGAACCCCGCGATCAGCGGGATGAGGAACGCGGCCGAGAACACCGGGCCGATCAACCCGACCGACTGGGCGATCACGTCGAGGAGCTTCAGCCGCCGGGTCCCGAGCCGCTCGTACCCGGACCCGTCGGTCATCTTGTCCATCTCCGTTGCCACGCAACTCCCCCTCTCGTCCGCCGATCCCTGGCGCGAACCCTATGCCGCGGCCGTCGAGCCGGTCCAGCCGGTCGCCGGGCGTTCGAACCACACGTGCACCTGTCCGGTACCGACCGAGGCCTCGTACTCGCTGAACAGCTCCCCCGGCGCGGTGCACGCCGCTCCGCCCAGCGCGCCGGCCATGATCAGGTAGTGCCCGAACTTGCCCTCGGGGCCGACCTTCTTGTACTCGGGCACCCAGTCGATCACCGACGCGTGGTCTCCCTTCTGGAGCAGGTCGAGCACGTGGAGGTCGGCCTCGCGCGCCTCCGGCGTGATGATGTTCTTCATCGGGTCGGAGCTCTCGCGGCCGCGGAGCTCGCGGAACGGCAGGAACCGGTGGGACAGGCCGCCGCTCGCCAGCAGCACGACCTTGCGGTCGAGGGACTGCACCGCCTCACCGATCAGCTGACCGAGCAACAGGAAGTCCTCGGTGGTCCCGCACTGGTTGATCCCGACGCTCACCCAGTTCTCCGGCCCCTCCTTCAGGTAGGACCAGATGTTCACCGTGCCGTAGAAGATCGGGAGGTACGGATCGTCGGAGGCGAGCACCCACGTGTCGTCACGCCCTTCGGCCTGCTCGGAGACGCCGAACGCGAGCTCGGGGTCGCCCGGCATCTCGTACGGGATCTGGCGCATCCCGCGGGGCAGCTCGTGTGACGTGAAGATCCCTTCGCGCTTCTCGTGGCCCGTGATGATGTGCTCGAAGGTCACCTCCCAGTGCGTGTCCATCACCACGAACGTGTCGGCCCCGACGCGGTCGAGGACCTCGCTGCGGAGCCGCCGCAGCCCCGGAACGAGCGTGATCTCCTTCCCGTCGTTGATCTCGAGCCGCGTCTCTTCCGGCAACATGATCGTGGGAACGTGCGAGACGATCCCCGCGCCGACGATCTCTCCCATGGTCGGAACTCCTCTCGGTGTGTGTCTAGGTCCAGGGGGCCATGCAGACGTTCTTCACGTCGGAGTAGAAGTCGAAGCTCCAGAAGCCGCCTTCGCGGCCGATCCCGCTGTTCCGCGAGCCGCCGAACGGCGCCCGCAGATCGCGCACGAAGAAGGAGTTGACCCACACGGTGCCGGCGACCAGCGCCGATGAGACGCGCTCCGCGCGTTCGCGGTCGCCCGTGTAGACGATGGCCGACAGGCCGTAGTTCGTGTCGTTCGCGAGCGCGATGCCCTCACCCTCGCCGGAGAACCGCTGGAGCGTGAGGACGGGGCCGAACACCTCGTGCTGGACGATCTCCGCGTCGCGCGGCGGCTCGCGGAACAGCGTCGGCCGGTAGTAGAGGCCGCCGAGCTCTTCGTTCGGACTGCCGCCGAACACGACCTCGATGCCCTCGGCCTTGGCCCGCTGCACGTAGCCGTCGACCCGGTCGAAGTGCTCCCGGGTGATCTGCGGCCCGATATCAGACGTCTCCTCCCGCGGGTCGCCCTGCCGGATCGATCCGGCAGCGTCGGTGAACCGCGCCAGGAACTCGTCGTGGATCGCGTCCTCGACCAGGAGCCGCGTGCCGGCGAGGCAGACCTGCCCTGCGTTGTCGAACTGGTTCACAGCCTGCTTCACGGCGGCTTCCAGGTCCGTGTCCGCGAAGATCAGGAACGGCGCCTTGCCTCCGAGCTCGAGGGAGACTGGCGTGAGGTTCGCCCCGGCCGACGCGGCCACGATCTTGCCGGTGGCCACCGACCCCGTGAACGCGACCCGTCCCACGTCCGGATGCGCGACGAGCGCGGCGCCCGCCTCCTCGCCGATCCCCTGCACCACGTTGAACGCGCCGTCGGGCATCCCGGCGTCGCGCGTGATGTCGGCGAGGAGCGACGCGGTGAGCGGCGCCCACTCCGGCGGCTTCGCGATCACGGCATCCCCGGCGGCGAGCGCCGGCGCGATCCGCCATGTGGCCAGCATCAGCGGTGCGTTCCACGGCGTGATCACCACTGCGACGCCGGAGGGATCCCAGCTCACGTGGTTCGTGTGACCGCGTGTGTCGAAGTCCTCGAGCTCGTCGAGCTTGTCGAGATGGTCCGCGAAGAAGTGGAAGTTGTAGCCCGGCCCGCGGGATCACCGAGTCCGTCATCGAGCGGAGCAGCGAGCCGTTGTCACGGGTCTCGACTTGGGCGATCTCCGGCGCCCGCTCCTCGATCAGCTCGCCGACCCGGTGGAGGATCTCGGCGCGCTGCTTGAGATCCATCGAGCCCCAGGTCTCGAAGCCCTTCTTCGCGGCGTCGACGGCAGCGTTGGCCTCCTCGACGCCGCCGCGAGCGACCTCCGCGATCGGCTCCTCATCGATCGGCGAGACGTCCGTGAAGGTCGAATCGGATGCGGACGCGCTCCCCGCCGATCCAATGGTCGGTCGAGACCTCGACGCCCTCGACCTCGACGCGCCCGCTCAGTGCCGTCCTCCCCGAGACTCGTTCGTACCCGAACGGTATGGACGACCCGCGAACATTGTCAAACCCTCGTCCCGTCGGGTCCTGGTCTCGGTGCGAGACCGAAGAGCCCTAGCCGATCGTGACGGTGCCGCGCATGCCGAAGTCGTAGTGGCCGGGGAGGTGGCAGCCGAAGATCAGCGAGCCGCCGCTCTTCGGGAACGTGTACGTCGTCACGACGGTCTCCCCCGCCGGCACGGAGACCTCTCCGGGCCGCGGGGCGTGGTGGGCCTCGGTTCCCTTCCTCGTGGACGAGCTGCACCCGCTCGTCACCGAGGATGAACTCGTGGTCGATCGGGTCGGTGTTCTCGATCACGAACCGGACGGTCTCGCCGGGCTGCGACGGCGAGATCGCCCGGTTCGAACTTCGAGTAGTGGATCGTGATGCGGACCGTGCCGTTGGTTGCGCGGGCGGCGGCGCCGCGGGATGCCGCTGCCGCTCCGACGAGGAGCACCAGCGCCACCGCGGCCGCCGCCGCCCGCAGCTTCATCGACGGAAGACCCGAGACGCCTGGCGTCGGACGCCGGGATCCGTCACGGCCATCAGGATCGCCACCGCGGCGAGGGCCGCGAGCACGGTCCAGGCGACCGACCATGGCGCGGCCCCGGGTGCCGGGTAGCCGGCGGCCACCGGGCTCGGGTTGCCGTAGCCGCTCGCGTCGATCGCGAGGTCGTGCGTGAGGTTCGCCGCGGTCTCGTTGATGCGGATGTAGGTGAGCCACATGCCGCTCTCGGGGAGCCACTTCATGCCGCGGTCCGAGCGGAGATCGGTGAGCAGCGTCGTCGACGCGGGCTCGCTCACCTCCTGGATCAGTCCGCGCTGGCTCTGGTCGAACCCCTTCGAGCGCTCGGCCTGGGGAAGTGTCTCCGGCCGCCGGTCGGTGAGCAGGTAGACGTCCGCCTGCACGATCTCGGAGGCCTTGCGGCCGAGCGCCAGGATCCGGAGCGGCACCCACGGGCTGGGCGTCGGGATCACGATGTGGACGGGCGTGCCCTGTCCGGTCTGCACGCCGCGGTTCGCCGCGCGCTCCGCGTTGAACCGGGCGGCCAGGAAGATCGGGCTGCGCTCCGCGTAGAAGGCGAGGACCTCGGGGGCGTCGGGCGGGAGGAAGTACCCGTGCTCGCGCGCCCAGTTCCCGACCTCGACGGCGCCACCCTTCAGCACGGTGATGTCGAGCGCCTCGATCTTCTTGGTCATGATGACCTCGGCGCTGCCTGCGGAGTCGAGCGCGGTGAATGATCGAGCGGCCTCGGGCACCGGCGGTTGCGTCTCGAGGATCAGGCGCTGGAGGGTCCAGTCGCCGCCCTTGATCACATCCGTGGGGACGCCGGGGAGCGGGATGATCGAGCCGACCTCCTGGCCCTCACCGGCGAACTCGAACTGAGTGACGTAGTGCTCGATCCCCTCGTGGTAGGCCGCGAGCGTCGTCGTCTTCAGCAGGCTGACCGTGCCGTTCGGCGTGACCAGCCCGCCACAGGCGAGGGCGCTCCCGGCGGCCGCCGTGAGCGTGACCGCGGTGAGGATCGTGAGGGTGGCGGCACGTACGAGCCGTTTCCGCATGGCGGGACTCCCTTTCTGCTCGGGGTCGTCCGAAAACCGTTGGACGCCCCGTCGACCGTGATGGGTTCCGCTGAGTTCGAGGACGTCCGAAAGGGCCATGCCGCGGCCGGCGCCGGATGTGACGGCTGACTAGGCCCCGAAGCGATCGAGCAGCTCGGGGGTGGCGCGCTCCCGGAGCTTGGCGGCGACGCGCATCCGCTCCAGCCCCTGCTGGAGCATCAGGTGGTTCTGGGGGATGTCGTGCTCCTTGAAGAAGGCGTCGACCTCGGCGACGGCCTGCGGGTCCGTGAGGTACCGGATGCCGGAGACGAGGCCGATGATGTTCGACGATGCGTACCGGTCCTGCATCGCGTCCCAGTGCTCGGCGATGAATCGCCACACGGCCGGCCCCTGACGGCGGTTCGTCGTCGATCGGGCGAGCAGGTACGGCGCGTCCTGCGTCCGGATCTCGTCCGTCATCGCGGCGGCGAGGACACGCCCGATCTCCGCGTCGCCGGGGAAGCGCGACGTCGCGAACAGGTAGCGCTCCTCCTCCTGCGGGGTGCGAGCCGCTCGGTAGCGCTGCCAGTAGCGGTCGAGGTCGTCCTTCGTCCCCTCCGCCGCGACGGCCTCCACCGCCGCCTGCAGGAGCTGCGGATCACCTTCGTCCTCGAGCTCCAGCTCGCGGCACTGGGCGAGGGTCTCGGGGTCCGCTCCGAGGATCGCGAGGGACTGCACGAGCTGGCCGCGGAGCGCCCGGGTCAGGTCGGACTCGTCGGGCGAGGCATCCCAGCCGAGCCGCGCGAGCACCGGCCGGAGGAGGTCCCGGACGAACGCCCGCAGGCGCTCGCGCGGCTCGTCGTCCACGAACCGGTCGAGCCAACCGAGCCCGCCGAGGATCCCCTGCCACACGCGCAGGTCGGTCTCGTCGCCGAAGCCCGTGACGAGGTCGAGGAACGATCCCGCGGGGGCCGATCCGCCGACGACCGCGGCCCAGGCGTCGTCGACCAGGCTGTAGCGCTCGATCGGGGTCAGCACGTCCATCGCGCGCGAGACGATCCGTGACCGGAGCTCGTCGTCGTAGAACACGCGGACGAAGCTCGCGGAGCCGGCGTTCGCCACCACGACGGCATCGGGCGCGAGCAGGTCGAGCTCCGCGCCGTCGGCCTCGATCAGGATCCGGTCGACGCGCTCCTGGTCGCCGGCCACCTGGCGGATCACCAGCGGCACCGGCCACGTCGTGGCGTCGTCGGGGTCCGACGGGATGTACCGGCGCTGCGAGAACCGCACGCGGTCGCCGTCGAGGCCCACGGAGATCGCCGGATAGCCCGGCTGGAAGATCCAGGCGTCCATCACGCGGCGGACGGGCTCGCCCGTCTCCTCCTCGAGCGCGTCCCAGAGGTCGTGCGTCTCGGTGTTGCCGTAGGCGTGCTTCCCGAGGTACCGGCGGATCCCGTCGCGGAAGCGCTCCGGCCCGAGCCACTGCTCGAGCATCCGCAGCACCGCGCCGCCCTTCACGTACGTGAGCGTGTCGAACATCCCGCTGGCGTCGTCCGGCGACCGGACCTCGTACTCGATCGGCCGCGTCGTCTCCAGCGCGTCGACCTCGAACGCGTTCGTCCGGTCGCGCGTGAACGTGTTCCAGATCTCCCAGGCCGGCCGGAAGTCGTCGACCGCGAGCATCGACATGAACGTGGCGAACGCCTCGTTCAGCCAGATCCCGTTCCACCAGCGCATCGTCACGAGGTCCCCGAACCACATGTGCGCCAGCTCGTGCGCGACGGTCTCGGCGACGCCGAGCTGCTCCTCCTGCGTGGACCGGGCCGGGTCGAGCAACAGCACCTGCTCGCGGTAGGTCACGCAGCCGACGTTCTCCATCGCCCCCTGCGCGAAGTCCGGGATCGCGACGTTGTCGAGCTTGGCCTCCGGGTACGGGATGCCGTAGTAGTCCCCGAACCAGTTCAGGGAGTGGACGCTCGCATCGAGCGCGAAGCTCGTCAGCGCGCCCTTGCCGGGGACGTGGACGATCCGCACCGGCACGCCGCGTGCGTCGGCGGGCTCCGTGATCTCGAGCGGCCCGACCACCCACGCCGCCAGGTAGGTCGACATCTTCATCGTGTCGCCGAACCGGATCCGCACCCGCCCGTCGTCGAGCGTCTCCCGCTCCACCTCCGGGCCGTTCGAGACGGCGGTGAGCCCCTCGTTCACGACGAGCGTGGTCGCGAAGACCGCCTTCAGGTCGGGCTCGTCCCAGCAGGGGAACGCGCGGCGGGCGTCCGTCGCCTCGAAGTGCGTGGTCCCGACGACGCGGGTGGCGCCGTCCGCGTCCTGATAGGTGCTCCGGTAGAAGCCGGTGAGCCGAGGATTCAGCTCGCCGGCGAACGCGATCCGGAGGGTCCAGTCCCCCGGCTCCGCGGTCTCGGCGAGCGAGAGGGTCGCTCGCTCGGCGTCGTCGTCGGTGAGGATCTTCGCGACCTCGACCGCGCGGCCGTCGGCGGCGGTGAGCGTGGCGCTGTCGAGCTTGCAGCTCGTTCGCGTTCAGGACGATCTCGGTGACCGGCTCGAGGACCTGGAGCGCGACCTCGATCGTGCCGTCGAACGTCCCGGCGTCGAGATCCGGCTCCAGCGTCAGGTCGTAGCGCGACGGGACGACCGTCCGCGGGAGCCGGTATCGCTCTTCGGACTCTCCCATCAGTCGTTCACGTAGGTCAGCCAGTGGACGTACTTCTCGTTCTCGCCCTTCGTCGCCGCGAAGAACGCGCCCTGGAGCTCCTTCGTCACCGGTCCCCGGTGACCCTCGCCGACGGCGCGATCGTCCACCTCGCGGATCGGCGTGAGCTCGGCGGCCGTCCCGGTGAAGAAGCACTCGTCGGCGTTGTAGAGATCCGTGCGGACGAGGTTCTCCTCGCGGACCTCGTAGCCGAGATCGCGGGCCAAGGTGATCACCGAGCCGCGCGTGATGCCGTCGAGGCACCCGGCGGAGATCGGCGGCGTGGCCAGCACGCCGTCCCGGACGACGAACACGTTCTCGCCGGAGCCGTCGGTCACGAAGCCCGCCTCGTTCAGCATGATCGCCTCGTCGTAGCCGGCCTTCAGGCTCTCCACCTTGGCGAGGACCGAGTTGATGTACTGCCCGGTGGCCTTCGCGGCCGCGGGCAACGAGTTCTGGCCGTTGCGGCGCCAGCTGCTGATCTTGATCCGCACGCCCTGCTCGAGCGCCTCCTCGCCGAGGTAGGCGCCCCAGGGCCAGACCGCGATCACCACGTTCACCGGCGCCTGGAGCGGGTTCACGCCCATCTCGCCGTAGCCGCGGAGCACGAGCGGCCGGATGTAGCACGCGTTCAGGTCGTTCGCGCGGATCACGTCCTTCGTGGCCTGCGTGATCGCCTCGCGCGAGTACGGGATGTCGGTGTGGTAGAGCTTCGCGGAGCGGAACAGGCGCTTCAGGTGCTCGTCGAGGTGCCACACGGCGGCGCCGCGGGTGGTCTCGTAGGCCCGGATGCCCTCGAAGACCCCGCTGCCGTAGTGCACGGCGTGCGAGAGCACGTGCACCTGGGCGTCCTGCCACGGCACCAGCTCGCCGTCCATCCAGATCTTCTCGACCTGCGTGATCGGCACCCGGATCCTCCTTGTACGACTCTCTGGGACGGCTTCGGCGGGTTCTCAGGATACCCGGCGCCCGTCAGGCGAGGTCGAACGCGTGCCACTCGATCGCGACGTCCCGGCTCCCGGGCGGATCCAGGGAGCCCCAGCGCTCCAGCGCCCACGTGCGGAGCTCCGCGACCGCCTCCCGTCGCCTCCCCTCGTCGACCTCCCACGTCCACGAGTGCATGCCGGCCTCCATCTGATCGAGGAACTCCCCCATCGTCTGCGCGACCCGTGAGGTGATCCGTGGGAGCTCCCGAACCTCGGCCGCGTGCGTCCCGAACGCCTGCACGATCGCGCCGGTCTCCCAGGAATCGAGCGCGTCGGCGAAGGAGGGGCGGCCGACCCGGTCCATGAACCGTTCGGTCAGCTCGTGCCACGGCTCGGGGACCTGCCCGCTCGAGACCAGCACGATCCCGCCCGGGGCGACGACGCGGACGAGCTCCGCCACGACCTGCCTCCACCCCGGCACCAGGTGCAGGACGTGTCGGACCACCGCCCCGCCGAAGCGATCGTCCGCGAACGGCAGCGTGGTCGCGTCCCCGACCACCACGGGGAACGGCGCCCGCCCACCCGCCTTCTCCACGAGCTTGGCGAGCATGGGCGCCGAGAGGTCCAGGCCGACCATGGGCACGCCGGCGGCCGCGAGCGGCAGGGCGACGAGCCCGGTCCCCACGCCGATCTCGAGGGTCCGGCCCCTCCCCCGGAGCTCGTTCGCCAGGAGCGCGGTCATCTCGCGCGAGGTGTCCTCCGAGAGACCGCGCGTGCGGTCGTAGTACTCGACCGCCCGGTCGAACCGCATCGAGCCGCTCACGACTTCGGGATCTCCTTCGTCGGATCGACGAACGGGAGCGCCGCCACGGTCGCCTCCCGGACGCCGTCGTGGGCATGGAGCGCGAGCGGCGTCCCGACCGTCTGGTGCGTGGCCGGGACCCAGGCGTAGCCGATGTTCCGCTCGAGCCTCGGCGACCACGCGCCGGCGGTCACGCGACCGATGCCCTCTCCCGCTTCGCCGCTGGGGTCGGATGCGTCATGCACGGGCCAGAAGTCGTTCAGCGCGCCCTCGTCGCTCATCGGCGCGCCGCCGATGTCGATCCCGACGAGCTTCCGGTCGACCCCTTCCTCGGCGATCCGCCGCAGGGCGTCCTTCCCGATGAAGTCTGCCTCCTGGTCGAGCTCGACCAACCGCTCGAGCCCGGTGATGTGGAACGGCGTGTCCTCGGGGCGCATGTCCGAGCCGTAGTTGAAGATGCCCGCCTCGATCCGCCGCGCCTCCGACGGCGCGATCGCGCGGATCCCGGAGGGCGCGCCGGCCTCCTCCACGAGCCGCCACAGCTCGTCGCCGCGCGAGGCATCGCGGAGGTAGAGCTCGTACCCGACCTCTCCCGTCCAACCCGTCCGGGAGACGACGAGCGGGATGCCGTTGACCTCGGTCTCGGCGCACCGGTAGTACCCGAGGTCGGCGATCTCGTCGCCGAGCAGCGCACGGATCACGTCCTTCGACTTGGGACCCTGGATCTGCATCGGCGAGACATCCGCCTCCTCGATGTCGACGTCCATGCCGGCGAAGGCCGCGACGCCCTTCGCGTACAGGAGCGCGTCGGAGTCCGCGAGGGCGAGCCAGAACCGATCCTCTTCGATCCGGAGCAGCACGGGGTCGTTCACGATGCCGCCGCGCCGTGCCGTGAGCAGCACGTACTTGCACTGACCGACCGCGCACGTCGTCAGGTCACGACACGTCAGGAGGTTCGTGAACTCGAACGCGTCCGGTCCGGTGATCTCGACGCAGCGCTCGACGGACACGTCCCACATCGTCACGTCGTGCAGGAGAGCCCAGTACTCGGTGACCGGGTCGTCGTAGAGCGTGGGCAGCAGCATGTGGTTGTAGAGGCCCCAGCTCCGGCAGCCCGCCCGCTTCGTGGCTTCGAAGTACGGCGACTTCCGGTACCAGGGCTGGATGTAGAACGTGAACGTCTCGGACATGGATGCTCCTCGTCGAGGGACCGGCGGAGCCTACGACGCGCCGAGCATCAAGGACCTGGTCAGCCCGTTCGGGTTCGAGCGTTCCTGATCGAGAGTCCGGGGGACGCCGCATAGGCCGAACGAGCCGGTCTCGGCAAGGCCCGGAGGGACCATTCACGTCGGGACCCGGCTGCGCCGATGCTTCACACGAACTCCTATCCGAGCACGCCCTGAGGAGCGATGACGACGCCGACGCCGCTGGACGCCCGCGAATTCCCGATCGAGGACCTGACCTTCCATCACGTCCTCGGGTCGATGCCCGGTGCCGCCTACGTGGAGACCGAGGGGCCGGCCGGCATGACCTCGTACATGAGCCCGCGGATCGAGGAGCTGACGGGCTACCCGCCGGAGCGGTTCACGGAGTCGCGCGACTTCTGGTACTCGCTCGTGCATCCCGACGACCGCGAACGCGTGGAGATGGCCGATGTCGCCGCGGACGCGACGTCGGCGCCGTACCTCGAGGAGTACCGCCTCGTCCTCGCGGAGGACCGCGTCATCTGGGTCCGGGACGAGGCCGTCCACGTCGACGCGTCCAACGGCCGGGCGGCCCATTGGATCGGCCTCATCGTCGACATCACGCGCGAGAAGGAGGCGGAGGCCCGCGCCGCGGAGGTCGAGGCCCGCTACCGCACGCTGATCGAACAGCTCCCGATCGTCACGTACATCGACGCGCCGGACGAGAGCCTCGCCAACCTGTTCGTGAGCCCGCAGGTCAACGATCTCCTCGGCCGCCCGTCGGGATCGACGGGCGAGGAGTGGGCGGAGCGGGTGCACCCGGAAGATCGGGAGCGGGCCCGGAGCGAGACGATCGCCGGTGTCCTGTCAGGCGAGCCGTTCACGCTCGAGTACCGCATGGTCCGCGACGACGGACGGGTGATCTGGGTGCGGGACTCCGCGACCACCGTGCGCGGCGAGGCCGGCGAACCCGAGTACGTCCTCGGCTTCTTCTTCGACATCACCCACCGGAAGGAGGCGGAGCTCCAACTCCAGGAGGTCGAGCGCCGCTACCGGCACCTCGTCGAGCAGCTGCCCGCCGTCACGTACATGGACACCGCCGACGACGAGATGTCATCGATCTACGTGAGCCCGCAGGTCGAGACCGTGTTGGGGCTGTCCGCCGATGCGTTCACCACCGACGACGCCTGGGCTTCGCACCTCCATCCGGACGACCGTGATGAGGCGGCGCGCGGGATCCGAGAAGCGATCCGGAAGGGGGACCCGTTCATCCTCGAGTACCGGATGATCCGGCCCGACGGCAGCATCGTGTGGATCCGCGACCAGGGGAACGTGGTGAAAGGCAAGGACGGCCTTCCCGCCTACGTCCAGGGGCTCTACGTGGACATCTCCGAGCAGAAACGGCTCGAGTCCGAGCTCCGGTCGGAGGCCGTGAAGTTCAAGTCGCTCGCGGAGCGGATCCCGGCGGTCGTCTACATCGAGGGCGAAGGCGGCTCCGACGATGCGCCTTTCTACATCAGCCCCCAGTACGAGGAGCTGTTCGGGTACTCACCCGAGGAGCGTCAGGCGCGTCCCACGCTCTGGCGCGAGCTGCTCCACCCGGAGGACCGGGAACGAGTGCTCTCGGCCGAGCAGCAGGCGAGCGACGAGCATCCGTTCAACGCGGACTACCGGATGGTCGCGCGCGACGGACGGACCGTGTGGGTCCACGACGAAACCGTCCCGATCCGCGACGAGTCGGGCGAGCCGCTCTTCTACCAAGGTGTGATGTACGACATCAGCGAGCAGAAACGCGCCGAGCAGGAGCTGGCGCAGGCACTGGACATGGAGCGGCTCGCCGTCGAGCGGCTCCGTGAGGCCGACGACATGAAGAACACGTTCCTCACGGCGGTCTCCCACGATCTGCGCACGCCGTTGTCGGCGATCCTCGGAAGCGCGATCACGCTGGAGAGCGCCGACGAGCTCGGGATCTCGCAGGAGGATCGCAAGCAGCTCGTCCGGAGCCTCGCGCGGAAGTCGAGGCGCCTGACCGCCATGGTCAACGACCTGCTCGACATGGATCGCCTGACGCGAGGCCTCGTGCAGCCGCGCCGCGAGCTGATGGATCTGGGTGCCCTGCTGGGGCGCACCGTGGCGGAGTCCGACGTCCTGGATGAGCGGACGGTCCACGTGCAGATGGAGCCGATCGACGCGTGGATCGACGAGTCGATGGTGGTGCGGATCGTCGAGAACCTGCTCGTGAACGCGATCAAGCACACGCCACCGACGGCGACGATCTGGGTCGGGGCGCGACGGGTCGACAACGGCGTGGTCGTGCGCGTCGACGACGACGGCCCCGGCATCGCGGCGGGCGAGCGTGACCGTCTCTTCGAGCCGTTCGAGCGCGGTGAGCGCTCAGCGCCCTCGCCGGGGTTCGGCGTCGGCCTGTCGCTCGTGGCGCGGTTCGCGGAGGCACACGGCGGCCGCGCGTGGGTGGAGGATCGGGAGGGCGGCGGCGCCTCGTTCCGTGTGCTGTTCCCCGACCCCGCGACCCGGCTGCCCGGTCCTTAGGCGCCGGCCGGCCGTTCGGCGGCGACCGGCTCGGGCGGATCGACGACGACCCGCTGGGGCGGAACGAACCCGAAGGCCTCGTCTGCCTGATGGGGCGGGAGCCCGGGGTGAAGGAGCGGACTCGCCATGATCAAGGCGGCGCCCAGCGTCATGATCCCGCCCACGTAGTACGCCACCCGAGGCCCCAGCCAGTCGACGATCGGCCCGCCGGCGGTGAGCGAGACCGCGAGGGCGATCAGCGTCGCGGCCTCGACGGCGCCCGCCACGCGGCTCCGCACGTCGTCGGGGGTTCGCCGCTGGAGAAGACCCTGCTCCGAAACGCTCGCGAACCCCTCGAAGACGCCCTCCACGACCATCAGGACGAGCGCGATGATCCATACAGGCGTCCATCCGATCGCAAGCATGATCACGCCCCCCATGAAGACGGACACGAGGAGCGTGCGCGGCTCTCGCGCGGCGGTGAGCCAACGCGCGGCGAACACGGCACCCAGGGCCGCCCCACCCCCCCACAGCGCGGAGATCAACCCGTAGCCGACCGCGTTCTGCCCGAACCCGAGCGCGTACGGGAGCTCGGCCACGAGGATCAGCCCCACGCCGAGCAGGAGCACGGACCACCCGATCAGGATCGCGCGAAGCACCCGGTCGCTCATCACGTAGCGGTACCCGGCACGGATCCCCGCGTGCTCACTCACCGCGGGCCGTTCGTCGTTGAACCGGCCGGGGGTGGAGCCGATCAACCAGGCGGACACGAGGAACGTCACGGCGTTGATCCCGAACACGATCGCGCCGGCGGCGAGCAGTTCATCAGCGGAGGCGCCATCGCCGGCGAGCCACACGATCAGCTGCGTCCCGAGCAGCGGGCCGATGAAGCTGCCGAGGTGCCGGCCGATCGCCACCTGCCCGTTCGCCCACGGGAGGTGCTCCTCCTCGACCAGGTTCGGGATCGACGCTCCGGCGACGGCCCACACCGGAGACTCCAGGACCGCCGTGACGGCGGCGACCGCGACGAGCTGGCCGGGCGTCCGCGCGAACGCCAGGGCGACGAAGCCCCCCGCGGCGGCGACGTCGGAGATCACGAGGACCCGCCGCCGATCGAACCGGTCGCCGAGCCAGCTGGCGAATGGCTGCACGAGCCCCTGCAGGCCCATCGTGAGCAGGAGCGTCACGGACAACCAGACCGCGGAGTTCCCGGTCAGGCGGTAGACGATGTACGCCAGCGCCGCGAACGCCGCCCCGCTCCCCGTCAGGGAGATCCCGCGCGCCACGGCGACCCGGCGTACGGCAGCGCGGCCCGTGCCCTCCATCACGAGGGCAAGAATCACACAGTCGCGCGCTCTCCGGTAGTCGGCTGCTGTACTACGGCACCTGGGCCGGTTGCCCTACCGTGGTCCCCTTCCTTCCTGAGCTTGAGGAGCGGTAGGAGGACGACGGTTGCGCCGACGGCGAACACCCCGGCGATCACGTAGACGGTCTGTGCCTCCACCAGGCGCAGGATCGGCCCGGCGGCGAGGTACGCGATCGCCAGCCCCAGGGACAGGACGGCCTCGAGCGCAGCCATCGTCCGGCTCCGGACGGCGTCCGGTGTGCGGCGCTGCATGATCCCGTTCTCGGCCACGATCGAGATCCCGTCCGAGGTCCCCATCACGAGCAGGGACACGAGAACGAGCGGGAACAGCCCGAAGAGGCCGACCCCGAAGGCCGACACCGCCACCCCAGCCGCTCCGCAGACCATCCACACGGGCTCCGTACGGGCGTTCATCCATCGCCCGAACACGGTGCCGAGCACGGAGCCCGTCCCCCAGCACGCGATCAGGAGGCCGAAGCCCCATCCGCCGGCACCGAAGGACTCCGCGAGCGGTGCGTCCGCCACCATCCCCATGCCCATCCCGAGGACGAAGACGAGCCATGCGATCGCCATCCGCCGGAGCACCAGCTCGCGCCAGAGGTACGACGCACCTGCGAACAACCCCTCGTGCTCTGGTTCGGCGTCGGGAGCGCGCTCTTCCTCGAAGCGACCGCGGACCGTCAGCGTGATGACGAGCGAGACCAGGAACGAGATCGCGTTCAGTCCGAAGACGACGGCGCCGGCCATGTGCAGCTGGTCCGGGTTCGGCGAGTCACCGGACGCGAGGATCGCGACGAGACCGCCCCCGATCACGGGACCGACCGCGATGCCGGCGTGGACCCCCATCGACACGAGGCTGTTCGCCCACGAGAGGTCGTCCTCCGACTCGATGAGGTTCGGGATCGCTGCTCGAGAGGCCGAGAAGAACGGCAGCTCGGCGATCGCGGAGCCGAACGCGAGCGCGATCAACATGCCCGGGTCCTTCGCGAAGACCATCGCCGCGAAGAAGACCGCCGAGATCGCCTCGGACCAGATCATCACCGTCCTGCGGTTGTAGCGGTCGCCCAGCGCGCCCGTGAACGGACCCACGAGGCCGGCCACACCGAACGTGAGCAGGAGCGAGAGCGCCTGCATGTACGGCGAGTGGGTGCGCTCCCAGATGGTGTAGTTGAGCGCGGTATACGCGGCCGCGCCCCCGGTCACCGAGATCATGCGACCGGTCGCCAGTCGACGAACGTTGGACTTCGCGGAGCGGATCATGAGCGGTCTCCTTGCGGACGGTGCGGAGGATCGACGAACGAACTACGGGGCGCGACGCGCGGAAGGCGTCAGAGGGCCCCGTGCACTGGTCGTTTCGTCATGTACCGCTTCATGGTCCGACCAGGGTAGCACGGGGATCGGGGACCCAGGAAGTACCTCCGGTCACGTCACGAACGCCGGTTCAGGTCGTGAGCGTGACGGCGCGGATCGTGTGCGCGTCGATCGCGTCCGCCACCGTCTGCAGGACGTCGGGCGGGACGGGCGAGTCGACCGTGAGCCCCATCAACGCGTCGCCGCCGGCGGCCTTGCGACCCACCTCCATGGTGGCGATGTTGATGTCGTGCTCGCCGAGGAGGGTGCCGACCTTGCCGATGATGCCGGGGCGGTCCTCGTAGACGAAGAACAACATGTACGGCGCGGGCTCGATCTCGACCTCGAAGTCCCAGACCTGGATCACGCGCTCCGCGTTCTTCTTCCCGAGCAGCGTGCCCGCCACCTCGATCTCGGTCTCGGACTCGGTCTGCGCGCGGAGGGAGATCTGGCTCACGTAGTCCTGCGACCCGGTGGAGCGCATCTCGCTCACCGTCAGCCCCCGGTCGCGCGCGAGGAGCGGCGCGTTCACGAAGGACACCGGCTCGTTCACGGAGCGGCCGAGGATCCCCTTCAAGATCGCCAGCGTGAGCACGCGCGTGTCGTGCTCGGCCACCCGTCCGAGGTAGGACGCCACGATCGATCGGACCCCGCCGTCCGCCAGGCCGGCCGCGAGCGACCCCAGGCGCTCCGCGAGGCCGACGAACGGGCGGACCGCCTCGCTCACCTCGGCGCCGGCGGACACGTTCACGGCGTACGGCACGAACTGGCCCTCGAGGGCGAGTCGCACCATCTCGGCCACGGTCGTTCCGGCCTTGTCCTGCGCCTCCACCGTCGACGCGCCGAGGTGCGGGGTGACGACGACCTGCTCCATCCCCAACAGCGGCGAGTCGGTGGCGGGCTCCACGGCGAAGACGTCGAGCGCCGCGCCGGCGAGGCGGCCGTCCTCGAGCGCTTTCGCGAGCGCCTCCTCGTCGACGATGCCGCCGCGTGACGTGTTCACGAGCCGCGCGCCGTGCTTGATCATCGCGAGCTGGTGCTCGCCGATCAGCCCCAAGGTGTCGCGCGAGCCCGGGAGGTGGATCGAGACGAAGTCCGCCTGCACGAGGAGGGATTCGAGGGTGGGCATCATGTCCACGCCGAGCTCCTTCGCCCGTTCCCCCGAGACGTAGGGGTCGAACGCGATCACCCGCATCCCGAACCCCTGGGCGCGCGAGGCGACCAGTGTGCCGACGCGGCCGAGACCGATCAGCCCGAGCGTCTTGCCCGCGAGCTCCACGCCCTGCCAACGCTCCTTGTCCCACCGTCCCGCGTGGAGCTCGCGGTCGGCCTGGGGGACGTTGCGGGCCTGCGCGAGCAGCAACGCCATCGTGTGCTCCGCGGCGCTGATCGTGTTCGACTGCGGGGCGTTCACGACCAGCACCCCCCGGCGCGTCGCCGCCTCGACGTCGACGTTGTCCACGCCGATGCCGGCGCGCGCGACGACCTTCAGCCGCGGCGCCGCATCGAGGACCTCGGCGGTCACGCGGGTGGCGCTGCGGATCACGAGCGCGTCGTACGGGGCGATCTCCGCGGACAGGTCGCCGCGCGCGAGATCCTCGCGCACGTCGACCTGGAACCGTTCACGCAAGAGCCCCAGACCCGCGTCCGACAGCTTCTCGGTGACGAGGACCCGCACGCTAGCCCGCCGCCTCCTGGAAGACGCCCTCGGCGGACGCCACGGCCGCGCCCCGCTTCACGGGGTGGCCGAGCCGTTCGAGGGTCATCTCCAGGGCGGCCAGGCCTCGGATGATGTCGAGCTCGCTGAAGTAGCCGAAGTGACCGATCCGGAAGACCTTGCCCTTGAGGGGGCCCTGCCCCGGCGCGATCACGCAGGAGAAGTCCGACCGGATCCGATCGCTGATCGTGTCGGCGTCGATCCCCTCGGGTGCCCGGATCGCCGTGACGGTCCAGTTGGCGTCGAGCCCCTCTCCGAACAGGTCGAGGCCGAGCGCCTTCGCGCCCTCCTTGACCGCCCGCGACAGGCGCTCATGGCGCCGGTACGCGGCGTCGACGCCGTCCTGGAAGTACAGCTCGAGGGCCGCGTGGAGCCCCTGCATCACGCTGATCGCCGGCGTCCACGGGTTCTCGGGCTCCGGGAGCGCCGCGAACCGGCGGTAGATCGACCAGTCGAAGTAGAACCGGGGCAGGGTCGCGGCCTCGTGCGCCTCCCACGCGCGCTCGCTGATCGCGACGAACGCGATCCCGGGGCTCGCCGACAGCGCCTTCTGGGAACCGCCGACGGCCACGTCGACCCCCCAGTCGTCGAACGCGAACGGCACCGCGCCGAGACTGCTCACGACGTCGGCGACCACGAGGGCGCCGGCGTCGTTGGCCACCCGGGCGAGCTCCTCGACCGGTTGGATCACCCCGGTCGACGTCTCGGACTGCGTGAGCAGGACCGCCTTCGCGGGACGTTCCGCCAGGGCGTCCGCGACCCGCGCCGGATCCACCTTCTGGCCCCACTCGTGGTCCACCGTGCGCACGGTGAGCCCCATCGCGGTGGCGAGGCTCTGCCACCGTTCGGAGAAGAAGCCCGCGAGTGGGACGAGCACCTCGTCGCCCGGTGAGAAGACGTTCTGGATCGCGGATTCGAGCCCGCCGGTACCAGAGGAGGTCATCAGGAGCACCTCCGCGCGGTCGGTCCGGTAGAGCTCCCTCAGGTGGGCGGTGACCTCGCGCATCAGGCGTCCGAAGCCGGGACCGCGGTGGTAGACGAGAGGGCTTCCCTGCGCGAGCAGCACTTCGGGCGGGATCGGGGTCGGTCCGGGCGCCAGGATGATCTCGGGCCTGTCCATGCGGTCTCCTGTCGTGTCTCGTCTCTCCGGGTCGTCTCTTGGGGGCCGTTCCGGGGACGTGCCTTCGCCGGTTGTGGGGAACGGACCCGCCGTCGGCAGCGTAGCAAGCGGGCAGGTGGGGGCAAGGTTCCGACACTCCGCCTGGGCGGCAAGGAACCGCAGGTCCGTATCATCCTTCGGACGGGGCCCTGGCCGGGCCCCGAGGTGCGTTATGGCGACCCTTCGATTCCTGTTGAAACGATTCGCCGCCCAGCGGCTGCTGGGCCTGGCCGTGGTGGTCACGCTCGCGTTCTCCGTGGGGGTCCTGGTCGCCGGGCCGATCTACGCCGACGCCGCACGGGAGGCGATCCTGTCCTCCGAGCTGGCCGGCGCCGCCCCCACCGTCAAGAACGCGCGTCTCCAGGTCTTCGGGGACGACACGTTCGACTGGGAGGCGGCCGACGAGGTGATCACGGATCGGATCGACTCGCTGCCCGTCCAGCAGATCGTGCGGCAAGGCCTGGGGACGGTCCGCCTCGGGTCGCCTGCCGGACCCTCCGTCGCGATCCTCGCCCGCGAAGGCATCGAGGATCACCTGGAGATCCGCGGTCGAGCCCCAGGGGAGGGTGAGGTGGTGCTCCACGCGGGCGTCGCGCAGCAACTCGGCGTCCGCGCCGGCGACCGCCTGGCCGTGATCGGCCCGACCGGGGAGGAGATCGAGCTGACCGTGGTGGGCACCTACGTCAGCCCCGATCGCGACGACCCGTACTGGTTCGGATCCCAGAACCCGTTCCCGGCCCCCGATTCCACCCAGCCGCAGCCGGCCGTCGTGACGGTCGACACGATCGTGAGCGCGACCGGCGACCTCGAGCTCACGACCCAGTACTCGTGGGACGTGTTCCTCGATCTCACGGGGGTTCCCTTCGAGGAGGTCTCAGACGTGCCGGACCAGGTGGCGAGCGTCTTCTCGAGCCTGCAAGGGGAGACGGACCTCGGCCTGAGCTCGATCACGCTGACCTCGGGACTCGGCACGCTCCTCGAGCTCGTGCGGCAACGGATCGCCGACCTCGCGGTCCCCATCCTGCTCGTGGTGTTCCAGATCGGCGCGGTCACGCTGGCGGTGCTCGCGGGCGTCGGGGCCCTCGCGCTCACGCGGCAGGGCTTCGAGCTCGCCGTGCTCCATAGCCGCGGGTTCCGCCGGGGCGTGCTGCTCTCCGCCCAGGCCGCCCAGGCCGTGTTCGCCGCGATCGTCGCCTACCCGCTGGGACTGCTCCTCGGGATGGCCCTGGCCGCCCTCGCGAGCACGGCGAACGGACCCGATCTCCCGGGCGTGAGCTTCCCGATCCGATTGAACGTGGCGGGCGAGCAGCTCGGTGCGGTCGCGGCGGTGATCGGCGCGCTCATCCTGATCGGGCTGTCGATCCCCTACGTGTCGCGGACGATCCTGGAGGAGCGGCGGGCCGCCTCGCGCGAGGACCGGCCGCTGCTCGCGCGGGTGCCGGTGGAGCTCTTCGTCCTGCCGCTCGGCGTGTTCGCGTTCCTCCAGCTCCGGACCGGGACGGGGCCGGAGGCCGGGTCCGGCGAGATCGACCCGCTGATCCTCGTGGCGCCGACCCTCCTGCTGTTCGGTGGATCATTCCTGGCGCTCCGGCTCCTCCTCCTCGTCTTCCGGGCGCTCGACTCACGGATCGGCCGCAGCCGCCACCTCTCGCGCTACCTGGCCGGCCGGCGTGTCGGGCGGTCCCCGGGGACCGGCTTCGCCGCCGCGCTGTTGCTCCTGCTCTCGATGGGGCTGCTCGTCGTCTCGACCTCCTACCGAGCGATCGTCCTGCGCAACCACGAAGACGCGGCCCACGCACAGGTCGGCGCCGACTGGCGCATCAACGTGACCCCACCCGACAACGTCCTGACCGCGATCGACGAGATGCCCCCGCTCACCACGCCGGTCGTGCGCACGGATCCGCGGCTCGAGGCCGGCTCGTTCAACCTGCCTCCGGTCGCCCTCGGCATCGACCCGGAACGGCACGCCGCGGCGGCCTGGTGGCGGGAGGACTTCTCCGAGACCCCGCTTCCCGAGATCATGCAGCAGCTCGAGACGCCGGCGTTCGGGATGGACCTGCCGGCACCGACGTCGACGCTGACCCTGGAGATGGACTCGGGGCCCGACGTGCGCAACCTGCAGATCGCGGCGACCGGGGTGGACGGGGACGGGGTGGTGCACACGAGCGCGCTCCAGCCGGTGGAGCTGGGAGTCGCAACCTACGAGCTGGACCTCGACGACGCCGTGCGCCTGTTCTCGATCACGATCTCCCGGACCTCTCTCGACTCCGCCGACGAGGTCACGTTCCTGATCTCCTCGGTCGAGGCGGACGGGGAAGCGATCTCGCTCGCCGGCTGGCAGCCGCTGACCTGGCGCGGGAGCGCGGGCACGATCGAAGCCGAGGGGACCGGCGTGCGGTACGAGATGGAGTCGGGCGCCTCGGACGTGATCGGCGGCCTCGTGCCGTCCTCGGATCCGCTGCCCGCCCTCGTCTCGCCGGGCATCGCCTCGCCCGGTGGGCCGCTGTTCCAGGTCACCCTCGGCGGCCAGGAGCTCCAGCTCGATCCGGTGGTCGGCGCCTTGCAGTTCCCCTCGGTGATCCCGAACGCGCCGTTCATCGTCCTGTCGGGCCCGGCGCTCCTCGAGCGCGCGGCCGCGGTCCCCGAGGCGGGGCTCGTCCTGAACGAGGTCTGGGCGGAGGGCGATCGCAGCCCGATCCCGCTCCTCGAAGCCCAGGGGTTCTTCCCCGGAGCGACCGCGCGGACCGCCCCGATCGAGGGCTTCCTGGCGCAGCTCCCGCAGAGCCTCGCCCTCGGCATGAACTTCGTCTCGGCGGCGGGCGGCACGGGTCTTGTCATCGTCGGGGTCGCGGCGGCGCTCTACTTCGCCCAGCGCCGCCGCGACTACGAGTTCGCCGCCCTCCGCGCGATGGGCGCGCCGTCCAGCCAGATCGTCCGGACGCTCGCGCTCGAACAGGTGCTGCTCCTCGGCTTCGCCGTGCTCGCGGGTCTCGGTCTCGGGTACGTCCTGCTGATCCTGATGATGCCGTACGTGGGCCCGAGCCTCTCGGTCTCCTATCCCCCACCCGTGTTCCTGATGGACTGGACGTCGCTCGGGATCGCCCTCGCGGCGATCCTCGGCGCGACGGCGCTGGCGCTCGCGTTGTCCGCGCGCGCGATGCTCCGCGCCTCGGTCACCGGTGTGCTGCGAGGGGAGGCGGAGTGATCGAGAACGAGGTGAGCACGGATCGCTACCGGCCTGAGGGAGAGGACGCGCTCGTGCGCCTCCGCCACACCTACAAGGTGTACCGGGTCGGGGACATGGGGGTCGTGGCGCTGGCCGGCGTCGACCTCGACGTGCACCAGGGCGAGTTCCTCGCCGTCGTGGGCCCGAGCGGCGCCGGCAAGTCGACGATCCTGAATCTCGTCGGCGGCCTCGACCGCGCGTCGGCCGGCGTCGTCGAGGTGGAGGGGCGCGACCTCGGGCTCCTCGAGGACGAGGCCCTCACCGAGTATCGGGCGGAGCGGATCGGATTCGTCTGGCAGGGGACGGCACGCAACCTCGTGCCCTACCTCTCCGTGCGCGAGAACATCCGGCTGCCGGCCACCGTGCGCCGGACGCAGGTGGCGAGGAAGCACGACGTCGATGGCCTCCTCGAGCTCGTCGGTCTGAACGACCGCGCGAAACACACGCCGGGCATGCTCTCTGGAGGCGAGCAGCAGCGGGTGGCGATCGCGGCGGCGCTGTCGAACACGCCGTCGATCCTCCTCGCCGACGAGCCGACGGCCGAGCTTGACTCCGAGTCGGCGGGCCGGGTCCTCGACGCGTTCCGCGCCGTGAACCACGAATTCCACGTGACGATCATCATGGTCACGCACGACCTCGTCGCCGCGCGGCGAGCGGATCGCCGCATCCGGGTGCGCGACGGGCGGGTCCTACACGAGGGCGTGCCGGTCGATCCCGTCTCCCAGGACGGCCACGTGCGGCTGCCCGAAGAGGCCGTCGCCGCGTTGGGCGGCGTCGACCTCGAGGCCGAGGTCTCGGTGGACGAGGTCCGCCTGCGACGACGGAGCGAGACCGGTCATGCGTGAGCCCGCGCTCGTCGAGGGGATCGACGTCGTCCGTCGGTACCCCGGCACGCAGGGGGTCATCGCCGTCCGCGGCGCTTCGGTCACGGTCCGATCCAAGGACTTCGTGGCGCTGATGGGACCGAGCGGATCCGGGAAGACGACGTTCCTCGGCGTCCTCGCGGGTCTGGACCCACCGGACGAGGGCGATGTGCGGTGGAAGGGCCAGTCGATCTCCTCGATGTCCGGCGAGGAGCGCCGCAACCTCCGGCAGCGAGGGGTCGGCGTCGTCTTCCAGAGCTTCGGACTGCTGCCGGCCCTGTCGGCCGTCGAGAACGTCGAGCTGCCGTTGCGGGTGAACGGCGTGGATCTGGCGGAGGCGCGGGAGCGAGCGGAGGGGTGGCTGCTCCGGCTCGGGCTGGAGACCCGGATGCACAACCGGACGTACGAGCTGTCGGCCGGGCAGCAGCAACGCGTGGCGGTCGCTCGCGCGCTGATCCCCGAGCCGGAGATCGTGGTGGCCGACGAGCCGATCGCCGAGGTCGACACCGAGAACGCCGACGTGATCCTCGAGGCGCTCTGGGACGTGATCCGCAGGGATGGCGCGGTGTTGGCCGCGACCCACAACCCGGAGGCCCTGCGCTACGCGAACCGCGTGGTGCTATTCCGCGACGGCGTCGTCGAGCAGGAAGGAACGCCACAGGAGGTCGCAGGCCACCTCACGGTGGACTGAGGCGTTCGAACCCTAGAACCGGAAGGCTTGGCCGACGTCCTCGCCGGCGGGGCGGAAGACCTCGCCGTCGACGTCGACGAGGCGGGCGTGGCGGCGATGCCGGAGCTTCCCTCGGACCGATCGAGCGACGGCATCGCGCCGCGCATCCCGGATCCGCTGGTGCAGGTCGAGGTTGCACACGGGGTGCGTGACGACGGGCGACCCGAACACTTACTCCTCCTCCTCCTCGACGAGCCTTCTCAGGTCCACGTCGGGATCGGCGATCAGCGCCGGATCCGGGGCGAGCTGCGCCTTGATCAGCCCGAAGGACCTCCGGACGTCACGCTTCCAGTCGAGGCTCACGGTGGATCGGATCACACCGCCATCATCCACCAAGAACGCGCAGAACGAGCGGTCCTCGAGCGACCCGCGAACGACCATCCGGTCCCAGGTTGGCGCGAAGCCGGCCATCTCGACCTTGGAGTCGTACTGGTCGGACCAGAACCAGTGCGGGTCGTCGAAGACGCCGTCCGACCCCAGCATCGCCTTCGCGGCGTGCTCCCCCATCTTGATCGCGTTGTCGTAGTGCTCGACGCGGATCGCACCGAAGACCGGATGATCGTGGCGGGCGACGTCGCCGATCGCGAAGACGCCCGGCACGCTCGTCTCGAGGGTGGGACCGACCGGGATGCCTCCGCCCTGGTCGAGGCCGGTCCCGGCCATGATCTCGACGGCCGGCTCGGTGCCGACTCCGACGATCGCGACGTCGGCGTCGATCGACACGCCCGCCTCGGTGACGACGCGCTCGAGCCGGCCATCGCCCTCGAACCGCTCGACCGAGTCGTTGAAGTGCATCGTCACCCCGTGATCGCGATGGATCGCTTCGAGCACCCGGCCGATCTCGGGCCCGAGGATCCGATACAGGGTGGTCTCGAAGATCTCGACGACCGTGACGTCGCAGCCGACGGATCGGAGCGAGGCCGCCACCTCGGCGCCGATGAACCCCATGCCCACGCACACAACGCGGGCGCCCGCGGTGGCGGCCTCGCGGATCCTGACCGCATCGCGGTGGTATCGCAAGTCGAAGATGCCCGGCAGCTCGGAGCCGGACACGTCGAGTCGCCGGTTGCGACAGCCCGTCGCGATCAGGAGCCGGTCGAAGGGCACCCGGTCCCCGCCCGCGCAGACGACCTCGCGGCCCCGGACGTCGATCTGCGCCGCCCGCGTCCCGAACCGGGCGTCGACCTCGTGCTCCGCGTACCAGGTGGCGGGACGCACGAGGGCTTCATCGAGCGTGGCCTCACCACGCAGGAGCTCCTTCGAGAGCGGCGGCCGCTCGTAGGGCGGTTCGTCCTCGGCGCCGATCAGGTGGAGGCTGCCGTCGTAGCCCTCGTCGCGCAGGACCGTGGCGGCGGTTCCGCCTGCGAGGCTCGCGCCGACGATGACGATCGACCGAGGAGGATCCACCTCAGATACCGAACTTGGCTCAGGCACCGACCTGGATCTGGCCGTCGACCTCACGCGCCTCGTAGGTCTCCAGGGGCTCCGTGGCCGGCGGGTTCACGACCGCCCCCGTCTTCATGTCGAATTGGCTCCCGTGGCACTCGCACTCGATCGTGGTGCCGTCGATCTCGCCCCCCATCGCGAGGTTGCAGTGGCGGTGGGTGCAGATGTCGCTGAACGCGTAGAGCTGACCGTCCACCCGGGCGACCGCGATCTCGGCGCCGCTCACGTCGAACGCCTTCGCCTCCCCCTCGGGGACCTCGTCCGCATCGCCGACCGTCACGAACTCCGCCATGTCAACCTCCCTCTCTCCGCTGGACGCGGAACAGCGTGCCAGCCTACGGCACGTCCGCCGATGCTCCGACCGGCTCCCGACCTCCGCGGTAGAACCGGACGGCCCACGCCGCCGCGAGCGCCAGGTAGAACCCCGCCACCATCAGGATCCCTCCCTTGAGGTCGATCGAGAGCACCGCCGGGCCGAGCGCCCCCGCGACCCACGAGAGCTGGAACATCACCTCGTAGCGCACGAAGACGCGGCCGAGCGCGCCCTCCGGCGCGTGGGCCTGCATCAGGCTCTGGAACGCGAGCCGGCCGAGCTCCGTCGCCGCGCCCGCCGTGAGGGCGAAGAGCGCCAACACCGGGAGCGAGAACGCCTGGAACGCGAGGAACGCCCCGAGGCCGGCCGCGACCGTGCAGCCGACCACGATGAACTCCTCGCGCAGCGTCTCCGGCAACTTCGGGGCGAGGAGGTCGGCGAGGAAGCCGCCCGCGGCGGCCGCGATCGCCATCGCCGCGAACCACGAGGGCGGGAAACCCTCGCGCCGGACCGCGAACGCCGAGAGGAACAGGATGAAGCCCGTGGCCGCTCGCATCCCCGCCGCGCCGATCGCGGGTCCCGTCAGGATCGGGATCCGCCCGCGGCGGCCGATCGGCTTGGGCTCGGTCGTGACCCGGGGATGTGGCAGCCGCAGCGTGACCAGCGCGCAGGTCGAGTAGACGATGCCGGCCAGGACCATCGCGCCGCCCGCGCCCCAGAGTGCGACCGCCCCCAGACCGAACGGCGCGGCGATCAGCGCGCCCGCCACCGCCACGCGGCCGAGGCGGGCGTTCGATCGCATCAGCCCCTCCCCGGGGCCGGCGTAGGCCATCGTGAGCCCGTTCTTCGTGATGCCGTGCACGCGGGCGGCCACGAGGATCGCCAAAGCGGCCGGGTAGATCGCGGGGGTGTCGAGGGACCCTGCGACCGAGAACGCGATCGTCGCGCGGACCACGGCCGCGAGGAACGAGATCAGCCGCCGCGGCCCCGCCCGGTCGAGCGGCACGACGAGTATCGGTCCCGCGACGGCGAGCGGGAGCATCGTGAGGGCCAGGTAGGCGACGACCCGCCACTGCGCCTGCCCGACCGGCAGGGAGAAGAAGACGGAGTCCGCGAGGGAGATCGCGAGCAGGGAGTCGCCCGCCGCGCTCGTCAGGTGACAGAGGGCGTACCGGTCGATCGCGTTCTGCGCGTGCCACATCTTCCGGATCGGGTGCGTGGCCCCGGCGGCGGCCGCCGCGGTCGCGTACAACGCGAGTTGCCAGAACGGGATCCGGTTCCGCTTGGGATCGACGTGCACCGGGGGCCTTACCCCGAGAGGCGCGCGCGGAGGAGCTCCTGCGCGAGCGTGGGGTTGGCCGATCCACCGGAGGCCTTCATCACCTGACCGACCAGGAAGCCGATCACGCTCTCGTTCCCGGCGCGGAACTTCTCGGCCGCTTCCTCGTTCTCCGCGATGACACGATCGACCACGGCGCCGAGCTCGCCCGCATCCGAGACCTGCCGCAACCCGCGCGCCTCGACGATCGACCCGATCGTCTTGCCGGTCTGGAACGCCTCCTCGAGCGCCCGCTTCGCGCCGGCGCCGGAGAGGGTCCCGTCGGCCACGAAGGCCACGAGGTCCGCGATGTGCCGCGGCCCCACCGTGGGTTCGCCGGCTGCGTCGGCAGTCACCGCCTCGTTACGCAGGCCGGCCAGGTCCTGCGTGATCCAGTTGGCCGCCGCGGCCGGCTCCGCGCCGAGCGCCACGGTCCCCTCGAAGAGGGCGACCGCGGCTCCATCGGAGACGAGCACCCGCGCAACCTCCGGCTTCAACCCGAGCTCGTCCACGTACCTCGCCCGCCGAGCGCGCGGCAGCTCGGGCAGGCTCCGGCGGATCTCCCGGATCCATGCCTCGGCCGGCTCCAGCGCCGGGATGTCGGGCTCCGGGAAGTAGCGGTAGTCGAACGCTTCCTCCTTCGAGCGCATCGTCTTCGTGGTGCCCGAGTCCTCGTCCCAGTGCCGCGTCTCCTGGACGAGCGGCTCGCCCGCCTCGAGCGCGGCGATCTGGCGGGCGGCCTCGAACACGAGCGCGCGCTCGAGGGACCGGATGGAGTTCATGTTCTTGATCTCGACCTTGACGCCGAGCGCGTCGGCTCCCACCGGCCTCACCGAGACGTTCGCGTCGCAGCGGAGGGAGCCTTCCTCCATCCGGACGTCGGAGACGTCGAGCGCCTCGAGGAGGGCGCGCAGCTCCCGGAGGTACGCGCCCGCCTCCTCCGGCGAGCGCATGTCCGGCTCCGACACGCACTCGACGAGAGGAACCCCGGCGCGGTTGTAGTCGATCAGGGCGGACACCGCTTCGTGGATCCTGCCCGATGCGCTCCCGTGCTCGGTCTTGCCGGTGTCCTCCTCCATGTGCACCCGCGTGATGCCCACCCGGGTCGTGGATCCGTCCGGGAGATCGACCTCGAGCTCACCGCCGACGCAGACCGGCAGGTCGTATTGGCTGATCTGATAGTTCTTCGGCATGTCCGGATAGAAGTAGTTCTTCCGGTGGAAGAGGGAGCGCGGGGCGATGCGGCTCCCCAGCGCGATCCCCACCTTCACGATCCGCGCGATCGCCTCTCGGTTGGGAACCGGCAGCGATCCCGGGTGACCGAGGCAGACCGGACAGGTCAGGGTATTCGGCTCGGCGCCGAACTCGTTGCGGCAGCCGCAGAACATCTTGGTGCGGGTGCTGAGCTCGACGTGACACTCGAGCCCGATCACGGTCTCCCACTCGGCCATCGCGCGGGCCAGCCTATCGGACCCTCCCGACGGGGCCGTCGGGACGCGTTCGTATCCTGTGCGGATGCTCGATCGCGGGAAGGCGCCCACGTGGTTGATCTGGGTCGCCCTGGGGTCGGTGTACGTGATCTGGGGGACGACCTACCTCGGGATCCGCATCACCAACGAGACCTTGCCGCCCCTGATCGCCGCCGGGACGCGCTTCGTGATCGCCGGCGCCATCCTGTTCGCCGTTGCCACCAGACGGCGCGACGCCGAGGCCGATCCGATCGGCAGGCCGCAGTGGCGGGCCGCCCTCCTCGTGGGAACCGGGCTGATCGCGTTCGGCAACGGCTCCGTCGTCCTCGCGGAGCGGACCGTGCCGTCGGGCACCGTCGCCCTGATCTTCGCGCTGGTTCCCCTCTGGATCGCGCTCTGGGATCGCCTCGTCGGCCATCGGCGGCTGCCGGGTCGAGTCGCGATCGGCATCCTGCTGGGGTTCACGGGCGCCGCGATGCTGGTGAACGACGCGCGCATGGCCGTTCCGATCTCCGGGCTGCTGCTCGCGATCTCGGCGTCGATGAGCTGGGCGGCCGGTTCCCTCTTCGCCCGCGGGGCGCGGCTCCCGCACCGTCCGCTCGTCGGCAACGCGATGGTGATGATGGCCGGAGGCTCGATCTCGCTCTTGTGGGGCATCGCGCGGGGTGAGCTGTCGCTGATCGAGCCGGAACAGTTCTCTGCCGCGTCGATCCTGGCCCTCGCCTACCTGGTCGTGTTCGGTTCCTGGATCGCGTTCACCGCATACGTGTGGCTGCTCCGGAACGCGCGGACGTCGCTCGTCGCGACCTACGCGTGGGTGACGCCGATGTTCGCGGTGTACCTCGGGTACCTGATCGCCGACGAGACCCTCCGGAGCCGGTCCCTGATCGCGGGCGGTGTGATCCTCGTGGCCGTGGCCCTCACCGTCTCGGCCGGAAGCGTCGCCCGCGACGACGTCGGCTCAGAGGCCGGCGATGAGCGGCGGGCGGAGGACGAGGCCGAGGTCCCGCTCTAACGCGTGTGCCGCGCGGAACAGGACCTGCTCGCCGAGGACGGGAGCCGTCAGCTGCAGCCCGATCGGCAGGCCCGCCCCGTCGAGGCCGCACGGGACGCTGATCGCCGGGACCCCCGCGAGGTTCGCCGGGATCGTGAAGATGTCGTTCAGGTACATCGCCATCGGGTCGTCGACCTTCTCCCCCACCCGGAACGCCGTGGTGGGCGAGGTCGGTGACACCAGCACGTCGAAATCGGCGAACGCCTTCTCGTAGTCGCGGATGATCAGCGTCCGGACCTTCTGCGCTTGGCCGTAGTAGGCCTCGTAGTACCCGGCGGAGAGCGCGTACGTGCCGAGCATGATCCGCCGTTTGACCTCGGGACCGAACCCCTCGCCCCGTGTGCGGAACATCATGTCGATCGAGTCCGCGCCGCCCTCGGCGCGGTACCCGTAGCGCACGCCGTCGTAGCGGGCCAGGTTCGACGACGCCTCCGACGGCGCGATCAGGTAGTAGGCCGACAGCGTGTACTCCGCGTGCGGGAGCGTCGCCTCGCCGACGGAGGCCCCGAGGTCCGCCAGGCGGTCGACAGAGGCCCGCACGGAGTCGCGGACCCCCGGCTCGACGCCTTCGCCGAACGCCTCCGCCACGACGCCGATGCGGAGACCGTCGACCCCGCCCTCGAGTCCAGCGAGGTAGTCGGGGACGTCCTCGTCGAGGCTCGTCGCGTCGCGGTGATCCTTGCCCGCCATCGCACCGAGCAGCACGGCGGCGTCGCGAACGCTCCGGGTTAGCGTCCCCACGGTGTCCAGCGACGACGCGAACGCGATCAACCCGTACCGGGAGATCAGCCCGTACGTCGGCTTGAGCCCGACGACGCCGCAGAGTGAAGCCGGCTGACGCACCGAGCCGCCCGTGTCGGTCCCGAGCGCCCAGACGACCTCCCCGGCGGCGACCGCGGCTGCGCTACCGCCGCTGGAGCCGCCGGGGACCCGTTCGAGGTCCCACGGGTTGCGGACGGGACCGAAGGCCGAGTTCTCGTTCGACGATCCCATCGCGAACTCGTCGCAGTTCGTCTTGCCCGCCAGCACGCTGCCGTGCCCGGATAGGCGCGCCCACGCCGTCGACTCGTAGGGCGGGAGGTAGTTCTCCAGGATCAGCGACCCGCACGTCGTGCGGATCCCCATCGTCGCCAGCACGTCCTTGAGGGCGAGCGGGATCCCCGCGACCGCGTGTTGCGGCGCCCCCGTCCCCCGGTGGGCATCCAGCTCGGCCGCCCGTTCCAGGGCGACCTCCGGCGTCCGCGTGAGGAACGCGTGGATCTCGTCGTCCACCGCCTCGATCCGCGCGAGCGAGGACTCCACGACCTCCGTCGCGGAGACCTCGCCGCCGGAGATCCTGGCGGCGAGCTCGGAGCCGCTCAGGTCGCAGAGCGCCGTGGTCACCGGTCGGCCTCGACGATCCGCGGCACCTTGAACCGGCCGTCCTCGCGCTCGGGCGCGTTCGCCAGCGCCTCACCCTGCGGGATCGAGGGCTCGGGGGTGTCCTCCCGATAGACGTTCGAGCGTGGGATCGCGTACGCGGTCGGCGGGACGTCGTCCGCCGCGACCTCGCCCACCTTCGCCGCGTGCTCCAGGATCAGCGCGAGCTGGCTCCGCAGCTGCGCCTTCTCCTCGTCGGTGAGCGCCAACCGCGCGAGGCGCGCGACATGATCGATGTCGATCTCGACCGCCATAGCGACGCAGTCTAGGGAACGCAGGCTCCTGGCAGCGTGGGACGATGCGGGCGCGCGGGCGGTGGTGGCAGGGCTACGTCAGACCGCCGAACCGATGCCTGGCGTGTGACGATCGACCGCACGACTGCGATCGCGAGCACGCTCGCGACGACAGTGACAGCGTCCGCCACCATCAAGACTCGATCGGCCGTCACAAGCGGCCTGGGATCGGGCGGGATCTGGCGCGTCGCGACCAGCAGCAACCGACCCGCGAACCCGCCGATGAGCCACGAGGCCCACCACCAACCGAGGAGCCGTCGCGTCCGCGTCTCCCACCACCGGGAGTCACCTCCGCTCGCCTTCCACAGCTCCCGCATAGCCTCGAAGGGCCTCCACGAGATTCGCGATCGGGACGAACCACCAGCCGATCGCCCAGCCGGGTCGGTACTCGAGCTCCGGAACCCCCAGCGCGTGGAGGTTCGCATGGGAGCGGTGCTGCCAGAGGCACCAGCTGACCGCAGTCGCCGCGAACGCGATGAGCCCGATCCGTGCGAAGAGGGCCGAGCGATCGGATCGCCTCGAACACCATCATCGACGTCCTGCTCGCCCCGGATGAACCGCTCCAACAGATGCAGCTCCCGCCGGGTTGTGACGATCCCGAGGACGGCGGCGACGATGTCGACGGCGAGGAACAAGGTGACGATCGAACCGAGGCTGTCCGCGCTGCGGAAGGATCCGCCTAGCGCGCTCACGTCGTGAACCCGAAACGCGGCTCGACGCGGAGCGCGGCGGCGGCGGCGCTGACCGCGTTGCCGATCAGCCACACGTCGGTGATCGGTCCCACGCCACCGGGGACGGGCGTGATCGCCTCGGCCTTCCCCGCGACGCTCTCGAAGTCGATGTCGCCCACGAACCGGACCTTCCCGGTCTCCGGGTCCTTCACCGGATCGATCCCCACGTCCACGGCGATCACGCCGTCGCGGACCATCTCGCCGGTCACCAGGCCGGCCACGCCCGCCGCCACGATCAGGATGTCCGCCTGTTGCGTGAACGCGGCCAGGTCGCGCGTGCGCGAGTGGCACGTCACCACGGTCGCGTGCCGCTGCAGCCCGAGCGACGCCGCCGGCTTGCCCACGGAGTCCGACCGTCCCACGACGACGAGCGTGCTGCCCGAGTAGAAGGACTCGGGCTCGCGATCGGTCGAGCGGGCGTACGCATCGAGCAGGTAGAAGCACGACGCGGGCGTCGACGGGACGAACCGAGGGCGTCCCTGGGCGAGCAGGCCCGCGTTCTCGGGATGGACCGCTTCCACGTCCTTGTACGGATCGAGGGCCCGATACACGAGCGGCTCGGAGATCCCCGCGGGGAGCGGCCGCAGCACCAGGATCCCGGTCACGCGTGGGTCCGCGTTCAGCTTGCCGACCACCGCGAGGACGTCCGCGAGCTCCGCGTCGTCCGGGAGGTGCTCGTTCGCGTACTCGCATTCCAGACGCTCCGCGAGCCGCCGGACGTGCCGCTCGTACGCGGCCGCCGCGTGATCGTCACCGACGAGGATCGTGGCCAGGCCCGGCCGGGCGCCGGAGATACGCAGCTGCCGGAGCTCCTCGTGCACGTGGCCCGAGAGCTCCTCGGCGAGCGCGTTGCCGTCGATCACCGTCCCGGCCATGCCACCCCCTCGCGCTCCTACGCCCGTCCGAGCCGCCGGAGCAGCTCCTGCTCGTCCACGACCTCGATGCCGAGCTTCACGGCCTGATCGTGTTTCGAGCCCGGATTCTCTCCCGCGACCACGAAGTCCGTCTTCTTGGAGACGCTGGAGGAGACCTTGGCGCCGGCGCGCTGCGCGAGCCGCGTCGCCTCGTCCCTCGAGAGCGTGTCGAGCCCGCCGGTCAGCACGATCGTCTTCCCCTCGAGCGGTTTCGGACCCTCGTCCGCGGGCGGCGGATCCTCGAGGCGCACACCGGCCTCGCGGAGCTTCTCGACCAGGGCGAGGTTGTCCGGATCGGCGAACCACGCTGCCACCGTCGCCGCGATCTCCGGCCCGATCTCGGGGACGTCGTCGATCTCCTCGGCCGATGCCTCCGCGATCGCGTCGATCGACAGGAACCCGGACGCGAGCACCTCCGCGACGTGGCTCCCGACATGCCGGATGTTGAGCGCGGCGAGCAGCCGCCAGAGGGGCCGGTCCTTGGATCCCTCGATCGCGCCGAGGAGCTTCTGGATCGAGATGTCCGCGAACCCATCCAGCTCCTCGAGCTGCTCCGCGGTGAGCCGGTAGATGTCGGCGGGATCCCGGATGAAGCCCCGCTCCAGCAGCGCGATACCCGTCTTATAGCCGAGCCCCTCGATGTCCATCGCCCCCCGACCCGCGAAGTGGAACAGCCACTCCACGGACTGATCGGGGCAGCCGGCCTTGTTGGGGCAACGCCACTCCGCATCGCCTTCGGGCCGCACGAGCTCGGTCCCGCACGAGGTGCAGGCCTTCGGCATCTTCCACCGACGCGCGTTCTTCGGCCGCTTCGCCAGGACCGGCCCGACGATCTCCGGGATCACGTCGCCGGCCCGGCGGACGATCACCGTGTCGCCCCTGCGGACGTCCTTCCGGCGAACCTCGTCCTCGTTGTGGAGCGTCGCGTTCGTGATCGTGACGCCCCCCACGAACACGGGCTCGAGGACTGCGAACGGCGTGACCTTCCCCGTGCGGCCGGTGTGCACCTCGATCGACTTCAGCAGGGCGGTCCGCTCCTCGGGCGGGAACTTGTACGCGATCGCCCACCGGGGAGCGTGGCTCGTGGCGCCGAGCCGGCGCTGGAGCTTCGCGTCGTCGACCTTGATCACGGCTCCGTCGATCTCCCAGTCGAGGGAGTGCCGCTTCTTCTTCCATCGCCGGAGGAACGCGATGACCGCCTTCAGATCCTTCAGGTATTCGGTCGTCGGTGGCACCGGGAGACCGACGTCCTCGGACCAGGCGAGGAACTCCGAATGTGAGGGGAACGAGATGCCCTCCGCCGCCCCGAACGAGTGCACCCACATCCGGAGCGGCCGGGACGCCGTGACCTTCGCGTCCTTCTGTCGGAGCGAGCCGGCCGCGCCGTTGCGCGGGTTCGCGAACGGCCGGTCCCCCGCCTCGGTGAGCGTGACGTTCAGCTGCTCGAACGCCTTGACCGGGAAGTAGACCTCACCACGCACCTCGATCACGGCGGGCGGCGCGTCCGTGCGCAGCTTCCGGGGGATCGCCTTGAGCGTCCGGACGTTCGCGGTGATGTCCTCGCCGGTCCGGCCGTCGCCTCGCGTGGCCGCCTGAGTGAGCACGCCGTCCTCGTAGGTGAGCGCGCACGCGACCCCGTCGATCTTCAGCTCGCACACGAACGTGGGCGTGGCGCCGGCGAGCCCACGCTCCACGCGCGCGGCCCAGGCCTGCAGCTCCTCCTCGGAGAACGTGTTGGCGAGGGAGAGCATCGGCGCGCGGTGCTGGATCGGGCGGAAGAGTGCGGCCGGCGCCGCGCCCACCCGCTGCGTGGGTGAGTCGGGGGTGATCAGCTCCGGGAACCGCTCCTCGAGCGCGCGGAGCTCGCCGATCAGCTCGTCGTACTCCGCGTCGGAGACCTCCGGGTCGTCGAGGACGTGATAGCGGTACATGTGGTGGTTGACGCGCTCGCGGAGCTCCTCGACCTGGAGCTCGGCCTCGGCGAGTTCCCGTTCGTCCTGCTTCATCTCGCTCATCCGGCGATCTCCAGGTTGCCGGCCACCCCGATCCGCTCCCCCACGACGAACACGCCGCCGCGCACACCCGGGACACCCTTCAGGTAGCGGACCGCCTGGGCGAACCCGAACTCCTTCGGCAGGAGCGCCTGGACACCGGCCGCTGCGGCGTCGGCCGCCATGCAGGAGTCCGCGATCACGGCGAGCCCGTCGGGACCGCCGCCGCCGCGACCGCGACCGAGGGTGGTGGAGACGCCCACGCCCTGAGAGTCCGGCTCGAGCGCGACGGTGATCGGCTCGCCCCCGTGGCGCTTGACCGCGAGCTTCACGCGCTTCTTCGCGGTGATGAAGTAGTCGCCCGCGCACGCGACCGTGACCTCGTTCAACGACTGCAGCAGGAACCGACCGACCTGATCCACCACGGCGCCGCGGAACGTGAACATCGGCCCGACGCCGGCGGCCGAGGCCGACGCCACCATCTCCTGAACGATCGCCGGGGCCTCGGCCGCCGGCGCGCTCAGGGGCCGCTTGCTCGTGCGGAACTCGGGATGCTGCAGCGCGTAGGACTGGAGCTGCTCCCAGAAGGAGAGCGCGGCCGCCCTCGACTCCTCGGCGAAGTCGTCGTCGGCCGTGATCCGCAGGACGAGGTCCTGCACGTGGATCTCGAAGCTCTTGGTCTTGCGGCGGAGGAGCCTCACCGGTCTCTTTTCCGAGTTGGGGCCGAGTTGGGGGGCGGGCCGATGATAGCCGAGGGGTCGGACCCGGCCGGGACCTAGCGGCCGATCAGGAGATCGAGGACCGCTTGGTCCTGGTTCATCGTCCAGAACTCGACGATCCGGCCGCCCCGCGTGTGCGCGACCTGGACCTGTGGCTGGTCGTAGCGACGACCGTCCGCCACCTCGAGATGCAGGTGGACGAGGGCGACCTGATGCTCGTCGTTCGCCACCACATCGTGGACGTCGAAGCGCCTGGAGATCCCCGCCTCCCGCATCTGCGCGAGCCGTTCCAAGACGGCGGCGCGGCCGCGGAACTGGCCGCTGAAACGGTTCGTCCCGGGCGCGTGCCAGGTCACATCCTCGTCGAAGGCGGCCTCCATCCCGGCCGTGTCGCCGGCGACGAACGCGTCGATGACGCCGCGCAGGAGCGCGCCGCTCGGCTGCGGATCGTCGCCCGTCACCGGGTCGCCTCGACGATCCTGCCGCCGCCGAGGACCTCGTCGCCGAGGGAGAGGACGGCGCTCTGGCCGGGGGCGACCGCGCGCTGGACCACGCGGAATTCCACGCGGACCCGGTCGTGGCCGAGCGCTTCGGCGACGCACGGCACGCCGTCACCGCGATACCGGATCCGCACCTCGGCTTCGAACGGACCGATCCCGGGCGGCTCGCCGGCGACCCACGAGAAGCGGTCCGCGACGAGCCCCCGGCGCTCGAGGAGCTCGCCGGGCCCGACGACCACTCGATTGGCGGCCGGATCGACGTCGACCACGTAGCGGCGCTCGCCGGCCGCCACCCCGGTGCCGCGCCGCTGCCCGATCGTGAACGCGAACGCCCCGTCGTGCCGGCCGAGGACCGTCCCCGAGGGGTCGACCACGTCGCCCTCGTGCACGAGGTGAGGCAGGTTCGCCCGTGCGTAGGCGCCGGCGTCCCCGGAGGGCGCGAAGCAGAGCTCCTGAGAGTCGGGCTTCGTCGCGACCGGGAGACCGAAGCGCTCGGCCAGCGAGCGCGTCTCGGCCTTCGGGAGCCCGCCGACAGGGAACAGCGAACGAGCGAGCGCGCGCTGGCCGAGCATGTGGAGCATGTACGACTGGTCCTTCGCGGGATCGAGCCCGCGGAGCAGCCGCCATCCGGTGGCGTCGTCGCCCGCGCGGCGCACGTAGTGACCGCTCGCGACCATGTCGATCCCGAGCTCGTCGGCCCGCCGCAGGAACGCGCCGAACTTGATCTCCCCGTTGCAGCGGGCGCAGGGGTTCGGCGTCCGACCCGCCTCGTGCTCCGCGGCGAAGTCCGCGAGCACGGTCCGCTCGAAGTCGCCGGTCAGGTCGCAGATCTCGAACGGGAACCCGCCGATCCGAGCCGTCTCGGCCGCGTCCCGTCTGGCGCTCGGACCACAGCACCCATGATCGACGCTGTCGAGGTGCACGAGACGCATGTGCGACCCGAGCACGTCGTACCCCTGCTCGTGGAGCAGGCAGGCGGCGACGGAGGAATCGACGCCGCCGGACATCGCGACCAACACGGAGGGCATGCGATGAGGCTAGCAGCGACGCCCACCACGGAAGGATCCCGCCCAGACCGTATCGTGGCGAACATGCTCGAAGCGCGGTTCGATGACCTCACCGGCGCCTACACACCGCGAAAGCCTCCTCCATCCGGCGAACGCCCTCGCCGAGTCGTCCGCGATCCCACTTGATCTGGCGAGTCGGGCAGACACTCGCGCGGCCGGATGCGTCGCCCCTTGCGCTCGAACAGCGCGATCGACCGCTCGTAGATCGTCGTCGCCTCCTCGGCGCGCCCCCCGGCTCGCGCCATCGCCGCTCGCTCCAGGAGGCCCGCCTGCTCCAGACGCCCGTCCGTGAGCTCAGTCTATGCTCCAGTGACCGCTGCGCTTCGTCGTTCTCTCCCAACTATGCCTCTCTCTCATCTTCCCTTATCAGCATTTCGCGCCGTCTCTCAGATCCCATATGAGTCATCCTCTTTCCTCTCCTCTTTTAAGTCGTCTATATAGTCTTCCTCCACCACTTCTTCGATCTCGTCCTCATCCATAGCTCCGAGGAGGTACGCGTCTGCGTCCCCGTGACCAGCCTTGCGCTCCCGCCGAGACATCGTGTCATACCATCACCGAGACGAGGTTGGTCCGATGCTCGTCGGCGGTAGCGTGATAATGCTCCTTCACGAGTCGGAGCTCGCGATCGCGGCCGACGAACGGCGGCTCGAGCGCCGACGACGTCGCGACGCCTCGCCGGAGTCCGACGACCCGGACGGCGCGCCAGAGCTGCATCGGCTCCGCTTTCCCCTTCAGTTCGTGCAGCCCGCTGTCCTCGTACGCGATCGCAGCGTCGCTCGCTCGCTTGGTGGCGTCGCCGACGAACACGCCGCCCGGCTCGGCAGCCGCCTGGATGCGGGATGCGGTGTTCACGAGATCGCCGGCGACCATCCCCTGTCCTTCGGCGCCGAGCGTGACTGCCGCCTCTCCCGTGAGGACACCGGCGCGGGCGCGGAGCTCCTCGGCCCCTGCCTCCTCGCCGAGGGTCTCGACGCCGCCGTGAGCTCGAGCGCTGCGCGGACGGCGCGCTCGGCATCGTCCTCCTTCGCAACCGGCGCGCCCCATACGGCCGTCGCCGTCGTTCCGGCTCGTGGAACCGGTCGGCGTCCTGGAGGCAACGCGCGCCGATGAGGTCGTGGCCGTGCTCGAGGCGGCCGAGGCGGCGGCCCAGCGCGGCCTGTGGGTCGCCGGGTTCGTGAGCTACGAGGCCGCGCCCGGCCTCGACCCGGCCCTCGTGGTCCGGCCGCGGGATCCCGAGGACGCGTTCGCCGCGCTCCCGCTGGCGTGGTTCGCGATGTTCGAGCGCGCGGAGGAGACCACACTCCCGCTGCCCCGCGACGACGGGGTTCCGCCAGCACCCGACGGCACGTGGGCGCCCACCACTCCACGCGAGCGGTTCGAGACGGCCATCGAGCGGATCCACGAGCTGATCGCGGCGGGCGAGACCTACCAGGTCAACCACACGATGCGCCTGCGCTCCCGGGTGGAGGGCGACGCGCGAGGCCTGTACCGCGACCTCTGCTACGCGCAGCGGGGCGCGTTCTCGGCCTACCTCGACCTCGGCCGCTACCGCGTGCTCTCCGCGTCGCCCGAGCTGTTCTTCGAGCGTCGCGGGGGCGCGATCGTGACCCGGCCGATGAAGGGAACCGCGCCGCGCGGACGATGGCCGGAGGAGGATCGCGCCGCCGCCGACCGGCTGCTCGCCTCCGCGAAGGACCGCGCGGAGAACGCGATGATCGTGGATCTGCTCCGCAACGACCTCGGCCGGATCAGCCGGCCCGGCTCGGTCACGTGGGCGGACGCCTTCCAGGTCGAGCGCTACGAGACCGTCTGGCAGCTGACCACGACCGTCTCGGCCGAGCTCGATCCGAGCATCTCGCTCGCCGACATCTTCCGTGGGCTGTTCCCGAGCGGATCGGTCACCGGCGCGCCGAAGGTCCGCACGATGGAGATCATCGGCGAGCTCGAGGACTCGCCTCGTGGGGTCTACTGCGGCACGGTGGGCTACCTGGCGCCGGAGGGCTCCGGGAGACCGAACGCCCGGTTCAACGTCGCGATCCGCACGGTCACGGTGGACACCGTCTCCACGACCGCCGAGTACGGGGTCGGCGGAGGGATCACGTGGGACTCCGACGCTCGGGCCGAGTACGAGGAGACCGTCGCGAAGTCTCGGGTCCTCACGTCTCGCCGCCCGGACTTCGAGCTCCTGGAGACGATGCGGTTCGATCCGGCGGAAGGGGTGCGGCACCTCGAACGACACCTGGCCCGACTCCTGGCCTCCGCCGACTCCTTCGGCTTCCGGGTCGACGACACCGAGATCCGCGAGGCCGTCGAGAAGACCGTCGCGTCCGCGCCGGCAGCCGCGATGCGCATCCGGCTCTCGCTCCGCAAGGACGGCACGGCGCGGGTGGCGGCCACGCCGCTCGCAAGCGACCCCGGCACGATCCGCGTGGCGATCGACGACGTCGCCCAGGACCCTCGCGACGTCTACCTGTTCCACAAGACGTCCCTGCGCGCGCGGTACGAGGAAGCTCGGCGCCGCCATCCGGAGGCCGACGACGTCCTGCTCGTCAACGATCGGGGAGAGATCACCGAGTCGTCGATCGCGAACGTGGCCGTCCACGTCGACGGACGGTGGATCACGCCACCTCTCGACGCCGGGCTGTTGCCGGGGATCGGGCGCGCCGTCGCGCTGGAGGAAGGGCGCGTGGTCGAGGAGGCGGTGACGATCGAGGATGCGCGATCGGCGGAGGAGATCGCGTTGATCAGCGACGCTCGAGGATGGCGTCGCGCCGTGATCCTCTAGTCGCGCTCGGGCTCCACCGGGAATGAGAACGGCCGCATCCCGAACTCCTCCAACGGGCAATCACACAGCGGACACCGGGGAGGCTCCTCGTACACGAGCACGGTGCGCTCGCAGTAGGGGCATTCCCCTTCTCGCATCGCGGGAGGTTGCTCTGTTCCGTTCGGCATCGGCATGGCGCTCCGGGGGGAGCGGTCCCCTCCTGCATCGGCGGGGTTCCGGTCTACCTTGAATCAGGCAGACGCACGAGGGATCGGGCCCGGACGCGCGACGACCCTCCCCGTCAGGGAAGGGTCGCCGAGCGGTCCGCGAAGGGGGGCGCCTACGCGGCTTCCATCTCCTTGCGGCTGCGGCGCTTGCCGCGCGCGACGTAGGTGTGGACCGGTTCGTGCTGCCAGCAGTAGTCCCACTTGTTGTAGATCGAAAGCTTGGTCCGGCATCCAGGGGCCGCGCACGTTCGGTCCGCCTGGTAGCGCTTGTTGGCCCTCGGGAGCGTTCGGACCGATTGGCCCCGGAAACTCTCGTCCGCCATCTCGTCACGTCCCTTCGTTGCTCTCACCGGAGGGCGGATGAGGTCTCCGTCCTCGTCGTGTGATTCGAACGATGCGACGGACCGGTTCATTCCTTGGTTTCCGCCCGGGCGCGGTCGTCACGAAGTCGCAACAGACCGGCCAAAGAGAGGCCTTTCAGCGCCCCCGGAACTCAGGTGTCCGCTTCTCGATGAACGCGCGCATGCCCTCGCGCTGGTCATCGGAGCCGAACAGGGCGATGAAGAGCTCCTTCTCCCGGGCGATGCTCGCGGGGCCGGGGGTCCTCACGGCCGCCTGGATGGCCTCCTTCGCTGCGGCGAGGGCCATCCGTGGACCCTGGGCGAACGCCCGCGCGTCCTGCACGGCCATCTCGAAGACCTGGTCGGAGGGGAGGACCCGCTCGATCAGGCCGAGGAACTTCGCCTCCTCGGCATCGATCTGCCTGCCCGTGTAGGTCAGGTCGCGTGCGACGCCGGGGCCCGCGAGCCAGGTCATGCGCTGGGTCCCGCCCGCCCCCGGGAGCACGCCGAGCTTGACCTCGGGCTGGCCCAGCCGAGCGTCGTCGGCCGCGTACCGGAGATCGCAGGCGAGCGAGAGCTCGAACCCGCCACCCAACGCGAATCCGGTGATCGCCGCGATCGAGATCTTGGGTGTCACCTCGAGGAGGTCGCATGCGTCACCGAGCTTCGTGACCTGCTCACGGATCTCGTCGGGCCCGTGATCGACCATCTCCTTGATGTCGGCCCCTGCCGCGAACAGCTTCGGGCCTCCCCACAGGACGAGGGCGCCGACGTCGTCGCGGGAGCCCGCCTCTTCGAGCGCGTCGACGAGCTCGATCGACAGCTGGAGGGAGATCGCGTTGGCCGGCGGTCGGTCCAGGCGGACGATCGCGACGCCGTCGTCCACCTCGAGATGCACGAGCTCAGACATCGCGGCGCACCCTATCAGCCGCCCTCGGCGACCCTCGCGGCGACCCCGCGGAGGCCGTCCTCGAAGGCGGTGACCGCGACGCCGAAGGCGGCGCCGGCATCGGGTGCGTCGGGGACCGAGGACTTCGCGAAGTACTCCGTCGTCCGCGTCGACACGGGAACCTCGAGCAGCGCCGTCAACCGCTCCGCCCCGGCCTCGGGATCGAGGTGCCGCGCCTCGCCTCCCTCGCCGGCGATGGCGAACACCTCGTCCGCCGTCAGCTCCTCCGGACCACCGATGCCCCACACGCCCTCCACGGCGTCGTGGCGATCGTCGATCGCGGCGACGACCCGCGCCACGTCGTCGGCGAGCACGGGCGCCCATCGCTGGGTCCCGTCGCCCACGACGAACCCGTGGTCCGCGCCCGTGACCGTCGATGTGAACCACAGCCCGCCCAGACCGTAGGCGTGCGACGCACGCAGCACGGCGTGCTCGAGGCCGCTCTGGAGCACGACCTCCTCCGCGAGGCCTTTCGCGCGGAGGAACGGGTGCGCGTGGTCGAGGGAAGCGCCCGGGACGGAGAGCAGGATCACGCGGCGGACCCCCGCCTCCTTCGCCGCGCCGACCATGGCCAACGTCGACCCGTGGTTGGCGGCGACGATCTCGTCATCGCTGGACTGGTTCACGCCGCCGACGAGGTGCACGATGGTGTGGACCCGAGGGAGGATCTCGATCAGGTCCTCGGGTTCGTCGACCGGGACCACCGCGACCTTCGCGCCGAGCGAACGGAGCGCGTCCGCCGCCTCCGGGCGTCGAACGGTGGCACGCACCTCGTCGCGCGCGACCAGTGCCTTCACGATCGCTCGGCCGAGGACCCCCGACGCGCCGGTCACCATCACCGTCATCTCCGCGGATGCTATCGACGGCGCTCCCGGTGACACCGGTAGCCTCGGCGGGTGGAACCCGACGCCGACGACGTGGAGCGCGTGCGCCGTGCCCTCGGGGCGGCGCCGATCGCCTGGCGTGCGGTGCCCGGGCACGGCGCCCCATCGACCCGCCGCTTCGTGGTGGACCTTCCGGGCGGCGGGGCGGCGTTCGTGAAGATCGCCGCGTTCGACTACGTGGCGGACTGGTTCCGCGACGAGCGCCTGGTGTACGACGCGCTCGAAGGTATGCCGTTCCTTCCCCGGCTCCTCGGGTGGGACGACGACGGCGATGCTCCGTTGCTGGCCCTCGAAGACCTGTCGGGCGCTCGATGGCCTCCTCCCTGGGACCGCTCGAGCGTGGACACGGTGCTCGCCGCGCTCGACGCGCTCCATGCGGCGACCCCGCGCTCCGATCTCCCCACCGCGGATGAGCGTCAGTTCGGATTGGACTCGTGGCCCGACATGGCCGCCGACCCGGCTGCGTTCCTCGCGACCGGGATCTGCTCGCCCGAGTGGCTGGCGCGCCACCTGCCGGCGCTCGCGGCCGCATCCGCTGCGGCCCGGATCGACGGTGCGCACGTGCTGCACTTCGACGTGCGAAGCGACAACCTCTGTATCACCGAGGGTCGAGCGATCCTCGTGGACTGGAACCACGCCTGTCTCGGCAACCCGATCCTCGATACGGCCTCCTGGCTCCCGAGCCTCGAGGCCGAAGGAGGCCCGGCCCCCGAGAACATCCTGTCCCCCGACACGCCGGGGCTGTCGGAGATCGCCTCGCTGCTCGCCGGCTACTTCTGTGCTCGTGCCGGCCTGCCGGAGATCCCGCAAGCTCCCCACGTCCGGCGGCTCCAGCGGGAGCAGGCGGGGACGGCGCTCCCCTGGGCCGCCAGGATGCTCGGTCTGCCGCAGCCCGCGTGAGTCGCCCTCTCTTGCACCTGCAACACGCTGCTACGATGCCCGTCGTGGAAGCGTCGTACGCCGATCTGATGGACGAGCTCCGGAGCCGCGGGCTCCGGATGACGCCGCAGCGCCGGGCGATCGTCTCGGAGGTGATGCGCGCCAAGGGCCACATCTCCCCTACCGCGATCGCCCGGAAGGTCCAGGGCGACATGCCGGGCGTGAACGCCTCGACGGTCTATCGCACGCTGACACTCCTCGAGAGCGTCGGTGTGCTTCAGCACTCACACGTGGAAACCGGGGCGGAGTACCACCGGGCGGACGAGGCGCATCACGTCCACCTCACGTGCCGCAACTGCGGGCAGGACGACGAGCTGTCACTCGAGGAAGCCCGGAAGCTGCAGGGTCTGATCAAGCGGCATCACGGGTTCGTCGCCGACCTCACGCACTTCGCGATCACCGGCCTCTGCAGCGACTGCGCCGCCTGAGCGGTCAGTGCGCCTCCGCCAGCGCGGGGAGCCGCCGGCGCCAACCGCTGAAGAGGAAGGCGATGACGAACAACACCCCTGCGGCCAGGACGACCGTTCCACCGGAGGACCAGTTGAGGTAGTACGACCCGTACACGCCCACGAACCCGCAGAGCGTCCCGGCACCCACCGAGATCCACAGCATCTTCCCGAAGGAATCCGTGAGCAGTCGCCCGATCACGGGCGGGATCACGAGCATCGCCGCGATCATCGTGACGCCGATCACGTTCATCGTCGCCGCGATCGTGGCCGTGAGCATCACGGCGAGCCCGATGTCGACCCGGGCCGTCCGCACGCCGGAGACCTCCGCGACCTCGGGGTCGAACGTCGAGAACAGCAGCGGGCGGTAGCCGAAGAACACGAACAGCGTCGAGCCCAGCGCGACGCCCAGGACGACGACGACGTCGATCGGCGCCACGCCCAGGACGTTGCCCCACAGCAGGGCCTCGAAGTTCACGATGAACGTCCGTTGGACCGAGATCAGGATGATCCCGATCGCGAAGCTCGCCGACGTGATCGCACCGATCGCCGCATCCGCACCGATCGAACGTCGGCGAGCCACCTTGTTGATGGACAGCGCTGCGACAAGCCCCCAGAGTGCTGCGCCGAAGAAGACGTTCACGCCCACGATGTAGCTCGCGACCGCTCCTCCGAAGATCGCGTGGGACAGGCCGTGGCCGATGTAGCTCATCCCCCGAAGCACCACGTAGACGCCGATCAGGCCGCAGAGCGCGCCGGTGATCGTCGCCACGAGTATCGCGCGTTGGAAGAACTCGTAGCCGAAGGGCTCAAGCAGGGTGCTCATGATGGTCCTCCCGGAGCGGCAGCACGCGAGCGCCCTCCTCCTCGTCGACGAGCTCGGGGTACTGCTCGAGCACGACCGGCATGCCACCGTGCGACAGCACCTCGAGCGGCGCGCCGTACGTCTTCTCGAGCACCTCGCTCGTGATCACCTGCCGCGGCGAGCCCGTCGCGATCACCTCGCGGTTGAGGCATACGAGCCGCGGCAGGTGCGACGCGATGCCGTTCAGGTCGTGGGTCGTGAGCACGATCGCGAGCCCTTGGTGGTGGAGCTCGTGGATCACGTGCATCACGTCGTGGCGCGTTCGGACGTCCACGCCGCTCGTCGGCTCGTCCAGCAGGAGCAGCCGAGGCCGGCCAAGCATGGCCCGCGCGATGAACACCCGCTGTTGCTGCCCCCCGGAGAGCTCCCGGATGTGTCGGTCCGCCAGCCCGCCCAGGCCGAGGCGCTCGAGCACCTCCTGCGCCTCGGCGACCTCCTGCTTCGAGGGCCACGGGAGCCTCCGGCCATCGATCCGCGCCATGAGGATGGCTTCGCGGACCGTGACCGGGAAGAACCAGTTCACGGTCTCGACCTGGGGGACGTACCCGATCGAGAGCCCCGGGTCGCGGTCGATCCGGCCGGCGATCGGTTCGACCGATCCCGCGATCGCCCTCAACAGGGTGCTCTTCCCGCTCCCCGAGGGACCGACGATCCCGACGAACTCTCCTTCGCCGATCTCGAGGTCCACGTTGACGAGGACGGGATCGCGGCCGTAGCGACACGTCACGCGCTCGAGGCTGACGAGGCCGGCCATCAGTACCGCGACCCCCCCGTCGCGCCGTCTTCGACGGGCAGGTTCGTGGTGTCCACCTCGTCGAACGCCGAGGGATCGCCGCCGAGGGCGCCGACGATCGTGCGGAAGTCGAACACCATCAGTCCGAGGTAGCTGTGGTCCGGATCCCCGGGCTCGCCGGGGAGGTCGTCGTCGCGGAGGTCGTCCACGTAGGTCGCGCCGGTCTCCGCCGCGATCTGCTCCAGCACGGGACTGGGGAACACCTCGGAGCCGAAGATCGCGGGCAGGTCCTCGGCGCGGATCTGCTCGATCAACGCGACGAGTTCCTGCGGTGTCGGCTCGGCGAAGTCGGACGGTTGGATCGCGCCCACCACCTCCCATCCGAACTCGCGGGCGAAGTACGGGAAGGAGTCGTGGTACGTGAGGAGCTTGCGGTCCTCCGCAGGGACGGTCTGCGTCGCCTCGCCGACAGCTGCGTCCAGCGCGTCGACGCGCTCGGCGAAGGCGTCGAAGTTCTCCTGGTAGGTCTCCGCGCCGTCCGGATCCACCTTCGACAGCTCGTCCTTGACGATCTCCGCGTAGGTCTTCGCGTACGGAGGGTTCGTCCACAGGTGCGGATTGGGGAACCCCCCGGACTCGGGGAAGGAGAAGTCGTAGATGTACTCGTCCTCCGAGATCGTCCGGTCTGCCAGCTGCACGATCGCCACGCCCTCGCCGACGTTGGCCTCGGCGAGCTCTCGCGTCGGCTCCTCGAGGTGGAGGCCGTTCATGAAGACGATGTCCGCGTCCTCCATCACGGCCGCATCCGCAGGCGCGGGCTCGAAGGTGTGACTGTTGGTCCCTTCGGGAACGATGCCGGTGACCGTGACCCGGCCGCCCCCGACGTTCTGCACGATGTTGGTGATCGGCGAGACGGTCGTGACCACCTGCACGCCGGTCGCCTCATCGGATCCGGCCGAGGAGCATCCGGCCGCGAGGAGGGACACCCCGACGAGGCAGAGCACGGGTGCCCACCGATGCCGCATGGTCATGCAGACAGGCTACTCCGTTCTTGCAAGAGGTTGCAACTGGCCCTCTCGGGGCCGGCGCACCTAGAACGCGGGCGTCTCCCGGTAGGTTCCGAAGACGGCCGCGAGGGCCCCCACGATCTCTCCCTCGGTGCAGCGCGCTCTGGCGCAGTCGATCAGTGGTTCCATCAGGTTGGCGTCGGTCGTCGCGGCCTCCTTGAGCGCGATCAGGGCGTCGTCCGCCGCGGCGGCATCCCGATCGGCTCGGGTGCGACGGATGCTCTCGACCTGGGCCCGCTCGGTCTCCTCCCCGATCACCAGCGTGTCGATCGGCGTCTCGTTCGCGTCGACGAACCGCGTGACGCCCACCTTCACGAGGTCGCCCGATTCGTAGCGCCGCTGCTCCTGGAACGCCGACTCGGCGATCCGCCGCTGGAACCACCCCTGCTCGATCCCCTCGAGAACGCCTTCGAGCATCGACCCGTCGCCCATCCGTTCGATCTCGGCGAAGATCTCCTCGGCGAGGGCCTCGATCCGATCGGTGGCCTCCTCGACGAACCACGACCCGCCGAGCGGATCGATCACGTCGGCGACGCCCGACTCGAACGCGATCACCTGCTGGGTCCGGAGGGCGAGCTTCGCCGTGTCCTCGGTGGGGAGGGCGAGCACCTCGTCGAGGGCGTTCGTGTGCAGCGACTGCGTGCCGCCGAGCACCGCGGCGAGCGCCTCGATCGCGGTCCGGACGACGTTGTTCATCGGCTGCTGGGCGGTGAGGGAGACGCCGGCGGTCTGCGTGTGGAACCGGAGACGCATCGACTCCGGACTCGTCGCGCCGTAGCGATCGCGCAGCCAGCGCGCCCAGATCCGGCGTGCGGCGCGGAGCTTCGCGATCTCCTCGAAGAAATCGATGTGCGCGTTGAAGAAGAACGAGAGCGCCGGGGCGAACGCGTCGACGCCGAGGCCGCGCTGCAGGCCCAGCTCGACGTAGGCGAACCCGTCGGCCAGCGTGAACGCGAGCTCTTCCGCGGCCGTCGACCCCGCCTCGCGGATGTGGTAGCCGGAGACGCTGATCGCGTGCCATTTCGGGACGTGCTCGGCGCAGTACGCCATCAGGTCGCCGATCAGCCGCAGGTGCGGGCGCGGCGGGAAGACCCACTCCTTCTGCGCGATGTACTCCTTCAGGATGTCGGTCTGCAGGGTCCCGGCGAGGATCGCGGGGTCCACACCTTGCCGCTCCGCCGTCGCGATGAAGAACGCGAACGCGACGACCGCGGGACCGCTGATCGTCATCGAGGTCGTGATGTCGCCGAGCGGGATCCGGTCGAACAACGTCTCGAAGTCGTCGAGGGAGTCGGTGGCGACACCGCAGCGGCCGACCTCGCCCTCGCTGCGCGGGTCGTCGGAGTCCAGTCCCATCAGCGTCGGCATGTCGAACGCCACCGAGAGGCCGGTCTGCCCGTGATCGATCAGGAACCGGTACCGCGCGTTCGTCTCGGCGGGGGTTCCGTAGCCGGCGAACTGGCGCATCGTCCAGAGCCGGCCCCGGTACATCGAGGGGTAGGCGCCGCGCGTGAACGGGTAGACGCCTGGTTCGCCGAGCTTCTCGTCGGGATCCCAGCCGTCGAGGTCCTCGGGACCGACGACCGCGGGAACCGGCTCGCCGGACAGGGACCGGTGGGACCGCTCGCTCCACGGAGTCTGGGGTGGCTCGGGGCTCACCGTTCGAGGATACGCGGTGGTCGTCAGTTCCCTCCGCCGCGGCGCAGGAGCTCCTGCGCCGCGGCGTAGGGGTCGATCCGGCGCTCGGCGAGGTCGTCGCCGAGCGCCGGGTCCCGGTCGAGGGCTTCCGCGGCTCGGACGCGGAAGCGCTCGGCGGCGAGGCTCTCGGCCTCTCGGAGGAGGCGCGCCCGCCGCTTCGCGGCGAGCGCGCCCGACGCCTCCGCCTGGCTCCGGTGCTCCTGCACCGCGGCCCACACCTCCCCGACCCCTTCGGCCTTCGCGGATGTCGCGAGCAGGACCGGCGGGTCCCAGTCGCGGGCGGCGCCGAGGTGCAGCATCTGGCGGAGCTCCTTCGCGACGTCCGGCGCTCCGTCCCGGTCCGCCTTGTTCACGACGAAGACGTCGGCCGCCTCGAGGATCCCGGCCTTCGCCATCTGCACGGCATCGCCCATCCCCGGCGCCATCACGACGACCGCGGTGTCCGTCGCCGCCGCCACGTCGACCTCCGCCTGTCCGACGCCGACCGTCTCCACGAGGATCACGTCATAGCCGGCGGCGTCGAGGATCCGAACCGCCTCGGGGGCGGCCAGCGCCATCCCGCCCAGATGCCCGCGCGTGGCCATCGAGCGGATGAACACGCCCGGATCGACCGCGTGGTCCTGCATCCGAACGCGATCTCCCAGCAGGGCCCCGCCGGTGTACGGCGATGTCGGATCCACGGCGAGCACGGCGGCACGCAGATCCGCGGCGCGCGCGATCCGGACGAGCTCACCGGCGAGCGTGGACTTGCCGACCCCCGGGGCGCCGGTCAGGCCGACCGTGCTCCCCCGTCCCGTCTTCGGGTAGATGCCGGCCGAGAGCTCGGCCAGCTCCGGGGCATCGTCCTCCACGGCGGAGATCGCACGCGCGATCGCACGGCGGTCGCCGGCGAGCACGCCCTCGACGAGCGCCGTGACATCCATGGCGGCTCAGCCTATCGGTCGGTCCGAGCCGACCCGCTCTTCCCTGCCGGAAGCAGGCGCCGCGCCCGGGATCGCCTCGAGGCCATCGCGGAGCGAACGACAGAGAGCACGCTGGCGGACCAGCGCCGGATCGTCGTAGGAGGCCACGCGCGAGCGGACCATCGCGAGATCGATCTGCTCGCGCTGGATCCTTCGCAGGAGATCGGAGGCGCGCTTCCCCGCTCGTTCGCGCATCGCCCGGCGAGCGCGCCGTCGCGCCTTCGGGCTCTCGAGGATCGCGAGCTCCTCCGGGGTGACGGCGTCGTCCTCGAACTCGCCGGTGAGCGTCGTGTGCAGCCATCGGCGCTCCCGCGCGTGCGCGAGCCGGACCGCGACGACGACGAACAGTAGGAGCGGCAATCCCTTCACCGCAGTCGCGAGGGGGATCAGCAACCACTCAGCCCCGTCCCAGGGGTGCGGGGGGAAGAACTCGAGGATCGGCGAGTTCCACAGGAAGTGACCGAGGACGGCGGCGCCCGCCAGCAGCGCCGCGGGGCGGGCCCGTTCGCGGAGGGAGCGATCGTCGCGCCGCGTGACGAGGATCCCCACCGCCATGCCGACGAGGCCGGTGTACAGGACGTGGGAGTAGAGGCCGCTCGCGATCACCCGGATGAAGAACCCCTGCAGCACGCCGCCGACGTCGCCGCCGAACACGGCGATGAAGTAGAAGACGTCCTCGACCACCGCGAAGCCGAGGCCGCAGACCGCGCCGTAGACGAACCCGTCCATCACGTCGTCGACCTCGTCGCGCGCGATCAGCACGATCAGGACGACGCCGATGCCCTTCAGGGTCTCCTCGACGAACGGGGCGGTGAGCGCCGCGGTCCACCGCGATGCGAACTCCGGCCCGGCGAGGCGAGCGACCACGACGCCCCACCCCGCGTTGCCGATCGCCGACAGGGTCGTGGCGGCGACGGCGCCCCAGACGAACGCGGCCACCAGCAACGGGATCGGCTCGCGCTCGTAGAGATCCAGGAGGTAGATGATCGCCGCCACGGGCGCGGCATAGAGGAGCACGAGTCCCCAGGAGAGCACCCACCCGGTCGGCGACATCTCGCGGAACAGGTTCTGCTCGGCGACCGCCACGATCCCGGTCGACGCCACGACCACGACGTAGAGCCAGAAGGCGGGCAGCCGCGGCTGGAGGAAGTGCGCGTGATGCAGTGACGCGTACGCGTTGGAGCAGCGTCGTGCCATCATGCGACCTCGGCGCCCTCGATCATCGCCGCCAGCTCCTCGAGGATCAGCTCGAGCTGGCCCTGGAACGCCCAGCCGTCGAAGACGACCCCGTTGCCCGAGGGGGAGACCACGACCGTGACCGAGCCCTCGATCGGCGAGCCGCTCTGCGGCTCCGAGCCGATGTACCCGAAGCGAACGGCCTGCAGCCCGTTGCGGAGGAGGACCTGCTGGACGCGATCCGAGACAGAGAGGCGCTCGAGCTGGTGGCTGAGCACCTCGCTCGCGTACAGGTCGGCCAGCTCGAGCGCGTCGCCGCCGATGCCGGGAAGCGCGACGAGGTCGAGCGCCCCGCTCCCTCGCGTGAGCTGCGCGAACTCACCGGAGTGGGTGCCACCTGAGGACGACGGCAGAGAGATCGGTTCGCGGTGGACCACCTCCCAACCCGGCAGCGGGTGGACCGTGACGATGCCTCCGAGCCCGACCGCCTGGAGCTCGGGCTCGGGCAGCGTTCCCGCAACCACGAACCCGCCGAGCACGGTGATCGACATCACGAGCGCGACGAGCAGCGTGGGGAGCCAGCGCCGCAGCGGACGGCCGGACCCAGCGGGGACGTCGGGCCGGTGCGGCGTCTCCGCCGCGGACGTCACGTGGTGTGCTCCCCGTCGGCCACCGTGAGGAGCTTCGTCAGCCTCGCCAGGCGCAGTGGGTGGCGGAGCAGCCCGCGGATCCGGATGCGGCCGCGGAGGAGACCCGCAACGACCGCCCTGCCCTCCGGCCGCAGCGGATCCGGAAGGCCGAAGCGCAGAGGGGCGGTCGTCAGATCGAGCAGTCGCTCGGAGCTCGCTCGGATCCGCAGGTGCGCGTCGGGCACGTCACCGTCGCCGATCCGCACGTCGTCGGGCACGATCCGGAGGAACACGGTGACGTCGGCATCCGGCGCGTCGAGCACCGCCACGGTCGGACGCAGGAGCGCCCGCCGCGCGGGGTCCCGTGCGAGGTTCTGCTCGATCAGGTCCGCGACCATGAGCGCGAGTCCGCTCGGCTCCTGGGCGACGACGGTGACCGTCACGGTTCCAGGACCACCTTCGTCGCCTCCCGCCGGTCGAACAGCGCGTAGCCCTCGGCGGCATCTTCGAGCGGGAGACGATGGCTGATCAGCGGCGTGGGGTCCATCGTGCCGCCAGCGAGCCCTTCCAGCGCGTCGCCCCACCACGCGAGCACCGGCGTGAGGCCAGCGAACCGGAGGGTGAGCGCCCGCGACCAGTACGCGCCGAGCTGGAGCTCGGTCGTCTCGGACGAGTAGACGCCCAGCACCACGACGGTGCCGCCACGCCGGACAGCATCGATCGCGCCTTCGAACGCCGTGGGATGCCCGACGGCGTCGATCACGACGTCGGCGCCGCGCCCGTCTGTCGCTTCGGCGAGAGCGGTGGCCGGGTTCCGCTCGTCGATGTGCACCGGGATCGCGCCGGCGGCTCCGGCGAGCGCGAGCCGCGCCGGTTCGCGATCGAGCGCGTAGACGGTGGCCCCGCCCAGGGCCCGGAGCCCAAGGATCGTGCAGTACCCGATCGGGCCGCAGCCGAGGACGGCGACGACGTCATCGGAACGGAACTGGGCGAGGGACGCGCCGTAGACGCCCGTCGTGAGCACGTCCCCCAGGAACACGCCGGCGTCGTCATCCACCCCCTCCGGGATCGGGAGCAGGTTGACGTCGGCGTCGGGGACGCGCAGCCACTGGGCCTGCGCCCCGGGCAGGGCGCCGCCGAAGACGCCGTAGCCGAAGATCCGGTCGTCGTCGCAGAGTGCCGACTGGCCGTTGCCGCAGAACCAGCAGTGCCCGCAGGCGACGTTGAACGCGACCGCGACGCGGTCACCGGCGCGAACGCCTCGGACCTCGTCCCCTACCGCCTCCACGACGCCGACCGCCTCGTGTCCGAGCGGTTCACCGGGCTCCATGGGGGCCTTGCCGTGGAGCAGATGGAGATCGCTGCCGCAGATCGCCGTGCGGGTGACGCGGATGATCGCGTCGCCGGGCCCTTCGAGCTCGGGATCGGGGACGTCGGTGACACGGACGCTGCCGATCCCGTCGAAGACGACCGCGCGCATCAGCCCTCGTCGGGAAAGGTCGTCTCGACCTCACCCGCGATGTACGCCAACTCCTGCGTCCCCTTCGTGTAGCGGAGGATCTTCGGGAGGTCGCCTCGGACGCGGAGCTTGCCCTGCACGAGCCCCTTCACGGGCTCGAGGTCGCCCCTGATCACGTCCTTCCATCGCGAGTAGGGCGCCCGGATCACGAACTCCGCGGACTCCGCCCGCGCCCGGTCGACGATGCCACCGCCGCGACACGCGCCGTGCCACAGATCGAGGAGTCCGTACACATCCGCCCCGATCCCCTTGTCCGGCTCCGCTTCGATCTGGATGATCGCGTCCCCTTCCCAGGTGGCCGCGTACTCGGCGTAGTCCTCGGAGCCGTTGATCGCCTCGATGTAGGCCTGGAACCACTCCTCGGTCGGGAACGTCGGCACTAGAACTCCCACCCTCCGATGATCGTGACGACAGCGATCAGGTTGAAGGCGGCGTGGCCCGAGATGCTGGCGAGCAGGTTGCCTCGCTTCCAGTAGATCCAGGCGAGACCGATCCCCGTCCCCACGTGCGTGATGCCGAGGGCGAGCACGTCCAGGCCGTCCCCGGGGGTGAGGAGGTGGAACGCACCGAAGGCCGCGGCGGAGATGAGCGCCCCCACCCAGAAGCCGCTCCGATCCGCGATCGATCGGAACAACAGACCCCGGAAGATGAACTCCTCCATCGCCGGAGCGGCGATCACCGCGAAGAATGCGAACACGACGAGCCCCCATCCGGTGAGATCGGAGCTGACCTGTTCGGGAAGCTGTACCGACTGGTCGGAGGCACCACGGAGCACGGCGACGACGACACCGGCGACGACCGCCGAGGCGATACGGACGACGATCCCGAGCCCCGCCCCGACGGCGATCTCACGGATCACTCGCGTCGCGACGAGGCCATCCGATGATCCGTACCCAGGCCGGATGTGCGATCCGCAACCACAGGATGAGCGCGACGATCGTGACCGTGTTCGACACGGTCGCGATCAGGAGCTCATCCGCTCCGATCGGGCCGTCGGCCTGCGGGTGGAGCACGGCCAGCAGCGGGAGCGTGACGAGTCCCCCGATGAGCCACGCGAGCAGGACGGCGATCACGACCTCCCACCAGCGCCAGGTGGCCATCGGACGAGACCCCTCGAGGAGCAGCTCGTCCGGCGGCGGCGGCAGTGGCGCGTTCATCGCCTCATCTTCCCGCGGGCGACCGCGAGAGACACGCCGAGGAGCCCGGAGAGCGCGAAGCCGAAGCCGAAGCCGACGGCGGCCGCGCCCGTGTCGTTCGCGAGGTACGCGACCACGGACGCCAGGAGGAGGACGAGGACGGCGTCGCGCCACGCATCGTGCCCGTCGAAGCTCTCGGCGATCGCAGCCGGAGGCCGAAGGACGATGACGAGCAGGACCAGCACACCCACGACCGGGATCGCCGCCAGCGGGGTGTCGGTGATCTGCTCCCACCCGATCCCGAGCCGGCCGGTCAGCCGATCGAGGACGCCGGCAACCGACGTCGTGTCTTCGAGGAAGGCCGTCACGTGCGTCGGTCGGTCGGTGAGGTACCGGTGCATCATCGCGATCGCGGCCATCCCGGTCGCGGTGATCGCTCCGGTGATCAGGACGACGAGCCACCACGGCCGCCGGCGGCGGATCGCGAGCCACAGCCCCGCGGCGGCGAAGAGCGTGATCGCCGCGCCGAAGTTCGCGCCCGTCCACGGCGAGCCCGCCACGAGGGCGCAGACCACCAGGAGGAGGACGCCCCGCCCGACGCGGATCCGGTGCGCCACGAACAGGGCCGAGCCGAGCACGATGCCGATCTCGATGTTCGGCATCCCGAAGAAGCGCCCGCCGTCGAGCTGTCCCCCGCCGGCGAGCGGCGTCACGGCGGCCGGCCAGCCGAGCGCGGCCTCGACGGCCAGGAGCACCAGGATCGCTCCGCCGGTGGCGGCGAGCGCGACGAAGATCCCTCGCCGCGAGGTCACCCAGCTGGTGAGCGCGACGCCAGACCCGACGAACACGACGAGGAAGGTGATCGCCGTCGCCGACGTCAGCGACGGCAGGTGACCCACGAGCAAGAGACCGATCGCGAGCCACGGCAACGCGGTCGTGAGCGCTCCGACGACACCGAGCACGGCAGGTGACACGCGGTGTCGGAGCGCGAGCGCGACCACCCCGGCCAAACCGACGAGCAGCATCACGCCCCACGAGATCGCCGCAGCGGGCACGGCGAGCCGGCGCTGCTGGAGGTAGCGCTCGTAGAGGTCGAGCGGCGCCGGCTCGTCGGTGCGCTCCATGGGCGCGCCGGCGTCGTACGGGAGGCCAACCCAGTCGGCGACGGTCGCGGCGGGGTCGACGTCGGCGACGACGCCGGCGCGCCGCGTGGAGTCGGACGTGAGGGCGTGCGGCTCACCCGTCGCGTCGAGCAGCTCGTCCGGGTCCCCCCACGCGGCGATCACGGTAGCCGAGCTCGTCGCCGTCCGCGGCCGACTCGGCGGACGGCGATGCCGACACCACCACGACGAGCGTGGGCCCTGTCAGCTGTGAGAGTTCCCCCATGACGGCGGTAGCGGCATCGGACGGCTGAGCGGTGCCGATGTCCACATACGAGAACGGGAACCGACCCACGCTCCGCGGTCCGAAGAACGTCTCGGTGAACGCGTCCCGAACATCGGTCCTGCCGTTCATGAGTGCCGCGCCGCCCTTCGCTGCGAGCGAAGCCAGCGCGGACTCCCCCAGGAGTTCGGGGAGGGACGCGCCATCCATCACGACGACGACCGCTTCACGTGGAGCGTCCTGCGCGATTGCGGGAGCAGCCGTGGAGAGCAAGGCGACGAGCCCCGCCCCGAGGATCGTCTTCACGGGAGGCGGACGAGCTCGGGGTCGCGCCGGACCTCGGCGCCGAGTCCCGTGAGCTTCGCCTCGAAGTCCTCGTATCCCCTGTCGACGTGCTCGATGTCCGCGATCTCCGTCACGCCGTCGGCGGTGAGCGCCGCGATCGCCATCGCGGCGCCCGCCCGGATGTCCAGCGCCCGCACGGGTGCGGCGGACAGTCGCTCGACACCCCGGATCACCGCGTGGTGTCCCTCGGTCCGGATGTCCGCCCCCATCCGCCGGAGCTCGTCGACGTAGGTGAACCTGCCCTCGAAGACGTTCTCCGTCGCGATGCTCGTCCCGCTCGCCGTGGACAGCATCGCCAGGAGGATCGGCTGGAAGTCCGTCGCGATGCCCGGATACGGCAGCGTCACGAAGTCGGCCGCGCGGGAGCGTTCCGCCTGGCGAACCCGGAGTCCGGCATCGGTCCGCCTGATCTCGGCGCCGCCCTCCCCGAGCTTCTCGAGGAGGAGCTCGAGGTGCTCCGGACGAGCGCCGTCCAAGACGATGTCGCCGCGGGTCGCCACCGCGGCCGCGGCCCACGTCCCGGCCTCGATCCGATCGCAGATCGCCGTGTGTTCCGCTGCCCGGAGCGCCTCGACGCCCTCCACCTCGATCGTGGCCGAGCCGGCACCGTGGATCCCCGCGCCCATCGCGACGAGGAACGCCGCCAGATCGGCGATCTCGGGCTCGCGCGCGGCGTTGTCGATCACGCTGACCCCGTCGGCGGTGACCGCGGCCATCATCAGGTTCTCGGTGGCACCCACGCTCGGATAGTCGAGCGTGATCGATGCGCCCGAGAGCCCCTCCGCCGTCGCGACGAGGAAGCCGTGCTCCGCGTCGATCCGCGCGCCCATCCGTCGGAGGCCGTCGAGGTGGAGGTCGATCGGACGGGAGCCGATGTTGTCGCCACCCGGCAACGCCACGCGCGCTTCTCCCGTGCGGGCGAGCAGCGGACCCAGGACCGCGATGGAAGCGCGCATCCGCCGGACCAGCTCGTACGGCGCCTCCACGGAGGACAGATGCGTCGCGTCGACCGCGACGCCGCCGTCCTCCCAGGCGACCCCGGCCCCGAGGTGCTCCAGAACCTCGCCCATCGTGAAGCAGTCCTGGATGCGAGGGATGTTGCGCAGCAAGGAACGCCCGGGGGCGAGCAGGGTCGCCGCCATCAGCTTGAGGGCCGAGTTCTTCGCGCCCGAGATCCGGACGGAGCCGGCGAGACGAGCGCCCCCCGATACGAACAGGCGGTCCATCAGCGCATCGTACCGGCGCGCGCCCGGCGTCCCGGCCAGGTCGCGGGGTCGGTCAGTCCGCTCCGCGAAGCATGAGCCTGGCCTCGGCCCGCGCGATCTCGGTCTGCACGCGATCGTCGTCCGCATCCTCCGCGGACCGCAGCTCCTCCAGGCGGCGCCGGACGGCCTCGACGTCGATCTCGCTCTCGAGGTGCGCGTTCGTGGCGAGCACGTCCACTCGGGACGCTCCCTCTTCGGTCGATACGTGGAGGAATCCGCCGTCCACGACGGCCTTCAGCCAGGTGCCGTCCTCTTCCTGGATCTGCAGCGGTCCGATCGCGAGGTGGACCAGCAGCGGGGCGTGGCCCGCGAGGATCCCGACGTCGCCGTCGACACCGTGAGCGATCACCTCGGTCGCCTGTCCGGCCCAGACCTCGCGCTCCGGCGTGACGACGTGGACCTCGAGCGCCACTACGCGGCCTCGAGGGTCTTCGCCTGCTCGACGGCCTCCTCGATCCCGCCGACGAGGAAGAACGCCTGCTCGGGGAGATGGTCGTACTCGCCCTCGCAGAGCGCCTTGAAGGACGCGATCGTCTCGTCGATCGGCGTGTACTTGCCCTCGAGGCCCGTGAACTGCTCCGCCACGAAGAACGGCTGCGAGAGGAACCGCTGGATCTTGCGGGCGCGGCTGACGATCACCTTGTCCTCCTCGGACAGCTCGTCGATCCCGAGGATCGCGATGATGTCCTGGAGGTCGCGGTACCGCTGGAGGATCTCCTGCACGCGCCGCGCCACGTCGTAGTGCTCCTGTCCGACGTACCGCGCGTCGAGGATCCGCGACGTCGAGTCGAGCGGGTCCACCGCCGGGTAGATGCCCAGCGCCGCGATGTCGCGCGAGAGGACCGTCGTCGCGTCGAGGTGCGCGAACGCCGTGTGCGGCGCCGGGTCCGTGATGTCGTCGGCCGGGACGTAGATCGCCTGGAGCGAGGTGATCGAACGGCCCCCCGCCGACGTGATCCGCTCCTGCAGCTCGCCCATCTCGTCGGCGAGGGTCGGCTGGTAGCCGACCGCGCTCGGCATCCGTCCCAACAGCGTCGAGACCTCGGAGCCGGCCTGCGTGAACCGGAAGATGTTGTCGATGAACAGCAGCACGTCCTTCCGCTCGACGTCGCGGAAGTACTCGGCCATCGTGAGCGCCGACAACGCGACCCGGAGGCGGACGCCGGGCGGCTCGTCCATCTGGCCGAACACGAGCGCGGTGTTGTCGATGACCCCCGACTCGGTCATCTCGAGGAACAGGTCGTTGCCCTCGCGGGTCCGCTCGCCGACGCCGGCGAACACGGAGACACCGCCGTGCTCCTTCGCCTGCCGGCGGATCATCTCCTGGATGATCACGGTCTTGCCGACGCCGGCGCCGCCGAACATCCCGATCTTGCCGCCCTGTACGTACGGCTCCAGGAGGTCGATCACCTTGATGCCGGTCTCGAGCATCTGCTTCTTGGGCTCGAGCTCCGAGAACGGCGGGGGCTCCCGGTGGATCGGCCAGCGGTCGCTCGCATTGATCTCAGAGGCGTCCGTGTCCAGGGGCTCCCCGATCACGTTGTAGACGTGCCCCAGGACCCCCTCGCCGACCGGGACACTGATCGGCGCCCCCGTGTTCGCCACCGGCGTCCCGCGGACCAGGCCGTCGGTCGGCTTCAGGGCGATCGTGCGGACGATCGAGTCGCCGATGTGCTGGGCGACCTCGCACGTGATCGTCGTCGTCTCGGACTCCAGCGTCAGGTCGACGGTGAGCGCCGTGTGGATCTCGGGCAACTCTGCCGGCGGGAACTCCACGTCCACCACCGGCCCGATCACCCGGACCACGCGCCCCTCGGGGTGCGTCTTCTCGCTCGTTCCTGCCATCGTCATCCCTCCGAGCCGGCGGCCATCGATTCGGCCCCGCCCACGATCTCCATGATCTCTGTCGTGATCTCGTCCTGGCGCGCGCGGTTCGCCTGGCGCGTCAGGATCTTGATGAGGTCTTCCGCGTTGTCGGTCGCGGCCTTCATCGCACGGCGACGGGCCGCGTTCTCCGAGGCGGCCGACTCCAGCAGGGCCGCGTACACCTTGGTCACCACGTACTGCGGCAGCAGATGGTCGAGGATCTCGTCCGGCTCTGGCTCGAAGAGGTACTCGGCGTGGACGACCCCGAGGCCCTTCCCCGTGACCTCCTCCGGTGCGATCGGCAGGAATCGCTTGGCGGTCGCGCGGAGCGTGAACGCGGAGCGGAAGTCCGTGTAGGCGGCGTGCAACTCGTCGATCTCCTCGTCGGCGAAGTCCTTGATCAGGGCGCGACCGATGCGCTCCGCTTCCTCGTACGGCGGAACCTCGCTGATCCCTTGCCAATGCTCGCGCATGGGGATCCCTCGGAACCGGAAGTAGCCGATGCCCTTCTTGCCGATCACGTAGAGGACCGGCTCGAGCCCTCGGCCGCGGACCTCGCGGATCACGCCCTCCGCGACCTTCAGCACGTTCGCGTTGTACGCGCCGGCGAGGCCCCGGTCCGACGTCAGCACGAGCACGCCGGCCTTCGCCGGCTGTTCACGATCCTCCAGCAGCGGATGCTGCACGGCGCCGCTCTGGCGCGCCAGGTCCTCCATCGCCTTGGTGAGCTGGATCGCGTAGGGGCGCGACGCCTCGACCCGTTGCTGCGCCTTCACGATCCGCGAGGACGCGATCAGCTCCATCGCGCGCGTGATCTTCTTCGTCGACTGGACCGTGCGGATCCGCCGGCGAACGATGCGGAGCTGCGCCCCCACCTACGACGCGCCCTCGTCCTCGTCGCCCGGGAGCGGAACCTGTCCCTGCACGTCGTCTTCCTCGGCGAGCGAGGGACCTCCGGTCTCTTCCTCGTCCTCGTCTTCGTCGTCGACGGACGACATCCGATCCCAGCCGATGTCCGGCTTCACCTCGTCGGGGGCCGTCCCGGCGCCCCGGCCTGCCTCGCTGCCCGCGATCGCCTCGCTCGTCCGGAACGTCTGCGCGAACGCGTCGACCGACTCCTTCAGCGTCGCCTCGGTCTCGTCCGAGAGGTCACCCGACTCCTTGATCGTGCCGAGGACGTCCGTTCGGGAGTCGAGATAGGCCGTGAACTCCTCCACGAACCTCCTCGCGTCCTCCACCGGGAACGGATCGAGGTAGCCGCCGGTGGCCGTCCAGATCATCACGACCTCGCGCTCCACCGGACGCGGCTCGTACTGCGGCTGCTTCAGGACCTCGACCACCCGCGCGCCTCGGGCGAGCTGTTGCTGGGAGGCTTTGTCCAGCTCGGAGCCGAACTGCGCGAACGCTTCCAGCGCCCGGAACTGCGCGAGGTCGAGGCGGAGTCGACCGGCGACCTTCTTCATCGCCTTGATCTGTGCGCTTCCGCCGACACGCGAGACCGAGATGCCGATGTTGATCGCCGGCCGGACGCCCGCGAAGAACAGGTCCGGCTCGAGGAAGATCTGCCCGTCCGTGATCGAGATCACGTTCGTCGGGATGTACGCCGAGATGTCGTTTCCCTTCGTCTCGATGATCGGCAACGCGGTGAGGGAGCCGCCGCCGAGCTCGTCGGAGAGCTTTGCGGCGCGCTCGAGCAGACGCGAGTGCAGGTAGAAGACGTCGCCTGGGAACGCCTCCCGCCCGGGCGGGCGGCGCAGCAGCAACGACAGCGTCCGGTACGCGGTGGCCTGCTTCGAGAGGTCGTCGTACACGATCAACGCGTGCTCGCCGTTGTACATCCAGTGCGCACCGAACGCGGCGCCGGAGTACGGCGCGATGTACTGGAACGGGGCCGGGTCCGAGGCCGGGGCGTTCACGACGACCGTGTACTCCAGCGCGCCGTTCTCCTCCAGGGTCGCCACGACCTCGGCGACCGTCGAGGACTTCTGCCCGACCGCGACGTAGATGCACTTCACGCGCTTCTTCGGATCCCCGGTCGCCCAGAGCTCCTTCTGCGCGATGATCGCGTCGACAGCGACCGCGGTCTTCCCGGTTTGCCGGTCGCCGATCAGCAGCTCGCGCTGGCCGCGCCCGATCGCCGTCATCGCGTCGATCGCCGTGATCCCCGTGTAGAGCGGCTCCTTCACCGGCTGCCGGTTCACGACGTTGGGAGCCTGGACCTCGAGGATCCGCCGGTCCTGCGACGGGATGGGTCCCTTGTCATCGACCGGCTCTCCCAGGGCGTTCACGACCCGGCCGAGGAACCCGTCGCCGACCGGGACGGACAGGATCTGACCCGTCTGCTTGACCGGGTCGCCCTCCTGGATGTGCGAGGCGTCCCCGAGGACGATGCACCCGATCTCGCCGACGTCGAGGTTGAAGGCGAGCCCCAGCACGCCGCCGGGGAACTCCAGAAGCTCGTTGGCCATCGCACCGGGCAGGCCGGACACGCGGGCGATCCCGTCGCCGGCCTCGATGACGCGGCCGAGCTCGCCGCGCTCGACCGAGGGCGTCCAGCTCTCGACGTGCTTGCGGAGGGCATCCGCGATGTCGTTCGGGTCGAACCTGTCTGCGTCCACAGCCATCCGGATCACACGCTCCCTGTGAGGTACTGCTTCGCCTCGGTCAGCCGGCTCGCGAGCGAGCCGTCGAACACCTCGTCGCCTACGCGGGCGACCACGCCGCCGATCACGGAGGGATCGACGTCGACCTTCAGTTCCACGGGGTGGCCCGTGGCCCGCTCGAGCGCCTCGGCGAGCAACGACTTCTTCGCATCGCTCAGCGGGACAGCCACCCGCACCTCCGCCAGCGTGCGCTCCGATCGGTGGGCTGCCTCGCGGGCCAGCTCCTCGGCGATCGCCCCGATCCGGCGCGCCTGCCCCGCGTCCACCAGGAACCCCACGAGCGTCGCGGTGGTCGGGTGCGCGCGCGCTCCGAGGAGCTCGTCGATCACGGCCTTCTTGCGCTCGGGCGGGAGCGCGGCGTCCGTCAGCGCCTCTCGGAGGTCTTCGTTGCGCTCGACGGCCTTCGCGAACGCGTAGAGCTCGTCCTGGACCCGGTCGAGCGCGCCTTCGGCCTCCGCGACCGACAGCATCGCCTGGGCGTATCCGCGGACCGTGTCATCGGTCGCCACTCAGGCACCACCTTCTGTGTCTTTGGCGCTGCCCTTGGACGAGCTCGAGCCGTTGCCGTTGCCGTTGGTGGACGCGCCCGAGGCGACCTCGTCGATGAACTCGTCGATGAGCCGCTGATGCGCACGCTCGTCGAGGGACTGGCCGACGATCCTCTCGGCGATCTCCACCGCGATCGACCCGACCTGGGCCCTGAGCTCTTGGAACACGCGATCTCGCTCGGCCCGGATCTCCGCCTGCGCCCGAGCGACGGTCGCCTGCGACTCCTCCTCGGCCTTGGCCTGGAGATCGCGGCGGAGCTGGTCGGCCGTGGCCCGGGCTTCCTCGATGATCCGATCCGCGTCGCCGCGGGCGCCGGCGAGCTGCGTCCGGTACTCCTCCTGGAGCTGCTCGGCCTCCGTCCGCGTCGTTTCCGCGCGCTCCATCTCGCCCTGGATCTTGTCCTTGCGCTCCTCGAGGACCTGCTTGAACCGCGGGAGCACCCACTTCCAGGTGAAGAAGAACAGGACCGCGAACGCGAACAGCCCGACGATGAGCTCCCCCATCGCGGGGTAGAGGTCCTTGGCCTCCGAGACCTCTTCGGCGCCTTCCTCGGCCTGAGCGAGGATCGATCCGATCAACGCGAGCATCGTCCGCCCCTCAGATGATGAACGAGAACGCGATGCCGAACAGCGCGAGCGCCTCGATCAAGCCGATGCCGATGAACATGGTGGTCCGGACCTGGTTCGCGTACTCGGGCTGTCGAGCCATCGCCTCGACCGACTTCCCGATCAGGATCCCCAGCCCGATCCCCGGACCGATCGCTGCGAGCCCGATGATGAGCCCCTTCCCGATCGTCTCCAGCCCCGAGAAATCACTGGCGGCTTGTGCGAGCAACCCCAACATCCATTCCTCCTTGATCCTTGGCTTGACTTTGTCTAATGCTCTTCCGCCAGGACCCCGCCGATGTAGGACGCGGTCAGGATGGCGAAGATGAATGCCTGCAGGACCGCCACGAACACTTCGAACGCGACGAGCGCGACGGAGATCGGGAGGGTCACCGCGAGCCCCAGGTAGCTCAATCCTCCGTTCAGGAAGAAGAACTCGGTCCCGAGGAACGCGAGCGCGAGCAGGAAGTGCCCCGCGACGAAGTTCGCAGCGAGACGGATCGTCAGCGTGATCGGCCTGATGATGATGTTCGAGACGAACTCGATCACCAGGAGCAGCGTGTAACGCAGGATCGCGGGCGCGCTCGGGATGATGCAGGTGAACCTGAGGTAGCCGAAGAACCCGTGTTTCGCGATGCCGACGGCGTTGTAGGTGACCCAGGCGATCAGCGCGAGGACGAGCGGGAACGCCACCCGGCTGCTCGCCGAGAAGTTCACCCACGGCATGATCTCGAACATGTTCATGAAGAAGATGAAGAAGAAGAAGGTCACCAGCAGCGCCAAGAACCGATCGGCGGCGGGCCCGAGCATCGGGAGCGCGATCTGCTCACGCACGAACTCGAGCCCCAACTCCATCATCGACTGGAGCTTCCCCGGCACCGTTCGCGGCTTCCGGAACGCGAACAGGAAGAGGAGGATGTAGACCAACACGGACGCCACGACCAACGTGATGATGAAGTTGAAGCAGAACTCGATCGGGCCGAGATCGAAGCTGAAGTAGCAGTCGAACACGAAGTCCTTCGTCGAGGGCGGATGGAACTCCTCTGCGAGGATCGCCGCGATCACGTGGTCCGCTCCGGCCAGGTCTTGTCCGGCCAGGTCTTCTCCGGGAAGTACCAGAGGTCGGCCTGCATCCGGCCCGCGAGCAGCCGCATCTCCGCCACGAGGAGCACGATCGTGGCCGGGGCGAACGCGGCGACGAACGCGAGCGGGGAGAACCAGGTCAGCCGGTCAAGGAGCAGCAGGGCGACCGTGAACGCGGCGATGCGTACGACGTAGCCCCCCAAGCCGACGGCCATCAGGATCATCGGGGAGACGCGCGCCGCCCAGGCCATCGATCCGGCGTGGGCGACGAGGTTCAGCGCGACGATGGCGATCGCGATCGCCGCCGACCAGGCAGCCCCGGCCCCGCCGAGCGCCGCGCCCGCTCCCGCCGCGATCGCGAGAACGGGGATCGCGAACGGCAGGAGCCGGCGCACCAGCTCGCGCTCCGGCTCCACCGTGGTCGTCACTCGCCTCCCCTGCCGTACCGCAGATACACGATGTAGATCGCGCTCGCCGCCCCGAGGACGATGCCGAGCGCCGTGAACCCGGATCCCGTGTCGAGGAGCCGGTCGAGCAGATAGCCCAGCAAACCGACCGTGACCATCCCCCCCACGAGCGTCGAGGTGATCGCCCAGCCGGTCCCCATGCCGGACCACGCATCGCTCTTGCGGGATCCGCTCATCGGAGGCGCACACTCTAAACGGCGCCTTCACATGCCGTCAAACCGCCGGACCTCGTGTTTCCGCTGGTCAGAGGCCGTTTGGACGACCTTCCCGGGGCCGCTTGTGAAGGATTTCACATGCTGGCGGCCCGCTCGCGTCGAGGCTCCCGGGCTACCCGGCTCTCGGGTCGGCGGATGCCGCGCCCGGCGCCGGCTCCGGCGCTTGGGCGGACGTTTGAGCTGGGGTGGGCGCAGGCGCCACCACCGTGGGAGGACTCCCGGTCGCGTCCGCGGATCCTTCCCCGTCCGTCGTGCCGTTCTCATCCCCGTTCCGCCGTCGCTCCAGGAGCCGGGGAAGCGCGGTCGCCAGGAAGAGCACCATGGCGCACCCGACGATGATGCCGGCCACCAACCACCCGTCGATCACGCCGATCGCGAGGGCCGACCCGCAGACGAGCGCCGACCACAGGTACATCAGCAACACCGTCTGCCGATGGCCGTGCCCGATATCCATGAGCCGGTGGAAGATGTGCTCCTTGTCGGCGTGCGAGATCCCGATCCCCTTCCGGGTCCGGCGCACGATCGCGAGGACCACGTCGAGGAACGGGATCGCCAGCACCAGCAGGGGCACCAGCAGCGGCAGGGCGATCACCGCCACGTCCCCGGTCTCGGGTGGCACCGGGTTGCGACCCACCCCGGAGATCGTCGCGACCGCCACGAGCATCCCGAGGAGCATCGAGCCCGTGTCGCCCATGAAGATCTTCGCCGGATGGAAGTTCCAGGGGAGGAAGCCCAGACAGACCCCAACCGTGATCGCGGACAGGAGCGCGGCAACCGAGGCGGAGTCCGAGACGCCGGCGCCGCGCACCAGGTAGATGAAGAACGTGGTGGCCGCGATCGCGACCATCCCCGCTGCGAGCCCGTCCAACCCGTCCACGAGGTTGATCGCGTTCGCCGCCGCCAGGACCCACAGGATCGTGAGCGGGACGGCCTCATCGGTGCCGAGCACCGCCAGCCCCTCCCCCGGGAGCACGAAGTACGCGAGCTGGACGCCGAGCAAGACGAGGATGCCGGCGATGAAGATCTGCGCCGTGAGCTTCGCGAGCGCCGAGGTGCCCCGTCGGTCGTCGATCACGCCGAGCCCGACCATCAGCGTGCACGCCACGACCGCGCCGAGCGGCTCGACGGCGGTCGCGTTCATCGGGTCGAAGAACGGCAGGAGCCGGGACACGCCCATCGCCACCAGGAAGCCGCCCCACATCGCGAGCCCGCCCATCGTGGGCGTGGGGACGACGTGGAGCTTCCGTTCCGAAGGCCGATCGATCGCCCCGGATCGGATGGCGAGGCGCCGGACGAGCGGCGTGAGCGCGAACGTGGTCACGCCTGCGACGAGGAACACGATGAGGTAGGGGCCCACGGTGGCCTCAGTGTGCGGCGACCGGTGACTCCCGGCAACCGACCCGCTCGGTCATGCCCCGATCGTCACGGATACAGCGGGAACCGCGCCATCAGGTCCCGGACGCGCTGCCCGGACTTCTCCTTCACGGACCCGTCCTCTGGGTGCTTCAGCACGTCACCGATGATCGACGCGACCTCGCCCATCTCGGCCTCGTCCATCCCGAGCGTGGCCGGACCCGGGGTCCCCACGCGGATCCCGGAGGGGGACGAGGGCGGGTTGGGGTCGTACGGGATCTGGTTCTTGTTCAGAGCGATCCCCACCTCGTCACAGACCGCCTCGGCCGTCTTGCCGTCGACGCCGACCGGACGGACGTCCGCGAGGATCAGGTGCGAGTCGGTCCCGCCGGAGATCACGCGCAGGCCCTCGTCGGCGAGCCCGCCGGCGAGCGCCCGGGCATCGCGCACCACGCGCTCGGCGTACTCGCGGAACGCGGGCTGCATCGCCTCCTTCAAGGCGACCGCCTTCGCCGCGATCACGTGCTCGAGCGGTCCGCCCTGCATCATCGGGAACACCGCCTTGTCGATCGCCTTCGCGTGCTCTTCCTTGCAGACGATCATCGCGCCGCGCGGCCCCCGGAGCGCCTTGTGGGTCGTGAACGTGACGACGTCGGCGTGGGGAACCGGCGATGGATACGCGCCGCCCGCGACGAGCCCGATGAAGTGCGAGGCGTCGACCCACAGCAGCGCGCCGACCTCGTCGGCGATCTCGCGGAACGCGGCGAAGTCGATCGCCCGCGGATACGCCGTGTAGCCCGCGAGGATGATCCTGGGCCGGTGCTCCTTCGCCAGGTCCCGCACCTCGTCCATGTCCAGCTGCTCGGTGTCCTCGTCGACGCGGTACCCGATGAAGTTGAACCACATGCCGGAGACGTTGACCGGGGAGCCGTGCGTGAGGTGGCCCCCGTGCGCAAGCTCCATCCCGAGGACCTTCGAATCGGGATCGTTCGGCTCGAGGAACGCGCCGAAGACCGCGAGGTTCGCCTGGGCGCCGGCGTGCGGCTGCACGTTCGCGTGCTCCGCGCCGAACAGCTCCTTCGCACGGTCGATCGCGAGCTGCTCGGTCACGTCGACGAACTCACAGCCGCCGTAGTAGCGACGACCCGGGTAGCCCTCGGCGTACTTGTCGGTCATCGTCGATCCGAGCGCCGCCAGCACAGCGGGGCTCGCGTAGTTCTCCGACGCGATCAGCCGCAGGTTCGTCCGCTCCCGTTGGAGCTCGTTCGCGATCGCGTCGGCGACCTCCGGATCCGCGGCCTTCAGCGCCTCCCAGTCGGCGGGGTACTCCCTCATCGCTACAGCTCCCCTCGTTCGATCTCCGCGATCTGTTCGAGCCTCGGCACGTGGCGGCCTCCCTCGAACGGTGTCTCCAGCCAGACGAGCACGACCTCCCGAGCGTACGCGGGCGCGATCACGCGTGCCCCCATCGCGAGGACGTTGGCGTCGTTGTGCTGGCGGGAGAGGCGGGCGAGGTAGAGGTCGTGACAGAGCGCGGCTCGGATGCCGTCGACCTTGTTCGCGGCGATCTGCTCGCCCTGCCCGGACCCGCCGAGCACGATCGCCCGATCCGCGGCGCCGGTGGCGACGGCGTGGGCGGCCGCCGCGCAGAACGGCGGATAGTCCACCGGGTCCGCGGAGTCGGTGCCGTGGTCCTGGATCTCGTGGCCCTCGTCCACGAGGAACGCCTTGAGGTCCTCCTTCAACGGGAAGCCGGCGTGATCGGCCCCGAGCGCGATCCGCATCAGGCCGGATCCCGGGTGAGGGCGGTCGCGAGGCGGCCGGACAGGTCGTGGAGCTCGTCGGCGACCTCGCGGTATCCGTCGATCGGCTCTCCGAGCGGGTCCCGGATGTCTTCGGCCTGCCGCGGCGACCCGTTCCGGGCGGCCGCAGCGGCAGCGACCCGATCGAGGAGCGGGCCCTCGGGCGACGAGGCCTCGAGCAGGCGGACGAGCTCCTTGATCGTGAACGTCTTGTCCGCCGTTGCCGGCCACGAACCGACGATCGCCCCTCGGTGATCGGTGGCCATGCACAGCACCAGGTCGGCGTCCCGGACCATCTCGGGCTCCAGCTGACGGGAGCGATGCGGACCGATATCGACGCCGTGCTCCCGAGCCGCCCGGATCGATTCCTCCATCGCCCCCGAGCCGTCCCACCCGGCGGTGCCCGCCGACGTGACGAGCGGCGCTGCGTCGCCGAGCCGCTCCGCGAGGGCCGCGCGCAGGAACCCTTCGGCCATCGGCGAGCGACAGATGTTCCCCGTGCAGACGACCAGGATCCCGCTCATGACGAAGGGCGCGAGTCTAGCGCGGGTTCCTCCGGGAGGAGCTCGGCGATCGCCGTCACCGGAAGGGACCCCTCGCGGAGGATCGTCGCGGGCCCGTGCGCGAGATCAACGACCGTGGAAGCGACCCCTTCGAGACGATCGCCCTGGCACAGGTAGACGGCGACGTCCTCTCCGAACAGGGCCTGGAGGTCGTCGCAGGTTTCGGCGGGCGGGTGGCCCGAGCGGTTCGCGCTGGTGACCGCCAACGGTCCCGTTCCCGCGAGGATCACGAGCGCCAGCGGGTGGTGCGGGGCGCGGACGCCGACGGTCGCCGGGTCGCCACCGAGGTCCCACCCGAGGGCGCCCTCGCTCCGTGGGAGGACGAGCGTGAGAGGGCCGGGCCAGCAGGCCGCGACGAGGCGCTCGGCTCGCTCGTCGAACACGGCGACCGACCGCGCAGACGCCGCGGTCGGGACCAGCACCGGGAGCTCGAGCTCCCGCGACCGATGCTTCGCCTCGAACACCCGCGCGGTGGCCGAGGGATCGTCCGGACGCGTCCCCAACCCGTAGACGGTGTCGGTCGGGAACACGATCAGCTCGCCTCGCAGGGCTGCGGCCGTCGCATCCCCGAGCGGACCGATGAGCGACGTCATGCCGACGAAGGGTTCGCGAGCGACGGCCGCCGCCCCGACACCACGCGGTCCCGCCCGGTGAGGTCCTGCCGCACCGTGATCGTCTCGAAGCCCGCCTGCTCGGCCGCCTTCGACACCGCCGCCGCCTGGCTCTCCTCGATCTCGACCGCCACGAGCGCCCCAGGCGCGAGCCACCCGATGGCTTGCGCGAAGAGCCGTTCGTAGACCTCGATCCCGCCGAACACGGCGAGGTCGGGCTCGGCCAGCACGTCGGCCGGGAGCGAGTCGCGGGCGTCCTCCGGCACGTACGGCGGATTGCAGACCACGGCATCCAGGCGGCCGCGCAGCTCGGCCGGCAGGCCATCGAGGAGATCTCCCTCCACCACGGTGATCGCCGCGCCGAGCGTGTCCGCGTTCTCACGCGCCAGCGCGACGGCCTCGGGCGAGAGATCGGAGGCGAGGACGGTGGCCTCGGGCCGCTCGTCGGCGATCGCGAGCGCCACCGCGCCGGAGCCGGTCGCCACGTCGACCACCGTCGGCGCCGCCACGGGCGCGAGCTCGTCCAGCACCGTCTGCACCAGGATCTCCGTCTCCGGCCGTGGCACGAATACCCCCGGGCGAACGCGGACGACGATCCTGCGGAAACCCTGCTCGCCGGTCACGTGCTGGAGCGGCTCTCCCACGCACCGCCGGCAGAGCGCGCGTCCGAAGCGCTTCGCCTCCTGCGACGTTAGCCCCTCATGCGCATAGATCCCCGCCCGATCGGTCCCCAGGACGTGCGACAGGAGCCGCTCGGCGGTGGGAACCGGGCTCTCCACGCCGTGACGCTCCAGGTAGACGGCCGCTCGCTGGACCACCTGCGCCGGCCGCATCTCAGTCGGGTGGCGACGTGGCGGGACGCGGCGCGGCGGGGGTCGGCTCGGCGGGCTCGGCCTCGGCGAGCTGCGCCGACCGCTCCGCCGCGTGGAGCCGCTCCGTGAAGCCGTCGAGCTCGTCGCCGCCCGCCAGCACGTTGGCCAGCTGATGCGACGTGTGCTTGATGCGATGGTCGGTGACCCGGCCCTCCGGGAAGTTGTAGGTCCGGATCTTCTCCGAACGCTCGCCAGTGCCGACCATCGACCGGCGCGCCGCCGCTTCCTCCGCCTGCTGCGCGTCGAGCGCCTGTTGATAGAGGCGCGCGCGGAGGTACCGCATCGCCTTCTCGCGGTTCTGGAGCTGCGAGCGCTCCTCCTGCACCTCGACCTTGATCCCGCTGGGCTTGTGGACGATCCGCACCGCCGAGTCGGTCGTGTTCACGGACTGCCCGCCCGGGCCGCTCGAGCGGTAGACGTCGATGTCGAGGTCCTCCGGTCGGATCTCGACCTCCACCTCCTCCGCTTCAGGCATGACGGCCACCGTCGCGGTCGACGTGTGGATCCGCCCCTGCGACTCCGTCACCGGGACGCGCTGCACGCGATGCACGCCCGACTCGTGCTTCAGCCGCCCGTACGCGTCCCGCCCCCGGATCCCGAGCACGACCTCCTTGTAGCCGCCGAGGTCCGCCGGCGCGGACGCCAGCACGTCGGTCTTCCATCGGCGACGGTCCGCGAGGTGCCGGTACATCTCGAACAGGTCACCGGCCCACAGGGCCGCCTCCTGCCCGCCCGCGCCGGCCCGGATCTCCAGGATCAGGTCCTTGCCGTCGTTGGGGTCCTTCGGCACCAGCAGCTGTTCGAGCCGGGAGCGGAGCGACTCCGCGCGCTCGCGGAGGGCGAGAGCCTCCTGGAGGAACGCCTCCGCCATCTCCGGATCGGCCTCGGCGTTGGCGAGCTCCATCGCCTCGGCAGCGTCGTGGGACACCTGCCGGAGCTCGCGATACGGGCGGATGATCTGATCGAGCTCGGCGAACTGCTGGCCGAGCGTGCGCATCCGCTCGTGATCGGTGGCCGCCTCGACCGTGGACATCTCGGCTTCGACCTGCTCGAAGCGGGCCTCGATCTCCTTCAGGCGGTCTTCGACGTCCATGACGCCGACATCCTCCCAGGCGCCGCTGCGGCGGCTCCGGGACTACTCGTCGCGGTCGTCGAAGTCCAGATCGATCTTCGCGAGATCCGGGATCTGGATGGATTCCGCCCTCTGAACCCAGAGGTCCTCGTAGCGTGGATCGACGGGCGCCTCCCCGACGTCGGCTTCGGCTTCGGCTTCGGCTTCGCTCCCATCCGAAGCGGCAGCCGGCGCGGCGTCCGCCGACCGCTCGACGAGATCGGCATCCTCCTCCTCGGCCCGGGCGGCTTCTTCGATCGGCACCACCAGGTCGTCGGCCACCGTGAGGAGCTTCGATCGCATCTCTTCCAGCTGCGTCACGAGCCCACGGCGGCGCTCGGCGAGGCCCGTCAGCGCGCGATCCGATTCCGTGCGGGCTCGCTCCAACAGCTCCGTCCCCTCCTGCCGGGCTTGCTCGGCGTGCGCCTGCGCGTCGACCCTGATCCGGTCGGCCTCGCTCCTGGCCTCGTCGAGGGTGTTCTCGGACTCCGACCGCGCGTTCTCGAGGATCCGCTCGGCCTCTTGATCCGCCATCTCGATCAACGTGGCGAAGCGCTTGGACAGTGCGTCGTACGGATCGCCGCTCTCGGATGCGGCGGGCTCGGGCGCCGGCGCCGCAGCCGCATGGGACAGCTGGTCCGTCTGGCCGCGCGCGGCGGCCGAGCCGACCTCGAGGCGAAGCTGGCTCAGCTCACGCTCGAGCGTGCCCACCTGATTCGCGATCGATGTGAGGTAGGCGCGGACCTGTTGAGGATCGTAGCCGCGGCGCACCGTGGCGAACTCACGTCTGCGGATCTGCTCCGAGCTCGGCAGCAGTGGCATGTCCAGGTCGCTCGTCGGCATGGGGAAATCCTCCCGAGTCGTGGGGACCGCATCATCTTGGCGCACGGGAACGCGGATGCAACGACCTCGGCGAACTGGTTGCTGCGCTGCTAGCGATCGACGGCGGTGGCCTCGGCCTCGCGCCGAAGGAGCTCGCGGAACGACGAGACGGCCACCTCGATCTGCGTGGGATCCGGCTGCTGGGTCGTGATCCTCTGCAACCAGATCCCCGGCGTCATCAGGATCCGCATCAGCAGCGACCCGGGATGCTTCGCTCCGAGCCGGAGGGCCTCGTAGGAGATCGCAGCGATGATCGGGATCGCGATCACGCGCGAGAGGATCCGCCAGATCAGCGCGGGCGTGCCGAACAGCGTGAACACGAAGATCGTGATGATCATCACGATGATCAGGAAGTTCGTGCCGCATCGGACGTGCTCTTTGGGGAACCGGTCGATCGACTCGGGCTCGAGCTCCTCGCCGTGTTCGAAGGCGGCGATCGTCTTGTGCTCCGCACCGTGGTACTCGAAGACGCGATGGATGTCCTTCGTCCTCCCGATCAGCCAGAGGTACGCCACGAAGATCGCCACGCGGAAGATGCCCTCCCCCACCAAGGTGAGGATGCCGGCGCTGCCGGTACGGTTCTCGAACCACGCGAACAACGTCGTCGGGCCGATGATGAAGATGCCGACGAACAGCACGAGCGCCAACACGACCGACAGGACGACCTGCCGCGGCGTCAGCCGCTCCTCTTCCTCCAGCGATTGGTTGGCGGAGATCATCAGCGCGCGCATGCCGATCGCGAGCGACTGGCCGAGCACGATGATCCCACGGAAGAACGGCTTGCCCAACAGCGGGTAGCGCAACACGATCGAGTCGATCTCGTGCGACTCGACGTGGATCGTGGCGTCGGGCTTGCGGACGGCGATCGCCCAGAAGCCGGCGCCGCGCATCATGACCCCTTCCACGACGGCTTGCCCGCCGTAGAGATGCGTGCGCTGCGACGTGGGCCGAGCGGCTGCTGCCTCCGCCACGTGCCGGCTAGCCCTGCTGGGCCTGTTGCGCCGCCTGCGTCTTCGCGTACCGCCGCTGGAACCGTTCCACCCGGCCGCCCGCGTCCACGAACTTCTGCTTGCCCGTGTAGAAGGGGTGGCAGTTGGAACACAGCTCGGCGCGGATCTCGCTCACCGTGGAGCGGGTCTGGAACGTGTTGCCGCAGGAGCAGTGCACGTTGGCGATCTGGTAGTCGGGATGGATGCCCTGTTTCATCTCTTCTCCTCTTCCACCTCCAGGGTAGCGGAGGTCGCCGACTGGGTCGGCGGGCCTCGTTAGCTCCCGGAAGGCGCCTTCGCGATCTCCTTGAGGAACTGCTCGTTCGACTTGGTCGCCCGGACCTTGTCGACCAGCAGCTCCAGCGCAGCTCCGACGTCGAGCGCGTGGAGCACCCGTCGCAGCTTGATGACCAATGCCAGCTCCTCGGCCGGCATCAGCAGCTCCTCCTTGCGGGTCCCCGAGGCGTCGACGTTGATCGCCGGGAACAACCGCTTCTCCGAGAGGGAACGATCGAGCCGCAGCTCCATGTTCCCGGTTCCCTTGAACTCCTCGAAGATGCCGTCGTCCATGCGGGACCCGGTCTCGACCAACGCGCTCGCGATGATCGTGAGGGATCCGCCCTCCTCGATGTTCCGCGCCGCGCCGAAGAACCGCCGCGGCGGGTAGAGGGCTCCGGAGTCGATACCGCCCGACAGGATCTTGCCCGAGGATGGCGCCGCCAGGTTGTAGGCGCGGGCCAGACGGGTGATCGAGTCGAGGATGACCGCCACGTCCCTGCCGGATTCGGCGAGGCGCCGGGCGCGCTCGAGGACGAGCTCCGTCACCTGGATGTGCTGATCGGTCGGCTTGTCGAAGGTCGAGTAGACGACCTCCGCCGCCTCCACCGTCCGCTGCCAGTCGGTGACCTCCTCCGGACGCTCGTCCACCAACAGCACGATCACGTGCGTGTCGGGGCTCGAGTTGATGATCCCGTTCGCGATCTGCTTGAGGACGGTGGTCTTCCCGGCCTTCGGCGGCGAGACGACCATGCCGCGCTGGCCCTTGCCGATGGGAGCGATCATGTCGATGATCCGCTCCGTCACGGCCGTGGGGCCGGATTCGAGCCGGAACCGCTCGTCGGGGAACAACGGAGTGAGCTTGTCGAAGTTCCTCCGCTCCTTCGACGCCTGGTCGGGGTCCATGTCGTTGACCTTCTCGACCTCGAGGAGCGCCCAGTACTTCTCGTTGTCGCGGGGCTGGCGCACCTTGCCGGTGACGACGTCGCCCTTGCGGAGCTGGTGCTTGCGCACCTGCGACATCGAGACGTAGATGTCGTCCTGACCCGGGAGGTAGCCCGACGTGCGCATGAAGCCGTAGCCGTCGGGGAGCAGGTCGAGGATCCCCGATGCGGAGGGAGCGGTCTTCAGCGCTTCGACGCGCTCCTGCTCCTCACGCTCCCGGCGCTCCTCGCGCATCTGCCGCCGCTCTTCCCTCGTGGGACGGCGGCGCCGGTTCCTGGGGTCGTTTCGGTCGCCCGACTCCCCTCGGTCGTCGCGGTCGCCGCCCTGGGGCCGGGAGCCGCTCCGTCCACCCTGCCGGTCGTCGCGCTGGCGGTCGTCGCCACCGGGACGCCGATCGTCTCGCGGCGGCCGGTCGTCGGTGGGCGACGGGCCTGAGCCATCACGCTCCCCGTCGGTCGCGAGCGCCTCGGAGGGATCCTCGTCGGAGGAACCCTCTGGCGCTCGCTCGATCGTCGCGACAGCGCTCTCGCGGGACGAGGAGGCGTTCGCTTCCCCGTTGTCCGGTCGTTCGCCGTTCGACGAGGCTTCGACGATCGCGTCGATGAGGCCTGCCTTGCGCAGGCGCTGGGTTCCTTCGATCCCCATCGTCTGCGCGATCTGCTGCAGCTCCGGGAGGAGCTTTCCCTCCAGCGTGCTGCGGTCCATGGTTTCCATCGGTGCCCTGCCTCTCTTTCTCGTGCTTCTCGCTAGGGCTGTTGATCTGTGTCGGGGTGTTCCCCCTGGAGCGTTCGCCAGTCGGCGAGGAAACGCTCCAGCCCGGTATCGGTCAGTGGATGCTTCACGAGCTTCGTGAAGACGTCGTACGGCATCGTGGCGATGTCGGCTCCCGCGAGCGCCGCGTCCACCACGTGCATCGGATGGCGGAGGGAGGCCGCGAGGACGTTCGAAGTGTAGCCCTGCACCGCGTAGATCTCACAGATGTCGCGCAGCAGCTTCATCCCGTCGGCGCCCACGTCGTCCAGCCGCCCGAGGAACGGCGATACGCAGTACGCCCCGATCTCGGCCGCCAGGATCGCCTGGGCCGGTGAGAACACGAGCGTCACGTTGGTGCGGATCCCGTCCGCCGCGAGCCGCTTGCCGGCCTCGAGTCCGGCGGGCGTCATCGGGACCTTGACGACCGCGTTCGGCGCCATGCCCGCGAGCCGCGATCCCTCCTCGTACATCGGCCCCGCGTCGGGCTCGGTGGTCTCGAGCGAGATGTCGCCCTCGACCTCCGCCAGGATCTCTTTCCAGACGGCCTCCGGATCGCCACCCTCCTTGACCACGAGCGAGGGGTTGGTGGTGACGCCCCCGAGCACGCCCCATCGATTGATCTCGCGGATCTCCTCGATGCTGGCCGTATCTAGGAACAGTCTCACGCCGTCCTCCCCTGCTGTCCGAGTTCTGCGCGCTGCGCGACCCTCGCGGTCGCGCGGTCCATCACGAGATCCAGCACGGCCGAGATCGCTTGGTCGAAGCTGTGGTTCGGAACGATCGGCACGCCGTGCGACAGTGCCTGGCTCTTGATGTACCGCTGCAGCTTCCTGATGTTGCCGAAGTTGTTCGCGTAGCGCTCCGCCGGCCGGACCCCCGTCTCCCGAGCCGCGAAGTGGTTCAGGTGCCGGCTCTCCTCCTCCACCTCGATGACCAGCGGAACGGGCACGATGCCCTCGCCGTGGGCCGAGAGATCGAAGAACCCCGGGACGACGTGGACCCCCTCGATCACGATGCTCGTCCCGTCGGCGGACGCTCGCTTGATCAGCGCCTCGATCCCGACCGAGACGGCTGCCGTCTGCTCGCGGAAACCGGCGACGAGCGCGTCGGATCGCCGCGTGGGCTCCCGGACGACCGTGTCCGTCTGGAACGAGGAGACGTGCAGGGTGGGCATCAGCTCGGCGGAGAGCATCGACCGCATCACCTCGCGGATCGACCCGTCGGTCGCGACGACGCGGACGATCCCGAGCCGGTGCGCGAGGTGGGTGGCGATCGTGGACTTCCCCACGCCGGTCGCGCCCCCGATCAGGATCACGAGCGGCACGTCGAGCCGCTCCACGTCCTGCCACCGGGCGAAGTTCGTGCTGTACCGATCCCCGGCGATCTCCTGGATGACCGCCAGTGCGAGCGCGGACACCTCGGAGCTCGCGACCGAGGACCGGCCGGCGTCGAGCAAGCGGAGCTCGATCGTCTCCGCCACCTCGTAGGAGCGGTAGACCGACAGGCCCGTGACCATGACCTGGGACGCCATCAGGCCCTTCGAGTACGGCAGACCGTCGCGATCGGAGATCGTGATGTGCGGTGTCTTGTCTCTCGTCATCTTCTTCTCATGGGGTGCGGCGGGTGCCTGCTCGGGAAAGCGCCGTATCGATCACGCCGCCGAGCGCGGTGTCGAGGTCCACGGATCCCTCCGCAGCCTCTGCGCGATTGTCCACGAACACGACCTCCGCCCCTCGATCGCGTGCCTTGGCGACCGCCGTGTCGACAGCCGCGGCCTTCAGCTCCGTGAGGAGGACGTCGTATCCCTGGACGGCATCGAGGTCTTCGACCAAGCCGGCGCGATCCGCCAGCCGAGCGCTCCACCCGACGACCGTGCACCCGTGATCGCCTTCGAGACGTCTGATCGACGCCTCGACGACCGCAGGAGGCGCAGTCGTAGCGAAGAACGCTTCCTTGCCCCGGATGTCTTCCAGCGGTACCGGAACGAAGTCCGTCACGATGAACGCCGTATCGTCCAGGTAGCGCCGAACAGGGGAACGGAGCCCGGAAAGGTTTTCGGACCCGGATGGGTCGCCAGCCATGGTAACAACCACGAGGTCCGACCGCAAGAGGCGGTACGGGCCCAGGTAGCCGGCGAGGTACTCGGGCGGGGCGGTCGCGGGGACGACGAGGATGCCCGCATCCCAAGGGACCGGTGGGATGGCCGATCCGCTCCCCTCGAGGATCACGAGACCCGGTGCGAGGGAAGCCGCCAGGTCGGCCGCCTCCCGGACGTTGGACGTGTAGGGCGCACCGGCGAGCCCACCGCCCGCGCGACGGGCGCCCACCGTTGCCACGCCGGTGGTGACGGCGTCCTCCAGGTAGTCGGAGGCGGCGTGCTGCCCGGCGGCGACCAGGCGCACGAGGTGGTCGAGGTCCACAGAGCCCGCCGGGGCGAGCGTCGGCTCGGGCGGCCCGCCGCGGCCCATCGCGACGACGACCGGCTCGAGCCCGCGGCGGGCCGCCAGTCGGGCCACGGATCCCGCGATCGCCGTCTTGCCGGTCCGCTTGCCGGTCCCGACCACCGCGAGCGAGGGCACCGGCAGGGGAGGACCATGCTCGGGTGGATCGAGCCGGAAGTCTGCTCCGAGATACGGGACGCGTGCGGCAAGCGCGACCGCGGCGAGCTCCATCCGCTCCCGGTAGCCCAGGACCGGCTCGTCGGACAGGTCCAGGATCACGTCCGGCGCCAGGTCCGCGATCGCGTCGCGGAGCGCGCGCATCGGATCGCCGTCGGCGGGGCGTACGGGCACGCCGAGGTCGGGGAGGCCGCCACCGGCGGCGAGCTTCTCCGTCCCCCCCACCAGGAGCGCGGCCACCACCTCGTGCCCGCGCTCGGCGGCGACCTCCAGAGCGGCGCGGGTGACGGGGGGGTAGTGCTCACCGTCGACCAGGGCGAGCGTTCGCATGTGGGTCTCCTGGCTGTGGGGGCGAGTGAAGGGTCAGTCGCCCGTGGGTGGAGCGGCGGGGGCGGGGGCGGGGGCCGCGACCGTGGCCGAGTCCTGCACGAGGTTCTCGTCCTCGCGCTGCATCTGGGTTCCTGTCGCGATCGCCACCCTGGCCATCTGCTGCCGTTCGCCGAACGGGAACTTCCGGAAGATCGTGACCTCACCGGCATCGATCTCCAGCACGTTGTAGCAGGGTTTCGTGTGCCCGCGCACGCGCAGCGATGAACAGGTCCCCGCGCTCGCGAGGTACATGTCCTCGAGCCGCCAAACGTACGGGACGTGCTTGTGGCCCGCGAGGACCACGTTGACACCCGACCGCACGAGGACCTCGAGCAGATCGCCGGCGTCCATCACCGTGCTCCGCTCGCGTCCGGTGCCGGGGATCGGGATCAGGTGATGATGCAGGACGAAGATCTTGAGGTCGGCGGGCTCGGCGAACTGCTCCCGCAGCCACGAGTAGTGGCTCCTCCCCACCATCCCCTCGTTCAGGTCCGGTTCGCTCGAGTCGACGCCGACGATCCGGATGCCCTCGACGTCCACGGACCAGTTGCGCGCGCCGATGAGCTCCTCGAAGTGCAGGTAGCCGACGTTGCGCGAGTCGTGGTTGCCGGGGATCGTGTGCAACGGCGCCTGGATCCGCTCCGCGTAGGACAGCCACGCCTGGTACTCCTGCCGGAAGCCGTCGGTCGTGAGGTCCCCACTGCAGATCACGGCCGCAGGCTCGAGCTCGTTGATCTCCTCGATCACGCGATGAAGCATGTTCGGCACGAAGTGGGGCGAGCCCACGTGCGGGTCGGAGATGTGGGCGAGGGTGACCACGTCGGCAGTGTAGGGGCCGACGGCATGGTTGACGTTGCTGGCGAGTCGAGCGTCCGCGCGTGGGACGATGTCGATCCGTGACGCTCCTGGACGTGGTCCTGCTCCTGTTGCTCGCACTGTCCGCCTGGGGCGGATACCGACGCGGTGCGGTCCTCCAGGTCGCGGGGCTCACCGGTCTCGTCCTCGGGTTCGCGGTCGGCATCTGGCTCTCGCCGCACGTCGCGGGCCTCGTTCGGTCCGATCTGGCCAAGGCCGGCGTCGCGCTGGGGACGGTCCTCGTCCTGGGGGGAGTCGGCGACGCCGTCGGCTCGGTCCTCGGGATCAAGCTTCGTCGCCGGGCGATCGGGGCACGGTTCAAGAGCGCGGACGCGGTCGGCGGATCCACCCTGTCGGTGGCCGCCCTGGTGCTGGCGATCTGGTTCCTGGGGATCAATCTCGCCGCGGGACCGTTCCCCTCGGTCGCCCGGGCGCTCCAGCGGTCGGCCGTCGTCCGTGTCGTGGACGCCGCGCTCCCGCCGCCGCCGGTGCTCGCGACCCAGCTCGGCAACGTCCTCGACATCATCGGGTTCCCGGACATCTTCGCGGGCCTCCCACCGCTGCCGGCGGATCCCGTGCCACAGCCGACCCGGGGGCTGGCGGCCCGAGCGGCTCGCGACGCGCAGGCGTCGCTCGTGCTGATCTCGGGCCCGGCGTGCGACGAGATCATCCAGGGAACGGGGTTCGTGGTCGCCGACGATCTGGTCCTCACGAACGCGCACGTGATCGCGGGTTCGAGCCCCCGGGTGGAGTGGGACGGTCAGACCTTCGACGCTGTGCCCGTGCTGTTCGACGACGACCTCGACGCGGCGATCCTGCGCGTCGACGATCTCGACGCGCCGGCGCTCACCCTCCTGCCCAGTGAGGTGCCGCGGGGAACGGGCGGCGCGGTGCTCGGGTACCCGCACGGCCGCTACACGGAGCTCCGCGCGGCGGCTCGGCGGGCGCTCGACGCCGTCGGCCGCGACATCTACTCGGAGGACCACGTCCAGCGGCGGATCTACGAGCTCCAGGTGACCGTGCGACCGGGCAACAGCGGGGGCCCGTTCGCGCTACCGGGTGGCCGGGTGGCCGGGCTGATCTTCGGCGCCGCGGTCACCCACGAGGACCTCGGCTACGCGCTCACGTCTCCGCGGTTGATCCCGCTGGTCGAACGCGCCGAGGGTCAGCGCGAGGCCGTCGGCACGGGCCGGTGCGTCGCCTGAGGTTCAGTCCTCGACGACGACCTCGATGCCCGTCGCGCGGATACCGGGTCGCCAGACCTCCCAACCTTCCCCGAGCTCCGCGGGAACGTCCCGGTCGTCGACTTCGAAGGCGAGCAGCGAGGGACCAGCTCCCGAGATACACACCGCCACGGCCGCGTCGTTCAGGAGTAGTGCGACCCGAAGCATGTCCGGCATGAGGGCGAACCGCGCTTGCTCATGGATCATGTCCTGGATCGCCGCCGGGATCCTGGCGGGTTCCCTCGTGATCGCGATCGCCATCAACGAGGCGTATCCGATATTCGAAACGGCTCGCCACCGTTGGATCTGATCCGGGACCGCTGCTCGAGCTTCGTGCGTCGGCAGGCGCAGATGCGTGGGCACAACAACGGCGACCCTGAGGTCCGGATGTGGGTCGAATCGATGCCAAGTCGCCCCGGCCGTGATCGTGAATCCGCCCAGGATCGCTGCCGCGACGTTGTCGGAGTGACCCTCGATCGCGGACGCGTAGTGGATCCCGACGTGCGGCTCGGATCCCCACGGAACATCCGGGCCGAGGAGCGCCCTCGCGATCTGCACACCGGCGACGGCAGCGGCGGCAGAGGAACCGAGACCCCGTGCGAGCGGGATCCGGTTGACGCCATGCAACGCGAAGACCGGGATCGAGGCGTTCGGGAGCTTGCGATCCTCGCGGATCCGGTCGACCGTGGAAACGATCGCGCGGCTGACCATGTCGGTGCCGTCGGTCGGGAGCTCGTCGGCGCCCTCGCCCTCCCACGTGACGCCCGGCTCGGCTTCGGTATCGATCGTGACCTCGTTGCAGAGATCGAGGGCGAGCCCGAAGCAATCGAATCCCGGGCCCAGATTCGCCGACGTCGCCGGCACGCGGACGGTGATCCGCACTACAGCCCCAGCTCTGCAGCGACCGCGGCCGGATCGGCCGGCACGGTCTGCGGCTGCGCGGCGCCGGCGATCGCCCACTCCGGATCCTTCAGCCCGTGCCCGGTCAGGACGCACACGACCGTGGCGTCGGCCGCGAGCTGGCCATCGGCGTGGAGGTGGAGGAGCCCGGCGACGCTCGCGGCCGACGCCGGCTCCGCGAACAGTCCCTCCCGCGCGACGCGGCGGTACGCGGCCAGGATCTCCCGGTCGGTCACCGCGAGGATCGCGCCCTCCGACTCCTTCGCGGCCGTCACGGCCTTGTCCCACGACGCCGGGTTCCCGATCCGGATCGCGGTGGCGATCGTCTGCGGGTCCTTCACCGGCTGGCCGAGGACGATCGGCGCCGCGCCCTGCGCCTGGAAGCCGAACAGCCGCGGCGGCTCGTGGATCACCCCCGCTCCGAGGTACTCGGTGTAGCCCAGCCAGTGGCTCGAGATGTTCCCGGCGTTGCCCACCGGGACGAGGTGGAGGTCGGGCGCCCGCCCGAGCGCGTCGCAGATCTCGAACGCGGCCGTCTTCTGTCCCTCGATGCGGAAGCGGTTGACGCTGTTCACGAGCGTCACGGGATACCGGTCGGCGAGGTCCTTCGCGAGCTCGAGCGCGGCGTCGAAGTTCCCGTCCACCTCGAGCACACGCGCGCCGTGGACGAGCGTCTGGGCCATCTTTCCGAGCGCGATCTTGCCCTTCGGCACCAAGACCGCGCAGGTGAGACCCGCCTTCGCCGCATAGGCGGCGGCGCTCGCGCTCGTGTTCCCGGTAGAGGCGCACACGACCGCTTTCGCGCCTTCCTCGATCGCCTTCGAGATCGCGAGCGTCATCCCGCGGTCCTTGAAGGACCCGGTCGGGTTCGCGCCGTCGTACTTCAGCCAGACGTCGCAGCCGGTCTCGGCGGAGAGCGCTTCGGACCGGACGAGCGGCGTCCCTCCTTCCCGGAGCGTGACGACGGGCGTGTCGGCCGACACCGGCAGCCGATCCCGGTACTCCTCGATGATGCCTCGCCACTGCGGAGCGCCCGTGGTGGCGGTCACTCCTCCCCCTCCACGCGGAGCAGGCTCGCCACGGCGTGCACCGCGTCGAGCTCGCGGAGCTCCCGCATCGTCTTCTGGAACGACCCCTCCTGTGCCCGGTGGGTGATGAAGGACAGGGTCGCCTCGTCGCCGGTGCCCTCCTGCCACACGCGCTCCAGCGAGATGCCGTTGCGACCGAACCGGTCGGCGATCTCCGCCAACACGCCAGGACGATCGTCGACACGGAGCTTCAGGTAGTACTGGTCGTGCGTGTCGTCCATCGGGCGCACCCGGCGGGCGTTCGTGGACGCCGAGCCCGGACCGCGCGCGCCCTGGAGCAGGTTCCGGGCCACGCTGACGAGGTCGCCGACCACCGCGGTCGCCGTCGGATCGCCGCCGGCGCCGGCGCCGTAGAACATCAGCTGCCCGATCTTCGGGCCCTCGACGAAGACGGCGTTCGAGGCCCCTCGGACGGCGGCCAGCGGGTGCACCTCGGGGATCATCGCCGGATGGACGCGGACCGCGATCGCTTCGTCGTCGAGCTCCGCGATCGCGAGCAGCTTGATCACGTACCCGAGACGGGCCGCGTCCTGGAAGTCCTGCGGGGTGACCGCCGAGATCCCCTCGCGGTAGACGTCCGCAGCCACGACGCGGGCCCCGAAGGCTACCGACGCGAGGATCGCGCACTTGGCGGCGGCGTCGTAGCCCTCCACGTCCGCAGTCGGGTCCGCTTCGGCGAAGCCGAGCCGCTGGGCTTCGGCGATCGCCTCCTCGGCCGTCCATCCGTGCTCGGACATCTGGGTCAGGATGAAGTTCGTCGTCCCGTTCACGATGCCGAGGACGCGATCCACGCGCTCCCCCGCCAAGGACTCGCGGAGCGGTCGGATCAGAGGGATCCCGCCCGCGACCGCGGCTTCGAAATACAGGTCGCCGCCGGCCTCGTCCGCGGCGGTGAAGAGCTCCTCGCCGTGTGAGGCCAGGAGCTCCTTGTTCGCCGTCACGACGGACTTCCCACTCGCGAGCGCACGAAGCAGGAGCTCGCGCGCAGGCTCCACGCCGCCGATCAGCTCGCAGACGATGTCGATGTTCGGGTCGTCGACCAGCGCACCGGGATCGTCGCTGAACCGATCCGCCGTCAGCGGGAGGCCCCGGTCGCGCCCGGGATCGCGGACCGCCACCTGGGTGATCTCCAGCCGCACACCGGCCCGGCGGGCGACGTCGTCGCCGTGTTCGTGGAGGAGCCGGATCACGGCGGCGCCGACCGTCCCGCTGCCGAGCAGCCCGATGCGGACGGTACGGTCCTCCTCCGTCCCGGTTCGCCCGCTCACCCGTCGCCCCCGATCCATGCCGCCATGAGAATCTCGTCCTCGTAACCGTAGGACTTGCGCGAGTGCCTCGCGAGCTTCCCCTCCTCGACGAAGCCGACGCTCCGGTAGAGGGCGAGCGCCGCCTCGTTGTGCGGATAGACCGACAGCACGAGCTTTTCGATGCCGGCGCGGGTCGACCAGGCGATCGCGTCGTCCATCAGCCTGCGTCCGATCCCGCGTCCGCGCGCGTCGGCGGCGACCGCGATCGAGAGCGACGCGACGTGGTGCGTGACGGGGTGCCGCTCGCGCTGCACGCTCACGTGGCCCACGAGCCGGTCTCCGTCGTACGCGACGATGTCGGTCTCCAGGTCGGATCGTCGACGGAACCGACGCCGGTACGCGCGGAGCGGCGTGCGCACCTCCTCGGTCCGGACGAATCGTTGCTCCGCGACGATCGCCTTCCAGAACGCCAGGAACGCGCGGGCGTCCGACGGCTCCGCCGGCCGGATCTCGAAGTCGTCGTCCATCGACCGTTCAGCCGTCGTCGCTGGCGCCGTCGGTGCCCGGGGCAGCGTCGGCGTCCTCGAGCCGCCCCATCGACTCCGGAGCGGAGACGCCGACGAGCTCCAGGAGAGAGCCGAGCACCTGTTTCGTCGCCGAGGAGAGCCAGAGCCGCGCCTGCGTGAGCGGAGCATCGTCGGAGACGACACGGCATTCGGTGTAGAAGCGATGGAACGTCGCGGCCAGGTCTTGCGCGGCGTGGGTCAATCGATGGGGCGCCCGGTGGGCCGCCGCGATCGCGATCAGCCCCGGGACGTCGGCCAGCGCACGCATCAGGTCCAGCTCGGCCTCGGTCGAGAGCAATCCGAGGTCGGCGCCCTCGACCGGGTCCAGGTGAACACCTTCCTCCGCTGCCTTCCGCAGGATCGACGCGATCCGCGCGTGCCCGTACTGCACGTAGTACACGGGATTCTCGAGGGTCTGTCGGGCGACCTCGGCGATGTCGAAGTTCATCGGCCGATCGTTCGAGAACAGGAGCAGATGGAACCGCGCCGCGTCGGCGCCCACCTCGTCGATCAGCTCGTCCAGCGAGACGAACGTCCCGGCCCGCTTGCTCATCTTCACGGGCTGTCCCCCTCGGAGGAACGAGACGAACTGATAGAGCACGATCTCCACGCGGTCGGGGTCGAACCCGAGGGCCGTGGCCGCCCCGCGCACGCGCGCCACGTCGCCGTGGTGGTCGGCGCCCCAGACGTAGATCAGGTGGTCGAAGCCGCGCGAGAACTTGTCGAGGACGTAGGCGATGTCCGCGCCGAAGTACGTGTGCGTCCCGTCCGAGCGGATCGCGACGCGATCCTTGTCGTCGCCGAACGCGGTCGAGCGGAACCACGTCGCGCCCTCGGCGTCGTAGACGACACCCCCGTCGCGGAGCCGCTCGATCGCCTGGGCGATCTCGCCTCGTTCCACGAGCGACGCCTCCTGGAAGTAGCTGTCGAAGGTGACGCCGAAGCGCTCGAGCGTCGCGCGGATCTGCTCCATCGCGCGGCTCGCGCCCTCCTCCCGGAGCCGGACGAGCCGTTCTTCTGACGGGAGGTCGGCGAGGACGGGACCCTCCGCGTCGAGGATCGCGCGGGCCAGGTCGGTCACGTAGTCGCCGTGGTAGCCGTCCTCCGGCACCTCGGCGTCACGGCCGATGAGCTGGAGGTACCGGGCCTCCACCGACGCGCCGAAGCGATCCATCTGGCCGCCGGCGTCGTTGAAGTAGTACTCCCGCTCCACCTCGTGCCCGGCGAACGTCAGGAGCCGCGCGAGGGCGTCGCCGATCGCGGCGTTGCGCGCGTGACCGATCGTGAGCGGGCCGGTCGGGTTGGCCGAGACGAACTCCACCTGGATGCGCTCCCCCGTGGGTGCGCCGGCGCCGTAGCGCTCCCCCTCCCGGACGATCTGCCGCAGCACGTCGTGGAGCCAGTCGTCGGTCGTCCACAGGTTGATGAACCCCGGTCCCGCGACCTCCGCCTTCGCGAGGAACGGCGCGGGAGCGAGCGCGTCCACGATCGCGGCCGCGACGTCCCTCGGGTTCGCGCCCGCCTGCGAGGCGAGCACCATCGCGACGTTCGTCGTGAAGTCGCCGAAGCCTTTCTGGCGGGGCCGCTGCAGCTCCGGCACGGGCAGCGGTGGATCGGCGCCGAGCCCCGGAGCTGCGGCGGCCACCGCGTCGGCGATCAGTGCCGTCAGCCGCTCCTCGATCATCGTGCTTCCCCATCCCCCGGCCCGATCGCCGCTCGCACGACCTCGACAAGCTCGGTGGGGTCGAAGGGCTTCGTCATGATCCGCACGTGCGGTCCGGCGTACTCCTCGAACTCGTGGGCCGCGCGGCCCGTCAGGAAGATCACGGGGAGCTCCTCGAGCGCGGGCACCGCACGGAGCCGCCGGTAGACCTCGTGACCATCCATCCCGGGCATCGTCGCGTCGAGCACGAGGGCGTCGGGGGGCGCGGCGACGACGCGCTCCAGCGCCGCGTCCCCCCGTCCCACCGACTCGAGCGTGATCCCCACGATGCGGAAGTTGACCTCGAGGAGCCGGTGCAGGATCGGGTCGTCATCGGCGAAGAGAACCCGTGGCGAAGCGGGATCGGACACGCGCCGAGGATATCCGCGCCGGAGCGCCGGGGCGCCGTTGCTAGACTGCGCGACACGAGCCCCCGTAGCTCAGGGGATAGAGCACCGGCCTCCGGAGCCGGGGGCGCAGGTTCGAATCCTGCCGGGGGCGCTCGTGGGCGCCGACGACCAAACGCTGGATCTCGAGAGCCTTCCGTCCGATCCGATCGTGCTGTTCCGCCGCTGGCACGAGGACGCGGAGCGGGCGGGCATCCGCCTCCCGAACGCGATCGCGCTCGCCACCGCGTCGGCAGACGGACGCCCCTCGATCCGCCACGTCCTGCTTCGCGGGATCGACGAGGATCGGATTTCGTCTTCTACACGAACCACGGGAGCCGCAAGGGGCCGAGCTCGCCGAGAACCCGCGCGCCGCATTCTCGATCTACTGGCGGGAGCTGGACCGGCAGATCTCCGTCACCGGCGACGTGACCCGCGTGAGCGACGACGAGTCCGACGACTACTTCGCCACCCGGCCGCGGGAAGCGCGCCTCGGCGCGTGGGCCTCGCGGCAGAGCGCGGAGCTCGCCTCTCGCGACCGAGCTGATGGAGCGATTCGCCTGCGGTCGACGCCAAGTACCCGGGCGAGAACGTGCCGCGACCCTCGTTCTGGGGCGGGTACCGGGTCACACCGCTAACCGTCGAGTTCTGGCGGGGACGGCAGCACCGGCTCCACGATCGGTTCCTGTACGACCGCGCGGGCGACGATTGGACGATCCGGCGCCTCTCCCCGTAGCCGATAGGCTCCGCATCCCCCATGACGACGACGAGAAGCCTCCGCGAACGGATCGCCGGCGACATGCCGCGGACGATCGCGGAGCTCGAGCGGCTCGTGCGGATCCCCTCGATGGGGTACCCGGACTACGACCCCGCGGACGTTCGCGCGTCCGCGGAGACGACGAGGGACATCCTCGCGGAGGCAGGTGTGCCGGACGCACGCCTCCTGGAGCTCGACGGTGGACATCCCGCCGTCTTCGGCCATCTCCCGGGACCGAACGGCGCGCCCACCGTCCTCCTCTACGCGCACCACGACGTCCAGCCGGAGGGTCCGCTCGACGAGTGGGACACGCCGCCGTTCGAACCGGTCGTGAAGGACGGGCGGATGTACGGTCGCGGAGCGGCGGACGACAAGAGCGGCATCGTGATCCACGCGGCCGCGATCCGGGCGCTCCTGGCCGAAGGCGATCCCCCCGTCACGATCAAGGTCGTCGTCGAGGGCGAGGAGGAGTGCTCGACCGCGCATCTGCCGGAGCTCGTCCAGGGCAACGCCGACCTGCTCCGCGCGGATGTCGCCGTGATCGCCGACGGCGGCAACTACCGCACCGGCGTCCCCACGCTGAACTCGTCGATCCGCGGCGTGACCGACCTCGTCGTCCAGGTCCGGGTCCTGCCGCGAGCCCAACACTCAGGCTCCTACGGCGGGCCGATCCCCGATGCGATCACCGCGCTCTCGCGCATGATCGCGTCGCTGCACCACGACGACGGCACCGTGGCGATCGAGGGGCTCCGACGGTTCCCGTGGACCGGGATGCAGATCCCGGAAGACGAGCTCAGGGAGGAGTCCGGCGTCCTCGACCAGGTGGAGCTGATGGGATCCGGACCGCTCGCCGACCGCCTGTTCACCGGTCCGGCCGTCGCGGTCCTCGGCGTCGACGCGCCGGCCATCGCCGGGTCGTCGAACCAGATCGTCCCGGTCGCGCGCGCCCGGGTGAGCCTCCGGATCGCCCCCGGCGACGACCCTGGCGCCGCGCAAGCGGCGCTGGAGGAGCATCTGCGGGCGCACGCACCGTGGGGCGTAGAGGTCACGTTCGAAGCGAGCTCCGGGTTCGACGCCGGGCACGGCCACCTCGTCGACACGACGAGCCCGGCGAGCCGCGCGGCGATGGACGCGCTCGCGAAAGCGTACGGGCGGGACGCGATCGAGCTCGGCTCCGGCGGCTCGATCCCGCTCGTCCCGATGCTGACGCAGACGTTCCCTGGGATCGAGGTGCTGATCTGGGGTGCGATGGACGAACGGTCGTTCATCCACTCGGTGAACGAGAGCGTCGACCTCTCGGAGATCGAGCGCATCACGCTCGCGGAGGTGTTGTTCCTCCGTGCCCTCGGCCAGGTGTCCGAAGGACCCGGTGCTAGGTTGGACGCGGTGAGCGATCCCCAGGATCCGCCCGCGGCACCCTCGCTCCAGGCCGTCCCCGTCGAACCATCGCCGGAGCCGGGAGGCGACGGGCCGTCGCCCGAGACGATCACCGAACCGGCCAAGCTGCTCCGGATCGCCTCGATGGTGCGTGAGCTCCTCGAGGAGACCCGTCACGCCTCGATGGACGAGCCCGGGCGCAAGCGGCTGGTCGACATCTACCATCGCTCGATCGAGGAGCTGGGCGCGTCGGTCAGCCCCGACCTGCAGGCGGAGCTCCAGGAACTCGTCCCGCCCCTCGACGATGTGCCCTCCGAGGCCGAGATGCGGGTCGCCCAGGCCCAGCTCGTGGGCTGGCTCGAGGGGCTCTTCCACGGGATCCAGGCGGCGATGTTCGCCCAGCAGATGGCCGCGCGGCAGCAGTTCGAGGAGATCCGGCGCCGCGGGCCTGATGGCGCAGAACCCGCAGCAGAGCAGCCCGACCAGGGCGGCCCACCGCGCGGGCAGTACCTCTAGTCGCTCGGCGCCGCCTCCGCAGCGCCACCTCGGCGGCCGACACGCGTGCCTCCGGCCCGCCAGCCACCTGGGCGAAGTAGACCGGGATGAGCATCAGCAGCACCACGACGACGGCGACGACGTTCACCACCGGCCGGTTCCGCGGCAGGCGGACGCTGTTGAAGATGAACTTCGGAACGTCTGCGGTGCTCCCGGCGAGGAAGTTCGTGACGATGATCTCGTCGAACGACAGCGCGAACGCCAGCAGGCCGCCCGCGAGGATCGCCGTCCGGATCGCCGGGAACGTGACGTAGCGGAACGTCTGCCATCCGTCCGCGCCCGAGGTCCATCGACGCCTCGACCAGCGAGGTCGCGGTCCGCCGGAGCCGAGCGATCACGTTGTTGTAGACGACGACGATGCAGAACGTGGCGTGGCCGATCACGATCGCGAGCACCCCGAGCGGGATGCCCGAACGTGGTCGACCGCCGACCGCAGCGCGATCGCCGTCACGATCCCGGGCAGCGCGATCGGCAGCACGAGCAGGAACGAGACCGTGTTGCGACCGAAGAACCGGAACCGGTGCACCGCGAACGCGGCGGCGCTCCCGAGCAGCAACGCGAGCAGCGTCGCGATCAGGGCGACCTGGAGCGACACCCAGAGCGCGTCGCGCACCCGCTGCCTCGCGGAACGCGATCCCGAACCACTTCGTCGTGTACTCCTGGATCGGCCATGCCTGACCGATCTGCATCGTTGAACGCGTAGATCGCGACGATGAACAGGGGCACGTAGAGGAACAGCAACGTCACCACGGTCCCCGCCCGGAGCCCGATCCTCGCCAGGCGCGACTCCATCGCTCAGAGCGCCTCGAACGCGCCGGCCCGCTTCGCCAGCAGGAGGTAGCACGGCCATGATCGACGATCGGCGACGAGCGCGAACGCGGCAGCGAGCGGGACGTTGCCGGCCACGCCGACGTTGTCGTAGATCACGTTGCCGATGAACTGCGTGTTCCCGACGAGCTCGGGGCACGATGTAGTCGCCGAGCGTGAGCGAGAACGAGAAGATCGAGCCCGCGACGATCCCCGGCAGGATCAACGGGAAGACGACCCGTCGGAACGTGATCCACCCGCGCGCCCCGAGGTCGCTCGACGCCTCGAGGAACGACTCCGGCACGCGCTCGAGCGCCGCGTAGATCGGGAGCAGCGTGAACGGGAGCCACAGGTAGGCGGACGTCGATCCAGATCGCCCAGTTCGTGCGGCCGATCTGCAGCGAACCGAGGCCCACGGACTCGAAGAGCCAGTTCATGAACCCGTTGGGCGTGAGGATCATCCTCCACGCGAAGACGCGGACCAGGTAGTTGGCCCACAGCGGCAGGACCACCACGATCAGCAGCGCGTTCCGCATCCGGGGCGTCGCGAACCGCGCCGCGTAGTAGGCGAGCGGGAACGCGAGGACCACGTCGGTGACCATGACGGCGAGAGCGATCCCGACGGTTCGGAGAACGATCGTCCGGTAGACCTCGCCCTCCAGAGCGTCTGGAAGTTCACGAGGCTCCAGTTGTGCACGACCTGACCCGTGAACACGTCCAGCCGCCAGAACGACGAGACCAGCAGGATCGCGAGCGACCCGAGGTAGATCACGAGGATCCAGGCGAGCGGGGGGCCCAGGGTCAGCGAGACCCTGGCCCACCGGTGCCGGTAGAGCGAGGTGCTGATGCGGCGGACGGCTCCGCCGTCCGCCGAGTCAGTCGACCGATGCTCATGGTCCGGTCCTAGGTGCCCCGGATCTCGGTCCAGGCCTGCGTCCACAGCGAGTAGTCGACGCAGGTGTTCCCGCGGTCGTCCCCGCAGTTCACGGCGGGCGTCCTCCAGAGCCACAGCGAGTCCAGGAATTCGGCGTCGCCGCAGAAGCCGTACTCCAGCGTGTTCACGAGCTCCTCGCCGCCCTCGCCGAGCTGGCTCGCGATCTCGGCGCACGAGTTCACGTTCGACCCCGCGGCGCCGTAGTAGATCCCGACCTCGGCCTGGACGTCCGCGCTGCATCGTCCAGTCCATCCACATGAACATGCAGTTCGGGTGCGGGGCGTTGGCCGAGATCATCCATGTGTCCGCCCAGCCCGTCGCCCCTTCGCTCGGGATCACGGCCTCCGCGTTCGCGGCCTCCGGGCCCTTCGTGTACGTGAGGTTCACCGGCCATGCGGTGCCGATCACCATCGAGCCGTCGAGGAACCCGTCGATCTGGTCGGTGTACAGCGCCCAGTACGCGCTGATCAGTTCCTTCTGCTGCTTCAGCAGCTCGACCGCCGCGTCGAACTGCTCTTGCGTGAGCTCGTACGGGTCGGTGATGCCCAGGTCCGGTTGGTGGGCCATGCAGGTACATCGCGGCGTCCGCGATGAAGATCGCCGAGTCGTACGCGGTCGACCTTCGACCCGCGTACGGCGAGTCCGCCTCGAACGTCGACGTCCCAGCTCGTGGGCGCCTCGGTCACGACCTCGGTGTTGTACATCAGGAAGTTCGGACCGTACATGTACGGCGTTCCGTACACGTTGCCGTCCACGATGTAGTGGGAGTTGTTCGTGCCGCCGTCCGGGATTCAACGGCGCGATCACGTTCTCCATCTCCGGGAACAGGGCCGTATCGATCGCGCCGACGTCCGCGCCCGCGATCAGCCGGTTGGACGCGTCGCCCGGATGCGGACACGCCGTCGTACTCGGATCCGCCGCCCTCGCGCATGAGCTGCACCATCTCGTCCGAGCTGTCCGCGTAGGTCACGTCGACCTGGCAGCCGGTGTCGTCCTCGAACGGCGTGACCCAGTCGTAATCCTCGTAGCCCTCGGTGGTGCCGTCCTCGGTGTACCCGTGCCACGCGATCAGGTTGAGCTGACCTTCGCCGTCACCGATCTCGTCGTAGACGACCGGCGGTTCCCCGCCTCCGCTCGGCTCCGCGGCGTCCTCGCCGCACGCTGCCGCTATCAGCGCCAGCACCGAACAGACGATCAGCCATCGACTGGCCTTCCTCATGCGACCCCCCGTTCCGGGTCCGTCTCGGACCCCTCGTTCCCCGGCCCGTTCCACGGACCGGTTGTTGCTGCGCTCCCACCGGAGGCGCACGGGCTTCCCGCGCACCTGCAGCGCCTCCATCGAGCTCGTGGCGAGGTTCTGCTCCATCACGACCAGCTCTCCCCCTTCATCGAGCTCGACGATGTACCGCGTGATCGCACCGAGGTATACGACTTCGCGCACGTGCCCGGTTGCGGTGCAATGCGAGTCGTCCACCTCGGCTTCCGCCGGGACGAACGCGATCTTCTCCGGTCGCACGGTGAAGGCGTGCGAGCTCCCCGTGATCCGCGCGGCCACCTCTCCCTCCAGCACGTTCGAGACGCCGATGAAACCGGCCACGAACGCAGTGGCGGGTCGCTCGTACACGTCGGCCGGCGACCCGACCTGCTCGATCGTCCCCTGGTTGAAGACGGCGAGCCGGTCGCTCATCGTGAGCGCTTCTTCCTGGTCGTGCGTCACGTAGAGGAAGGTCAGGCTCACCTCCTGCTGGATCTCCTTCAGCTCGATCTGCATCGCCTGCCGGAGCTTGAGGTCCAGGGCGCCAAGGGGCTCATCCAGCAGGAGCACCTTCGGGCGCATCACGAGCGAGCGGGCGAGCGCCACGCGTTGCCGCTGGCCGCCCGACAGCTGTCCCGGCTTGCGGTCACCGAGATGTCCGAGGCGGACCATCTCGAGGGCGTCGGCGACGCGACTCGTCCGCTCGCTCGCGGGGAGCTTGCGAACCATCAGCCCGTAGCCGACGTTCTGCGCCACCGTCATGTGCGGGAACAACGCGTAGTCCTGGAACACGGTGTTCACGTCGCGCTCGAACGGCGGGAGGTCGGAGACGTCTCGGCCATCCAGGAGGATCCGACCGGACGTGGGGAGCTCGAACCCCGCGATCATCCGCAGGCAGGTGGTCTTGCCGGACCCGGAGGGCCCGAGCAGGGAGAAGAACTCTCCCGGTCGGACGTCCAGGGTGACCCCGTCGACGGCGACCACGTCACCGAAGCGTTTGACCACCTGTTCGAGCGCGACGGCCGCAGGCGCGACGGACGGATCTCTCGCGCCTCCTCCGTTCGGACAGCTTCGGCCAATCGCCGCTTCCCCCTCTCGTCCCCCGCAGCGTGGCGAACCCGGCAATCTTGACGGCGAAGGCCGAGGGGTGCAACGGGGACGCCTGGCCGGCGGTCTCGCAGGCGGCTTCAGGAGCCCTCGAGCAGGCCCCGCGTGAGCTCCCCGACGATCCCCGGACCGCGGTAGATCAGGCCCGTGTACAGCTGAACGGCCGTCGCGCCCGCTTCGAGGCAGCGACGGACGTCGGCGGCGGTGAAGATGCCCCCGCAGGCCACGATCGGGACGGACCCGCCGGTCGCGGCGGCCACGTCGGCCACGATCCGCGGTGCCAGCTCGGTGAGCGGGCCGCCCGAGAGGCCGCCGCGACCGGTCGCGAGCCGCGGCTCCGTCACCGCGACGGTGTTCGAGCACACCAGTCCCCGCGCACCGGCGTCCACGGCCTCCCGGGCCAGATCGAGCACGGCAGCGCGGTCCGCGTCGGAGGTGAATGGGGGCAGCTTCAGCAGGATGGGGCGGTCCGTCCGTTCCGCGAAGGCCTCCAGCAGCCGCGCCATGTGCGCCGGGTCGTGACGCCACGGCGCGTTCGGGCTGCTGGCGTTCAGCTCGATGCCGTCGACGTGAGGGGCGAGGAGCGTCACCGTCTCGACCGCACTCGGCAGCTCCTCGTCCGCGACGCTCGCGAACCTCGGCGCCGTCCGGGGTGAGCCCGCGAGGTGGCTAGCCGCGGCGTCGGCCCCCGGGTTGGGCAACCCCATCGCGTTCACGATCGCCCGGCGCCGCGTCGCCCGCACGATCCTCGGCTTGGGGTTCCCCTCCCTCGCGGCCCGGGTGATCGTGCCGCCGACGACGAACCCGAACCCGAGCCGGCCGAGCGCGTCGAGATGTCCGCACGTCTTGTCGAAGCCGGCGGCCAGGCCGATGGGGTTCGCGAGTGGGATCCCGCAGAGCGAGACCTCGAGGGACGGGTCGCGGAGGGCCCCGCCGATCCGCTCCCACGGCAGCGGCAGCGACAACAGGGAGGTCGCCAGGCGATGCGAGGCTTCCGGAGGGAGAGCGAAGAACGCCGGGCGGACGAGGGCTCCGTACCACCCTTCCCCACGACCCACGTCCGTATGCTAGCCGCCCGTGGATGACGACCTCGTGCGACGGATGGTGAGCGCCTCGGAGCTGCACGGGGACTTCGTCCTCTCCAGCGGCACTCGGTCATCGGTCTACTTCGACAAGTTCCGGTTCCTCACCGATCCCGGATTGCTCCGTGACGTCGCGAAGGCGACGGCGGCGCTCCTGCCCGATGGCGTGACGGCGCTCGGCGCCCCCGAGGGCGCCGCGATGCTCCTCGTCGCGGCCGTCTCCCTCGAGACCGGACTCCCTGTCGTCGTCGTGCGCAAGCAGGCGAAGGAGTACGGGACGAAGGCGCAGGTCGAAGGGGAACTGCCGCCGGGAGCGACGGTCGCGTTGATCGAGGACGTCTCCACGACAGGGCACCAGGTGCAACGAGCGGCGGAGGTGCTGCGGGCGGCCGGTGCCGAGATCGGGGCGATCATCCTCGCGATCGATCGCGGGGGCGCCGACCATCTTCGGGCGGCCGGGTACGAGGTGCGCGCGGTGGCGGTCCTGCGGCCGAAGGACTAGCCGGGCAAGGACGAGGCGGTCAGCGCTCGCAGCGCCACACGCGGAGGCGCCAGAGGAAGCGAGACCCACGCTTGTGGAGGTTCAGGAGCCCCTCCTTCATCAGGCGCGCGGCCGCGAGCGACTTGCCGACGACGTCCGGGAGCGGGAAGTCCCGTTCGATGACGGCCTGCATCCGCTCCCCGAAGAGCTCGCGGGCCTTCTCGAGGATCTTCCGCTCGTCCTGGATCGTGCCCGTCGGCAGGTAGAGGTGACCGCCCGGCTTCAGCGTGTCGCCGATCGACTCGAGCATCGCGGAGGGCAGTTCGGCGCCCGTGGGACCGCCGGCCCTGCCGTCGGGGAACCACCCCGCGACCTGCGCGATCTCATCCGGGATCCCCGAGACGTCGCCGATCAAGACATCCGCCCGGAGATCGCGGACCGGGTCCAGCAGGCTCCCGACGCGGAACTCGCACTGGTCCTCCAGCCCCAGGTTCCTGGCATTCAGCCGCGCCATCTCGACGGCTTCCTCGGAGATGTCGCAGCCGATCACGTGGCGGGCCCCCATGCGCGCGGCGACGAAGGACAGGACTCCCGACCCACAGCCGACGTCGATCACGGTATCGCCCGGATCCACCTCGAGCGCCTCGGCGATCGTCTTGCTCGTGTGGGTCGGCGCGAACACGCCGGGGTTCACGCGGAAGGTGAACGGACCCGTGCGTCCGGTCCAGTTGATCTCGCTCACAGCTTGGCTCACCTTTGCAGGCTACACGTCCACGGGGTCGAGCGCCGCCTGTTCCCCGGGAGCGAGGTCACCTCGATCGACGGCCTCCGCATCCGCGAGGAGACGAGCGGTGAGCGCCGTTGTCTCGACTCCCCGCGTGCCGTCCTCGTACGTCTCGATCCGAGAGGCGGCCCGCCGGAGAAGAGTCGACGCTCCATGTGCGTTGCCCCGCAGGAGGTGTACGTATCCGGCGCCCATCTGGGAGAGCCCTTTGAACAACTCGGCCTCCTCCGTGTCCCGGGCCTGTTTCCACGCCGTCTCCCACGCCTCGTGCGCCGGGAACCAGCGACCGGCCCGCGCGTGTGCACGCGCGAGCGCGTGATTCTCTTCGAGGCTCAGCGCGTCGAAGTCCTCGAGGTGCAGATCGCTCGCGGTTCCCCACGGGAGTGGCCTGCCCAGGCGGTCCCGGGGGCGCTCGGGCTTGTTGCGCGACTCGGTGGGTACGCCGGTCTTCCCCGTCGCTTCGGTCCTGCGAACCTCATCTCCCGGGGGCACCCGGCCATGCTACTCGGGAGGTTTCTTGTCGGATCGACCTTGGCCGAAGCGGTCCCGGAACCGACTGGCCAAGCGGCGTCGAGCATGCGCTCGCTCACGCGCCTCGGCTTCCGCCGCCGCCTCGGCCCGATCGTGTTTCTCGAGCTCTGCCCGCGCGACCGGGTCATCACCCTCGGCCACGCGGTCGCGCAGGTAGACCTCCATGATGATCACCTTGACGATCGCCGTGACCGGCAGGGCGAGGACCGCGCCCGCGAATCCGCCGAGGGAGCCCAGGACCAACGTGGCGATGATCACACCGGTCGGCGACAGGTTCACGGCGTTCTTCATGATCCGCGGCTGGATCACGTAGTTCTCGACCTGCTGGTACACGATGAAGTAGACGAGCACGAGGATCCCGGTGAGACCCGACTGGAAGAAACCCACGATCACGGCCGGCGCGGCGCCGATGTACGCGCCCACCGCAGGGATCAGGCCCGCGAGGCCGGAGAACAGCGCGAGCGGCACCGCGAAGGGGATCCCGACGTTGAGGAGACCGAGGATCGTGAAGAACAGGAGCGCGGAGCTGCCGGCGATCGAGGCGGTCGTCAGGATGCCGGCCACGTATCCGCCGATCCTCGAGATCGCCTGATCCATCACATCTTCCGCACGGTCGCGCGTCTCGGGAGCGAACCAGATCGCCGCGCTCCTTCGCATCCTCGGCAGCGCGAGCATGAAGTAGATCGTCAGGATCGCGACCGTGACCACGTTGAAGAGGAGGCTCCCCACCTTCCCGGCGACGCCGACGATCGTGCCGAAGGAGCGCGAGATCGTCCGCGGAAGGTCCTCGACGAACTTCTGAAGCCGGTCCGCGACGTCGTTCTCGCGGACGTACCGCCCGATCGCGTCATCGCGTTCGGCGAGTTCCGCGGCGTACCCGGGGATGTTGTCGCCGAGCTCCCCCACCTGGGCCACGAACGGCGGGATCACCAGCAGGGCGAAGAGAACCCCGACGCCGAGTGCCGCGACGAAGATCAGCCCCACCGCGCGTCCGCGCGAACGGCCGCGACGCTCGATGAAGCGGACGGCCGGATCGAGTCCGATCGCTAGCACGGCCGCCATCAGCACGAGGATCACGATGTTGATCACCGACCACAGCGCGAGCAGGACCGCGGCGACGGCCGCGAGCGTGAGCGCGACCCGGGCCCAGTACGACATCGGGGGCCACCGGGTTCGCCACGCGTCTCGGTCCGGCTCCGGCTATGGCCGTCGAGGTCTCGGTAGGGCTGGACTCGGTCACCCGCCGAGTCTCGCCCGGCCCACGTGCCGTTTCCACTACCCGGTACGCTCCTGCCGCGATGGAGCGCTTCGACGTCGTGATCGTAGGAGGCGGGCCGATGGGAACGGCGGCCGCCCGAGCGCTCAGCGCGCGCGGCCGTGCGGTGGTCCTCCTCGAGCGGTTCACGCTGGGAAACGACAAGGGCAGCACCGCCGGGACGACCCGCAACTTCCGGCTCACGTACCACGATCCCCTGTACGTCCGGATGGCGAGGCTCGCGTTCGAGCGGTGGCGGGAGCTGGAGGACCAGGCGGGTCAGGAGCTGCTGCGGGTCGTGGGTGGGCTGGACGTCGGCCAGGCGACCGACGCCTCGGCGCGCGCGCTCGAGGAGGCCGGCGAGCGGTTCGAACGGCCGTCGGACGCCGAGGTCGCCGAGCGCTGGCCGATGCTGCGGTTCCCGCCGGGCTCGCGCTTCGTCTACCAGCCCGACGGGGCTGTCCTGCGCTCCCGGGAGGCTGTCAAGGCGCTGGCCGACCTGGCCGCGGGTCACGGAGCCGAGCTGCGCGAGGAGACCCGGGTGGAGTCGGTCGCGGCCACCGGCGACGGTATCGAGGTGACGACGCGGGACGGTGCGATCGAGGCGCCGGTCGCGATCGTCGCGGCCGGCTCGTGGACGGGCTCGCTCCTCGCGCCGGCCGGGATCTCCCTGGACCTGCGCCCCACCCTTGAGCAGTCGACGTACTTCGACGCGGACGCGCGCGACCTCCCGACCGTGATCGACTGGGATGAGACCCCGGAGGAGCCTCCGTACATCGTGCCCGACCCGTTCGAGCCGGGGAGGATCAAGGCCGGCGCGCACCTTTCCGGTCGGCCGGTCGATCCGGAGACCCGATCCTTCGAGGCCGACGAGCCCGGGGAGGAACGGGTCGTCGACTGGGTCGGCCGCCGCCTCGTGTCTCCGGCTTCCGCGCTCAGGACCGAGACGTGCCTCTACACGAGGACTCGGGACGAGGACTTCGTGCTCGACCGGGTCGGACCGCTCGTGGTCGCCTCACCGTGCAGCGGTCATGGGTTCAAGTTCGCGCCGCTGATCGGCGAGGTGCTCGCCGACATGGCCACCGATGGTGCTCCCGGGATCCCGCTCGATCGATTCCGAGCCGATCGTCCCGCCGTCCTTCCCTGAGCATCGCCCTACGAGGCCTCTTCCTCGGACTCGAGCAGTAGGTCGAGCGCCTCGCGCAACCCTTCGTACCGGCGCCCACCGAGTGTCCGCCTGGTCCGGGCCTCGACGGCCGCGACGGCTCGCCGACACTCGGCGGCGAACGTCCGTCCGCGCGCGGTCAGCCGGACCACCTTCGCCCTGCCGTCTTCCGGGTCGGGTGTCCGGCGGACGAGCCCCCGGACCTCCAGCTCGTCCACGACGATCATCATCGCCTGCTTCGTCACCCCGGCCCGGCGAGCAAGCTCCGTCAGCCGGGTGCCGAACCGCCGGTCCACGTTCAGCACCAGTGAGGCCTGGGATGCCCGGAGGTCCGGCCAGCCCCGCTCCTCGAGCTCCACGACGAGATCGGCCGCGAGGGTCCGATGCGCCGCGAGCAGGAGCCGTGCGAGCTGGGGATCGGTCACCCCTCCATCCTGCCCGCCCAGCGGAGGAAGTCAACGCACCTGACGGTTCGCGTGGCCGCGGTCGAAGACGGACCGCTCTCGGTAGCCTTTCCGGCCATGGAGATCCGGGAAGCCGCACCCGAGGAGTACGCCGAGGCCGGGCGGGTAACCGCCGAGGCCTACCGTGAGTTCGTGCGGCCCGAGGACGACGACTGGGAGCGCTACCTGGTGCGGATCGCCGACGTCGAGGCTCGGGCCGGACAGACGACGATCATGGTGGCGGTCGAGAACGGACGCGTCCTGGGCTCCCTGACCCTGGAGCTCGAGGGGCGGGTCCGCGACGACGACGAGGAGCAACGCCCTCTCGACCCGGGCGAGGCCCACATCCGGATGCTCGGCGTGGATCCGGCGGCGCGGGGCCGCGGCGTCGCGCGAGCGCTGATGGAGGCATCGGAGGCGCGGGCCCGGGCCGCGGGCAAGACGTTCATGGCGCTCCACACCACCCAGCGGATGCAGGCGGCCCAGTCGATGTACGAGGGCCTGGGCTACGGGCGTCTGGAGGATCGCGTCTTCCCGGACGGGTTCGTCCTGCTCAGCTACACGAAGACGCTCTAGGTTTCGAGCGGCCGTCCCGCGGGGAAGGTCACGACATGCGGCAACGGATCACATCGTTCCCCAGCTCTTCGATCTGGCCCTCGCGCGTCTGGATCGCGCTGTTGGTCATGACCGTCCTGCTGGTCTCCTGCCCAGGCGGGAGCGGCGGCGGCTATTAGCGCGGTTCAGCTCTCGGTGCGCACGACCTCGCCGGAGGCGAGGATCACGCCGTCCTCGAACTCCGCCTGGACCAGGCCGCCGCGGAACTGCTGCTCGTAGAGCTGCGCGTACAGACCGCCCCGTTCGATCAGCTCGTCGTGTGTGCCACGCTCCACGATCCGCCCCCGGTCGAGCACGAAGATCACGTTGGCGGACAGGATCGTCGAGAGGCGATGCGCGATCGCGATCGTGGTGCGGCCCTTCATGAGCGGCACCAATGCGGACTGGACGAGACGTTCGGACGTCGTGTCGAGCGATGACGTCGCCTCGTCGAGGATGAGGATCCGCGGATCCTTCAGGATCACGCGGGCGATCGCGAGGCGCTGTTTCTCGCCCCCGGACAGCTTGTAGCCGCGCTCCCCCACGACGGTGTCGTAGCCCTCGGGGAGCTCCGCGATCCGGTCGTGGATGTTCGCGGCCTTCGCGGCCGCGATCAGCTGCTCGTCGGAAGCGTCGGGCTTCCCGTACTGCAGGTTCCGTCGAACGGTGTCGTGGAACAGGTAGGTCTCCTGGGTGACCACGCCGATCGCCTCTCCGAGTGACTCGAGCGTGATCTTCCGGACGTCGAGGTCATCGATCTCGACCGAGCCCTCCTGCACGTCGTAGAGCCGCGGGACGAGATATGTCACGGTGGTCTTGCCCGCCCCGGAGGGCCCGACCAGGGCGGCCAGCTGTCCCGGCTGGATGTCGAGGTCGACGCCGTCGAGCGTCCACTCCCTCGGCATCGGGTCGTCGTCCCCGAGCGGTGGCGCATCCGGTGAGACCGGGATGCCCTCAGGTGGCTCTTCGTAGCGGAAGCGCACACCCCGAAGCCGCACGCGGCCGGACACGTCGTGGATGGCCACCGCGTCCGGTGCGTCATGGATCTCGTGCGGCAAGTCCAGGTACTCGAAGATCCGATCGAACAGCGCCAGCGAGGACTGCACCTCGGTGGAGACCTGCAACATCGAGCCGATCGGGAAGAAGAGCCGAGACTGCAGCGTCGTGAAGCCGACCAGCATCCCCGCTGCGATCACGTTCGACCCGGCGTTCGAGTTGACCCAGCCCGCCACGAGGTAGACGAGGGCGGGCGTGATCGAGAAGAACGTGCCCACCAGCGCGAAGAACGACCTTCCGATCATCGTCTGACGCAGCAGGAAGCCGGTGAGCCGCTCGTTCTCGCCCCGGAACCGGTCGCTCTCGAAGCGCTGCCGGCCGAACGCCTTCGACAACAGGATCCCGCTGACGCTGAGCGTCTCTTCGGTGATCGTGGTCATGTCGGCGAGCGTCCGCTGCGTGTTCGTCGCGACCTCCCGCCGAGCCTTCCCGACCTTGACGGTCAGCCAGAGGAACAGCGGCATCAGCAGCAGCGACAGGATCGTGAGCGGGACGGAGATCAGGACCATCGCGATGATCGTGCTGATGATCGTCACGATGTTGGAGAGCACCGTGGACGCGGTGTCGGTGACGACGGACTGGACCCCGCCCACGTCGTTCGCGAGCCTCGACTGGATCTCACCGGTGCGGGTCGTCGTGAAGAAGCGGAGCGGCATCGCCTGGAGGTGCTGATACAGCCGGTTCCGGAGATCCTGCATCACGTTCAGGCCCACCAGGTTCGTGTAGTAGGTCTGGCCCATCCCGATGATGCTCGTCACGATCGGGACCGCGATCATGATGCCGACGTAGAGATAGAGCAGCGGAAGGTTCGGGCACGGCTGTCCCGCACACATGCCGTTGGGACCGAACAACGCCTTGTCGAAGACCAGGACGATCATCAGCGGGTTGATCACGCCGAGGCCGGAGGTGATGCCGATCATCAGCCCGACCAGCCCGACCTTGCCCTTGTACGGCTTGAACGTGCCGATCACGCGGCGGACCGTCGCGCGGTCGACGGAGCGATGATCCTCGTCGATCGGAGAGACGCGGAAGAAGCCGTGCCGGCCCATCAAGCGAGCATACGGGCGGCGGCGGACAAAGCCCGCCGCCACCCGTCAGCGCGGGACTACTCCGCGAAACAGGGACCGAAGATCTCGGCGCTCGTCACGTCGTCCCCGGGATCCGACCAGTAATGGTCGGTTCCGGGGCCGCCGAAGACAGCGTCGTTCCCGCTGCCGTCGATCGTCGTGACGCACGCGTCGTTGCCGTCGCCGCCGTAGACGATGTCGGCTCCCGCCGAGCCGCCGTAGAGGGTGAAGTCCCCTCCCGGGCCGCCGTAGACGAGGTCGTGCCCGCCGCCGCCGTCGCCGTCGTCGACGCCCAAGCCGCCATACAGGCGGTCGTCCCCGCCGCGACCGATCACGGTGTCCCTGCCGGACTGGCCGTAGACGACGTCATCGCCGCGCTCGCCGGTGAGGAAGTCGTCCCCGGGGCCTCCGCGGAGCACGTCGTTCCCTCGACCGCCGTAGAGCTGGTCGTCGCCGCCGAGGCCGCACAGCACGTCATTCCCGGACGTGCCGTGCCGCTCGTCCGGCCCGGGCGTCCCCGTCCAGGTACATGCCGGCGGTGCCGCCGCGGGGGCGATCCCGAGCCAGCTCGTCGCCGCTGCCACCAAGCCGAGGAGCACCGCCGTTCGCACGATCCGCATCCCGATCCCCCTTTGTTCGGTCTCCGCCTCTGGCTCGACCGTAGACGGGTGCCCCGGCCCGTTCAACCTCGCTCGGGAGTGGGCCGACCCGCCGACTAGGCTTGCGGATCGTGGGGATCTTCGAGGACGGCCGCGTCACGCTCGAGCTCACGCTGGCGGCGCGGATGGGACTCGCTGCGCTACTCGGCTTCTTGATCGGGATCGAACGCGAGCATCGCGGCAAGAGCGCCGGCGAGCGCACGTTCGCGATCGTGGCCCTCGGAGCGGCAGGGATCTCTGGCCTCGCGTTCACGATGTTCCCCGTCACCGCGGGACAGGCGGTCGCGGGCGTCGCCACCGGGATCGGGTTCCTCGGTGTCGGCATCATCTGGCGGGCAGAGGGAGGGCAGACGCTCGGGCTCACGACGGCCGCCTCGATCTTCTGCGTGGCGGCGATCGGGGTCATCGCGGGGATCGGCCTCTACGTCACCGCGGTCCTCGGGACGGTGCTCGCGCTCATCATCCTCGAGTTCGACCGGATGCCGGGCTTGCGTGGGCTGCATCGCCGCGTCACGGGGCGCCCCGATATGCACGAAGAGGACCAGAGCTAGCGACCCGCGAGATCGCGGGCGCGCTCGAAGACCTCATCCAGCATCGCTTCTGTCAGCTTGCCGGTGAACGTGTTCTGCTGGCTGGGGTGGAAGCAGCCCAGGAGGAAGAACGGCCCGACCTGCGCTTCCGCCAGGTGCCCGAACTTCGGCCGAGGCTTCACGGCGTGACCGAGTGTGGTCAACGCACGGAGAGCGCCGTCCCACGCGAACGAACCGAGCCCCACGATGACTCGGAGCTTCGCGAGCACGCTGATCTCCCTCTCGAGGTACGGCAGGCACCGGTCGCGCTCCTCCGTCGACGGCTTGTTCCCGGGAGGCGCGCATCGGTTCACGGCCGCGATGTAGGCGTCCCGCAGCAGGAGTCCGTCATCCCTCGACACCGAAGTGGCCTGGTTCGCGAAGCCGGTGCGATGCAACGAGGCGAACAGGAAATCGCCGCTCCGATCGCCGGTGAAGATCCTGCCCGTGCGGTTCCCACCGTGGGCGGCGGGTGCCAGCCCGAGGATCAGCACGGCTGCGTCCGAGTCGCCCCAGCCGGGCACCGGCCTCCCCCAGTACTCCTGGTCGGCGAAGCGCGCCACCTTCTCCCGGGCGACCTGCTCCCGCCACTCGACCAACCGAGGGCACAGACGGCAGACCACGACCTCGTCGCGGATCCGGTCGAGGCTGTCCCGCTCGACGCTCACACGACGGCTTTCGCGGCGACCCAATCGTCATAGCCGCCGTCGAAGCTTCGCACCTCGCCGTCGCGCACCTCGAGGATCCGATCGCAGAGCCGGTCCAGCAGGTACCGGTCGTGCGAGATCAGGATCGCGGTCCCGTCGAACGACTCCACGGCACCCTCCAACACCTCCATGCTCTCGATGTCGAGGTGGTTCGTCGGCTCGTCGAGGATCAGACAGTTCGCCCCCGAGAGCATCAGCAGACACAGCTCGAGCCGCGTCCGCTCCCCACCGGAGAGCGATCCGATCGGCGTGCGCATCTGGTCATAGCGGAAGAGGAACTTCGCGAGGAGCGCCACGGCCTCGCCTTCGTACATCGCCTTCGTCTTCCGCACCGTCTCGACAGGCGTGAGCGCCGGATCCTGGCCCTGGAAGCCCTGCTCCAGGTAGCCGATCCGGATCGAGGGGCCGATCCACCGCTCGCCCGCGGTCGCCTCGAGCTCTCCGGCGAGGATCCTGCCGAGCACGGTCTTGCCGGCACCGTTCGGCCCGACGACCCCGAGTCGCTCGCGCCGGTACACGTCGAACGTGGCGTCGAGGAGCACCGGGTCGTCGTCGAACGCCATCGAGATCTCGCGGAGCCGGGCGATCCGTTGCCCCCCGCGCTCGGCGGGGCGCAGCTCGAGGGCCATCTTCCGTCGCTCGAAGACGGGACGGTCGACCTTGTCCATCTGGTCGATCTGGCGCTGCTTGTTCCTCGCCTGCCTGATGTGGCGCTCGTTCGGCACCCAGGAGGCCCAAAGCTCGAACCGGGCGATCGCGGCCTCGAGCCGTGCGATCTCCTTCTGCTGCGTCACCCAGACTCGCTGCTGACGCTGGAGCGCGAGCTCCTTCGCGACGGCGTAGGCCGAGTAGGTACCCGGCCACATCGTGACCGCGCCGCGATCGAGCTCGGCGATCTGGCTCACCGTGTCATCCAGCAGGTACCGGTCGTGGGAGACGGTGACGACGGCGCCGGGGAACTCCGCGACCACCTCCTCGAGCAGCTCCCGCTTGTCGGAGTCGAGGTGGGTCTCGGGCTCGTCGAGCAGGAGGAGATCAGGATCGCGGATCAGGCAGGCGGCGAACGCGGCGAGCTTGCGCTGGCCGCCGGAGAGCGCCGTCGTGGGGAGCGTCAGGTCGTTGTCATCGAAGCCCAGGCGCAGCAGCAGGCTCCTGGCCTCCCCCGCGAGCCCAGGTCCTCCCGCCTCGACCCAACGATCGAGCACGGCCTGCTGTTTCGTGAGGATGCGGTCCATCTTCGCGAGGTCGGCCGTGACGGCGGGGCGCGCGAGCTCGGCCTCGATCGAGCGGAGCTCGTCATCGAGCGCGGCGATGTCCGGCCGCCCGGCGAGCACCCACGCCTCGGCGGTCCGATCGTCGCCCTCGGGGTTCTGCTCGAGGTAGCTCACCGTGACTCCGCGCCGCCGGACGACCTCGCCCTCGTTCACATCCTCGGTGCCACCAACGATCCGGAGCATCGTCGACTTGCCCGCTCCGTTCGGCCCGATGATGCCGATCCGGGCGCCGTCAGGCACCATGAAGTCGACCCCCTGGAGCACGGGCCACGTTCCGTACGACTTGTGCACCCCGACGAGGCTGACGACGGACATCTCAGCGACGAAGCGTACGGAACCGCTCGGCCGCCGCCTCGAACGCCTCGAGCGGCGCGAGCAACTGGTCGACCGCCCAGATCAACCCTTCGAATCCGCCGAGCTCCGGGGGATCCTCCCGAAGCCGTCGGGCTCGCTCGAGAGATTCCTTGATCCCCGCGTCGCAGGCGAGCCACTCGTCCTCGAGGTCCGGATGTCGCCACGCGGGCATCAGCTCCTGCGCCGCAGCGAGCCGCTGTTCCAGCTCGTGGATGCCCTCCGCGAGCGGCGTTCCGGCCGACCGCGTCGACGGGACGGTGCCAGTCATCGCCCCCTTCGCTGCCTCGACCTCATCGACCACGGCCCGGAGGTGCACGAGAGCCGCGTCGAGTTCTGGTGAGAGCCGCTTTCGGCGGAACACCTAGGGGGCTACCTCGTTGCGGACCGGGACGATCGCGCGGGGGTTGTTCGTGGCGATGGCATCAACGCCGAGCTCGAACAGTTGGCGGGCGGTGTCGGAATCATCTGCGACCCACACGCCCAGGAGTGCGCCGCGCTCGTGGACGTGGTCGCCGAACCCATCGCCCGCCTCGAGGACCTTCGAGACGAACGGGAGCACCCACGCGTGTCCATCGGCGGCCGCGCGGCTCAGCGCATCCTCCGCGTCGACGTCGACCCAGGTAAGGAGACCAGTGGGGACCTCGGGGCGAAGGGCACGGCTGTGGGCGACGGACCTCGGGTTGAAGCTCGACACGATCAGCGGGCCGGGGAACGCGAGCTCGTCGAGAGCGGCGAGCGTTGCCTCAACCGCAGGCTCCGCGTCGGGCGTGTACCCGGGCTCGTCCGGCGAGTTCTTGATCTCGATGTCGGCGCCGGCGCGGCCGGACAGGCAGCGCAGCACCTCCTCCAGCGTCGGACACGCCCGAACTCCCGGATCTCGTCCAGCGTCATCTCCGACACCAGTCCCGGTCCCGTTGGTCGTCCGAGAGACGTCGGGGTCGTGCATCACGACGGCGTGTCCATCGGCGGTCATGCGCACATCGAACTCGACCGCGTCGGCGCCGGCGTCGATCGCGGCTTCGAACGCGGCGATCGTGTTCTCGGGCTGCTCGATCGACGCTCCGCGGTGCGCCACCACCATCGGCCGCGCAGGCCGCTCGACCCTCACGCCTGGCTGGCCGGGCACAGCGGCTCGACCGGGCACTCGGGGCAGTTCGGCTTCTTCGCGGTGCAGAGCGCGCGGCCGTGGTCGATCAGGACGTAGGTGAAGTCGAACCACTGGTCTCGCGGGATCAGCCGCATCAGGTCCTGCTCGATCTTGTCCGGGTTCTTCTGTTCGGAGAAGCCCAGCCGGTGCGCCAGCCGGTTGACGTGGGTGTCGACCGCGATCCCCTCGACGATCCCGAACGAGTTCCCGAGCACGATGTTCGCGGTCTTCCGCGCCACACCGCGCAGCGTGATCAGGTCCTCCATCGTGCCGGGCACCTCGCCGCCGTACTCCTCGACGATCCGGCGGCACGCCTCGCGGATCGAGATCGCCTTCTGGTTGAAGAACCCGGTCGCGTGGATGTCGGCCTTCAGCTCGTCCTCGGGGACGCGCAGGTAGTCCTCGGCGGTCCGGTACTTCTGGAACAGCGTCGCCGTGACCCTGTTCACCGTCTCGTCGGTGGACTGAGCCGAGAGGACCGTCGCGACCAGGCACTCGAGCGGGTTCGTGAAGTTGAGCGCGACCTTCGCGTCCGGATACGCCTCGGACAGGCGCCGGATGATCTCGGGCGCGCGCTCCTCGATCGGATCGTCGCGGGTCAGCTGCTCCTTCGCGGCCACGCCCGGATGCTACTCCGACGTCACCGACCGCTTCGGCGCGTCGTTGACGACCAGCGTGAACACGTCGGGCCGGCTGTAGTGGCCGACGGGATCGAAGCGGTACCGCTGCGCCCGGGCGACCTGGGCGTCGACCTCAGCGGTGAGGATCCCCTCCTCCTCGACGAGCGGACCGGCGAGCAGCTGGCCATCGGGGTCGACGATCGCCGACCAGCCCGGGTTCGCCCAGTCGTCCTCGCCGCCCCAGAGCTCCCGCCCCGGGATGTCGTCGGGGATGTCCGAGCCACGGAGCAGCGTGCACACGCCGATCACGTAGACGCGTCCCTCGCGCGCGATGTGCCGAAGGTTCGCGATCCAGTTCTCGTCGTTGTCCCACGTGGGAGCCGTCCAGATGTCGACGCCCTTCGCGTAGATCGCGGTGCGCGCGAGCGGCATCATGTTCTCCCAGCAGATCAGCCCGCCCACGCGTCCGAACGGGGTGTCGACGGGATCGAGGTCGGATCCGTCGCCGAGGCCCCAGACGAGCCGTTCCCCGCCCGTCGGCATCAGCTTCCGGTGCTTCCCCGCGATCTCGCCGTCGGGACCGAAGAGCAGCTGCGCGTTGTAGATCGTGTCCCCGTCGAGCTCGTTCACGCCGACCGAGAGGTAGGCCTTCGCGCGCTTCGCGGCCTTCCCGAGTTCCTCGGTCGCCGAGGACGGCACCTCGACCGACTGCTCGCGGAGACGCGCCGTGAGCGCCTCGAACGGGCCGTCCCACGCGGCCGCCCGCCACACCCAATCCGGATACGTCGGGATGAAGGTCTCCGGGAACACGATCAGGCGCGCTCCCATGCCGGCGGCTTCCTTCGTCAGCCGCACCACCTTCTGCACCGTGGCGTCACGGTCGAGGAACTCCGGTGAGGCCTGGACCGCGGCGACGGTGACCGTCTCCATCAGACGACCGTCGCGTTCGGGTCGAGGGCGGGGTCGCCCTCTGGCAGCACGTCGGCGGCCCAGTCGGCCCGCTTCCACGACGGGACCGGCGTCACGCAGTCCTCGCGGGGGACGAACGCCGAGGCGGCGACCTTCTGGTAGCGGTGCACGTAGCGCGGGCAGTTCGGGAAGATCTCCCGCGCGCGGACGCGGACCACGAACTGCGCTTCCGGCCACCAGGACCTCAGCTCGTCGTCGAAATCGACCGATGCCTCGCCGTTGACACGCATCCGGTCGCGGCCCTCGAAGTCCATGAAGAGGATCCCGACGTGCGGGTTCTTCAGCAGGTTGCCCATCGAGAGGTACATGCCGTTGCCGTTGTAGTTCGGGAACGCGAGCGTGTGCTCGTCGACGACGCGGATGAACCCCGGGTCGCCGCCCTTGTAGCTCACGTTCGGCTTGCCGTCCTCGTCCGCGGTGGCGAGGAAGAACATGTCCCGTGAATCGACGAACGCGCGGTCGCGTTCGGTGAACCGCTCGTGGACGAGCACCTGCTCGATCCGGTCGGCGAGCCGGCGCGTGTCGAAGCGATCCTGCAGCTCCCGGTTGCCGTCGTGGTACATCTCCTTCATCGCTGCCACCCCTCAGATCTGGCGCTGCGTCAGAGCAGCGCGAGGTCGAACCGCTCGCCGTCCCGGTAGGTCGTCCACGTGTCGTCGATGCGCACGTGGATGCCGCTCTTCCCGAGGACCTCCCACGCCGCACCGTCGCCGACCATCGCCGTGTCCTCGTCCATCCCGATGAAGGTGAACCCCTCGGGCGCCGAGCTCACCAGGAACTCCGTGGCGCCGGGGATCCATGTGTCCACCATGTCCCAATGGGGAGCGAACACGGTCCGCGGGACGAGCCCCAGGCCCGGCTTGAACACCGCGTCGATGTCGGTCGTGTCGCTGTCGAACGTGATCTCGTTGAGGCAGGCGACCCCCGCGCTGCAGCCCGCGTACGCCATGCCACGGTCGAGCTGCTTGAGGAGGGTGTCCAGGAAGTCGCTCTCGGCCAGCGTCGCAGCGAGGTACGCGGGGTTGCCGCCCGAGAAGTAGATCGCGGACGCGCCGTCGAGTCGCTCGAGCAGGCGAGGGTCGTCCGTCTCCTCCTTCGTCCTCAGCTCGAGCACCTCTGCCGGGATGTCGAGGCGCGAGAAGTGCGCGAGACCGAGCGATCCCCAGCGCTCGAACACGTCCTTGCCCTCGGGAGCGGATGCGGTGGGCAGGATCAGCACGCGGCCGTCGCCGTCCGCCTCCTCGATCAGCCGGCGGTCGACCGGTTCGGACCAGGGCTGGAACTCCCCCGAGCCGAGCAGCGACCACCACGTCATCGGAGCGCCTCGGGGCGGAGCTCGACGTCGAGCTTCGCGCCGAGCTCCGACGCCACGTCCAGCAAGGCGTCCATGTCCTCGGCCTCCGTCCGGTAGTTCACGATGCACGACCGGAGGCAGAACCGGTCGCCGAGAACCGCGTTCGAGCAGTACACGCGCCCGTCGAGCTGGATCTCCGTCATCAGCCGGTTGTTGAGCAGGTCGAGGTACTCCTCACGTGCGAGGTCGCCTGGTCCTGCGGGGTCCTGCCGTGGACCGGATGAACTGAGGTCCGCGGGCACGTACCGGAAGCAGGTGATCGACAGGCCGACGGGCGTCATCAACTCGAACTCATCGGACTCCTCCGCCCGGGCGCCGAGGTATCGCGCGAGCGCCGCGTCGTGCGAGATCCGGCGCCCGTACGCCGTCCGTCCGTGCGCGAGCAGCGACACCCACACCTTGAGCGCCCAGAAGCCTCGACTGAAGTTGGGCGAGTGCCGGCCGAGGTCGACACCCCAGTCCGTGTGCTCCTCGTCCTTCACGACGTACGCGACGTAGTCGATGTCGAAGGCCCGCCGCATCAGCTCCATGTCGCGGACGACGACGCAACCTCCCGACTGCGGGGTGTAGAGCCACTTGTGAGGATCGAACGCGATCGAGTCCGCGCGCTCGATGCCCGCGAACAGCGGCCGGAGGTCGTCGGCCAGCATCGCCGGGCCTCCGTACGCGGCGTCGACGTGGAACCAGAGCTCTTCGTCCTTGCAGAGCTCCGCGATCTCCTCGAGCGGATCGACGACACCCGTCGAGACCGTGCCGGCGTTCGCCACGACGGCGATCGGACGGATGCCGGCCGCCTTGTCCGCCGCGATCGCGTCCCGCAGCGCGTCCACCCGGATCCGGTAGTCGTCCCCGACCGCGATCTTCCGCACGTTGTCCGACCCCAGGCCGAGCATGTCGGCGCCCCGGATCGACACGATGTGGGTCTCGGTGGACACGTACACGGCCAGCGTCGGTCCGCCGGCCACGCCGTCCTTGCGGATGTCCCATCCGGCCTTCGCGTCTCGCGCCACCTTCAGCGCGATGAAGTTGGCCATCGCGCCGCCCGAGGTGAGCGCTCCGCCTGCGGTCGAGGGCAACCCGAACACGTCCTGCGCGAACCAGCGAGCGAATCCCAGCTCGATCTCGGTCGCCGCCGGCGCCAGGCGCCATCCCCCCGCGTTCCCGTTGAGTCCGGACGCCAGCAGGTCCGCGGCGGCCCCGGGCACCGTCCCGGCGCCGGAGATGTAGGCGTAGAACCGCGGATGCCCGAGGTAGCCGGAGTAGTCGAACGTGATCCGGCTGAGGTAGTCGAGGAGCTCATCCTCAGGCATGGGGTCGTCGGGCACGGGGATCACGACCGCGTCACGAACCTCCTGCACGCCCCAGGTGCCCGAGACCGGCAGATCCCGGAGCTTGGTCAGCAACTCTTCGTAGATGTCCGCGACGCCGTCGGTGAACGCGCGCGCCCGTTTCGGGTCCCAGTCGAGGTCGCGGACCGGTGCCGGTCGCTCCACCATCACGATCCCTTCGTGTTCGCCACCACGAACGCCTCCTTCGACATGAACCGGCGGAAGCCCTCGTCGCCGAAGACCTCGTAGAGCGCCTCGATCTGGCTCGCGTGCTCCTTGATCGACGCGACCTTCTGATCGAGGAACGGTCCTTCGACGTCGTAGTCGAGATCGACGTCCGCGTCGGCGACGACGTTGGGCGTACCGGGACGGAAGATATCGAACGGCGCGAGCTTCTCGAGCCACTCCTCGGCGAAGCTCGCCGGGAAGACGGCGTGGAGCAGACGCGCGCCGGGCTTCGCAACGGCCTCGAACGCCTCGCCCGCCCATCGCGATACGTCCTGGTGGGCCACGTGGCCGGTCATCCCCTCGGGCCCGAACGTGAACACGGTGTCGGGATCGACCTCCTGCATGAACCGCCGCACCTGCTCGGCGCCGGTCTGATCGAGCCCCGTGTCCATGTCGATGTCCACCGGACCGTCCAGGAAGTGGTGTTCCTTCACACCGAGCACGTCGAGGCTCCGGAGCAGCTCGGTGGTCCGGACGTCGCCCATCGACTCCGGCGGCCACCGCTCCTCGTCCATCGACCCGCCCTCACCACGGGTGGCGGTGACGTCCACGACCCGCTGACCCCCTGCGACGGCGGCCGCCATCAATCCGGCGGAGAGATAGATGTCGTCGTCCGGATGCGCCCAGACGCCGAGGATCGTCCCGAGGTCGGCCACGTCGATCATGCGGACGGATGCTAGCCGGGCTCCCGGCGGTCCCGCTAGGGGCTGGCGGAGCGGATCCGCTCGCGGATCCGCTCCGCCAGCCCCTCCGGGAGGGTCTCGCCACGACACTTCGAGGCGATCAGGACCTTCATGTGCTTCTTGAACTCGGCGTGGTCGTTGCAGTCGGTGCATCCGGCGAGATGGGCCTCCACCTTCACCGTGAGCTCCCGCAGGCACTCACCGTCGACGTATCGCTCGACCTCTCGCAGCGTTTCGCTGCATCCCATGTCGTGCTGCTCACCCATCGACGAGTCCTCGCTCCTTAGCCACGCCGTACAACGCCTTCTCCAGGGCTTTCCTTCCCCGGTGCAAGCGTGACATCACCGTTCCGATCGGCACGTCCGTGATCTCCGCGATCTCCTTGTACGAGAAGCCTTCCACATCCGCCAGCAGGACCGCCATCCGGAAGTTCTCCGGGACCGACTCGAGAGCGGCCTTCACGTCGGCGTCCGGGATCTTCTCGAGCACGTCTTCTTCGGCCGACCGCTCGACGCTGCGAGCGCCGAGGCGGTCGAAGAGGAACCACTCGTCGATGTCGTCGGGCCCGTCGACCGTCTTCGGCTCCCGCTGCTTCTTGCGGTAGATGTTGATGAACGAGTTCGTGAGGATCCGGTAGAGCCACGCCTTGAGGTTCGTGCCCTCCCGGAACGATGCGAACCCGCGGTAGGCGCGGAGCGTGGTCTCCTGCAGCAGATCCTCTGCGTCGGCGGGGTTCCGAGTCATCCGAAGGGCCGCGCCGTATAGGCCGGGCAGCAGCGGGAGCACGTCGCGGTCGAAGCGATCCAGGAGGTCCTGGTCGGCCGGCGCCGGCACCCTGCTCGCGTTCGCCATGAAGCACCAGTATCCCTGCTGTGCTCGCCGACGCCCCAGTCGGTCGTCACAACTACAGGGCGGTGGGAAGATTGGGCCATGCCCGAGCAGGAGCGCAAACCCTTCGGACGCCGCCCCGTTCCGGGGTCCGCACAGCCGCGGCCCCGATCGGCACTGGTGGTGGTGCTCGTGGTGGCCGGCGCCCTGCTGCTGTTCAACACCTTCCTCACGCAGTCGCAGGTCACCACCGTTCCGTTCTCGCAATTCCGATCGGCGATCGACAGCGGCGACCTCGTGAAGGACGAACCGGTCACGATCACGACCACGACGATCACCGGTGTCGTCTCGACGCCGGAGGGCGACAAGACGTTCGTGGCGACGATCCCGCCCGGCTACGTGCCGACCGATCTCGTCGACGATCTGAGCGCCCAGGGGTATGAGGTCGACGGCCAGCAGCCGAACGCCCTGACCGGGTTCATCCTGCAGATGGTCCTGTTCATCGCACTGTTCGGCGGCCTGTACTACTTCTTGTTCCGCCGGATCGGCGGTGGTGCGAGCTCCGCGCTCAACCTGGGCCGGAACAAGGTCAAGATCTACGACCGCAAGGAGATGAAGACCAGCTTCGTCGACGTGGCGGGCGTCGACGAGGCGAAGGAAGAGCTCCGCGAGATCGTCGACTTCCTGAAGAACCCGAAGAAGTACCAGCGGCTCGGCGGCCGCATCCCCAAGGGGGTCCTGTTGCTCGGCCCACCCGGTTGCGGGAAGACGCTGCTGGCCCGTGCGGTCGCCGGTGAGGCCAACGTCCCGTTCTTCTTCATGTCGGGATCGGAGTTCGTCGAGATGTTCGTCGGACTGGGCGCCGCGCGCGTCCGCGAGCTGTTCCAGCAGGCGAAGGAGAAGGCGCCGGCCCTGGTCTTCCTCGACGAGATCGACACGATCGGCAAGGGTCGAGCGGGGCCGATGAGCGGGAGCTTCGGTGGGCACGACGAGCGGGAGCAGACGCTGAACCAGCTGCTGGTCGAGATGGACGGGTTCGACGCCTCCAAGGGCGTGATCATCATGGCGGCCACGAACCGTCCGGACGTGCTGGACCCGGCGCTGATCCGTCCCGGCCGTTTCGACCGTCAGGTGGTCGTCGACCTCCCCGACCTGAACGGGCGGGAGGAGATCCTCCGCGTGCACGCCCGCGGTGTTGCTCTCGATCCCACGGTCGACCTGAACACGATCGCCGCCCGGACGCCCGGCTTCACGGGTGCGGACCTCGAGAACGTCGTGAACGAGGCCGCGTTGCTGGCGGCTCGCCGCGAGAAGAACTCGGTCTCGATGGAAGAGCTGGAGGAGGCGATCGATCGAGCGACCGCCGGACTCGAGCGCAAGTCGCGGGTCGTCTCGGACTCACAGAAGGAACGGGTCGCGGTCCACGAGATGGGCCACGCGCTCGTCGCGCTCAATTGCAAGGAGATCGACCCCCTGCACCGCGTCACGATCATCCCTCGCGGGGCCGCGGCGCTCGGGATCACGATGACCCGTCCGCTCGAGGACCGCTACGTCGTGACGGAGCCACAGCTCAAGGACCAGATGGCGTTCGCGATGGGTGGCCAGGCTGCGGAGGAGCTGTACTTCGACGGCGTGATCTCCACCGGAGCGCAGAACGACCTCGAGAAGGCCACGGAGGTCGCCCGCGCGATGGTGTCGCAGTTCGGGATGAGCGACGCCGTCGGACCCCTCTCGCTGGGCCGTCCGGATGCCAACGCCTGGATGCCGGGCTCGGTCCCGAAGGTGAGCGCACATACGTCGGAGCTCATCGACAAGGAGGTCCGGCGCCTCCTCGACGAGGCCCACGTCCGCGCGGAGAAGATCCTCGAGGCGAACCGGGGCCTGCTGAACCAGCTGTCCGCCCTCCTGATCGCGACCGAGGTGATCGACGGGGACGAGCTGAAGGCGTACGTGGAGGGGAAGAAGCCGATCCCCGACCCCGCGACGATCCGGCCGGTCCCGCCGCCGGAGGCCGCGACGCCCGAGCGAGCTCCCGCGGAGCCCACGCCGGTAGCCCGCGCGGTCTCGATCCCGCCGGCCCCGCCGATGCCCGCCACCGACTAGTGGCTGGCCCCGTGGTCGTGGTGACCGTGGCGATGCGGCCGCTCACCCTCCGGTAGCGGATCCACCAGCAGATCCCACCGGTCGCGGAACCGGTCGAGGAACCGATAGAAGTTCTTCTTCGACAACCGCGCCCGATCCTCCGGCGGCGTCTCGGACCACATCCGATGCTCGTGCTTCGTGACGGGCACGTCGACGACCGTCGCCCGGCGGTCGAGATCCTTGACGCGGAACGAGTACTCGATGTCGGCCGTGCGGTACCACCGGAACTTCTCGTCGAAGAACCCGGCCTCCAGGAGCGTCTCCCGTCGGAGCGCCATGAGGTAGCCCTCGATCGCATCGACGTCACCGGCGCGAGCCTCCTCGAACTCCCGGAGGTCGTGGGTCACGATCCCGAAGGGACCGCATACGCCGACGCCCAGGTCCTCCAGCGCGCGCTCGATCGGCCCGAAGACATCGCCGGTCGGCTCCACGGAGCCGTCGGCGATCAGGACGGTGCGTCCACGCGTGCGCTTGATGCCGGCGTTGCGTGCCGCGGCCCACCCGGTCCCCTCCTCGAGCCACAGGACCTCGACACCCTCGCCCCAGGTGCTCGGGTCGCGATCGGTGACGTCCGCGACCACGTACTGCACCGACCGGCCACCGTCGTTCGCGCGGAAGGCGGCGATCGCGCGCTCGATGTCGTCGTGCCATCCCTCGCAGACCCACAGGACGCTGGCATCCTTGTCCGGCGCCTCTCCGAGGATCGAGTCGATCTCGATGGTGGACCGCCGCGCTGGCGGCTCCGCATCGGCGGGCTCGAGCCGGTACCCGTCCGGGTCATCGACCACGGACCAGCCTGCATCCGCGATCCGGTCGCGGAGCGCGTCCGCGGCCGCGAAGTCTCTGGTCCCCCGCGCGGCGGCGCGCTCCTCCGCGAGTCGGGCGACCTCCGGGGGCGCTTCAGCCATCCGGGTGCCTCCGGATGAAGTCGAGGACCGCGGCGTCCGCCGCCGCAGCCTGCTCCGAGTGGTAGAGGTGCCCAGCGCCGTCGAGCAGCACCAGCTCGGCGCCGGGGATCCGCTCCGCGAGGAGCTCGGCGTTCCCGACGTCGATCGCCTGGTCCTCCGTGCCGTGCAGGATCAGCGTCGGGACCCGCAGGCTCGGGAGGCGATCGAAGCTGTCGAAGCCCTGCATCGCCTCCCATTGTCTCCGTCCACCCTCGGGATGTGCCGGCTGCGCGGCCCCGATCCGGAGGTCCTCCGCGACGTGCTCCGGATGCCGGTCGGGGAACCCTGGGGCATACATCGACCGCCACGGCTGGCCCTTGGGCACGACGGAGCGCTTCCCGCGCACCACGTGTCGCGGACCCGCGTGGGTGCAGCCGAGGATCAGCGTGCGCACCCGTTCCGGCTTCGCGAGAGCCAGCTCCTGGGCCACCATCCCGCCGAAGGACTGGCCGTAGACATGCGCCCGATCGATGCCGAGGGAGTCCAGGAGGGCGAGCGTGTCGTCGACGAACGTCGCCATCGTTACGGCGCCGGAGGGCTCGTCGCTGTTCCCGTTGCCGCGGAAGTCGTACGCGATCACGCGGAGCTCGCGAGCGAGGACCGGGATGTTCCGCCGCCAGCCGGGGATGTCGCCGCCCATGCCCTCGAGCAGGATCACGGGGGGTGCCTGCTCGTTCCCGTGGAGCTCGTGGTACAGGCGGACGCCGTCCGGGCGGGTCAGGACCGGCATCGGCCGGAGCAGGCCGCTAGGCGGTCGCGGCCTGGGTCGCGTCGCGGAGCCTGCCGGCCATCGCCTCGAGCGTCTTGACCGCGATCGACGGATGCTCCTGGAGGAGCCCCCGGAAGACCCATTCGGTCAAGCCGAGCAGACGGATGTCCGTTCGAGCCGACACGGTCGCCGAGCGGGGACCGCCGTCGAGCAGCGCGATCTCGCCGAAGAAGTCGCCCCGACGGAGGATCGCCATGCGCTTGCCGCCGATGGTGACCTCGGCCTCCCCGTCGACGATCACGAACAGCCCGACGCCGGGGTCTCCCTCGGTGGCGATCACCGTCCCCTTCGGGTGGTCGACCTCCTTGACCACGCCGGCGATCGCGCGCAGCTCACGGGCCGAGCACGCGGAGAACAGCGGGACCTGCCTGAGCCATTCGATGACGACGGTGCTTCCAGCCATTCGACGCTCCCTCGGGTTCGGGCCGGAGCATCGTACCCAACTCGAGGGTGGGCCTGCTGGGGCTCCGTCAGCGCCACATCTGCTCGTCGTCGACCGGGACGAGCGGCGCCCGGGGCGCGGCGGTCACGCGAGGCGTCGGCGTCGCGACCGCCGTCCGTGCGAGCTGGCGGTTCCGGACGATCGCCCAGGCCGCGAGCCCGAGCGCCACGAACCAGAGCACGAAGCCGACGGTCCGCACGACACCCGCGATCCGATCGGCGAGGAAGACCTTGTCGAAGAACTCCACGCCCAGGATCCGCTCCCAGTCACCGGCGGCATCGGGGCCCGTGGCGCCGAGGAGCGCCAACCGGCCGTCGTCGGCGTCGCCGATGTAGGTGGCCGCGCTCGCGAATGCGCTCGCCGCCCATCCCCACGCGACGGCGGTGGCGACGAGGTCGCGCTTCCGGATGAGGAAGTAGGCACCGACCACGAGAGGGAACAGGACCTCGGATCCCGAGCCCATCATCAGCATCGTCAGCTCCCCGAACGGTCGGAACAGGACGTGGCCGGTCTCATGGACCGCGATGTTGAGGAAGACGAAGATCGGGGTCTGGTCGTTCTGCACGAGCGCGAACCAACCCCAGATCGAGATGAGCAGCACGGCGCCGGCGGCCTTGAAGACGTTCAGGCGACGCTGGATCTCGTCGGGAAGCGGGACCGGTGCGAGAGAGTCCATCCTGGACCTCATCGGTACAGAAGGCCGCTGAGATGAGAACGGGCGCCGCCCTTCGGCGGCGCCCGATCCCGTTCGTCGCGGGGACAGGATTTGAACCTGTGACCTCTGGGTTATGAGCCCAGCGAGCTACCGGACTGCTCCACCCCGCACCCCAAGGATAGCGACGCGGGCCGGAGATGACAGGTAGGGGGTGGGACGGGTCATCCGGGGGCGTAGATGAACCACCGGGTCTGATCGTCGGACGGAACGACCGCGAGCAGCGCCGCCCCAGGGACGTCCGTCTCCGCTGCTCCGTGGAGCACGAGGAACGGCTGGATCCCGTCTCGCTCGAGACGGCCGGCCCGTTCCTCCCACGCCCCGAGGACCTTCCCGAGCGGGGCCGCGCGGCAGCCGGCGGCGTACCCCACGATCGGGAAGCCCGCCTCGCTGTACACGTGGCACGGCTGCCGTCCGGCGAGAGCCCGGATCCGCAGACCCGCCCGTTCGGCCGACGCTCGCTGCTCGGCCACGCCGGTCTCGACCCTCGACGCGATCCCGACCTGGAGGATCACCCACGCGGCGACGAGGGCCGAGGCCCCCACCGCCGCCGCCCAGCGCCAGGTGCGCGCTTCGGTTCGCTCCCGGAACCCGGCGAGGATCCATCCCAGCCCGAGGCCCGCCGGGATCGTCAGCAACGCGAAGGCGGGGAGGAGGAACCGAGGCGCCTGCGCGTCGGTGAACACGACGTACTCCGCGGCGAGCGCCGCAGCGGCGGTGGCGGGCACCACGAGCGATGGGAGCAGTCCGCGCGCGGCGGCCGCACGGAGTCCGATCGTCACGAGGCCCGCAATCCCGAGGAGCCAGAGCGCACCCGAGAGGGGGACCTGCGGGTCGGCGACGGGGCCGATCGACGGTCCGTCGCTGAGCGCGAGGTACTGGCGGACGTTCTCGAACACGGCCCAGCGCCCCGTGTGCCCGAGGCGCGCCGCCGCGGAGAAGGCCGCCGTGGGTGACCCGAACCGCCCGACCATCTCGACGAGCCACGGCGCCCACCCGGCGGCCAGCCCGAGCACGAGATGAACGGTCCAGGAGATCGAGCCCCGTCGCAGGGCGATCGGGACGAGGACGAGGGCGGCCGTGAGGACCACGGCGTCGAGGGGCCGGAGCAGGGCCGCCAGCGCGACGAGGCCGCCGGCGAGCAGCTCGTCGTACCGACCCTCGCCGCTCGCGAGCCGGCGGGCGAGCACGGCGGTCGCGGCGACGCACACCAACGCGACCCAGAAGTTCGGCATCAGCTCGGACCCGTAGAGCAGCGCCGGCCACGCCGCGGCGAACAGCACGGCGGCCGCGACGGCGCCGAGACCGATCACCCGCGCCCACATGCGGAACGCCGCGGTGAGCGCCGCCGCGGAGGCGACCGCGAGGAAGAGCCGCAGGTCTCCCAGCGAGCCGCCGAGCTGCAGCACGGGGATCGCGAGGAACGTGATGCCGCGCGCCCTCGAGGGGACGAACGGCAGCGCCTCGGCGCCGGGTGCGACCTGTGACAGGTAGATCGCCTCGTCCCAGCTCGGTGGTCGGTCCAGCGAGAACGCGATCAGCTGGAACGCCAGGTACCCGAGCCCCACGACCAGGAGCAGCCGTCGCGCGAAGGCGACCTCGGAGTCCGGCGGGACGCTCATCCGCGGTCCATCCTGCCCTACCGCGGTGGGACGGTGAGGAGCCCGAAGGACGAGGCGAGCGCTAGATCGTTTCCCAGCCCTCGACGACCGCGTGGTCCTTCGGCTGTGCTCCGGCCTGGGCGGCGCCACCGGGCGAACCGAGACCGGTCGTCTCGAACCACTCGGCGTTCACCGCGGTGAACTGCTTCCACTCGGAGGGGAGGTCGTCCTCGGGGAAGATCGCGGTCACGGGACAGACGGGCACGCACGCGTCACAGTCAACGCACTCGTCGGGGTGGATGTAGAGCATCCGTGGACCCTCGTAGATGCAGTCGACGGGACACTCGTCCACGCAGGCCTTGTCCTTGACGTCGATGCACGGTTCCGCGATCACGTACGCCATGTCGTCATCATCCTCTCGATCGAGCCGTACCCTTCGTTGCTCCGTTGGAACCCTACCCCCCACGAGGGGTTCGATAGCATCGTTCCCAGGATGATCGAGTCCCGGATCGTCACCTCCCTGCTCGACGGCGTACCGGTGGACGACGCCCCCGGCGGGACCGTGACGGTCGCGAACCCCGCCCATCTCGACGAGACGGTCGCCGAAGCGCGCCTGGGCGACGCGGGCACGTTCCTCGACGCGTGCCGGCGTGCGAAGGCCGCCCAGCCGGCGTGGGCGACGATCCCACCACCGGTCCGGGGCAAGGCGATCCAGCATCTGGGGCGGCTCGTGGAGGACAACGCCGAGGCGCTCGCCCGGCTGCTCACCCGTGAGATCGGGAAGCCGATCGGGGAGTCGCGCGGCGAGGTCCAGGAGGTCGTCGACACCTGCAACTTCTTCCTCGGCGAGGGGCGCCGCCTCTACGGGCAGACCGTGCCGTCCGAGATGCCCGACAAGCAGCTGTTCACGTTCCGGGCGCCGATCGGCGTCGCCGCGATCGTGACCGCCGGGAACTTCCCCGTCGCCGTTCCCTCCTGGTACCTCGTCCCCGCGCTGCTCTGTGGGAACACGGTCGTGTGGAAGCCCGCCGAGTACACGCCGGCCACGGCCGAGGCCTTCGCCCAGCTGATCCTGCACGCCGGGTTCCCGCGCGGCGCCTTCCAGCTCGTGCTCGCCGAGGGCGGCCAGACGTTCGAGGGGATCGAACGCGCCCTCGACGGCGAGGTCCTGGACAAGGTCGGGTTCACGGGCTCCTCCGAGGTGGGCAGGCGGATCGGAGAGCTCTGCGGTCGCCACCTGCAATCCCCCTGCCTCGAGCTCGGAGGCAAGAACCCCCTCGTCGTGATGCCCGACGCCGACCTCGATCTCGCCGTCGAGGGCGCTCTCTTCAGCGGCTTCGGAACGGCGGGACAGCGCTGTACCTCGCTCGGGACAGCGATCGTCCATCGCGACGTTCACGACGACTTCCTCGCACGGTTCACGAAGGCGGCCACCGATGCTCCGATCGGGGACCCGACGCAGGATGTCCTCTACGGGCCGATGATCTCGGCGCGCTTCGCCGAGACGTACGAACGATGGCTCGGTCTGATCCGCCCTCATCACGCCGTGTCCGGGTCGGACGGGACCGGACGCATCACGCGCGGGAATCCTCGCGCCGGCTTCGTCGGCGACCCGGAGGCCGGGCTCTATTACCACCCGGTGATCGTCGACGGCGTGACGGTCGACGACGATCTCTCCCGGACCGAGACGTTCGGACCGATCGTCGGCGTCGCGTCCTTCGACACGTTCGACGAGGCGATGGAGTTGGCGAACGCGCCCGGGTACGGTCTGTCGAGCAGCATCTACACGAACGATCCGTTGCACGTCTTCCGCTTCCGCGACCGGATCTCTGCGGGGATGGTGAGCGTGAACAATTCCACCTCGGGCGCGGAGGCGCACCTCCCGTTCGGTGGCAACGGGCGCTCCGGCAACGGGAGCCGGCAGTCCGGCCCGTGGGTGCTCGATCAGTTCACCCGGTGGCAGGCGATGAACTGGGACTACTCGGGGCACCTGCAGAAGGCGCAGATGGACACCGCGGAGCTCGACGCCGACCTCGGGTTCCGGCTGCCGGCCGGCTAGGGCGTCGGGGACGGGGTCGGCGAGGGCGATCCCGCGCCGCCGGCCTCGCCCGTGAGGAGCTGGCTCGCCTGTTCGACGAGCGCCTGCGCCTGCTCCTGTTCCGATTGGTACGTGGCTAGGTCACCGGCCCGGAGCGCTTGCTCGGCGGCGGCGAAGTGCTGGACGGCCTCCGCCAACAGCTGTTCGATCTGTTGATCGACCGTGCCGCCACCGCCGCCCGGCGGCTCCGGTTCCTCGCCCGAGACGGCGCCGGTCGCGTCCTCGATCGCGTCCGGCAGGTTGTTCGCCACCGCCACGTTCGTCCCGTTCACGACCATGACGAGCTTCAGCTCGGGGACCGCCGACTCCTGTCTCGCGCGCACGTACATCGGCAGCACGTACAGGATCGAGTCCTCGATCGGGATCGTCAGCAGGTCGCCGAACTGCACCTCCGATCCCCCAGAGCCGAGCAGCGTCCGAGCCGCAGAGAACGCCTGGTCGGAGTTGATGCGGGAGAACACCAGACTCGGTCCGTCGACGTCCCGGCCCGCGGGCAGCGTGAACGCGACGAGTTCTCCATAGCCTTCGGGGTCGGAGTTCGCCGCCATCCACCCGACCAGGTTGAGCCGGTTCTCGGGCTCGAACGGGGTCATGAGATGGAACCGCTCCTCGGCCTCTCCGGGCAGCCGCAGGAGCTGATAGCTCGGGAGCATCTTCCGGGCGGTCGATCCGGGATCGGGGGACGCCTCCAGCTCGGTCCCGGCGCTCTGGATGGTGGGGTCGGCCGGGATCTCCCAGAAGTCCTGCTTCCGGTAGAAGGCGGCCGGATCCTCCACGTGATAGTTCGCGTACTGGAACGCCTGGGTCTGGAAGAGGTTCTCGGGGTAACGGAAGTGGTCTCGGATCTCCTCAGGCGCCAACTCGATCGAGGTGAAGATGCCGGGGAACGCGCGGTCCCACGCCTGCATGATCGGCTCATCGAGGTCGGCGTAGTACGTGACCTTGCCGGTGTAGGCGTTGACGACCGCCTTGACCGAGTTGCGGATGTAGTTGACCTCCTGCCGAGGGAGGAGCTCGGCGGTGACCTCGGCCATGTTGACGGCCTGGGAGTAGGGGTAGGCGTCCGACGTCGTATACGCGTCCATGATCCAGACGTACCCCTCGTCGGTCACGGCCAGGTAGGGGTCGTGGTCGAACGTGAGGAACGGCATCGTCTCCTTGGCGCGCTGCTCGATGTCACGCCGCATCAGGATGCGGCTCTCGCTGTCGAGCTGGCCGGAGATCAGCAGGTTCGCGTCCTGGAAGCGCCACGCGAAGAGGGCCCGGCGGAAGTACCCGCCGAGCTCGACGCCACCGTCCCCCGTGTAGGTGAACGGCGTCTCCCCGGAGGCGCCCTCGAAGTCGAGCTCGTCCGTCGAAGAGTTCACGACGACGAAGTCGACGTCGTTGAACTCCCCGAAGTAGATCCGTGGTTGCTCGGTGGCCGGCTCCCCATCCGGGGGGATGTCCTCGAGATTGAGCAGCGGTCCGCCGTCGGCCGTGATCGAGTTCACCTGGGCGGCGACGGTCCCGAACCCGTGCGTATACACGAGGTGTTCGTTCTGCCAGGTGCGCGCCGCCTCGCTGATGCCGCTCTGGATCACCTCGCGGCCGGACACCATCAGGACGCGCCGCTCGCCGTCGACCTCGTATCGGTCCACGTCCACGTCGGCGAAGTCGTAGTACTGCCGGATCCGCTGGACGGACTCGAAGTTCTCCTTCAGGACGGAAGGGCGCCACAGGCGGATGTTCGCGATCGTCGCCTCGTTCGCCTGCACGTCGGCGGCCGTCACGGTGGGACTGAAGGACGGTTGCTCCTCCAGACGGATCTGGTCGAGTCCGAACGCGCGCCGGGTCCCCGCGATGTTGCGCTCGATGAACTCCTCCTCGTACTGCTGTTCGTTCGGATTGACGCGGAACTGCTGGATGAACGCCGGGTACGCCGTCCCCAGGAGGATCGACACGATCAGCAGCAGCCCGACGGCGATGATCGGGAGGCTCCACACGCGGTAGCGGGCGTTCACGAAGAACAGCACGGCGCAGATCACGGCCACGATCGTGAGGAACGTGAGTGCCGGGAGCTGTGCGTTCACGTCGGTGTAGGAGGCGCCCTGGACCACGCCGCGATCCGACGTGAGGAGGTCGAATCGACCCAGGTAGTAGCCCCACGCCTTCGCGAGCAGGATCAGACCGAGCAGCACGGACAGGTGTGCGCGTACCTGCGGATCCACCTTGTCGCGGAGCCCGACCGCCTGCGGCCGGATCCCCCCTTGGAGGAAGTGACCGATCGCCACGATCACCGTGACGCCCACCAGCGAGGCGAAGAGCCAGCTCTGGAGGTACTTCAGCCACGGGAGCGTGAAGACGTAGAACGCGGGGTCTCGTTGGAACACGGCGTCCCGGCTGCCGAACGCGATCCCGCCCGAGGACCGCCAGAGGAGGAACTCCTGCCAATGGCCGGCGGCGGCGAGGCCGACGAAGATCGACAGGATCGCGGCGCCCAGCGGGATCGCCCAGCGCAGGTACGGCTCGACGTTCTCCTTGAAGCGCTCCACGATCTCCTGTTCGGGCGTCAGCGCCACGATCGTCGGCGCGAGGCGTCGCGTCACGGAGAGGTTGACGATGAGCAAGGCGAAGAACGTGATGAAGAACGCGGCGGCGAGACCGGCCTGCGCCCAGATCCTCGTCCAGAAGACCTCCGAGAGACCGATCTCCCGGTACCAGAGGACGTCGACGTAGAAGTTCGAGAGGAACGTGAGGACGAGGAACCCCACCACGAGGATGCCGATCGCGACCAGCGGCCAGCGGCGCCGTGGGTACGGGATCCGTACGGTCGTCGTCGACATCTTCTGCAGCCTAGCTCAGGCCGTCGCGAGCGTTGGGTCGAGCGCGGCCAGGGCTTCGTCCAGCGTCGAGACCGGGATCACGCGGAGGTCGCCGGTGTCCACACCCCGAAGCTCCTCGAGGTTCCCCTGCGGGATCAGCAGGATGTCCGCGTCCACGCTCTGCGCGGCGATGACCTTGTCCGACGCTCCGCCGATCGGCCCGATGTTGCCCTCGAGATCGATCGCGCCCGTGCCGGCGATCGTCCGTCCACGCGTGAGGTCTCCCGGGGTGAGGAGATCGTAGAGACCGATCGCCCACATCAGGCCGGCGGAGGGTCCGCCGACCTCGGCGCTCTCGATCGCGATCTCGAAAGGGAACGGCTCGACGAGGACGATGCCGACCAGCGGGTCGTCGATGCCCGGACACGTCCCTCTCGTGATCGCCACGTCGTGCACCTCTCCGTCCGCCTCGACGCGGAACTCGATCGGCTCGTCGACGGGGACCGCGTCGATAAGCCGAGACGCTTCACGCCGGGAGTCCACCGACTCATCGCCGATCCGCACGATCAGGTCGCCGGGGAAGAGACGTTCGTCCGCGGGGCAGTCCGGGCCGACGTTCTCGACGAGCGCTCCGGCCCCGTGGTCCCTCGGATAGTCCGTGAGCATGCGGAGGACGACCGCGGCGGCGTCGATCTTGCTCTGGTCCATCTGGGAGATCGCCCGACGGGTCTCCTCTTCCACGGAGAGTCCCGGTGGGTAGACGACGTCCTCCGCCTCCACGGTTCGGTTGGGATCGATCCATGTCGCCAGCATCCCGAGGGCGGTCAGCTTGTCGAAGCGGATCGTGGTCATCACGAGGTGGCCCGCCGATCCGTAGGTTCGGACATCTTCCACGTGGATCAAGGGCGCGATCTCCCGGGCGGGACCGGGGCCGAACGAGTAGAACGGCAGTCGGACCCAGCTCACCCCCACCGCCACCGCGATCAGGAGGATGATGCCGGCGGACCGGAGCTTGCGTCGCATCGAACGATGGTAGTCGGGGTCGAGTGATACCCCGGTCGCCCGGTCCGGGTCGTCGCCATCGGCAGGAGGCGGCGGTACGCTCGAAGCGAGTCCATGGGATACCTCCTGATCATCGCGATCTCGGTGGCGGTCGGCGTGGGCGTCTACCGGATGACCGACACCGTGGCCGTTCCGGAAGCTGATCCGGAGACGTGGGCGGGGGCGAGACCGGCCCTCGAGGAGCAGGTGCAGGAACCGACCCCACCCCCGACCAACTTCGAGCGACTCTCGATCGCCCGCGACCACCTCACCTGGCACGATCGGATCATCGGCACCCTCGGGCTCGTCGTGGTCGTGGCGGTCGGTGCGACGACGCTCGCCTTCGCCGTCTACCTCGTGGCCTCGAAGGCGCTCTCGCTCCTGGAGAAGGCCGCCGGCCCCTAGGGAGGCGGCAGCTCCGGCGTCACATCCCGGATCTCCGCGATCAGGAGGTTCGAGATCTGGTCGTCGTCTCGGAGCCGGCCCTCCAGGTTGTGCTCTCCCGCCCACTCCGCCAACGCCGCTCGCGTTCGGTCGTCGAACACCCCGGAGGCGTCGCCGGGCTGCTTCCCGAGCGCGGCGAGGCGCCCCTGGAGGTCGGCGATCAGCTCCGGGGTCGCCGCGAGGAGGGGGTCGTTGCGGATCAGCATCGTGGTGTCCCAGACGTCGAAGAGGCGGGCCAGCTCCGCCGGCGCGTCGGGATGATCGTCGACGCGCAGGTCGATGTACCGGTCGTTGCGACCCTCGTAGCCGCCGCCCTCCCGGACGACGAGGAGCGCCGCGGACTGGCGGCCGCGCCGGTCCCCGCCCGCCGCGTCTCCCGCGAGCAGCGCCGCCAGCAGCCGGTCGCACAGATCGCCGTCGGCCTCCGCGAACGTCCGCGACATGGCGCCGACCACCTCCTCGCCCACGAGGATGTTGCCCTGAGCGGCGAACCCGCGGCCGGTCGCGCCGCCGGCCCAGTCCATGCACGTCGACCCGGTGAACGTGGCGGCCCGACCGGCCGCGTCGACGAACCCGACCTGGCGGTCATCGCGGCCTTCGTCGGCATCCACGAGGCGTCCGAGGGCCTCCTCTGCGGGGACGCCCTCGTGCATCAGCGCGAGACCGTCCGGACCGAAGGCGGTGTTCGCCCAGGACTGGGTCGCCACCGCGCCCACCCCGGCCCTCGCCCACGGCACCACCGCACCGACGCACGGGAACCGCGACGCCACCGCGACGCCCCAGTCCCCGGCCTCGGGATCCGCGGCGACGATCGAGAACGTCATCTCAGCCTCGCCTCAGCAACTGGAAGGACGTCCGGTAGTCGTCCAGATGCTCCAGCATCCGGCCCGCGCCGCTCACGACGGTCTCGAGGGGTCGCTCGACGACGTGCACCGGCACCTCGCATTCCTGGGCGAGGAGCATGTCCAAGCCGCGGAGGAGGCTGCCGCCGCCGGTCAGGAACATCCCGGTCTCCAAGACGTCGTGCGTGAGCTCCGGAGGCGCCTCGGCGAGCGTCATCCGCGCCTCGTCCACGATCGTCTTGACGGTCGGGGCCATCGCCTGCCGGATCTCGTCCTCGTCGACCTTGACCTCGACGGTGTTCCCGGTCGCGAGCTCCCGGCCGATCACCTTCGCCGCGCGGCCGGTCGGCGAGGGGAACGCCGACCCGATCGCGACCTTCAGCTCCTCGGCAGACTTCTCCCCGATCGAAACGCCGTACGTGGTCCGGATGTGTTCCTGGACCGAGGCGTCGAGGTCGAAACCGCCCACGTTCGCCGACCGACCGGACACGACGCCGCCCATCGAGACCACGGCCATCTCGGTCCGTCCCCCGCCGATGTCGACGATCAGGTTCCCGAGCGGTTCGTGCACGGGGAGGTTGGCACCGACAGCGGCCGCGAGCGGCTCCTCCACCGGCACCACCTGGCGTCCGCCTGCGTAGCGGATCGCCCGCTCGATCGCGCGCCGTTCGACGTTGGTCGAGAGGGGCGGAACGCAGACGAGCACGCGCGGCTTCGGGAAGCGTGTGACGCCCACCCGTTGAAGAACCACCGCCAGCATCCGTTGCGTCACATCGAACTCGGTCATCGCGCCCTCGCGGAGCGGACGCACCGCCAAGACGTTGCCCGAGTCCCCACCCAGCATCTGCCAGGCCTCCTCGCCCATCGCGACCACCTCGCCGCTCCCCCCGTGCAACGCCACGACGGTGGGCTCGTCGAACACGATCCCGTCCCCCTGCCGATACACCAGGGTATTGGCGCTGCCGAGATCGATCGCCAGGTCGCGGCCCACCTAGCTCCCCATCACCCATCGGGCGTCACCCGACACGAGGCCTTCCTTCTTCCAGATCGGGACGTCCTCCTTCAGGCGTTCGATCCCATGCCGACAGGCCTCGAAGGCCTCCGCACGGTGGGGGGCCGAGCAGGCCACGACCACGGAGGCATCGCCGACGGCGAGGTCACCCGTGCGGTGGAGGATCGCCACCCGCCGAAGCGGCCACCGATCCAGCATCTCCGCGGCGATCTCGCGCAGCCGCTCGGTGGCGAGATCGCCCCAGGCCTCGTAGTGGAGCCCCGTCACGTCGCCGGCGTCGGACCGGTCGCGCACCGTGCCGACGAAGACGCACGTGCCTCCTGCTCCCGGATCGGCGATGAAGGCGAGCGCGTCGTCGACGGACAACGGTTCGCTCGAGAGACGAACCAGCAGAGGCTCGGACACGGCGGACATCGTATCCGGAGGGCCACGTACGATGGCTGTGTGAGGACAGACCTATGAGCGGCTTCGACTTCGGTTCCGGCGACCCCGAGGCCTTCCGGGACGCCCCGCTGTTCCGCGAGCTCCAGCGCGTGATGTCCGCCTCGAGCGGACCGGTCAACTGGGAGCTCGCCCGCCAGGTGGGGGTCGCGAACGCCGTGGAGGCGGGACCCGATCGGGAACCGACCGAGGGCGACCACCGGATGCTCGACGAAGCGGTTCGCGTCGCGGAGCTCCAGGTCGGACGGTTCACCGGGCTGCCGGCGCCCGGAGACGTCGCGCAGGTACACGCCGTCCGGCGCGCCGGTTGGGTGAACGCGAACGCCGAGAACCTCAAGACCCTGCTCGAGCCGGCCGCCCGCAAGCTCACCGATGCGATCGAACGTGGCGCCGGTGAGCAGCTCCCGCCGGAGATGGCGCAGCTCTCGATGTTCCTGCGACAGCTCTCGCCGCTCCTGCTCGGCACCCAGATCGGACAGGTGCTCGGGATGCTCGCGCAACACGTGCTCGGGCAGTACGACATCGCCGTTCCCCGATCCGGGCCCGGACAGCTCCTGTTCGTCGTGCCGAACCTGGCGGCGTTCGAGCGGGATTGGTCGCTGGACCCTCGGGAGTTCCGCACGTTCGTCGCGCTGCACGAGGTCACGCACCGCTTCGAGTTCGCGCAGCCGTGGGCGCGCGATCGGTTCCAAGAGCTCCTCGACGACTACCTGTCCACGCTGAAGCTCGACGTGGAAGGGATGCAGTCGCGGTTGAGCGCACTCGACCCGGCCGACCCGGAGGCGTTGCGAGCGCTCGCGGGGTCGGATGAGGGCTTGTTCTGGGCGGACCTCGACGACGAGCAGCGGCTGAAGCTGGGCAGGATCCAGGCCTTCATGGCGGCGGCCGAGGGGTACGGGGACCACGTGATGCAGGCCCTCGGCGCGGAGCTCCTCGGGAGCTACCCCAGGATCGAGGAAGCGATGAAGCGGTACCGAGAAGGCGAGCACGGCGACCCGGTGTTCGAACGACTGCTGGGTGTCGACATGAAGCGTGAGCAGTACCACCGAGGTCGGGCGTTCTGTGAGGTGGTCGTCGAGCAGTCGGACGAGTCGACGCTCGCGCGGATGTGGGACTCGGCGGAGGCGATGCCCTCGTTGCCGGAGCTCGAGGAGCCGCGCCTCTGGCTCGCTCGCACGGTCTAGCGAGGTCTCCTTCTCTCCAGGAGCCCGTCCCGAGAAGACCTGGGGGCTCGTCGGCTATCATCGCCCAACGATGTCCATCGGTGAGCTGATCTCGGCGGCCGTCGTCGACGAGCGCGTCTGGGATGCGTATCAGGAGTCGGCTCCGGACGGCATCTATCTGGTCGGTCAGCCCGGGCCCGCCCTGTCCTTCGTCATCTTCCGCGCCTGGAAGGTGCCCACCGGCTTCGTCTCGGAGGAGATCCGGCTGGTTGGACCTTCCGGTCGCACGCTGTACCGATGGGGGCCGGAGGTCCGCCGGATGAGGGGCGCGATGGACCTCACCGTCGAGGTCGACCGGATCGGCGACGCGGTGCTGGAGGAGACGGGCACGTACGTGGCGTCGTTCATCCTCGAGGGCGAGATCCTCGGTGAGATCGAGTTCCCGGTGTACGTGCAGGCCGCGGCGCAGAAGCTCCCGAAAGAGACGGAGGAGGGCCTCCGGAAGTCGGACGTGATCTGGGTCGGCACTCGCGCCAACGGACACAGCCGGATGGCGCCGGTGTGGTTCGCGTACAAGGACGGGAAGATCTACGTGCTGTCGAGCCGAGAGCCCGGCCCCGAGGAGCAGTCGATCCCCGGCGTCCCCGACGCGCCGGAGCTGGTCGTCGTGACCCGACGGAAAGGCCGCGACACCTCGCTCCAGGAATTCAGCGCTGCGCAGCGGGTGCTGGAGGGCCAGGAGTGGGAGGATGCGGCGAAGATGCTCGTGGATCGGCGGCGGAGCCGTGTCGGCCCGCCGACCGATTCGCTCTCTCGTTGGCGTGGCAAGGTCGACATCGTCGAGCTCACGCCGAACGTGGGGGCTTCCGGCTGACCGAACATCTTCCCGTCGCGCGCCGGATACGGGTTCGAACGCCATCCCCGACCGTGGGGACGACCGCCGTCGATGGTGCCAACGATGGTGAAGGAGGAATGAGTGCTCGGTTCGAGCTTCGCGGTGATCGCCAGGATCCTCGTGCTCACGATGTGGATCGGGACCGACGCGTTCGACACGGTGTTCAACACGTGGATCTTCCCGCTCCTCGCGTTGCTCTTCCTCCCGTTCACGGCGGTGGCATTCACCATCGCGGAGTTGGCTGATGCGGGGATCGTGATCGTCGTTCTGGCCATCGGTATGGGGATCATGCTCGACGCAGCGAGCGCGGCGCTCGCGGCCGGTCGGAAGAAGCGCTACTGAGGACGGTTCATCGGTCTGCCGATCGCCGCCGCGATCGCGGCGAGCTGCTCGCCGAGCTCCACCATCTCGTGCGGGAGGAGCGCCTGGGCCCCGTCCACCATCGCCTCCTCGGGATCCGGATGGACGTCGATCATCACCGCATCGGCGCCCGCCGCCACCGCCGCCTTCGCCATCGGGGCCACGAGGTGTCGCTTGCCGACCGCGTGTGACGGGTCGACGATCACCGGCAGGTGCGACTCGTACTGCGCCACGGCCATCCCTGCGAGATCGAGCGTGTTCCTGGTCGCCGGCTCGAACGTACGGATCCCTCGCTCGCACAAGATGATCTCCGAGTTCCCTCGCTGGGCGACGTATTCCGCGGCCTGGAGCCACTCGTCGATCGTCATCGCGAGCCCGCGCTTCAGCATCACCGGCTTGTTCGACATGCCGACCTCTTTCAGCAGCTCGAAGTTCTGCGCGTTCCTCGTCCCGATCCGGATGCAGTCCGCGACCTCCGCGACACGCTCGACCTGGTTCAGATCGACCACCTCGACGACGAAGGGGAGCCCCGTCTTGCGCCGGACCTCCTCCAGGATCGCGAGGCCCTCCTCGCCGAGGCCCTGGAAGGAGTACGGCGACGTTCGCGGTTTGTAGACGTCGCCGCGCACGATCGTCGCGCCGGCCGCCTTCGCCGCCTCCACGGCCGCGATCGTCTGCTCTTCGCTCTCGACGGCGCAGGGTCCGGCGATCAACGTGAACGTCTCCCGGCCGACCGGTGTGGTTCCCACCTTGACCGTGGTGGTCTCGGGATGCAGATCCCGCGCGACCATCTTGTAGGGCTTGCCGATCCGGATGACGTGATCGACGCCCTGCATCTGCTTCCAATCGATCGCCTGGAAGCGGTCGGTGTCGCCGACGAGCCCGATGATCGTATGGACGGCGCCGCGCGAGACGAACGCCTCGCCGCCCGCGCCCCGTACCCGCTCGGAGACGGCTTCGATGTCCGCCTCCGTCGCGCCTTGCCTCATCACGACGACCATCTGTGGTCTCCTCCGGCCCGACGGCCCCGGGAACGCAATGACCCCGGGTGTTCCGCCCGGGGTCCCTGTCGCTTCGGCAGCAGGTGACTACTCCGGGCAGTGCCCGAAGGAGACGTACCACTCGCCGAAGAGCCGCTGCATCAGGCGCTCATGCTGACCGGCGCGTGCCGCCGGTGTCAACAGGCGCCGCGCGGGCCGGCGGGATTAGGATGCAGCTGATGACGATCACGGTCCTGGACCACCCGCTCGCGCAGGATCTCCTGTCACGCCTCCGTCAACGAGATACGGGCCCGGCCGAGTTCCGGACGTTGACCCGCCGGCTCGGATGGCTCCTCGTGAACGAGGCCACGCGCGATCTCCTGATCGAGAAGGTGACGATCGATACGCCGATCGAGGAGATGAAGGCCGAGCGGATCGCGGAGCCGCTCGTCGCGATCCCCGTGCTGCGAGCCGGGCTCGGACTCCTCGACGCCGTGACGGACCTCTACCCAGACACGATCGTGGGCTACCTCGGGCTGGAGCGCGACGAGGAGACCCTCGAGCCCCGCGACTACTACGCCAAGCTGCCCCGGATGGAGAACCGGCGCGCGCTCGTGCTCGATCCGATGCTCGCCACGGGCGGGTCCGGCAGCGCCGCGATCGCGCACGTCAAAGCGCACGCGAACCCGACCTCGATCTCGTTCGTCTGCATCGTGGCGGCGCCGGAGGGCGTCGCGCGGCTCGAGGCGGATCATCCCGAGGTGCCGATCGTCGCGGGGGCGCTCGACCGTCAGCTGAACGACGTCGGGTTCATCGTGCCCGGCCTCGGGGACTTCGGCGACCGGCTCCACGGCACCGACTGACCCGTCAGCTCCCGCCCGCCCCTTCGTAGGCGCGTCCCGCGGCGGCGGGCGGTCGTACCTTCCCGACGAATCCTGCGAGCACCACGATCGTGATGACGTACGGGATCATCCGGATGAACTGCGGCGGCAGCAGATCGATGATCGGGAGGTCGTCGAGCCGTCGAGGGATCGCCTGCGCGAAGCCGAACAGGAAGGCGGCCCCCAACAAGCGGACGGGGTTCCAGTTGGACAGGATCAAGGCGGCCAGCGCGATGAAGCCGAGGCCGAGCGTCTGGCCCTCGCGCCAGTTGTTGATGACCTCGACGGCGAGATACGCACCGGCGAGGCCGGCGAGGGCTCCCGAGATGAGCACACCTTGCCAGCGCAGCGGCGCGACCGCCACGCCGAGCGACCGCGTGGCCTCCGGATTCTCTCCGGCCGAGCGCAGCCTAAGCCCCCAGCGCGTGCGATACAGGAAGAACGTGGCGGGCACGACCGACAGCGCCGCGACGAGCACCATCGGTGACAGGTCCTGGAACGCGCGGCCCAGCCCGAGCGGCAACTGCGAGAGTCCCGGGATGTCGATCAGGGCGAGGTGCGGACCGCCCGGGTCCGACTGGGTCGCCTGGTTGAAGAAGACGGTGGACAGGAACCTCGCGAGCCCGATCGCGACGAGGTTGATCACGACGCCCGACACGATGTGATCGACCCGGAACGTGATCGTGGCCAGGGCGTGCACGGAGGCGAACGCTGCCCCGCAGACCATCCCGAACAACAGCCCGAGGGCGGGACCAAGCGGGACACCGAGGCCGAGGTCGTTCGTGAAGAACGCGGCGCCGAACGCACCGGTCACGGTCCCGACCACCATCAGACCTTCCAGGCCGATGTTGACGATGCCCGATCGTTCGCTGAACAGACCGCCGAGTCCGGTCAGGTACAGGATCGTGAAGTAGGTCAGGCCGATCTGGATCGAGGCGCCGAGGTCGTCGAACATCTAGGTCGTTCCTTCCGGCGCGGCATCGACCTGCTCCACGGCCGCCGCTCGTTGCAGCTGGCGCCGCGCGAGGCGACGTGACGCCATCTCGTACACGACCACGACGGACATGATCAGGATGCCCTGGAAGATGATGACGAATTCCCGAGGCAGACCGGCGTCGAGCTGCACCGCGGTGTCGCCTCGGGACAGCACCGACCAGACGATCGCGGCGAAGATGATCCCGATCGGATTGTTGCGCGCCAGGAACGCGACCGCGATGCCGCTGAATCCCAGCAGCGCCTCGTAGTTCTGCACGAGCGCCCCCCGCTCCACCAGCAGCTGCTGCAGCCCGACGAGGCCGGCGAGGGCGCCGCTGATGAGGAAGACCTTGACCTGGATCGAGCCGATCCGGATCCCGCCCGCCTGCGCGGAGCCCGGAGAGGAGCCGACGGCCCGTGCTTCGTACCCGAGGCGCATCCTGCGGAAGAGGAACCAGACCCCCAAGGCTGTGAGGACAGCGAACGGGAACAGCCACGAGAACTGGGAGGAGTCCTCGATCCCGAGGAACGCTCCCAGGCGCGGCATGAGGGCGCTCGCGGGGAAGATCTCGCTCCGGAGGTCCGCGTTGGTGCCGCCCGGGAGGTTCGCCTTCAACGGTCCCGTCAGCGCCCACGCGACGAAGCTGATCGCGATCCCGTTCATCATGATCGTGGTGACGACCTCGTGCGCGCCGGTCCTCACCTTCAAGACGGCGGGCACCGACGCGAAGAGCATGCCGCCCGCCATCCCGGCCAGCAGGACGGCCGGAAGATGCAGGAACGCGGGGAGGAAATCGAGGCCGAGCGCCGCGGCGCTCGCGATCACCATCGCGAACAGGTACTGACCCTCGACCCCGATGTTGAACAGACCGGCCTTGAAACACACCGCGAGCGCGAGCGCCGAGAACACCAGCGGCGTGGCCGTCGCGAGCACCGCCGCGAACGCCGTCGCGTCGTGGAAGGCGAAGCGCAGGATGGCCCCGTAGACTTCGAGCGGGATTCGCTCCGTAGCCGATCGCGATCAGCGATCCTGCGAGCAAGGCCACGCCGAGCGCGGCGAGGAGCGCGACGCCCTGGATGATCGCGGCGTCGACCCCGGGCGAGCGGGTGGGTGCCGCCGGGATCGATGCCGCGCCGGCGGCCATCAGCTCGCCTCCTTGGCGTCGGTGCGTCCGAGCATGCCGAGACCGATCTCCTCCGGCGCGGCGTCGGGCGGATATTCGCCGGTGATCCGCCCCTCGTAGATCGTCACGATGCGATCGGAGAGAGCGTAGATCTCGTCCAGCTCGGCCGAGATCAGGAGGACGCCCCTGCCTGCTTCCTTCTGGTCGAGGATCTGACGCCAGACGAACTCGATCGCGCCCACGTCGAGCCCGCGGGTCGGCTGGGACGCGATCAACAGCTTCGGGCTGGTGTCCAGCTCACGGGCGAGGATCAGCTTCTGCTGGTTCCCACCCGACAGCGTGCCGGCGCTGACGTTGATGGTCCTGGCCCGGACGTCGAAGAGCTTGACCAGCCGCTGCGCCATCTCCTTGATCTTCTGGATGAACAGGAAGCCGCCACGGCCCGAGAACGCCGCGTCGTCCTCGCGGCCGAGCACGGCGTTCTCCCAGAGGGTCATGTTGAGCACCAACCCTTGCTCCTGTCGGTCCTCGGGGATGTACGCGACCCCCGCGTTCCTGATCTCCGCCACCGACCATCCGGCGATGTCCTGCCCGGCGAGCGTGATGCGAGCCGGCGGCCGGCGGCCGGAGACCGATCAACGCTTCCGCGAGCTCGCGCTGCCCGTTCCCCTCGACCCCGGCGATCCCGAGGATCTCGCTGGCTCGCACCTGCAGGCTGACGCCGTTCAGCTTCCCCTCCGCCAGGAGACCGTCGACCTCGAGGACCGGCTCTCCCGGCTCGACCTGGGGCTTCTCGAGCCGGAACAACACGGGACGCCCGACCATCATCTCGGCGAGCTTCGCCTTCGTGGTCTCCGCCGGGCGCGTCTCACCCACGACCCGACCACGGCGCAACACGGTGATGCGATCGGCGATGTCGATGACCTCGTCGAGCTTGTGACTGATGAACACGATGGCCTTGCCGTCGTCGCGGAGCTTGCGCAGGTTCTCGAAGAGCTCCTTCGCCTCGAGGGGCGTGAGCACCGCCGTGGGCTCGTCGAGGATCAGGAGGTCCACGCCTCGATACAGCGCCTTGAGGATCTCGACCCGTTGTTCCTCACCGACCGACAGCTCCTCGACCACGATGCTCGGGCGGACGTTGAAGCCGTACGTGTTGGCGAGCGCGGCGACCTTCTCGTGGGCTGCATCCATGTCGAGGATCCGCTGGCCCTCGTCGCCGAGGATCACGTTCTCCGTGACCGTGAACGGGTCCACCAGCACGAAGTGCTGGTGGACCATGCCGATGCCGTGTTGGATCGCCACCCGCGGCGAGGAGATCTTGACCTCCTCGCCGTTGACGACGATCCGGCCCTCGTCCGCGGGGTACATCCCGTACAGCACCCGCATGAGCGTGGACTTCCCCGCGCCGTTCTCGCCGATGAGGGCGTGGACCTCGCCCGCTCGCAGCTCCAGCGAGACGTCCTCGTTCGCCACGACGCCGGGGAACCGCTTCGTGATCTGTTCCATGACGACGAAAGGCGGGGCGCTCGCGCGCCCCGCCTTCTCGTCGTCGCTCATGAGTGCACCGTCACCGGCTCGTGACTAGGCTGCCTCGCACCACGGCATCTCCGGCTTGACGATGCAGAACGGCGGCGTGATCGTCCCGTCGAGGATCTGGGCCTTGTACTCCTCGATCGCGTCGACGATGTCCTCCGTCAACAGGTCGGGATTGCTCGTCGCGTACGAGATCCCGTCTTCCGCGATCCCGAAGACCTCGGCCACCCCGCCCTCGAGGGAGTCGTCGTTCGCAGCCACGATCGCGTCGTAGACCGCCGTGTCGACCCGCTTCAGCATCGAGGTCATCACGTGTGGCTTCTGTTCGTCGCTCACCAGCTCGTACTGGTCGGAGTCGACGCCGATCGCGATCTTGTCGGCCTTGACGGCGGCCGTGAACAACCCCGCGCCCGAAGCGCCGGCGGCGTGGTAGATGATGCACGCGCCGTCGTCGTACATCGCGGTCGAGAGTTGGTCGCCCGCGGCCGCGTCGTTGAACGCAGCGGTGCTGTCACCGATGTACTCGACCAGGACGTTGATGTCGGGGTCGACGGCGTGGACGCCCTCGGTGTAGCCGGCCTCGAACTTCCCGATCAGGAAGCCGATCTGCCCGCCGAGGAAGCCGACCGTGTCACAGCTCTCCTGCTGCGCTTTCATGGCCGCTGCCACGCCGACCAGGAAGGAGCCTTCCTCTTCCTTGAACGTCAGGTCGGTGACGTTCGGCGGAGCCGGGTTGGGGATGTCCGAGCAGACCTCGGGCGGACACGTCGCGTACCCGTCGATGATCGCGAACTGCTGGTCGGCGTAGTTGCCGGCGTTCTCGTTCACCGCCGGCGAGAACGCGAACCCGATCCCGAACACGAGATCGAAGCCGTCGTCGGCAAGGGCGAGCAGGTTCTCATCGCGGTTCGATCCGGACTCGTTCGGCTCGATACACGTCGCTTCGCTGATGAGTCCCTCATCGACGGCTTGATCGAAGCCCCGCTTGGCCGCGTCGTTGAACGACTTGTCACCGATGCCACCGATGTCGAATGCCACGCCTACCGAGACACCGTCCTCGTTGACCAGGTCGTCAGGTATCTCGCACGGATTCCCTCCCCCGCTGCACGCCGTGAACGCGCTGAGCAGGACCAAGAACCCGATCGCGGGCAGCCGTCGGGCAGCTCTCATGCTTCCCCCTCTCTTCTGGCGGCGGTGGGGCCACCGGCACGGGATTCTTCCCGGTGGAGCCGAGTTCCGTCAAACCCCGACATCGGAGGGTCCCATGGGAGACTACGAGATCGGAGGGGCGAGAGATGGACGGATCGGACGGCTTGCTCGCGTCGCTGCGAGACCGGCTGGCCGCATCGCCGTTCCACACGTGGGCAGGGATGGACGTCGTCGCCGCCCAGCCCGGACAGGTCACGGTGGCGATGGCCGTCGAGGACCGGCACGTGAACCTCCAAGGACTCGTGCACGGAGGGATGCTCGCGATCCTCGCGGATACCGCGTGCGGGCTCTCGATCCGCTCGGCGATGGAGCCCGGCCGACTCCACGTGACGGCGGATCTCGACATCCACTTCCTCGCGCCGGCCGCGCCGGGCACGCTCTACGGGCGCGGCACGGCGGTCAAGGTGGGACGTTCGCTCGCGTTCGCCGAAGCCTCCATCGAGGATGCCGACGGCACGCTCCTCGCGAAGGCGCAGTCGCGATTCTCCGTGCGGGGAACCGAGTCCTAGTACTCCACGTCGATCTTCGCCATCGCCGCCGGCAGCTGAGCGAGCGCCCCCTGCAGGCCGAGGATCAACCCCATGTTGCCGGCGATCTTGAGCTTGCCGGTCATGAACGCCGTGACGGGCGAGAGCTCCCCCCGCGCGAGGGCGGCGGCCGATTCGTAGCTCTGCGTGATCGTCGCGTCCTCGCCCTCGACGTCGCCGACACCGAGGTCGATCTGCCCGTCGGCGATCGTGATCCAGTACTGCGTGTCACCGGTACCGCCGGTGATCACCTGTTGGATCGTGGCCTTCTGGCCGGCCGCCGCCTGGCGGAAGGCCTCGTTCTGGTTGAGCTCGGTCTTGAGCGCATCGGCCCATTCGTCTGACAGGAACTTCACGGTCACGGTGACCCCCAGCTGTCGATGGTCAAGATGTCGATCGATCGGTGTCGGGAGTATAGGAGCGGCGCTCCTCGAAGAAGAGCGGGTCGGTGAGATGCAGGATGTCGTTCAGGAACCGGACGGCTCGCGTCCCGCCATCGATGTCGATGCTGTTCAGGCTCGTGTTCTCGGGGAGGAAGAACATCTCCTGATGCAGACCGAGGAGAGCGCCCAGGTAGGCGTTGATCACCCCTCCGTGCGCGAAGATCACCACGTTCTCCTCCGGGTGCCGATCGAGGATCGTGTCGACGGCGCCCTGCACGCGGGCTCGGAACCGATCCCCTCCCTCCGCTCCCGGCGCGCGATGCCAGATCGCGCGTTGGTTGCGCACGTGCTGGACGACCTCGGGATCGGAACCGATGATCTCCTCGAACCGCATGCCCTCCCATCCGCCGATGTGCGCCTCGGCGAGCTCATCGTCGAGCGTGACGTCGGTATCCGCTCGCCGCGCGAACGCCTCCGCGGTCTCGCGCGCGCGCCGGAGCGGAGACGAATACACGGCGTACGGATCCAGGTCCATCACGAGGAGCCGTTCGGCGAGCAGGTCGGCCTGCCGGGCACCCTCTTCGGACAGCGGCGGATCCCACTGTTCGCCACGGGCACCCGCCCAGCGCTCGCCCTGCCAGCCGAAGTCCGACTGCCCGTGGCGGATCAAGAAGAGGATGCGATCGGTCACGCCGGCGCGGAGAGTGAGGTCGGGCGGTTCGGCGGCGCGGGGTGAGTCGCGCGCCAGTGATCCGCGTACTCCTCGATGTCCTCCCGGATCCAGATCCGGCCGGACGCGAGCGTCGTGAGCGGCTCCGGGAACGATCCGCGATCGATGTACGTGATCACCCGCCGTTTGTCCCAACCCATGATCTCGGCGGCCTCCGCGACGCCGACGACCGCGGGGATCACCTCGACCACGAGATCCACGTCGTCGCCGGTGATCTTCCGGAGCTCCGCGAGACACCCGGTCCGGCTCGTGGCCGTCACCTCGATGTAGGCCGGCACGTCGAGGATGTGCGCGAACCATCTCCCTCCGGCTTCCCACATGCGGGCCCGAGCAGGATCGCCAACCCCCATGGCCGGATGCTAGCGCGGTTGTATGACGCCGTCTCCGCGCCCGGCTACCACCCGCAGCACGGCAGGATGTAGCCGCAGGAGGGGCACCGGTAGTGCGCGTGCTCGGGCTCCATCGGCGCCCCACACGCATCGCACGGCAGTCGTTTGGACTCCACGGGGGACAGGCACCGTTCGGTGGTCACGTGAGCAGCCTCCACGCGGGACACGATAGACCTGCTCACCGACGTCACTCGGGAGCCGGGGCACGATAGGCCCCGATCCTGCGGAGCTCCTTCCGCCAGCACTCGGTGTGCCAGTGACGGCGCTCGTCGGGTGCGTCGAGAGGGATCACCACGAGGTGCCAGATGCCGGAGCGCACGATGTGATCGCACCCCGGACACCGGTACTCCTTCTCGCCCCCGACGTGTCGGACGTCGTAGCCGGGAAGCTCCGCCCACGCGGGGGCGGCCGACCGTGGCTTCGGCGCGGCCTGCGGCTGGAAGTACTCGGGGTCGCGGCGGTTCTTCCGTGGCATCAGACGTGATCCCGGATGAACGCCGCGGCGGGCGCGGCGAGGGAGGCGCCGATCTCGCGGGGATCACGCTTCTTCCCACGGACCTCGAAGGAGTGGCCTCCACCTTCGAAGGGCACGAGCGTGGCTCGGTCGCCGAGTCGCTCGACCACCTTCTGGAGCAGCGCCGGCGACGCGAACGGGTCCGACGTTCCCTGGAGGAACAGCATCGGTGCGTCGATCCGCGAGAGGTGCTCGTCCCGGATGCGCTCCGGCTTGCCCGGCGGGTGCAGGGGATAGCCGAGGAAGACCAGGCCCGCCGGGTCGATCTGCCCGTCGGCCGCGGCCATCGAGGCGATCCGCCCGCCCAGCGACTTGCCGCTCGCCCACACCGTCTCGGCCTTCGATCGCGCGGACGCGGCCTCGAACGCCGCCCGCCAGGCGTCTCGCAGGACGCCCTCGGGGTCCGGCGAGCGCCTGCCGCTCTCGATGTACGGGAAGTTGAACCGCAGGGTCGCGATCCGCTCCTCGTTGCACGCGCGGGCGAACCCGACCAGGAACGGATGCTGCATGCCGGCCCCGGCGCCGTGCGCGACGACGATCGTCGCCACCGGCGACCGCGGCCGGGCGTACACGGCGGAGACCGGACCCTTCAGGGTCTCGAGGTGCAGCGGCTGCTCGGGCGTGGCCATCGCGTGCCATGATGCACGCGATGGCCGGCACCCTCCACCTCGGCACCTCGGGGTTCTCCTTCGACGGCTGGAAGCACGGCGTCTTCTATCCGGAGGGCCTGAAGAACCGCGAGATGCTGTCGTACTACTCGCAACAGTTGTCCTCGGTCGAGATCAACTACACGTTCCGCCGGTTCCCGACAGAGAAGTCGCTCACGACCTGGCGCGAGCAGGCCGCCGACGGCTTCACGTTCACCCTGAAGGCGAACCAGCGGATCACGCATTTCAAGCGACTGGCGGACACGGACGAGGACGTCCGCATGTTCCTCGACCTGGCGAAACTCCTCGGGGACAAGCTCGGCTGCGTCCTGTTCCAGTGTCCGCCGTCGCTCCACTACGACCGGGCGCTGATCGAGGCCTTCGTCGGATATCTCCCGCCGGGTGGACGCTTCGCGATGGAGTTCCGCCACGCCTCGTGGATCGAGGCGAAGGACCTGCTGCTGTCACAAGGGGTCGCCTGGTGCGTGGCCGAGACCGACGAGAAGGACCCCGGACCGGACGACCTCTCGTGGGAGCCCGTGGGCTACCTCCGCCTGCGGAAGACCGAATACTCGGACGACGAGCTCCGTGAGTGGGCCGCGAGGATCGCCCCGGCGCTCGACGCGGGCGCCGATGTCTTCTGCTACTTCAAGCACGAGGAAGACGGTGCGGGCCCGAAGATGGCGAAGCGCCTCGAAGAGACCCTCCGCTCCAGCGCTACAGACCCGGCGTCAGCTTGAGCCAGCCGCCGTCGGGGATGCGGTCCCGACAGGTCTCCGCACAGGCGCCACCGGCCGTCGTGAACTCCTCGGTCGCAGCGAGCCAGGAGTGGCCGTCGGGGTTCGGCAAGCCGCGCGGCACGGTGACGCGGACGATGTGACCGGTCGGATGGTAGGCGCGGATCAGCCGGACGAAGGTCCCATTCGGCCTCGTGACGCGCATCCGGAGGACGCCCTCACGGAAGAAGATCTCGCCGATGAAGTCCGCGTCGCCCTGCCGGTCGGGGTTGAACAGGATGTAGATCCTGTTCGGGCCGTCGGCGTCGAGCAGCTTCGCCTTCCAGGTTCCGTACGTCACGACGGAGATGTGGATCGGGGCGCCGGCGCTGTGCTTGTTCGCGACGAAGCGCTTCAGGTCGAGCGGTCCCTGCGCGAACGCGGGGTCGTCCACGAACGCCGCCTGGGCGGGCAGCGCCACCGCCGCGATCGCGAGCGCGACGACGGCTGTGAGCGAACGCCGGAGCCTCTTCCGTTGCATCGATCTTCCTCCTGTCCACTCCGAGCGTAGGGAGACATGGCGGCTCCGGGGGAATCGGACGGTCGGGGATTTCGCAGGTCACGACGGGGGAGGTCGAACGCCACCGCGAACGGTGAGCCGCCATGCGACTGGCTCGGCCGATCGGCCTCAGGCTTCGAGCCGGGCACGCAGGGCGCGATCGAGCGTGTCCAGGTCGTCGGCGACCTTCGGGCCGAGGGCGTCGCGAACGTAGAAGGAGTCGACGACCCGGCCCTCATACGTCGCCACCTTCGCCAGGTGCACGTCCAGCCCGAGCTCGGCGAAGGTCCTCGTGATGTCGTAGAGGAGGCCCAGCCGGTCCGGCGCTCCGACCTCGATCACCGTGGAGAAGTCCGACGCGTCGTTGTCCACCTCGATCGTCACGGGCGTCGGGACCCTGGGAGCCGGATACCAGCGACGCTTCTCGTCCACGCGCCGCTCCAGCGAGATCGAGCCGTCGACCGCGCGTCGGAGCATGCCGCGGAACTCGCGCCAGCGACGCTCCGGAACCTCGGCCTCCCAGACCCCTTCCACCTCGAAGAGGTCGGTCGCGACCCCGTCGTCGGTCGTGAACACGTGTGCCGTGCGGATGGACATGCCGGCGAGCGCGAGCGCGCCGGCGATCCAGGACAGGAGCCCCGAGCGATCCCTGGCGACGACCAACACCTCGTACGTGCCGGGTCGCGTCCCGTCGAAGTGGACGGCCCTGACGTCCTTCACGCCGACGGCGGGCGCGATCGTCGCGTAGTGGCGAGCGATCCGGTCGGGCTCCACGGCCAGGAGGTAGGCGCGCGGCATGCGTCGGAGGAACCCGTCGAGATCGGCGGCGGGCTCGTCCGCGAGGCGGGCCCGGATCCCTTCGATCGTGCCGGCGAGCCGCTCCGCGATCTCGGTCCCCATCTCCCCGCGCTCGAGCACGTGGTCCACCTTCGCCACGAGCTCCCGGACGAGCGTCTGCCGCCACGACGTCCAGGCGGCTGGTCCGGTCGCCTCGGCGTCGGCCTTGGCGAGGAGGTAGAGCGCGGCGAGTCGCTCGGGCGACCCGACCACCGCCGCGACGTCCAGGACGAGGTTCTCGTCCGACAGGTCCCGACGCGTCGCGGTATCAGGGAGCAGCAGATGCCGTTCGACCATGAAACGGACGAGATCGCCGTCGGGAGGCGCCACGCCCATCCGATCCAAGATCGACGCGACCACCCTCGAGCCCACCGGGACATGACCGCCCTCGCCGTTCTTGCCGATGTCGTGCAGGAGCGCCCCGAGGAGCACGGCGTCGCGGGTCCCGTTCCCCTCGGACAGCTGGCGCACGGCCTCGACCTGGACGGGATCGTCGCCCGCGCCGGCGCCTCCGAAGAGCCGGCCCATCGCCCGGAGCGATCCCGTGAGATGTGCGTCGACCGTGAGGCGGTGGTACGGGTCGCGCTGTGGACGACAGCGCACGTCCGTCCACTCGGGCACGAACGCGGCGAGGATCCCCAGTCGATCGAGGATCTCGAGGGACGACGCCCCCCGGTCTCCGGCTCGGAGGAGCCGCGAGAACCCGGCACGCACGTCCTCATCCCACTCCACCACCTCCGGCAGTTCGAGATCGTCGATCGAGTCCAACAGCGCCGCCGAGGGCTCCCGGCCGGCCTCGGCCTCGGCGGCCAGCGCCTCCAACACGCCGGCCGGAGTCGTCGGCGGCGCGATCGGTGCGTCGCCGTCCTCGTGGAACCGCTCGACCACGGCGCGGAACAGGAACTCGACGTCGCGCGCGTGCTCGAACAGGGCCCGCATCAGCCCGTCGATCGCGATCAGCCGGGGCTCGTCGGTGAACCCCATCGCGTCCGCGATCGCCGGCTGATGATCGAGCAGCAGGCGATCGCCCCGCTTGCCCGTCTCCAGGTGGAGCGCGCTCCGCACACGGGCGAGGAACTCCTCCGCGGCCGCGAGCGTCTCGCGCTCACGGGGGCGGAGGAGTCCGGCGTCCTCCAGGGGCATCCCGACCGCCGCCTCGAGCAGCCAGATCGAGTGGAGGTCGCGCCAGCCGCCGGAACCCTCCTTCAGTTCCGGCTCGAGGAGATGCGCGGCCGATCCGGCACGTTCCGCGCGACGGGCGGCGTCGTCCCGGAGGGATCGCGCGAACGCCCGCGGATCCCGGCGGACCCACGCCTCGATCCTGCGGCCGACGTCGGTGACGAGCGCCTCGTCGCCGGCAACGAAACGGATGTCCACCATCGACGCGCCGACGTCCAGCCGGGCGGTGGCCTCCTCGCACTCCTGCGGCGTGCGGACCGCATGACCCACCTCGAACCCGGCGTTCCACAAGGGATACAGCAGGGCGTCCGCGAGCCGCGCGACCCCATCGGGCTCCGATCCGTCGTGCACGACGAGCAGGTCGATGTCCGAACGCGGGAGGAGCAGGCGTCGCCCGTAGCCCCCCACCGCGGCCAGGGCCGTGCCGGTCGGCGCGCCGGCGCGCACGAACAGATCCGCGAGCGCGCCGTCCACGAGCTCGGCGCGCCGGCGCGCCGACCACACCCCGTGATGACCGGGCGAGTACGCCCGTTCCAAGGAGAGGAGCTCGTCTCGGAGGACGTCGACGGGTTCGGGGGCGGCTCCCACGGGAGCCCTAGAGCGCGTCGGGGCCCATCTCGCCCGTCCGGATACGGACCAACTGCTCCACGTCGGTCACCCAGAGCTTGCCGTCCCCGATCTTCCCCGTCCGTGCGGCTTTCACGATCGCGTCCACGACCCCCTGGGCGTCGGCGTCGTCGACGACGACCTCCACGCGGACCTTCGGGACGAAGTCGACCTGGTACTCCGCTCCGCGATAGACCTCGGTGTGACCCCGCTGGCGCCCGAACCCCTCGACGTCCGTGGTCGTGAGCCCGTTCACGCCGATCTCGCGCAGGGCGTCCTTCACCTCGTCGAGCCGATGGGGCTTCACGATCGCCGTGACGAGCTTCATGCCGGTGGGGAGCTCACTCCCCGACGGCCTTCTTGCGAGCCGCCGGCTTCTTCGCCGCGGGCTTCTTGGCCGCCGGCTTCTTGGCTGCGGTCTTCTTCCGCGCCGGGGCCTTCTTCTTGGCGGCGGGCGCGGTCTTGACCTCCTTCTTGGCCGCGGCGACCGACGCCTTCAGCGCCTCCATCAGGTCGACGACCTTGGCGGTGGGCTCGGCCTCGACGATCTCGATCTCCTCGCCGTTGATCTTGGCCTCGACGATGCGAAGCATGGCCTCGCGGTAGTCGTCCTTGAACTCGGCTGGATCCCAATCCGCGGTGAGGTTGTCGATCAGGGACTGCGCCATCTCGAGCTCGTTCGGACGGACCTTCGCCGACACGTCGACGCCCCCGAAGTCCGCCTCGCGGATCTCGTCCGGCCAGTACATCGTCTCCAGCACGAAGGCCTCGTCGCGGAAACGGAGCGCTGCCAAGTGCTCCTTGTCGCGGAAGCTGACCTTCGCCACACCGACCTTGCCCGACCGGTTCAGCGCCTCCCGGAGCAGCGCGTACGCCTTGGCGCCCGTCTCCTCCGGCACCAGGTAGTAGGACTTCTTGTACATCATCGGGTCGATCTCCTCGAGATCGACGAACTGCTGGATGTCGATCGCGCGCGAAGACTCGACGGGGACGGCCTCGAAGTCGTCGTCGGTCAGGATCACGTATCGATCCTTCTCGTACTCGTAGCCCTTGACGATGTGCTCGTAGCCGACCTCTTCTCCGTCGACCGAGCACGTGCGCTTCATCCGGATCCGCCCGCCGTCCTCGTCGTGGAGCTGGTTGAACCGCAGGGTCTTCTCCTCGGTGGCCGGGTAGACGCTCACGGGGATCGTCACGAGGCCGAAGGAGATCGCGCCCTTCCACATGGCTCTGGGCATCTCGTCCTCCCATCGTCTTTCGCCGACGTCGTCAAGCTGCCGTCGGTACGGTCGTGTGAACCCAGGCGTACCCGGGATCGCCCCATCCTAGTCGGGCTCGAGGACACCGCAGGTGTTGGGCCGCTTGGGGCTCGGGGGGTCTGCTATGAGCCGAGGAGCCCGCCGAGCAGGTCGGTGAGGTCCTCCACCGGCTCGTCCACGAGATCCGAGACGGCGCTGCCCCCGAGGAGGTCGTCGACGGCGTCGGTCGTCCCGTCCACCACCCCGCTGACGGTCTCGCCCGCCCCGTCGACGACACCATCGACCGTCTCGGTGGTCCCTTCGATGGCCCCGCCGAGCGTCCCGACCGGATCCTCGACGACACCGCCAGGTGACGTCCCTCCTCCGCCGGATCCCCCCGCTCCCCCTTCGTCGGTCGGATCCGTTCCTTCCTCGGAGCCTGGCCCGGAGCCGGGGACGCCGCCGTGCTCGCCGGCTCCATCCTCCGCGGGAGTGGTCCGGAGCCCGCCCGAGCGCACGGGGTCACCTGCGAAGCCACCATCCTCGGACGCCGGGACCGACTGCGTTGCGGCGCGGGCAGAAACAGGAGCGATCGAGGTGCCGGTTCCCGTCAACACCGGCAGGAGGCCGGCCACCCCGACGGCGGCGGCCGCCGTCGCCCCCGTCGCGGCGCCGGCGAGCTGTCCGCCCGCGCGCTGCAGGGGCCCGAGGATCGGCGCGAGCGCCGTCCAGGACATCGGTCCGACGGTCCACCAGAGCCTGCCGAGCGACACGTTCAGGAAGGCGCGCACGATCGCGGGGTCGAACTGCTCTCCGGCGCACGCCGCGAGCTCTCGACGGGCCGCCGGCACGCTCATCGGCTTCTTGTACGAGCGCGCCGCGGTCATCACCTCGAAGGAGTCGGCCACGCTCACGATCCGGGCCGCGAACGAGATCTGCTCCCCTTCCAGGTCGTGCGGGTACCCGCCCCCGCCGAACCGCTCGTGGTGTTGCTCGATCGCGTGGCCCCACGGCCCCAGCCACGGCAGCAGCGGCTCCGCGATGCGAGCGCCGATCGCGGGGTGTGCCTGGAGCTGCTCCCATTCCCGCGCGTCGGGACGGCCTGGCTTGTTGAGGATCCGGGCCGGCACGTGGATCTTGCCGACGTCGTGCAACAGCGCGGCCCAGCGGAGCCGATCCCGATCCTGGGTCGAGAGCTTCAGCTGGCCCGCGACGAGGTCCGTGAACGCCCGCACCCGCTCGCTGTGTCCGCGGGTCTTCCGGTCATGGGCCGAGATCGCGGCGACGAGCGCCAAGATCTGCTCCGCAGCCCGGACGGGCTCCGGATCGACGCCCCGATCACGAGCCTCCTTGATCCGCATCTCCAGTTTGCGGACGTTGCCTGCCCCCCGTGCCATCGCGAAACGGGATGGGGCCCGGTCGGGGAACACGAGCGAGAGTCGGAACAAGACCGCGAGCGGGAGGAAGCGCTTCCCGAGGTGTTCCGCGATCGCGGTGGCGGCCGTCGAGAGCAGGACGAGGCCGACGCCCCACGGGATCAGTGCGAATCCCGTCGGCATCGGCACGATCCCGACGAAGCCGTAGGCGGTGGCGGCCCCGGCCGCGGCGGGGACCAGCACCGACGTGGCTCGCAACGCGAAGCTCAGCAGCGGCCGGGGCCGCCAGCGTCCTTCGGTGGTCTGCTCGGGCGCGTCCATGCGAGGACAGAAGTGTGCGCCGGTGTGGTGCGTCCGCGCCTCGGCCATCGGGTCGACATCCGAGCGGCGGATATGACCGTCCGACGTAGCATCGAGGCCCATGCCGCCCCGCCGACGGACTACATCGACCGGTCCCGCGTTCACGCTGGACCTCCCCAAGCCGCTGGAGGCCCGCAAGGACGGCGACGCGTGGTGGGTCGAGGTGGCCGGGCGAGAGCTCCGGCTCTCCAACCTCAACAAGGTGTTCTGGCCCGCGGAGGGCTACACGAAGGGCGACCTCCTCGCGTACTACTGGAACGCCGCCGACCTCATCGGGCCGCATCTCGAGAGCCGCCCCCTCACGATGAAGCGGATGCCGGATGGGGCGGAGGGACCCCACTTCTACGAGAAGACCGCTCCGTCGCACACGCCGGACTGGATCCATCGTTGCAAGGTCCACTCGGAGGACTCCAAGCACGGGGAGATCGACTACCTGATGGTCGACGACACGGCGACGCTCCTGTACGTCGCCAATCTCGGCTGCATCGAGATGCACCCCTTGCACTCGCGGTGCGCCGACGTCGCTCACCCCGACTACCTGTTCTTCGACCTCGATCCATTCCCGCCGTACACGTACGAGGACGTCCTCACCGTGGCTCGCCACATCAAGGTGATCCTCGACCAGCTCGGTCTCACCGCGTATCCGAAGACGTCGGGGGCCACCGGTCTCCAGATCTACGTCCCGGTGGTGCGCGGCGCGTACACCTACGGACAGGTCCGGGCGTTCGTCGGCGCGTGCGGGCGCATGATCACGAAGGCCGACCCCGACCGCGTCACGATGGCCTGGAAGATCGCCGACCGCGCCGGGAAGGTCTTCATCGACCACAACATGAACCGGCAGGGCGCCAACATCGCGGCCGCCTACTCGCTGCGCCCGGAGCCGCGCGCCCCGGTCTCGACGCCGCTCACCTGGGACGAGGTCTCCGAGGGAGGATTCGAGCCGCAGGACTTCCGGATCGACAACGTCTGGGAGCGTTTCGCCGACCGGGGCGACCTGTTCGCGGGCGTCCGAACCGACGCGACGGACCTCACCAGCGCGTTCGAGGCGCTCGGGGTGAAGGCGGAGGAGGAGGACGGTCCTCGGTTCTCGTCGGCACTGCCTTCGACCGCCGCCAGCTCCGTCGCCCGGAAGACCTCCGAGGAGATCGTCGAGGAATCGAAGGACCCGAACCTCTACGAGTACGTCCGGCGACGCGACTTCGGCGAAACCGGCACCACGGAGCCGGCGCCCGGCGAGACGGCCGGCACCGGGAACTCCTTCGTGATCCACAAGCATCGCGCGACGCGGCTGCACTACGACGTCCGCCTCGAACGCGACGGCGGCCTCCCCTCGTGGGCGGTCCCTCGCGGGCTGCCGACCGGGAAGGGCGACAAACGGCTCGCCGTCGAGACCGAGGTCCATCCGCTCGAGTACGGGTCGTTCGAAGGGACGATCCCGGAAGGGCACTACGGTGCCGGCGAGGTGCGGATCTTCGACGACGGTTGGTACGAGCCGATCGAATGGACCGACGCGAAGGTGAGCTTCCGCCTCCACGGCCGGCGCTACCCGGGTCTGGAGTTCCACTTCGTGAAGACGAGGACCGACTGGCTCGCGTTCCTCGCCTCCGCCCAGGGCGCCCCGCCGATCGCGACGCCACCCCGGTTCCAACCGATGCTCGCCGAGGGCGGCGGCCAGCCGTTCGACGATCCGTCGTGGAGGTTCGAACCGAAGCTGGACGGGATCCGTGCCCTCGCCGAGATGGAGACGGGAGGAACCGTGTTCCGGACGCGACGGGGCCGCGACGTCACGTTCCAGTACCCGGACATCCACATGATCCACGAGCTCGTCGACCAGGTGAACGCCGTGCTGGACGGCGAGATCGTGGCCGTCGACGGGGAGGGCCGGACCTCCTTCGAGCTGCTCCAGCAACGGATGAACCTCCAGAACGAGCGCGAGATCAAGCGGGTCGCGAAGCAGATCCCCGTGGCGTTCGTGGTCTTCGATCTCCTGTGGCTCGACGGGCACGACGTCACGGACCTGGCGCTGCAGGAGCGACGGGAGCTCCTCGAGCTGATCGTCGAGGAGGACCACCGGCTCCAGCTGATGAGCTACGAGGAAGGCGACGGGAAAGCGTTCGTCCGCGGCGCGCAGTCGCTCGGCCTCGAGGGCGTGGTCGCGAAGCGGATGGGTTCGAAGTACCTGCCCGGAAGGCGTTCGCCGGACTGGCGCAAGATCAAGCTGATCTCGACGCAGGACTGCGTGATCCTCGGGTGGACGGCCGGCCAGGGAGGTCGGTCCGGGAGCTTCGGAGCGCTGCTGGTCGGTGCCATCGACGACGGCGAGCTGCGGTGGGTCGGCCAGGTGGGCACCGGGTTCGGTCACCAGATGCTGGATCGGTTGATGGATCAGCTCGCGCCGCTCGTGCGTGCGGATCCCCCGATCGACGACCCCTCGCTCCGGAAGGTGAAGGGAGCGACGTTCGTGGAACCCGAGCTCGTGTGTGAGGTCGAGTACCTCGAGATCACGAAGTCCTCGGGGAAGATGCGCGCGCCGTCCTTCCGAGGGTTGCGGCCGGACAAGACGCCGGACGAATGCGTCCTCGAGCCGCCAGCATTCGACAAGATCCGGACGAAGCGATAGACCGCGGCAGGGCCGGCCGGTCGGCGCCGGTCGGCGACAAGCAGCTCAGAACGGTTCGAAGCCGGCACGGACGAGCATCGCCCGGACGTCTCGCTCCTCCATCCCCTTGCCGATCAGCTCCTGGTAGAGGCGGACGGCGCCCATCGAGCGTCCGCACCGGGGGCAGAACGCATGGTCCTCCGCGAACGGGACCTGGCACCACGGACACCGGGTGAGCTCGATCCGGCGGTCGGGCTCGAGGCCCGTGTCCGCGAGCGCGTCGACGTAGCCCTTGCCGTAGTCCCACTGGATGTACTCCTCCTCGACGATGTCGAACGCCGGTTCGTGCATGCGCGGCTCGCCCGACTGCAGCATGTGCTCGAGGTTGTCCCGGAGCAGCTCCCACTCGTAGAAGTGGTTCGCGCCGCATTCCTGGCAGGCGATCACAACCCCCTTCACGCTCTGCGAGGAGAACACCAGACGCATCGAGGACAGATCGTCGAGGTCCGACTGGATGTCACGCCGCTCCTCGGCCGTGAGCTCGAATGGCTCGTCGCGTTCGTCTCGCTCGTCGTCCATCAGTCGTCCTCGACGAACCGGAACGCTCGGAACCCTTCCGCGAACTCGAAGCCCGCCCGCTCCCCGACCTCGCGAGCGCGCGCCGTCACCCGTTCCTCGACGTCCGGACCCAGTTGGGAGGCGTGCGCGCCGAGCGCCTTGAGCTTGACCGCGAGCGTGTCCGTGATGTCGACGAACGTGTCAGCCTCCTCCGCCGAGAGGTACAGGTTCGGGACCTCGTACGGCTCGATCCCTTCCTCCTCGAGCTCCTGGAACATCACGCGCGTCGGCGCGTCCGGCATCACCGCGCAGAGCGCGAGCTCGCCCGCGGCCTTGTGGTCGGCGTGGTTGATGTACCCGGACCCGCTCCACAGGCGTGACGGATCGGGAGCCACCAACACGTCGGGGCGGAGCCGTCGGACCTCCCGGGTCACCTTCCGTCTTGTCTCCGGCGTCACTGCCAGGAAACCGTCCACCTCACCGAGGAACGTGACGGACGAGACGCCCAGGACGTCGGCCGCGGCACGCATCTCGCGATCGCGGACCACGCGCATCGCCTCGCGAGTCGTCCCGGGATCGTTCGAGCCTGCCGACCCGTCCGTGATGCAGACGTAGTGCACGGCACACCCTTCGCGCGCCCAGCGCGCCACGGTGCCGCCGCACGCGAACTCCGCGTCGTCGGGGTGCGCGAACAGGATCATCGCCCGGGAGAAGGTCATCCCAGGCAGGGTAGCGCCTCGCAGCGGACAGCCGTGGTCGCCTCGCTCGAACCCGTGGAGCCTGTGGTTCGATAGCCGTGATGGACGCCGATCGGATCAAGGACCTCGAACGATCGTTCCGGAGAGCGGGACTGCCGACGTTCATCCGCGGCTACTCCGCCCGCCGGGCCTTCGCGAAGGCACTGCCGCTCCTCACCTTCGTGTTCGTGGTCGAGATCCTGAACGCGCTGAACGACGACTTCGGCTTCTGGACGAACGTGGGGTTCCTCGCCGGAGGGATCGCGATCACCATGGGGATCGGCGCGCTGCTGAACGTGTCGCGGGGGCAGCCACTGCTGTCGGTGCCGAATCGGATCGGCCGCGCCGAGGTGCTGGTGTTCGTGTTGGTCCCCGCGTTCCTCCCGCTGATCTTCGGCGGCCAGTGGAGGAGCGCCATCGTGATCATGCTCGCCAACGTGGTCCTCCTGAGCGTCGTGTACCTCGTGCTCGGGTTCGGTGCGCTCTCGATCCTGGCGTGGGCGGGTCACAGGTTCCTGACGCTCTTCGCCGCCTCGCTCAGCGTGCTGGTGCGCGCGCTGTCCCTCCTCCTGTTCTTCCTGCTCGTGATCTTCTTCACCACGGAGACGTGGCAGATCTGGACCGTGCCGAGGATCCCGAAGTTCGTTGCGGCCGCCGGCCTGTTCGTCCTGCTCGCTGCCGGATTCCTGCTGCTCCGGCTGCCGGGAAGCGTTCGGGAGATCGAGAACGACGCGGAGCTCGGCGGCGAAGAGCTGACCCAGGCCCAGCAAGTGAACGTCGGACTCGTGCTGTTCCTCAGCCAGTTCCTCCAGGTCGTGTTCGTTGCGATCGCGGTCTGGCTGTTCTTCGTGGTGTTCGGGTCGCTGCTCGTGAGCGCGGGGGTTCGGGAGCTGTGGCTGGGAACACCGGGCGATGCGCTTCTCGAGGTCCCCTTCCTCGGGGACACGTCGGTCGTGATCACGGTCGAGCTGCTCCGCGTGGCGACGGGGATGGCTTCCTTCGCCGCCCTCTACTACGCGGTCGCCACCCAGCTGGACGTGGCCTACCGGGACGAGGTGATCGTGCAGGTCGCCGAGCAGATGAAGGAGACGTTCGCCCGTCGCGCGGAGTACGTGGGCCTGGTCGAGGCGGATCCATCGACCTGAGGCATCCGAGGGTGGCGCTGGCAGGTGTCGGCCCCATCGGGTACCCTCCAGCTTGAGGGTTCATGCAGCACCGGTTCTTGTGGCACCGTTGTTCTGGCAGTTCCCTCCCCGGCCGAGGCCGGGTAGGCCGACGGACACCGCATCGCGAACAGGTCCGCACCGGCCGCGGAAGGAGGGAACGCCAGTGGCAACAGGCACCGTGAAGTGGTTCAGCCCCGAGAAGGGGTTCGGCTTCATCACCCAGTCCGAAGGCCCCGACGTGTTCGTGCACTTCTCCGGTATCACCGGGGAGGGATACAAGAACCTCGAGGAGGGACAGGCGGTCGAGTTCGACATCGTCGACGGACAGAAGGGCCCTCAAGCTCAGAACGTCCGGATCACCTGATCCACGAGCCTGCTGTGAAACGGAGGGGGCGGCGCGCGAAGCGCGCCGCCCCCTCCGTCATGTTCGGGGTCGATCCTCGGGACGGTCGAAGCGGAGGTCGGCCAGCAACCCCTCGGTCCGCTCGATCGCCGAGGTCAGCCATGCGCCGTCCTGTGGACCACGGAGCTCGTCACGCGGGTAGGCGAACTGGTTCAACGTCTCGTCGGACCCCACCTGGATCCCCTTCGTCAACAGGTATTCCCCGAGGGCGAACTCCCAGCTGAAGATCGCGGTGCCGTCCGGATACTCGTGGACCGTGTACGTCAGGTACCGGTTTGGTTCCGCGACGTGCATCCGCGCGTCTTTCCCGAATCCCCGGGCTTCTTGCGGCCGGAAGCCGTACCGCGCCAGTGCTTCGCCGAACTCCACGCCGACAGCCTATCCACGGCGCCGGTCACCGGACTATCGACAGGACGTCCTCCTCGGCCACGTCGGCAAGCTGGAGCTGTTCGGCATGCCGTGCGCGCGCGATGGATCCACGCGCCTTGCCGAGGTTGGAACGAAACTCGTCGGCGCCGTTCGCGATCATCGTTCCGGCCTTCGAGAACTTGTTCTCCACGATCGCGTCCATCGCGTCCAGGAGCGTCCCGACCTCAGCCAGCGCGGCCTGCACGTCTGCGGCGTCCCCGAACCGTTCGACGAGCGCGTAGAGGAACATGATGATCGGCAGCGCGCTGGAGTAGGGCACGATCACGACGCCGCGCATGAACGCCTCCGTGTGCGCCCGGGACAACACCTGGTACGCGGCGTCGGGCACCGCGGCCACGGCCACAGGAGCCGTCACCGACGGGTCGATGTACTGCCCGACCTCCTTCGCCCGAGCGGCGACGGCCTTCTCGACCTTCCGGGCACACGCGTCGCGGCGGGTGGGGTCTTCCTCCGCCTCCATCGCTTCGAGCTCCGCCATGGCGCCCCACTTGGAGTCGATCGGGAGCCGACGTCCGTCCGGGAGGCGAAGCCCGAACTCCACGACCTTGCCGTTCACGCGGAAGTCCGACGCGAGCATCGACGGCGGCAGCTGGCCGAGGTGCTCACGGAGGACGGCCTCGCCGGCCCGGCCCTTCGTGTTCCCCCCGGCGAGGACCGTGGCGAGCCTCCGGACCACCTCGCGGTTCTCGGTCTCGGAGGAGCGGCGCTCCTCGTCCCGCACCTGGAGCTGTTCCAGGGCGTTCCGCGTGGCCTCGAGGCCGAGCCGGAGGTGGTCCGCGGCGACGTCGCGCTGGCCCGAGGCGTCCGCGATCCGGCGGAGCTCCGCCGACTGCACCTCCAAACGCGCGGTCAGCTCGGCATGGAGCCGGGCGTTCAGGGCGTTCTGGGCGTCGACGACGCTCACCGAGTCGGGATCCTCCTGGGGCTGCGGCTGCCGGCGGAGCATCACCAACGCGCCCACGGCCACGCCGACGCACGCGGCGAGCACGGCGATCACGACGTCGTTCGTCATCGGTCCACCTCTGAGGGGGTCATGGCCGAACCGTACCCCGGGGGGGTGACAGAACCCGGGAGCCACTCGGATCTCCGAGCTACCATCCAGACATGACGCCGCACCCGCTCGAGCTCTACCGCCTCAGCGGCACCCATCGCACCGTGGGGATCCAGATGGGCGAGCTGGGAGCGGACCAGATCCGGCGTGCCGTGAGCTCGTTCGATACCGACCTCCCCGAGGGACGGGGCCGCGCCGAACAGCTGCGGCTGGCGCAGGCGTATCGGGACGCCACGACCCCGTCGCTCCCCTGGCTCCTCGAGGAGCTCGACGGCTGCGCGGAGGGCGCCGGCGTGGATCCCCTCGAGTTCTTCGCGACGACGGTGGAGGAGCTCTGGTACACGCCCTACCCGAAGCGAACGGCCGGGAGATGCAGCGACGTCGTGGCCGGACCCGCCTCCACGGCGGACGGCCACCTGTGGGTGGGCCACAACAACGATCTCCGGCCGGAGGTCGAGGCCGACATCGTCGCGATCGAGAAGGCCGTCGATGACGAACCGGTCGTCCTGCAGATCGGCGGCGTCCCCTGGATCAGCGTCGGGTGGAACCAGGCCGGGCTCTCGCTCACCGGCAACGAGGTCAGCCCGAACGACGAGCGGATCGGGATCTCACGATCGCACCAGGTGTTCGAGATGCTGCGAGCCCACAACCTGCACGAGATGGTGGCCTCCGCGATCCGGTCCGACCGGGCCTCGTCCTACAACAACGTGCTCGCCGATCGGTTCGGCGACGTCGCGAACGTCGAGGGGAGCGCCACGGACGTCGAGATCACCCACCTGGACGAGCGGGATCACCTCGCGCACACGAACCACTACGTGAGCGAGCGGATGCGCCCGTACGAAGGCGACCCGGAGTACGCCGTCCGCTCCGACATCCGGTTCTGCCGGGCCCGGGACCTGCTCGCGGATCACGCGCCGGGATCGGTGACCCCGGAGACCCTGCGCGGGATCCTCTCCGACCACGAGAACCAGCCGGACGAGGTGTGCCGGCACCCGGAGTGGGGTCACCCCACGTCCAAGACCGTCTTCTGGTGCGTCGCGGACGTGACCGACGGACGGATCTCCTACGGTCGCGGGAACCCGTGCGACTCGATGGCGCAGGAGTACGCGTTCGCCGACTACGGCGCCGCCTGAAGCGCCGACCGGATCCGCGCGATCGTGGCGTCGTCCCCGCTCTCGCTCGCGAGGTCGGCCACGCTCCGGCCCTCGTCGTTCTCCGCAGCGGGGTCCGCTCCGGCGCCGAGGAGCGACTCCGTGCTCGCGAGGTCGCCGTTCATCGCGGCGGCGTGCAGAGGCGTCCATCCTGCGGACTGGCGCACGTCGGGGTTCGCGCCGGCCTCGAGGAGGATCCGAACCACGTCCGACTGGAGGCGGCTGGCCGCCGAGTGCAGCGCCGTGCCGGTCATCCAGCCTCGGCCGAACGCGTCGACCTCGGCGCCCCGTTCGATGAGCACCGTGGCCGCCTCGGGCTCGCCGAAGAACGCCGCGAAGTGCAGGGCCGTGAAGCCGTCGCCCGAGTACGCGGTCGCGGCCGACGGATCGCCGTCGAGGACCTCTCGGAGGCGATCCACCTCACCCATCGCCGCGGCCTCGAACACGTCGAGAGCGTCCACGCGCGTCCGGACGGTCTCCACGAGGCCGGGGTCGAAGCGGTAGAGCGCGCGCATCAGCGCCGAGACGCCGCCGGTGTCGCGTGCGTTGGCGATCGCGGGATCCCCATCCAGGATCGCCTGGACCCCGCCGACGTCTCCCGCCTCGATCGCCGCGAAGAGATCGCCCGAGGTGCTTGCCATCTTCCCCTCCCTCGATAGACTCGGTTCGTTATATTTAGGTAGCCTAACGAAATACCGATGACCACGTCAAGGCGGACTTCCCCGACGCGAGAGGTGGGCGAGGTGGGCCGGGTCGCCGACCGGCTGCACTCGGCCGCCATCCACCTGTTGCGTCGCCTGCGCGTGGAGGACGAGGCGCTGGGCATCTCCGCCCCGCGCCTCTCCGTGCTCTCGGTCCTGGTCTTCGCCGGCCCGAAGCGCATCGGGGAGCTCGCGCGGATCGAACAGGTGGAACCGCCGACGATGACGAAGCTCGTGGACGGGCTCGTCCGGGACGGACTCGCGCTCCGTGAGGCCGACCCGGACGACGCCAGAGCGGTCCGGGTGCGCGCGACGCCGACCGGAGCGCGGACGCTCCGTCGGGGACGGGCCAAACGCCTCGAGACCCTTCGGCGCACGCTCGAGACGCTCTCCCCCAGCGACCTCGCCGCCCTCGGCGAGGGCGTCGATGTGCTCCAGCGCGTGCTGGGCGACCGCTAGACGGGATCGCCGGCGCGCCACACGCGTTTCCGCCCGAGCAACGCACGCGGATCCTCGACGGGATCGCCGTCGACGAGCACCAGGTCCGCCTGCTTCCCGACCTCGATCGTGCCGACGCCCTCGAGGCGGAGGAGCTGAGCGCCGTTGGACGTGGCGGCGCGGAGGGCGTCGAGCGGTGGCATCCCCCACTCGGTCATGTACACGATCTCCTGCGGGGCGTTCCCGTGCGCATTGAACGGCGTGCCGGCGTCGGTACCGCAGACGGGACGGACCCCGGAGCGAACCGCAGTGCGGAGCGACTTCTTCGAGTCCGCTTCGATCGAGCGCGCCTTCTCCACCGCGTAGTCGGCGACCCGGTCCGCGTGATCGAGGATCCCGCGTACCGCGCAGATCGTCGGCGAACGGGATGTGCCCCGGGAGACCATCTCGCGCGCCGTGGCAGCCGTCAGCTGGTTGCAGTGCTCGATCGAGTCCACGCCGGCGAGGACGGCCGCGCGGATCCCGTTCGCGCCGGTCGCGTGGGCTGCGACCGACAGGTTCCGCTCGTGCGCCTCACGCACGCCGGCCTCGAGCTCTTCGGCGGTGAACGCACTGAACGTGGCCGGGATGCCCGGCGTGAGGACGCCGCCGGTCGCGATCAGCTTGATCGCCGTCGCGCCCGCCCGGATCTCCTCCCGCACCGCGGCGCGGACGGCGTCGGCCCCGTCCACTTCGCGGGAGAACGCGATGCTGTGGCCGTGGCCGCCGGTGACCGTGAGCGCGCGCCCTGCCGCCAGGATGCGTGGCCCGGGAACGAGGCCGGCGTCGACGGCCCTCGCGACGTCGATGCTCGCGCCGCCCATCCCGCCGAGGTCGCGCACGGTGGTGACACCGGCGTCGAGGTTCCTCTTCGCGTTGGCCATCGCCTTCAGGGCCGCGAACCCTGGCGTGGTGAGGTCCCGCGCCTCTTTCTCGAAATCCGCCTCTCCGTCGAACTGCAGGTGCACGTGGACGTCGATCAGGCCCGGCATCAAGGTCTTCCCGTTACCGTCGACCTCACGAGCTTCGCGCGCCGCCGTCGGTGGTCTCGAATGCGCGCCGATCCACTCGATGCCCTCGGTCCCGAAGAGCACCCCTTGCCGCTTCCTGACCTTGTTCCCGTCGAAAACGGTGACGTTCGCGACGTAGGTGGGCTTCGCCATCCGCCGCATCATGCCACCGGGGAAGCCCGCCAGGCCCCGTAGTAGTCTGGCGATCCCAGCGCGAGGAGGGAACGATGCTCGTCGGCGAGATCATGCATCCGGATGTGAAGACCGCGAGTCCTCAGGATTCCTTCGCCGACGTCGCGAAGGAGATGCGGACCCACGGCATCTCCTCGGTCGTGGTGCTCGACGGCACGCACCTCGCCGGCATCGTCACCGAGCGCGACATCGTGAACCTCGTGGCGGCGGGCGGTGACCCCCACAGCACGACGGTCGAGCACGGCATGACGCGCCGCGATCTGATCACGGTGGACTCGAAGACGGAGCTCTCCGAAGCGGCCGAGCAGATGGTCTCGAAGAACATCCGGCACCTGCCGATCGTCGACGGAGGCAACGTCGTGGGCATCGTGTCGATCCGCGACATGACACGGTGGGCGGCCGAGGAGCTCTCCGGCGGCCACGAGATGCCCGACATCGCGAGCTCGCACGCGGCGCTCCAGGCAGCCAGCGAGCTCCAGCGCAAGCGCGGCGCCTAGGACGCGTCTCCGGACGCTCGCTGGAACGGCTCCCGCGGATCTCCGAGCGATCCGAGCTGCGCGAGGTCCCGTGGGAAGAACAGCGCCACGGTCCAATCCATCGCGATCTTCACGCGACGCGTCCACGTCGGCATCGCGAGCAGGTGGTAGGAGCGATGGAGGAACCACCCGAGGAACCCCTTGCACCGCAGCCCTTTGACGATCGCGACGCCTTTGTAGCGGCCGAGCGAACAGACGCCGCCGATCGTCTCGTAGGAGAAGGGCCGGAGCGGGCGACCGGCGAGGGTGGCCTCGATGTTCGCGGCGATCCGCCTGCCCTGCCGGAGGCCGTGTTGTGCCGTCGGCGGCGACAGGCCGCCCGAGTGCTGATCGGGAACCGCGGCGGCATCACCGGCCGCCCAGGCGCCGTCCACGCCATCGACACGCAGGAAGCGGTCCACCGGGAGCCGGCCCTGCGGATCGACGGGCATCCCCGAGTCACGCGCGAGCGGCGAGGGTTTCACCCCGGCCGTCCACACCAGCGTCTCCGCGTCGAAGGGCTCGCCGATGGAGAACCGGATCACCCCTCCCTCCGCCGACTCGAGCCGGGTCCCGAGCCGGATGTCGATCCCCCGACGCCGCAGCTCCTCCGCCGCGTAGGAGGCGAGGCTCTCCGGGAGCTCCGGGAGGATGTGGTCCGCGGCGTCGGCGAGGACCCATCGCATCTCGGAGGGATCGAGGTCGGGGTAGTGCTCGATCGCGTCGCGCGCGAGGTCCTCGAGCTCGCCGAGCGCCTCGACGCCTGCGTATCCCCCGCCGATGAAGACGAAGGTGAGCGCGGCTCGGCGTCGCGCGGCGTCCTCCTGGGACACCGCAACGTCGAGCTGCGCGAGCACGTGGTTCCGGAGGTAGATCGCTTCCTGCACGGTCTTGAACCCGATCCCGCGATCCGCGAGACCCGGGATCGGCAGGACGCGGGACCGCGAGCCGGGCGCGAGCACCACGATGTCGTAGGCCATCGTTCGCTCGTCGCCCGAGAACGTCCGGACCGTCGCCTCGCGGGCCTCGTGATCGACCCGCTCGACCTCGCCGACGACGAGCCGGCAATGCCTCAGGACGCGCCGGAGCGGCACGACCGCCGCCCGCGGGTCGATCGTGCCGGACGCCACCTCGGGGAGGAACGGCTGGTACTGGAAGAAGCTCTCGGGGTTCACGACCGTCACGCGATGGCCTTCTGCGACCGCCTGCTTCAGCCCCATGGCCGCGGCCAGACCGGCGAACCCGGCGCCCACGATGAGGATGTGTCTCGCCCCGGTGTGGTCGCTCATGCCGGGGACAGCCGCTCCAGCTCGGCCGGCAGCTCGGTGAGCGTGCGGACCGATCCATCCGCCTCCGCGAGCTGATCAGGTGTCGGTTCATCGGGCGCCTCGCCCCGGAGCATCCAGATCGCGCGCATCCCCACGAGCTTGGCGGGGCGCACGTCGTAGTCGAGTCGGTCCCCGACCATCACCGCGGCCGTCGCGTCGACGCGGGCCGTCCGGGCTGCGAGCTCGAAGAGCCGCGGGTCGGGCTTGCCCACACCGAGCTCGTCCGAGACGCCCCAGACCTCGAAGAACGGCTCGAGCCCGTCGCGCTGCATCGCCGTGCGGACCTCGCCGGGCTGGTTCGCGATCACCCCGAGCCGGTACCGGCCCCGCAGCGCCTCGAGACAGGGGATCGCGTCGTCGTAGAGCGCGGACGGCGGATAGGTCCAGTAGCGAGCCGCGATCCCTTCGAGCTCGCGGAGGTCGGCGTCCGGGAGGAACCGGGCGATCAGCCGCCTCCGGAAGGAACCCGCCTGCTCCGCGCGCGCCCGCGCGTACTCCTCCTCGAACTCGTCGTCCGTGAAGGTCGCCCCCGCGTCGCGCAACGCCCGGTTCCACGCCCGCGCGTAGACCGTGTCGTCGTACAGCACGCCCCCGATGTCCAGGAACACGATCTCGATCCGCATCGGCGCGTTCTCTGCCATCACCGGATCATCGGCCGGCGCGTCGCTTCAGCTCCGCGAAGGTCTCGGCATCGGTTCGCTCCTCGCCCATCCGGCGGCCGTATCGCTCCCCGTGGCAATCCGAGGAAGAGATCGCCACCAGATCCAGCCGCTCCGCGAGGGCCGCGTACTTCACTCGGAGCTCCTCGTCGTGATCCGGATGGAACACCTCAAGTCCGACCATCCCGCCGGCGGCCATCTCCTCGATCAACGCGTCGGGCACGGTGTCGGTCCCCCGCCACATCCCGGGATGCGCGAGCACGCAGACGCCGCCGGCGTCGCCGATCAATCGGAGAGCGTCCGACGGATGCAGGGCGTGCTTCGGCACGTACGCGAGGCCGTCATCGGAGATGTAGCGCTCGAACGCCTCCTTCTCATCCGCCACGATCCCCGCCTCGACCATGGCCGCCGCGATGTGCGGCCGCGCGATCGCGCCGCCCTCGGCGAGCTCCAGGACGCGGTCGAGCGAGATGTCGAGGCCCAGCTCGCGGAGCTTCTCGACGATCATCTCGCCGCGCCGGAACCTCGTGGCCGTGAGTCGCAGGAGCTCCGCGTCGATCGCCGGGTCGTCCGGGTCGACCCAGTACCCCAGGATGTGGAGGCTCGCGCCGTCGTACTCGGCCGAGAACTCGATGCCCGGCACGAACTCGAGCCCGAGCTCGCCCGCCGCGGCCGACGCCTCAACGAGCCCTTCGAACGTGTCGTGATCGGTCAAGGCGACGCCCGCGAGATCCTTCTCGCGAGCGAGCTGCATCACCTCCGACGGGGTGAGGGTCCCGTCGGAGCGGTTCGAATGGCTGTGGAGGTCGTATCCGGGCATCGCCTGCAGGCTGTCAGAGAGCGACCGCGGCCGTCCACGAGCGCCATCAAGAGGTACGGGCGACGTCAAGGGGCGCGGATGACGAGGTCGCGTTCGATCTCCGCGACCGTGCGGCAGCCGGCGAGCGCCATCGCGTTCTCGACCTCGGCGCGGAGGATCTCCAAGACCCCGGCCACGCCGTCCTCGCCCTCCGCGGCGAGACCCCACGCGACCGGCCGGCCGACGAGGACCGCCGCCGCGCCCAACGCGAGTGCCTTGACCACGTCGGTCCCTCGACGCACGCCGCCGTCCATCAGGACGGGGACCCGCCCATCCACGGCCTCGACCACCTCGGGGAGCGCGTCAAGCGACGCGGGGCACGAATCGAGCTGCCGTCCCCCGTGGTTCGACACCACGATCACCTCGACGCCGTGCTCGACCGCGATCGTCGCGTCCTCGGCGGTGAGGATCCCCTTCACGAGGACCGGGAGCCCGGGGGCGTGCGCACGGACGAACGACAGGTGCTCCCACGTCAGGTTCGACTCGTAGAGATAGTCGGCTTCGGCGTCGTCGTCGTGGCCGAACGGCATCGTGAACCCGCTCCGGGTGTCGCGATGTCGCAGGCCGGCCACGGGGAAGTCCACGGTCCAACAGATCGCCTGATAGCCCGACGCCACGACCCGTGCGAGCATGTCCACCGATCGCTGAGGCTCGGCGAACAGATACAGCTGCCACCACTTGGGACCGTCGCTCGCGGACGCGATCCCCTCGAGATCGTCCACCGCCGTCGAGGAGACGATGGCGATCGTCCCCGCTCGGGCCGCGCCGCGGACGGTTGCTCGTTCGCCGTCAGGGTGCGCCCGCCCTTGGTACGCCCAGGGCGCGACGAGCACCGGCGCTGCGACGGGCGTGCCGAGGATCTCGGTCGAGGTGTCCGGGAACGCCGACCCCCGGAGGACACGCGGTCGGATCACCCATCGGTCGAACGCGCGCAGGTTCTCTTCCAGGGTGCGCTCGTCCCCCGCACCACCGGCGAAGTAGTCGTACACGTCGGCGTCCAGCTTCGCCTTGGCGACGGGCTCGTAGTCGTCGACCTGCAGGTAGCGCGGCGTGGACATGTCGACGCGAAGGGTAGCCGACGTGGCGGTGCCGCCCGACCCGCGACTATCGTTGGCCCGTGGCTCGGGTTGCGGTCTTCGGCGCAGGCGCGATGGGGACTGCGTTCGCGATGCATGCTGCCCGGGTCGGCCTCCCGACCTCGCTGTGGGCCAACGAGCACGATCTCGCCTCCTACGCGGCGATGCGCGAGGATCGCAAGCACCCGCTCCTCCCCGAGCACCTCCCGGACGGCGTGGAGCTCAACGGACCGAACGAGCTCGACAGAGCGGCCCGCGACGTGGAGATCGCCGTACTCGCCGCGAACTCGGCGGGGGCGCGATCGCTCGCCTCGATGGTGCGCGAGCACGTCGCGGGCGCGCGGGTGGCCGTCTCCGTCGCCAAGGGCCTCGAGCCCGACTCCGGCAAGCGGATGAGCGAGGTCTACGGCGACGAGCTCGCGGGCGTCGACGTGGTGGTGGTGGCCGGACCCTGTCTCGCTCGCGAGCTCGCAGAAGGCCTCCCCACGGCCGCGGTGTGGGCGTCCGGGCTCGCGTCGACGGCCGAGGAGGCGGGCAAACCGTTCGACGACCGGCGCTATCAGCTCTCGTACACGGACGACGTGATCGGGGTCGAGCTCTGTTCGATGATGAAGAACGTCGCCGCGATCGGGCTGGGCCTGCTGGACGGGCTCGGTAAGAGCACGGGGGTCGAGTACCAGAACGCCAAGGCCGCGCTCTTCACGAGGGCGGCGCGCGAGATCGTGTCGCTCGTGACGGCGTTGGGCGGCCGGGCCGAGACCGCGATGGGGCTGGCGGGGATCGGCGATCAGCTCGTGACGAGCCTCGGCGGCCGCAACCGTCTGTACGGCGAGCTCGTCGGGACCGGGGACCCGCCCGAGGACACCCTCCGCGAGCTGGAGGCGGGCGGGCTCACCGTCGAAGGGGTCGAATCCACGCGCCACGTCCGGCGACTCGCGTCGGAACAGGGCGTTGAGCTCCCGTACCACGAAGCGATCCACCGGGTGCTGTTCGAGGGCGCCCGGCCCCACGACGTCCTGGAGGTACTCCGATGACGAACCGGATCCGTCCCGACCGCAACCTGGCGATGGAGCTCGCGCGCGTGACCGAGGCGGCGGCGCTCGCCGCCGGCAGCTGGATCGGTCGCGGCGACAAGATCGGCGCCGACCAGTCGGCCGTCGACGCGATGCGCTTCATGATCGACTCGGTGTCGATGGACGGCGTGGTGGTGATCGGCGAGGGCGAGAAGGACGAGGCGCCGATGCTCTACAACGGTGAGTCCGTCGGGAACGGTTCGGGCCCCGCCGTCGACGTCGCGGTCGATCCGATCGACGGCACCCGGCTCACCAGCATGGGACAGCCGAACGCGGTCTCGGTGATCGCGCTCGCCGAACGCGGCACGATGTTCTTCCCCGACGTCGCCGTCTACATGGACAAGGTCGCGACCGGGCCCGAGGCCGCGGACGTGATCGACGTGACCGCCCCGCCGGAGGAGAACGTCCGACAGGTGGCGAAGGCGAAGGGGATGAAGGTCGAGGAGGTGTCGGTGATGATCCTCGATCGCCCCCGCCACGAGGCGATCATCGACGCGGTCCGCGAGGTGGGCGCGCGCGTCTTCCTCATCACGGACGGCGACGTGGCGGGGGCGATCGCCGCCGCGGCCCCGCGGACCGGGGTCGACCTTCTCATCGGGATCGGGGGCACACCGGAGGGGGTCGTGGCCGCGGCGGCGCTCAAGTGCATGGGCGGCGCGATCCACGGACGCCTCGCACCGCGGACGGACGAGGAGCGCGACCAGCTCGTGGGGGCGGGGATCGATCCCGAGGCCGTCCTGACGACGGAGGATCTCGTCTCCGGCAAGGACGTGTTCTTCGCGGCGACCGGGATCACGGACGGGTCGCTGCTGCGGGGCGTTCGCTACTGGCCAGACGGCGCTACCACGTATTCCCTCGTGATGCGATCGCGATCCGGTACCGTGCGGTGGGTCGAGGCGGAGCATCGGTTCGAGAAACTCGAAGGGATCTCCGGCGTCGACTACAGCCGTTGACGGTTCCGTCACCCGGGATCAACTGCGTCCTCGACTATCCTTGCGGTTTCCGACGAGAGGAGCCCCAGGATGGCCGAGAAGACGATCGTGGTGTGTGATGTCTGCGGCAAACCCGCGACCGAGACGGTGACGATCAAGGTCGCCCGGGGCAACTACGCGAAGGATCTCTGTGCCGCGCACGTGACGGAGCTGGTCGCCGGCGCGCGTCGTCCGCGCCCCGGACGTCCACGCAAGATGGCCGGCGAAGCGGCTGCCACGACGCCGAAACGACGCGGCCGTCCGCGCAAGAGCGCCGGGCGCCCGCGGAAGACCACCGCGCGGAAGCGCACGAGCGCCCGGAAGAAAGCTCAGGCGTCCGGTTCCTCCACCCGCTCGGCCAAGAAGTAGACGCCCTTCGTCTCCTTCGCCACGACACCCTCCCGCAGCAGGGCGCGGAGCGTGGTCTGCACCTGCCGGCGGACGTCCGGATGCTCGAACGGATCGAGGTAGCCACGGCGGAGCGCGAGATCCTGGATCCTCGTCCAATGCAGCGGCTCTGGCTCCTCGGTGAGGACGGCGAGGACGGCGGCCCGCGGCTCCATCAGCCCGTCCGCGACGGCGCGATCACGCGCTCCGCGAACAGCTCGACCTGCTCCGGCTCGTGGATCGCGAACGGGAGGACCCACGGCGACACGATCAGCTCGCGGACACCGAGTGACTCGAACGCGGCCACGCGCTCGAGGATCTGCTCGGGCGTCCCGGAGAGGGTGTCCGCTCGCCACGACGCGTAGTCGTCGCCCGCCATCGCATCCCCGGGAGCGGCGGCGCGCCCACGCTCGAACGCGGCTTCGGCAGCCGCCTCGTCGGGCCCGATCGACGAGTACAGACCCACCGAGAGGCCGAACGTCGCGGGGTCGCGGCCGGCCGCATCGCAGGCCGCCCGGACATCAGGGAGCTTGGCCGCGTACCCCTCCGGCGACATGCGCCACACCGTGTTCCAGCCCTCGGCCAGGCGAGCCGCGAGACGCAGCAGCCGCGGGCCACCCTTGCCGCCCACCCACACCGCCGGCGGGCGCTCCGGCGCAGGAGCGAGCACCGCATCGCGCAGCGTGACGGTTGGACCGTCGTACGTCACCGGGTCGCCGCCGAAGAGCCGCTGCAGCACCTCGAGCGACTCCTCCAGCCCGTCGAATCGCTCCCCGATCTCGCCGAAGCGGTACCCGAACGCATCGAATTCCTCCCGCATCCAGCCGGCGCCGAGCCCGAGGTCCAGCCGGCCGCCGGAGAGCAGGTCGATCGACGCCGCCGTCCTCGCCAGGAGCGCCGGATGGCGGAACGGCGCGCACAACACGAGCGTGCCGATCCGCACCCGGTGGGTGACGGCGGCGATCCCGGCCAGGGTCGTCAGCGGTTCGAGCGACGCGATCGGCGTGGGATCGCCGCCGTACCGGGCGAACGAATAGAAGAAGTGGTCGGAGACCCAGACCGAATCGAACCCCAGCTCCTCGGCCCGCGTGGCCCACCTCGCCACGGCCGCGAAGGAGGTCTCACCGGACGGGAGCGAGAAGCCGTAGTGGGGAAGGCTCAGCCCGAAGCGCATCCGGCGAGGATAGTCAGGCGGTGGGTTCGTAGACGCTGAGCGAGCCGCGAAGCACGATCCGGCCGCGGGCATCCCTGATCACGACGGCGTCGACGTCGGTCAGATCGTCCTCGAAGGTCGCGAAGACCCCACCGCCGCCCGATTGGTCAACCGTCCGGATCTCCCCGACGAGCCGGGGGGCGGCATCCTGACTCACGAGCCGTACCTGCAGTGGGAAACGAACGGCGCGCGAATCGGTGAGCCCGTCGACCAGGACGAAGACGAGATCATCGCCCGAGGACAGGAGCACGAGCGCGTCGCCCCGCCCGTTCTGGAGCCGCGGCGACAGAAGGGTGGAGACCTCCGCGATCGCTTCGGGATCCACCTCCTGGAGGCGAAGCACTTCCGGGAACAATTCCTGGATCGCCTCCCGCTGCCGCTCGCGGGCGTCCGCCGCTTGCTTCTCGAACCGCTCGGCCCGGCCGGCCATCACCGCGCCCCAGCCGAGGCCGGACAGGGCGAGCGTCGCCGCGAGCACGCCGGCCGCCGCCACGCGGCTCCGCCGTGGCCCCGTGGCCCGCCGCCGTCCCGCGGCGCTCCGAACCGTCTCGACGACGCGCTCCTCGAGCTGCGGGGGCGGCGCCACCGGCGCCACGCTGTACGCCAGCGTGGCGGCGGCCCGCTGCAGCTCCCCCGCCTCCTTCCGGCAGGCGGCACACCACTCGAGATGTCGATCGACGTCGGCGCCCTCGGCCTTGGGCAACACGCCCAGCACCTGCTCCGTGAGCCGCTCGCGAACGCTCAGGCAGTTCACAGATGCTCCTTGCCCTCGTTCGCGCGTCGCACCTTGATCATCGCGGTGCGGAGGCGTGTCTTCACGGTCCCGAGCGGAGTCCCGTCGGCTTCTGCGATCTCGCGGGCAGTCAACCCGCGGAAGTACGCACGGGTCAGCAGCTGTCGCTCCGCCTCGTTCAGGGATGCCAGCGCCCGGGTCGCCGCGTCGCGCTCTTCGATGACGTCTTCCTCGCTCGCGCTCGGAGCGTCGGGCACCTCGTCCACCAACACGAGCGTCGGCCGACGGGCGCCGGTATCCCGACGGAGACGGTCGACGGCGAGGTTGTGCGCGATCGTCATGAGCCAGGTCGAGAGGCGCCCCCGCGCCGGGTCGAACCGGGCGGCCTTCCGCCACGCGGTGAGGAAGACGTCCTGAGCGAGCTCCTCGGCTGCCTCCCGCGACCCGAGGAGGCGCATCCCGAGTGAGAACACGGGCCGGCCGAACCTCGCATAGAGGGTGCGGATCGCATCTTCATCACCGTTGAGGAGCCCCTCCATCAATTGCTGCTCCTCCCTGGGGAGGAGCGGGCCTTCGTGCCGAGCGTTCACTCGGGTTCCTCTCGGTATACGGCGTCGTCGGCCGCCGGAGCTTTCGCGGACTTGCCTCCCGATATTCCCACGGTTGCGCCCGTAGGGAAACGGCCCCGAGAGCCGCCCGGATGACCGACCGAAGAACCGAGCAGAGAACCGTGAGGAGTAGGCTGGCGCATCACAGGAAAGACATCCGCGCAGGAGCGCCGACGGTGATCGAGAGGTCGAGGACCGCCCGAACGCTGGCCGGTGGCGTGCTCCTCGTCTCGGCCTTCCTCTCCATCCTCGCCCCCGGCGCGTCCGCCCAGCCATCCCCGGACACCGTGATCCGCCTCTCGCTCGAAGGTGTGGTCGACCCGTTCGTCGCCGACTATCTCCGGACGGGTATCGAGGATGCCCAGGGAGCCGCCGCCGTGCTCGTCACGATCGATACACCGGGGGGTCTCAGCTCCTCGATGCAAGAGATCATCAAGGCGATCGAGGCGTCGACGACCCCGGTGATCTGCTACGTGTCGCCGGAAGGCGCGAGGGCCGCCTCTGCGGGCGCCTTCATCCTGATGGCCTGCCACGTCGCCGCCATGGCGCCGGCGACCAACGTCGGCGCTTCCACGCCCGTCGGGATCGGCGGCGTGACGCTCGCGCGGAAGGTCGAGGAGGACGCCGCGGCGACGATGCGGACGCTCGCCGAGCAACGAGGACGCAACGCGGAGCTCGCAGAGACGTTCGTGACGGAGTCGAAGAGCATCACGGCGCAAGAGGCCCTCGATGGGAACATCATCGACCTGATCGCCGACTCCGAGCGGGAGGTGTTGACACGCGTCGACGGGATGGACGTCGTCGTCGCGGACGGCGTCTCGACCACGCTGCACACCGCGGATGCATCGATCGACGACGTCGCGATGACGCCAGGCGTCGGATTCCTCCACGGGTTGTTCGATCCGAACCTCGCCTTCATCTTCTTCTGGCTCGGCCTCGCCCTGATCGTCCTCGAGCTGATCGTGCCGGGGCACATCTTCAGCGGCACGCTGGGAACGATCCTGCTGTTGATCTCGATCGCGTCATTCGGACTGCTCCCGGTGCGCCTGATCGGGATCGCGCTCCTGGTCGCCTCCGTGGTGTTCTTCGTGATCGAGCTGAAGGTGCCGGGTATCGGTATCTGGTCGATCGCGGGGATCGCCGCGCTCGTCCTGGGTGGCCTCGTCCTGTTCGACCCCGCCGGGGGGGCGCAGGTCTCGCCCTACGTGATCGTCCCGGTGGCGGTGTGCATGGCCCTGTTCTTCGGATTCGTCGTCCAACGGGCTCTGGCGATGCGGCACCTGCCGCCGGCGCAGGGGGCCGAGGCGGTCGTCGGCCGGGAGGGCGTCGTGCTGGGAGACGGCCTCGATCCCGATGGGGTCGTGCGTGTCGCAGCGGAGGAATGGCGGGCGATCGCCCCGTATCCGCTCCCGCCCGGTGCGAGGGTCCGTGTCACCAAGCTCGACGGGCTCGTGCTCACCGTCGAACCGCTCGACCTCGAGCACGCGCAGACCGGCGGCGTCGCGCCGGCCCAGGGAGGGAACCACTGATGGACTTCACGGACCCCGTCTTCATCGGCACCGCCGTCGTCCTGTTCCTGCTGATCCTGTTCCTGGCGAACGCGATCCGCATCGTGCCCGAGTACCAGCGGCTCGTCGTCTTCCGGCTCGGCCGCATCCTCGGCGTCAAGGGCCCCGGCCTCATCCTGCTCATCCCGATCGTCGACAAGGGCGTGAAGGTCGACCTCCGCGAGTTCTTCCTGGAGATCCCGAGACAGGACTCGATCACGAAGGACAACGCGCCGATCGCCGTGGACTTCATCACGTTCTACAAGGTCGTCGACCCGGCGATGAGCGTCGTGCAGGTCGGCAACTTCGCGGGAGCGGCGCAGGCGCTCGCCTCCACCACCCTGCGAGCGGTGATCGGTGACATCCCCCTGGACGACGTGCTCGCCAAGCGGGACGAGATCAACCAGATCCTGCGCGCGAAGCTGGACGAGGTCACGGAGCGGTGGGGCGTGAAGGTCACGAACGTCGAGATCCGGGAGATCATCCCGCCGCCGAGCGTGCAGGAGGCGATGACGCGGCAGATGTCCGCCGAGCGCTCCCGTCGGGCGATCGTCCTCGAGGCCGACGGGACGAAGTCCGCGGCGATCACCGTCGCGGAGGGCAACAAAGCCTCCGCGATCCTGAACGCGGAGGGCAACAAGCAGTCGGCGATCCTCACGGCCGAAGGCGAGCGTCAGGCGGCGATCCTCCGAGCGGAAGGCTTCGCTCTCGCGCTGAAGACGATCAACGAGCAGGCCATCACCGCCGATCAGAAGACGATGAGCCTGCAGTACCTCGAGACGCTCAAGCAGATCGGTGGCTCGCCCGCGTCGAAGATCGTCGTGCCGATGGAGCTGTCCGGCCTCGTCGCCGGGATCGTCGCGGTCGCCGACGTGGCGACGGACAACGGGAGGCCGTCCGCCGGGTAGGCGCCGGAACCCCGACGGCCTCCCTGGTGTAGGCAGCGTGAAGGGAAAGGCTCCCGTGGAGGGCCGACCACTGGAGGACGCCGAGCTCGCGCGGCGAGCCCGCGAGGGCGACGACGAAGCGTATGAGCAGTTGGTGAAGCGGTACGGGCAGATCGCCTTCCGTGTCGCCTGGCTGGTCACGCGCGATCGCGGTGAGGCGGAAGACGCGGCCCAGGAGGCGTTCGTGAAGGCCTATTACGCGCTCCCCGGGTTCCGCCCGGACTCCCCCTTCCGGCCGTGGCTGCTGAAGATCGTCACCAACGAGGCCAGGAACCGAGCACGATCCACGCGCCGTCGCCAGGGACTCGCCCTGCGCGCGGCCGCGGTCTCCGACGGGGACGCGGCCCCGTCCCCGGAGGCCGCGGCGCTCGGCGGCGCCGAGCGAGAGGCTCTGGTCGCCGCCCTCAACGTCCTCCCGTCCCCCGATCGGGAAGTGATCGGGTACCGGTTCCTCCTGGGCCTGTCGGAGGACGAGACGGCCGAGGTGCTCGGCGTCCGTCCCGGCACGGTCAAATCACGCCTGTCTCGCGCGATGACGCGCTTGCGTGCGGTGGTGGGTGAGGCCGGATGAGCGAGCGGCTGCGGGCGATGAGCGACACCGACCTCGGGGACGCCCTGGCCGGTCTCGAGCTCGACTGGCCACCGACGCCGGAGCTCGCGCCGGCCGTGATGGCCGCGACGCGATCGGCGCGACGACCGCGCGTCGTCCGTCTCCCCCTCTCCCGCTCCAAGCGGATCCTGCTGATCGCCGCGGCAACCGTCCTGCTCCTCGCGGGTGCCGCCCTCGCCGCGAAGTTCGTGATCGATCTCGGCGCGGTGGTCGTGGAGGTCACCCCGACGCCGGGAACGCTGCCGACATCGCCCTCGGCCGATCCGTTCGGCAGGCCCCTCACGCTCGAAGAGGCCACGGCCGTCTTCGGCGGAGACCTCATGCTCCCCGAGCAGCTCGGCCCACCCGACGACCTCTGGGCGGATGAGCTCTTCACGGACGTCGGCGAGGTCGTGCGGCTCACCGCCGCCTGGGACCCGATCCCCGGTCTGCCGGCGATCGAGGGCACGACGCACGGAGCGGTCCTGATGCGCTTCGAGGGCGATACGGACCAGGCCTTCAAGGAGATCTACGAGAACACAGGCACGGTCGAGCCGGCCATCGTCGGGGGGGACGAGGCGATCTGGACGACCGGACCACACACGATCCGCCTCCTCACGAGCGAAGGGATCGTCTACGCGGGGGTCGACGGGAACGTCCTCCTGTGGCGCGACGGGCCGTACACGATGCGGTTGGAGACCTCCCTGACCAAGGGGGAGGCGGTCCGCATCGCCGACTCGGTGGGAACCCCCTGAGTCCTCCCGGTGTAGCAGAGGCATCGGACGTCGGGAGGGATCGGCCATGAGATCTGCGCTGAAGCGAGGGATGCTGCTCTGCACGATGGTGGCCGTCGTGGCCATCGTCGGGATGCCCGCCGCATCGGCGGGCGGTGGCTGTCACTCGGGCGTCACGGAGAACAACGCCGCCGGCCAGGACGCCGTGACGGTCCGGATGGTCGACGCGTGCTTCACCGCGACCGTCACGACGGTGGACCAGGGGGCGCCGGTGACGTTCGTGAACATGGACGAGTTCGTTCACAACGTCGGTGGCAACGAGTGGGGTCACTTCGAGGATCTCCACGGCGGGGACGCCTTCACCGTGTCCTTCGACGAAGCGGGGACGTACCCGTTCGCGTGCAGCTATCACCCGGGCATGACCGGCGCGATCGTCGTCGGCGACGGGAAGGCCGCCGCGGGGAGTGCAGCGATCACGGTCGAGCCGTTCGAACCCGCTCCCACCACGGTGACGCGGGTCGTGACGCGGAGCGAAGGGCTCCCGGCAGGTTTCCTTCTCCTGGCGCTTGCCCTCGGCGCGCTGATCGGGGCGGGGCTCGCCAGCCTCGGACGGACCCGGTCGAAGCGAGCCACCACGGTCACGGCTGCTTGATCGGCTCAGACGGGCAGACTCAGACCCGCCTGCTGCATCGCGAGCTCGAAGTCGTGTCGGCTCGACACGGCTTCGAACGCTGCCTCCGTCGTGATCTTCCCCTCCTGCAGGAGGAGCAGCAGTGACTGGTCGAACGTCATCATCCCGTAGAAGGCGCCGTCGGCGATGACCTCCTTGACCTCGCTCGTTCGCTCGGGGTCGACGATGCGCTCCGCGATCCGCCCGTTGTTCACGAGGATCTCGAGTGTCGGGGTCCGCCCGCCATCCACCGTGGCGACGAGTCGCTGACAGATGATGCCGCGCAGCGTGCCGGCGAGGGCCAATCGCACCTGCTTCTGTTGGTAGGGCGGGAAGAAGTCGATCACACGGTTCACCGTCTCGGTCGCGTCCACCGTGTGGAGCGTGGACAGGACGAGGTGACCCGTCTCCGCGGCCTGGATCGCCGCGCGGACCGTCTCCGTGTCACGCATCTCGCCGATCAGGATCACGTCGGGGTCCTGCCGGAGCGCCGCGCGCAGCGCCGAGAGGAAATCCTGCGTGTCGTTCCCCACCTCTCGCTGGTTGATCGAGGCCACGGAATCGCGGTGCAGCACCTCGATCGGATCCTCGATCGTCACGATGTGCACGGGCTTGGTGTCGTTGATGTAGCCGATCATCGACGCCAGCGTGGTGGTCTTGCCCGATCCGGTCGGACCGGTGACGAGGATCAGGCCGCGGTGCTCGTCCGCGAGGCGCCGGACGGCGTCCGGCAGGCCCATCTCCTCGAAGGTCGGTCCTCCGAAGCGGAGCCGCCGAAGGACCATCGAGATCGAGCTCCGCTGCTTGAAGACGTTCGCGCGGAACCGACCGACGTCACGCAGGGAATAGGCGAAGTCGACCTCGCCCGTGGCGTCGAAGGTCGCCTTCCGATCGGGAGGGATGATGCTCTCCGCGATCGCCGACGTCTCCACGGGCGTGATCGGGTCGCGCGGCATACGCTGCAGCCCGCTGGGGAGACGGATCATCGGCGGGGAGCCGACCTTGACGTGCAGGTCGGAGCCCTGCCCCTGCATCAGCTCTTTCAGCCAGCCGTCGAACTCCGCGACGGCAGAGTCACTGGTCTCCACGTTCTGCCACACCTCGTCTCGAGCGGATACGCCGCAGCGCGATCTCCACGCCCGGCTCCTTCCTCTCCCATCGGCTCGCTCGTGGACGAACTTCAGCTTCAGCCGATATCGGCCGGGCTCAGGAGCCGGCGACGACGCGGCACACGGACCCCCGGTCCGCGAGCGGCTCGAACGAGCGCAGGTGCAGGCGCGGGCGGGAGCCCTCCAACATCCCCTCCAGCAGACCTCGGTGGACGGTGCACACCAGCTCGCGGTGCTCCTCGAGCAGGTCGCGGAAGGGGCAGCCGCGCAGGGCGATCTCCACCGTGCGGTTGCCCCGGCGTCGGAATCGGGGGTCGAATCCGGCCTCCGCCAGTGCCTCTCGAAGACCCGCCAGGTTCGGCCCGGGGCGGCGCGCACCCGGCGGGGGCGCATGCTGGGTGACGAGGTAGTCCCCCCATTCCCGGGCCAGGGTGTGAGCCCCGCTCCGGGCGCGCGCCCCGGTGATCAGGGTGGCCAGGATGTCGGCGAGGAGCCGGTAATCTCGCCCGTCCCGGTCGCTCGTGGCGACGGCGGTGAACACGGTCTGGGGCCGCCCGACCGCGGACGGGCCTCGGCGGGTCTCCGACGCGACGAGGCCCGCGTCGACGAGCCGCCGCAGATGGGGACGGATCGTGTTGGCGTGCAAGCTCAGACGGGTCGCCAGCTCGCGGACCGCGACGGGACGACCGGACAGCCGAAGGTACCGGTAGAGCCGGTACCGGGTGTCGTCCGCCAGTGCCTTGTAGATCTCGATCGGGGCGGGTTCGTTCATCTCCGCATCTCGTACGATGGGCTTTGCACGGTTCGCACCGTGTCAACCAGAGCTTAGACCCCCCTCGACCCGACCCGCGAGGCGAGGGACCACCGACCACCGGGAGGACGTCCTGGCCACGGAAGCGCAGGTCCGCGAGGCCCTCAAGGGCGTGCGGGACCCCGAGATCGGCCGCCCGATCGACGAGATCGGGATGCTGAAGTCGGTCGAGGTGGACGGCGGCGTCGTGCGCGTGCACGTGCTCCTCACGATCGAAGGCTGCCCGCTGAAGGACCGGATCACGAGCGACGTGACTGCGGCCGTCGCGCCCCTCGACGGCGTCGAGCGTGTCGACGTGGAGCTCACGCCGATGAGCGCGGACGATCGGGAGAAGCTCGTCTCCCAGCTCCGCGGTAGCCAACCCGCCGCCCCGGCGACCACGATCGCGTTCCCGCCACAGACGTCGATCGTCGCGATCGCGTCCGGCAAGGGGGGCGTGGGCAAGTCCAGCGTGACCGTGAACATCGCCGCGGCGCTGGCGAAGGCCGGTCGCTCGGTCGGGGTCCTCGACGCGGACGTCTGGGGGTTCAGCGTGCCGCGGATGCTCGGCGCGACGGGCAAGCCCGTCGGATTCAACGACATGATCCTGCCGCTCGAAGCGCACGGCGTGAAGGTGATCTCGATGGGTCATTTCGTCCCCGAGGAGACGCCGGTGATCTGGCGCGGGCCGATGTTGCACAAGGCGATCCAGCAGTTCCTCGGCGACGTCTGGTGGGGCGACCTCGACTTCCTGCTGTGCGATCTGCCGCCCGGCACGGGGGACGTCTCGATCTCGCTGGCGTCGTTCATCCCGGGCGCCTCGATGCTCGTCGTCACCACGCCGCAGGACGCGGCGCGCAAGGTCGCCGAGCGAGCGGGGAAGATGGCCGAACGCACGAACCTGCGGCCGATCGGTGTCGTCGAGAACATGTCGTGGTTCGCCTGCCCCCATTGCGGCGAGCGCGAGACGATCTTCGGCGAAGGGGGCGGCCACGAGGCGGCCGAGACGCTCGGGGTGCCGCTCATGGCCCAGGTGCCCCTCGTCCCGGCGCTCCGCGCCGGTGGCGACGAGGGGATGCCGATCGTCGTCTCCGACCCGGACTCGGAGGCTGCCGTCGCGTTGACCGAGGCCGCCGAGGCGGTCGTCCGCGCGACGAAGTCGAAGGTGGGCAAGCCCCTCCAGCTCATGGCCCGCTAGGCGCCACGCTCACCCGCCGCGTCCCCTATGCTCGGGCCGTGGACGTGCACTCCTACCGTCCGGATCCGTCGGAGTTCGCCTGGACCTTCGGCGGCGTTCCGCCCGTGCGATCGGTCAAGCCCGGAGACATCCTCGAGCTGTGGACCGAGGACGCGTGGGGGGGCAAGGTCCGCGCACCTGAGGATCTCGTCTCGCGCGTTCTGGACTTCCGGTACGTGAACCCGCAGACGGGGCCGTTCCTCGTCGACGGTGCCGAGCCAGGGGACACGCTCGCGATCCACTTCATCTCGATCGAGCCCTCGCGAGACTGGGCATCGTCTTGCACTGTGCCGCTGTTCGGCTCGCTCTCGACGACGCCGCGGACCGCCTTGCTCCACGATCCGCTCCCCGAGCGCGTCTGGATCTACGAGGTCGACCGGGTAGGTCGGACCGTGACCTTCCGGGCGACCGAGGGTGAGCACGTCGCGGTGCTTCCCCTGGAACCGATGCACGGGACGGTCGGGGTGGCCCCCGCCTCGTTCGAGGCGCGCTCGTCGCTGGTCCCGGATGCGCACGGCGGGAACATGGACACGCCGGAGATGCGCGCCGGCGTCACCTGCTACCTCGGTGTGAACGTCGAGGGCGCGCTGTTCTCGATCGGTGACGGGCATTGCCGACAAGGTGAGGGAGAGACCTGCGGCGTGGCCGTCGAAGCGGCGATGGACACGGTGCTCACGGTCGACCTCGTCAAGGGACGCGCGACGCCGTGGCCCCGCTTGGAGAGCGACACGCACCTGATGTCGACGGGCTCGGCGCGCCCGCTGGAGGACGCGTTCCGGATCTCGCACGCCGACCTGATCGCATGGATGGGCGAGGAGCACGGCCTCGATGCCCTCGACGCGTACCAGCTGCTCACGCAGATCAGCGAGTCGCCGGTCGCGAACGTCGTCGACCCGAACTACACGTTCGTGACGAAGGTGAAGAAGGAGTACCTGCCGCGCGTAGACGCGTACGGAGGCGTCCACGCGCGACTCCGCGAGGTGGCCGCGAGCTACCGGGGCTGAGCCGAGGTCACGTCGGTGCGGTGGCCGCGTCCTCCGGCGTGGCGCCCTCGGGAACGGGTTCTCGGCGGCCGGGCGTCGTGGCTCCGGGCGGCTTCTTCACCGCCCAGAAGATCAGGAACCCGGCGGACACGATCGCGACGATGAGCGCCGTCCATTGCGAGCCGGTGAACGGACCGAAGCGCTTGTCGATACGCAGCGAGTCCTCCAGCAGGCGGATGCACCCGTAGGACATCGCGAACACGAGCGCGGTCACGCCCTCACGGCGGGGCGAACGGATGAACCACCAGAGGAACGCGAAGAGCAGCCCGGCGAGCAACATGTCGTACATGGCCGTCTGGTGGACGCCGATGCCGCGGGCGACTTCCGCGGTCCCGTCGCGGAGGACCGCCTGCGTCCGGTCGATCGTCTGGGTGAAGCTGTCCTGGAGGTTGGCTGAGCACGAGTCACCGACGCACGAGAACGGGGGTGCGAGCGTGCCGCCCTCGTACGTCCAGGCGAGCAGCCAGGACGTGGGCTTGCCGAGGTGATCGCCGATGATCAGGTCGCCGATGCGGCCCACCGAGATGCCGAGGGCGAGACACGGCGCCACCGCATCGGCGATCTGGAAGAAGCGGAACCGGTAGGCCTGTCGCTTGATGTTCACCGCGTTCGCGATCGTGGCGCCGGCGATCCCGCCGAGCAGCGAGATCCCGCCGTTCCAGATCTGGAACCACTCGAGCGGGGTCTCGAAGTCCGACGCGTGAGCGATCACGTACGCGACACGGGCACCGACGACGGCGCCGATCAGGGACCAGAACACCACGGAGTTCGCCGCCTCGACCGGCAATCCCCGGCGCACGGTGAGCTTCGTCAAGAGCCACGCGCCGACCATGAACCCGATGGCGATGCCGATCCCGTGCGGGGAGATCGCGAAGTCGCCGATCCGGAAGCGGTCGATGACGGGCCAACCGACGGAGGCGAGGAAGCCGAGCATCGCGAGCGAGTCTATCGACGGCCCCGGTTACGAAGCCCGGCGGCGCGGCCAGAGGCGGGCGACCGCCCGGCCAAGCAGGAACCCGCTGGCGACGTCGCTCGGATAGTGCACGCCGAGGGCCACGCGGGAGGCGGCCACCGATGCATCCAGCCCCGTGAGCGCGGTCCGCCCGAGGACGCCGATCCCCAGCTCACGCGCGGCCACGCGCGTGAACGTCGTGAGGACCGCGGGATGGCTGGACGGCCACGACGTGCCGTGCGGCTCCGCGATCATCTGGCGCGTGCCCTCGGGATCCGCGAGGAACGGGCGCGGCCGATCCACGCCGCGTTTGATGCCCTGCAGCAACAACCAGGTCGCGCCCGCGCCCGCCAGGGCGCGGGCGCCCTCGCGGCGGCGGCCGAGGAGCGCGAGGGCGCCGGCGGCCGCAGCGGCCGCGTAGAGGGATCCGAGCTCGGTGACGCCGGCGAAGTAGCGCTCGGCGCGCTCGTCGTGCTCGGCGTTCAGCGCCTTGAAGAGGTTCTCGTCGAACTCCCGACCCTCCTCGGTGCGGAGGGCGGCGTGCCCGACCAACGCTCCTCCCGCGGCGAGCCCAGCGGCCCATGCGATCCGTCGTAGCCTCATCGGCCGCCCATCATGCGACAATCGGCTGGCTGACGTCTCGAGGACCGGGAGGGACCGACGTGCGACGCGAACCGGACGACCCCAACGACGCGATCCGCGACGACACGCCCTCTGCCGAATACCGTCGGGAAGGGCTCGGGGGGAAGGCGACGGGGTTCATCGGCGCCGGCATCGTCCTGTTGATCTTCTTCCTCCAGAACCTCGACGCCGCGAACATCGACTTCCTCTTCTGGGACTGGGACGTGGCGATCGCGCTGGCGATCGGGATCGCAGCCGTGCTCGGCTTCGTCCTCGGCTGGGGGTTCGCCTGGATGCGGCGACGGGCGAGGAGGACCTAGCGACCCTCGATCTGGCGCTTCTGGCCGAGCGTGCCGACCTTGATCCCGAGCTGCGCCCCGCCGACCGCGGTCAGCCCCGCAGCCACGAGTCCGCCGAGCGGTCCTCGGAACTGATACGTGACCTCGTGCCGCAGGAGGCTCCGATCGTGCGGCAAGCGAGCGATCGACGTCTCGATCAGGGCGTCGAGGGGTCCCCGCAGGTGGATCGTCGCGTGGGACGGCGGCTCCCATCGGAGGATCTCGCCACGGACCCGCACCCGTACGCCCATGAACGACATCACGACTGAGTAGGTGGAGTCCTCCTCGAGCTCATCCGGCACCTGGACGCTCTCCACGTGTCGTTCCCAGTGCGGGATGTTCGCGGGGTTGCTCACGACCTCCCAGACCCGCTCCGGCGACGCATCGATCTCGACGGAGAACTCCGCCGTGCTCATGTGACGTCGGCGCTCCCGCTCGACCAACCGCGCCACCACACCTCGCGCGTCGGCGCGAGCCGCACGAGCCCACCGGCGTCGGGGTCGATCTCCGTCGCGAGCGTGCGCGCCGTCTTCGCGCCGCTCCCTAGGGAATCGAGGACGTAGATCGACGCCGTTCCCTGCACCATCGCGCCCACCATGTCGCGCGCGCGCCATTCGGACGCGACGTCCACGGTGAGCGCCGCGGGCGCGTCGGGACCGGCCACGGCGAGCGCCAGGGTTTCGGCCGGGAGCGCGGCGAAGATCGCGTGCTCGTCGGCTCGCCAGCGAACCGGTACCACGACCGGGCCGCGTTCGCCGATCAACGTCAAGGCCCCCACACCCTCCGCGCCGAGTGGTTCGCGTACCTCGGGCGGGAGCACGGACAGCGGGTCGTCCCCCTTGGTCGTTCGCCGGAACGTCGCGTGAGACGTCGACGCCCCCGCCCAGCGGCTCTTGCCCTCCTGTACCCCATCGGCGTCGAGGAGCGCCGTGCGCGCGAGCTCGATCCCGACGAACACGCGACCCGGGCGGCGCCCAGGCGAACGGGACCTGTTTGGCGTCGACCGCGTACCCCGCGAAGAAGCGGGCGTTCTTCCGGCTGTACGCCGCGGTGGCTCGGGCGATCGATGTGGCGCCCGCGACCGCACCACCCCACGTGTTCCGGTCGAGGGCGTCGTACAGCTTCGCCGACCCGGTGAACGCGACCGCCAGCTCCCCGTGACGGACGAGACCGGCCGCGGCGGGATCTGCCTTCCAGGCGCGGGTCTTCACCGCCCGCCGGGAGGTCGTGAACCAGAGCCGGCCGCCGGAGTAGGCGAACACGAGCGGCGTGCAGTGGGGGCCGGTCGGCGCGGAGGTCGCGACCGCGCAGAAGGAACCCTGCTCGAGGATGGTCTGCACCGCGGTGGAGAGGAAGCTCACGTGCTCACCTTCGCACGGTCACGGGCCGGCGGCCACGCGAGCATCGGGCTCGTCCAGACGAGGTGACTCGCGATGGGCGCGGTGAAGGCTTCCATCGGCGCCTGCGCTCGGGCGACCGCCGCGATCGTCACCGGGGACCGAAGGACGTGTCCAGGAACCGCGTCTTCACCGCCACCTCGGCGGTGAAGGCCGTCACGACGGCCAGGTAGTAGAAACCCGTGGCCGATTGGACGGCCGATGCCCGCTCGCCCCGCAGCGCGGCCCGGATGAAGACGGCGATCAGCGCCGTCGCCACGACCATGCCCAGGGCGATCCAGGGTGCCAGCGCCCCGGCAGTGAGCAGGGGGTTGATCGCGGTGGAGCTCTCCACGCCGGTGAAGCCAGCGCTGATCACCGCCACCGCGGCCGCCACGACCGAGATCAACAGGATCGTGGTCATACGGTCGATCGGGCGCCGGGGCAGCTTCCGGTCGGTGAGGTACCAGTGGCCGAGGAGCAAGCCGTCCATGGACGCACCGAGGAGGGCGGCGCCGGCCGCGAGCTGGAACACGGCGAGCGGAAGGGACTGACGGCCGGCGCCGCCCATCCACACGAGCACCGCGAGCCAGGCGGGCACGCTCAGCCAGCCCACGACGCGAGCAGCCGACTGTTGCCGGAGGAACAACAGCGCGGTCCACACCAGGGTCGCCGCACCCGCCGCGGCCGTCGTCACCCGCAAGGCATCCCCGGACGGGAACCGTGCGACGACGGCTGCGTCCGTCGAGAGCCACGTGAGGATCGCGAGCACACTGAGGATCGCTCCGACCAGCTTGAAGAACCCTCGCTTCACCTCGGTCCAGAGCGGTCCCACCCAGAGGAGGAGGGTGGCCCCCGCCACCGCCTCGGCGAGGACCAGGGCCATGACGCCCGCGACGCCGGTCACGATCGGCCCGTTCGCATCGCGCGGAGTCTAGCGGTGGTCCTCTGTTCGCCCGGCCGCGGGTAGGCTCCTCGTTCGATGGACGACTGGCGCACCTACGACAGCGTCGCGGAGCTCTACGGCCGCGTCCACGCGCCCCGTTTCGCGGAGGCCGCGCAGGATCTCGTGCGGGCTCTCACGGTCGTTGATGGCGACCGGGTGCTCGATGTCGGGACCGGAACCGGCGTCGGGGTCGAGGCCGCGAGCAACGTCGGCGCCACGGCGGTCGGCGTCGACCGGTCGCTGGCGATGCTGTCGGTCGGGCATCGGCAGCAGCCCGCGCTCCGTCTGCTCGCCGGGCAGGTCGTCGACCTCCCGTTCCGCGACCGCACGTTCGACGTCGTGATGGGGAACTTCGTCCTGGCGCACTTCGTGAAGGTGGAGACGGCCCTGTTCGACGTCCGCCGTGTCCTCCGGCCGGCCGGACGGGTCGGCTTCACCGCCTGGGCCGACACGAAGGACGCGTTCCAGGATGCCTGGCTCGAGCTGGTGGAGAACGTCGTCCCGCGGGACATGCTGGCGCCGGCCTACGCCGCGGCGGCCCCCGGTCACGAGCGCATGAAGCAACCCGCGGTGATCGAGGAGATCCTGCGCCTCGCGGGGTTCCGGCGGGTCGGCACCGAACGCAGGCGGTATCAGTGGACGTACGCCCGGGACGACCTCGTCGAGGGGCTCGGGACGTGGACCGTGGGGCGATTCGTCCGGAACATGCTCGGCGAGGCCGGCTGGGCATCGTTGATGGATCGCACGCGCGCCGTGTTCGCGGACCGGTTCCCGGACCCGCTGAACGACTTCCGCGATGTGATCGTCGCGGTCGGCACCCTGCCGGACTGAGCTCAGCGAGGGGAGACGGTGGAGCAGTATTCAGGCAGGCGGCGCAGCCATCACGTTCTGTGCCAAGTACTTCCCCTCCACGCAGCTGGCGGTGACGTCGAGCGTTCCACCTTCCCAAAGAGAAGTCCGCACATCCTGTCGAGTGAGCGGTCTTCCGCTGTCTGCAGTGACGTGGACGTTGAGGAACACACCTTCGTAGCGGGGATGTGAGGCATCTTCGGTCAGCATCTCCAGCACGTAGGGAGGAACGAGGTCTACCTCCGTCTCATCGTGTGGCCCGATGATGCCGAGCCACGGTCCGTTCACATGGATCGGGGCATCCTTCTTCCTGCATCTGAGCTCGCGACGGAGCCGCATGAGCTCGGGCGGGAGTGACTGGACGTCCTCGGCGATGAAGACGATGTCTTCTCTTCCAGGATCTACGAATGCCACTCTCGGGGAGATCCCCACGATGGCGACGGCCTGGAAGTCGTATCCATCGTCGTCTTCGCATGCCGGCACTGTGGCCGTGCCAAGTTGCTGACCCTGAGTCGGGATCACTCGGAAACCGCCGTTGGCGACATATGAACGTCCGTCGAGAAGGGCTCCTAGCGCGCACAAGCCGCCCTCGCCGCCAGGCCTCGGTCGGTCGCTCGAGCCGGCGCAGCTGGCGAAGAGGACGAGCGCGAGAACGCCCGCCAAACCTCCCTCTGGGCTCAGGAGACTCCAGCGCATCTCATCTCTTCCTACGCCAGGTCATCAGCCGAATGATTCCCGACTCCTGTCCCGATGGCGCCCGCCTAGCTCAGGTCGAGGACCCGGAACTCCTCGGCGTGCTCGACGCCGATCTTCTCGCCCGCCTCCACGGCGTCTTTGCCGAGGAAGTCCTCGAAGAAGCGGATCCCCTCCTCGAGCTGGCTCTCGTGCCTCGCGAGCGCATCCACCTTCGCGGCGAGGAAGCCCGTGATGTCCTCCACGTGGTTCGGTTCGTGCGTCCACCCCAGCCAGATGTCGAACACGTCCTGCACCGAGAGTCCCCCCGCCAGCTGTTCCGGGTAGAAGTGGGGATTCCCGCTGCCCGGATACGACGCGTCCAGGGCCACGAACCCGGCGGTCCGGTGGTCCGAGTGGTTGTAGTACCGGTTCTCGAAGAAGACGGTGGTCGGGTCGCACGCCAGCACGGTCTCCGCCCGGACCTCCCGGATCCGCCGCACCACGCTCTCGCGCACCTCCGCGGTGTTCTCCAGCTCGCTGTCGTGAACGGACCCGACCACCACGCTGGCGAGGCCCATCACCTCGGCGGCCGCGTTGGTCTCGCGCAGCCTCGTGGCCGCAAGCGCATCCCGATCCTGGGCCGGATCCTGCGAGCCACGATCGCCGTTCGTGAGGATCAGCAGATGCACCTCGCGGCCGGCGGCGGCCCACTTCGCCATCACGCCCCCTGCGCAGATCTCGGCATCGTCCGGATGGGCGAAGACGCCCAGGACCGGACCCGTCCGCGGAGCCGGCTCGTCCCGGCTCACGCCGCCCGATCGAGCACGAACCGGACGAGCGCGCGCACGGGGACACCCGTCGCGCCCTTCGGACCCAGGTCGTTGCCCTTCTCGGAGAAGGCCGGTCCCGCGATGTCCAGGTGCACCCAGGGAACATCGCCCACGAACTCCGCCAGGAACCACGCGGCCGTGATCGCCCCACCCCACCGATCGCCGATGTTCTTGATGTCGGCGATGTTCGAGTCGATGAGACGCCGGTACTCCTTGTGCAGCGGGAGCGGCCAGATCCAGTCCCCGGTCGCGCGGCCGGCCTTCACGATCTCCTCCACGAGCGCGTCGTCGTTCCCCATCGCGCCGGTGATGTCCGTCCCGAGCGCGATCATGCACGCGCCGGTGAGCGTCGCGGTGTCCACGATGCACGACGGCTTCTTCTCCGCGAGCAGAGCGAGGGCGTCGGCGAGGATCAGCCGACCCTCGGCATCGGTGTTGAGGACCTCGGACGTCTTCCCGCCGTAGTGACGGATCACGTCACCCGGCTTCTGCGCCGCCCCACCCGGCATGTTCTCCGCCGAGGGGATCGCCGCCACGACGTTGATCGTGGGCTTGAGACGGGCGATCGCCTGCATCGTCGCCAGGATCGACGCGGCACCGCCCATGTCGATCTTCATCGTCTCCATGCCCTTGGCGTCCTTGATCGAGAGCCCTCCGGAGTCGAAGGCGACGCCTTTGCCGGTCAGCGCGATCGGCGTCGAGCTGCCGGCGCCCGTGTAGGTGAGCTCGATCAACCGCGGAGGGTTCACGCTCCCCTGCCCGACGCCGAGGATCCCCCCGAAGCCACGCTTCTTCAGCTCGGCCTCCGTCCAGACCTTGCACGTGAGGCCCTCCGCCTTCGCCATCTTCTGTGCCTCGCGGGCGAGCTGTGCCGGGGGGAGGTCGCCGGCAGGCGTGTTCACGAGGTCGCGCGCCCACGAGACCGCGTCCACGAGCACCCCGGCGCGGCGGGCGGCCTCGCGTCCTGCCTTCGCGTCGGCCTTCCCGTTCCCGACCACGGTCACCTTCTTGAGCGGCGTGTGCTCGTTCGTGGACTTGTAGCGATCGAACCGGTAGCCACCGAGGCCCAGCCCCTCGGCGGCGGCCTGGACCAGGTCGCCGGTCTCGCCCTTCACCGCCTGCGGGAACGTCGTGGCCGCGTGCCCGAACCTGCCGACCGTCGCCCCGACCCGACCCAGCGCTTTGCGCATGGCCACGGCATCGAAATCTCTGCGTTCACCCACGCCGTAGAGCAGGACCGCGCCTGCGGCGAAGCGGTCGCCGCCCCGCTTGGTGACGAGGAGGGACTCGCCCTTCTTGCCGGTGAGCTTGGCGTCCTTGTACGCCTGCTGGAGGCGGGTCTCCTTGACGCCCGGACCGAACTCCGGCCCCTGGAAGACCGGCAGGATCAGGACCCCCGCCTTCACCTCCGATGGTGCATCCGTGGAGAACGAGAACGTGGTCACAGGGCGACAGCCTCCTTCGATGGGCCTCCAGCAGAAGCAGCAGTGTATCCACCGAGCGCAACGGGGTACACCGGTACCCTGAGGCCCGTGAAGACGCTCGACATCCGGGATCTGGTGGCGTTCTCCGACGACGAGCCGCGGAGACGGACCCTGGTCGAGAGCGACCACCTGTGGTCCGAGGTGATCTGTCTCCAGGGGTCGCAAGGGGTCGGCCCGATCCGCGACGACGGCGCCGACGGGGTCGTGGTCGTGCTCGCCGGCGAGGTCGCCACGCAGGTCGGGAAGGGACGGGCGCGGATGAAGCAGTGGGAGGCCGTGGACGTGCCCGCGGGTCTCGCGCTGACGGTGCGCAACGCGTCCGAGGAGCCGTCCGTGGTGCTCCTGATGGTCGCACCGCCCCCGAGCTGATCGCCGTCCGGACGCGACCGCGAGGCTAGGCTTCCCCTCATGGCGCGAGGAGCGGCGGTGGCGGCGACGCTCGCGACCGCGCAAGGGCCGCTCCCCGCCAGAGGCGTCGCCGCCACCGCCGCGGTGTTCTCGCCCGGCGGCGTGGCCTGGGACGACGACGGGATCATCGTGTTCGTCGGGAGCGCCGACGACCTGCCCTCGGAGCCGGTGACGCTCGGGCGGGTCGACGAAGGCACGATCGTCCCCGGCTTCGTCGATTGCCACGTGCACCTGCCGTTCATGGGTTGGCGGGCTGACGAGTTCGAGGCCCGCCTCGCGGGCGTCTCGTACCGAGACCTGCACGGCCGGGAGGGCGGGATCTTCCGGAGCGCCCGCATGCTGGCCGAGGCCGACGACGACGACGTCCTCGCGTTCTCGAGCGCCCTCACCTGGGAGATGGCCGCGCTCGGCACGACCGCGACCGAGCTGAAGAGCGGCTACGGGTTGTCCGTGGAGGCCGAGCTCCGCCAGCTCCGGCTCGCACGGCGGCTCGCGGAGGCGGCGCCGCAGACGTGCCGCGTGACGCTCCTCGCGTGCCACGCCGTGCCCGACGGGTGGTCCCGCGAGGACTGGGTGCGCGTGGCGTGCGAGGAGCTGATCCCCGCCGCCGCGGCCGAAGGGCTCGCGGACGCCGTCGACATCTACGTCGAGGACATCGCGTTCTCGCTCGAGGACCTCGAACGGGTCGCGGCGGCGGCCTCGGCCGCCGGGTTGCCGCTCCGGGTGCACGCCGACCAGCTCGGCCCGAGTGGGGCGGCCGGGGCCGCCGTCGCGCTGGGGGCGCGGAGCGCCGACCATCTGAACCACCTGAGCGCCGACGGCGTCGCCGCGTTGGGACGCGGTGGAACGGCGGCCGTCCTGTTGCCGGCCTCGACGTTCACCCTCCGAGCGGAGCCGGCGCCCGTCGCTGCGCTCCGGGACGCCGGCGCCGCCCTCGCGATCGCGACCGACCTGAACCCCGGCACCTCCCCCATCAGCTCGATGCCGGAGACGATCTCCTTCGCCTGTTCGCTCTACGGGATGACGCCCCTCGACGCCCTGACCGCCGCCACCGCGAACCCCGCGTGGGTGCTCGGTCTGGACGATCGGCTGGGGACGCTGGAGCCGGGCAAGCGTGCGGACCTCGTGCTCCTCGACGGTCCGTCCTTCGCCCACGTGCCGTACCGACCCGGACACGACCCCGTCGTCACGACCGTGATCGGCGGCGAGCCGTTCGACCGGTCCCGCTAGGCGAGCGGCCCGGTCACGGTCTCCGCGGCGGCCGCGAGCGCCCCGTTGCGCACGAGCCCGAGGGCCGCGGCGATGTCAGGGCCGAACTCGCGGTCCTCGTCGAAGAACGGCACCGCGGCGCGAAGCGCCTGCCGCACGGCATGGGTCGCCGGGCCGGGCTCGAGCGGGGCTCGGAGGTCCAACGCCTGCGCTGCCCCGAGCGCTTCCAGCGCCACGACCGTCTCGGCGTTCGTGACGATCTCTCGCGCGTGCCGCGCGGCGGTCATCCCCATCGAGACGTGATCCTCCTGGCCGGCCGACGAGGGGATCGAGTCCACCGACGCCGGATGCGCGATCGATTTCGACTCCGAGACGAGCGACGCCGCCGTGTACTGAACGAGCATGAACCCGCTGTTCAGACCGCTTTCGGGGACGAGGAACGCCGGCAGTCCGTTCGACAGCGCGGGATCGAGCAATCGATAGAGACGACGCTCGCTGATGCTGGCGAGCCCTACCGTCGCGGTGGCGAGCGCGTCCATCGCGACCGCGACCGGCTGGCCGTGGAAGTTGCCCCCCGACACGATGTCGCCGTCCTCCGGCAACACGATCGGGTTGTCCGAGACGGCGTTCAGCTCGATCTCGAGGACGCCGCGCGCGAACGCGAGCACGTCGCGGGTCGCCCCGTGCACCTGCGGGGCGCAGCGGAGCGAGTACGCGTCCTGCACGAGATGCTCGCTGTCCCGGTGCGACGCCAGGATCGGCGACCCCTCGAGGAGGAGCCGGAGGTTCGAGGCGCTCGCGGCCTGCCCCGGATGGGGACGGAGGCGTTGGAGCCGGTAGTCGAACGGCGCGTCAGTGCCGAGGGCGGCCTCGATCGTCATCGCCGCGACGACATCGGCGGACCGAGTGAGCGTCGACAGCCGCTCGGCCGCCAGCGCCCCGATCGCGAGCATCCCCTGCGTCCCGTTCACGAGCGCGAGGCCTTCCTTCGCCTCGAGCGTGAGCGGAGCGAGACCCGCGCGCTGGAACGCGTCCGCGGCGGGCTCGGTGCCCGCCTCGGTCAAGACCTCCCCCGCCCCGATCAGCGGCAGCGCGAGGTTCGCGAGCGGCGCAAGATCGCCGGAGGCGCCGAGCGACCCCTGCTCCGGCACCACGGGGATCACGTCGGCGTTCAGCATCGACGTCATCAGATCGATCAGCTCCGGACGGACGCCCGAGTGACCGAGCGCGAGGACGTGGGCGCGGAGGAGCAACATCGCGCGCGCCTCCGAGCTCGGAGAGCGGACGCCCGACCGCCGTCGCGTGTGAACGGACGATCCCGTGCTGCAGGTCGCGAGGCCTTCGCCGGGTCGATCCGCACGTTCGCGAGCGCGCCGAACCCCGTGGTGACGCCGTAGACGACCTCGCCGGAGGCGACCGCATCCTCGACCACCGTCCGAGCGGCGACGACGCGCTCCCGCGCGGCCGATCGGGAACGTCACCTCGGCACCCGCAGCGACCGCGGCCACGTCCGCCAGCGTGAGCGACTCCCCGATCGCGACCGTCACGGCGCGAAGGCTACTACCCGCCGTTGTGGCCGCCGCTCGCGAGTCCGTGGTCAGAGCTGCTGCTTGAGCCTCTCGAGGAGCGACACCAGAGGGCCTGTGTCTTGCATCACGTAGAAGTGCGCCGAGGGCACGCCTTGCTCGAAGAGCTGCATGGTCTGCTCGTAGGCCCACCGGATCCCGACCTGCGCGACGCCGTCGTCATCCACCGCGGCGACCTCAGCGACGAGCGCCTCCGGGACGGAGACGTTGAAGACGCGGGGGATGCTCGTGACGTGGCCGCGTCGAGTCAGGATCTTGAGGCCCGGGACGATGGGGATCGACACCCCCTGATCGCGCGCGGTCTTCACGAACCGGAAGAAGACCTCGTTGTCGTAGAACAGCTGCGTCACGGCGTACTCGGCGCCCGCTCGCTGCTTCTCGAGGAGCACCGCGATGTCCCGCTCGAGGTTCGGCGCCTCCGCGTGCTTCTCGGGATACGCGGCGACCCCGATGCAGAAGTTGGTCGGCGTGGACTCGACGAGCTCCTCGAGGTACTCGCCCCGGTTCATCGCGGCCACCTGCCCCACGAGCTCGAGGGCCCCCTCGTTCGCGCTTCGCCCCTCCGCCGGCTCACGCCGCTCGCCGTCCCCGCGGATCGCGAGCACGTTCTCGATCCCGAGGTAGTTCAGCTCGATCAGCGCGTCCTCGGTCTCCTCGCGCGTGAACCCGTTGCAGAGCACGTGCGGCACGGGGTCGATGTCGAACCGGTACTTGATCGCGGCGCACAGGCCGAACGTGCCCGGCGCCTTCCGGGTGACGCGCCGGCGGAACGTTCCCCCGGGTACCTCGTCCCAGACCGTCTCGCCCGCATGACTCGTGATGTCGATGAACGGCGGCTCGTAGGGAAGCAGCGACGACACCGCTTCGTAGATGCGCTCCACGTTGCCACCACGGCGAGGCGGGATGATCTCGACGCTGACGAGCGGTTTCGTCGCGTTCGCGAGATGCTCGATGACCTTCACGATGTCGAGCCTACCGGCCCACTCGCCCGATCCGTATCACTCCCGCCACGGGAGACGAACGCCTCGCTCGGCGGCGACCTCGAGCGCGCGGTCGTACCCCGCGTCGGCGTGACGGATCACCCCGGTGCCGGGGTCGGTCGTGAGCACGCGCTCCAGACGCGCCGCCGCGTTCTCCGATCCGTCTGCCACGACCACCATCCCCGCGTGGATCGACATCCCGATCCCCACGCCGCCGCCGTGGTGCACGCTCACCCAATGCGCACCCGCCGCCGTGTTGATCAACGCGTTGAGGATCGGCCAATCGGCGATCGCGTCGGAGCCGTCCTTCATCGCCTCGGTCTCCCGGTACGGGGACGCGACCGATCCGCTGTCGAGGTGATCGCGGCCGATCACGATCGGCGCGGACAGCTCGCCGCTCGCCACCATCTCGTTGAACCGGAGCCCGGCCCTCGCGCGCTGCCCGTAACCGAGCCAGCAGATGCGGGCCGGGAGTCCCTGGAACGCCACGCGCTCCTCGGCCATGTCGAGCCACCGCAGCAACCGATCGTCGTCCGGGAAGAGCTCCGCGACCGCGCGGTCGGTCTTCTCGATGTCCTCCGGGTCACCGGACAGCGCGGCCCAGCGGAACGGTCCTTTGCCCTCGCAGAACATCGGACGGACGAACGCCGGCACGAACCCGGGGTAGTCGTACGAGCGACCGAACCCGCCCGCCTCGGCGCCTGCGCGGAGGTTGTTCCCGTAGTCGAAGACCACGGAGCCGGCATCGAGGAACCCCACCATCGCCTCGACGTGCCTCGCCATCGACGCGAACGATCGCCGCTGGTACTCGTCCGAATCGCGCTCACGGAGCGCGGCAGACTCCTCCAGCGTGACGCCGGCCGGTACGTACCCGGCGAGCGGATCGTGCGCGCTCGTCTGGTCCGTCACGATCTCGGGTCGGAAGCCGCGCGCGAGCAGGTCGGGTTCCGCGTCCGCGCAGTTCCCGAGCAACCCTATCGAGAGCGGCTCACGCGCGGCGCGGGCCTCCTCCGCCCATCCGATCGCCTCGTCGACCGAGTCGGTCTCCCGATCGAGGTAGCGGGTCTTGATCCGCCGCTCGATCCGCGTGGCATCGACCTCGATGCAGAGCGCCACGCCGCCGTTCATCGTTACGGCGAGCGGCTGGGCGCCGCCCATCCCCCCGAGCCCGCCGGTGAGCGTGATCGTGCCCGCCAGCGTCCCTCCGAACCGCTGCGTGGCGCACTCCGCGAGCGTCTCGTACGTGCCTTGGAGGATCCCCTGGGTCCCGATGTAGATCCATGACCCCGCCGTCATCTGGCCGTACATCGTGAGGCCGGCGTGCTCGAGCTCGCGGAAGGTGTCCCAATCCGCCCACTTCGGCACGAGCATCGCGTTCGAGATCAGGACGCGAGGCGCCATCTCGTGGGTGCGGAACACGCCGACCGGCTTGCCGGACTGCACGAGGAGGGTCTCGTCATCGCCGAGGTCGCGCAGGGTGCGCACGATCGCGTCGTACGCCTCCCAGGAGCGGGCCGCTCGACCGGTGCCGCCGTACACGACGAGGTCCTCGGGACGCTCGGCCACCTCGGGATCGAGGTTGTTCATCAGCATCCGCATCGCGGCCTCCTGCGGCCACGAGCGGCAGCTCAGGTCGGAACCCCTCGGCGCTCGCACCTCTCGTTTCGTGCCACTACCCTCCATGTGCCCCGCCGGGCACCATCTTGGCCGATACCCCCATTCGGGTAACCCCCACTCGAGCTACGGCAAAGATGCTACCGAGGTGCTTGAGCAGCCCTCTCCTCGCTTGTAGCGTCCGGCGCGATGGCCTCTGACGGAACCATCCTGAATCTCCGTGGCCAGAGCGACCCGATCCGCGTGCTCCTCGCCGACGACGAGCCCGGCCTCCGCATCGCTCTCACGGAGCTCCTCAGCCACGAGGAGCGCGTCGAGCTGATCGGCACCGCCGCGGACGCGGAGGAGGCGATCCGGATCGCGGGGTCGGACCAGCCCGACGTGGCGCTCGTGGACGTCCGCATGCCGGAGGGTGGCGGGCCGCACGCCGCGCGTGGCATCACGCGCGTCTCACCCGGAACGCGGGTGATCGCATTGTCGGCGTATGAGGATCGGACGAACGTGCTGGAGATGCTGCGCGCCGGGGCCGTCGGCTACCTCGTCAAAGGCACGGCGGCCGACGAGCTGGTCGAGGGCATCCAGAAGGTCGCCGAAGGCGGCACCAGCCTGTCGGCGGAGGTGATGAGTGGCGTCGTCGCCGAGCTCGCCACGCAACTCCGCAGGGAGGAGATCGAACGGGAGGCCGACCAGGCGCTCCGCGGAAACATCGAGCGGTTCCTCTCGGGGCATGGCGTCTGGATGGTCTACCACCCGATCATGGACCTCGAGACGCGCGACGAGATCGGCGTGGAGGCGCTCGCCCGGTTCGGTTCGATCCCCGCGAAACCGCCGGACCGGTGGTTCGCGGAGGCGACCGCCCTCGAGCTCGGGATCCAGCTCGAGCTTCGGACGGTGAAGGAAGCGCTCGAGGGGCTCCCGAAGATCCCCGACGGCACGTTCCTGTCGGTGAACTGCTCCCATCGGGTGGCGGGGTCGCTCCAGCTCGCTGAGCGACTCGACGGCGTGGAGAAGCGCATCGTCCTCGAGATCACGGAGCACGAGGCGATCGACGACTACGGCGCGCTCGCCGATGCCCTCGCGCCGCTGCGCGACCGTGGCCTCCGCGTCGCCGTGGACGACGTCGGCGCGGGATACGCCAGCCTCCGGCATGCCCTGCAGCTCGCGCCCGACATGGTGAAGATGGACATCTCGCTCACCCGCGACATCGACAGCGACCCGGGGCGTCGGGCGCTCGCTTCGGCACTGATCTCGTTCGCCGCGGAGACGGACATGACGATCGTGGCCGAGGGGATCGAGACGGCCGGCGAGCTCAACGCGCTGCGTGATCTCGGCGTCCGGTACGGCCAAGGTTTCTACCTCGCGCGCCCCGCCCCACTCGACTGACGCTTCAGCTCGCTCCCGTTGACCGGGAGCGGACGAGCCCCCGCAGCACCCGTAGGTCCCTCCGGAAGATCCGGCGCATCAGCGGAGCTGCGAGGCGCAACCCCAGTCGGCCGAAGGGACCGAGCCTGCGAGGCGGGAAGAGCGTCTCCTTCCATCGCATCCGGGTGCCCTCGGAGACCGGCTGGAGCTGGATCTCGCCGCTGCCCTGCACCCAACCGAGGTGATCGATCACGAGGATCCGCGGCGGCTCCCACATGCTCACGCGCACCGTATCCCGCGTCTTGATCCCGCCGATCCGCACGGTGGCCTTCGCCTCGACGCCGACGCCCTCGCGCTGGTCACCGATCACCTCGAAGTCGGACGCTTCGAGCATCCAGTCGTCCTGATGCTCCCAGTCGGTGATCAGCGCCCAGACGACCTCGGGCGGTCCCGGCATCGTGTCGGAGACCTCGATCACGACGGGGCGCCGAGGCTTCGCGGATCGCTCCTCGGCGTTCAGCGGCTCAATTGGTGCGACGGTCGATCGACCACGAGGAGGCCCCCGTCTCTTTCGTGTACTGCTTCATCTCCATCGCGACCGTCACGGCCTCCGCGTAGTGGCGGAACATCCGCTTCTCCGTCGAGGCGATCCCGATCGACAGTGTGAGGAGCGGGAACCGCTGGAGGTCACCCCGCCGGTTCGTCACCTCGATGTAGCCGTTCGTGCGGTCATCGACGTCGTAGAGGGACGGTGCCATCTCGTCGAACGCCGCCACGATCTGCTGGGCGGTCGCGGTCGCCTGCTCTGGCTGCACCACCACGACGAAGTCGTCTCCGCCGGCGTGCCCCACGAAGGTCTCGGCGCCGACGATCTGCGTGGCGGCCTCGCCGATCACCCGCGCGGTCTCGCGGATCGCCTCGTCGCCCCGGAGGAACCCGTAGCGGTCGTTGTACGCCTTGAACCGGTCGAGGTCGACGTAGAGAACCGCGAACGGCTCGCTCCTCGAGACCCGTCCCTCGATCTCGTCCTCGATCGCGACGTTGCCGGCGAGCCCGGTCATCGGGGACAGCGACCGGGTGTCGCTCGCGCGGTTCAGGACGCCGCGGATCCTCGCGAGCAGCTCCGGTGTGTCGAACGGCTTCACGATGTAGTCATCCGCCCCGATCGCGAATCCCTCGAGCTTGTCGGCCGAGAGCCCGCGAGCGGTCAGCATGATCACGGAGACCGTGGCGGTGCGGGGGTCCTGACGGAGCCGGCGCGTCAGCTCGAACCCATCCATGTTCGGCATCATCACGTCGGCCAGGACGAGCTGCGGAGGACGCTCCTGCGCGGCGGTCAAGGCCTGCTCTCCGTCGCTCGCGACCCGGACGTCGTAGCCCGCGGCCTTGAGCTCGATCTCGAGGAGGCGAGCGATGAACGGGTCGTCGTCGACGACCAGGAGGCTCTCGCCGCCGCCGCCCGGGTCGTCGGCCAGCGGCATCGCGTCGGGAGTCGCTCCGGTGGCCGTTCCCGGATCCATGTCCGGCACGGTCCCCTGCGGCGTCTCTTCGTCCGTCACCATCTCTCCTGTCGTCCCGGGATGCCTCATCTCCTGGACATCGGCACTCTACCGCCAGAGGTGGAGCCGACCGGGTAGGTCACTTTGGGACGTTCCTGGCCTCGCGTGGCACGATGGGGCGGGCCTCCGTGGGCCAGGAACGCAGACACGAAGGGGACGCCATGCCGGTGCTCGATTCGTTCCTCGATGCGATGGGCAACACGCCGCTGGTGCGCCTGCGATCCGTGGCCCGGGGCGTCAAGCCCGCGATCCTCGCCAAGCTGGAGATGCTGAACCCGGGCAGCTCGGTGAAGGATCGCATCGGGCTCCGCATGATCGAGGCGGCCGAGCGCGAAGGGCTGTTGAAGCCCGGAGGGACGATCGTCGAGCCGACCTCCGGCAACACCGGCCACGGTCTGGCGATCGCCGCTGCGGTCCGCGGCTATCGGTGCATCTTCGTGATGCCGGACAAGATGAGCCAAGAGAAGATCTCGCTGCTCCGGGCGTACGGGGCGGAGGTCGTGATCTGCCCCACTGCCGTCGCACCGGACTCGCCGGAGAGCTACTACCGGGTCGCCGACCGACTGGCCGCGGAGATCCCGGGTGCCTTCCAGCCGAACCAGTACCACAACCCCGTGAACCCGCAGACCCACTACGAGACGACCGGACCCGAGATCTGGGAGCAGACCGATGGTCGGCTCACCGCGTTCGTCTGCGGCGTCGGGACCGGCGGCACGATCTCGGGAGCCGGCCGCTTCCTGAAGGAACAGGACCCTGACCTCCTCGTGGTGGGCGCCGATCCGGAGGGCTCGATCTACTCAGGCGATACGCCACGGCCGTACCTGGTCGAAGGGATCGGCGAGGACTTCCTCCCCTCCACGTTCGATCCGACCGTCGTCGATCGCTACGTCCGGGTCTCGGACCGGGACTCGTTCCTCACGGCGCGCGCGATCACGCGCCAGGAAGGCATCCTCGTGGGCGGGTCGAGCGGCACCGCCGTGTTCGCCGCCCTCGAGATCGCACGCGAGCTCGACGATCCCGACGCCACGATCGTCGTGCTGCTCCCGGACTCCGGCCGCCAATACATGACGAAGCTGTACTCGGAGACGTGGATGCTCCAGCACGGGATGCTGGACCGACCCGACATCGTCCGCGTCGAGGAGGTCCTGTCCGCGAAGTCGGGCGAGATCCCCCCGCTGATCACGGTCAACGCGCACGACAAGGTGCGCCAGGCGGTCGAGACATTGAAGGAGCACGGGATCTCACAGGCGCCCGTCGTCAGAGAGGAATCGATCGACGTGTCGCAGTTCGTCGGGTCGATCCGCGACCGCGAGCTGCTGGAGCGGGTGTTCCGGGACCCGGACGCGCTCCAGTCCGACGTCGCCGAGGCGATGGCGGCGCCGATCCCGATGGTCGAGTGGGACGCGCCCGTCGAGGTGGCGTTCGGCGAGCTCGAACGCTCCCCGGCCGTGGTCGTGACGAAGGCCGGACAAGCGCTCGGCGTCCTCACGAGGAGCGACCTCCTGGAGTTCCTCGCCCGTCAGCGCCGGGCGTAGTCTCCGCCCGTGCGCGCGCTTGGGATCGACGTCGGTGTCGGCAAGGGTCTCGACCTCGTCCTACTCGACGACCAGCGCGTACCGGTCCTGGTGCTGCCGAGGGTCGCGGTGGAGCAGGTCCCGCGCGCGATCGAGGAGATGGCGCCTGACGTGATCGCCATCGACGCGCCGCCGGCGTGGGCCGCGGACGGTCGGTCCCGGCTCACCGAGCGCGTCCTCGCGGAGCGGAACATCCGGACGTTCGCCACGCCGACGCGCGCGCGCGGCAAGGGCAACCCGTTCTACGACTGGATGGAGGTGGGCTTCCGGGTGTTCCGGGCGGCGGCTCGGGCGGGCTTCCCCCGCTACGCGGCGGGTGACCCGCGAGGGACGGCGATGGAGGTCTTCCCCCACGCGAGCGCCACGGTGTTGCGCGGGTTCCTCCGGCCGAAGGGGATCGCGAAGAAGGCGTGGCGGGAGGGCATCCTTGTGGCGCAGGGCGTCCGAACCGACCGTCTCACGTCGATCGACCTGATCGACGCCGGGCTCTGCGCGCTCACGGGACTCCTGGCCCTGCAGGGCAAGCGCTTCGCGCCGGGCGATCCGAGGGAGGGCGTGATCGTCCTCCCCGCGGTCACGCTCCCGGCGGCGCCGTTCGCCCCGTTCCGGCAGGACTCGTCGACGACAGCCGCGGCGGAGACCTCTGCCCTGTTCCGCTACTGCGGATGCGGCACGCCGGGATGCCAGGAGCTCACGCGCGGCGAGTTCGCACCCGGTCACGACGCCAAGCGCAAGTCCATGCTGTGGCGTCTCGCCCGCGACGGGCGAGACGCCACCGACGAGCTGAGGAGACGAGGATGGAAGGTGCCCCCAGAGATCGGCTGAAAGGGGATCGGATGAGGTTCGAGACCGCGGCGATCCACGCCGGCCAGGAGCCCGACGAGCTCTACGGTTCGGTGAACGTCCCGATCTACCAGACGTCCACGTACGCGCAGCCGTCCGTCGGCAAGCCCAAGGTGTTCGACTACGCGCGTGGAGGCAACCCCACGCGAGAGGCGTTCCAGACCGCGCTCGCCGCCTTGGAGGGTGCCGAGCGCGCGTTCGCGTTCGGCAGCGGGATGGCGGCGGAGACGACGCTGCTGCTCTCGCTGCGCCCCGGCGACCACGTCGTGCTGCCGGACGACGTCTACGGCGGCACGTACCGGCTCCTGTCCACGGTGCTCGAGCCCTGGGGGCTGTCGTACTCGGTCGTCGACCTCACCGACCTCGAGGACCTGCGCGGCGCCCTTCGCGAAGAGACCCGCGTCGTCTGGCTCGAGACGCCGTCCAACCCGATGCTCCGGGTCGTCGACGTGGGAGCCGTGGCCCAGGCCGCGCACGAGGCCGGTGCACGGGTCGTGGTCGACAACACGTTCGCCACCCCCGCGCTGCAGCGGCCGCTCGAGCTCGGTGCCGACGCGGTCGTCCACAGCGTCACGAAGTACATCGGTGGTCACTCCGACCTGATCGGAGGCGCCGTCGTCACCAGCGACCCCGAGTGGATCGAACGGCTCGGGTTCCTGGCCAACGCGGTCGGCGCGGTCCCCGGGCCGATGGATTGCTACCTCGGCCTCCGCGGACTGAAGACGCTCGCGCTCCGGATGGCGAAGCATTCGGAGAACGCCGCGACGATCGCGGCGTGGCTCGGATCGCATCCGAAGGTCCGGTGGGTCTACTACCCGGGGCTCGAGTCGCACCCAGGTCACGACGTCGCGAGCAAGCAGATGTCGTCGTTCGGGGGGATCGTGTCCTTCGACGCCGAGTCGGCCGCGGAGGCGATCGCGATCGCGGAGCGGGCCGAGCTGTTCTTCCTCGCCGAATCGCTCGGCGGCGTGGAGTCGCTGATCGAGGTCCCCGGCCCGATGACGCACGCGAGCGTCGCGGGATCGCCGTGCGAGGTGCCGGCGCAGCTGGTCCGCCTGTCCGTCGGGCTGGAGCACATCGACGACCTGCTCGCGGACCTTGACCATGCGCTCGGATGACGAGCGACGATCGCGCGCTCGGGTGAGGAGCGACGGGCACAGATCGGGACACTGAGCGACGCTCGCTAGGTGCGGAGGAGGATCTCGTCTCCATCGCCCACCGTGATCGCCACGGCGCGGACACGCCGGTCACCACCGTCGTCGGCTACGCGGATCGGCGCGTTCGCGCCCCCGAGCCACTCGCGGAGGCGCGACTCGTCCCCGCCGACCTCGGCCCACGCGATCCCCTCCACCGGCAAGCGGTGCCCGGCCGGCGCGGCGCCGGGATGCAGCGCCGCGGGCGGGTCCCAGGAGATGAAGAACGGCAGCCAGAGATCCGCGCCGCGCTCCTCGATCCCGGCGCCGCGCCACCGCACCTCCGTGCCGTCGGGGCGGGTCCGCGAGCCGGGTTGGATGGTGAGACCCAGCCTCGACGCGGTCGCGTCGAGGTCCTCGTCGGCGAGGCAGACGGAGAACCATCGGTCGCCGTCCGCGGAGAGATCGAGCAGCGTTCGCCCGAGGACGGTGCCGGCGCCGACGTCCTCGTCGACGACGCCGAGCAGCTCCAGGTAGTCGGCGCCGAGCGGCGCGATCATGTTGGCGGTTCCCCACCGCGGGTGCCGGCCGCCGGCGACGAACCGGAGCCCTTGCTCGTCCCACAGCCTCGCGGCGGACCTCTCGAGGTCGCGGACCGCTAGCACGACGTGGTCGATCCGGTACATCGAGTTCGCCGCTACGTGACCTGTCGCTTCAGGTAGGCGACCATCGACACGCCGCCCGCGGGCGTCTGCTGCTGCAGGATCGTCACGAGCTCCCAGCCGTCCTCGCCGAAGTTGTTGAGGATCTCGCCAGGGTTGTGCTCGAGCAGCGGTGCCACGAAGTACTCCCACTTCATCGGTCGGTTCCTTCCTTTCGTTCTTCGGCCCTTCGTTCTTCGGCCTCTCGATCCTCGGCGTCGGTCGCCATCAGCCGCCGGTGCACCTTCTTGATGCAGAGCCCCATGATCACGTCGAGCCCGCCCTCGGACGCGATCCGCGCCGCCTCCTCGCTCACGATGTCCTCCTGGAGCCAGAGGAGGCGAGCCCCGATCGCGACGGCGTCCCGCGCGACTTCCGGCGTGTGCTCCGCTCGCCGGAACACGTCGACGACGTCGACCCGCACGTCGTCGGGGATGTCGAGAAGCGTCGGATACACCCGCTCGCCGAGCACCTCGGTCTCGTGCGGGTTGACCGGCACGATCCGATAGCCGTGCTCCTGGAGGTACGAAGCCACGTCGTGCGAGGGACGCCATGCTTTCGATGAGATCCCGACGACCGCGATCACCCGCGCCTCGCCCAGGAGCGACCGCACCTCGTTCTGCCGAGCGATCAGTTCAGCGTCCACGGTGCCTCCGTCCGCAGGATCTCGAGGAAGGAGTGCACCATCAGACCCGTGGCTCCCCATACGGTGTGATCCTCCAGGGGATAGGACCATCCGTGCCACACGGTGCCGTCCGCCCGAGGCAGCTCCATCGGCTGCTCGTCCGTGGCCAGTCGAGCGAGCGGCACACGCACGATCTCTTTGATCTCGGCCTCCGCCGCGAAGAGGTCCGGGGGCAGCTGTAGGAGGCCGACGAACGGGACCACGAGGATCGCGGAGACGTAGGTGTGGACGGGTGGGAGGGCGCCGACCAGCCGAGGCAACGTCGGATCCAAGCCGATCTCCTCGAACGCCTCCCGCCTGGCGGCGTCGGCGGGCGACTCCCCGTCGTCGACGAGCCCGCCGGGGAAGGAGACCTCGCCGGGGTGGCGTGAGAGGGCGTCGGCCCGCACCGTGAAGATCAGCGACGGCTCCGGTGTTTCCACGAGGGGCGCGAGCACGGCCGCGAGCCGATCACCGGGCGCCGGCGCGTACGTCGGCGCGGGCTCCAACGCGGAGCGCAGGACGTCCTGGAGTGAGGGCGCGTGTAGCATCCGCAGCCATGGTAGGCGAGGACGTCGCGGGAGCCGCGTCCGTCGCCGCCAAGGAGGCAGCGAGCGCGGCCGCGGCCGCAGTAGCGGCGGCCGTCGACCCCGACGAGGTGCTCCGCCACGCACGGGCACTGATCGCGGCGCCGTCGGAGAACCCGGGCGGCACCGAGGACGAGGTCGTTGATGTCGCGATCGGCATCCTCACGGACCTCGGGGCTGAGACCCGGATCGTCCGATCCGAGGAGGAGCGTCCGAGCATCGTCGCCCGGCTCGGATCGGGTGACCGGCCCCGTCTCGTGTGGAACGGGCACCTCGACACCGTTCCGGCCGGGAACGCCGGGAGCTGGGCAAGCGGGCCGTTCGACGGTGAGGTCGTCGAGGGGCGGCTCGTCGGACGAGGGGCGTGCGACATGAAGGGGCCGATCGCAGCCGCGCTCGGCGCGGTCGCGGCGATCCGCCGAGCGGGGATCACGCTCGGGGGCACGCTGGAGCTCCATCTGGTCGCCGATGAGGAACACGCCGGGGTGCACGGCACGCGGGTCCTCCGCGACCAGGGACTGCTCGACCAGGACGCCGCGATCGTGGGGGAACCGACCGAGATGGAGATCGCGCTCGCCGAGCGCGGCGGCGCGTGGGTCACCGCGGTCGCGCACGGGAAAGCCGCGCACGGCTCCCAACCCCACCGTGGCGTGAACGCGATCCTCACGATGTCGCGGTTCGCCCTGCGGCTCGGCGAGGTCCTCCCGGCACGCGTCCACCCGCTCGTCGGCGCCCCGACGGTCAATGCGGCGATGATCGCCGGCGGCAGCGCCCCCAATGTCGTTCCGGATCGATGCGAGGTCGAGATCGACCGCCGGATCGTCCCCGGCGAGGACGACCCCGACGCCGTCCTCGCACCGTTCCACCGGCTCATCGACGACCTCGTGGCGGAGCAACCGGACACCCATATCGAGATCACCCTGCGCGAGTGGACCGAGGCGGCGGAGACGTCCGGCGACTCGGCGATCGCGTCGCTCGTCCGCGACGCGATCGCCGCCGAGACCGGCACGCCGCCGCCGTTCGTCGGCTTCACCGGGATCACCGACGCGCGCTTCTACATCAACGACGCGCGGATCCCGACCGTGATCGCCGGGCCCGGGTCGCTGACGCTGGCACACACGGCCAACGAGTCGATCGGGGTCGACGAGATGGTCGTGGGGGCACGCGCCTACGCGCGGATCTTCGTCGGGTACCTCGGGACGGCGTAGGTCACGGCCGGGAGCAGCGATGGACTCCGTCGACGTCTTCGTGATCGGTGGTGGCGGCACCGGATCCGAGGTCGCCTTCTCGCTCGCGCGATCGTCCGGCCTGACCGTCGCGCTGGCGGAGCGGGACAAGCTCGGCGGCGAATGCAACCACTACGGCTGCGTCCCCACCAAGGTGATGCTCCGCTCCGCGAAGATCGCGACCCTCGCCCGGGACGCCGCCCGCTTCGGCCTCCGGATCCCCGAGGTCGACGTCGACTTCCAGGCGGTGCGGACCCGGGTCCGCGACGTGATCCAACAGCAGTCCGGCGAAGGGGCGGCGCCGTTCGAGCGCGTGGGCGTCCGCGTGTTCCTCCAGGAGGCTCGCCTCGTCGGCGAGCGCCGCGTGGAGCTCGCGGACGGCTCAGTGATCGAGGCCGGCAGGGTGGTGCTCGCGACCGGCACCGACGCCGCCGTCCCGCCGATCCCGGGGATCGAAGACGGTCCGTACTGGACGAACCGCGAGGCGATCTGGAAGCCGGACGCGCCGCCTGGGTCGCTCGCGGTGATCGGGACGGGCGCGGTCGGGATCGAGTTCGCCCAGATCTACGCCCGGTTCGGCTCGCGGGTCACCGCGCTGGAGGCACTGCCCCATATCCTGCCCCAGGAGGACGAGGAGGCCGCTGCATCGATCCTGCCGGCGATGGAAGCCGACGAGATCGAGGTGCGACCCGGCGTGCGGATCGAGCGCGCCCGCCACGACGAGACCGGCTGGACGCTCACGCTCGCTGAGGGCGATCCGGTGCTCGCCGACGAGCTCCTGGTGGCGACGGGTCGCCGTCCGATGTTCGAGCCCCACGACGTCGCCGCCGCCGGGATCGAGCTCGATCGGGACGGGAAGCCCATCCTGACCGAGACCCTGCGGACCCGGAACCCCGACGTCTGGGTGGCAGGAGATGCGACCGGCGACCTGCTGTTCACCCACGTCGGCTCCTACGAGGCCGAGCTCGTCGTGAAGGACATCCTCGGTCACCCCCAAGCTCGGGACTACCGCGTGGTACCCCGAGTGACGTTCTGCGACCCCGAGGTGGCGAGCGTCGGACTGACGGAACGCCAGGCGCGCGACGACGGCCGAGACGTGATCACGTCGGTACTCCGGTTCGACGAAAACGAGCGGGCCCACATCGACGGGAACACCCACGGGTTGGTGAAGCTCGTCGCCGATCGCGGGACCGTTGAGCTCCTCGGTGGACACATCGTCGGTGAGGAGGCGGGCTCGCTGATCCATCAGATCGTCCTCCTGATGACCGCCCGGACGACCGCCCCCGCCGTCGCCCAGGCGATCCACGCCTACCCGACCCTGTCCGAGTCCGTGAAGGGTGCCCTGCTCGGCATCGAGGAGCAGGTCGGGTAGCCTGGAAGGTGATGGACACGCCCGTCGCCGAGGTCATCTCGGTCACCGACAAGGCCGCGCGGAGGATCGCCGCGCTCGCCCTCAAAGAGGGTCGCGCGCTGCCGGTCCTCCGCGTCCGCGTGACCGCCGGAGGGTGCTCCGGCTTCACCTACGACCTGTCGTTCGCGGACGGTCCCGGGGAGGACGACGCCGTGATCGAGGCCGCGGACGGGGTCCGCGTGCTCGTCGACCCGGTGAGCGCCCCGATCGTTCGCGGCTCCACGCTGGAGTTCAACGACGCGCTCCTCGGCGGCGGGTTGAAGATGCTCAACCCGCAGGCGACGCACGAGTGCGCGTGCGGCGACTCGTTCTCGATCTGACCGGCTCGATCCGATCTTGACGTCGCAGGCGCGACGCTCCTCGACCGATCAGCCGACCGTAAGCGTTCCGATCATCTGCGGGTGGAAGCGACAGTGGAAGCCGCCACTGGCCACGCCGGTGAGTGTGATCTCCACTTCCTCCCCGGGGCCGACCGTCTCGTCGACGGCCTCGTCGTCGGTCGTGAACGTGTGCGAGGTCTCGCCGATGTTCGTGACCGTGATCGTCTGGCCCTCGGTCACGGAGAGACCGGTCGGTGAGAACCCGAAGTCCACCATCGTGAGATCGGCGCCGCCGCCGCCGTCGGCCGGGCTCTCGCTCGGACTCTCGGTCTCGCTGCCGCCGTTCTCAGCAGGCGGTGTGTCGTCGTCTCCGCCGCAGGATGCGGCGAGCAGCGTGAGCGCGATCAGGGTGCCCAGCAGGCTCATCCACCGTCGATGCATCGTCCCTCCCATTCCTGTGGCCATTCGGCCATCCCGTCAAGATGACGCCCGATCTCCGGGCTCGCACGGTACTACGGGTGGGCTCGCGGACCGGTTTCGCTTCCGGGACAAGGCGCCCTAGACTGCCGCCGTGGCTGTCGAGAAGACGCAGTGGCGCGACCTCTACAACGAGGTGGTGCTCACGGGTCTGTGTACCGGCTGCACGTCCTGCATCGTGGCCTGTCCGTTCCACGTGCTCGGCTACGAGAACGACGTCCCCGTGCAGCTCCAACCGGAGGGACCGGAGGGGTGCAGCCACGGCGACAAGGGGTGCGACATCTGCACCCGTGCCTGTCCCCGCTTCCGGGAGTGGGAGTCAGAGATCGACGAGCTGTTCTTCGGGCAGGTCCGCAAGCCCGAGGAGGTCATCGGGCAGTATCGCGAGATCTACCTCGCCAGGGCGACCGAGCAGGATGCGCTTCTGCACGGACAGGACGGCGGCGCCGTCTCGGCGCTGTTGCTCTGGGGCCTGCGCAACGGCGAGATCGACGGAGCCCTGACGTCGAAGCTCTCGGATGAGCGCCAGTGGGACGCCGAGCCGACCGTGGTCACGGATGCGGAAGGCATCCTCGCGACCGCGGGTTCCCGCTACACGTACTCCGCGAACCCGCTCGCCCTCCTGAAGGCGGCCGAGATGGGGCTCTCGAAGGTCGCACTCGTCGGCATGGGCTGTCAATCGAGTGCGACCGGGGCGCTGGAAGCGCGGCGCGTGAACAAGTGGCGGCGGAAGATCGCGTGGACGTTCGGGCTCCTGTGCTCCAAGTCCTTCACCTACGACGGCCTCATGGTGGAGATCGCGCAGAACGAGCTCGGCCTCGACCTCGACCATCTCGCCCGCGTGAACGTCAAGGGGAAGCTCCTGTTCTATACGGATACCGGGGACGAGGTTGTCTACCCGCTGAAGGATGCGCAACGGTTCACGCGTCCCGGGTGCCTGCGCTGCCCCGACTTCGCCGCCGAGCACGCGGACATCTCGTTCGGTGGCCTCGGCCAATCCGAGGGGTGGACGCTGTCCATCGTGAGGACGGAACTCGGGCAGGACATCTGGGACCGGGCGACCGCCGACGGCGTGATCGAGCACCGGCCTGGAGCGGAGGATCCGAAGGCGGTCGAGCTGATGTTCAAGCTGGCGGCGAAGTCCCGGAAACGGTGGCCGACGCCGGAGGAGATGCCGGTCGCGGGTTCGACCCCGGGGGTCCTTCCCGTTCTTCCTGACCAGGGCCCTCCTTCCTGACCAGGCCCTCATTCCTGACCAGCTTGGGGCCCCCCGGACGGCCTAACCCCCGGCCCCAACCAGGGGACTCCATGTCGCCGCTGGCCAGCCCGATAATCCGGGCAGGCCCTGAACGGGTCGCACCCTTCCGTGTCCGGGGGACCACGTGGCTCGATCGATCCGTGAGGAGGAACCGCTGCTCGTCGGGAGCGGCATGCTCGCTGCCGTCGCCTACTCGGCCGAGCGCCTGCTCCTCTCCTCCGATTGGCGCGACGCGATCGACGACGTCCTGATGCACCTGGGTGTGGCCGCCGGCGTGAGCCGCGCCTACCTGATCGAGGTCGGAACGCTGGAGACGGGGTTCCGAGCGACCCAGCTCGCCGAATGGTGTGCACCGGGAGTGACCTCCCAGTTCGAGAACCCGACCCTCCGAGGGACCCCGCTCGCCGAGGCCGGGTTCGGCCGATGGATCGAGCTGATGTCGTCGCGCGCGACCGTGCACGGCGTCATCAGCGAGTTCCCCGAGGAGGAACGACTCGAGCTGGCGAAGCAGGACATCCGCTCGATCGCCGCGTTCCCCGTCTTCGTGGGCGGCGATTGGTGGGCCTTCATCGGATTCGACGACTGCGTCGACGACCGAGGATGGACGGCGTTCGAGCTCGACTCACTCCGCGCGGCGGCGGGGGTGCTCGGCGCGGCCGAGCAGGCAGACCGCGCAGACGCACGCCGACGGCACGCCGAGGTCAGGTACCAGCGGCTCGTGGAGCAGAACCCGGCCGTCACGTACATGGAATCGCACGATCCGGAGGGTGGGCGGTTGACCTTCGTCAGCCCCCAGCTCCATGACCTGCTCGGATATGCGCCCGAGGTCCCTCTCGGCGATCGCGATTGGTGGTGGGGACACGTCCATCCCGACGACCGCGCCGCTGTGCAGGTCGCGAACCGGACGGCCTTCGCGCGGGGCACCCCGTTCGACCAGACGTACCGGATGCGAACGGCGGACGGAACGTGGGCTTGGGTGCGGGACGAGGTTCGCCCGATCCTGGGCGACGCCGGCCAGATCCTGTATTGGCAGGGCTTCCTCGTCGGCGTGACCGAACGCGTCGAGACCGAGGCGCGGCTCCGAGAGGCCGAGGCTCGGTTCCGGGCGATGGTCGAGCGGATCCCGGCGGTGACCTACACCGACCACGTCGGCGCCGACGGCGTGACGGTGATGGGCTTCGTGAGCCCACAGATCGAGAGCATCCTCGGGTATCAGCCCGAACGGTTCCTGGAGCGGGCCGACCTGTGGTTCGAGGTCATGCATCCCGACGACCTCGCCCGTCTCCGCGAGATCGACGCCTTCAACAACTCCGACCTCGAGCCGTTCGAGCACGAGTATCGGATGCGTCACGCGGACGGTCGGTGGGTGTGGGTGCACGACACCTCGACGGCGGTCCTGAACGAGGACGGGGAGCTGGACTACTTCCTCGGGTTCCTGACCGATGTGAGCTCTCGACACGATGCCGAGGAGCGCCTCCGAGAGGCGGAGCTCACGTTCCGCACGATGGTCGAGCAGAACCCGGCGGTCTTCTACATCCAGTCCATCGATCCCGACGATCCGACGAGGTCGCTCACGCAGTACGTCGGACCCGGCGCCGAGAAGCTGACGGGCGTCCCCGTCGATCGGATGATCGCCGATCCCGACCTGTGGCGATCCATGGTCCACCCGGACGACCGGAAGATGGTCTTCGAGGCCGACGCATCGAGCAATACGGACGGCTCGGACCGGTTCGCCCTCGAGTACCGCATGGTCCGCACGGACGGCAGCATCGTCTGGGTCCTCGACGAGGCGACGCTGGTCCGTCCCGAGAACGAGTCGCCGTATTGGCAGGGGTTCCAGCTGGACATCACGGCGCGCAAAGAGGCGGAGCGTCGCCTGCACGATGCGCACGAGCATCTGCGGCTGATCGTCGACCGCGCCCTCGACGCCGTCGTGAGCATGGACGTGGAGGGCGTGATCACCGGCTGGAACCCACAGGCGGAGGCGACGTTCGGCTGGAGCGCCGACGAGGTGATCGGCCGGCCGCTCGTCGAGACGATCGTTCCGCACGCGCATCGCGCGGCCCACAGCGAAGGACTCCGGCGCTGGCGTGCGACCGGAGAGGGGAGCGTGCTGAACGCTCGGATCGAGATCCAGGGCCTCCATCGTGACGGCCGGCTGATCCCGGTCGAGCTCGCGATCGTTCCCGTGGCCGTCGGTGAGGAGATCACGTTCTCGGGATTCATCCGGGACATCAGCGACCGGAAGCGCGCGCAGGAGGACCTCGAGCGAGCCCTCGAGGTCGAGCGCGAGGCGGCGATCCGCCTGCGCGCGCTCGACCAGATGAAGGACACGTTCCTCCAAGCCGTGTCGCACGACCTCCGCACGCCGCTCGCGGCGATCCTCGGCCTCGCGATCACGCTCGAGCGTGGCGACGTCGGGCTGGAGCCCGAGGAAACGCGGGAGCTCGCCGGACGGATCGAGCACAACGCGCGCCGGCTCGAGCGCCTCGTGACGAACCTGCTCGATCTCGACCGCCTCGGGCGCGGGGTCTTGACACCCGCGTTCGAGCCGACCGACGTCGGTGACCTCGTCCGCCGGATGGTCGCGGAAACGGATCCCTCGCTCCGTGATCAGGTCGCGGTGACCACCGAATCCGTCGTCGTGCCGGTCGATCCGCCGAAGGTCGAGCGGATCGTGGAGAACCTCCTCGTGAACGCCGTCCGGCACACGCCGAGCGGCACCTCCGTCCACGTGTCCGTGATGGCCTCCGCCGACGGGGCGATGATCCTCGTCGAGGACGAGGGCGACGGCGTGCCGGACGAACTCCGGGAACGGATCTTCGAGGAGTTCAGTCAGGGCACCGACGTCCCCCAACCCTCACCGGGGGTCGGGGTGGGGCTCACCCTCGTGCGACGCTTCGCGGAGATGCATCACGGGCGTGCGTGGGTCGAGGAGCGGGAAGGCGGAGGCGCGTCGTTCCGCGTGTTCCTCCCGGCCGTTCACCCGGCGACGCCGGGCTCGCCCTGAGTCGGGAACTAGAGCGCAGGCCAGGCCTCGACGATCGGATGATCCTTCGCCGCGGGACCGACCTGCGCCGCGCCGCCCGGGGATCCGACCCCGCTGATCTCGTCGCTGAACCACTCGGCGTTGATCGGGTTGAACTGCTTCCACTCCGCCGGCACGTCGTCCTCGTAGAAGATCGCCGTGACGGGACAAACCGGTTCGCAGGCCCCGCAGTCGACGCACTCGTCGGGATGGATGTAGAGCATCCGGGGCCCCTCGTAGATACAGTCGACGGGGCATTCGTCGACGCACCCTCGGTCCTTCACGTCGATGCAGGGCTCTGCGATCGTGTAGGTCATCCCATTTACCCCTTTTCCACGGTGCCGACCTTGCGAATGAAGTCTACCGCCGGTCCGCGGCTCGGCAAGAGGTCACGGAGCCAGGGTTCGGAGGACGGCGATCGAAGCCTCGGGGCCCTCCCTCGGGGTGAGGGCCGGATAGACCACGGGGAGGTCCGCGCCCGCCCGCCGATAGGCGTCGAGCCGTTCGCGGGCGGCGTCCCGGTCGCCCCGGAGGCAGACCGCGTCCACGACCGCCCCGGGTGATGGTTCCACGCCCATCGCCTCGAACTGGCGCGCGTACGCCGGGTACGACGCGTACTCGGCCGCGGCCCCCAGGAGCGCCTCATCCGCACGATCGGAGAAGGCGGCACGGACGTAGACCGAGATCGTGACCGAGTCCGGGTCGCGGCCCGCTTCGCCGGCCGCCGCCCGGATCGCGTCGCGGGCCTCCGACACGCGATCCGGCGTGCACCAGTTGAGGATCACGCCGTCGGCGATCTCGCCTGCGAGACGGGTCGCCTTCGGACCGAGTGCCGCGATCCAGATCGGAACGGGAGCCGGCAACGGGAGCCGCAGCGCGGCGCCGGGTGAGCCAGCCCCGATCAGGGTCCGGATCTCCTCTACGTAGGTCCGGAGCCGGTCGAGCGCCCCCGGCGCCGCGCCACCCGTCCCGACACCGAGGAGATGCCGGCCGCCGGAGCGTTCCTGAACGGTCGCGGCCGCCATCGCCGCGAGCTTGGATGTCCTCGCCGCCATCGGGATCACGCCGGTCCCGAGCAGCAGCGCGGAGGTTTCCCCCGCCAACCCCATGAGCGTGGCCGCGGTGTCGCGCGCACCGATCTCGGGGAGCAGCACAGCCACGTAGCCGAGCGACTCGCCCTCTCGCGCGATCGCCGCGACGTCGGGCCACGGCAAGGGGTCGCGGATCGTGAACGCGGTGCCGGTCGGTTGCCGCAGCTCCCCCATCGCTGGCATCGTCGCAGAAGCGATGGAGCCCGTGACGTTCATGACGGACGACGGCGTCCGACTCGAGGGTGAGCTCCGCATGCCCGATGACCCGCCGCGCGGATCGGCGGTGATCTGTCACGCACATCCTCGTCACGGCGGGAGCAAGGACCACCCCGTCCTGTGGTCGGTGCGGAACGAGCTCGCCGGCAAGCGCGGGTTCGCGACGCTGGGCTTCAACTTCCGCGGCATCATGGGCTCGGCCGGCACGTACGGGGGCGGCCGAGACGAGCTGCGCGACGTCCGTGCTGCGATCGGCGCCGTGCGTGGGCGCGCCGATGGGCCAACCCTCACGTTCGGCTGGTCGTTCGGCTCCAGCGTCGCGCTCCGGGAAGCGTTCGACGACGAGCGGGTGAGCGCCCTGGCCTTGTTCGGCGCTCCGCTCCGACCGAACGACCTGGAGCTTCCCCCGATGCCGTCCCCATCGGAGCTCCGGCTCCTGAAGCGCCCGCTCCTGCTCCTCTCGGGCGCGAACGACGAGTACTGCCCCGCTGACGAGCTCCGCGCCTACGGCGAAGGAGTGGCCGAGGTCGTGATCATCGATGGCACCGACCACTACCTCTGGCGGCACGAACGCGAGGCCGCTGCGATCGTCGGCGACTTCGCCGATCGCATGTTCGCGTCATCGGGTTGAGGGGTGCTCGATCTCGGCGATCGAGGCATCGAGGATCTCCGTCAGCGCGACGCGATCTGTTCCGGCGGGGCCGCTGATGAGGAACACCCACCCCCTGGCAGCGAGGATCCTCGCCTCGAGCCAATCGCTCTCGGTCGAGGCCGCGATGGAGAGCACGTGCTCGTGCGGCCGGTCGACGCGCTCGATCCTGGCGCCGTGGGTCTCCAGCTGCTCGACTGCCACATCGGCGAGACCACGGCCCTCAGGTGTGAGGAGCGGTTCGACGGCGTACACGAGCACCGAATCGCCCAGGCAGAACGCCCCGTCCTCGCAACGCTCTACCCCTCGCGGTATGCCGAGGGCCTCGAGACGCCTGATGAACGGTTCGATGTCGGTCGCGCGCGAGTACGTCACGTCTCGGCTGATGCCTTCGGCGACGATCATCGAATCGGTGATCAGCTCCACGATCTCGACGAGGAAACTCATCGAGGACTCAGCCGCCGAGGGAGCTCGGGTCCTGTCGCTTCGCGTGGCCGTTCGTGCGCGGGTCGACGTCCGGGCCGCGCCGCGGGCGCCACACCCAGATGAACGGCAGGAACAGGAACGTCACGCCGAACAGGCCGGGCCACACGTAGATGCCCAGCACCACGAACACGAGGCACACGACGACCCACAACCACGGGTTCCCCCACCAGGGCCGTTCCGGCCGCTGCGGATCGCGGAGCGGCGTCGCGATATCTGGTTCCGCGAGCTGTGCGCGGCGACGCAGCACGTCACGCGCCGCCGATCGCTCGCGGAACACGTAGAGGAACCCCACGCCGAGAACGATCGACACGATGAACGGGAGGGCGACGAAGACGACCTCGTTGAGATCCACGGTCCCGCCTAGAGCGGAACGTGCGACAGGACCATGATCCGAGGCTCGGTCATCTCCTCCATCGCGTAGCGCAGACCCTCGCGTCCGAAGCCCGAGTCCTTCGAGCCTCCGTACGGCATCTGATCGGCGCGGAACGCGGAAACGTCGTTCACGATGACGCCGCCGACCTCGATCGAGCGGTGGGCCTCGAACGCTCGGTTGATGTCGTTCGTGAACACACCGGCCTGCAGGCCGTACTTCGAATCGTTCACGACGCGGAGCGCGTCCTCGAACGTCTCGTACGGGCTCACCGTCACGACCGGTCCGAAGACCTCTTCGCGGCACACCTTCATCTCGGGCGTGACCTTCGAGATCAGCGTCGGCTGGAAGAACGGGCCGTCACCCTCTCCCCCGGTGAGCACCTCCGCTCCTTCCGCCACGGCCTCCTTCACCCATCCCGCGATCCGGTCGACCTCTGCGCGCTGGATCACGGGGCCGACGTCGACCGTCGGATCCATCGGGTCGCCGACCTTCAGGCTCTCGACCTGTTTCACGAGTCGAGCGGTGAAGTCGTCGTAGACCTCGGAGGAGACGAGCACCCGCTGCACGCTGATGCAGCTCTGTCCGGCCTGGTAGTACCCACCGAATGCGATCCGTCTGCGCAGCGAAGTCGAGGTCGGCGTCGGCGTGCACGATCACACCGGCGTTCCCGCCGAGCTCGAGCGTCACGCGCTTCTTCGGGTCGAGGCCCTTCAGGTACCAGCCGATCTCCGCCGAGCCCGTGAACGAGATCTTCCGGTAGCGCTCGTCGCGGGCCATGCCGTCGGCCACCTTCGAGGACACCGGCAGGACCTGGTACATCCCCTTCGGAAGGTCGGTCTCGGCGAAGAACTCCGCCAACCGGAGCGACCCGATCGGCGTGGCGCTCGCGGGCTTCACGACGATCGGCGCCCCCACGCCGAGGGAGGGCGCGACCTTGTGGGCCACGAGGTTCAGCGGGAAGTTGAACGGCGTGATCCCGAGGACCGGTCCGATCGGGAACCGTCGGATCAGGCCCACGCGCGAGCCGAGCGACGCTTCGGTGTCCAAGCGGATCAACTCGTCGTCCCCGCGGCGGATCACCTCGGAGGCCCAGCGGAACGTGGACACGGCTCGGGTCGCCTCGACGGTCGCCCACTTGAGCGGCTTGCCGCCCTCCTGCGCGATCAGCCGAGCGTTCTCCTCGATCGTCTCGCCGAGGCGCTTCGAGATGTGGTCGAGCGCGTCCGCACGAGCGTGGACGGGAAGCTTCGAGGACTCCTTGAAGGTCTCGTCGGCCGTGGCCGTCGCCTCCTCGACGTCGGCCTCGGTCGGCACGCCGATCTCGGCGACCACGCTGTCGTCGTACGGGCTGTGGACCTCGAACGAGCCCTCGCCCGTCCGCCATTCGCCGTTCACCAGATAGGGCCTCACGGCCATGTCCTCACCGCCTTCGTCACCGGGGGTGGCGTCAGTCGAGCGACACCATCACGTGCTTGATGTTCGTGTAGTCCTCCAACGAGTACACCGACATGTCCTTGCCGTGGCCGGACTGCTTGTAGCCGCCGTGCGGCATCTCCGGCGTGAGCGGGATGTGCGTGTTGATCCAGACGCATCCGAACTGGAGCCTCCGTGCCATCCGATGCGCCCGCCCCACGTCGCGGGTCCACACGGAGCTCGACAGGCCGTACGGGACGCCATTCGCCCACTCGAGCGCCTGCGTCTCGTCATCGAAGCGCTGCACCGTGACGACCGGACCGAAGACCTCCTTCTGGATGATCTCGGCGTCCTGGCCCACCTCGCTCACGACCGTCGGCGTGTACCAGTAGCCGTCCTGGTCGATCGCCTTGCCGCCCGTCAGTACCTTGGCGCCGGCTTCCTCTGCCCGCTGGACGAACCCGACGACGCGCTCGAGCTGCTCCTTGGAGATCATCGAGCCCATCTCGGTGTCGTCCGCGAAGGGGTCGCCGACCTTGATCGACTCCACCGCCGGCACGAGCTCCGCCAAGACGTTCTCGTAGGCGCCCGAGCCGACGAGGATCCGCGCAGACGCGGTGCAGTCCTGGCCCGAGTTGAAGTAGCCGCCGATCTTGATCCACTCGACGACCTGTTCCATGTCGGCGTCGTCGAACACGATGAACGGCGCCTTGCCGCCGAGCTCCAGATGCACCCGCTTGAGGGTCTCCGCGGAGTTCGCCGCGATCAGCTTGCCGGTCGCCGTGTCGCCGGTGAGGGAGACGATGCCCACGTCCTGGTGCCGGACGAGCGTGTCGCCCACGGGCACGCCGTCACCGGTCACGACATTGAACACACCGGGCGGCAGGAGGTCGGCGGTGATCTCCGCGAGCTTGAGCGCCGTCAGCGGCGTCATCTCCGAGGGCTTCAACACGATCGTGTTCCCCGTCGCGAGCGCGGGACCGATCTTCCAGATCGCCATCATCAGCGGGTAGTTCCATGGCGCGATCAATCCGGCGACGCCGATCGGCTCACGCCTCACGTAGCTGGTGAACCCGGCCATGTACTCCCCCGCCGCCCTGCCTTCCATCGTCCTGGCGGCGCCGGCGAAGAACCGGAGGTTGTCGACGATCGGCGGGATCTCCTCCGACAGGGTCACGGCGGCCGGCTTGCCCACGTTCTGCGCCTCGAGCTTCACGATCTCGTCCGCGTTCTGCTCGATCGCGTCGGCGAACTTCAGGAGGGCGAGCTGGCGATCCTTCGGCGTGGAGTCGTACCAGTCTCCCTCGAAGGCCTTCTTCGCGGCCGCGACGGCGCGGTTCGCGTCCTCCTTCGTGCCCTCCTGAACCGTGGCAACGACCTCCCCGGTCGCGGGGTTGATCACGTCGCGGGTCTGTCCGTCCGACGAGTTCACCCACTCGCCGCCGATGAACATCTGATAGGCGTCCGCCATGGTCCCTCCTCCGCTGCCTCGCACGCCGCTCCGCGGCGCGACCCTTGTCGGTCCGCCAGTATGCGACATCCGAGCGTCCCGGTGCACCCGCCCCTGAAGCCCCGAGATGGGTTCTCGCGGAACGCCCTCGCTCGGAGCGCTAGTACCGGATGCGGGGATCGAGGAACGCGTACGCGACGTCGACGACGATGTTGGCGACGAGGATGAACATCGAACCGATGATCGTCACTCCCATCACCATGGGGAAGTCGTTCGTGTAGATCGACTGAACGGCGAGCTGCCCAAGGCCGGGGAGCCCGAAGAGGGTCTCCGTGATGACGAGCCCGGCCAGGATCGTCGCGAAGTCGATGCCGATCATCGTCACGATCGGGGTCAGCGCCCCGCGGAGCGCGTGCTTGTACACGACGCGTCGCTCCGAGAGCCCCTTCGCCCGCGCGGTCCGGATGTAGTCCTCCTGCGTCGTCTCGATCACGTTGCTCCGGAGCATCCGCGCGTAGATCGCCGCGTAGCCGACGGCGACGGTGATCCACGGGAGGATGAACTTCCCCGAGAGGGCGCTGCCCAAGACGCCCGCGTTGATCTCGAGACCGCTGGATGGCGCGAGGTGGGCCTTGTACCAGACGAAGTAGAGCAGCAGTTGGCCCAGCCAGAACACGGGTAGGGACACGCCCACGATGGCCAGCACCATCGTCCACCGGGCGGCGAGCGATCTGGGGCGAACGCCCGATGCGATGCCGAGCGGGATCCCGATCAGCAACCAGAGGATCGAGGCGCCGAGCGCGAGGATCGCAGACACCGGGAGGCGGCGCCAGATCTCCTCCCGGACCGGCTGGTAGTTCGAGAACGAGTAGTAGACGTCCTCGGAGAGGAACGTGTTGGGGAGTGGGATCAGCCCCTTCGCGAACCTGCCGTACTGGACGAACAACGACTGGTCGAGTCCGAAGGCGCGTCGTGCGTTCGCGATCTGCACGGGATCCGTCCTCCGCCCGACCGCCCGGCGGGCCGGGTCGCCCGCGGGCAGCTTCACGAAGATCAGGAACGTGAGGATCGAGATGACGACCAGGACGAGAACGGCATAGAGCAGCCGGCGTGCGATGTACCGGAGCACGGGACCGACGCTAGGGACCGCCTCCCGGCACCGCTAGCGCATCCGTGCCGAGACCTGCCGTGTTCCTTGCCGTTCCTGCCGGTTCCTTGCTTTCGGGCGTTTCCTGCCCGGGTCAGGCGTCTGCGTCGGCGGTCCCAGCGCCCTCCTCTCGCGTGTAGTCGATCGTCCACAACGGCTCCCACTCGGCCCCGCCGTCCAACGAACGCTCCCAGCGCCAGTGGAAGGCGTTCTCACCGATGTCCGAGAAGACCATCCGCTTCCTGACCTGGACACGGGACCCGTCGTCACCGATCTCGATCTCGTCGACCTCGAAGGCAAGGTCACCGCGGTCACGGCCCTCGTCGAGGGCCCAATAGTTCCCCGTCGAATCGACCCACGTCTGCCGCCAGCGGCCGAGCCTCCGATCGAGGACGCTCATGCTGATCCCCGACCACCGCTCCGGTGAGAGGCATTCGAACCGTTCGACGACCACGCGTCCATCCAGCTCCTTGGCCACCCGGTTCGAGCCGTGGCCCCCCTCCCATGTGCAGGACCAGTCGCCGAGCCAGAAGTCGAGTGCGGCCGGGTCGGGGACGGCGTCGGATCGCATCGCCCTAGTGTCGGGCCTGCGCCGCGTTCGCGCTTCCGGGTCCTTGCCACGCTCGTCGGGCCACTCCCGGAAGGTGGATACGGGGCTGACAGCCCGGCGGGTTCCGCACGATACTCGGACCGACGCGGCCGATCACCCGAGAGGCCGGCGGACGGAGGACCTGTCATGGACATCCCTCAGGAGCGGAAGCTCGTCACGGAGATCCCGGGGCCGAGGTCACGCGAGTGGTTCGAACGGCGCGATACGGCGGTCCCTCGCGGCGTCGCCAACATCCATCCGATCGTGACGGCGCGCGCGTCCGGCGCGATCGTCGAGGACGTCGACGGGAACCGACTGATCGACTTCGCCACCGGCATCGCCGTGCTGAACGTGGGCCACGCCGCGCCCGAGGTGGTGGCGGCGGCCCAGCGACAGCTCGAGCTCGACACCCACACGTGCTTCCACGTGACCGCGAACGAGCCGTACATCGAGCTGGCGGAGCGGCTGAACGGGCTCGCACCCGGCGATCACGAGAAGAAGACGATGTTCGCGAACTCGGGGGCGGAGGCCGTCGAGAACGCCGTCAAGATCGCGCGGAAGCACACCGGTCGATCGGGGATCGTCGTGTTCGACCACGCGTTCCACGGCCGGACGCTGATGGCGATGTCGCTCACGGCGAAGGTGATGCCGTACAAGCAGGGCATGGGCCCGTTCGCGCCCGAGATCTACCGGCTGCCGCTGGCCTACCCGTACCGCTGTCCGACGGGCGGGACCGAGGCGACGTGCGCCGAGTCCTGCCTGGCGTACGCGATCGACGAGATGCACAAGCACATCGGCGAGGAGAACATCGCCGCGATCCTGATCGAGCCGATCCAGGGCGAGGGAGGGTTCATCGTGCCGGCGCCGGGGTTCATCGCCGGGCTGGCGGAGTTCGCGGCCGCGAACGGGATCGTGTTCATCGCCGACGAGATCCAGTCGGGGATGGGTCGCGCCGGCCGGTGGTTCGCGATCGAGGACGAGGGGGTGATCCCCGACATGGTCCTGAGCGCGAAGTCCCTCGGCGGCGGACTCCCGATCTCCGCGGTCACCGGGCGCGCCGAGATGATGGACAGCGTGCACGTCGGCGGGCTCGGTGGCACCTACGGCGGGAACCCCGTCGCCGCGGCGGCCGCGCTCGCGGTGCTCGACAAGATCGAACGCGAAGGACTCCTCGATCGCTCGCGGGCGGTGGGCGAGACGATCGACGCGCGGCTGCGCGAGATGCAGGACCGGTTCGGCACGGTCGGCGACGTGCGCGGACGGGGGGCGATGTGTGCGATGGAGCTCGTGGCCGACCGTGCTACGAAGGAACCGATCGACGGAGCGGTGATGTCCGCTCTCGGCACGGCGGCGCTCGAACGCGGGCTGATCGTCCTGACCGCCGGCACGTACGGCAACGTCGTCCGGCTGCTCCCACCGGTGACGATCGAGGATGGCTTGCTGGCCGAAGGTCTCGATCTGCTGGAGGAGGCGGTCGCCCAGACGGCGGGATGAAGCCGCGCCGGCTCGATCCTCCACGGACCGTCCCAATCCCGGCGCAGCCCGAGGATCCGCCCGTTGTTACCGTCGGGCGATGACGGCCGTGGGCGAACCCGAGGAGAGGAGCCGGACCCGCCTCCGCCGCCTGGCGATCGACCTCGGGCCGCTCAGAGCTTCCCGGGAGTTCCGGCTGATCTGGCTCGGCCTCCTCGTCACCGCCACGGGGAGCCAGTTCACGCTCGTCGCCGTGTTCGTCCAGGTCATGAGGCTCACCGGCTCGGAGGCGGCCGTCGGGGCCACCGGGCTCGCTTACCTCCTCGGCCTCGTGGCCGGAACCTTGGCGGGCGGGGCGATCCTGGACGCGTGGGATCGGCGACGCCTCCTGATGGTGGCGCAGGTGGGCTTGGCCGTGGGGGCGTCGATCCTCCTCGCGGGGGCGATCGCCGGCCGACCGCCCCTGTGGCTGATCTTCGCCGGCCTCGTCGTGCTCGCCGCGAGCAGCTCGCTCGACGGCCCCACGCGGTCCGCGATCGTCGCGCGGGTCCTGGACCCCGCTCAGCTCCCGGCGGCGCAGGCCCTGAACCAGGTGGTGTGGAACACCGCCGCCCTCGTCGGGCCGCTCCTCGCCGGGTTGGTGATCGCGTCGGCCGACGTCACGGTCGCCTACGCGGTCGATCTCGCATCGATCGCCTGCATGTTCGTCGCAGCGACGCTCCTCCGGCCGATGCCGCCCCTCCGTGAGGATCACGCGGACACGGGGCTGTCCGCGATCAAGGAGGGGTTCAACTTCGCGACGAAACATCGGCTGATCATGTCCACGTTCGTGATCGACCTGATCGCGATGATCTTCGGCCTGCCCCGCGTGCTGTTCCCCTTCCTGATCCAGGACCAGTTCCACCGGGACGAGAAGGCGATCGGGCTCCTGTTCGCGGCGCTCGCCCTCGGGGCGCTCCTCGGAGCGCTGACCAGCGGCTGGACGGGCCGGGTCCGTCGTCAAGGGATCGCCGTGATCGTGTCCGTGGCCGCCTGGGGGGTGGCGATCGCCGCGTTCGGCTCGTCGAACACGTTCTGGCTCGGACTCGCGATGCTCGCGCTGGCGGGGTGGGCGGACGTGATCAGCGCGATCTTCCGAACGACGATCCTCCAGTGGTCCGCTCCGGACCGGCTTCGAGGAAGGCTGTTCGGGATCCACATCCTCGTCGTGACCGGCGGCCCCCGGATCGGCGATGTGGAGGGCGGGCTGGTCGCCCGCCTCGTCTCCCCCGCCTTCAGCGTGGTGTTCGGCGGGATCGTCTGTGTGCTCGGCGCGGGGCTCGTGGCGCTGCTGTACCCCGAGCTCCGCCGGGCTCGCGCTCCGCAGGCCTCCTGACGTACGCTGCGGGCCGCATGGCGAAGCTCTCGGATGCGGAGCTGAGGACGTTCCTCTCGGAGATGGAGGGATGGACCTTCCTGGCGAACGCGATCCATCGCGAGTTCGCCTTCCCCGGCTTCCGGTCGGCGATCGCGTTCGTGAACCGCGTCGCCGAGCTCGCCGAGGGCGCGGGCCATCACCCCGACATCGAGATCCACTACAACCGCGTCTACGTGTCGCTCTCCACCCATGACGCGGGCGGCGTGACCGAGAAGGACGTCGCCCTCGCCGCGGAGATCGACATGGCCGCGGCGGGTGGTACACCACCCGGCTCCGGCGGCGGATGAAGCACGCCGACGCCGTCCGCATCGTCGAGCTCCGCGTCCTCGAAGGGCCCAACCTCTATTTCCCTCGCCCCGCGGTGAAGCTGCTGCTCGACGTCGGGGGATGGCTCCGCGCGAGCGACGATCGCATCCAGACGATCGCGGCCGGAGTGGGCGTCGCCTCGATCGTCCCCGGTACGGCGGGGAGCGACCAGCGGCTGCGCGCGACGGCGCGGATCGCCGTGCAGCTGACGCGGCGGATCGCCTCGTCCGTCGGCACGGGCCGGCTCGCAGTCCGGGGCAGGACGGGACCCGAGTTCGGGCACGTGGTCATCGCGTTCCCGTGGCGACGACGCGGAGCAGCGGAGGCGCTCGCCGGCGCCGTCGCGACCGGGATGGGCGCACTGCTCCGCCGATCTCCGGCGCGCGTCATCGCCGGGCTCGCCCAGGACGTGGCCGCCGCGGAGCCCGGACCGGAGCCGACGGTGCCGGAACCGCGCGTCCCGGTGATCCAGGTGAGCGGGACGAACGGGAAGACCACGACCACGCGGCTGATCGCCCACATGGTGATGACCGCGGGGAAGCGCGTCGCGTTCTCCTCGACCGACGGCGTGTACCGCAACGAGCGGCTCGTGAAGAAAGGGGACTACTCGGGGTTCGGGGGAGCCGCGACGGCGCTCGCCCAACACCCGGACATCGCGGTCCTCGAGACCGCCCGCGGTGGCATCCTGCAGCGCGGGATCGGGGTCGCGCACAACGACGTCGCCGTCGTGACGAACGTCTCCGCAGATCATCTCAACCTCCACGGCATCACGACCGTCGATCAGCTCGCAGAGGTCAAGGCCACGGTCACACGGATCACCCGGCCCGACGGGTGGGTCGTCCTGAACGCGGACGATCCGCGGGTGCTCGCGATGCGACGGATGGCGAGCGGCCGTCCGTGGCTGTTCTCCTTGGACCCACGACACCCGGCGATCCTCGAGACGCTCGCCGGCGGCGGCCGCGCGATCAGCGTCCTCGACGGCACGATCGGCTGGATGGAGGACTCCGTGGTCCACCCGTTGATCGAGCTCGACCGCGTGCCGGTGACGCTCGCCGGCCTCTCACGGATGTACACGCAGAACGCGCTCGCCGCGGCCGCGGCCGGCCTCGCCGTCGGTCTGCCCGCGCGCGTCGTGGCCAAAGGTCTCCGCACGTTCGTCCTCGACCCGCAGAAGAACCCGGGTCGCACGAACCTGTTCTCCCTCGACCGACGCCTGCTCGTGCTCGACTACGCCCACAACGAGGCGGGGATGGACGGGCTCGTGGAGATCCTCCAGGGGCTCCGGCCGCCGGGCCGGGAGATCTGGCTGGCGATCTGCACCGCCGGCGACCGGACGGACGAGATCCTGCAGGGCTTCGCCGTGCGCGCTGCCTTGGGGGCGGACCACCTCGCGATCGCCGAGCTCAAGAGGTACCTGCGCGGTCGCCCGCGTGAGGACGTGATCGCCCAGCTGCGCCGAGGGGCGGCCCGCGCAGGCCAACACGAGGTCCCGGTGTACGTGGACGAGCTCCGCGCGCTCCGCGGGATGCTGAAGGCGTCCTCCCCCGGCGACGTCGTCGGGATCACGGCACTCGCCCAGCGCGCCCAGGCGTTCCGATGGCTCCGATCCCAACACGCCAAGCTGCTCGGGCCCTCCGACGTCCGCCGCCTCGTGCGCGCCGCGACCGGGGCGCGGCAGGCGGGCTGAGGTTGTCCTTCGGGGAGACCCCCGGCGAGCCTGAGAGGATGGGGGGGCATGGCCGCCACCCAGCACTCCGCGATGGAATCCGCCCTCGTCGTGGCATCGAACAGGGGACCCGTCCGTTTCGAGCGGGGTGACGACGGGAAGCTCGTCGCCCATCGAGGCTCGGGCGGCCTCGTCACGGTCCTTGGCGGCGTCCTCGAGCGCGACGACGCCACCTGGGTCGCCGCGGCCGTCACCGAGGGCGACCGGGAGGTGTCGCCACGGGGGCGCAAGGTCGAGGGCGCCGCGCAGCGGGTCCGGTACGTCGACATCCCCGAGGACCGCTACGAGGGCTACTACAACGGCATCGCGAACGGGATCCTCTGGTTCGCGCATCACTACCTGTGGGACATCGCGCGCACGCCGACGTTCGACGAGCGGACGGAGCACGACTGGGCGGACTACGTCGAGGCGAACCGGGCGTTCGCGCGGGCGCTCGCCGTGGAGGCGAAGCACGACCCGGTCTTCCTGATCCAGGACTATCACCTGACGCTCGTCCCGCGGATGCTGCGAGACCTGGTGCCCGAGGCGCGCATCCTGCACTTCTCGCACACGCCGTTCGCCGGCCGGACGTACCTGCGCACCCTGCCCGTCGACATGCGGCAATCGATCCTGCGCGGGATGCTCGGCGCCGACGTCGTCGGGTTCCAAGGCCGTCAGTGGGGCGAGAACTTCCTGCTGTCCGCCCGGGAGCTCGATGACGTCCACGTCGACATCCGCGCCCACCGGGCCGAGGTCGACGGCCGCGAGGTGCAGATCAGGTCCTTCCCCGTGGCGGTCGGCGCCCAGGAGATCCGAGAAGCGGCCGCCACCGATCGGGCCAAGCGGTTGCGCGCGCAGGTGGAGAAGATCCGAGGCGGTCGGAAGCTCCTGCTCCGCGTGGATCGGCTGGAGCCGTCGAAGAACATCCTGCGTGGCTTCCTGGCGTTCGAGCTCTTCCTGCAGCGGCATCCCGAGTGGCGCGATCGCGCCGTGTTCCTCGCGCTGCTGAGCCCCTCGCGAGAAGAGGTGCCCGCGTACCGGGACTACGGTGCGGACTGCCGCGCGGCGGCCGACCGGATCAACGCGACGTACGGCAAGGAGGACTGGATGCCGATCGTCGTCAAGGTGCAGGAGGACTTCACCTACGCGGTCGCCGCCTACGACCGCTACGACGCGATGCTCGTCAACCCCGTCCACGACGGGATGAACCTCGTGGCGATGGAGGGTCCGGTCGTGAACACGAGCGGCGGCGCGCTGATCCTGTCCCGGAACGCCGGCGCGTTCGGACGGCTCGGCCGCCACTCGCTGGCGATCAACCCCTTCGACCTCTCGGAGACGGCGGACGCGATCCACGAGGCGCTCGCGATGCCCGACGAGGAGCGCACCAGACGCGCGCGCGGGCTCCAGCGGTCGGCGCTCTCGCACACGCCTGCGACCTGGTTGGCCGGACAGCTCCGCGCGATCGACGAGGTGCGGTTGCCGAGCCCCTAGGGCGCGGATCCGGACCGCTCCGACGCGTCGGCGACCGACGCGAGCAGGGTCGCGATCCCGTTCGGTCCGTCGACGAGCAGATCCGCCGCCGCGAGGACCTCAGCAGGTGTCTCGGGACCGGCCGCCACGACCGCGCAGGTCCAGAGCCCTCGGGTCCGGAGCCGGCCGAGCGCCGCGAACGCGTCGAGGTCCCCGACGTCATCTCCTGCGAACAGGACGGCGGTGAGCTGCCGATCGCGCACGATCCGCTCCACCGCCCCTCCCTTGCGCGGACGTCCCGCTGGTGCGAGCTCGAGGATCCGCTTCCCGGGCACGACCTCGAGATCATGGGTCGCGGCGATCACGGCCAGGCGTCCCGCCATCGCGGTCTCGGCGGCCTCGGGGTCCGAGAGCGCTCGGAAGTGAACGGCGGCGGCGGCGCCCTTCGGCTCGACCCAGGCGCCCACGGCCGCCGCTGCCGCCCTGACCTCCTCGAGGATCTCCTCGGCCATCGGGCGCTCGTCCTCCAGCCCGTGGGTCCCGACGATCTGGACCCCTTCCACGTCCAGCAGGCCCCGGACCTGCTCGGACGGGCGGCCAGAGATCACCGCGACCACGTCGAGAAGGCCGGCCAACCGAGCGAGCACCGAAGGGATCTCGGGGAGGACCTCGGACAGCTCGGGACGAGGGACGATCGGCGCGAGCGTCCCGTCGAGATCCAGGAACACCCCGGCTCGGGGCGCGTGGGCCGCGATCGTTGCCGGCACGTCGGACGCATCGATCATGAGCCAGCGCCTCCGTCACCCACGTCGACCTAGGCCTTCGATGCCGCGCAGTCGACGCAGAGGACCGACCACGGCCGCGCTTCCAGGCGCGCCTCGGGGATCAACCTGCCGCACCGGTCGCAGATCCCGTAGGTGCCGTCCTCGACCTTCACCAGCGCACGATCCACGTCGCGCAGCATCACTTCCAGCTCGCGAGCGGTCCCGACCCGGTTCAGCCGCTCGACCGCTTCGGTCGTCCCATCACCGACCCGCTTGCCGAAGGACACCGACGCGTCGGGGTCGCGCTCCACGGTGGTGACGACACCGAGTTGCGAGGTGAGCTCGTCACGGCGCGCGCGGAGATCCTCGGCGATCCGGCGGACGTCCACTAGCGGGGGAGGGACGAGAGATCGATGAGGTCCGCATCGCCTCCGACGGCCTCGATCAGGCCACGTTCGGACGGACGGAGCGCCGCGGGCGTCGCGCTCCCCCGCCGCTTCTCCAGCTCCTTGTAGACCTCGGTGGCGTAGTCGACGCAGAGCACGACGATGTCGCCCGGCCGCGCGCGATCCAGCGCCTTGCGAGCCGCGTCCATCTCGTCGAGCACGATCTCGACGGTACCGGCGCGGGCGTCTCCCTCCGCGATCGCCGCGCGCACCCCTTCCACGACGAGCTCGGCGGTCTCGCCCTTCTCCCGTCCCCGCGGGTTCCGGTCCTCGCGCACGATCACGATGTCGAAGTGCTTGGCGGCGACCCGGCCGAGCAGATGCATGTCTTCGTCGCGACGATCCCCCGCCGTGGCGACGACCCCCACGACGAGGTTCGCGGCGCGCGTGGAGTCGCCGGGACGATCCGAGTGGGCCGCGTCGGCCGCGAGACGGTCGACGAAGTCGCCGAGCGTCTCCAGCCCGGCGGCGTTGTGCGCGTAGTCGAGGATCACCTTCACGCCGTCGAGCTCGAACACGTTCAGCCGGCCCGGGGCCTGGTAGATCGAGGTGGTGAAGGACCGCAACCCCTGCCGGATATCGTGCAGGTGCGCACCCGCGGCGTGCGCCGCCGCCGCGGCCGCCATCGCGTTCTGCACCATCATCCGCGCCCGTCCGTCGAAGGTCGCCGGCAGCATGTGCACGTAGGCGATCGGCGACGAGCGCCTCCCCTCCTTGAGCACCATCAGCTCACCGAGGGGACCGTGCTCGAGGACGATCGCCTTGCGTCCGCGTCGGATCCACCGATCCACGAGCTCGTGCTTCTCCTTCATCGAGAACAGGATCACCTGCCCGCCGGTATGCCGGCGCATCTCGAGCACCAACGGATCGTCGGCGTTCAGCACCGCCCAGCCGGTCTTCGGGACCGCCTCGACGACCACCTGCTTCACCGCGGCGAGCTGCTCCAGCGTCTCGACGTCGCGCAGCCCGAGGTGGTCGCCCGTGACGTTCAGCACCACGCCCACGTCGTTGCGGCCGTAGCCGAGACCCTCTCGGAGGATCCCGCCGCGAGCGACCTCGAACACCGCCATGTCGACCCTGGGGTTCTGCAGCACCATCTGCGCCGATTTCGGACCCGAGGCGTCGACCCGCTTCACGAGCCGTTCGTCGATGTAGACGCCGTCGGTCGAGGTCATGCCGATCTTGCGGCCGAGTCCGCGGAAGATGTGGGCGATCATCCGCGTGGTGGTGGTCTTCCCGTTCGAGCCCGTCACCGCGACGATCGGGATCCGCGAGGGCGTGTTCTGTGGGAAGAGCGCGTCGATCACCGGCTTCGCGACGTACTGCGGCTCTCCTTCGGTGGGATGCGTGTGCATCCGGAAGCCCGGCGCGGCGTTCACCTCCACGATCGCGCCTCCGGTCTCACGGACCGGCAAGGTGATGTCCGGCGCGAGGAAGTCGATGCCCGCGACGTCCAGCCCGACGACCCGCGCGGCCTCCTCGGCGATCTCGATGTTGTCCTCGTGCGCCTCGAACGTCCGATCGATCGAGATGCCTCCCGTCGACATGTTGCCGGTCGCCACGAGGAGGACCCGCTCACCTTCGGCCGGAACGTCGTCGAGCGCGAACCCCTGGCTGCGCACGAACTCCTCGGCCTTGTTGTCGACGGTGATCCTCGTCAGCACCTTCTCGTGGCCGATCCCGCGACGTGGGTCTTGGTTCGTGATCTCGACCAGCTCCCGGATCGTGTGCTCGCCGTCGCCGACCACGTGTGCCGGCTCGCGCTCGGCGATGGCCACCATCCGACCACCCACCACCAGCACGCGGTAGTCGTTCCCCCGAACGAAGGTCTCCACGACGACCCGGCCGTCGCGGGACTGGCCGAGCGCCTGTTCGAAGCCGGCCCGGATCGCCTTCCGGTCGGAGAGATTCAACCCCACGCCGCGACCGTGGTTGCCGTCGAGCGGCTTCGTCACGACGGGATAGCCGATGCGGTCGGCGGCCTCGACCGCCTCATCGGCACTGCGCACCACCTCGCTCCGAGGGACCGGCAGCCCGGCCGCCGCGAGAAGTCGGTTCGTCATCTTCTTGTCCGAGGCGATGTCGACCGCGACGGCCGACGTCATCGACGTCATCGTGGCGCGGATGCGCTGCTGATACTTCCCCTGGCCGAGCTGGATCAGCGACCCCTCGTTCAGGCGCATCCACGGGATGTCACGCGATGCGGCCTCGTCGATGATCGCCTGCGTCGAGGGGCCGAAGGCTCGCCGCTCCGCGAGCTTGATCAGCCGCTCGAGCTCGGCCAGGAAGTCGAAGTCCTTCTCCGCCTTGACCGCGTGGTTCACGATCCGGACCGCCAACTTGCCGGCCTCGGCGCCGACCGTCTCCTCCCAGTAGCCGTAGATCACGTTGTAGCGACCGGTCTCCCCCGCGCTCCGCGTCTTGCCGCGGGAGATGTGCGCGCCGGTCTCCCGCTGGAGCTCGAGCGCCACGTGCTCGGCGACGTGGCCGAGCCAGGTCCCATCGACGAGCCGCTCGCCGAAGCCGCCCGACCTGCCGAGGGAGCACGAGTGCTCCGCCACGCCGGGGAGCAACGCCAGCAGGGCTTCGTTGAACCCGGGGATCTGGTTGGACGGCCACTCCTCGAGCGACCCGAGGTCGACGAGCATCCGGATACAGGGTTCGTAGGACCAGTAGTTGGGGCCCCGGAAGACCTGCGTCTGCACGATCTGTAGATCCGGCTTCGGCGTCCGCGACTTCGCGGATGCGGGCTCCCGCTTCGCGGACTCCCGGCCGCTGCGTGTCCGCGTCTTCGCGGGGCCGCGCGGGGAGCTCCGCGTCTGCTGATCCTTGGCGGCCTTCGTCACGTCGAGGCCTCCCCGTCCTCGAGGGCGTCCGGTCCGGTGAGCAGCGCGCGGCCGCGCAGGTCGAACCGGTACCCCGAGGGCAGGGAGTGCAGGATGGCGCCGCTCACCATGACAGGACGATAGCCCTTCCCGCGATAGGCATCCGTCTTGACGTGGGAGCCGTCGACGAGCGTGGCCGCTCCGCGGCCGAGGACGTGCAACACGCGATCCGCGGTGACCACGGCACAGGTGTCCTCATCGATGCCGATTCCGAGCAGCGAGGGCGACTGCGCCACGAGAGCCAGCAACCGCCCGATCCGGCCCCGCTCCTCGAAATGCTGGTCGATCACGACCCCCTGCACGATCCCGAGCCCCGCGGCGAGGGTGACCATCCGGTGTTTCGGTGTCGGTCCCGGACGGCCGAACGCCACCATGTGGGATGCGAGCGCCGACGCGCCCGCGCTCGTGCCCGCGAGCACGACGCCGCGGTCGTGAGCGTTCGAGATCGCATCGCCGAGCCGCGTGCCCCCGACCACCTGCGTGAGACGCGATTGATTGCCACCGGTCAGGAAGACGCCCGTCGCCTCCGCGAGGGTCGAGACCACGGCCGGGTCGTCGGCCTCTTCTCGCTCCTCGGGACGGATACCCGTCACGGCACCGATCCCCAGCCCCAGGAAGAGCTCGCGGTACGCCTGGGTGGCCGCGTCGCCCAGCGAGGATGCCGTGGAGATCACCACGACGTTCGCGTCGGCGCCGCCGGCGAGATCCGCGAACGTTCCGAGGATCACCTTGTCGCGGAACCGATCCTCGGCGCCGCCGATGATCATCACCGGCCCGGCGCCGCCGACCGACCGAAGCACCCCCACCTCCGTCATGGCCGGAAGTCTATCCGGCTCATCTTCGGGACTTCGCAGGCCGACGCAGGGCCTTCGTCACGACGGTGGCCGCGCGCTCCGTTCCGTGTCGCCCTGCGGTCGGAGGATCAGCTGATCGTGCGGCTCGATCACGTCGACCGTGCCCTCGAGCCCGGCCTCGACGAGGAGGGTGAACCCGGACGGATGTTCCACGACCTGATCGTCGGGATCGGGTTCGTCGGTCAGCTCGAAGCGCACACCACTCCCGTCCCGGACGATCCGCACGCGGGCATCCGGGTTGAACCGGCGGGCCGCCGTGTCGGCGCGCGACAGGATCTCGATCGCCCACTCCGTGAAGGCCAGCACGTGGGCAGTCTAGGGGCGGCCCCATGCCACTTCGGAGGAGCCATCGCGCTGTAACCACCATCAGCCCATAGACGGTGTCGCACGATATCCTGTGGGGATGGAAACGCCGCTCCTCCCTCAGCCGGTCCACGACGACGGCGGCACCCAGCCGGCTCCCGACGAGCTCGAGCTGGTCCGGAGCTTCCTCTCGCTCCACGATCACGAGCAGGGGAACCCGGACGGGATGCCCCCCAGCCTCGAGAGTCTCCGGTGGTGGCTGGGGTCGCGGGAGCTCCTCGCGCCCGGCGACCCCGTCAGGGACCAGGACCTCGCCTGGGCGCTCCGCGTGCGCGACGCGCTGACGGCGAAGGTGCGAGAGAACACGGGGGAGCCGCGGGACCCCGACGCGATCGCGCTGCTGGATCACGCCGCGGAGGAGACGGGACTCCGGGTCTGTTTCGGCTGCTCGGACGGCGATCCGATCCACGTCGACGCGGCGGGGATCCGCGGGGCGATCGGGAGGATCCTCGGGTCCGCCTTCCTCGCCGAGCTGGATGGGCGCTGGGAGCGATTCCGCATCTGCCACGATCCGGGGTGCACGTCCGTGTTCTTCGATCGTTCGAAGAACAAGAGCGGCAAGTGGTGCTCGATGTCCTCGTGCGGCAACCGGGCGAAGGTGCGGGCGTTCCGCGTCGCGTCGGGCGGCGGCCAGATGACGAAAAGGACGACGACCCTCGAGCTCCCCCTTCGTGCCCCGGGAGGCGAGCCGGTCGATCTGTGGCGGACCCTCGTCTCTCACGGGTTCGCCGAGCTCTCGCCCACCGTCCTCGACGAGGAGGACCGTTCGCTCTCCTTCACGGTTCGGGTCACGGGAGGGCGGCCGCGCAGGGCACGGATCTCGGGTGCCGCTCGCGGACGGGCGCGCGTGGAGGTCCTCGGCCCTCGGCCCGGCCCGAAGGTCGTCCGAGCGGTCCTCGACGGCTCCCGGCACATCCTGCGACTCGACCAGGACCTCTCGCCGTTCTACGTCCTCGCCGAGGACGACCCCGACCTCGCGTGGGCGACGACCGGCGCCGGCCGGATGCTCCGCTCCCCCACCGTGTTCGAGGACGTCGTGAAGACGGTGTGCACCACGAACTGCGCGTGGAGCGCCACCGTTCGGATGGTCGACGCGCTCGTGACCCATCTCGGAGACGCCGCGGTCGGCGGTGACGGCCCGCTCACGAACGCGTTCCCCACACCCGCCGCGATGGCCGGCGCGCCGGAGTCGTTCTACCGCGAGGTCGTCCGCGCCGGCTATCGCGGCGCCTACCTGATCGGCCTCGCCCGCGCCGTGGCGGAGGGCGAGCTCGACCTCGAGGGGTTCGCGACGGCCACGCCGCAGGAACTGTCCGACGTCGAGCTCGAGGTCGCGCTGCTCGCGCTGCCCGGTGTCGGTCCGTACGCCGCCGCGCACATCATGATGACGCTGGGCCGGCACTCACGCCTGATCCTGGATTCGTGGACACGACCGAAATACGCGAGGCTGCTGGGTCGCACGAAGCCCGTCGCCGATCGGGTGATCGAGAAGCGGTTCCGGAGGTACGGGGACTTCGCCGGCCTCGCCTTCTGGCTCTTCGTCACGCGCGACTGGGTGGACGACGGGCCGGCCTGACCCTCCCGCCTATACTGCGCGAGCCGCCGAGGCGTCCATCCCCGGGACCCTCACCAGCAGAGGAACAGCGAGAGACCAGCGCGATGACGGTGCCCTTATGTCCCTGCGGAGCCGCGCGATCGACGAGCTCCTCCGAACCCCGCGTGCCGGGCAGCTTCGTGGTGCGCGCGAGGCGGGCGGGCGCTCGGTCCTGACCGCGGAGGGAGGCTCCGGTGGCTGAGCGCCTCGGCGCCGCGCCCGCCCGCCTCGCGCGCCGAGCCCGACGGCTCCTCGGCTACTGGCGCTCGGAGCGCCGCACACTGCGGCAGGGCACGGTCGCCCTCGGGCTGAGCACCTGCGCCGGGTTCGTCGCCGGCCTCGTTCTCGGCTCGATCACCGGCACGCTCGAGAAGCTGCCCGGACTCCTGGTGCTGATCCCCGCCGCGGTCGGGATGCGGGGAACGATCTTCGGCGCGATGGGCGCTCGCTTCGGCACCGGGGTGGCCTCAGGACTCTTCGAGCCCACGCTCGAGCGCGGGAGCCTGATGAGGCGGAACGTCGTCGTGGGGATCCTGTCCTCGCTGCTCTCCTCGTTCTACCTGGCCGCCGTCGCGAAGCTGGTGGCGTCGGCGTTCGCGAAGGGTGCGGTGATCTCCTTCTGGGACCTCGTGACGATCTCCGTGATCGGGGGCGTCCTCGCGTCCGCGATCGCACTCCTCGTCACGGTCGGGATGGCGGTGCTGTCCTTCCGGAAGGGCTGGGACCTCGACGCCGTCTCCACGCCGATGGTCACCGCGATCGGCGACATGGTCACGTTGCCGTGCCTCTTCCTGGCGAGCCTCCTCGTGGGCAACGACACCCTCAACGCGATCACCGCCGGGCTCTGCACCGTCGCGGCCGGGGCCGCCCTGTTCGCCTCGTTCCGCGTCGAGCTGCCCATACGGCGGATCCTGCTCGAGATGCTCGCGGTCGTGGCGCTCTCGCCGCTGCTGGACATCTTCGCGGGGGCCTTGCTGCAAGCGCACAGCGGCGAGCTGCAAGCCGTGCCCGCCGTCTTGATCCTGATCCCCCCGTTCGTCTCGCAGGCGGGAGCGCTGGGCGGCATCCTTTCCTCCCGACTGTCCTCGAAGCTCCAGTTGGGGGTCATCACTCCCAATGGACGCCCGGAGATCCCGGCGATCGTCGACGGAGGCATCGTGGTCGTCCTCGGCGTGGCCGTGTTCACGGCGATCGGTGCCATCTCATGGGCGTTGTCCACGTTGACCGCGGGCGCCGATCCCGGAGCGGCGGCACTGATCGGAGCGACGTTGCTGGCCGGCGCCCTCGTCCTCCCGGTCACGCTGGTCGTCGGGTACTACGTCGCGGTGCTGACGTCGAGGTTCGGGATCGACCCGGACAACCAGGGCGTTCCGATCATCACCTCGCTCCTCGACCTGGCGGGCGTGGCGGCCATCCTCCTCGCCATGAGAACATCCGGGGTACTCCCGTGATGGACGAACAACCTCGGAACGTCAAGGAGCTCCTCGTCGAGTTGAAAGACGCCTCGGAGCTCATCGTCGACCTCGCGTACGCGGCCGTCTTCTTCAACGAAGAGAAGCTCGCTCAGGAGGTCGAACGGCTCGAACAGCGCATGAGCGACCACCTCCGCCGCCTCCGGATCATGGCGATGCTCGCGGCCCGCAGCCCCGAGGACGCCGAGGCGATGGCCGGCGTGCTCTGGATCGCGGACGCGATCGAGGGGATGGCCGACGCCGCCTCGGACATCGCCCGGGTGGTCGCCGCTCGCCTCGGGATCCCGGACGCACTGAGGCAGGACCTCCGACACGCCGACGAGATGACCGCTCGGCTCAAGGTTCGGGAGGACGCCCCGGGCGCCGGCCGGACGCTCCGCGACCTGTCGTTGCCTACGGAGTCGGGGATGTGGGTCGTCGCGATCCGGAGCGGCATGGACTGGCGGTTCGATCCCGGAGCCGACGACGTGGTCTCCGTCGGTGACGTGCTGCTGATCCGCGGCCCCGAGGAAGGGGTCAACCACGTTCGTGAGCTCGCGGGCGCCCCGCCGCTTCCCGACGCGCCGGCCGAGGAGCAGCCGCCCCTCTCGGAGCTGGATCGCGCCGTCGACATCCTCGTGGAGATGAAGGACCTCGCGGAAGCCGCCGTCGGGCTCGCGTATTCCGCGCTGCTGTTCAACAACCGCTCCCTGGCGGCGGAGGTCGGCACGCTGGAGGCTCGGTCCGACATCCTGCACGACGAGCTCGAGTCCTGGGTCCTCCGGGCGGCTCCGGAGGCTCGGGATCCGGACGCGCTCCGCGGCCTCCTCCGACTGGGCGCCGCCTCCGAGCACATGTGCGACGCCGCACGGGACATGACCTGGTACGTGGAGCAAGGGGAGCCGCTGCACCCGGTCGTGCAGCTCGCCCTCGAGGAGACCGAGGAGACGAGCTCGGAGGTGATCGTCGAGCGCGGCTCCCAGGTGGCGGGCCGGTCGCTGAAGGAGCTCCGCCTCGAGACCGAGACGGGCATGTTCGTGCTCGCGGTCCAGCGTGGTTCGCGGTGGATCTACCGGCCGCGCGCGCGTTTCACCCTGCAGGAAGGCGATCGTCTGATCTCCGTGGGTCCTGAGGAGGGTGAGGAAGCGCTCGCGGCGTTGTCGCGGGCACCCGTCGCGGCCCACGGCTGAACAGCGGGTCCTTGTTCGCACCTGGGGGCTGGCCTAGCCTCCCCCCATGGAGGCCTTCGTCTACCTCCGCGTGCGGCCCGGAAACGTCGTTCCGGTGCGGAACCAGCTCATCTCGTCGGCGGTCGCCCAGCGCTCGGTCGTGGTGGTCGGGGACTGGGATGTGCTCTGCCTGATCGACGGACCCGATCTCGCCACGATCGGGGCGGGGGTCATGTCCGAGATCCAGATGATCGAGGGCGTCGTCCGCACGTATACGGCGCCTGTGGTGCCCCAGGACCGCCTCGGGGTGGTCGGGTTCGGTGGCCTCCCCACGCCCCAGATCATCCGAGGGGCGTGCTACGTCCACATCGCGGCCGAGCCGGGGGCGGCCGCGGGTCTGTTCGAACGCCTCTCCGAGATCGCCGGGGTCTCCGGTGCCGCGGTGCTCGGCGGCCGCTGGGACCTGATCGTGTGCATCCCGGAGCCGTGGGAGGTCGCGTCCGGCATCGTGCTCGACAAGGTCCATGCCCTCCCAGGGGTCCGGACGACGAGCACCCTCGTCTCGGTGGACTACGAGGAGCCCGTCGAGGACCGGGACCAGTTCAGCTCCTGGTCGTAGACCTGGCGAAACGGTCGTAGACCACGGACCTCTGGGGGCAGCGCGAACCGCACCCGCTCCTCGGTGATCAGCGCCTGCTCCACCCGATCGAACCCCCTCGCGGCGAGCCACTCGATCATGTCGGTCACCAGCCATTCCGGAGCCGAGGCTCCGGACGTGAGGCCCACGACCTCGGCGCCGGCGAGCCAGGAGGGATCCACCTCGGACGCATCGTCGACCAGGTAGGCCGGCGTTCCCCGCTCCCAGCTCACCTCCGCGAGCCGGTTCGAGTTCGAGGAGTTCTTCGATCCGATCACCAGGACGACGTCGGCGAGCCGTGCGACCTCCTTCACCGCGTCCTGGCGGTTCTGCGTTGCGTAGCAGATGTCCTCGCGAGGCGGACCCTGGATCGCCGGGAACCGCGCGCGAAGGACGTCGACGATCTGGCTCGTCTCGTCCACCGAGAGGGTGGTCTGCGTCAGGTAGGACAGCCGCGATGGGTCGGGGACCTCGACCCGCTCCGCCTCCGCGACCGACTGCACCAGGATCGTCCGATCCGGGCGCCTGCCCGCTCGTCCCCTCGACCTCCTCGTGACCGGCGTGCCCGATCAGGATGATCGTCTGATCCTGATCGGCGAACCGGCGTGCCTCGAGGTGCACCTTCGTGACCAGCGGACAGGTGGCGTCGATCAGGGAAAGCTGACGGCGGTGCGCGTCGGTATGGACCGTCGGCGAGGAACCGTGGGCGGACAGCACGACGACCGCCCCCTCCGGTACCTCGTCGAGCTCGTCGACGAAGACGGCGCCCTTGTCCTCCAGGCCGTGCACGACGTGGAGGTTGTGCACGATCTGCTTGCGGACGTAGACGGGCCCGTCGTGCTGCTCGAGGGCTCGCTCGACCGCATCGACGGCGCGCTCGACACCGGCGCAATAGCCACGAGGAGCTGCCAAGAGGACGGTACCCACGCCCCCATCGTACCCACGCTCGCCTCTCCATCGGCCCGGAGCCAGCCCTCGTGCCACGGATGGGTCCGGGTTGCCGTATGTCGGCAGGCCGGGCTAGGGTGGGCCGTCGGCTTCGGACCGAGTGGCCCGGTCCTCCTGCGCACGACGCGCGCTTCCCACCTTCCCAGGGTGTGTTGGCGTGCGCCCATGCGCAGGAGCAGGTCCTTCGGACCGAGGTCGACACAGGTCACACAGGAGAAGAACGAGACCAGGAGGTGATGCGTACACCCACGACCTAGCGCGGAGGCCGATCCGAGGGCGGCGATGCAGCCGACCCGGCTCGGCGGGATATGGCACCCGGCCATGTTCGCCGCGTGGGTGATCCAGCCCATGACCACGATGATCCGGAAGTGCCGCACCCTCGTTGCGGCATCGCTCCTGACCGCCGTCATCATGAGCTTCCCCCTAGCCACGACATCTGATGCGATGGTGCAGCGCGATCAGCTCCGCGTCGTGACGACCAGGATCTGCCCGATCGACTGGCGGCAGAGCACCTGGCACGTCAAGAAGCTGATCCGTTGCGCGGCTACGGCTCACGGCGTGAACCCCGACAAGGCGCTCTACATCGCCTGGCGGGAGTCGCGCTACCGACCGAGTGCCTACAACGCCGCCGGAGGAGCGGCGGGGATCTTCCAGCACTTGCTCAAGTACTGGCCCGACCGTGCCGCGGACTACGGATTCAGGGACTGGTCCGCGTTCAACGCACGCGCCAACATCATGGTCACCATGCGCATGGTGAAGCAGTACGGCTGGGCCCCCTGGGCGCTCTGAGCTCAGGGTCGTTCGAGGATCGGACCGCCCGGGCGCGCGAGCGCCCGGAGCACCTCCCGCACGTCGTCGCGGGTCGGTGCGACCGCGTTCGCCCCGGGTGTGTCCCGATCCGTCACGATCCGCATCGCGGGGAACCGCTCCCGAACGAGGGCGACCAGACTCGCGTAGGGGCCGAAGGCGACCACCGCGTGCGGCCGTTCGGCATCGATCACGCCCAACGCGTCCACGTCGTTGGTTGCTCCCTGCGTGAGCTCCCACTCGGCCGCCGTCGTGGCGAGCCGGAGAGCGCGGAGCGACCCCTCGTCCTCCGCGACGCAGAGCACCTTGACGGCCCGGCACACGCCTAGAGCCACCCCCGCTTCCGGAATCCCAGGTAGAGCCAGATCGAGGACACGGCCATCACCCCGAGGGCGAGCGGGTAGCCGAAGACCCAATGGAGCTCGGGCATCTGCCGGAAGTTCATCCCGTAGATGCCGGCCACCAGCGTGGGGACGAGGATGATCGCCGCCCACGCCGTCAGCTTCTTCATCACCTCGTTGAGCTGGTGAGCCGACTGCGCCATCCGGATGTCCACGACCGTCGTGAGGATCTCGCGAACGCCATCGGTGAGCTCGATCGAACGGAGCAGGTGATCCGTGATATCCCGCAGGTAGGGGACCAGCGGCGGCGTCACGAGCTCGGAATCGTCGGCCAGCCGATCGATCAGCTGCCGCATCGGGACCGCGTGGCGGCGGAGCTGCACGGCGTCGCGACGGATCCGCAGGATCTCGAGCTGCTTCGACGGGCCCGCGGCGGGATCCTGGTCGGCCCGGAACACGATGCTCTCGAGCTCATCCGCACGATCCTCGAGCTCCTCGACCACCTCGAGGTAGTCGTCCACGATCTCATCCGCGATCGCGTAGAGGGCGGAGGCGGCGCCGGGTGCGAGGGTGCAGACGACGGGCCAGCGCCGCTTCGCCTTCGCCAGGTCGAAGGCCGGAGCGAACCGCACCGTCACGAGGAACCGGGCCGATGCGAAGACGAACAGCTCCGAGCCGACGAGGCCGTCCGCCCCGATCGCGAGGGGTCGGAACACGGCGAAGACGTGCCCGGGATAGAGGTCGAGCTTGGGTCGCTGGTTCCGGTGCTGGACGTCCTCGATCGCGAGATCGTGGAGATCCAGCTGCCGTTGGATCTCCCCGAGCTCCTCAGGGTCCGGGTCGACGACGTCGACCCAGATCCACGCATCCTCCGGGAGCGCCGACAGCGAGCTCCGGAGATCGGACACGGCCACGGGGTCGCCCTCGGTCGCCCCACCCCGGACGACGAACGCCTCCATGACGGGAGCGTAACCGGCGCAGGCTCAGCCGGCCGCCGAACCTCGTTCGGCGACGCGGGGGCTAGCCTGGATCGGGCGACGAGCGACGAGAGGGAGCCAGATGGCGCAGCGACGCGAGAACGTGTGGACCCATCCGATCCTGACCCAGCAGGCCGAGGAGCGGGCGAGGAGCGTGCAGAACCGCATCGCCGACGCCGTGACCCGGTTCGCGGGCTCGATGCCCTTCGTCTACCTGCATGTCATCTGGTTCTCGCTCTGGATCGGCCTCGGGGTGGAGGCCTATCCCTTCGGGCTCCTGACGATGATCGTGTCCCTGGAGGCGATCTTCCTGTCGACGTTCGTGATGATCAGCCAGAACCGCGCGGACGCGAAGCGCGAGTCTCTCGCCGAGCACCAGTGGACGCTCGTGAAACAGGAGAAGCGGCAGAACGAGGAACTCCTCGCGGTGTCGAAGCAGATCCTGGCCCTCACGAGGGAGATCCACCAGATGACCGGGACGAAGCCCTCGACTGCCTGAGGTCGCTCGTCAGCCGTTCCGCTTGGGAGAGGAACCGGTGCCGCGCTTCGGTTCTCCGCTCGGGGGTGGGATGTACGTCGCCCGCACGATCAGACCCGCCTCACGCTCGAGCACCCACACGGACCCCTTCTTCCATCCACGCTCGGCATGGATCCTCGTCCCTCGGCTCTCGAGGTAGTCGACGGCGTCGGGGACGAGGTCACCATGGACGCACATGACGGTCGCGACCGACGACGCCTCGTCGATCAGTGAGACCCTGCCTTCGAGCGGCGCACCTTCGAAGAGCTCGTCTCGACTCTCGATCGGCAGGCCACGCTGCTCCGCGAGCGGCCGCACGGTGTCCACGCAGCGCACGGCCGGACTGGTCATGACTCGCTCGATCCGTCGGTCGACGAGCAACCGAACGAGGGCTTTGGCCTGGCGGCGCCCGGACGCGGACAGAGGTCGGTCACGATCGGCGCCGGTCCATGCCTCGCGGTCGCCCGCCTTCGCGTGACGAACGATGTACACGGGGGCGGCCGCACGCAACAGCGCGTCGAACACCACCCGATCGCGCTCGTACGTCAGGGCGGCGCGAGCATCGGACAGATCGAACCACCTCGCCTCATCCACCTCGCCTGTCGGACGGAGGTCGGAGCCTTCGAGCGGCTCCATGGCCCAGTACTGGACGGTCTTGGACCTCCCGAGGTGGTCCACGTACGACGATGTCGGGAGCTCGGCACCGATCCGAACCCGGAGCCCCGTCTCCTCGCGGACCTCACGGATCGCAGCCTCGAGCGACGACTCACCTTCGTCCAGCTTCCCCTTCGGGAGCGACCAGTCGTCGTATCGCGGCCGGTGCACGAGGGCGAACTCGACCTCGCCATCCACGACGCGCCGAACGACCCCGCCCGCTGCGAGCACGTCGGTCTTCACGTCCAGAGGGGCTTCTCCCGCTCGAGTCGATCCCACACCTTCGGCCACGCCTTCCGACACCGCTTCCGGTTCTATCAACGCGCGCCGCTCGCTCGTTCGAGCGCGAGCTGCATCGACCGCTCCTGCGCGTTGATCCCCCGCTCCGTCGGCACCTTCGCCCAGCTTCCGTCGGGCCCGAGCTCCCAGGCGAGGGTGTCGTCATCCCAGCCCGTTCGGAGGATCTCGTCGAGGCGGACCGTGAGCCGAGCGTCTTGTACGGGAGCGATGACCTCGACCCTTCGCTCCAGGTTCCTCGGCATCAGATCCGCGGAGCCGATGAAGTGTCGGAATCCCCGTTCGCGATTGCCGAACCGGAAGATCCTCGAGTGTTCGAGGAACCGACCGACGATCGAGCGGACCCGGATCGTGTCGGAGAGCCCGGGGACGCCGGGTCGCAAGCAGCAGATCCCTCTGACCAGCAGCTCGATGCGCACCCCCGCCCGGGAGGCTTCGTAGAGCGCCTCGACCGTCTCCGGATCCCCGAGGCTGTTCATCTTCAGGACGATCGAGCCATCTCCGGCGGCAGCCTCTTCCTGGATGAGCTCGATCAGCCGCGTCTTGAGCGTGGCAGGCGCCACCAGGAGCCGCCGATACCGGCGTTGACGACTGTAGCCGGTGAGAAGGTTGAAAAGGTCGCTCAGGTCGGCCCCGACCTCGGGATCCGCCGAGAGCACCCCGAGGTCCTCGTACAAGCGAGCCGTACTCGGGTTGTAGTTGCCAGTTCCGACGTGGGTGTAGCGCCGGATCCCGGTGTCCTCGCGCCGTACCACGAGACAGACCTTCGCGTGGGTCTTCAGTCCCACGATCCCGTAGACCACGTGCACGCCCGCCTGCTCCAACGTGCGCGCCTGGGTGATGTTGGCGCGTTCGTCGAAGCGCGCCTGGAGCTCCACGAGCGCCACCACCTGCTTGCCTGCCTCGGCGGCGCTGACCAGCGCCTGGACGATCGGGCTGTCCTCGGATGTGCGATAGAGCGCCAGCTTGATCGCGAGCACGGCCGGATCTCGAGCGGCCTGCTCGATGAAGGCCTCGACGGACGTCTCGAAGGAATCGTAGGGATGGTGGACGAGCAGATCGCCGTTCGACACCACCCGGAAGACGTCGGCGGCGCCCTCGAGCCGCGACTGCGTCACCGGCGTCCACGGCTCGTCCTTGAGCTCCGGACGTTCCCTGTCGTGGAGGGACCACAGGGCCGATGGATCGAGCAGTCCCCGGACGAGGTACACCTCGTCCGGCAGCAGAGCGAGCTCGCGCATCAGGAGCGTCCTGACCTCCTCGCTCGCCGCCGCGTCGACCTCGAGCCGCACGGGAGTCGCCCCCCGGAGCCGGCGACGGAGCACCGACTCGATCGCCTCCAAGAGGTCCCCACCCTCGTCCTCTTCCAGCTCGAAGTCGGCATCCCTCGTGAGCCGGAAGACGGAGTGCCCCACGATCTCCATCCCGGGGAAGAGGACCTCGAGGTGGGCAGCGATGACCTGCTCGATGGGGACGAACCGCTCGCCGTCCGGGAGCTCGACGAACCGCGGGAGCAACGGCGGTACCTTCACGCGGGCGAAGCGGCGCTCGCCGCTGGCAGGATCCCGGACGAGCGCGGCCAGGTTCAGGGACAGCGAGGAGATGTAGGGGAACGGGTGCGCCGGGTCGACCGACAGTGGCGTGAGCACCGGGAACACGCGCTCACGGAACAATGATTCCAGGTGTCCCCTGTCCCGCTCGTCGAGCTCCGTCCAATCGATGATCCGGAGCCGCTCCTTCTCGAGCTCGGGACGAAGCTCGTCCGACCAGAGCGCGTCCGCGCGGGAGCTGAGCTCGACCACACGCTCGCGGATGCCGGCCAGCTGCTCGTCGGGTGTGAGCCCCTCCGGGGTGGCGGGACCGACGCCCGCGTCGCGCTGCTCTTGCAGACCCGCGACGCGGACCTGGAAGAACTCGTCGAGGTTCGACGCGAAGATCGCAAGGAACTTCAGCCGCTCCAGGAGCCGCTGCGACGCATCCTCGGACAGGGCAAGGACACGGGCGTTGAAGTCGAGCCACGAGAGCTCGCGGTTCAGGTATCGGACGGTGCGGGGGAAGGCATCCAGCATCGAGGGGCCGATGCTAGCGGCCGGTCGGCCCGGTCCGCCAGTCCCCTTTCGGGGTGAGGCCGTACGGGGCCTTCGTTTCGGGAAGGGCATCCCGGGAAGGGTAGGACTCAGCCGACGAACTTATAGCCGAGGCCCCGCACCGTGACGAGATGCTTCGGTTCGTGGGGATCCTGCTCGACCTTCTTCCTGATCCTCTTCACGTGCACGTCGAGCGTCTTCGTGTCGCCGAAATACCCTGCGCCCCAGACCTCTTCGATCAGGAACTCCCTCGTGAGCAGCCGGCCCTTCCGCCGAAGGAACGCTTCGAGCAGCTCGAACTCCTTGGGAGGGAAGCCGACCGACTCCCCCCGCACGAGGACCTCGTGCTTGCCGATGTCGAGCTGGACCGGGCCTCCGCTCAGGAGGTCCTCGGGCGCCTCGGCCAACATGCCCGCTCGACGCAGATGCGCCCGCACCCTCGACACGAGCTCCCGGACCGAGAACGGCTTCGTCACGTAGTCGTCCGCCCCGATCTCGAGCCCCGAGACCTTGTCGGCCTCCGAGTCCTTCGCCGTGACCATGATGATCGGCACGGTGGAGATCTGCCGGATCTGCCGGCAGACGTCGAGCCCGGACATCTCGGGGAGCATCAGATCCAGGATCACGAGGGCGGGATCGTCCGCGCGGAACCGGTCGAGCGCGCGACGACCGTCGGTCGCCACCGCGACCGCGTACCCCTCCCGTTCCAGGTTGTAGCGAACGGTGTCCGCGAGCGACTCCTCGTCCTCCACCACCAGGATCCGGGTGAGAGGTTCGTCGACGCTCACACGTCACCAACCACGTCCGGAACGTCGTGCGAGGCATCGGTGAACTCGCGGAACTCCCCGGTGATGAGGAATCCGACCTGCTCCCCGATGTCCACGGCGTTGTCACCGACCCGCTCGAGGGCTCGGGCCGCGAGGTTCATGTGGAGTCCCCAGTCGAGCGACCGCGGATCGTCGGCCAGCTTGAGCGCTTCGAGGTGCGTCGCTCGGTTGAGACGATCGACCGGATCGTCCATCTTCGGCAACTTCAGGCACAGCTCGAGGTCGCGCGTCCGGAACGCCTCCATCGCGGATCGGATCATCGTGACGACGTGCACCCCCATCTCCTCGAGCTGCAGCAACAGGGTCTGGCTCGGTGGCAGATCCTGCGTCGCGAGGTAGTGCTTGGCGATGTTGACCGCCTGGTCCCCGATCCGCTCGAGGTGGAGGCAGCTGTGCAGGATCGCCGAGACGAGGCGAAGCTCGGTGGCGACCGGTGACTGCAGGGCGAGCATCTCCAGCACACCGCCGTCGATACGGAGGTAGATCTCGTCGATCGCATCGTCGCCCCGGATCACGGCTTCGGCCGCCTCGGTGTCGTGTTGCACCAGTGCTTCGACCGAGCGTTGGACCGCGGAAGACGCCAACTCGCCCATGGAGAGCAATTCGAGCTCGACGCGCTCGAGCTGCTCATGGAAGTGTTCTCGCGTCATCCGAACCTCCCCGTCACGTAGTCCTCGGTTCGCCGGTCCGAGGGATTCGTGAAGATGGCTTCCGTGCGATCGAACTCCACGATGTGCCCGGTGCGATGACCGTCCTCGGCCACGTCCACGGTGAAGAAGGCCGTTCGGTCGGAGACCCGCGCCGCTTGCTGCATGTTGTGCGTCACGATCACGATCGTGTACTCGGAGACGAGGTCGCGCATCAGGTCCTCGATCTTGGACGTGGCGATCGGGTCGAGGGAGGAGCACGGCTCGTCCATCAGGATCACGTCCGGCTTCGTCGCGATCGCGCGCGCGATGCAGAGGCGCTGCTGCTGGCCGCCCGAGAGCGCCATGGCTGAGTCCTTGACCTTCTTCTTCACCTCGTCCCACAGGGCCGCGCGCTGGAGCGACTCCTCGACGAGATCGTCCATGTTGCCCTTGAAGCCGGCGATCTTCGGGCCGAACGCGACGTTGTCGTAGATCGTCTTCGGGAACGGATTGGGCTTCTGGAACACCATCCCGATCCGTCGGCGCACCTCGACCGGATCCACGCGCTCGTCGTAGAGGTCGACCCCGTGGTACAGGATCTTGCCCTCGACCCGAGCACCCTCGATCAGGTCGTTCATCCGGTTGAACGAACGCAGCACCGTGGACTTCCCGCAACCCGATGGTCCGATCAGGGCGGTGATCTCCCGCTCGCGGATCGGCAACGTGACATCCCGCACGGCTTGGAAGTCGCCGTAGTACACGGCGAGGTCGCTGATGTCGAAGATCAGCGGGTTCGCGTCGTTCGCGTACGTCGATCCGGCGCTCGTGTCGACGCTCACGACCGCCTCCTCGTCCGTCCCTGTGGGGTCCGGCGTCACGACGTTCAGTATCCATGTCGTCACCACTTCCGTTCATACCGGTTCCTCAGGAGGATCGCCGCCAGGTTCACCACGAGGATCACGGCCAGCAGGACCACGATCGCCGCCGCGGTCAGCGCTGCCCATTCGTCACCGGGCTGGCGCGACCACGAGAAGATGATCGTCGGCAGCGCCGTATAGCTCCCCCGAAGCATCTCGAGCAGGCTCTCCGACCACCCGGACTCAGGTAGCCGGTCACCGCGCCGACCAGGAGGAGCGGGGCGGTCTCGCCGAACGCGCGAGCCAGAGCCAGGATCGCTCCCGTGAAGACCCCGGGCGCCGCGTAGGGGAGGACGTGGCTGCGCACGACCTCCCATCGCGTGGCACCGACCCCGTACGCGGCCTCGCGGATGCCACGTGGGACCGGCCCGGAGCGCCTCCATCGTGATGATGATCATGAACGGCATCACGAGCACGGCGAGCGTCAGCCCTCCCGAGATGTAGCTCAGCCCCTGGACTCTCGGGCCCGTCATGCTCCGCAGGAGCTGCGCGAACACGACCACCCCGAGGATCCCGTAGACGATCGACGGCACACCGGCGAGGTTGCGGATGTTCGAGATCAGGACCCGGTCGATCCGCGTGTCGCGGGCGTACTCCTGCAGGTAGACCGCGGCCGCGATCCCGAGCGGCACGGCGACCACGCGCGACGAACGCGATCAGGATCAACGAGCCGATCAGGCCCTGTCGAACCCCGGCGCGTTCATCGAACGATCGACAGGTTGTCGGTCGACGAAGATCCCACCCCGCGCTCCGACAGCACCGGCCAGGCATCCCGATGACGGAGGCCAGCAGGACCAGCAGGACGACGAGCGAGACGATGCAGCGACAGCAGCAGGGCAGCGGCGAAGATCCGCTCCCGAGACATCGCTCGGCGCCCCCGGAGAGCGCAGCTCCACCGTGCACCGGGTCGCGGCCGGAGGTGCGATGGCTCGCCATCAGTAGTTCCTCCGCACTTCGGCGCACGAACCGCTCGCTGAGATCACGTTCAGCGAGCAGTGTGAACACGAACAGGATGAGCCCCACGAGATACAGGACCTCGAACGCGTTGAGGCCTGAGCCAACCGTCCTGCACCTGGTCGGACCCGATCGCGAGCGAGGCGATCGCTGCGGTGAGTGTCTGGTTCGGTTCCAACGGGTTCAACGTGCGACTCGTCTGCCCGTCGCGCCAGCGGCGATCGCCACCACCATCGTCTCTCCAAGGGCGCGAGAGATCCCGAGGATCAACGCGGCGACGATCCCGGAGATCGCCGCTGGGACACACGACACGGAGCGTGACGGTCCGACGGCGAGCACCGATCCCGTAGGCCGCCTCCCGGAGGGCACCAGGCACCGCGTACATCGCGTCCTCGGCCACGGAGGCGACGAGGGGATCGTCAGCAATCCCACGCCGATCCCGGCGGCCAACATCGTGAAGGAGTTCGTCGCTCCGAAGAGCGCCTTGCACGACGACCGGGTTGATGACGGTGAGCGCGAAGAAGCCGATCACCACGCTCGGGATGCCGGCGAGCGTCTCGAGGATCGGCTTCAAGCTTCCGCCGCGCGCGCGGGCGCGCGTACTCGGAGAGGTAGATCGCGGCGCCCCGAGCCCGAGCGGAGTCGGCGACCAGCATCGCGACCCCCGTGACGACGAACGACCCGCAGGAACAACGCGGGCAGATCGAACTCGCCCTGCCGCGGGCGCCAGATCCCCGGCCACAGACGCGCCGATCTCGACGTCGGACGCAGGAAGTTCGATCAGCTCCGGAACAACAGCGCGAGCACGATCCCGACGCTGACCAACATCGAGACACCAGCCGGCGCAGCAGAAGCGCCCCGTCGGACCACTCGCTCCTTGCGCCTGCGGCGCGAGCTCCCCTTGAGCGAGGAGAGCATGCCGTCCTGGGTCCTGCCGTCGCGATCGGTCGCCATCCGGGTCCTGCTAGCCCACCGTCTCGACCGAGCCTCCGAGCGGTGAGCATGCGCCGTAGCGACGCCCAGCCCGCACCTGCGATCCGACGTTCATGAGACGTGCCGACTCCCAGGCGATCCGCGTGGCCTCCTGGCGGTCCGACGGCAACGGGATGTACTCCCTCCTCGACCGCCAGCGACCAGACCGTCCTCGGTCAGGTAGAAGTCGACGAAGGCCTTGACGGCCTCGTCCTCGCCGGCCGTCTGCTCGTTCGGGTAGATGAACAGCGAGCGGGACAACGGGTAGCTGCCGTCGACGATCGTCTCCGCCGACGGCGCGATGCATCCGTCGCCGGCGTCGATCTCGACCTCCTTGATCGCGTCGCCGGCTTCCTCAGCGAACGCGAAGCCCGACGAACCCGATCGCGTTGGGGCTTCCCTCCATCGCCTGGATGATCACGTTGTCGTTCGGCGACGACTTGTAGTCGGGGCGAAGTGCCTCGGAGTCCTCCTCGCGCGACCCCGTGCTCGACCGCGAGGTCGGGGATCCCGCGAGAGCTCGATGAACGCGTCGTACGTTCCCGACTCCTCGCCCGGAGCGGTGATCTCGAGCTCCTGCGTCGGCATCGTGCCGTCGCCGCCCGACCTCCCGGACAGCGCGTTGGCGTCGGCCGTCGAGTCGATGCCCTCGGATTCCGGACCGAAGATCGCGTACAGGTCGGCGGTCGAAAGGCACTCGATCGCGCTGGCGGAGTTCACCATCACGGTGATCCCGTCGAGCGCGACCTCGAGCTCCGACGTACTCGATCCCGGCCTCCTCACAGGCGGCGACCTTCCTCCTCGTCGATCACGCGAGAAGCGTCGGCGATGTCGATCTCGCCTTGACAGAAGAGCTCGAACCCGTCGCCGGTCCCAGGTCCTTCCACGGTGATCTCGACCTCGGGGTTCGTCTCGTTGAACAGCTCGGCAACGAGCGACGAGATCGGCTCGACCGTCGATGAGCCCGATATCGAGATCGATCCCGTGAGGTCCCCGCGGCGGCAGACGGATCATCGTCGCCCCCGCCGTCATCGCCGCACGCCGCCGAGACGACAGCGCAAGAACCGCCAGTCCGGCGAGCATCCGTGCCCACCGTGTGCCCTTCGCCATGCTGCCCCTCCCCCTGTGATCGGGTTGTCGGGCGTCAGGCTAGGGAGGCGCGATGAAGGCGCCCGTGGCACTCCAGGTGAACGGGAGGTGAACCCGCCTCGGTCGCGTTCGGGTGCGAGATGCCCTCTCCCGCAACCGACGGATGGACGATAGGTGAATCGTTCCGGAACGACCCATGAACCACGTGAACGCCCGCCTACACTCCGATCGTGGAGTGGGGAGCGATCGTGGCGCTGCTGGTGGCAGTGGCCGCCGCCACCTTCGCGTTCCTCGGCTGGCATCGCTCGTCGCGATCGGCGCGGCGGTGGGAGGAGCGGGCCCTCGCGGCCGAAGCGATCGGCGAGGGAGCAACAGCTCGACGCCGTCGAGGACCGTCGGGTCCGGGACCTGACGCTGTCGACGATGGACGAAGGGCTCCTCCTCATCGGGTCCGAGGGGCACGTCGCCTTCTCGAACGACGCGATCGGTCGCCACCTTCCGACGACGCCCGCCACGCTCGACTCGGTGCTGCCCTTCACCTTGCGCAATGCGATCGAGGAGAGCCGGGCACAGGGCGACGCCGAACTCCGTCCTCGTCGAGACGGGCGTACCGACGCGGTGGCTCCGCGGCACGATCACGCCCGCTGCCGACGGCGCCACCCTGGTCGTGGTCCGCGACGTCACCGAGCAACGCCAGCTCGACTCCGTCCGTCGGGACTTCGTGGCGAACGCATCCCACGAGCTCAAGACCCCCGCGGCCACGATCCAGGCGGCCGCGGAGACCCTCCGCCAGGTCGTGGAGGACGACCCCGATGAGGTCGCCCGGTTCGCGGCGCAGCTGGAGCGCGAGGCGATCCGGCTGTCGCGCATCGTCGCCGACCTCCTCGACCTCTCCCGGCTCGAGTCCGGAAGCTCCCTCGACGACCTGGTCTTCTTGGGGGCGGCGACGCGCGAGGAAGCGCAACGCCTCGAGGAGGCGGCGCGCGACGCCGGGGTGGCGCTGGAGATCGAGACGTCTCGGGAGCGTCCGATCCGTGGATCGCAGAGAGACCTCGCGTTGCTGGTGCGGAACCTCGTCGACAACGCGATCCGCTACAGCCACGAAGGGAGCGAGGTCCGGGTCGAGATCGCGTGCGAGGACGACGTCGTGACGCTGCGCGTCAGCGACACCGGGATCGGCATCCCGTCGAAGGACATCCCCCGGATCTTCGAGCGCTTCTACCGGGTGGACCGGGCTCGCTCGAGAGAGACGGGGGGCACCGGACTCGGACTCGCGATCGTGAAGCACGTGGTGGAGAACCACGGCGGCACGATGGAGGTCGACAGCGAGCTCGGGCGCGGCACGACGTTCGAGATCTCGTTCCCCGCCGCGCCACTCCCCGACGGCCGGGCGGAGCAGCGGGCCTGACCGAGCGTTCCCGTCTCAGTCGGCGGCGATCAACGACCGGAGGGGCGGAGGCTCGGGCGCCGGGACGATCGAGAGCCTCGCGCCGAACGCGCCGCGGAAGCGGTCGAGGATCGTCCTCGGCCGCCAGCCGGCCGGAACCGGAGCCATGACCTCGACCCGGCCGCGCCGCCGCGTGCAGGTGATCGTCGCGGGGTCGCCGACGGGGATCCGCCGATGCAGCTCCTCGGCGAGGGCGAGGGCGACCGCCGCGCGCCGGAGCGCGGGGCGGTCTTCGGGAGGGATCATCCGAGCGTACGGGCCGAAGCTCGTGTGCTCGCCGGCGTGCAGCAGGATGGCGGAGAGAGCCGCGAGCCCGCCGTGCGAGAACCCGGCCAGATCGGCGGTGGTGACGATCATCGCCGTGTGTTCCCAGCGCTCGTAGTGGTCGATCGCCTTCCCGATGTCGAGCAGGTACGACGCGTGCGCGAGGATCTCCTTCACGGACGCCGTCGCCTCGGGGTCCAGGGCCTCGATCAACTGCTCGGCGAGCGCTCCCCGCCTCGCCGCGGCGACCGCATCCCACGTCGCGAAGCGCGAAGCGAGCGTCGCGGCAGAGATGCTCCGCACCTCGCGGGGCGTCGGGATCGACGGGTGGTCGCCGAGGGCGAGACCCTCGCGGAGTCCCCGGCTCGAGATCATGAGCTCCTCGACACCCAGATGGCGCATCGCCGCAAGGGTGACCACGGCCCCGCCGACGATGCTGTCGGCGCGGTCGGGGTTCAGCCCGCGGAGCCGAGCCCGGCGCTTCATCGTCCGGGCGGCGAGATCCCCGACGATCTCCTCGATGTGGACCGCGTGGAGCGCGTACCCGTGCAGGAGATGCAGCGGATGGTCGGAGCGACGGAGGTCCATCTTGGCCAAGTTGCGGACGGTGCCCCCCATCCCGATCAGGTGGCCACCCTCCTCGACGACGGGGACCTCCGCCTCATCGAGCGTGGTCTTCACCGCCTTCCGGAGATCCTTCAGCTCCCGCTCCTCGGGGGGATCGGAGACCAGGTACTTGTCGCTGACTCGGAGGGAGCCGAGCGGGAAGGTCCAGGATCGGTCGAAGCGCCTGTCCCGGAAGCTCGTCAGCTCCATGCTCCCGCCACCGAGGTCCATCGCGACACCGTGGTGCACCGGGAGGTCGTGGACCGCTCCCAGGAAACCGAACATCGCCTCCGCGTCCCCGTCGATGACCTCCAGGGGGATGCCGACGCTGCGAGCTTCCGCGAGCAGGCGTTCGCCGTCTTCCGCCTCTCGGACCGCCGATGTCGCAACCGCGATCATGCGCTCCGCTCCGACGCCGTCCGCGATCGCTCGGAAGTCGCGGAGAGCCTCGAGGGTTCGATCGATCGCCTCCGGCCCCAGGAGTTCGTCGTCCCGCAGCTCGCGGCCGAGGCGGAGAGGGGCGCGGGCGTCTTCCAACACGTCGAGATGCTCGCCCGGGCGCAACCGGAACACGATCATCCGCGCCGAGTTGGAGCCGACGTCCACGACGGCGAACGGTCGCTGGTCCGGCTGCGCCACGTCGCGGTCGTTCACGAGCGGATGCTCCCACACCGGGCCGACTCGCTCGAAGGGAAGTCGGTCGCGGGGCCGGGGAGGGCGTCCGGCCCCGCGACCGACGCCCGACGAACCAGGTCGCCGGGCGTCCGACACGACCGTATCGACCGGGGGTGTCGGAACACTGGACGGGCCACGACGCGAGGATGAACGATGCCGGCTCCGCACCCCGCCCTCGTATGCTCCCCGACGCGATGACGACCCTCTTCCTGATCCGTCACGGCCTCACGGCCGTGACGGGATCGCGCCTGTACGGCCGGACGGCGGGGATCCATCTCGACGAGCGCGGCCGCCGCCAGGCGGCCGCGCTCATCGAGCGATTCGACGGCGTGCGGCTCTCGGCGATCTACTCCAGCCCGCTCGAGCGCTGCGTGGAGACCCTGGAGCCGCTCGCGGAGGCCCGTGGCGTGGAGATCCGCCCGTCCGACGCGCTCGTCGAGATGGACGCCGGCGATTGGACGGGCCGGACGCTGCTGTCCTTGCGTCGGACGAAGCTCTGGGGCACGGTGCAGCGCAATCCCTCTCGCTTCCACTTCCCGGCGGGCGAGGGCTTCCTCGAGGCGGAGGCGCGCATCCTCGACGAGATCGAGCGGATCGTGGCGCGGCACCCTCGTGGCCGCGTCCTGATCGGGACGCACGGCGACCTCGTCCGGATGCTGATCTCCCACTACGCCGGCGCGCACCTCGATCAGTTCCAACGGGTGCTCGCGGACCCCGCGTCCGTCTCCGTCGTGCACCTCGGGGACGGCGTCCCTCGGATCCTGCTCGTGAACGACACGGGGAGCCTCCGTCGCTTCGCGCCGGAGCCACGACGAGCGGGGGACGACCGGAGGAGGAAACAGCCGAGGAAACAGAAGAGGAAGCTGCGAGGATAGGTCGATGGACCTCGGACCGGTCGATCGCATCACCACCGACGCCATCGGCGAGCCCGGGGCCCGCGTCTTCTACATCCAGGCGCGGGCCGGAGTCGAGCTCGTCACCGTCATCGTGGAGAAACAGCAGGTGCAACTCCTCGCCGCCTCCGTCCTGGAGCTGCTCGAGGACGTGCCCGGGTCGGAGCTCGGCGAGGCCGAGCCTGCGACCGGCGAACCCGCCTCCGAGGGATCGGCGATGGCGCTGGAGGACCCGATCGATCCGCGCTGGCGGGCCGGGCGGCTCTCGCTCGGCTTCGACCAGGATCGCGACCTCTTCGTCCTCGAGGTCGAGGAGTTCCAGCCCGACCTCGAGGATCTCGATGAGGACGACCCACGGTCGATCCTGCCCGAGCCCGGGTCGGAGCCGGAATCGATCCGCATCTGGGCGTCGCCGGCGCAGATGCTGGCGCTCTCGCGACACGGAGCGGACGTCGCCGCACGAGGCCGGCCGACGTGCCAGTTCTGCGGCAACCCGATCGACGCGGAGGGCCACGCGTGTCCCGCGATGAACGGGCACTCGAAGCGGGATTGAGCGACCCCGCCGTCCCTCCCGTCCTGGGTTCGGGGGAGCTCGAGGTGCTGGGCCTGCTCCCGAACGCTTCGAACCACACGTTCCTGGCGCGGGCCCACGCCGGCGACGAGGAGACGCTCGCCGTCTACAAACCGCGCCGCGGGGAGGCGCCGTTGTGGGATTTCCCGGAGGGGACGCTCTGCGCCCGCGAGGTGGCGGCTTACGTGGTCTCGCGGGCCCTCGGATGGCCGAGCGTCCCCGCCACGGTCCTGCGGGCCGGGCCGTTCGGCGTGGGATCGGTGCAGCGGTACGTGATGCACGACCCCGCGGAGCACTACTTCACCCTCGCCGAACGCTTCCCGGACGAGTTCCGCCGGGTCGCCGCGTTCGACATCGTGGTGAACAACGCGGACCGGAAGTCCGGGCACTGCCTGCTCGGGGAGGACGGGCGGATCTACCTGGTCGATCACGGGGTGTGCTTCAGCGACCAGCCGAAGCTCCGGACCGTGATCTGGGACTTCGTCGGCGACTCCCTGGAGGATCAGGCTCGGTTGGACCTGCAGCGTCTCGCGGACGAGGTCCACCGCGGGACCCTGCGCGACGAGCTCGCCAACCTCCTGTCCGACCCCGAGCTGGAGGCGCTCGAAGGTCGCGCGGCGGCGGTCGCCTCGATGGAGCGGTTCCCCGAGCCGGGCGCGGACCGGCGCCCGTTCCCGTGGCCGCCGATCTGAGCCCGATGCCCAGGGCTCCAGCCACGGCGATCTGGCGCACCACCGTCGAGACGCCCCTCGGCCCCTTCACGGTGTTCATGGGGGACGCCGGCGTCGTGTGGACGTCCTTCGACGACGACGCTGCCGACGGGGCCGGACGCGACGAGGTGGAGCACGGCGCCGTCGAGGACCGGCGGCGGACTGCGTCGGTGCGCCGCGAGATCGACGCGTACTTCCGCGGGACCCTCCGAGCGTTCGAGACGCCGGCCGACCTGTCGGCTCTGGGGAACGGGTTCCCGCGACGGGCCCTCGAGATCGTCCGGACGATCCCGTACGGAGAGCTCTGGACCTACGGCGACGTGGCGGCCGCCGCGGGCGCTCCGCGTGGCGGCCGCGCGGCGGGCAGCGCGCTCGCGCGGTGCCCGATCGAGCTGTTCGTCCCCTGCCACCGCGTCGTCAGAGCGGGGCCCACCCTCGGCAGCTACGGCCGCCACGACGACCGGCGTCGCTTCCTCCTCCGCCTCGAGGGGTCTCTCCCAGGTGCTTCGCCGCGTGCGTGAGAAGGTGGAACGGATGACCGTTCGACGCCTCCTGTCCGTATGCCTTGCCCTGCTACTCGGCGGGGCCGCCTGCACGTCGGAAGCGCCGTCCCCTGACGATGGTGGCCTCGATACGTCCTTCGCCGTACAGCTGGCGAGCAGCTGGCACTACGCGGACGCGCCCCAGCGAGTGCAGCTGGGGATCGTCGCGAGCGACGCGAACGGGCTCCGCCTCGTCACCCAGGGCACAGTGGACGTCGCGTTCGCCTATCTCGGGACCGACGGCACCGGCGCGCCCGAGAACGGCCCCAGCGCCACGGCAGCCTACGTGCCCGTCCCGGGGACGGACGCCTCCGGCGACGCGCCCACGATCACCACGGGGGACAGGGGGGTCTACGAGGCGAAGGACGTCACCTTCGACCGGGCCGGCATCTGGCGCGCGACCCTCTCGCCCGAGATCGACGGTCTGGCACGGCGTATGACCACCGACTTCACCGTTACCGAGCTCACCGACGTCCATATCCCCGCCCCGGGTGAGCCCGCCCTCAGAACGGAGACCCTGACGATCGATTCGAAGGTGCGCAAGGGAGCGATCGACTCGATGGCCGACGGGAGCGGTGAGATCCCCGACCAGGAGCTCCACGAGTGGTCGATCGCCGAGGCCATCGACCAGGGACGACCGGCGCTCGTGCTGTTCGGCACGCCCGCGTACTGCGAGAGCCAGTTCTGTGGCCCCGAGGTGACGGAGCTGCAACGCCTCGCCTCCGCGTACCCCGACCGGGCCGTCTACATCCACGTCGAGATCTGGAAGAACTTCAACACCCAGCCCCAGGTCGTCAATGAAGGCGCCGCCGACTGGCTCCTCCGCACCCTCCCCGACGACACGCAGCAGATGACCGAGCCGTGGCTCTACCTGATCGGCGCGGACGGGATCATCGTGGACCGGTGGGGGTCGTTGTTCGACCCCGCCGACGTCGAAGCGGCCCTCGAGGCGCTCCCACCGATGGACGCCTGAGGCGTCGTTCGACCGCCTCCCACGTACGATTGCTCCCGTGGACCAGATGCCCACGATGCCCCCACCCCCCACCCGGGAGCACTGCTATCGGCATCCGGACGTCGAGACCGGTGTGCACTGCACGCGCTGCGGCAGGCCCATCTGCCCCGACTGCATGATCCCCGCCCCCGTCGGCCACCAGTGCCCGGAGTGCGTCGCGGAGGCCCGCCGCGAATATCGCAAAGGACCCGGCCGGCAGATCGCGGTCGCCAACGTGAAGGCGGTGTCGGCCGCCAAGCTCCTGTTGATCGCGATCGCGATCGGCTACGTATGGGAGCTGATCGTCGCGGGAGGACCCGGCTCCCTGTTCCAAGGGCCCTCCGGCCAGGCGTTGATCGACGCGGGTGCCTTGGTCCCCTACTCAGGGGTGGCGAGCGGCCAGCCGATCGGCGGCATCGTCGGAGGCGAGTACTGGCGGCTGCTGAGCTCGATGTTCCTGCACGCCGGCATCATCCACCTCGCCCTGAACGCCTACGTCCTGTGGATCTTCGGGACCACCCTCGAGCGGGACATCGGCCGCGCCTCCACCCTGGCCGTGTTCCTCGTCACGGGGGTGTTCGCGTCCGCCGTCTCCTTCGCGTTCGCCCCCGGGTTCGTGGTCGGTGTGGGCGCCTCGGGCGCCATCTTCGGGCTCGTCGGCGCGTTCGTGGCCCACAGTTTCATCCGCCGCACCAACCTCCTGGCGCAGGCCAGGCTCCGCTCCGCGGTGTCGCTGCTCATCATCAACCTCGTGATCGGCTTCTCGATCCCCAGGATCGACTGGCGCGCGCACATCGGAGGGTTCGTCGCGGGTCTCGTGGCCGGCTACGTCGTGGATCCGTCCCGGCCACCCGCGATCCGTCGGATCGTCGCCGTCACGGGTCTCGTCGGACTGCTCCTCGCCGCGGCCGCGCTGGTCGCCTTCAGATCTGCGCAGATCAGCGCCGATCCATCCATCCTCTTCGCTTCGTAACCGGCCACTGCTCGGCGGCCTCTCACCCCGGGCGGCCTCACGCCGCAGCGTCCTCGCTCCCCCGCTCCTTCAGCCCGTAGAGGTAGCCCTGGCGAGTGCCGAAGTAGATCCAGCCGCGCCAGACCGCCGGGGTCGACTCGATGCAGTCGTTGAAGTGGAGCTTCCACAGAAGCACCGGGTCCGCGTCCGGCTCCGACACGTCCCACGCCCAGAGGTCTCCGGCGCAGTCACCCTGGATCAGCACGCCGTCCACGACGACGGGCGACCCGATCGCCGGGGCCCCGATCTGCCGCTCCCATCGGATGTCGCCGGTCTCTCGCTCCACGGCCAGCACGCGGCCGGCCGCCGTCGTGAAGTAGACGAGATCGCCGTACAGGGCCGGCGTCGACCAGCTCCCCCCGGCGCCCTCGAAGCCGATCTCCCGCGCGTCGATCGACCAGACCAGCGGCTCGCTGGGGCGTGAGGGGTCGAGCTTCATCAGCTGTCCCACCTCTCGGCTCCGCTCCTCGAACCGCTGATACTCGCTCGCCACGTAGAGGTCGCCGGCGTCGTCGATCACGACCGTGGCGTCCGTGTCGTCACCCGTCCAGTACCGGAACACGCGCTCCACCTGCGAACCGCCGGCAAGCACGTCCGAGACGTCCCACCCTTGCACGAGCCCGCCGGAGTTGGCGAAGTACAGGATCCCCTCGTGGAGCGCCACGGAGTTCTCGATCGACACCTCCAGGTCGCCGAGCGCCCGCAGCAGCTCGTCATCGAAGCCCGGGACCGTGGCCACGACCTCCGGGTCGACGGTGGCGTGGATGAGCTCGTCGTAGCCGCGGTTGAGTCGGATCACGTAGAGCCATCCGTTCTCGCCTCCCACGAACAGGATGTCGTCCACCACCAGCGCGGCGCCGTCCCAGTCGTCGTTGCGGAGCGGCCGGTCGACGCTCGTCGCGCCGTCGATCGACCAGAGCACGAGAGGATCCGGGCGATCCGTGGCCACGATCCGGAACCGCCCGTCGCGCGAGCCCACGTAGTACAGCGGGAAGCCGTCGGGGTCCGATGTCGCCGAGCCCTTCGCGAGGTCCCGGGTCGCGAGCGGCGGCCGCACCGGCAGACCCGTCAGCCCGTTGAGGAAGTGGTACATGCCGTCGTAGGCGCCCTCGCGAACCTCGATCGAGCCGTCCTCGCCGACCAGGACGTTCGGCTGGCCCGTCCACCCGGTGCCGCACCATTCGCTCCGCTCGATGCCCACGAACGACACCGAGCACATCCGGGCCGTCGGCGACCGCCAGCCGATCACCGGATCGAGGGGCACGGGCCCCTCGCCGTAGTAGCTCCGCGCCGCGTTCCCGCGGAACGTGGTGAGGCCCTCGAACACCGTGTTGATCGGAGCGGCGCCCACCGGGGGTGCGTCGTTGCGCAGGGGTCCACCACGATGCTGTTCGTCTTCGACCCGCGACAGGATGAAGGCGATCACCACCACCGCGACCCCGATGACGAGGGCGACGGAGATGACCGGAAGGACGGGGAACCGTCTCGTCACCCGCGCCCTGGACGTCGCACCACTCGCACGGGCCACCGGTCCATGCTATGCGCTCAGACCGGTTCGCCTGCGGAGCGGTACGAGCCCAGGATCTTCAGCAACGACGTGTGCTCCCGAACCTCATCGAGCGCCGCCTCGACCTCGGGATCGTCCACGGACGCCATGAAATCGACGTACATCAGGTACTCGAACGCGGCCCCGTGCCGCGGCCGCGATTCCAGCTTGTGCAGGTTGATCCCGCGCGCGGCGAAGGGCTCGAGCGCGCCGAGGAGCGACCCCGGCTCGTCGAGCACCGCCATGACCATCGAGGTCTTGTCCGCCGGACCGAACCCTGGGTCTGCGCCGCCGATCACCGCGAACTTCGTGAAGTTCTCCTTCTCGGTCTGGATCCGCTCCGCCAGCACGATCAGACCGGCGAGACCGGCCGCGTCGACGCTCGCGATCGCGCCGTCCGCAGGGTCCCCGAGCTCCGCGACCTTCCGGGCGGCGCCGGCCGTGTCGTGTTCCGGCACCGGGTCGATGCGCATCGCCGTCAGGAAGTCCTCGCACTGGGCGAGGGCCTGCCAGTGGGAGTGTGCCCGGCGCACGTCCTCCAGACGCGCTCCGGACACGCCGAGCAGGGCGTGGTCCACGCGCACGATCGACTCGCCGACGATCCGGAGCAGGCTCGTGTTGGACAGGAGCTCGTACGTCTCGTTCACGGAGCCCGCCTGCGAGTTCTCCAGCGGGACGACGCCGAAGGAGGCTTCGCCGCTCGTCACCCGGGAGAAGGCGTGCCGCACCGTGTCACAGGGGAGCGGCTCCGCGTCGGCGAACAGCGACCGGACCGCCCGCTCGCTGTACGCGCCGGGTTCACCTTGATAGGCGACCTTCATGCCGCGGGAGGCTATCCGGTTGCTCCGTGAGCCGACACGCGGCTCACGCGTTGATGAACTGCTCCCAGATCTGGATCGCGCCCGGCCCGACGATCACGACGAACAGGGCCGGCAGGATGCACAGGATCAGCGGGAAGACGATCTTCACGGGCGTCTGCTGCGCCTTCGCCTCAGCCGCCTGGCGGCGCTTGATCCGCAGCTGCTGGGCTTGCGTCCGAAGGACGCTGGCGATCGAGACACCGAAGACGTCGGCCTGGATCATGGCGAGCGCGAACGCGTTCAGCTCCTCCACGTCCGTCCGCTCCGCGAGGTTACGGAACGCGTCGGCTCTCGGAACGCCGAGCTGGATCTCCTGGAGCATCCGAGCGAACTCGGACGACAGGACCCCGGGCACGTTCTGCACGACCTGTGCGATCGCGGCGTTCAGGGAGAGCCCCGCTTCCACGCTGATCGTCAGGAGGTCGAGGGTGTCCGAGAGCGTGCGGAGGATCTCCTTCTGCCGTTCATCGACCCGACGATTGATCATCGAGTCCGGCACGACGAAGCCCACGAAACCGAGCAGCCCGATCATGACGATGCGGATGAACGGCGAGAGTCCGCCGATCAGCGTCGTCAGGAACACGCCGAGGATCACGCCCCCGACGACCCCGATGATCTTGAACGCGAGCAGGCGCTCTGCGTCCCACCCGGCCGGACTTCCTGCGAGGAGGAGCTTGCGGGCGACGCGGTCGCGGGCGTCGATCGGCGTCACTCGCCGGGCGACGCGCGCCGCCCCGGCGACCACCGGCACGATGATCCGGGAGCCGAAGCTCTCCGACAGGTGCTGTTCCCGGAGGTTGACGTTCTCGGTCTGCGTGCCGGCGACCTGCGATTCGAGCAGACGGACGGCGCGGCGCCGCTCCGACTGGCTCAGGTCGATGAAGATCCCGACCAGGACGATCGCGCCGAAGACGCAACCGATAGCGAGTATCAACCAGATCTCAGACATCGATATCCACGATCTTCCTCATCCAAAGGATCCCGAGCACCATCAGGACCGCGGCCGTGCCCAACATGAACAGGCCGATCTGCGTCGTGAACAACAAGGAGATGTAATCGGGGTTCACCGCGAACATGTAGATCCCGATCCCGAACGGCAGGATCGCGAGGACCCACGCGGACAACCGGCCCTCAGCGGTGAGGACCTGGATCTGACGGCGCATCGTCGCGCGCTCACGGAGCGTGTCGGACACGTTGTCGAGGATCTCGGCGAGGTTCCCACCGACCTCTCGCTGGATGTTGACGGCGAGCACCGCCCATCGGAAGTCGGCGCTGCCGACGCGGTCGGCCAGTGCCTCGAGGGCGTCCTCCGCGGGACGCCCGAGTCGGATCTCCGCCACCAGCCGCTGGAACTCGACGTTGGCGGGGGCCGGGATCTCCCGGGCGACCGTGTCGAGCGCCTGGAGGAACGAGTGCCCGGCGCGCAAGGACGAGGCCATGATCGTGAGCACGTCCGGCAGCTGCTCCCGCATCTTGTCCCCCCGGCGACCGAGCTGCGACCGCAGCACGATGGTGGGAAGGGCAGCGGCGATGACGCCGATGACGAGTGCGAGCAGGAGCCTCTGGAGGAGCGCCATGCCGAGCACCGCTCCCAGGAGCCCGGCGCCGACCGTCGCCACCACGAACTCGCCCGACCGGAGGCTGACGCCTGCGGCCTCGAGCTGGGCATCGAGCTTCTCGCCGAACCCTTGTGCCGTTGCGAAGCGCTCTCCGAAGGACGACACGCTCTCGGGGATCCAGCCGGAGCCCGCCCTGGCAGCGGCGGCGCCGCCCTCGGCCTGCGGCACGGGGCGGCCGATCGCCGCCATCCGGGCCGCCATGTCACGGTCCGCCTTCACACGGGCGGCGGTCCCCAACAGGAGCCACCCGAGCGCGAACGCGGCCAGCGCGACGAGCGCGACGACCACGGCGAGCATCGCCTCGCTCGAGAAGAAGGTGTCCATCGTTACCGACCCTTCTCTTCCAGCGCGAAGATCTCCGGGTCGATCATCACGCCGCGCTCCTGGAGCTTCTCGATGAACTTGGGACGCAGGCCCGTGGACTTGAGGCGTCCACGGAAGCGGCCTTCCTCGTCCAGTCCCGCCGAGTAGTCGAACAGGAAGATGTCCTGCAGCGTGATGACCTCGCCCTCCATGCCGGCGACCTCGGTCACGTGCGTGAACCGGCGGGTCCCGTCCTTGAGGCGCGATTGGTAGACGATCAGCTGGATCGCGGACGCGATCTGCTCGCGGATCGCGCGGGAGCCGAGGTCCATGCCCGCCATCATCGTGATGGTCTCGAGACGGGACAGGGCGTCGCGCGGCGAGTTGCAGTGGATCGTCGAGATCGAGCCGTCGTGACCGGTGTTCATCGCCTGGAGCATGTCCAGCGCCTCGGCGCCACGGACCTCACCGACGACGATCCGGTCGGGGCGCATCCGCAACGAGTTCCGGACGAGGTCGCGGATCGAGACCTGGCCCTTTCCCTCGATGTTCGGCGGACGGGCTTCGAGACGCACCACGTGCGGCTGCTGGAGCTTGAGCTCCGCCGCGTCCTCGATCGTGACGATGCGCTCGTCGTCGGGGATGAAGGACGAGAGCACGTTCAGCGTCGTCGTCTTCCCGGCACCGGTTCCTCCGGCCACCATCACGTTGATGCGGCCACGGACGCAGGACTCGAGGAACTTCGAGACCGCCGAGCTCATCGTGCCGAACTCGACGAGGTCGTCCGCCTGGTACGGGTCGGCGGCGAACTTCCGGATCGTCAGCGTGGGGCCGTCGATCGCGAGCGGCGGGATGATCGCGTTGACACGCGAACCGTCGGGCAGGCGCGCGTCCACCATCGGGCTCGCCTCGTCCACGCGACGGCCGACCTTCGCCACGATCTTGTCGATCGTGCGACGGAGCTGGCCCTCGTCGTGGAACTTCGTGCCGGTCCAGAACAGCTTGCCCGAGCGCTCCACGTAGATCGTGTCCCAGTTGTTCACCATGACCTCGGTGACCTCCGGGTCGCGGATGTAGGGCTCGAGCGGACCGAGACCGAGGACGCTGTCACCGATCTGCCGGACGATCAGGAGCTTCTCCTGCGCGGCGAGCGGTCCATCCTCCTCGTCGAGGAGCTCGCGGAGGCGCTGGTGCACCATCCCCTCGAGCTCGGCGTCGGACAGGGTCGCGTCGTAGAGGCGCGGTCCGAGGCTCTCGACCAGGCGCTCCTGCACCCGGATGCGGACCTCGGCGATCCGATCCTTCTGTTGGGCCTTCTGCAGCCTGTCTGCCAGGGACATGGGGTGCCTCCTCTGCCTATTCCGTCTTCAGATGTCTAGCTCCGTGCGAACAGCTTGCGCTTCTTCTTGGTGTCGATCCCGGCCTCGCCGGCGGCGACCATCTCGGCCTGGCCGGCGAATCGGACGGCCAGCTGCCGGACCGCCTGCGCGACCTCGGAGTTGGGTTCGTCGAGCACGACCGGCCGACCCTTGTTCAGGGACGTCGGCACGAGCCGGCTCGACGGGATCATCGCGTCCACGTTGATCTTCATGACGCGCTCCACGTCGGAGGCGTCGAGACCGACCTTCGAGTCCGCCCTGTTCAGGACGACCCGGAACCGCTCCCGCGGCAGGCCGATCGTGAGCAGGGTGTCGAGCGACTTGGACAGGTGCTTCACACCGACCACGTCGAGTCCGGTCACGAGACAGATCGCGTCCGACAGGTCGAAGCACACGAGCGCCGAGTCCGAGTAGTCCACCGACGCGTCGACGACCACCCAGCTGAACTCGTTGCGGAGCGCGCGCAGGAACTTGCCGATCGCCTCGCCGGCCGGGGCTTCCGCCGCCGGGTCCGGCGGGGCGCCGAAGCCCCACAGGTGCTCCGAGAGCTGGACGCCGATCTGCTTGATCCGGGAGCGCTCGGCGCCTTCGCCGAGCTCCATCAGGTCCTGGATCGTGGCGGAGGGCTCCCGACCGAAGTAGGTGAAGACGTCGCCCATGTCGATGTCGAGGTCCACCACGGCGGTGTCCTGCCCGGTCACCTCGGAGATCGCGGTGGCCAGGTTGGACGTCAGGAACGTCTTGCCCGTCCCTCCCTTGGAGGAGAAGACCGACAGGATCCTGCCGCGCGTGACGGGCTGCCCGTCCACCTGCGTCGAGACGTTGACCGAGCGCAGGTTGCTGGCCCAGACGATCGCGCGCTCCACGGCGTCGCGGAGCTCCTCGGTCCCCTGGGTCATGTCGACGACGTCGCGGATGCCCGCGCGCATCGCAGCCGGCAGCAGCCCGTTCCAGGTGTGGTCGCGGACCAGCACCATCGCGGTGCCGGGGGCCTGGCGCCCGACGAACTCGGCCAGGCCGAGTGCGTCGGGCTCCTTGACCTCGGGCGAGAGGACCAGGACGTCGATGGGTTGGAAGGCGTTGATCAGCAACTCCTCCGCAGCCGTGGCCGACTGCACCCAACCCACCTCGTCCGGGCCCATCTCGATCGCCCTGGCGAGCTGTTGCCGGAACGACTGCGGCGTCCCGACGGCGACGACGCTGGCGTCGGTCATCCCAGTCTCGCTCCGATCAGAAGCTCCAGCGGCACGGTCGAGGCAGCGGTCTCGAGACCGTCCTCGTCCTCCGGGTTGAGCAGACCGAGCCACACCAGGCCGTTCTCCTGCGCGAACACGAGGTTCTGCGCGTCCTGCGGGAGGAGGTCGAGCGTGACGCGGATACGGTCGCTGTCGCTCTGCTCACCGGTCTCGTCGTCCACGGCCGGGTTCTCGATCTTGAGGACCTGGACGCTCCGGATGAGGGTCACGGTGAAGTCGGGGACGTCTTGCTTCTGGCCGGAGGTGGGCGACGTCCCCGGGTTGTTCACGAGCTGCCGAAGGTCGCCGGTGATGATCTGCACGTTCTGATAGGTGCCGAACACGGCGACGTTGTCGCCGGGCTGGACGTTGCCGGTGCCGCCCTGCGGAGCCTCCAGCTCGATCGCCACCGCGATGTGACCGGGGCTCACTCCCACCTCGTTGAGCTTGGTTATCGGCTGACGACAGCCGGGAGCTCGAGATCTGCTCGTTCGCGAGGATCGGTCGTGGTGGTCGTCTCCCCGTCCATCTGCGATCGAGGCTGACCACGGCTCCTTCGACCAGCGCGTCCGTCGGGATCTCGAGCTCCGTGAAGATGCCCTGCTCGATCAGCGGATCCAACGGCTGGTTCGCGTCGATCTTCTGTGACGCCACGATGACGGTGGTGAGCTCACCACCCGCCTCCGCGTCCTCCTTGACTCCCTGTGTGTACAGGACCACGGCCGCCGCCGCCGCAACAGCGAGCACGACAGCGATCGCAACTACCAGACCCCGTGACCTCATCCTCTTGCTCCTTTCAGCCCATCCTCAGAGTTCTCTCTCCGTATCGGCCGGACCCCCCGCCGGCTTCAGTACTTTCTCAGCTCTGCTGCTCCGGGCAGCTCCCGAACGCCAGGTCGCAGAGCTTGACGGCGCGAAGGTTGAAGTTCGCCCCCTGGCCCGGCGCGCTTCCGCCGAACTGGACCTCGACGGTCTGGACCTGGATGCAGACCCCGCTCGAGTTGTTCGGTGGCACGCCGCAGGGACCGCCCTCCGACCAGTCCCACTCGATCGTGACGTTGTCGCGGGCGTTCCCGATCCAGTCCACGACGTTCGTGGTCGGGATCGAAGGTGTAGTGCGTGTTGAGCGTGCAGCACTGGAACGGGTTGTTCCCCGGCGCTGACAGCTCCGGGTTCGCGAGCACGTCGTAGTTCGGGCACCCTTCGCTGGCGTGCAGGGTGTCGAGATCGAAGTCGCCGATCGTCGGGGTCATGTTCACCGGACCGAAGTCGCACGTGCCGGAGTTCCCCTCCCACTCGGGCTTCGAGTCCAAGACTTCTTCGAGACGGAGCACGATGAACCCGATGATGTTGTACTTGTCCGGTGGCTGGCTCGGGAAGCAGGTCACCGTGTTCCCGTTGCTGTCAACCTGCGTCGCGCAGTCGTTCACGGGGAAGATGAGATCGTCCCCGATCCGCTGTTCCAGACTCGACCAGTTGTTAGACGAGAGACCGCTCACGCGGCACACGTACGTCGGGGCCGGATAGTTCACGATGTTCGGTCCGCCCGTCCAGTTGCCGTTGATCCAGTCGTCGCGGAGGCTGGCGCCGACGTTGGGGCAGTTGTCCCCCGCGCCGACGTCCCATCCTTGCGTGCACGGATCGGTGTCCGTGCACAGGTTCAGGAACCCGAATGCCGAGCCGTTGAAGAGATCGTTGTCGAACCAGAGGTAGCAGCCGACACCGGGCGGAGTGTCCTCCTCGATGTCGCAGCTCCCTTGGTCGTTGCCGGTGTAGACCACGATCGGCAGCGGGTTTGCGCCGCCCGCGGGTCCCCAGCCGGCGGTGGCCTTGGTCCGCACGGCCGCCGGGCCGTCGAACCCCAACACCCCCGCGAAGAACAGCCCCTGCTGCATCTCGTACTGGACGGTGACATGACCGAACGGCGGGCCGTCACAGCCGGACACGTCGATGATGTTGGCGGCGCCCGCGTTCACGACGCTCACGTTGTCGACCGCGTACGCGTCCGCCATCGCTTCCGGACTGTCGGAGTCCGCGAGGCCGGCGCACGACTGCGCCGCCGAGAGGGCGGCGGCATCGGAGGCGTTCACCATGGCCCGCCGCTTGAACAGGAGCTGGCCCACGTCGACCGTGAGCACGATCACGCCGCAGAGCGCGATCAGCGTGAGAGCCACGATGACGGCGGTGGCTCCCCGCTCGTCGCCGTGCACGCGCGACGGCAGCCTCATCCTTCGCATCGGAACGTCCCGCTCAGGTCGGGGGTCAGCGTGAACGGCGGCAGGAAGGGGATCGACACCTCGAACGCCTCCTGGACGGCACCCGGAGAAGCCGCCCGTGATCCGGACGGTCATCTCGTCGCCTCTCGTGTCGCTGTTGCACTGCGGCGGGAAGCTGATGGCCTCGCCGCCGGTGAGGGAGCCGGCGGACGAGTTGACCATCGCGGCCCTGATCTCACCTTGGTCGCCGCCCACGGCGGCGACGCGTGCACCCTCGCGCGTGGAGGCGCGCAGGTTCTGCACCTGCCAGAACGCCAGCCCGTACTCGAGCAGGCCGAAGACAAGGATCGCCAGAACGCCGACGATCAGCGCGAACTCGACCGCGGCTGCGCCGTCTTCTTTCTTGGCTTCCCTGCGAAGATTCTTCCGAACGCTCATGTCCCATCCACTCCGAGTGGAGCCGTCGGCCCCTCGCGCCGCCGCCCGGAGGCGGCGTCGCGAGCGGCCGACGAGGCCGCTCTAACCGTGGGACTAGGTGCTGGCGACTGCGTCGCCGACCTCCTGGAACTTGTCCGAAGCGGACTGCCCGAGGAACGTCACGGCCAGGATGATGACCACAGCGATCAGTGCAACCATCAGTGCGTACTCCACCGCGGTCGCGCCACGCTCCTCCGAGGCACGCTCCTTGAGCTCTGCCCACCAAGTCTGCAAACCGGTGTAGAGCTGAAGCATCTGTACACCCCCTTCCTCCGAATACCCGTCCTCAGGGGCGCTTCCGCGCCCCACCGGCGGAATCCTATTCCGCCGACGGTTACGCTAGAAGAACCCCACCGCCCCAGGGAATCCCAAATTTCCCTGGAGTTGTCTACGTACTTCCACGTACGCACCCTCACGTGCTGCTGAGGGAGCCGGATGGTACCCCGGCTGATGCCCGCATGGGAACCCCTAAAGGGGCCGAATTTCGCATAGGCCGCAACGTGTACGGGCGGGGACCATCGGACCGATACGCTGGCGCCCTCCGTGGCGGGATCGGGCTCGACGAGTGCGTCTCGAGAGGGGGTGGCCTACAGCACGTTCGTATCTGTTCCAGCACACCCCCGATGGTCCTGCACTACTCGGACGGCCCTATCGAGACCAGACCCGAGCGAGCGGCCAAGCGGAGGGCCGCGACGCGGTTCCCGACGCCCAGCTTGCCGTAGATCCGCGCGAGGTGGGTCGTGACCGTCCGCTCCCGGACGCCCAACCGCTCCGCGATCTCCCTGGCGGTGAGCCCCTCCGCAGCGACGGCGAGAACCTCCCGTTCTCGCTTCGTCAACCGGAGCCCGACGCTCCGCCGGCGGTCGATCCCCTCCGCGATCTTCCCGACCGATGCCGCCGCCGGCCCGGCGATCACCATCTCGTCCGCTCCGGCGCTCCGGATCGCGGACAGGAACTCGTCGAGCTCGACGTTCTTGTCGACGAACCCGTCGGCGCCGACGAACAGCGCCCGCGAGACGACGTGCGGGTCGGCGTTCGAGCCCAGACCGAGGATCGCGTGTCTCGGGTAGTGCTCGCGGAGCGCCCTGATCAGCCAGTACGAGTCTCGATCGCCGGCGAGACCCATCGCGACCAGCACCACCACGCGGGTTCGGCGGATACCGCCGACGACCGCCACCGCCTCGTCCGCGCTGGAGGCCTCGGCGAGCACTTCCAGCCCGGGACTCGAGCCGATCGTCGATGCGAGCCCGGCCCGCACGACCGGGAACGGATCGACCACGACCACGCCGAGGCGCCGGGCAGCCGAAGGGCCCCCGGCCTTCTCGTCGCTGATGGACGTGTCGCTCATGGCATCCACAGGTCCTCGGCGATCGGTCTTCAGGGTCACCGCGCCCACTCCGGTCCGCCGTGCGCCGAGGCTACAGCTCGACGAGGCCCAGCGTGGCCGCGCGTGAGACCGCCTGGACGCGGGTTTGCACGCCGAGCTTCCGGTAGACCTTCGCGACGTGGGTCTCCACCGTCCGCGGCGAGATATTCAGCCGCGTCGCGATCTGCCGCATCGTGTGACCGTCGCTCAGGAGCTCGAGCACCTGATGCTCCCGAGCCGTGAGTTCTGCTGCCACCTCCGCCCCTTCACGCGCGCGCTTGGCGAAACGTCCGAGGGCGAGGACGGCGTCCTGCTCCAGTCCAGGTGCGATCACGCGTTCTCCGGCGAGCACACGCCGGATCGTGCCCGCGAGCCCACGGAGACCCTCCGCCTTCGTCACGAAGCCGCGAGCGCCGAGGCGGAGCACCCGGAGGACGAGGTCGCCGTCGGCGCGATCGGACAGCACGAGCACGCTCTCGGGCCGAGCGTCCTCGAGATCGGTGAGGACCCGGGAGCCATCGGAATCGGGGAGATCCAGGTCGAGGACGAGGAGCCCGGGTGCCTCCGCCAGGCATGCATCGATCGCGTCTCTGGCGGAGCTCACCGAGGCGACCACCGAGACCCCGGCATCACGGCAGGCGAGGTCGATCACCCCGCGGAGCGTGGGATGGCCGGCGGCCACGACCGCGCGGACCTGAGGATGCATGCCGGCGAGGCTATCGCTCACGCCGAGCGTGAGCCGACGGCCAGACCGGTCCGCCAGGCCGTGCCGACCGCTTCGACCTTCGAGTGCACGCCGAGCTTCGTCAGGATGTTCCGGACATGCGACTGCACCGTCGCCGAGCTGATCGCCAGCTCCCGGGCGATCCCGGCGGTCGTGGCGCCGTCGGCCAGCGCCTCGAGGATCTCCCGCTCCCGGACGGTCAGCGTGGCGACGAGCGCGTGCTCGCTCCGGCGCGCCCGTGCTTGCCAGAGGCGGTCGACCAGCGTCGGGAGGTCGGCCACCGGCAGGACGAGCTCGCCCGCGAGCGCCCGTCGGAACGCGCTCACCAGCTGCGCGGGATCGCGATCGCTCGGGAGGACGCCGCACGCACCGGCCGCGAGCGCCAGCTCGACCAACGGCGACGCCGCGTGCCGTGTGGCCGCCATCACGCGGGCGTCGGTGCCGTCACGGAGCGCCGCGACGACCGCGATGCCCTGCTCGTCGGTCCGATCGAGGTCGACGACCACGAGGTCGACCCGCAGCTCGGTGAGCGCATCGATCGCCTGGGCACCGGTGGCGACGGGTCCCAGCACCTCGAGACCCGGGCGACGCCGGAACGCCAGGACCAACCCCTGCGCAAGGCCGAGATGCTCCTCCACGACGAGGACCCGGATCGCGTTCATCTCGAACGATGCATCGGCACCGGATCGGGCGGAACTGAGCCGCCAGGCGGCCGCTACGGGACACTGGGTGGGTGAACCGTCTGGCCGAGGCCACGAGCCCGTACCTCCTACAGCACGCGGACAACCCCGTGGACTGGTTCCCCTGGGGTGACGAGGCCTTGGCGAGGTCGGCCGAAGGCGATCGCCCGATCTTCCTCTCGATCGGGTACGCGGCGTGCCACTGGTGCCACGTGATGGAGCGCGAGTCCTTCGAGGACGAGGAGACGGCTGCCTTCCTCAACACGCACTTCGTCCCGATCAAGGTCGACCGCGAGGAGCGGCCGGACCTCGACGCGATCTACATGGATGCCGTCCAGGCGATGACAGGTCAGGGCGGCTGGCCACTGTCCGCGTTCCTGACGCCGGACGGCAAACCGTTCTTCGCCGGCACGTACTTCCCGAAGGTGCCGTCGCACGGGATGCCGTCGTTCCGCCAGGTGCTCGAGGGGATCGCCGAGGCGTGGCGGGAGCGCCGGACCGACCTGGACCAGCAGGCCGGGCGTGTCGTCGACGCGATCTCGCGCGCGGGGTCGCTCGCCTCGTCGGAAGAGCCGCTCACCGACGAGCTCACGTCGCAGGCGATGGTGGAGCTGCGGCGGTCGTTCGATGCGACCTGGGGAGGGTTCGGAGGGGCGCCGAAGTTCCCCCAGCCGATGACGCTCGAGTTCGTCCTCCGGATGGCCGTGCGCGACAAGCCCGATGCGCTGTCGATGCTCACCACGACGCTCGACCGCATGGCGGCCGGCGGCATCTACGACCAGCTGGGCGGCGGCTTCGCCCGCTACTCGACCGACGCGACCTGGCTCGTGCCCCACTTCGAGAAGATGCTCTACGACAACGCCCAGCTGGCGCAGCTGTACACGCGCGCCTGGATCGTGACGCGACACGACCACTATCGACGCGTCGCGACCGACACCCTCCGCTACCTGCTGCGCGAGATGCGCCATCCCGACGGCGGCTTCTTCTCCAGTCAGGACGCCGACTCGGAGGGGGTGGAGGGGAAGTTCTTCACTTGGTCCTGGGAGGAGCTGGTCGAGCTCGTGGGTGCGGACGCCGCCGCGGCGTTCGGCGCGGGCCCGGAAGGGAACTGGGCGAGCGAGCGGACGAACGTCCTGTGGCGGCCGCACGGGTTCGCGACCGACACGGGCGACCACGAGCGAGCCCGGAAGATCCTGTTCGAGGCGCGGGAGCGACGCGTGCGTCCCGCGACGGACGACAAGGTCCTCTCGGGCTGGAACGCGATGGCGATCCAGGCGCTCGCCGAGGCGGGGACGGCCTTCGGCGACCCCGAGCTCCTGGAGGCCGCGGTGACGGCGGCCGGGTTCGTCCTGTCGAACCTGCGCGCGCCGGACGGGAGGCTCCTCCGCTCGTGGCGGAACGGGACGCCCGGCGGCGTCGCCTACGCGGACGATCACGCCCTGCTCGCGTCCGCGATGCTCACCCTGTTCTCCCGGACGGGCGACCTCCGCTGGTTCCGCGAGGCGAGGCGTCTCGCCGACGATCTCGTCCGGCTCTTCGCGGACGAGGAACGAGGCGGGTTCTTCCAGACGGGGATCGACGGCGACCCCCTCGTCGTCCGGCCGAAGGAGCTGTACGACAACGCCGTCCCCTCGGGGAACTCGGTGGCCGCCGACGTGCTCCAGCGGCTCGGGCTCCTGACCGGTGACCGCGACCTCGAAGGCATCGGGGTGTCGGCCCTCCGGCCGATCCGGGACGTCCTCGGCCGCGCCCCGGCCGGCTTCGGGCACGCGCTGCAGGCCCTCGACCTCTACCTGGGGCCGTCCCAGGAGGTGGCGGTCGTGGGCGCCCCCGGCGATCCCGCCACGGGGCGGCTGATCGACGAGATCGTGACGGCCCGGTTCCTCCCGAACGTGGTGGTCGCCGTGGCGGCGCCCGAGGATCGTGAGGCGGCGGCCGAGGTAGCCCTCCTCCGCGACCGCCCGATGGTGGACGGGAAGCCGACCGCCTACGTCTGCCGCCGGTTCGCCTGCCGCCTCCCGGTCACGAGCCCGGAGGAGCTCGCCGCTCAGCTCCTGGACGCCCCCGGCTAGACTCCCGAGCTTCCTCGACCGACCGAGACGACGGAAAGGATCCGCGCCGATGCCCACCGCCACGATCCACACGAACAAGGGCTCGTTCACCGTCCGCCTGCTGCCCGATCACGCGCCGAAGACCGTCGAGAACTTCGTCGGCCTCGCGAGCGGGTCGAAGGAGTGGAAGGACCCGCGCGACGGGCAGACGAAGTCCACCGCGCTGTATCCGGGCACGATCTTCCACCGGGTGATCCCCGGGTTCATGGTCCAGGGCGGCGACCCGACGGGCACCGGGATGGGCGGCCCCGGCTACCAGTTCGAGGACGAGGTTCCCGCCGACGGACCGTCGTTCGACCGACCGGGACTCCTCGCGATGGCGAACGCCGGGCCGGGGACGAACGGCTCGCAGTTCTTCGTGACGGTGGCCGCCACGCCGTGGCTCGACGGGAAGCACACGATCTTCGGCGAGGTGACCGAGGGCTACGAGGTGATCGAGGCGATCGCCGGAGGCCCCACCGGGCCGCAGGACCGGCCCGTCGACGACGTCGTGATCGATCGCATCGACGTCACCGACTAGCGGGTGCCGGCCGCGTCGATCCGGTAGACGAGGTGGAGCCACCCGTCGCTGCCGTGGTGGACCTCCTTCCACACCGACATCCCGATGTGCTCCGCGACGCCGCGTGAGGGGACGTTCTCGGGCCGGATCAGCGAGATCACGTGGTCCATCCCGAGCGGCCCGAGGCAGCGGTCACGCCACGCCGCGGCCGCCTCGGTCGCGATCCCCTGGCGCGCGCGGCGTGGCGTGACCGACCAGCCGATCTCGATCTCGTCCACCCCGTCGATCACCTGCGGGATCGGACCGCAGTTGCCGAGGAACTCCCCGGTCTCGCGATCATCGATCGCCCAGAGGCTGTAGCCGTACCGCTCCTGCCTCTCGAGGGATCGCTCGATCCAGGCACGCGACTCCTCGCGACTGAACGCGTGTGGGTAGAAGCGCATGTGGTGCGCGTCGGACTGGATCTCGTGGAGCGCGTCGAGGTCCGCGAGATCCGGTGTGAACGGCCGGAGCCGAAGCCGTTGGGTCTCGATCTGGTCCTCGTCCACGACGGCCAGCGTATCGAGCCCCGTCGGGACCACGGCCGCGGACGCGGGTACGGTGGACGGATGCCGACACCGGCCGAGACGATCGACGTGGCGGGCCGCGAGATCCGGGTCACGAACCCCGCCAAGGTGTATTTCCCGGACGCCCCGGGCGGCCCGATCACCAAGCTCGAGCTGGTCCGCTACTGGATCGAGGTGGCCGACTCCGCCCTCGTCGGGTGCCGCGACCGGCCGACCACGCTGCATCGGTTCCCGGACGGAGGGGGCGCCGAGGGCTTCTATCAGAAGCGCGTGCCGAAGGGTGCACCGCCGTGGGTCGAGACCGCCCTGATCCGCTTCCCGAGCGGTCGGACCGCCGACATGCCCGTGATGGCGGACGCGGCGCACCTCGCGTGGGCGGCGACGCTCGGATGCCTCGAGATCAACCCGTGGCCGGTGCGCTCGTCCGACGTCGATCATCCGGACGAGCTCCGGGTGGACCTCGACCCGGGGCCCGAGATCCCCTTCGCGCATGTCCGTGAGGTGGCGCTCGTGACCAGGGACGTCCTGGAGGAGCACGGTCTCGTCGGCTTCCCCAAGACGAGCGGGAAGAAGGGGATCCACGTGAACGCACGGATCCGGCCCGAGTGGTCGTTCACGGACGTGCGGCGCGCGGCGCTCGCCCTCGCCCGCGAGGTCGAGCGACGCGTCCCCGATCTCGCGACCACGAAGTGGTGGAAGGAGGAGCGCCACGGCGTGTTCATCGATTACAACCAGAACGCGCGCGACCGGACCGTGGCCTCCGCCTACAGCGTGCGGCCCGTGCCGGACGCGCGGGTCTCGACACCGCTCACCTGGGACGAGGTGCCGGGGGTCGAGCCGGAGGCCTTCACGATCCGGACGGTCCCGGTCCGGCTCCAGCAGATGGGCGATCCGGGAGGGGGGATCGACGAGCGAGCGGCCAGCCTCGACGCCCTCCTCGAGCTGTCCGACCGGCAAGCTGCGGACGGACTGGGCGAGGCGCCGTATCCGCCGCACTTCCCGAAGGCGGAGGGTGAGCCGGTGCGGGCGCAGCCGTCGAAGCGACGTGCGCGCGAGAAGACCGATCCGGAGGGTTCGGTGCCCCCGCCCGCCCCGGGCAAGCGGAGCGGACCGACGGGCAGGCGACGCACCACGATGCCGCTGATCGAGATCGCACGCGCCGCGACCGAGGCGGAGGCGAGGGAAGGACTCGAACGGTGGAAGGCTCGACACCCGGAGGCCGCTGCACGGCTCGAAGCGGCCGACGTGCTGGTGGATCCGATGCGCGGACGCAGCACGACGTGGACGAGGATCCGGGTGAACCTCCGTCACGTCCCGGAAGAGGAGCGACCATCGCAGGAGGCGCTCGAGGTGGACTACGACCCGTGGGAAGGCGTCGAGTGGCCGGGTCAGCCCTCGTCCCAGGACCAGGACGGCGGCGACTCCCCGAGCTGAGCCCACGTGCACGAGGCGGGCTCTCGGTCCTCGCGCCACCGGAGGAACGTCGCGGCGTGGCGCATCCGACCCGACTGGATCCGATCGAACGCGACCTCACAAACGAGTTCCGGACGGAGGGAGACCCAGGCGGTGTCCTTGCCTGCCGACCAGCGGCTCTGTCCGCCGGGCGCTCGCATGCCGCCGAAACCCCCTTCGCCTTCCAGCGGTCGCAGCCGCTCGCGGAGCTCGCGTCGCTCCTTCGCCTTGAACGAGGACGTGTGTCCCACGTAGTGGAGGTTGCCCTCGTCGTCGTACAAGCCCAGCAGCAGAGATCCGACGCCGTCGTCGTTCTTCGCGACGCGGTACCCGCCGACGACGCAGTCCGCGGTCTTCCGATGCTTGACCTTCACCCAGCCGCGAGCGCCGCGAAGGTACGGCTGGTCGTCGCGCTTGGCGATGATGCCGTCCTGGCCCAGCCCGGCCTCGTCCGCGAACCACCCTTCCGCGACGCTGAGGTCGTCGGTCCACGGCGTGAGCAGGAGGTCGGGACCGGGATCCAGGTCATCGAGGTCCTCCGGCGCCTGCCCGACGTTCAGGCTCGCGCAGAGCTTCGCGAGCCGTTCGCGCCGTTCGGCGAGGGACAGGTCGGTGAGTTCCTCCCCCCGCTCGGCGAGGATGTCGAAGAGGATCAGCGTGGCCGGGATCTCGGTCGACAGCATGCGCACGCGCGACTCTGCCGGATGCAGCCGTAGCTGGAGCTCGTCGAACGAGAGCGTGCCCGGTCGCACGAGGACGATCTCGCCGTCGGCCACGAACGGTCCGTCCCTCCGCTCGTCGATCATCGCGACGAGCTCCGGGAAGAATCGGTTCATCGGACGGTCGCCGCGGCTCTCGAGCGTGATCTCCTCGGCCACCGTCACGATCGTGCGGAACCCGTCCCACTTCGGCTCGTACGTCCAGCCGGGACCCCGCGGGATCTCCGGCTCGAGCTTCGCGAGCATCGGCCCGTGGCCGATCTTCGTCATGCGCGCACCCTACCGGGCGCACGCCCGCGAGCTCGCGTTCGACCCGTCCGGCTCAGGACAACGGCCGCGCGGTCCCGTCCGTGGGAGCCGTCTCCGGGATCCCCATCAGATCCAGGATCGTGGGCATCACGTCGATCGTCCTGAACGGCGCGCCCGTGTCGTTCTCGAAGGCGAGGCTCGGAGACCAGAACACCATCGGGACGCGCTGGACGGACTCCTGCGCGCCGCCGTGATCGCCGTACACGCCGTAGCTCACGCGGTCGTGCAACAGCCCGATCAGGTCCGGCCCGTTCGGTGCCGCCATCGAGTTCACGAGCTCCTGACCGTGCTGCTTCCACCAGGCCTTCTCCGGTCCGGTCATCGCGTTGGTCCCGTGGAGCCGATACCGATCGCCGTCGCGCCAGTAGGAGGCGATCACGCCGGGCAGCTCGAGCATCGCGTCGGCGCCCTCCTCCTTCTTCACCACGGAGTGATCGAGCAGCCACGTCTCAACCGCCGTCGATTGGTAGGAGAACTGGATGTTGCCGGTGTCGATCAGCGGCTGGATCGCCGGTGACGGCAGGTTGTACAGGGGATCGGTCGGCGGGACGAACGGCCCGAGGGAACCCGCGTCGAACACGCCGACGGGGGCGTAATACCAGTTGCTGTTGCTGATGCCGACCGGGCCGGTCTTCCCGTAGAAGTCCTCGCCATACGTGGCGCCGTGATCGGCGGTGAGCACCACCAGGGTCTCCCCGCCGTCGGCCTCGTCCAGGGCCGCCACGGCGTCGAGCATCCGACCCAGCTGCTCGTCGGCGATCTCCGCCGCGCATCGGACGTGGGTCTGCGCCGCACCGGCGACGACCGGGTCATCCGCGTCGCAGTCGCCCGTGAAGGTGTCGGCATCCGCCTGGGCACCCCACATGTGGCCCGCCTTGTCGATCCCGCCGAGCGTGACGAACATGCCCGACCACGGCTCTCGCTGCATCATCTCGATCGCGGCATCCGCGACCCATTCGTCGCCGCCCGTGTGCCCTGCGAGGGCCGATGCGTCGGTCCCCGGGAAGAAGCGGTTGCCGTCCTCGGGATAGATCCACGACGGGAACGCGTCCCGGGTGCCGTAGTGCAGCGTGTCCGACGAGTTGATGAAGTACCGCCCGCAGAACGGCTCGGAGAGGTACGTGGGGACCGCCTTGCCCGCCGGCTGGCGGTACCTGCCTCCGAGCTCGAGCCCGCAGGCGTCCAAGGTGCTGGAGGAACGGCCCGACATCCGGACACCGATGTCGCCCGTCGGAGCGACCGCGGACTCGACCGCGTAGGACTTCTCGCCCACCGCGATGAACTTCGTTCCGGGGAAGGCGTCGTGGAGGTAGTCGGCGAGCTTCGGGTACCCCTCGTGCTCGATCAGCGTGCCGAAGTCCGCGAGGCTGAGGTCGCCGGTGATGTGCATCGCGTCCGTGCCGCGACCGAACAGGTTCTCCGTGTCGCGGTACGCCTCATCGGTCCAGCCCATGTTCTTGGGATAGAGCCCGGAGGTGATCACGTTGTGCGCCATGACCGTCTCCGACGCCATGTAGCCCAGGTACGCGCGCTTGAAGTTCGTGCCGGCATCGCGGAGCGACCGGTAGTTCGGCATGTCGAACTGGTCCGCGTACTCCGGCAGCATCTGATCGAAGAGCACGATCAGCACGCGGTTGGGATGTTCCGGCGCCGCCTGCGCGACGACGGTGGATCCGGCCCAGGTCGGCACCGCAAGGCCGACGACCGCAACGAGCACGACCAGCTTGATCCTCATCCGTGCCACTTCCGCCTCCCTCGTCGATCCACCGTCGTGTCCTGTCTGTCCGGGCTCGATCAGACGCCGATCCTCGCCCAGGGCCCCCAGATCGCGAACGTCATCCCCGCGGACGCCTGGATGTTCACGAACAGCGTGGACCCGTCGGGCCCGAACGTGGATCCGGCGAACTCGTCTCCGAACCGCGCGTTCCCCCCTGCGCTCCGCAACCGGTTCAGCGCGATGTCGAAGAGGTCGCCGTCCTGGGTGAGCCCTCGCAGGAAGTTGTCGCCGGCGCTGTCTTCGCAGAGGACCAGCGTCCCGCGCGGGCTCGTGGTCACGTTGTCCGGGAAGTCCAGGACGGCGGCTCCCGGGGATTGGAAGACGCACTGGAGCACCTGGTCCTGGGTCCGGTATGCCCAGACCTGTCCGGTCCCGTTGCCATACCCCGTCACCGAGAAGGGCCAGTCATCGGGATCGGAGGACGGGGCCAGCCCGCCTCCCTGCGTCGACGTGAAGTACACGACGCCGTCCTCGAACGCGGACCCCTCCAGGCGCGAGAAGAACGCTGCACCCTGGGCGCGCCCTTGGGCGCCGACGTACACGATCGCCTCGTCGTTGGTCGTGGGCGCCGTGACGCCCGGCGTGTACGGGAAGCTCGGGGCCGGATCGTCGATGTCGACCCACTCCACGTCGTACGTCGCCCCTTCGGCCTGCGCGGCCGCCAGGACGACGTTCGGCTCGCCGACCACCGCCAGCATCTGCAGCTGGCCCTCGTTGTCGAGAGAGCCGGTGTCCATCGGGTTGCTCGCGGGGACGTACCGGAAGAAGCCTGACGGGAAGCCGAAGTTGTCCTCGGTCAGGTAGAGGATCCCGTCGACCGGGTCGAACGCCACCGCTTCATGCGCGAACCTGCCCGCAGCCGTGATCGGCTCGCGGGTCGACTGCCCGCCCGCCGGCACCTCGAAGATGAACCCGTGCCGCTGCTGGAGCGGGACGTTCGACACACCGGTGAAATCCGGGCCGACGTCGGGCCCGTTGATCGTCTCCTCACACGTGATCCAGCTCCCCCACGGCATCGGACCGCCCGAGCAGTTCATCTGGGTGCCGTTGAGGCTCGTGTACGCGTCGACGACCTTCCCCTTGGGAGTCACCTCGATCGTGGTCGTCCCGCCGCGGGCCGCCGTGTCGTAGGGCGTGCCGGGGCCGAACGGCGTACCCGGACCGTTCACCTCGTGGTTGCGGACCAGGAGGACGTTCTCGCCCGGCCCGGGGAACGCCGCCATCCCGTCGTGGCGTCCCGGGAGCGCCGTGCCGTCCGGCAAGGTCACGGGCGTCTCGGTGTCGTGGAACGAGCGGTAGTGGAACCCCTTCGGGAGCCACAGCCGGACGATCCCGTCGCGCATGTCCTCGACAGGGCCGAGCGGGAAGGAAGGTGCCGCTATCGTCGCCGCGTTCGCTGCCCTCGCCACGAAACCCTGGAATGGACCGCCGAGCATCACCGCCCCCGCGGTCGCTGCGGATCCTCGAAGGAACGTCCGCCGGTCGATCTGAGGCATCGGCCTGCACCTCCATGGGGTCGGGGGGAACCTTCACCCTCCCGCCGAGCGGGCGGGGTCGTCAAACGCCCTGGTCGCCGGTCATGCGGATGGCGGCGGAGCCGCTCGGAAGCGGGTACGGTGCCGCGCCATGGACGAGCGTCGGTTCCTCGAGATGGACGACGGCGTGAGGATCGCGCTCACCCTGCACTTCCCCGACGCGCCGCCACCGTGGCCGGTCGTCTTCGAGGCGCGTCCGTACCGCAAGGACGATCTCTCGGACGCGACGTCGATCTATCGACGCCTGTGCGACGAGGGGAACCTCGCGGTCTGCCGGGCCGACGTCCGCGGTACCGGGTCGTCGGAGGGCGACGCCGTCGACGAGTACACGGCGCGCGAGCTCCAGGACCACGTCGCGACGATCGCGTGGCTGGCCGAACAGGAGTGGTCCAACGGCAACGTGGGGATGTACGGCACGTCGTACTCCGGCTTCAACTCGCTCCAGGTGGCCGCGCTCCGCCCCCCGGCGTTGAAGGCGATCATCCCGATCTACGCGACCGACCGGCGATACACGGACGACGTGCATTACGGCGGCGGAGCGCGGCGCGGCATCGACTTCCTCGACTACCCCGCCTACATGGTCGCCCTGATCGCGCTTCCTCCCGTCCCGTCGGTCTACGGGGACGGATGGCGAGACGAATGGCACCGGCGGATCGAGGCGAACGATCCGTGGGAGCTCGGGTGGCTCGAGCATCAGAACGAAGACGACTATTGGCGCCACGGCTCCGTCTTCTTCGACTATGCCGCGATCGAGGCGGCGACGCTCGTGATCGCCGGACACGCCGACGGATATCGCAACATGGCGTTCCGCGCGTTCGAGCAGCTCCGAGCCCCGAAGAAGGTCCTCTTCGGTCCGTGGAGCCACATGAGCCCGCGTTTGTCGATGCCGGGCCCGCGGATCGATCACGTCCCCGTGATGATCGACTGGTGGACGCGATGGCTCGGCGGCGACGCGACGGTTGACGTCGGCCCGCCGATCTCGATCTTCGTTCGCCGGTGGACCGACCCGGCGCCGGACGTGGACACCTCCGCCGGCGAGTGGCGAGCCGAGCCGGAATGGCCGCCCGCCAGGCTCCTCGAGGACCATCGGGGCCTCGATCGGGCTGCGGGGCCGACCTCCCGTGACGCGGGCGTGTCGGAAGGCCGAGATGTCCTCGACATCCGTGGCGACGTCGGCGTCACGGCGTCGATCTGGTGCGCCGCGACGCTCCCGTTCGGTCTGCCGTGGGACCAGCGGCCGGACGAGGCGTTCTCCCTCGTCTACGACTGGCCCGTGAGGGAGATGACCGAGATCATGGGACGTCCCCGGGTCGAGCTCACCGTCGCCGCTTCGGTCCCCGTGGCCTTCGTGTCGGCGAAGCTCTGCGACGTCGCCCCCGACGGCCGCTCCGCGCTGGTGACGCGGGGCATCTTGAACCTGGCACACCGCGCATCGGACGAGCATCCCGAACCCGTGTCACCGGGAGAGCCGGTGACTGCGACGATCGAGCTGGACGCGACCGCCTACATCTTCGAACCGGGACACCGGATCCGACTCGACCTCGCCGGGAGTGATTTCCCGTCCTCGTGGCCCCCGCCCGCCGCGGGCACGATCGAGATCGATCGCGCCGGCTCGAGCCTGTTCCTCCCCGTGCTCGAGGGTCCGCCGGTCCTGCCGGTGCCGGAGTTCGAGCCGGGCGCCCCGGAGCCGTCGCTGCCGGAACGGGTCACGTGGGAGATCCGGGAGGACGTGCTGGCGCGCGAACGGAGCGTCGCGATCGACCACGGTGGCGTGCGAGGGCGGAGCGGGCTCGCCGACGGATCGGATCGCTACTGGGGAGAGATCACCGCCGGGATGCACGAGCCCGGTCACAGCCGCGCGAGCGCCGGGGCCTCGCTCGTCCTGTCGTGGGACGAGGCGACCGTGCGAACGGAGTCGCGGGCGACCCTCCGCTCCGATCCCGAACGATGGCATCTCGCGATCGAGCTCGAGGTGTACGACGGCGACGAGCTGATCGCCGAGCGGCGGTGGGAGCGAACGACGGCGCGCGATCTGCAGTAGCCGGTCAGCCGGCGCGTCGGCGCCAGTCCGCGAGGAGCTCGCGCTCCCGCTCCGGGTCCATCCCTGCCTCCAGCGCCGGTTCCCCTCGATCGCGATCCCAGGCGAGCGTGTCCGCGATCGTCTCGACGAACGGGCGCGGCCGGAGCCCGGCGGCTGTCGCCTTGGCGGCGTCGTAGGCATGGAAGCCGGGGAGCTGCGGGTGCCACATCGGGAACCACGTCTCGTGGATCTCGCCGAGCCTGAGCACGAAGTCGGGGTCGGCCCAGACGAACGACGTATCCGCACCGCCGGCGTCGCGAGCCGCCTCGACCACATCGGCCGTCGTCGCCGGCTCCGCCGGCCCCACGACGCCGTAGGTGTCCGTGTCCCCGGCCTCGACCCGATCGAGCGTGAACGCGCCGAGGTCCCGCGCGTCGATCCCCTGGATCGGCGCGTCCGGAGGCCCGGCGGCGAGCATCTCGCCGCCGGCCGCCGCCCGCCGGACCCACCAGGTGAAACGGTCGGTCGGATCGTGCGGCCCCACGATGTAGCCGGGGCGGATCACGAGGAGCCGCCCGTCGAACGCTGCGGCGGCCTCGACCTCGGACGCCACCTTCAGGGGCCCGTAGGTGTCCTCGGTCACGTCCTCGGTGTCGGGGAAGGGCGGCTGGTGCGTCGGCGTGTCCTCGGTCGCACCGACGGGGAGATCGTCGGGATGCACCGAGAGCGACGACACCAGCGTGTAGTGGCCGATGCCGTCGCCGATCGCCCGCGCCAAGTCGCCGACGTGTCGCGGAACGAACGCGCACGTGTCCAGGACGGCGTCCCACGATCGCCCGGCGAGGACCTCGATCCCGTCCGCCCGGTCCCCGTGGACATGTTCGATCTCGGGCAGGTCGGCCGGCTCCGATCCGCCACGGTGGAAGACCGTGACCACGTGGCCGCGGCGGACGGCCTCCTCCACGAACGCGCGCCCGAAGAACCGCGTGCCGCCGACCGTCAGGATGTTCACCCGGTCAGGCGGCCGACTCGACGTCCTGCGACCACTCGCCGTTGCGGGCGAGGCCGTTCATCCGGGCCCGGTGCGCGAGCGCTCGCTGCGCCTCCTCGGCGTTGGCGGCCTCGCCGCTCCAGACCGAGAGCGGCCGCTGCTGCAGCGCGCGACCGTAGGAGAACGAGATCTCCCACGGGGCGTCGCCGAGCCGGTTGATCTCGTTGAGCCGACTGGTCGCCTCCTCGTCCGTCATCCCGCCGGAGAGGAACACGATCCCGGGAACCTCCTCCGGCACGTGCGCCCGTAACGTCCGCAGGGTGGCCTCCGCGATCGCGCGGTCGTCCACCTGCGCGGCCGCCCCTTTGCCGGGAACGACCATGTTCACCTTCAGGAGGGAGCCGGCGAGGTCGACCCGGTGATCGCGCAGCTGCTCGTAGAGGCCCTGGAGCGCTCGCCCCGTGGCGTCCTCGCACGCCGCGAGGTCGTGGTCTCCGTCCATCAAGGTCTCAGGCTCCACGATCGGGACGATCGCCGCCTCCTGGCACAGGGCGGCGTAGCGCGCCATCGCGTGGCCGTTCGCCAGGACCGCGAAGTCGGTGGGCCGGCCGTCGCCGATGAAGTAGGTGGCGCGCCACTTCGCGAACCGCGCGCCCAGCTCGTGGTACTCGGCGAGCCGTTCGCGGAGGCCGTCGAGCCCCTCCGTCACGGTCTCCCCGTCGAGGAGGGCGAGCGGCTTGGCGCCGGTGTCGACCTTGATCCCCGGGGTCACGCCGGCCTTCTCCAGGACCTCGGTGAACGGAGTGCCGTCGTCGGTCGCCTGGCGGATCGTCTCGTCGAAGAGGATCACACCCGAGATGTGCTCCTCGAGCCCGGGTGTCGTGAACAGCAACTGTCGATAGGCGCGCCGGGTCTCCTCCGTCGACGTCACCCCGATCTGGTCGAAGCGCTTCTCGATCGTGCCGCTCGATTCGTCCGCGGCGAGGATCCCCTTGCCGCGCGCGACCAATCCGCGCGCCGTGTCCCTCAACGCATCCATCCCGTTCCGCTCCTCTGCTCAGCGTGCCTGGCGATGTGCTCAGCCTACGGCGCGTCGAGCACGGCGGGCAATCGAGTACCTCGACTTAGGTACCCGAACGCGCCCGCCGATAGGGAGACATGCACCCCCGTCGCTCCCGTCGTCCGAGGCTCGCGATCGTCCTCACCGTCGCGCTCGGCCTGCTCACGCCGATGGCGGCGAACATGGTCGGAGCGCAGGCGGGCGTTCCGTCGGGCGCGCGCGCGGCCACGACCAGTCCGGTCGACGTGGTGGCGAGCGCTCGCCCTCGGGGGTTCGCCCCTCCGGCATCCGGCATCCGGCCCGATCCCGCGGAGGTCGCCAGGACGGCCGCGCGCGTCGCGAGATGGACGAACGTGCTGGTGCACGTGCCCCGCACGCTGCCCGCGTTCGCACGACCGAGGGCCGGGGCCGCGCAGGTCGGAGTCGTGCCCGCCGGCTCCAAGTACTACGGCATCCCGATCGTCGCCTGGGTCGAGGAGGTCTCCTCCGACGGCCGATGGGGACGCGTCGAGCTCCCGTACACCTGGCCACGGCGCGAAGGATGGATCCGTCTCACCGGGCTGGAGCGCGAGGCGACCCGCGTGCGCGTGGAGGTCGACCTGTCGGCTCACCTCGTCACCGTGCGGAAGTTCGGCAGGGTCCTCTTCCGCGCTCCCGGCGCGACGGGCGCGCCGTCCTCACCGACACCGGTGGGCGAGTACTTCGTGACCGACCGCGTGCCCTTCTCCGCGGGCAGCTACCTCGGATCGTTCGCGTTCGGCATCAGCGGGATCCAGCCACGGCTGCCGGCCGGATGGTCGGGCGGGGATCAGCTCGCGATCCACGGGACGAACAACCCGTCGTCGATCGGACGCAGCGTGAGCGCCGGGTGCGTCCGCGTGTCGGAGACGACGCTCGACCGGTTGATCCCACTCCTCGCGTACGGCACGCCTGTGGTCGTCCACCCGTAGCGACCGTTCCATCCGTGGCGACCGTTCCATCCGTGGCGACCGTTCCATCCGTAGCGACCGTCACTCGATCACTTCCGAGCTAATGGTCGCCTTCCGGGATCGACTCGACGAACGATCGCAGATCCTTGACGTGCGACTCGGCATGGTCGAACGGACCCGTGCCGACGAGCAGCTGGCCGATCCGATGCCCGAGGGACTTCTTCCCGCGCGGCGTCGCCGGGTTCTCCCAGCGGGCGTCCGGCATCGCGCGGATCGTGCGGATCAGCTCACCGTGCACGTTGTCCCAGTCCCGTTGCACGCGCGCGAGGGTATGGCGGGAGCGCTTCCGGACACCCTCGGCGTTGATCGCGCCGATCGAGCTCGAATAGATCTCGCGATCGATCGGCGCGCGCTCGCCGGCGTCCCACGACGCGAGCGCCTCGAGGACCTTCTCTTCCCACGAGCAGAGGTGGCCCAGGAGGTCCTTCGGTGTCCAGCCGCCGTCGCCGACCCCGGGTCGCGCCATCCAGTGCGCGGGGATCTGTTTGATGAGCAGTCGGATCGCCCGATGACCGCGCTCGAGCGTGTCGATGGCTTCCTGGCGCGTGGTCACGGATCGGCTCTCCCCTTCGGTCGCGACGCGTCCACTCCCGGTGTGCTGGCCGCGTGATCGGGACGGTAGCGCAGCATCGAGGGTTCCGCGCGGGGAGGCTGGGTCGCGGCGGCGGCCGCCCCCACCACCGTTACGACGAGCACGACGATCACACCCCCCGGTCCGCCCATCCGGATCCCGAGGCGCTCCGCGACGAGGCCGGCGAGTACGAGCGCGGCCATGCCGACGGCCGGTGCGAGACCCATCCGGAGAGAGAGCGAGCCGCTGCCGAACCGACCGGACCAGCCCGCGCCGGCGAGCGAGATCACGGCGAGGGACGAGGCCCACCACGCGAGGAGCGCTCCCGGGCTCGGACGCGGGGACGCCCGAGGGGGCTGCGCGGGCGCGGGCGGTCCCTGGACCACCGCCATCCAGCCGTTCGACGACCAGCCGGGATGCGAGGCGACCGCATCAGCGAACCCGTCGAAGTGCGACCGCAGGATCACCACGACCGGGTCCTGACGCAGGAGCGGCCTGACCGCACGCCAGGTATCGCGGGAGATCGGATCGAGCCCCGGGACGTTCGCCCGGAGGGTCGGGCGGCCCTCGAGGAGGAGGTCGGGATCGCCCAGATAGACGGTCGTGCGGAGCGCCTGCGCGGGAGGGAGCTCCGCTCGGATCCGCCGCAGGACGGGGATCGTGCCGAACTCACCGGAGGAGCCACTCGTTCCCCCGGTGTCGACGACGACCACCGCCGGGTCTCCGGTGTCGGCCAGGTAGGCCGCGACCGTGTGCAGCTCTGCGAGGCGCCGACCTTCGCTCCATGGACGCCGCGAGCGCCACACGTCCCAACCGAAGGACATCGAGGCGAGCAGCGCCGCGACCGCGAGCGCCGTCGCGACGGCGACGGCGAACGTACCGCCGCGCGCCCGCAGCCAGCCGACGGCCGCGACCACGCCGAGAGCGCCGAGGAGCGGGATCGCCAGAGCGAACGAGAGCGTCCGCTGGACGGGAACGGCCCGGCCCGCCGCGTACAGGAGCGTCGCACCGGCCGGGAGGAGCGCCCACGCGCCGAGCAGCCAGCCGGCGCGTCGCCGACCAGATCCCCCATCCGGGACGAACAGGGAGACGAGACCGGCGACCGCGGCGACCACGGTCGCGGGCAGCCGGTAGGACCGCGCCTGCCCACGGTCGGCCGTCGTTCCGCGAGCGAACTCCGTGGGCAGCCGGGGCATCCCCGAGGCACCCACCAGGAGCCCGGCGACGCCCAACCCCGTCCCGGCGGCCAGGATGGTCCCGACCCGACCCGCCGGCGAGTCCACGAACGAGCCGGCGCGGTTGTTCCGAAGTGACTCGGGGAGACAGGCGAGCGCGAGCAGCAGCAGGAGCCCGGCGAACACCGCCGCGAACTGCCAGTGCACGAGGAACGCCGCCGCCAGACAGGCGGCCGACAGCACCCTCCCCCGTCGACCGGCGGCGGCGGTGAGAGCACCCGCCCCGGCTGCCAGGACGAGTGGCTCGACGAGGAGTTGGTCCAGGTACCCGTTCGCAGTGAAGGCGACCTGGGCCGACGCGCCGGTCGCGATCCCCGCGAGCGCCGCGCCCCACCAGGGGACGCCCGCGATCGAGCCCGCGAGCGCCGCCGCGGCCGTGGCGATCGCGGCCGCGAGCACGGCGGGCAGGACGTACACGAGGTCGCGAGGCTCCGCGCCCGTCACCGACCCGAGGGCGGCCATCACCAACGGGAGCCCGGGGCGATCGGCGTTCGTGTGGAGCGCGTGCGCCTCGCCGTCCACGGCGGGGAGCGCCTCCAGTCCGAGCCGGGCCACGACCGCCGAGCGCCAGACGTGCTGGGGGGTGTCGCTCCCGACGGGCGCGTTCCCGGTCCCATCGATCACGTAGCGACCGAGGAACAAGAGCGACGGGATCAGCACGAGAGCGGCCGCGACGAGACCGCCGGGGAGGCGTCTCACTCGCCGGCATCCAGGATCGCCGCGAGCGATCGGTCGGGGACGTATCGCCACCCCGGCAGGTACTCGGCGGCGTAGACGAACTCGTGGAGCTCCTGGGCGACCCGAAGCGGTCGCAGGAGCTCCTCGTCGAATAGCGACGCGGCCCCGCGGGCGACCAGCTCGCCGCGATAGGCCCGGAGACACCGGTCCGTCGCTTCCTCGATCCAGGTGTCCAGCGACGCGTCGCGGCGCCGCTCGACGATCCGGCCGACATGATCGAGGGACTGTACGAGCGATGCCACGTCTTTCGCGGGCGCCCCGGCGAGGCTCCCGGAACCGAGCGGATCCCCGTCGAGATCAGAGACGGCGAGCCCGTCGCGCCACCGCAGGAACTGCCCGACGTGGAGGTCACCGTGGATCGGGATCGTGGTCGCCGAGCGGACCTGTAGCTGCGAGAGCTCGTCGCGGATCGCCCCCTCCTGCACTCGCAGACGCTCGCCCTCATCGCCGTCGATCGACACGAGCGCGGTGTCGAGATCCTGCACCGCGGCTCGTCGCCAACCGGCCACGGCGTCCTCGTCTGCCGTCGCGCGCGGCTCGGGGAGGACCTCGGTTGGCGTCGACAGAGCCATATGGAGGCGGGCCGCGAGTGAGCCGAGCGCCGCCGCCGGTTCGACGGCGTCGATCGAGGGGTCGTCGATCGACCGATCCACCAGATCGACGTACCAGTCCCAGCCGTCACGCGCGTCCGGCAGGTAGCTCGCCATCGACGCGATCGGTGCGATCCCTCCTTCATGGCGCCAGACGACGTGCCCGAGCGGAACCGGGATCTCGTCGAACCCCGCGGCCGCCAGATGCGCCGGGAGCAGGACGGGGCGCCGGTTGTCGGGTGCCATCCAGATGGATCGCTTCACCACGGCCCGCTCGCCCACCACAGTGGATTCGTTCGACTGATCGACCTCGAGCGCTCGCTCGCCCGTCCACCGCCCGATCTCGCCCAGACTCCGGAAGGAGAAGCTCCCCTCCTCCCGCTCGGCCGCCGCCAGCGCGAGGAGGGCTTCCGCGACGCCGTCGCCCGCGCCCGCCCGCCGGAACCCCGCTCCCTCTTCCACCACCCCTGACACGAGCAGCGCACCGCCAGCCCGAAGCACGAGCAGCCACCGGCCGCCACCGAGGTCGAGGGCGTCGAGGACCTCGACCGGGGTCCCAGGAGAGATGCGGTCCGCGAGCCGGCCCGAGACGAACGTCCCGGGAACCGTCGAGGAGACCCTCTCGGCCAGCGCACTCGAGCCTCGTCGCACGCCGCGGAGTGTAGGACCGCCGGTCGTATCCCCTCTCACCAGCGAGGAAGCCCATGTTTCCTACAGCAACTAGGCCATTTGGCGGATGCGCCGGCTGACACCGCCGTACGACTATCGACACCCCCCGCGACGGGGCTCGGAAGGTGAAGAGCCCATGCATCGACCACGGTTCCGCGCATCCGCAGAGGGCGAGGACGGAGCGACGCTCGTCATCGTCACACTGACCCTGTTCGCCATGTTCGGCTTGATGGTCCTGGTCGTCGACGTGGGATCCCTCCTGTACGCGCGCCGCGCCCTCGTGAACTCGGCGGATGCAGCCGCCCTGGCAGCGGCGCAGTCCTGTGGCGGGAAGGAGGGCACCGGGGCGGCACGCGTACAGGCGGAGCACTACGCGGTCGCGAACCACAGCGATGCCGTCGTCGTTCCGGGGTTCCCGACGTTCTTCCCCAGCTGCGACGCCCCTGCGGGGCTCGTCACCGTCCGGGTCAGCTCGGACCGACCACTGTTCTTCGCGCCGGTGCTCGGCGCCGACGCCGAGACCGCGGTCACGACCGAGGCGACGGCGTCGTGGGGTGGGGCCGGGATCGGGGAGAAGGTCGCCCCGCTGATGCTCTCCGCCAACCGGCTGAGCGATTGTCAGATCCCTCCGGACCATCCGACCGGCAACGACGGCATGGAGTGCGCCTTCTGGTGGAACAACTCGAGCGGCGGCGGCCATTCGGCGCCGGACCTCGCGAACGCGGAATGGGGCACCCTCGACCTCTTGAACTGGGACATCATGCCCCCGGAGCACTGCAACAACTCGACGCCGCCCCAGTTCGAGGAGTGGATGCTCGAAGGATTCGACCTCCCGCTCCCGATCGACTCCCAGCTCTACGGCGCGATCGAGGGCGACGGGCACACCTACGTCTGCAGGGGGCAAGGCAACTTCGGCGCCTCGCTCGATCACGACATCGAGGCGGCAGCGGCCGCCGGCGACGCGATCTACTTCCCCGTGAACCGCCCGACCACGCAGATCGACGCGAACGGGGACGTCTGTGCTCCCGAGGACTTCGCGACCACGAACTGCGCGGTGGACAAGTACGACGTCATCGGGTTCGCGCGGCTGTTCATCGTGGCCATCCACCGCGGCAACCAGAGCGAGGCGCTGACCGCGTGCGCTCACGTGCCGGGGATCGAGCGTGACGCGAACGCGCGATGCATGATCGCGCGCTGGGAGGGATACACGCAGGACGGACTCGACGGCGGCGGCGGCGAGAACTTCGGACTGGTTCCGGTCCGATTGGTGAAGTAGCCGGTCACCGCTCCGGACGGTCGGGCGACGTGCAGGACGGCCCCGAGTTCGGGAACATGGGGCGATGAGCGACCCACTCACGATCGTCTTCATGCCCGAGAGCGCCTACGGGCCCACGAACAACTGCATCGGGATCGGCAAGGTCCTGGAGCGGCGCGGGCATCGGATCGTGTTCGCCGCGGAGGCCTCCTGGGGAGGCAGGCTCGAACCGTTGGGGTTCGAGGAGGACCTCGTCGACCTCGCACCGCCTCCTGAGGGGGGCGAACAGGACGCCGGCCAGTTCTGGACGGACTTCATCACCGAGACGGCGCCGGAGTTCCGGAAGCCGACGATCGAACAGCTCGACACGTTCATCCGGCCGGTCTGGGAGTCCTTGATCGATGGAGCGAAGTACTGCGAGCCGCAGCTCCGCGAGATCCTCGCCCGGTCGGAGCCGGATGTGATCGTGGAGGACAACGTCAGCGGCTTCCCGGCGCTCCTCACGCACGGGGCCCCGTGGGTGCGGATCATGAGCTGCAACCCGCTCGAGCGGAAGGACCCCGACCTCCCCCCGACGTTCAGCGGCTATCCGATCGACGACCGGACCGGGTGGGACGCGTTCCGGGCCGAGTACGACCGGACCCACCGCGAGCTGTGGTCGGGATTCAACGACTGGATGCGCGAACAGGGCGCGCCGGCGCTGCCGGACCTCGAGTTCATCCACGCATCCGACCAGCTGAACCTGTCGGTGTTCCCGGGTGCCGCCGACTACCTCCGCGCCCGGCCACTGGGCGCGGCCTGGCAGCGGCTGGAGTCCTCCGTCCGCGAGACGGAGGAGCCGTGGTCCGTGCCGGAGCATCTCCGACACGGCGAGGGATCGCTGATCTACCTGTCGCTCGGCTCGCTCGGTTCCGCGGACGTGGACCTGATGCGCCGGCTCGTCGACGTGCTGTCGCGCACGCGGCACCGCTACATCGTGTCCAAGGGACCGCGGGCGGAGGAGTTCGATCTCCCCGACACCATGTGGGGCGAGGCGCGCGTGCCGCAGACGAGCATCATCCCCGAGGTCGACATCGTGATCACGCACGGGGGCAACAACACGGTCACGGAGTCACTGCACTTCGGCAAGCCGATGGTCGTGCTCCCCCTGTTCTGGGACCAGTACGACAACGCGCAGCGGATGCACGAGCTCGGCTTCGGGGTTCGGCTCCGAACCTACGACTTCGCCGACGAGGAGCTCATCGCCGCGGTGGACGGGTTGGCGGCGGACGAGACGCTCCGATCCAGCCTGGACGCGCTCGGCGAGCGGATCCGGCATGCCGACGGCGTCACCCACGCCGCCGACCTGATCGAGGCGGTCGGTCGCCGGGTGTGACCGCCCCCGGCCAGCTCACCAGGTCGCGGAGCCGCTCTCGAACCGCCGTCGATAGGACTGCGCGACGGCTTCGAGCATCGCCTCGTCGGCCAACCCGTCGGGGACCGACCCCACGCGACCCCGGATCGCCGACGCGAGCTGCGCGGCGAGCCGCGATCGCGCGGTGGGATCGAGCGATGACCGCCGCGCGAGGAACGAACGGATCACGTCGTACTCCCGCTCCGAGAGCCCGGTCGCGTCGACGGCGGGGAGATCCGCTCGGCCGGGGCGCACGATCGCCTCCGGTGGAGTGAACCGCGGTTCTCGCACCACCATGGTGCCGGCGGCGAGATCGCCGAGGCGCTGGGCGCGCTGCGTGACGAGCATCGAGATCACCGCCAGGAACGGGAAGATGATCACGTCGAGGATCCGGATCAGGTTCCGGACGAAGATCGCCGCGCCGCCGGCCGGCTGCCCGTCGGTCCGGATCACGCGCAGCCGCTGCGCCCGCTTCCCCGGGGTCCGTCCCTGCCAGGACAGCTCGAAGATCGGGTAGTACGCCCAGACGATCAGGAAGACGACGAGCGAGACCACGACCAGCTCCGCGCCGCCGGTGACGTCGCTCAACCCGACCCCCAGCAGGATCGGCACCAGGATCGCGAGCTGGATCGCGCTGTCGATCAGCCACGCGATCGACCGTGACCCCAGGCCGGCCACGTCGACGGCGATCGTGACCGCCTCGGGTGTCACCGTGTGATCGGATCCGCTCACTCCCGTGCCGTCCCTTTCGTCTGCCTGGCACGTCCACCCGGCGCGTCACGCAGCGACCTACACTCCGCCTCGGATGGATCTCGACTCGTACATCCAAGCGCATCGGCCGGAATGGAGCCGGCTGGAGCAGGCAACGTCGGGCGGGAGCCGGGCCCTCGGCGCTCGCTCGGGTGACGACATCTCCGAGACCGTTCGGCTCTACCTCCGCGCGTCCTCACATCTCGCGGAGGTCCAGACCCGCTACCACGACCCTTCGCTCGAGCGGTACCTGAACGGCCTCGTCGCTCGCGCGCACGGGGCGATCTACGGCGGCACCGCGTCGTCCGGCCGATCGTTCCTCCGGTTCTTCGTGACGCGCTACCGCGCGGTCTTCCGGCGCACGCTCCCGTTCATCGTCGTGATCGCGGTCCTGATGGCGCTCGTCCTGCTCGCGACCGACCTCTGGGTGGCGAGCTCCCGCGAGGCCCAGGCGGGTCTCCTCCCGCCGGCGGCCCGCCAGGCGATGCGGGATGCGGGCGGCGCGGGACCGACGGACGAGATCGGATCCGCGGCGCTGTCCGCGACGATCTTCCAGAACAACGTGCAGGTGTCGTTCCTCGCGTTCGCGCTCGGGATCACGTTCGGCATCGGGACGATCTGGGTGATCACGCAGAACGCCGTGTTCATCGGACTCCTCGCGGGCGGCTTCCAGGCCGCCGGGAACGCGTGGACCTTCTGGGCGCTCGTCCTGCCGCACGGCTTCCTCGAGCTGACGGCGATCTGCATCGCGGGCGGCGCCGGACTCCGGATGGGCTGGGCGATGGTCGACCCCGGCGATCGGCCCCGGGTCACCGCGCTCGGCGAGGAGGCGCGCGACGCCGTGCTGCTGATCCTCGGCGTGATCCCGGCGTTCGCGGTGGCCGCCGTGATCGAAGGGTTCGTGACGGGCCGAACCGGCACGCCGGTCGTCGAAGTTCTCATCGGTGCGTTGGTGGCGGTCGCGTACCTGGCGTTCCTGCTGTTCCCGACGAGGGATCCCGCGAGCGCGACCCGGCGGACCGGCGATGCGGTCAGAGCCGGCCCTTCGACTTGACGTCCAGGTACTCGTCTGCCACGGCGGCGGCGAGGGCTCCCGGCTGCGCGTCGATCACGGTGGCGCCGAGGCCACGCATGCGAGCCGCCGCCCGATCGCGCCACGTGACGAACCCGGCCGCCGAGGCGCGTTCGTACACGTCCTCCGACGTCCACGGCACCGACGTGGCGAGCGCCTCGACCTCGGGATCGCGCACGCTCGCCACGACCAGCAGATGCCTCGACAGCAGCACCGGGATCGCCCGGAGGAGCGGCTCCAGGACGGACTCCTCGGAGAGATCGGTGAACAGGACCAGCCAGGCCCGCCGGCGGTGTCGCGCGAGCAGGGTCGCGAAGGCCTGCGGATAGTTCGGCGCGTAGAGACCTGCCTCGAGGTCGAAGAGCAGGTGCAGGATCCGAGGCGGCTGCGACGGGCCGCCGCGGGGCTCGACGAACGCGCGGACGTCCCTCCCGAAGGCGAGCGCGCCGACGTGATCGCCGACGCGGGCCGCGAGGTCCGCGACGGCGATCGCGGCGTCGAGGGAATGCTCGAGCCGGGACACGCCGGCCACCTGGCCGGCGGTGGCCCGGCTCGCGTCGAGGAGCATCACCACCTGCTGGTTGTGCTCCTCGCGGTACTCGTTCGCGATCGGCCGCGGCGATCGGGCGGTCGCCTTCCAGTTGATGCGCCGGAACTCGTCGTCCGACACGTACTCACGGAGGGAGTCGAACTCGTCGCTCCCGCCTCGGTACGCCGTCGCTCGCAGCCCCGACCGGAGGAGCTGCGCCCGCCGGAAACGGAGCTCCACCTCGGCGCGGCCGTGCAGGGCCGGATACACCTTCACCTCATCGACGAGCGGAAGGGTGGACTGCCGGCCGGCGAATCCCATCGGACCGGCCGTGCGGATGGTCAGCGGGCCGATCGATGCGCGGCCGCGCCGCCCGGGACGCACGACGGCGGAGAGCTGCGTCCATCCTCGCGGCTCGATCGTCACCCGATGTCGGAGGGGAGCTCGTCCCATCGACGGCGGCGTGGCGTCGTGGAGCTCGACCGCGAGGCGCCGATCGCTCGGGTTATGGAGCTCCACCACGACGTCGGCCGGCCGGCCCATCCGCAGCACGTTCGCGACCGTGCGTCGCGGCGAGAGGTCGTTCGCACGGGGGGCGAGGACGACGTCGATCAGGGCGAGCAGGACCACGAGGCCGATCGCGCCGATCAGGACGAGCGTCGGATCCGCGGGAGCGACGGCGGCGGCCGCTCCGGCGGCGAGGAAGGCCGCCACGATGCGGGGGCGGAGATGCATGACCTAACGGGGGACGGCCACGCGCTCGGCGATCCCGTCGAGCACGGAGTCCGCCGTCGCTCCCTCGAGCTCGATCTCCGGTCGGAGCACCACGCGATGCCGCCAGGTCGGGCGGAGCAGGGTCTTCACGTCGTCCGGCGTGACGAAGTCACGTCGCGAGAGGTACGACCACGCCTTCACCGCCGTGAGGAGCATCGCCGCGCCCCGAGGGCTCACCCCGAGGGAGAGCGCCGGCGTCCGGCGCGTTTCCTCGGCCAGGTCGAGGAGGTAGGACATCACGTCGCCGTCGACGCGGACCTCCTTCACGGCGTCCGACCCGGCTCGAAGGTCATCGGGTCCGGCGACGGGACGGATCCCGAGCGCGTCGAGGTTGTGAGGGTCCCGGCCGGCGTGGTGCATCTCCAAGACGGTCCGCTCCGCGTCGCGGCCCGGGTAGGACACGGAGAGCTTCAACAGGAAGCGGTCCAGCTGCGCCTCCGGGAGCGGGTAGGTCCCCTCGAACTCGATCGGGTTCTGGGTCGCGGCGACGAGGAACGGCTCCGGGAGCGGACGGCTCTCCCCCTCGGTCGTGACCTGATGCTCCTCCATCGCCTCCAGGAGGGCGGCTTGCGTCTTCGGCGGGGTGCGGTTGATCTCGTCGGCGAGGAGGAGGTTCGTGAACACCGGGCCCGGACGGAAGCGGAACGCGCCCGTGCTGCCCTCGTAGACCACGTTCCCGGTGACGTCGGACGGCATCAGGTCGGGCGCGAGCTGGACCCTCCGGAACTCGAGATCCAGGGAGCGGGCCAGCGCCTTGACCATCAGGGTCTTCGCGACACCGGGAACGCCCTCGAGGATCACGTGCCCGCGGACGAGCAGCGCCACGAGGAGACCGGTGACCACCAGGTCTTGACCGACCACGGCCTTCGCCACCTGCTCTCGCACCGCGGTCAGCACGTCTCGCGGTTCGGTCACGGGCTCACTCCTCTCGCGTCGTCGCGCCTCGTATCGATCCCGCCGGTGGCGACGCTTGCCACGCGATCGCGTGTCGTCGCTCTCGACTCGATCTCCGACAGGAGGCTACCCAGCCGGATCAGCTCCTCGTCCGTCCGCGGATCCGGCCCCGCGAGACCTTCCTCCAGGCGCTCGGGCGACATCCCGGTCGCGTTCGCGACGACGGGCGGCAACGCGTCGCTGTCGCCGGGTACGCCGAAACGCCGCCCGAGCCGAGACCGGGTGGCCTCCCGCATCACGCGCGCGGCGTAGGTGACACTCCTCCCACGCCGGTACAGGCGCGAGGTCGCGCGTACCAACTCGCTCCCTGGGATCGGTGCGATCGGCTCCTCCACCGCCGGTCTCCCCAACCGGCGCGCCCGGAACACCGCGAAGACGAGCGCCGCGAGCACGATCGCGACGATCACGGTCTTCGCCCGTTCCGGCAAGGCCGTCCAGACACCGGTCGAGACCCCGGCCGCCGCGGGCGGGATCGGTGAGCCGAACACCACCGGGCCTCCGGATCCGGCGAGTCGAAGGGCGAGCACCGCGTTGTCGGCGTCGCGCAGATGCTCGTTCGTCAGCGCCGTGAACCCGCCGAGCAGGACGATGGTCCCCCGATCGTGCGCACGCACGAGCAGATGTCCGTCGAAGCACGAGACGAACCGGTCCCCTCCCTGGAGCACCCGATCCGACGATCGAACGACGATCTCGCGTACGCCGACCGCCTCTTCCGCGAGGCACGACGGCGCCAGCGTCCGCGCGCCGACCAACCCCACCGTGTCGTCCATCGAGGCCCCCGTCAGCGTGACCAGGCGCGACCGCGGGTCGGCGACGACCAACCGACCGCCCGATGCCGCCCAGGCGAGCAACGCGCGATCCTCATCCGATGTGCGGAGGTCGCTGAGCAGAACGTAGGTCCCTCCCGGCGGGGGCGGAGGGCTTCCCTCGGAGACCTGGTAGCCCGACTCGGCGAGGAATCGGCGCAGCGCGAGGGTGGACTCCACCGACTCCGCTCGCGGCACCAGCGCGATGAGGACGCCCAGGAGCACGACGATCGTGAGCCACATCGCCACGAGCCGTCTGCTCACGCCGACCTCGCGAGCGCGATCGCTCGACGCAAGCTGTCAACGTCCTCGTCCCCGGGAACGGCACCGCCGTACGCGACCTGCTCGAACGCCCCGGTCGCCTCAGCGACCGCCTCGAAGAGGTCGGGACGCGTGGCTCGGACGGTGGAGCGGCATTCGCCCGCGGTGAGCCCCGGCGCATCGATCAGGAGTCCACGCCCGGAGAGCGCGGTGAGGAGTCCTCGATAGAACGCATGGACGGCGCCGTGGAGGTCCCCGGCACGGAACGCGTCCTCGGCGCGCGCGATCCAGTCGACCCTCGTCGCCGCCGACCCGCTCGGGACCACTTCCATGGCGGTCTCGGGGACCAGTCGCAGGCGGCGGACCAACCAGATCGCCAGGATGGCCAGCCCCGCCAGCACGGCCCAGGCGGCCAGCGTGCCGGCGCCCTGGAAGGAGAACAACCGGGAGAGGACGCTCCCGATCAGCTCGGCGATCGCGCGACGGATCCGTTCGATGAGCCCCGGGGCGACCTGCAGGACCCCCTCGTAGGCGGACGCCAGGGCCGACTCGACCTCCTCGGGGTGCACCGGTTCCGCGGCGATCGCGCGCTCGAGCGATGCGCGGAGCGCCGTCACACGGTCGGCCGCACGACGGAAATCCTCGGCGTCGCCACCGGCGAGGCCCGCCAACACCGGGTCGATCGGAACGGTCACGTCCGTGTCCCCGATCCGGACGGTCACGGGGAGCCCGACGGCATCCCGCACCTCGCGCATCCGGGTGGGCGATGGATCCGCCGCGCCGTCCTGGGCCAGGGTCTCCGCCGTCCGGAGCCGGTTCAGGAGTTCCTCGGCCGAGATCGCCGGAGCCGGTTGGGCCGCCGCCGATGCGCCGAGCAGGAGTCCCGTCGCCAGGACGACACAGAGCACCACGACCCGCCTCACCGCTGGGAGGACAGCTCCTGCGCCATGACCTCGAGATCGAACGCTTCCTTCCGGATGCGGCGGTCGAAGTAGAGGAGCACCGTGATCAGCGTCGTGAACGGCGTCGTGATGATCGCTGCGAGCGAGAGGCCGATCGCGTAGAACGGCCATCCCGCCGGGCCGATCGCCGCGAACGCCACGGCCCCGGGGATCGACAGGATCCCCTCGACGACGCTCGCCAGGAGCACGGCCAGGAGGGTGGTCCCGAGGATCTTCCAGAACGACCCCTTCGCCAGACGCCACGACCGGCCGAGCGCCTTCGATCCCTTCCGCCCTTCCACGACGAGCACGGTCGATGCGAAGACGAACCGGATGAACACGATGATCGCCGGAACGATCAACAGGATCAGGAGGACGATCGCGATCTCTTCGCTCCCGAGGGCCGCGATCACGCCGAGGACGAACACCGGGACGAAGATGATGAGCACCATCAGGATGGAGATCCACAGGATCGAGTGGATCCTCGAGACGGCGAAGCGGAACGTGGGACCGACGACCACCGTGTGCCCCAGGTAGACGTCGGCGGACGCCTTCGCGACCGCGGCGACCAGGAACGGCTGGACGATGAGGAGCTGGATGAGGCCGATGATCACCGAGACGACCAAGGTGCTGTCGAACTCCGCCGGGGTGGTCGAGGGGTCGGTGAGCGGCCCACCGATCTCCCGGGTCAGGAAGACCTGGAGGAACGTGATCGGCACGAGCGCGATCGCGACGATCGCCATCAGGCGCTTCCACTGCGAGCGATACAGCTTGATGGCGGCATCCAGGATCTCGCCGACACCCATCGGCCGGAGGCCGAAGGGGCGATCGCCGCGCGTGGGCCCGAGAGCGGACGGAGGCGGCGGCAGCGGCTGGGAGATCCAGCGCGAGGAGGGTTGTGGGGCGGGCGGTTGCGGGAAGTCGGGCACCGGTTGACCGTCCATGCACCCGAATCCTACGACGACCCCAGTCGGGCCCGAGGACGACGTGCCCGGGCGACCGGGGAACGCAGCGTGGGCGTGCCCGGGGTGGGATTCGAACCCACACGCCCCTTCCGGGGCAAGCGCTTTTAAGGCGCCGTCGTCTACCGGTTCCGACACCCGGGCTCCGCCCGATGCTATCGCTCCGTAGGAAAGACGGGCCTCAGGTCGGTCCCCCGACCCGCCGATACAGGCCAGGTGAGAGACGAACGCGGGTTCACGCTGATCGAGCTGATGGTCGTGATCTTGATCATCGGCATCCTGATGGCGCTTGCCCTGCCGACGTTCCTCGGTGCCCGGGAGCGTGCCTCCGACCGGGCAGTGCTCGCGGACATCCGTACGGCGTTCGCCGCTGAACGCGTCTATTACACGGATACCTTGAGCTATACGAGCGACCCCGCAGAGATGGCCGCGATCGAGTCGGCGCTCACCTACGTCGACGGTGACACGCCGGCGGTCACCCACGTGGCCTACCTCCACCACCACGCCCTCACGAACACCCTCTTCATCTCCGCGAAGAGCGCGATCGGGACGTGCTGGTACCTGCGAGAGATCGACGGCGGCGGCCCGCAGTTCGCATCCGATCCTGCGTGCGGCGTCGCCGACGTGCAGGTGTACGCGACCCTCTGAGAGCGCGTCTCCGCACGACCGCGTCCTCCCCCGCTAGCATCCGCGGATGCGCGACCTCTCGACCCTCCCGAAGGCGGAGCTGCACGTCCACCTCGAGGGCGCGATGCGGGTCGCGACCGTGCGCGAGCTCGCGGAGCGGGCGGGCGCGGCCGTTCCCTCCGGCCTGATCGACGGTCGATGGGGGTTCGCGGGGTTCGACGATTTCATCGGGCAGTACACGGCGATGTGCGCGCTGCTCGGGGGCGTCGAGGACTTCCGGCGGCTCGCCTACGAGTTCTGCGAGGACGAGGCACGCACCGGCGTCCGCTACGCCGAGGTGGTCTTCTCGCCGAGCAACCACGCGGCGCGCCTCGGCGACGACTGGTTCGGACCGATCGAAGCCGTGCTGGACGGCCTCGAGGCCGGTCGGCGCGACTTCGGCGTCACGACCCGCCTCGCCCCCGATCTGGTGCGTGACGCGGGACTCGAGTTGGCCGAGCGATCGCTGGAGGTGGCGCTGAAGTTCGCCGGCCAGGGCGTCGTCGCGTTGAACGCCGCCGGCAGCGAGCGCGCCCCCGTCGCGCCCTTCGGCCCGCTGTTCCGCCGGGCCAAAGATGCCGGCCTCCGCTCGGTCCCCCACGCGGGCGAGTGGGCGGGACCGCGCAACGTGTGGGAGACGCTCGAGCACTACCTCCCGGATCGGATCGGACACGGCGTGCGCGCCGTGGACGATCCGGCGCTCGTCGCACACCTCGCCGACACGGGGATCCCGCTCGAGATCTCTCCCGTGTCCAACGTGGCGACGGGGGTCTACCCGAGCGTCGCGGAGCACCCGTTCCCGATGCTCCGCGACGCCGGCGTCACCGTCACGCTGAACTCGGACGACCCGCCGATGTTCGACGCCTGGCTCACCGACGTCTACCGGACCGCGCGGGAGACCTGGAACTACGACGACGGCGAGCTCGCGGAGATCGCGCGGGCCGGCGTGCGTGCCTCCTTCGCGGACGACGACGTGAAGCGCACGATCCTCGCGGGCATCGACGGATGGCTCACGCAGCCGGACGAGGCGTGAGGCGACCTCGTCAGCCGCCGGCGGTCTTCCGGACCGTGACGGAATCGAGGTAGACCGCCATCGTCGGGCGCTGGCCGGTGATGTCGCCGCTCGGATCGACGATCGGGAGGGCCTGGATCCGCTTGGCGACGCCGAGCCCCTCGATCACCCTGCCGAAGATCGTGTAGTTCGGGTTCCCGTCGAGGTTGGTGCCGGCCGGCCCCGTGATCAGGAAGAACTGACTCCCGCCCGTGTTGGGGCCCCCGTTGGCCATCGCGAGCGTCCCGGGCGTGTACGACTCGTCGCCCTTCAGCTCGTCCGGGATCGCGTAGCCGGGACCCCCCGTCCCGGTGCCCGTCGGGTCACCTCCCTGGACCACGTCGATCGACGTGTCGAGCCGATGGACGTACTGCCCGTCGAAGTACCCCTGCCTCGCGAGGAAGACGAAGGAGTTGACCGTCTGGGGTGCACGCTTCGGATCGAGCTCGATCACGATCGTGCCGCACGACGTCTCGATCGTGGCCGTGTAGGTCGCATCCCGGTCGATCTTCATCGGTGGCGGACCCGCGAACTGCGGCTTCGGCTTCCCGGCATCGGGCGGTGCTTCGGCGCCGCACGCCACGTCGCCCGACTCGTTCGCGGCGGTGGGCGTGACCGTCCCGGTCTGCGTCCCGGGCTCCGCCGCGGGAGTGGGGCTCCCCGTGGGGCTCGTCGAAGGAGAGCCCGACGGAGACGCCGCGTCCGTGCCGTCCCCCAGGATCACGCCGAGCCCGCCGACCGCGACCAGCAGCGCGATGGCGCCGGCGATGCCCCCGACGATCAGGTTGCGTCGTCGCATCGCGGCCGTGCGCTCCGCCTGCCGCCGGGCGGCGAGCTTCGCGAGCTGGCGATCCCTGCTCCGTTTCGACATCGGCGGTCGAGGTTACCGGACGCCCAGCAGTTCGAAGGCGAGGCCGTCGAGGATGTCGGTCTCGCTCACGAGCGCCTCCTCGAACCCGAAACGCCGCATCGCGTGGACGAGGATCGACGCCCCCGCGACGATCACTTCGGCCCGACCCTTCGGCATCACGGGGATCGCCGCTCGCTCCTCGTTCGTCATCGTCGCGAGGTCGCCCAGCGCTCGCTCCGCGTCGGTGCGCGTCAGCGTCGAATGGTGGATCAGCTCCGGGTCGTAGCGGCGGAGTCCGAGCGCGCACGCCTGCAGGGTGGTCGTGGTGCCGGCGACGGCGACCAGCGTCCGGGCGTCCCGCACGGGAACCGCGCGATCGACCTCCTCGAGACGATCCTCGATCACGTCTCCGAAGCGCCGGAGATCCTCCTCGCTCGGCGGGTCGGACGGCGTCACACGCTCGGTGAGGCGAACGCTCCCCAGCTGGGTGGAGATGCCGTGCTCGACCACTCCGGGAGCGCTCCCGAAGACGAACTCCGTGGAGCCGCCGCCGATATCCATCAGCAGGAAGGGTCCGAGGGCCGGGTCGAGGCCCGTCGTCCCGCCGAGGAACGAGAGCGCCGCTTCGCGGTCGCCGTCGATCACCTCGGGTTCGAGACCGACCCGATCGCGAACGGCACGGAGGAACTCCTCACGGTTGGCCGCGTCTCGCACCGCGGACGTGGCCCCGATCCGGATCCGATCGGCGCGCAGAGCCCGCGCGCGACTCGCGAACCGAGCGATCGTGTCGCTCGCCCGCTCGATCGCGGCCGGATCGAGCGCGCCGGTCTCGTCGACGCCTTGGCCCAGCCGGGTGATCACCATGTCGCGCGCGAGCTCCATGGGGCCGACGCCGGGCCGCGGGTCAAGGACCAGCAGGCGGGTCGAGTTCGTGCCCTGGTCGATCGCCGCGATCCGGGCTCCCCGCTCGTCCTCGTGCACGGGTTCCACCTGTTCGGCCGTCCACCGCCCCGCGGCGTCGTCCCCGCCGGCCAGGTGGTACGCGTAGTGCGCGTGCAGACATTTGAGGCCGCGGCCGGTGCCGCCGACGCCGCCCCATCGTTCCGCTCCCGCCAGGAGCGCGCCTCGCTCCGCGGCGTATCGCGCATGCGATGCCTCGATCGCCTCCGCGAAGGCGCGATCGGCGGCGAGCCGCGAGATCCATCCTTCGGACTCCAGCTGAGAGACAGCCTTGACCGCGGCGGGGCAGGTCAGCCAGTAGAGGGTGGGGAACGGATGCCCCTCGGCGTCGAGCGGACGGTTCCGGATCACGAGCGGGTGACCAGCGCCGCAGCGGGCGATGACCGAGAAGGGGACCGTGGGTTCGCGGCCGAGCTGTTCACGGACGGCGTCGAGATCCACCGCCCGGAGCTCGTCGCTCACGGACTACTTGCGCTTGTGCTCGACCGCGCGCTTGTACTCGACCAGGCGCTCCTCGGACTGACGCATGAACTTCTTGAGCATCTGCTCGAACTCGGGGTCGGACCCGCGTCGGGCACGCGGCGGCGCAGGATCCTGCAGCGCCTTGATCGACAGGTCGATCTTGCCGTCTTCCTTGATCGCGACCACCTTCGCCTGGACGACGTCGCCCTCGCGGAGATGGTCGTGAACGTCCTTGACGTAGTTCCGGTCGACCTCGGAGATGTGGACCAGCCCGAGGCGTCCGTCTTCGAGCTGGAGGAACGCCCCGTAGGGGGTGATGCGGGCCACGGTGCCGTCGATCACCGCGCCGACCTCGATCTCTGCGATGTGAGCGATCCTTTCATCCAGCGCGCCGCGAGGCGCGACTCATCTTGCGCGCCGCGAGGCGCGACCCGGTGCGCGGATTCCGCGCGATAGGGCGCCAGTGTGAGCGAAGCGGTCCGGACCGTCAATGCCCGACCCGCGCGAAGCCGCAGGTCATCACCTTGCTCGCACGCCGCACGACCGTCGCGCTGCGTTACGTTCTCGCGATGCGGGTCCGCCGTTTCGACGATGCCGAGGCGTTCCGGGACGTGGCCACGCCGTACCTGGTGCGCGACGAAGCCCGCCACAACCTGGTGCTCGGCATCTCGTCGACCCTGGTCCAGAAGCCGGATCTCCACCCCGTGTTCGACCTCTGGGTGGTCTCCGAGGGAGACGACGTGACCGCCGTGGCGGTGCGCACACCGCCGCTGAACCTCGTCCTCGCGCAGCCCGCGACGGATGCCGCTCTCGATGCTCTCGTCGATCGTCTGCTCTCCGAGGGCCAGGACCTTCCCGGCGTGGTCGCCGCGATCCCCGAGCTCGACGCGTTCGTCGGCGGGTGGACCGCCGAGCGCGACGTGGATGCGGCGATCGTCTTCCGGCTCGGGATCTATGAGCTGCGCGAGGTGATGGCCGTGCCACCGGCCGCGGGCCGATCGCGTCCGGTGACGCCCGAGGACCGTGCCCGGGTGATCGCGTGGGCGCTCGCGTTCGCGGACGAGGTGCTCCACGAGGAGACGGACCGCGAGCGGCACGTCCGGCTCGTCGAGGCGCGGCTGGAGGCGACCGAGAACGCGGGGCTGTGGCTCTGGGAAGACGGCGGGGAGCCGGTCTCGCTCTCGGGCTACGGCGGCTCCACACCCCACGGCATCCGGATCGGTCCCGTGTACACGCCCCCGGAGCGCAGGGGCCAGGGCTACGCGACCAGCCTGGTCGCCGAGCAGAGCCGATGGCTCCTCGGCACCGGCCGCTCGCTCTGCTTCCTGTACACGGACCTCGACAACCCGACGTCGAACGCCCTCTACCGCCGGATCGGCTACCGGATGATCGCGGAGGCCAAGGAGGTCCGGTTCGATCCGAGGGGCGCCGCGTAGCGGTTCAGCACTCGGGCGGGGGAGCCGGCGCGCCTTCCTTCGGGACGACGACGAACGCGACCTCGCCGGGCTTGACCATCCCGAGGCACCGGCGAGCGAGCCGCTCGAGATACGCGTGGTCGCGAAGCTGCTCGGCCCGCGAGGCGAGCGTCTCGTTCGTCCGCTCCAGCGCCGCTGCCTGTCGCTCGAGCTGGGCGAGCTCGGCCCGCTGATCGAAGTAGAGCTGCGCGGGAGCGACGGAGAGCACGAGCACACCGATCACGAGCGTGCACAGGATCGTCGCGCGCGCCGTCAGGCGCACACGGCGCCGAGGCCGTCGCGGCGTCGCGTCCCGGTCCAGCGTGACGCGACCGGTCGCGACGGCAGGGGAAGGGGCCGCCGGGGGCATGGCCTACCCGCCGCCCCCGCCGAGCAGCTCCGCACCTGCGTACCGAGCGTCGTCGCCCAGCTGCTCCTCGATACGGAGCAGCTGGTTGAACTTCGCGGTCCGCTCGCCGCGTGAGGGCGCGCCGGCCTTGATCTGGCCCGCGTTGGTGGCGACGGCGAGATCGGCGATCGTGGTGTCCTCGGTCTCCCCGCTCCGGTGCGAGACGACCACGCCGAAGCTGCTGCGCTGCGCCAGCGCGATCGCGTCGAGCGTCTCCGTCAGCGTGCCGATCTGGTTCACCTTCACGAGGATCGCGTTCGCGCAGCGCTCTCGGATGCCGCGTTCGAGACGCTCCACGTTCGTCACGAAGAGGTCGTCGCCCACCAGCTGCGTCCGCGCCCCCGCCGTCTCGACGAGCGAGGTCCATCCCTGCCAGTCGTCCTCTCCCAGGGGATCCTCGATCGAGACGATCGGGAAGCGATCCAGGAGACCCGTCCAGAACGCGATCATGTCCTCCGCCGTTCGGTCCGAGCCCTCCAGGCGGTAGCGACCGTCGCCCGTCGCGAGCTCGGAGACCGCCGGATCCATCGCGAGGCCGACCTCGCCCCCGGGTTCGAAACCGGCCGCCTCGATGGCCTGCAAGAGGAGCTCCAGGGCTTCGGCGCCCGTGGCGAGCTGCGGAGCGAACCCGCCCTCGTCCCCGACGGCCGTCGACAACCCCTTGTCGTGCAGGATCCCCTTCAACGCGTGGAAGCACTCCGCGCCCCAGCGGAGCCCCTCGGAGAACGAGGCTGCGCCGACCGGCATCAGCATGAACTCCTGGAGCTCCAGCTCGTTGTCGGCATGGGCGCCGCCGTTGATCACGTTCAGCATCGGCGTCGGGAGGACGTGCGCGTTCGGTCCGCCCAAGGAGCGCCACAGCGGGAGCCCCTGTGACTCCGCGGCGGCCTTCGCGGTGGCGAGCGACGCCCCGAGGACGGCGTTCGCGCCCAGGTTCGATTTGTCGTCGGAGCCGTCGAGCGCGAGCAGCGCGCGATCGACTGCCCGCTGCTCGTACGCGTCCATCCCGAAGAGCGCGGGCGCGATCGCGTCGTGGACGTTCGCGACCGCGCGCAGGACACCTTTCCCACCGAAACGCCCCGCCTCTCCGTCGCGGAGCTCCAGCGCCTCGTGTTCTCCGGTGGAGGCTCCCGACGGCACGGCGGCGCGACCCAGGGCGCCGTCGTCGAGCCAGACGTCCACCTCGACCGTGGGGTTGCCACGGGAATCGAGGATCTCGCGGGCGCGGACGGCGTCGATCAGGGACATCGGGCTCAAGATTCTAGGCCGAGGAGGGTCCCTACCAGGGATTTCGCGCCGATCGCCACCGATACGGTGGCGCCTCGATCCTGACCGAGAGCTCAGTCACGGGCGCCAAGGACGGGATCGCTTGCCGCCGGCCGGACGGAGCAACGAGACTGACGGTGTGAGCCCGGACGAGCGACCTGAGCCCTGCTGTTTCGACGAATGGGCGGTCCACAGCGCATCGCGTGCGCGGAGGCGAGGGGTCGGCGCCCCGATCACCGGTCGGTTGGTGGACGCCCTCGACCGGCAAGGACTCGAGCGAAGGACCGTCCTCGACGTCGGCTGCGGCACCGGGGACCTCGCTCTCGCATCGCTCCAACACGGAGCGGAGCGCAGCTCGGGGATCGACCTCGCCGGCGGCGCGATCGAGCAGGCTCGGATCCTCGCGGCCGAGCGCGGACTCGACGACCGGACGTCCTTCGCCGTCGGCGACGGCGCCGTCGCGCCGCTCGCGCCCCACGACGTGGTGGCCTTGAATCGCGTCCTCTGCTGCTACCCGCGGATCGACGGCCTCCTCGCGAACACGCTCGGCGCCGCCGGCTCGATCTACGCGTACACCGCGCCCGTCCACACCGGCCTGATGGGCCGGTTCAATCGGATCTCGGTCGCGATCTCCAACCGGTGGTTCCGCATCCGCGAGCGGAAGTTCCGGGGCTTCCGCGCGTTCGTGCACGACCTCGACGCGGTGGATCGGACGATCGCCGATGCGGGCTTCCGCCCGGTGCATCGCTCGCGGGAGCGCGGCGTCTGGCAGCTCGCGATCTTCACCCGCGCCTGAGCGCGCCCTCTACGGGCGCCGCGAGCCGAGGAAGAGCTCGCGGATCTCGTCCTCCGAGATCGACGCCTGATCGACGCCGCCCTCCTGCCGATCGGCCAGGAAGCGCTCGTAGCGTTCGGCGAAGCCTCGGGTCGTCCGCCGCAAGGCGGTCTCCGCGTCCACGCCGAGTTTCCGAGCGGCTCCGACGACGGCGAACAGGATCGCCCCGATCAGCGCCTCCCCGTCCTCCTCCGTGGCGCGCGAGAGGTTCTCAGTCTCCTCTCGGAGCGCCGCCATCGCCGAGTCCGCGTCCGGCCACTCCACGCCCCAGCCCGCGGCGCGTCGTTGCACCTTGGCCGCACGGGCGAGCGCCGGCAACGTGGCGGGGATCTCCGCATCCACGGCGGCGCGGGGAGCCGATCCCTCCTCCGCCTTGAGTCGCTCCCAGTTCGTCAAGACCTCGTCCGAGCCCGAGACCTCGACGTCGCCGAAGACGTGCGGGTGGCGATGCACCAGCTTCGCGACGAGCCCGCGAGCGACGTCGTCGACGTCCCAGCGCTCGTCCTCGGCTGCCATCTGAGCGTGGAAGACCACCTGGAGGAGCAGGTCACCGAGCTCGTCCCGGGTCGCGTCGGAGTCGCCACGATCGATCGCTTCGAGCAGCTCGTGCGATTCCTCCAGGAGATGACGCGCCAGCGTCTCGTGCGTCTGCTCTCGGTCCCACGGGCACCCGTCCGGCCCGCGCAGGCGCGCCATCACCTTCACGAGGTCCAGGAGTCGGCGGCCCTCCTCGGACGAGGGAACCGGGCCGTCGGGGATGTGGGGGCTCGGGTCCGGGAGATCGGTGGTCACGGCGACGGCGAGGTCGCGCCGCCTTCCGGGACCACGGCGTCGCTCGGATCCGTGCTTCGCGCGGGTTGCACCGAGAACGTCGCGGCGGAGAACCGGCCGAAGCGAGGGTTCACCTCGACCCCGAGCTCATCGGCGCGCTCCTCCAGCCACCCGCCGAACTCCTGATCGGCGATCGGCTCGAGCAGGCCGGCCCTCACGTCCTCGAACGGCGTGACCTCCTTGTCCGCGAGGTAGATCACGTGCCAGCCGAATTGCGTCTGCACGGGCGGGGAGACCTCGCCCGGCTCCAGCGCGGCTACCACGCTCGCGAACTCCGGTACGAACTGGGCGGCGGGAACGTTGCCGAGACTCCCGCCGCTCTCGTCAGCCCCGGGTTCGGTCGACTCCTGCTTCGCGACGGCGACGAACCGCGCCCGGGTCGCGTCCTTCACCTGCTCGTAGACGCGTTGGGCATCCGCTCTCGTCTCGAGCAGGATGTGATTCGCCTCGACGGTCGTGAACTCCGTCACACGGTCCTCGTACTGGGATCGGAGCGCGTCCTCGCCGATCCGTTCCTCCGCGACCGCCACGCGGACGGCCTGGATCGTGAGGATCTTCTGCCCCAGCGCGATGAGGTCCTCGCGCGTCAGGTCGCGCGCTTCGAGCGACCGTTCGATCTGGTCGGCACCGAACTGGGTCTCGAGCTGCGCCACCGCCTGCTCCGCCGCGCTCAACGCCGCCGTGATGTCGTGCTCCTCCGCGTAGGGCGCGACCGCCAGCCACAGCAGCTCGCCGGAGAGCGCGACGCGGTCGCACGCGGTGTCCGCGCTCTCCCCCTCGGCAGGCTCTCCTCCGCACACGGCTCCCTGGAGTTCGGCGAGCACGTGTTGCAGCGCGGCGGCCTGATCGAGGTCCGCCTCGGCCACCTCTCGGTCGCCCACGCTCGCCACCTCGGGCTTGGCCGCGCCGCACGCCGCCACGGCGAACGCCACGGACGCGACGAGCAGCAGGCGAGGAGCTCGGAGGGAGAACATCGGAACCGAGAGTCTATCCGCGCATCCGGCGAAGGCCGGGTCGTGTATCCGGCGAAGGCCAGGGCCGCGCGCCTCGCGAAGGTCGGCGGTCTCTCAAGCGACGGCGACGGGATCGCCGACGGCTTCCCGCAACCGCGCCTCCACCCAGCCGGGCAGATCCGCTCCCGCGATCCGCTCGGGCGCGAGGTTCAGCGTCCGCTTCGCGTCGTGATACGTCGATCCGGGCACCCGATCCGAGAGATCGACTCGGAGCGCGTCGGCGAGGGCGACGGGCCGGATGCGCACCTGCTCGCGGTACGTCGAGACCTCCTCGATCCCGAGCGCCGCGCACGTCACGCGGAGTGAGGCGATCGCGAAGAGCGTCTGGACCTCGGGAGGGAGCGCGCCGTAGCGATCGATCGTCTCCTCGAGGATGCGCCCGAGCGCGTCGTGATCGGCGGCCAGGGAGATCCGCCGGTAGAGCTCCAGCCGGAGCGACTCCTGCGCCACCCATCCCGGCGGCACGAACGCGCGGACCGGCAGGTCGATCCGCAGCTCCTTCTCCTCGGCGATCGGTTCGCCGCGGAGCTCGGCGACGGACTGCTGGAGGATGCGGCAGTAGGCGTCGAAGCCCACCGCCGCGATGTGTCCGTGCTGCTCCGCGCCGAGAAGGTTCCCGGCGCCGCGGATCTCGAGGTCCCGCAGCGCGATCCGGAATCCCGACCCGAGCGCCTGGTGCGCGGAGATCGTCGCGAGCCGCTCGTGCGCCTCCTCGGTCAGCTCGCGGGCCGGCGGGAAGAAGAAGTAGGCGAAGGCTCGCTCGCTGCTCCTGCCGACGCGCCCGCGGAGCTGATACAGCTGCGCCAGCCCGAGCATGTCGGCCCGGTCGACGATCAGCGTGTTCGCGTTCGGCACGTCGAGCCCGGACTCGATGATCGTCGTGCACACGAGGACGTCCGCGTCGCGATCCCAGAAGCGCATCATCTGCTTTTCGAGCGACTCCTCGTCCATCCGCCCGTGGGCGATGACGATCCGCGCCTCCGGCAGCTCGCGCTGCAACCACGCGGCCTGCCGGTCGATCGTCGCGACGCGGTTGTGGACCCAGAAAACCTGCCCCTCGCGGAGGAGCTCCCGGCGGACGGCACCGAGCGCGAGCCCTTCGTCGTAGCCACCGACGTACGTGAGCACGGGTTGCCGGTCCTCCGGCGGCGTGTCGACCGTGGACATCTGCCGGATCCCCGTGAGCGCCATCTCGAGGGTCCGCGGGATCGGGGTGGCGGTCATCGTCAACACGTCGACGTGTGCGCGGAAGCGCTTCAACCGCTCCTTGTGCGCCACGCCGAACCGCTGCTCCTCGTCGACAACGAGCAGCCCGAGGTCCTTGAACGACACGTCCGCGCCGAGCAGCCGGTGGGTGCCGATCACGACGTCGACCCGGCCCGCGGCGACGTCGGCTACGACCTCCTTCTGTTGCGCAGGCGACAGGAACCGCGACAGCATCGCGACCTTCACGGGGAAGGGAGAGAACCGCTCGCTGAACGTGACGAAGTGCTGCTCGGCGAGCAGGGTGGTCGGCACCAGGACCGCGACCTGCTTGCCCTCCATCACGGCCTTCGCCGCGGCGCGGACGGCGATCTCGGTCTTTCCGAAGCCGACGTCGCCGCAGATCAGGCGGTCCATCGGCACCGGACGCTCCATGTCGCCCTTCACGTCGTCGATCGCCGTGACCTGATCGGCCGTCTCCTCGTGCGGGAAGGCGTCCTCGAGCTCGCGTTGCCACGGCGTATCGGGACCGAACGCGTGCCCCGGGATCGCCATCCGCGCCGTGTACAGCCGGACCAGCTCTCCGGCCATGTCCTTGACGGCCCGCTTCACGCGCGCGGTCGCCCGAGCCCAATCCGAGCCGCCGAGCCGATGCAGACGCGGCGCGTCGCCGCCCAGGTACTTGGCGACCATCCCGACCTGCTCCGTCGGCACGTACAGCTTGTCCGTGCCGGCGTACTCCAGGACGAGGTAGTCGCGCTCCGCGCCGGCCAGGGCGCGATGGACCACGCCTCCGTACCGGCCGACGCCGTGGATCCGATGGACCGCGAAGTCCCCCGCCTCCAGCTCGTCGGCGACGGAGCCGGTCGCGCGACTCGCGAAGCGAGGCGCGGACCGCGTGTGCCTGCGGGAGCCGAAGAGATCCTCCTCGGTGACCACCGCGAGACGTGCGGCCTCGGAGACGAAGCCCGCGGTCAGCGGGGCCTCGACCCGTTCGACCGGGAGGTCTCCCAGGACCTCGGCGGCGCGCTCGAGGGAGCCGTGGCCGCGTCCGACGAGCACGACCCTCGTGCCGTCGGCGGCATCCCGCTCGAGTCGGCGCGCGAGCTCGGCGGCGTTGCCTCCGGCGGTGCCCCACCCCGAGAGGCCGAGGTCGATCCCCTCGGTGAACTCCGTCAGTCGGAGCTGCACGTGGCCGGCGATCGCTTCGTCGATCGGCGAGAGCACTTTCGGCCCCGGCCACCCGATCGCCTCGGCGAGCGCCTCCGCCTCGGCGTGCGTCTGCGCAGCGCGTTGGAACGTGCGCTGCGCGTGGGTCACGGCGATCCAGCTGCCGGCGGGCAGGAGCTCCGCCGGGGTGGGCAGATGATCGAACAGGAACGGCGCGAACGTGTCGGCTCCCTCGAAGCGGAGGCCGTCGGCCAGGCGCTGCAGCCCGTCGCGGAACCGGTCGGGGACGTGGGGGGCACGCGCCTCCGCGACCGCGCGGACGTCGTCGTCCGGGAGGAGCTCTCGCACCGGCGGGACCTCGATGCTGCCGAGCTGTTTCGTGGACAGCTGCGTCGAGGGGGAGAACTCGCGGACGCGCTCGATCTCGTCGCCCCAGTACTCGAGGCGCGCGGGCCGCCGGGCGATGCCGGGGAACACGTCGACGACGCCGCCCCGGACGGCGAACTCGCCGCGATGCTCGACCACGTCGACCCGGACGTAGCCGAGCTCGGAGAGACGCTCCGCGAGGGCGTCGGGCGCCAGCTCGACGCCCGCGGCCAGCTGCACCGAAGGAACGGTGCCCAACGCCGGCGGGAGTCCCTGCATCGCGGCCAGGTACGGCGCCACGACCACGAACGGACCGTCGGCGGAGCGGAGGCGACCGACCGCATCCGCCCTCCGTGCCGCGATCTCGGGCGCCGGATCCATCCCCTCGTAGGGCAGCGCGTCCCACGCCGGGAGGAGGGCGACGCGATCCTGGCCGAGGTAGGCACCGATCTCGGGGGCGAGGTCCTCCGCTTCGCGGGGGCCGGGGGTGACCACGAGCAGCGGCGCGTCCAACGCCACCGCGACGCCCGCCAGGACGGCGTCCTGCCCGGCGTCGACCTTGGCCACGATCGGGCGGGCGCGCTCCAGCAGCAGCCGCTCGAACGGCGCGGAGCCGACGAGCGCATCGAGCACGTCCCGGAGCGACATCCCACCTCCCCCACACGCGGAACCACAACGCGAACAGCCCCGGTCGCGGTCGCGACGGGGCATCCGGGAGAGATTCTAGACGGCGTGGAGCTTCCCGCGGGACGCCGACCGCTCCGGGGCCGCGGGCTCCGGCGCCTCGACGGACATCTCGCGGAGCGACAGCCAGCGCCAGAACTCCTCGGGCTCGAGCGGCTTGGCGATGTAGAACCCCTGCGCCTCGTCGCACCCGAAGTCGCCGAGCCGATCGAAGGTGTCGCGATCCTGCACGCCCTCGGCGACCACCCGCAGGCCGAGGTTCCGACCGAGCTCGACGGTGGCCCGGACGATCGTGAAGTCCTCGACGCGATCCATCATGTGCGACACGAACGAGCGGTCGATCTTGATCTCCTCGATCGGCAACCGCTTGAGGTAGGAGAGCGAGGAGAATCCCGTCCCGAAGTCGTCGATCGAGAGACCGACCCCCACCTGTGAGAGGCCGTTCAGGACGGCGTCCGAGCGACCGGAGTCGGCGACCAGGAAGTTCTCCGTCAGCTCGAGACGGAGGAACCTCGGTGGCACGCCCCATCGGGCGAGGAGATCGCTGACGACCTCGGGGAGGTCCTGGTCGAGGAGCGTCCTCGGGGAGACGTTGACCGCAACCGGGATCTTGATCCCCTCGTCGGACCATCGGCGCCACGCGCGCAGGACGTCGTTCAACGCCCAGTGGGTCAGCGGCTGGAGCAGCACCGTCTTCTCCACCATCGGGATGAAATCGGCCGGCGCGAGACGACCGAGTGTGGGGTGGTGCCAGCGGATCAACGCCTCCGCTCCCGCGACGCGCCCGTCGGTCAGGCGGATCTTCGGCTGGAAGTACATCCGGAACTGCCCGTCGTCGATCGCCGGGCGGACCTGGCTCACGAGCTTCACCAGCTCCGGCTTGTGCGTGTCGATCATCTCGTCGTAGACCTCGAACGGGGTGCCGGTCTCCTTGGACGCGTACATCGCGACGTCCGCGTGTCTGAGCAGCGTGTCGGCGTCGAGCGCGTGGTCCGGATAGAACGTGATCCCGATGCTCGCGGAGACGTCCAGGTCGAGCTCGTCGACCGGCACGGGGTGATGGAGTCCCTCCATCAATCGTTCGGCGATGGCGATCGCCGTCGCATCCTCGGTGACGTCGCGGACCAGGACGCCGAACTCGTCGCCGCCCAGACGGGCCATGAGGTCCTCGTCGCGGAGGGTCTCGGCGAGCCGAGGGCCGACGGCCGCGAGGAGCCGGTCGCCGACATGGTGACCGAGGGCGTCGTTGACCTCCTTGAAGTGATCGAGGTCCATCAGCATCACCGCGAGGCGGCCGCCGTTCGCGGCCGCTTCCTCGATCGCCTCCCCCAACTGGAGCCGGAACAGGAGCCGGTTGGGGAGGCCCGTCAGATGGTCGTGGAACGCCTGGTACTCGTTCTCGCGCTGCTTCTCCGCGAGCTCCTCGGACGTGAGCTTCAGCGAGTGGGTGCGATGGAGCATCTGCCATGCGAACGCGAGCGGGGCGATGAACACGGCGATCGCCCACAGACCGATCGTCCGGGTCGACATCGCGACGAGGACGCTGAACAGCGCGAGGCCCATGTAGGAGACGACGAACTCACCGAGCACGCCGCTGTGCATCTGGCGCAGGACCGAGTCGAGCGTGGCCCGGGTCTTGATCGTCTGCCATTCCGCGACCAGCATCGTGTTGACGGTGTAGCCGACGACGGCCGCGAGCAGGACCGTCGGAGCGATGATGAACCAGCCGTCGTCCAGATCCGCCAGACCGCGGAAGACCTGGCTCTCCGCCAGGACCGCGAGCGCGATCTGCGATCGGACGAAGATCGCGGTGAGCACCGGGATCTGGCGCCGGAACTCACGGACGTCCGCCGACCCCAGGAGCACGATCAGAGCGGCGACGGGCGGCGGGTAGAGCAGTGCGACGGACAGCTCCAGCGGGAAGCTCAGGCTGAAGTCGAACGACATCGCCATCGGCACCGGCATGAGATCGACGACCATGATCGCGACGATCCACACGATGATCGGCAGCAGGTTCGACCAACCGGTGAACGCCGACGGGTCCTGGGAGATCTCGAAGGCGAGGAAGCAGAGGAGCGGCACCGTGACGAACAGCTCGTACGCCTGCAGGAGCCCCCGGCGTCCCTCCCGGAGATCGCCTTCGGCGCGATCGGTCCGGCGGCGGCCCTCAGACCTGGACACCGGGCGCCTCGGAGAGTGACGTCACCCGCGGGGTCGGAGCGCGGCGGCGCATCGATCCGGCGATCACGATGGCAACGCCCCCGTACGTGAAGATGTCGCCGATGCTGATCACCTGGCTGACCGGCGGCGGGATCGCGATCACGTCGCCGAGGAAGAGCAGCCGGTCGTCGGGACCGGCGAGATGATGCTTCATCCCGCGGTGCTCGATCAGCGGGGCGAGGGTTCCCACCTGACCGGACGCGACGATCGCCTCGCGCGACACCGGCATCCCTCCGTTGATCGCGATCACGGCGAAGTTCATGGCGACGCCGGCCAGGATCGCCGCGAATCCGACGATCCTGAGGTTCGCGACGGTGAACACCACCAACAGGACGAACGAGACGATCAGGAAGACGAGCGGCCACGCGCCGGGTGGGTTCACCAGCTGGAGCGACAGGCCGATGAGCGCCAAGGGTGCCAATCGCGGCTTGAGCTCGGACAGCTGCGACAGCCGCCCGCCGAGCATGTAGCCGACGGCGATGCCCAGCACGAGACCGATCGCCACGAGCTTCATCGTCTAGGTATCGACCCCTTCCCGAGCGCCTGAAGCGCCCCTCACGCGGAACTCCCGGTCGTGTCCGATGCTCGGACGCGACCGGGAGCCGGTGAACCGCGATCTACCTCAGTACGGACGCCAACCGGCACCCACCGCCATCGCGAGGGCGGCCAACGAGGCGAGCGCGTACGCGATCTTGCGAAGTCGCATCGTGTCTCTCCTTCTGTGGTCGAACCTGCGTCAGCAGGGCTTCCAGCGAGCGTCGACGGAGACGTACGAAGTCATGGTGCGCATCTCGTCGACCTCCTTATCCATCGGAGTCGAGGATGACCGGCGGAGGGGTGTCGGGTCATCGGGCTACGGTCCCGTGTTTCCATCGGCCGGGCACCCCCGACCTTCGGCGGGTATCGCCCCCCGGGCCGGGTGAGGCAGATAGGCCGAAGGCCCAACCCCCGGTCTGCCATGGGGAGCGCTCGTAGTCCTCACTGACCGGTGTCGGCCGGAGGGGACGGTGGCGCGTTCAGGCCGAAGGGGTGGAGCGGTTGAATCGATCCTGGGTGCGCTCGAGCCCCTCGGCGATCAGGGCACGGACCGCGTCGGCCGCGTGGCTGACCAGCAGCGCGAGGTCCGCCTCGTCCCGGGCACGGACGGGCTGGAGCACGAAGTCCGCCGGGTCTTGTCGTCCCGGCGGGCGGCCGATCCCGACGCGGACGCGGGGGTAGTCGGTGGTCCGGAGCGCCTGATCGAGGGATCGGATGCCGTTGTGGCCGCTGTTGCCACCGCCCTGCTTCACGCGGATCGTCGCGGCCGGGATGTCCAGCTCATCGTGCACCGCGATCAGGTGGTCGGGCTCGATCCCGAGCTTCTTCGCCAACGACGCGTAGGACGGACCGGACTCGTTCATGTAACGCGTGGACCGGGCGAGCACGACCCGCTCGTCGCCTTCGCGGATCTCCGCGGACTCGGCGGGCAGGAACCGCACCTTCCGGAACCGCTCGCCTGCCTCGCGCGCCAGCTCGTCGACGACCATCCGGCCGATGTTGTGGCGCGTCCGCGCGTACCGATCGTCGGGATTGCCGAGGCCGGCGATGAGCCAGGCCATCGGCTAGCTCTCGCCGTCCCCCTCGGTCGGCGCCTCGCCCTCGGTCCCTTCGGTCCCTTGGGCGGACTCGCCGCCCTCGCCCTCGGCGGCCTCTTCTCCCTCGGCGGCTTTCGCCCTCCGCCTCGGGGGCTTCCTCGGCGGCCGCCTCCGGGGCCTCCTCGCCGGCCACCGCGAGGTCGAGCTCGGTGTCCATGACCGCCGGCTCGACGACCGCGAGGATCATCGTGTCGGGGTCGGTGAGGAACTCGACGCCCTCGGGTGGCGCGAGATCGCCGACGCGCACCGAATCGCCGATCCTCAGCCGCGTGATGTCGAACTCGACCCGCTGGGGCACGTTCGCCGGCAGGCACTCGATCTCGACCTCACGGAGGTGATGCTCGATCACGCCGCCCGAGTGGACGCCGACGGAGTCGCCGATCTCGTGGAGCTCGACGCTCACCGTGATCTTCTCGTCGCGGTTCACGGCCATGAAGTCGATGTGGATGAAGCGGTTGTGGATCAGGTCGCGTTGGATCTCGCGCGCGATCGTCAGGTATTCATGACCGTCGAGCTTCAGGTCGACGAGGACGCTCGCCTGGCCCATCGCGTGGAAGACGTGCAGCAGGTCGAGCGCGCTGACGTGGATCGGCGTCGGGTCGACGCCGGCCCCGTAGAGGACGGCGGGGACTCGGCCGCTCGCGCGCAGGCGATGCGCAGGTCCCTTGCCGGTCTCGGAGCGAGGTTCGGCCTGAAGGGTGGCTTCCATGGCAGGTCAGAGGTCCTTTTCGAAGGGATCGGTCCGGCGCGGTCATCGTACCAGCGGCCGAGCACGTGGCGGCCACGGGTCGACGCGCCGCGACGTGGGGCACGTCAAGAAAGACCCATCCCGTAGCATCACGCTCCGATGCGACTCCTCCGCAGGGCGGCAGCGCTGGTCGGCCTCGTCGTCCTGGCGGCGACGTGTCAGGACCCGCCAGTCGCCCGCGACACGCCCGATCTGCTCCCACCGGGCAGACCCGAGCGCACCGACGCGACCGCGTTCGACACGCGATGGCCGATCAAGCACGTCGTGTTCGTGATCAAGGAGAACCGCACGACGGATCACATGTTCGGCCGGTTCCCCGGCGTGGAAGGCGTCACCGAGGGATACGACGGCGACGACCTCCGGCCGCTCGACGCGACCGCCCGACCGCCTGCCCGACGACATCCCCCACTGCTACGAGTGCGCGCTCGAGTCCTGGAACGAGGGGCGGATGAACAACTTCGCGCGCAACGAGCCGGGCGAGCTCTACGCCTACACCCAGATGCGAGGCCCGGAGGACCTTCCCAACTACTGGCGATGGGCGGAGGAGTTCGCGCTGTCGGACAACTTCTTCGCATCCGCGCAGGGCCCCTCGTTCCCCAACCACCTGTACACGATCGCCGCGCAGTCGGGGGGCACGCACCACAACCCGTTCCAGGATCAGGCCCGCGCGACGCTGTTCACGCAGCAGACGGGTCTGGCGAAGTCCTGGGGATGCGACACGCTCGAGGAGGTCACCGTCGAGGTCGTCGACAGCGAGGGGCAGATCGAGCACGTGCCGCCGTGCTTCGACTTCCAGACCGAGGCCGACCTCCTGGACGGTGCCGGGATCCCGTGGGGGTACTACGCGGCGTGGAACGACCAGCGCGGCTACGTCTGGTCGGCGTTCTCGGCGATCGAGCGCGTCCGGATGAACCCCGAGATCTGGCAGCGCCACATCTTCCCGGTCGACAACTTCGTCGCCGACGTCGACGACGGCCGGCTCGCCCCCGTCACGTGGGTCACCCCTCGCTACGAGCTGAGCGAGCACCCCGAGTGGAGCTTCTGCCACGGCGAGAACTGGACGACCGAGATCGTGAACGCCGTGATGCGGAGCGAGTTCTGGAAGGACACCGCGATCTTCATCACGTGGGACGACTACGGCGGGTTCTACGACCACGTGCCGCCGCCGCAGGTCGACGACTTCGGGTTCGGGTTCCGGGTTCCCGCTGCTCACGATCAGCCCGTACGCGAAGCCCGGCTACATCGATTCGCAGCTGGGTGAGTTCTCGAGCGTCCTGCGCTTCATCGAGGACAACTGGGGGCTCTCCCAGCTCACCCATCGGGACCGGGACGCGTTCAACCTCAGCTACCTCTTCGACTTCGACCAGGAGCCCCGGGAGCCGTTCGAGCTGCCCCTCCGCGACGACTGTGTTGGCCCGAGGCTCCACAAGCTCGACAGCGCGGACGAGAACTGACCGAGGATCCGGCGATACCTTCCGGGCGTCTCGTGCGTCTTTGAGACATGGCGCGGATCCTGGTCGGATCGCAGGAAGGAACGACGGTGGCCGAGCCGAAGGGCGAGCTGGCGGACCTGTACGTCCGGCACGTCCCGGCGGCGAACCGGCTCGCCTTCCTGCTGACCGGTGACCGTTCCCACGCGGAGGACCTCGTGCACGACGCATTCGTTCGCTGCGTGGGCCGGTTCGGTCACCTCCGCGCCCACGAGGCGTTCGACGCGTACCTGCGGCGCACGATCGTGAACCTGCACACGTCGAGGCTGCGCCGCGTCCGCGTCGAACGCGAGTTCCTGTCCAAAGAAGCGGCGCGCGGTGGGCGCGCGGCGACGTCCGGCCTGCCCGACGTCGCCGCGCGCGAGGACATGTGGCGCCGGCTGCAGACGCTGCCGGCACGCCAGCGAGCGGTGCTGGTGCTCCGCTACTACGAGGACCTGTCGGAGCGGGAGACGGCCGATGCGCTGCGGTGCTCGGTCGCCGCCGTGAAGTCACTGACCGCGCGCGCCACGTCGGCGCTCCGCGAAGGGATCAGAGGTGAGGACGCATGAGCACGGACTTCGAGAACGAGCTTCGGGACCTGTTCCGCGAGAAGGCCGAGGAGGCGCCGCTGGCGACGCCGACGCTGCCGGCGACCCCGCCGCGGCAGGTGCTGCGTCGCAGCCGCCGCCACCAGGTGGGAACGGTCCTCGGCTCCGCGGTCGTCATCGTCGCGCTGATCGTCGGATCCGTCGCCGGGCTCACGCAGATCTTGGGCGAGGGCAACGACGACGAGGTCGGGAACGGCGACTACGACGTCTTCCAGCGAACGGCGACGGTCGAGGCGTTCACCGTGGGAAGCCCTTCCGACTGGTACCTCGTGAACCAGTGGCCGATGTCGATGCTCATCCCTGTCGAAGTGAGCGGAGGGTCGTCCTCGGCCTGCATCGCCACTCCCGGCGATGTGAGTCAGGAGTGTGAGGACACCCCGGGAAACTCGGTTACGTCCTCACCGATCCCGACACCGCACGGCCTCCCGATGCTCCAGCTCTCGAACATCGACCTCGGCCTCGGCGCGAACGCATGCGCAGACGGTGTTCCCGGAGAGGGCGCCGTTCTCTATGTGGCGCTCGACTACAACGCCGCGATCGCGGGCATCGCGGATCCGTCGATCCCGGAATTCCCACCCGGCGTCGGCCTCCCGCCGGAGGGAGACGGCCCGTGCGGTCCCGGTCGATACGCGCACTTCACGGTCAACGGCGAGCGATTCTTCTCCTGGATCGGGGTCGGCTCCGGCGCGAGCGACGAAGACCGGGAAACGGTCGAGACCTCCTACGAGATGATGTCGGCGATCCCCGACTGGACGCCCGTCCCGCCGGACGAGACGACACCTGCCTACGTGATCGCCGGCGGTGCCACGCAGGCCGGTGACGATTGGCGACTCGAGTTGCGGCCTTCAGAGGAGAACGTGAGGTTCTCCCTGATCGGCATCGCCGCGCTCAGTGACTTCGTGATCCCCCCGTCCGTGATCGAGTGGGCGGCGACCGACCCCGTGTTCGGTGCGATCTCCAAGCAAGCGGCAGCCGTGGAGTTCCGCGGCCTCGACGATCCGTCCATCGCGATCCCGGGAACGATCGTCCCCCTGCCGCCGAGCATGCCGTTCGACTTCGATCTGTTCTTCATCGAAGGCACCGCGGGCATCGAGGGCGAGGCCGTTGCCCTGGGGCCGGACGGCGAACCGATCGAGGGCGGCTCGAGCGTCGGGGAGGTGCGTGACGACGTCGTCCGCCTCGACGGAACGATGCTCGGACACGACTGGATGGCCCGCTTCCGCGGCGACTTCGCGGACAGCAGCGCGTGCATCGACGTCACGATCGACGGCGAGGGCGGCGAGCCGCTCTGCCCGAGGCCCATCGCGACGTCGCTCGCAGGTGATCAGCCGTCCCTGCACGTCGTGAACACCCCCGACCTCGCGGTGGTCGTCGGATCGGTTCCGCCAGAGGTGGTGGAGATCCGGTTCACGAGCGACAGCGGGAACACCGCGCCATCCCAGTTCCCGTGCCAGATCGGACCGACCGGCTGGACCGATCCCGACCGCAGCGTGTGCGCGATCGCATTGCCCCCGCAGGACGGAGGGACCTTCGAGTACCTCGGCTCCGACGGAGAAGTGCTGTTCGAGGAAGGGATGGCGTGGTTCTCCTCTCAGGGTGAGCCGGTGGGTCAGGGTGGGCCAGTGGCTCCGACACCGGTCGATCCCCGTCCACGGTGGGACCTACTGGGCCGTGTATCCATGGGTCGGAGCCGCCGGATCTCCCGACGCGGTGAACATGAGCGCCCTGCTCCTCGAGGACTTCGGGATCGAGGCCTTCCCCGGCGACCTCTCCTGCGACGACGGGGCTGCGGAAGCGCTCGGGACGGACGCTCCGCAAGGTATCGGCGTGTACTTCGAGACGCAGGAAGAGGCGAACGACTTCGCGATGCAGGCCGGACTCCTCGGACACGAAGCAGACCCGGTGATCGCGCGCGTCACCACGTACTGCCTGGACTGACCCGAGCCGCTCGCGGGGTGGCAGGATGACGGCGTGGACGACCATGCCCGCCGTCAGAGCTGGTTCGGCCTGAAGCGCTTCGTCAAGCGCTTCCTCGCACTCCGCGTGCCGAACGCGATCGTCCGCCTCGGCGCGCGGCTGGTGCCGTCGCTTGCGCTCGGGGCGGCTCCCCGCACCCTCGCGGCTGAGCGAGGTGACGGGTCGCGTGGGCGGCGCCACGTTCGTGATGCTCGATCCCGCGCGATGCGAGAACGCGAAGGAGCTCTTCTGGGGTCGCGGCCGCCGGCCGACGGCCCACGATCGGCTCGCGCTGGACACGGTGGCGGTCCTCGCTCGCGAGTCGGACACGTTCCTCGACGTGGGCGCGTACACCGGCTTGTTCACCCTGGCCGTGACGGCGTACGCCCCGCAGATCGACGTCCACGCGTTCGAGATCGTTCCTGCGGTGGCGGATGCCCTCGAGGCCAACGTGCGGCGGAACGACCTCGCGGGCCGTGTCACGGTCCACCGGGAGGGCATCGGCGATCCGGAGGAGACGATCCGGGTCCCGACGGGAGAGGGCGGCTCGGCGCTCCCCTCGTTCTACTCGTCGAAGATGCGCTTCGACGGCGGGAAGGAGGTCGGCTTCCGATCCCTCGATTCCGTCGCCGCACTGATCCCCGAGTCGGCCCGCGTCGTGATGAAGGTCGACGTGGAGGGCACGGAGGACGCCGTCTTCCGCTTCGGGCAGGCGTTCCTGCGGGCGCGCCGGCCGCACATCCTGTGCGAGGTGCTCCACGGCGTCGCGGACGGGGCTGCTCTGGACGGGCTGCTCGCGGCGGCGGAGCTCCATCGTTACCTGGTCACCGACTCCCGGCTCGTGCGGATCGACCGAGTGGTGCCGCATCCGTCGTTCCGGGATTGGCTGTTCACCCCTCGCACCGCGGAGGAGCTCCGCGCGCTCGGGTTGCCGGTCGCTTAGACCTGGTTGTCGCCGCCGAAGATCTCCGAGACGGACGCGTCCTCGAACACCGCCCGCAGCCCGTTCGCGATCAACGGGGCGATCGATAGCACCTTCAGCTTGTCGAACGTCCGCTCCTCGGGGATCGGCACGGTGTTCGTCACGACCACCTGCTCGATCGGCGCTTCCTCCAGCAGCTGGCGGGCCTTGCCGCTGAACAGGCCGTGGGTCGCACCCACGTAGATCGGTCCGGCGCCCATCTCCGCCAGCACCTGCACACCTTTCGAGATCGTGGCCGCGGTGTCGATCATGTCGTCGACGATCACGCACGGCCGGCCCTCGACCTCACCGACGACCGCCATCTCCTCGATCTTGTGCGCCTCCTTGCGGGACCGCCGCTTGTACAGGAACGCGAGGTCCGCGTGGAGGTACTCGCGGAGCTTCTCCGAGGTCTTGATCCGGCCCGCGTCGGGCGCCACCACGACCAGGTCGTCGCCCGCGAGCCCCACCTCGTCCTTGAAGTAGTCCGACAGGATCGGCAGGGCTGTGAGGTGGTCGAACGGGAAGTCGAAGTACCCCTGGATCTGGCCGGAGTGCAGATCCACCGAGATCACCCGATCCGCGCCGGCCGTGGACAGGAGGTCCGCGACGAGCTTCGCGCTGATCGGCTCCCGTGACAGGGCCTTGTGATCCTGCCGGGAGTAGCCGTAGAACGGGATCACGGCGTTGATCCGCTTGGCCGATGCACGCTTCATCGCGTCGATCATGATCAGCTGCTCCATCAGCGCTTCGTTCACCGGCTCGTAGTGCGACTGCACGACGAAGACGTCGGCGCCGCGCACGCTCTCCTCCGCCCGGAAGTAGATCTCCCCCGACGCGAAACGCCGGAGCTCGCTGTGGCTCACCGGGATGCCGAGGTACGTCGGCGATCTCGCTCCCCAGCGCCGGATGGATCGTGCCGGAGAACAGCATCATCCGCTTCTTGGTGATGATCTCCACGGTCGCCCCCTAGTGCTCGCCCTTCGACCGATGCTTCGCGTCGGCGCGCTTCCGGTAGTTCTTCACGTTCTTCTGCTCGGACCGTTCGACCGCGAGCGCGCCCGCCGGCACGTCCTTCGTGATCACCGATCCGGCCCCCGTGACGGCGCCCTTGCCGACCTTCAGCGGCGCCACCAGCATCGTATCCGACCCGATCCTCGCCCCGTCGCCGATCACGGTGGGGTGCTTCTCGTAGCCGTCGTAGTTCACGACGACCGTGCCGGCCCCGACGTTGACCCCGGCGCCGAGCTCGGCGTTGCCGATGTAGGCGAGGTGCTTGGCTTTCGAGCCCCGGCCGATCCGCGAACCCTTGACCTCGACGAAGTTCCCGATGAGCGCCCCGTCCTGCAGGACGGCGCCGGGCCGCAGACGGGCGAACGGCCCGACCTCGCAGTCCCTGCCGACCCGGGCGTCCTCGAGGACCGAGAACCAGACGATCGAACGGTCGCCGATCTGCGAGCGGGCGACCGAGGCGGAGGGTCCGATCGAGCAGCCCTTCCCGATCCGGACGCCGGTCTCGACGAACGTGTTCGGGTACACGACGGTGTCCTTGCCGATGCGCACGTCGACATCGATGTACGTGGCGGTTGGATCGATCAGCCGGATGCCCGCGGCCATGTGGGATTCGTTCGTGCGACGCCGGATCAAGGCCTCGAGCCCGGCGAGCCCGGCGCGCGTGTTCGCGCCGAGGAGGGCCCCCGTGTCGCAGACGACGGCGTCGACGCGCTCGCCCTTGTCGAGGAGGATCGAGATCGCCCGGTTCAGGTAGTACTCGCGCTGCCGGTTCTCCCGATCGAGGAGCGGCAGCGTCGCGTAGAGGAGGTCCCGCCGGAAGACGATCCAGTTCGTCGCCACCTCGTCGATCTTCCGGACGGCCGGTGGTGCGTCGCGGCCCTCGATCACGTCGACGACCCGACGGCCGTCGCGGACCACACGGCCGTAGCCCCCCGGGCGCTCCAGGATCGTCGAGCCGAGGGTGACGGCGGCCCCGCTCCGGCGGTGCGAGGACAGGAGCTTCCGGACGTCCGTCGCCGTGATCGGATCGAAGTCTCCGTTCGCAACGAGGACGTCCGCGGCTCTGCCCACGGCGTCCTCCGCGACCTGCACCGCGTGACCGGTCCCCAGCTGCTCTGCCTGCTCGACGAAGATGGGCTCGGGTTCGATGCCCCACGAGCCGACCGCCTCGCGGACGTCGTCCGCGCCGTGGCCGACGACGACGACGATCCGCGTGGGCTTCGCGGCGGCCACCACCTGGAGCGTGTGCCACAGGATCGGCCGACCGCAGACCGGATGCAGGACCTTCGGGACCTCCGAGCGCAGCCGTTTCCCCTTGCCGGCCGCCAGGACCACGGCGGCGAGGGTGCGCCGATTGCCCTTCTTCGCTGCGCCCACGGATCGTCCTTCGCGTGTCGTCGGTCGGGGTTGGGGGAAGGACGGTCATGGTCCCACATGCCCGGAGTCGCGTCCCGACGACGCGTCATCCGCTCGGCGAGACGACGTCGCGACCCGGACCGGCTGCACGAGGCACAGGAGCAACACCCACGCGGCATCGACCGGGAGGAGCACCCGTATCGTCGGATCCGCGCCGTCGCTCAGAAGTGTCCACTCTCCGGCGATCGCGACCTCATGGACGAGGAGGGTTCCCGCGATCCCAAGCGCGCCGATGCACACGCCGATCGTCGCGAGCGTGGATCGCCTCACCGGTGACCGCCAGAACAGGCCTGCGGATCCGCCGACGAAGAGCGCGACGGTTGCTCCGATGGGGATCGTGTACGCCAGATCGTCGATGGTTCCCGCCAGGAGTCCACCGACCGACGCACCAACGATCGAAGCGAGGACGCCGATCCCCGCCGCCCTCGCTCCCAGCACGATCAGGAGCGGACCGGCGACCAGCAAGGAGAGGAAGCACAGGCCCCCGAAGGCCTCGTCGCTCATGCACCCACCGCAGCACCCGCGTGGAGCCCGCGCATCGGCAGCGACAGAAGCAGCGCAGGATCGTCACGCTACGGTCACGACGAAGGGGCGCTCGAGAAGGCCGCTACATGAAGTTCGGCGTGTGCATCTCGGACATCTCCTCGGCGACCTTCGCCGGGAAGCCGAGCTGCGTCAGCCGCGTCACCCGCCGCCGGTGCATCGTGTCGTGCAGCACCCGCACCTGCGAGACGCCCTCCCGGATCTTGCTCGGTGTGACCCCACCTGCGGCCAGCACCACGAGCGCCTCCTCGACGTGGGGGCTGGCACCGCTCGCGTCCGCGAGGAAGGTGGCCCGGCGTCGGACGGCCTCGACCAACCCGGCGGCCCGATCGGGGTCGGCTCCCAGGTAGTGGCGGGCGTGCTCGACCCCGAACGCGACGTGGCGGGCCTCATCGATCCGCGCCCGCCGCGCGATCTCCGCCGTCACGGGATCGGGCGCGAACCGCTCCACGAACGAGAGGTATTCGAGGAACGTCCCCTCGCCGAGCACGGAGAGCAGGAACGACGCCTGCGAGAAGTCCTCCTGCTCGAGCAGCGATCGCAGGGAGGTCTGCGTCATCGCGCTCGACACCTGCAGGCCGCCACCGTTGGCCAGGGCCCGCTTCGTGAACGCCTCGATGTGGCGCGCCTCGTCGTTCACCTGCGTCGCGAGGAAGAGGGCGACCTCCGTGAAGTGGGGATGGATCCGCGGGATGAAGCGGGCGGGGACGTAGAGCGCCGCGTACTCGTTCTCCGCGAGGTGGGTCATGATCTGGCACACCGCGCGCTCGAAGTGGGTGGGGAGCGGCTCGAGGTCGCGCCAGCGGATGTCGACCGAGGCGTCCCACTGACCCGCGGTGGCCTGCTCGTAGAGCGACGCGACGTTCTGCGCCCAGACCCGGTCGCGATCGTTCTCGGTGTACGGGAACGCCGGCGCCCCGTCCTCGACGACGGCGCCGCGGGGCGCGAACCCCGTCGTGGGGTCCGCTCGCTCGGGGATCTCCGCGGCCTTGCCGACGAGCCAGTCGCGCGTGTCGAACCCGTCGTGCCGGAACGTCGGCGTGATCCCCCAGTCCGGACGGTCCTTGAACATCAGCGAGCCGTGCGGTCCGCGCTCGATCCGGAAGATCGTCCCGTCCGTGCCGTCCGGCTCGGTCGCGACGAGCCGGTGACCCGTCCCCCGGCACCAGGCCGGCAGCTCGTGGTTGACCGCCGGGTTGCGGCTGGTGAGCTCGAGCACCTCCCCGACCTCGATGTCGGAGAGGCAGACATCCAGCGCGAAGATCAGCCCCGAGGCGAGGTCGAGATCCTCGGCGTCGAACGAAGCGGCCGGCTCTGCCGGCGACGTCACCATCTCGCGTCGATCCCCTGCTCCTTCACGGCGTCGAAGACGTCACGGTAGCCCTCGAGGTCCGGGGCGACCCACTCGTGGAGGCCCTCGAGCTCGAGGATGCGTCGGTGGTCCGTGTTCGCCCAGTCCATCGCCATCAGGTGACGGGTCCAGGCGTCGGCGCGTCGTTCGTCGAGGGTCGGGAGGACCGTGAAGTTGCAGTGGTTGTACGGCGGAGACGTCCAGAACGGCGACAGGCGTTCCGGAGGCACGTCCCCACCTCGCACGAGCGCGTGCCACGCCGCGGCGCCGACCGCGGCGGCGTCGGCCCGGCCGACGAGCACCGCGGTCAACGCCTCCCGCTCGCTCGTGCCGGTGTCTCCGTGCTTGCCGACGTCGGTGTCGAAACGCACGAGCTGGAGATCCTCACCGGGTCGGAGCCCCGCGCGAGCGAGGTAGAAGAGCGGCATGATCGCCGCCTGTGCGGAGTCGGCGCTGCCGATCGCCAGCGTCTTCCCCGCCAGCTCCTGCACGTCCGTGAGCTCCCCCGACCTGCTGACGAGGAGCGTGGTGAACCCCACATCGGTGTCCCGCATCGCGAGCGCCCGGCACGCCCCCTCCGTGGCGTGGTGCGTGCGCGCGTACGCCAGGTTCGTGTTCCACGCGACGTCGACGAACCCCGCGAGCAGCGCCTCGATCTGCGCCTCGTAGTTCGAGAACCAGACGACGTCCATCTCGACCGGAGCGTCGCGGAAGTAGTCGCGGATCCCCTCCCAGATCGGCACGACCTTCGCGTCGTAGGCCACCGCGCCGACGATCAACGGCTGCATCTCCATCCCTGGCACCCCTCTCACAGCAGCGGCATGCCGGCGAGGGCACGACCCGTCAATTCGTAGAGCACGTCGGTGGTCGGAGCCATGACCGACCCGGCGCGCGCATCGCGGAACGAGCGCTCGATCGGCAGCGTCGGGCTCATCGCCGCACCGCCGCACGCCTGCATCGCCTCTGACGTGACCCGGATCGCCATCTCGTTCGCGCTCGCCTTCGCCGACAGGATCGGCACGAGCGGATCCGCCGCCTCCATCCGGCGCGCGACGTCCGCGAGGAATCCGGCGACCGTGTCGACCTCGGTCTGCGCGCGCCCGATCCTGGCGCGAACCGTCGGCAGGTCCGCCAGCGTCTCGCCGAGGTGCTCGAGCTTCGCGCTCGTCACGTGCGCCACCGCGGCGCCCATCGCGCCCTCGGCGATCCCGAGCGAGACCGCTCCCGAGCCGAGCGCGAACCACGGCAGCACGACACCGAGCATCGCGTCGAGGCCCTTGCCCGCCTCGCCCAGGAGCATCGTGTCGGAGACCTCGAGGTCGAACGCCATCGGCGCGCTGGCGTTGCCGCGGAGCCCCAGCCCCTGCCAGGCGTCCCCGACCTCGATCCCGGAGACCGATGCGGGGACCAGGTACAGGCTCGAGTCCATCGGTGTGGACGCGTCGGCTTGCCGGGTGGACACGACGAAGGAGTCCGCGTGCCCGGCCGAGGTGACGAAGGACTTCTGCGCGGACAGCCGCGAGCCGACGAGCTGACTGACCGGCGCCCAGAAGTGACTCCGGGAGCCCCGTTCGCTGAACGCGAGCGTCGACAGGTTCGAACCGTCGGCCATCGCACGGAGCTCCTCCGAGTCACCGCTCGACGTGCCGGCGAGCGTCACCTGGGCGGCACAGGTGTGCATCAGGAAGACCATCGCGGTCGACGCACACCTCGATGCGAGCGCCCGGGTGACGGCCAGGAAGTCGGTAGGCGTGCCACCGCGACCGCCCACGGTGTCCGGCAGTGTGAGGCCGAGGAGTCCCCGCTCTCGCAAGGCTCCGATCGCCTCGTCCGGGAACCGGGCGTCCCGATCCACGGAGGCGGCATGGGCGCCGGCCACCTCGAGGACGGGTGCAACTTCTTCGTCGAACGACATCTGATCGCCTCCTATCGGCGTCGGTGACGGGCCGACCCCGAGACTCGGCGACCTACGTGGACGAGGTCATCGGAGGGGTCCCGACACGCCTGCTCCGCGCCCGACCGGGCGCGACGGCTTCACGCGCTCAGCTGCGGCGCATGCGGCACCTCCCCTGTTGCATGGAGCTCACGATACCGGCCACTGGGATCGCCGTAGCTTTGGCCGTCGCGTTGATACCGTCGCCGGCGTCAGCCGCGGGCTCGCAGGGCGGCTTCGATCTCGTCGAGATGCTCGCCACGGTGCTCGCCACGGCCTGCGTAGATCGGGCTGTCGGGGTCGCGAGGATACAGCCGGTCGAGCGGCAGTTCCGCCACGAGCGCATCCGTCTGCTCGGCGATCCGGAGCGCGAACTCTGCAGCGTCCCTCGGCCGGATCGCGTGGATCACCGGGCGGGTCGAGTCGTTGAGCCAGTCGCCGTCGGGCTCGGCGTCCCCCGGCGCCCACGGTTCGCCGCGATCGATCTTCTCGGCGAGAACCAGGACGCGGATGTCCCAGTACGCGATGTGCCCGAGCACGCCGTAGACGGTCCAGTACTCGTTCACAGGAGCCTCGAGGGCGTCGTCGTCCAGATTCTCGACGAGCGAGCGCATGCGCTCGCGCTCGCGGGCATTCGCCTCGATGTAGGAGCGATCCTCAGCCACGGCGCAACCCTACCCAACTTGCGGCAAGCGGCCGGACCCGCGCCGCGTGGAGCGAGCGTGACATCAGAAGTTCCGGGGGGAGGAGTCGAACCTCCATACCAGGCTCCAAAGGCCCGTGTCTTGCCGTTAGACCACCCCGGAGGGACCGCTCTCGATTCTGACAGGCGCCGGCGCGCGCGGGACCGACTCCGCGACGAACGAGCCGGCAACGGCGTCCGCGACGTCCTGGGCCGCGGCGAACGAGCAGAGGGCGACCACGGTGGGTCCCGAGCCGGTCATCACGGCGCCGCGCGCGCCGGCGCCCAGGAAGGCGTCGATCGTCTCCGCGATCTCGGGGTGGCGCTCGGCGACGGGCCCCTGGAGGTCGTTGTAGAGGGCGCTCCCGAGGAGGGCGTCGTCGCCCGCCTCGGCCGCGGCGATCAGTGCCCCCGGATCGGGACCCGTCGTCGCACCCCCGTCCCACCACGCGTACGCGTCGGCCGAAGAGACGCCGAACGCGAACGGCTTGACGACCCACGTCGTCGACTGCGCGAGGACCGACGCCACCCGCTCGCCACGCCCGCTCGCGTACGCCGGCTCGCCGAGGAGCAGCGCGGGGACGTCCGAGCCGATGTCCGCGGCGAGGCGCGCGAGCCCGTCGCGCCCGAGCCCCGTCGACCACAGCTCGTCGAGCAAGAGCAGCGTCGCCGCGGCGTCGGACGAGCCGCCGCCGAGGCCGGCGGCCACGGGGATCTTCTTGTCGATCGTGATCCGCGCGCCGGACGGTTCGCCGCCGGCCTCGGCGGCGAGGGCGCGCGCCGCGCGCAGCGCGAGGTTCGCGTCGTCCCGCGGCACTCCTCCGGTGACGGGTCCGGTGAGCGACACGCTCAACGCTTCTGCCGGCTCAACGGACACGTGATCGGCGAGCGAGATCGGCACGAGGACCGTCTCGATCTCGTGGTAGCCGTCGTCTCGCGGGTTGAGCACGCGGAGGAAGAGGTTCACCTTGGCGTGCGCCGCCATCTCGAACCGCGTCATGGCGCGGGCGCCGAAGGTGGGGCAGGCGCGGGAGACGTGGGCGCCGGGAAGCCGGGAGCCGCTCCGCGATCCGGGCGAACTCCTCGAGCGAGAGCGTCTCCGCCCGTGGCGGAGGGGTCGACCCCGGCAGCCGACAGGAGGTCGTCGGCAACCTCGCTCTCCACCCCGAGCCGCCGGAGGGCGTTCCGCATCGTCTTCCGCCGCTCGGCGAACCCCGCATCCACCACCGTCCAGAGCCTCGATTCGTCCACCGCCACGCGGGGCTCGTCCAGGCGCACGAATCGCACGATCACCGACTCCACCTTGGGACGAGGCCAGAAGACCGAGGGCGGCACGCGGCGTACGAGCGTCGCTTCGGCCCGGTAGGCCACGCGGACGCTGGGGATGCCGTACGCGCCGTCGGCCGGACCCGCCACGAGCCGTTCGCCGACCTCCCGCTGGACCATCACGACGAGGCGGCGCACCTGCGGCACGTCGCGCAGGGTGTCGAGCACGAGGCGCGTGGCGACGTTGTACGGGAGGTTCGCGGCGAGCACCCACCCCTCGCCATCGAGGGCGTCCTGCCATTCGGGATCCGTCGCGTCGGTGTGGAGCACCCGCACGCCGTCGAGCCCTTCGACCGATTCCTCCAAGGCCGGGATCAGCGAGGGGTCGACCTCGACGGCGAGCACCTCGGCTCCCGCCTCGGCGAGCGCGCGTGTGAGCGAGCCGAGGCCGGCGCCGATCTCCACGACGCGGTCGCCTGGTCCCACCTCCGCGTCCGCGGCGATCGCCCGTGCGAGGTTCGGATCGATCAGGAAGTGCTGACCGAGCGACCGCTTCGGTCGGATGCCGTGGCGTTCGGCGAGAGCGCGAAGCGCGCTCGCGCCGAACGACGGCTGGTCGCCGGTACTCACCGGGGGAGCCTAGCCGGGCCGGAAACGGTTCGATCCCGGGCCGAAGGCCCGGGATCGAACGTGAAGGGGGGCGCTGGATGGTGTGCGGACGCCGTCAGCGTTGGGCACGATCCCCATGGCCGAGAGGAGTTCCCCGACCGGATCCGCGGTCGTCGAGCCCTCGCGCACCTTCCCCGAACGCGAGAACCCGCACGGACGCGGCCGGGGATGTCCCGACGCCACCGGCGGAAACCGAGGTCTCGGCGGTGAGGGTCGAGCGCTTCCGACCGGCCCTCTCCGCTCCGTCCACCATCCAGTCCCCCACATCGTGGAGACGGCCGCCCGGGGACGACGTCACACGCAGGACCCGCGGGTCCTGCCGAGCCGTCCTCCGAACGTTACGCATCTGCCGTCCCGTTCTGCTCCGAGTGAACGGTGTCCTGAGGGAACCGTTCGTCCCAGAAGCTCGTTGTGGAAATCGCACGCTAACAAACCCTCAACTCTCACTGCAACCTTGAGCACCGAACGCGTGTTCGGCCGCTACGAGAGCCCGGGGAACGCCGCATCGGCGTTGCGCGACGTCGCTTCCGCCACGATCTGCGCGTCTTCGTCGCGAACGCGCGCGATCTCCGCGATCGTGTGGACGATGTTGGCGGGTTCGTTGTCGGCTCCGCGGAGGATCTGCGGAGCGAGGAACGGTGCGTCCGTCTCGACGAGGATCCTGTCGATATCCACCGCGCGCGCCGCTTGCCGCAGATGCTCGTTCTTCGGGTACGTCACGTTGCCCGCGAAGCTGATCCAGTAGCCGCGCTCGGCGCACTCGCGAGCGATCGCCGCGTCGCCGCTGAAACAATGGATCACGACGCGTTCCGCCGAACCCTCATCCAGGACTCGAAGGACATCGGGCCACGCGTCGCGGACGTGGACGACCATCGGCTTCCCGGACTCGTTGGACAGCGCGATGTGGACGTTCAGAGCCCGGACCTGGGCTTCCATCGACGACCGCATCCGGAAGAAGTCGAGACCGCACTCCCCCACGGCCACGATCCGGGGGTCGTGGAGCAGCTCCTCGATCCTGGCCCCCGCCGCGGCGTCGAAGAGGTCGGCGTCATGGGGGTGCATGCCCGCCGTAGCGAAGACGCCGGCGATCGAATCGGCCAGCTCGAGCGATCGGGCCGAGGTCGCGGGGTCCACACCCACGCACAGCAGGCGTTCCACGCCGGCCTCCCGCGCGGTCTCGACCACGAGTGAAGGTTCCCGGTCCACCAGGAACAGGTGGCAGTGGGTGTCGACGATGCCGCTCTGCACCGGGAGTTCAGGGTTCGGTCGGGCCATCGGCGCGCGATGATAGGCGGTCTCAACTTCCGGTGCATCCGGGGAGATTCACGTGAAACATCGGGACCGCCGGCCGTCCGGCCTGGGGCCGAACTATTCCGGCGCGTCGACCCTCGGGAAGAGGGAGTCTCCCTTGGTGGTCTTCGTCCCGGGGACCATCCGGCCCCACGCTCCCGGCATGCGCGAGGCGCTGTTCATCGAGACTTTCCTCGATCCCGAGTTGCTCCCAAAGGCGGCGGGCCGCGCTGGGCATGACGCACGACACGAGGATCGTGAGCGCGCGAAGCGTCTCCGCCGACGCGTAGAGGATCGATCCGAGCTCATCCCGCCTCGCCGGATCCTTCGCCAGGGTCCAGGGGGACCGCTCCACCATGTAGCGGTTCGCCCGAACGACGACGTCGTAGACGGCGGCGAGCGCGGCGGTCGGCCGCACCGCGAGCATCTCCTCGTCGTAGCGCCGCACGGCCTCCGCGATCACCTGCGGCAGGTCGGACTCCGCCCCCTCGAAGGTGGGAGCCGGGAGGACCCCGTCGAAGTAGGAGCGGAGCATCGCGAGCACCCGGGACGCGAGGTTCCCGATCCCGTTGGACAGCTCGGCGTTGTGCCGGTCCACCATCGACTCGAGCGAGAACGAGCCGTCCTGGCCGAACTGGATCTCCCGGAGGAAGTACCACCGGTAGGAGTCGACGCCGAAGCGGTCGATCAGCTCGAACGGATGGATCCCGGTCGCGTTCGTCTTCGACATCTTCTTGCCGCCCACGGTCAGGAACCCGTGGGCCCAGACCTGGGTGGGTGGTTCGATCCCGGCCGCCATGAGCATCGCCGGCCAATAGATCGCGTGCTGCCGCAGGATGTCCTTGCCGATCATGTGGATGTTCGCCGGCCAGCGGCTGGCGAAGGCGGCGTCGTCCGAGCCGTACCCGGCGCCCGTGAGGTAGTTCGTGAGGGCGTCGAACCAGACGTAGGTGACGTGGTCGGGATCCCACGGCAGTGGGATCCCCCAGTCGAAGTTCGTGCGGCTGATCGAGAAGTCCCGCAGGCCACCCCGGATCAGCGAGAGCACCTCGTTCCGCCGGATGTCGGGCTCCACGGCGGAGGGTGTCCGCTCGTAGTGCTCTAGCAGGCGGTCCCCGTAGGCCGAGAGCCGGAAGAAGTAGTTCTGCTCCTTCACCAGCTCGACCGGGCGCTCGTGGATCGGGCAGAGCTGGCCCTCGAGGAGGTCGCCCTCCACGTAGTAGAGCTCGCAGGAGACGCAGTAGAGGCCCTCGTAGGTATCCAGGTAGATGTCGTCCCGGCCGTTCCCGCGCACTTGGTCAAGTACCTTGACTACCACGGCCGCGTGGCGGGGCTCCGTGGTGCGGATGTAGTCGTCGTAGCCGATGTCCAGCCGGGCCCACACCTCTCGCCATCGCGGCTCCATCTCGTCGACCCACCGCTGCGGCTCCATGCCCGCCGCCTCGGCTGCGCGCTGGAGCTTCAGCCCGTGTTCGTCGGTGCCCGTGAGGTGGAAGACCTCCTCCCCCCGCAGCCGGTGATGCCGGGCGATCACGTCCGCGGCCACGGCGTCGTACGCGTGCCCCACGTGAGGCACATCGTTGGGGTAGTAGATCGGCGTGGTGATGTAGAAGACGTCCCGGCCCATGACGCGCCATCGTACCTAGGGGTGTTGGTTCTCCCGGCGTCGAGCTCAGTCGAGGCAGCCGGCGTCCGTGCCCAGGCGCCGCAGTCCCTCCAGGTCCCCGGGTCCGAAATCGTGGAGCCCGAAGGTCGGGAACTTGCCCGAGTACATGAGCTGGTCGGGATCCTTCACGTGGTCCAGGCCCATGATGTGGCCCAGCTCGTGGAGCAGGACCGAGCCGTGCGTGTACCGATCGGTGAAGCCGAGACGAGCGGTCGCCTCCGCGTCCATCACGATGATCCCGCCGAAGTATTGGTCACGGTCGGCCGTGAGGCCGGCCATCGTCTTCGCGAACGCGATCGAGGGCCGCCGATCCTGCAGCCGCTGCAGGATCGCCCGGTAGCCGTCGTGGTCGACCCAGATCATGATCAGCTCCTCCCTCCCGACCACGCCGTAGCGCATCCGCTGGTACGCCCGGAAGAACGTCTCCTGCGTGGTCCCCACGGATCGGAAGTCGATCCCCGTGGCCCGCGTCACCCGGGCGAGGGCCTCGCGGAGGTCGGACCGGATCGACGACGAGGCGCCGGCGGTGTTGATCGCGTAGGCGATCTCGTCGCAGGGGTTCCATCGGACCGGCGCGCCGCCGACCCGCTCGAGGAACCGGAAGTCGCCGTCGACCTTCGGCCGCGGGGACGGCGAGGCGCTGGGCGAGGGCGCGGCCGTGGCGGTCGTCGTCGATGAGGGCGTCCCGGCGGCGGCGTCGGGCGTGTCCGACGGCCCTCGGAGAAGCGAGGCGACCGCGAGCCCGCCGAGGAGGATCGCCACCAGCGTGGCGACCACGAAGGCGACGAGGAGTCGCGGGCTCGCCGCCTCGTCCTCGACCTGGTGCCGGTCCGGGCGGGGTGGGACGAGATCCGGTTCGGGAGGGGGAGGCGTCCGGGACATCGCAGCCAGTCTAGGAAGGTCAGTCCGAAGAGACCGCGGCCCGGTAGAGGTCGTTGGCGCTCGCGCCGTGCCGCTCCGCCACCGCGCGAGCCGCGTCGCGGGTGCGCATGCCTTCGGCGACCAGTCGGCGGACCTCCTCCAGGAGGGCCTCGTGATCGAGCGGGGCTCCTTCGTGGTCGCCCTCGACCACGACGACGACCTCCCCCTTCAGGGCGCGCTCGCCGATCGCGGCGAGCACCTCGGCGACGGTGCCGCGGAGGACCTCTTCGTGGAGCTTCGTCAGCTCCCGACAGACCGCGATCCGGCGGTCGCCGAGGGTGCCGCCGATCTCGCGGAGCAGCGTGGGGACGCGGCGCGGGGACTCGAAGAACACGACGGTCCGCGGATCGTGGCGGAGCGCCTGGAGCCGCCGGGCGCGGTCGCCGGGGCGCCGCGGCAGGAAGCCCTCGAAGGCGAACCGGTCGGTCGGAAGGCCGGACAGGACCAACGCGGCGATCGCCGCCGACGGGCCGGGCACGACACGCACCTCGATCCCTCGATCGATCGCGCGCCGGACGACCCGATAGCCGGGATCCGACACACCGGGCATGCCGCCGTCGGTGACGACCGCGACGTCTTCACCGGCGTCGAGCCGTTCGACGACCTCGGCGGCGCGCGCGTCCTCGTTGCCCTCGAACATCGAGACGAGCGGCGCGCGGATGTCGAGGCCGTGCAGGAGGCGGCCGGTCCGGCGCGTGTCCTCCGCGGCGATCAGCGCCACCGAGGCGAGCGTCTCGCGCGCGCGGTCGGAGAGATCGCCGAGGTTCCCGATCGGCGTGCCGACGAGGTAGAGGACGCCGCCCATCTCGCGATGGTCCCACGTCCGCCTCCGCCTACCATGGGTCGGATGGCCGAGCCACACAAGGACTACTCCGCGACCCCGCTCCCGACGAAGCTCGGGATCCGCGAGGGCGCGAAGGTGTTCGTCGCCGGCGCGCCCGAGGGCTTCGACGCCGTGCTCGGTCCCCTGCCGACCGGCGTCCAGCGCCTCGGGCGCGCCGGCACCTCGATGGACGTCGTCCTCGTGTTCGCGACCGAGGAGCGCCCGCTCCGGGCCCGGTTCGCGAAGCTCGCGGCCGGCCTCGAGCCCGCCGGGCGGCTGTGGGTGGCGTGGCCGAAGAAGGCCGCGAAGGTCCCGACCGACCTCGACTTCGACACCGTCCAGGGGATCGGCCTCACGGCCGGGCTGGTGGACAACAAGAGCGCCTCGATCACGGACACGTTCCAGGGACTGCAGTTCGTCTACCGCCTGAAGGACCGGCCCCGCTGAAGACGGACGACGCCGCGGCACTGCGTTCGCCGGCCCCCGTGGCCCGTCGTGCCGACTCGCCGCTCCTCCAGCGCTTGAACCGCCCGTGGGTCGCCATCGTGGCCGTCACCGCGATCGCCGCGCTGGTCCGGATGTGGGGCCTGTCGAACCCACCGACGATGGTCTTCGACGAGAACTACTACGCGAAGGCGGCGTGCATCTTCGTCGGCGGCTCCGACGAGGTCTGCACGATCGAGTCGCCGAACGAGCGCTTGTTCCGCGAACAGGAATGGGACGTGGGTCGTTCGTCCACCCGCCGCTCGGGAAGTGGACGATCGCCCTCGGCATCAAGGCGTTCGGGATGGACCCGTTCGGGTGGCGGATCGGCTCGGCGATCGCGGGCACGCTCGCCGTGACGGGGCTCGCCCTGATCGCACAGCTCCTGTTCGGCCGCGCGCTCTGGACGTTCGTCGCCGGGCTCCTGCTCGCCCTCGAGAGCCTGAGCGTCGTCTTATCTCGGCTGGCGCTGCTGGACGTCCACGTGCAGCTCTGGATCGTTGCCGGTTTCCTGTGCCTGGTCCTGGATCGCCGCTGGATCGACGTGCGGACGCCGCGGGCGCCCCCGGAGGGCGTGCCCCGCGTCCCGTCACCCCTGTGGCGTCCGTGGCGATACGCGTCGGGGATCGCGTTCGGCGCCGCCGTGGCCGTGAAGTGGTCCGGCGGCCTCGGGATGCTCGCCGCGATCGTGATCTCGCTGATCTGGGAGACGTCCCGGCGCCACCGCGGCGAGGCCACCCGCGGTGGCGCGTTCGCTCGGGCGCTGTTCCAGGAGAGCTTCGCCCTCCTCGTGGCCTTCGTGCTCATCCCGTTCGCCGTCTACGTGGTCACCTACCTGCCGTGGCTGCACCACTTCGACTGGAGGGTCGGCGACCTGATCGATCAGCAGATCCGGGTGGCGAGGTACCACCTGGTCGACCTGAAGGAGACCGCTCTGGACCCGGAGACGGGAGCGCTCACGCCGACGCACTACGGCTACTCGCGGCCGTGGGACTGGTTGATCATGAAGAAGCCGCTCTCGATCACATGGGAGGACGTCGGACCGTCGATCCGGCAGCTGACCGCGATCGGCAACCCGATGGTCTTCTGGGGGAGCATCTGGGCGCTGCCGTACCTGGCGTGGGCCTGGTGGCGCAAGCGGGACTGGGTGCCCGGGTTCATCCTCCTGGCGGTCCTGCTCCAGTACCTGCCGTGGTTCCTGGCCTCGCGCCCCGAGTTCTTCTTCTACGTGGCGCCGTTCACACCGTTCCTCGTCCTCGGGCTCACGTACATGGTGCGCGACCTCTCCGACGCGAGGCTCGTGGTGCGCGAACCGGGGGGCGAGGTCGCGACCGATCCGGCCACCGGCCGGCCCGCAGTCTCCGTCTGGCATCCGTACCGGCCGGTCGCCTGGACGATCGTGCTCGGCGCGGTCGGACTGTTCCTCTGGTTCTGGCCGGTGCTGAGCTGGGGACTGATCTCGGACACGCGCTGGAGCCTGATCCTGTGGTTCCCCGGCTGGAGGTAGGAGCGGATCCGCTGAGAGGGCTCCAGAAACACGAAACCCCGGCGCGCTGGCCGGGGGATCGGTCTTGATTCGGATATCCGAAGAATCAAGGATACCACGCCCAGCCTGCCGCCGTGCTCAGAAGCCGGGGAGCCGATCCCGGAAGAGGATGAAGCCGACTCCGGCGCCGACGTCGAGGAGCACGTGGGCGACCACGAACGGCCACGTGCGCCTGCCCCACCGCAGGAAGAGGTAGCCGAACAGCGCGCCCATCGCGACGTTGCCCACGAACCCGCCCCACCCTTGGTACAGGTGGTACGACCCGCGGACCAGCGCGCTCGCCCCGACCGCCGCCACCGCCGACCAGGAGAGCTGCTGCAGCCGCGTCACGAGGTACCCGAGGACGATCACCTCCTCGACCACACCCGCTTCGATCGCGCTGAGGACGAGCGCCGGGATCGTCCACCAGTGGCCGAGCGGCGGGACCGGAACCACGAAGCGGTTCACGCCGAGCTCGACGGCCGCCAGGTACACACCGATCCCGGCGATCCCGACGACGATCGACACCACGACGCCGCGCGAGATGTCGAACCACGGTCGATCCGTCCCGAGCCCGATCGCGGCGACACCCTCGCCGCTCCTGCGGACCAGGTGCACCACGAGGAACGCCGGCGCGAGCGCGAAGGCGAACCCGAGCAGCTGCCGCGTGAACTCGTTCGACTGGTCGGCCGCCGCGACCACGACCCCGGCGATCGGCGCCTCGAGGAGGGACAGGATCGCGAACGCCGCCGGTCGCAGGATCGAGAGCGACAGCACGACGAGGATCTCCTCGACGAGCATCCGACGGCCGAGGGGCGCCGGGGGAACGGGCACCGCGGGAGAACGCGCATCCGTCTCGGGCTGCATCGGAGCCACTGTACGCATCGCTAGACTTCGGCCTCCGCGAGCGGAAGGACGCGATGGCGAACCGAGACAGCGCCGACCTCGTCGTCGTCGGCGCCGGCACGATCGGCGGCTGGGCGTCCGTGTTCGCGAAGGAGCACGGCGCCGAACGCGTCGTGGTCCTCGAGAAGGGCGAGGCGGGGCAAGGGGCGTCCTCGCGCGCGGCCGGCATCGTCCGCGCGCAGGGAGGCACGCCGGAGACGGTCGCGCTCGGGATGTGGTCGATCGACTTCTACCGGTCGCAGCGCGAGCGCTACGGGACCGATAGCGGCTTCCGCGAGCTCGGCTACCTGATCCTCGCCACCGACGAGGATCAGGAGCGCGAGGCGAAGGCCCGCGTGGAGATGCAGCGCGCGGCCGGGCTCACCGACGTCCGCTGGGTCGACGCCGCCGAGGCCGCGCGCGTGAACCCGACGCTCGATCCGGCGACGTTCCGCGGCGGGACGTACGCGCCGGGCGACGGGTGCGTGGACCCGCCGAGGAACGTCCGCGCGTACTCGCTCGCGATGCAGCGAGCCGGAGTCGATGTTCGCGAGCGGACGCCGTTCCTCGGCATCACGACGAGCCCCGATGGTGCCCTGACGGGCGTCGAGACACCCGACGGGACGATCGCGACGGAGCGGTTGCTCCTCACCGGCGGGCCGAAGCTCCGAGAGGTCGGGGCGCTCGTGGACGCGCGGTTCTTCGTCGGCGCCGTCCGGCATCAGGTGGCCGTGACGGAGCCGCACGAGGCGTTCGACGTCGAGCGACAGCCGATGGTCTTCGAGAACGCGATCGGTCTCTACTGGCGGCTCGAGGAGGGCGGGCTGTTGTTCGGGATGTCCAACCCGGATGAGGCGCCCGGGAAGGCCCGGGAGGTCGACTGGCCGTACCTGCACGAGATGGAGGAACGGATGCACCGATACGTCCCGATCGCGAAGGGCCTCGGCATCCGGAAGGCGTGGGCGGCGACGATCGAGTACTGCCCCGACCACCTCCCGATCGTGGGGCCGGTGTTCACGAGAGCGGGCGACGAGATCCCCGGCGTCTCCGTGGCGACCGCGGTCGGCCACGGGATGATGTGGGGCCCGGGCGTCGCGAAGATCGGCGCCGACCTCGCACTGGAAGGCGCGACGGAGGTCACCGACGCCTCCGGCTGGGGCATGGATCGTTTCGACGACGAGGGTCGCTCGCCCTCCTACGATCCGATCGCGCTCCCGTTCCCGGTCAGCGCCGACGGCGACTGACCGGGGCCGAGAAGGGGCGCCTCAAACGACCTCCGCTTCGAACCGGTACGTCATGTTCTGGTCGAGCGGGACGCCCCCGAAGCAGGCGAACGGCGTCTGATCCGAGAAGCAGTTCGTGTAGCGGGTGCTCGCGTTCGTCGTGACGACGATGACCCTGGACACGGTGCTGTCGAAGACGACGGTGACCGCGCCGTCCCCGGCGGTGTTCAGCGTGACGATCCGGGAGAAGGCCGCGCCGGACTTCCGGATCACGAGGACGGTCGCCTCCGGTCCGGTCCCGTACGCGGGACCGTTCACGGTGACGCGAAGCCTGGCGTTCGCCGCGACGCCCGCGCCCCTGCGCACCGCCACGTGGCGGTTCGCCAGATGGTCGAGCTTCGCCGTCGAGGCCATCGACGGAGCACCTCCGGTGAGCGTGGCCGTCCTGGCCACCGGCGCCGTCGGGTACGCGCTCCCCTCGTCGTAGAACTTCGCCGGCCGGGCGTTCCAGACCCCGAAATCCGCGAACGCCCATCGGAGCCGCCAGTTCGTGCCGTCGACCGTCCGAGCGGCCACGGCGGACGCGAGCGCCTGCGTGGAGTACATGTTCGGGCCGGATGGGCCGCCGTCCGCCTTCCTCCACACCGCGCGGACGATGTTCGCGGCCGGGGTGGCGCCGCCGAAGTACTCGGTGAGGAACTGCCAGAAGATCCAGGCGCCGTACACGCGGAAGCCCGAGGTCTGATCGAGCGGGATCAGCGGCTGCGCCAGCGGGCTGGTCGGCGAGGTACTGCAGGTTGTCGTTGATCGCGTCGTAGACGTGCTCCTCCATCCACGTCGCGGTGCTCTCCATGAACCACCCGTCCTCACCGATGTCGTAGGCGAACTGGACGGCGTGGAAGAACTCGTGCGCGGCCGTCACCTTGAGCGGCTCCATCGGGTTCGGGTACCCGAACTGCGAGATGTCGTAGTCGTCGTCGAGGACGCAATACGCGGACATGTCCCAGTGCGGATAGGGAGGGGGTTCGAGGTGCGGGTCGTCGCTGGCGCAGTAGCCGTAGATCGCGTCGCCGCCGATGTCCGCGAGGTAGACGTCGAGGAGGGCGCTCCCTCCGTCGTTGGCCGATGAGGCATCCGACTTGGGCGCGCGATAGCCGAGATCGTCGACCTCCTCGCGCCCACACGTGATCGAGCACGCTCGAGACGGTCTCGACGTAGTCGGGCACGCCGCTGAAGTCGGCGTCTTCCGGGTCCGGCATGTCGGGCGTGGAGGCCACGTAGTGGACGCAGACCTCGGAGCATTCGGGCGTCTCCTCCGACACCGAATACCCGTCGTTGAACGGATGAGGGCCACCGTCGGTCGGCCGAGCGAGCAGGCGTTCGGCGGTCTCGCGCGCCGGCCCCGAGAGCTGGCCCACACGGAGGGAAAGATCTCGAAGGAGCATCGTGGCGGACCGCGGATCGGGCGCGGTCACCTCGCCGAAGCGCGCACGGACCCCCGCGAGGTCGAACAGAGATCGAAGCGCGTTCGAGCGCGTAGCGCGCCGCCGAGATCCGCCGCTCCGAAAGCGCGCGGCTGAGGGCGTCCGGGGACCGTGTGAGCGGCGAGGCCGGGGAGACGCGTGCGGGGCGCTGACGCGACCGCCGACTCCCCCTCCGCCTCCCCTCCCCGCGGGACCGGTGAAGCGAGTGAGGGGCCCGTGACGAGGACCAGGACGAGGAGAGCGGACGTGATCGAGTAGAGATGTTGCCCGGATGCGCATCGGCGCACGGTACTTGGGTCAGGAGGGCGAAGCAAGGCTCAGGACAACGCGACGTCCACCGCGATCAGCTCGGTCAACGCGTTCGCGCGGATCGGGATCGTCTGCACATCCCAGATCTCCGCGGCGTCGCCGGTGGTCATCCGCTCCCCCATCACGTCTGCGTCCCCGTCGATCACGTAGAGGTAGATGCCTCGACCTTCGCCGAGCTCGTGCGCGACCTCGATGCCCGGGTTGAGCCTCGAGAGGAAGACGTGCGCGTCCTGATGGACGAGGACCGCGTCGCCGCCGTCGCCACTGATCGCCTTCAGGAGCCGGTCCGTGCGGTCCTCCTCGGTGAAGACCTTCTGCTCCACGCCGGGCTCCAACCCGCGCTCCGCCGGCAGGATCCACATCTGGATGAAGCGCATCGGCTCGGTCTCGCTCGCGTTCTGCTCGGAGTGGTTCGCGCCGCGCCCGAGCGTCATGCGTTGCACGGATCCCGCGGGCAGCGGCCCCGGTGCCCCGCCCACGTCGTCCTGATGACGGAACGATCCCTCGACCACGTAGGTGAGCCCTTCGATGTCCCTGTGAGGGTGCATCGGCCAGATCGCGCCGGGCACCAGGCGGTCGTCGTTGAAGACGCGGAGCGTCCCGAACAGCATGTACTCCGGGTCGTGGTAGGTGTCGAACGAGAAGTGCCAGCGCGCGCGGAACCAGCCGCCGTCCACGTCGGAGATCTCGGCGTCGCGCCGGATCGTGATCGTCATCGTCCCGCGGGCCGAAGCCCGCGCGTCACAGCTGGATGACCGGGCAGGTGAGGGTTCGCGTGATGCCGTCCAGCTCCTGCATCGGCATCACCGTGCCCTTGGCGAGCCCGTCGAGGTCGTCGGCCTCCGCGCGGGCCACGACGTCGTAGGGACCGGTGACCGGATCGACCGCGACCACGCCGTCGATGCCGCGGACCTGCTGCGTCACCTGGGCCGCCTTCCCGACCTCGGTCTGGATGAGGATGTAGGCGCTAACCATCAGTTGCCCCCCCTTCGGCGGATGCCTTACTTCCCGTCCTTGTCCTTGCTCCCGAGGAAGTCTCTCGCCTTGTCGACGAGCTCGGTGGCGGACTCCTTGGCCTTCTCCACGGCGGGACCGGCCTTCTCGACGGCCTTCTCCATCGCGGGACCGGCCTTCTCGACCACGCCGCCCGCGACCACCTTCGCCTTCTCCACCGCGGGACCGGCCTTCTCGACCACGCTGCCCGCAACTTCGAAGGCCTTGTCCATCGCGGGACCGGCCTTCTCGACCACGCTGCCCGCGACCTCCTTGGCCTTGTCGACGAGGCCGGTGCCATTCGTCTCGTTCGTCATCGCTTCGAACACCTCCCGGTTTGGGGTTCCGGAACGTTCATGGTGTCACGGCGGAGCACCCCCCTGCAAAGCGCGCAGGTCAGGTGCGTCACACGCGGCCTGGCTCGGGCGCGACCTCCTCGGGAGGGAGCGCCGGCTCCGGCAACGGTGTGTCCAGCTCCGGCGTCTTGAGCGCGACCATGGCTGCCACACCCGCCGAGCAGGGCGACGATCGACGCGCCGAGGAACAGCGTCGTGGATCCCAGCCGGTCGTAGATGAAGCCTCCCGCACCCGCACCGATGATCGGTGCGATCCCGAAGCCCACCATCCCCCCGATCGAGTTCCCGCTCGAGTAGAGCGACGAGGGCAGCAGCTTGCCGACCACGAGGATCGAGGTCGTGAACAGGAGGGAGAAGCCGGCGCCCTCGAAGACCGCGAGGAGGGAGACGATCGTCGTGTTGCTGACCAGTCCCCACAGGAGGAAGCCGGTCGCGTAGACCAGACATCCGAGGGCGTAGACCTTGCGCAGACCGATCCTGCGATGGAGCCGGGACGACAGGCGCATCACGCCCACCTCCGTGAGGCCGCCGAGCGCGGTCCCGACCCCGATCAGGAGCGGCTCCTCGATCTTCAGACCGACGAAGTTCCACGCCGCGTTGAATCCGGTCCAGACGAGGAGCGTCGCCACGAGGAAGCCCCAGAAGCGCGGCGCGGTCCGGAACACCGCGCCCACGGCGCCCAGGCGTCCGTGATGCTCGCGCTCCTTCGGGCGATCCGAGCGGACGGCGATCGTGGTCCACACGAGCATCAGGGCGCCCGTCGCCGCGTAGAGCGGGAGGGCGAGCGTCACGCCGTGGATGTCCAACACCCATCCGAACGCGAGGCACCCGGCCGCGTAGGAGAGGCTCTCCCACCCGCGGATCCGGCCGTACTCCGACATCCGCTCCTCGCCGAGCTGGACGAGCGCGAGGGCGTCGATGTTCGGTCCCGACGCCGCCATCGCGATCGCGATCCCGACGGCGCCGAACGCCACGCCGACGAGCGTGTCGAGCAGCGTGGCGACGATCGCGAAGACGACCATCCCGATGAGCCCGAGCTGCAGGGCTCGCTTCCGGCCGATCCGTGTGTCCGCGAAATGCCCCCAGACCGGCATCGCGACGATCCGCACCAGCGCCATCGCGCTCAGGAGGAGGCCGATCTCGCTCGGATCGAAGCCTCGACCCGCGAAATACACGGACAGGAACGGGAAGAACGACGCGACGATCAGACCGAACGTGAGGAACAGACCGATCACGGCGGTCGCGGGCGAGATGGCCGCGGCCGCCGGTCTCCTCATCCGGCCGAGTGTAACGACGGCCGCAGACGCGGCCGCCGCCTCACAGGGGCTTCGCGAAGATCAACCCGTCGAGGGCAGATCCTTCGCGGAGCGGGTGCCGCTCGCCGGTGTCGGCGAACCCGCACGCCTCGTAGAAGCGGCGTGCGCCCTCGTTCGTCTCGGTGACCGAGAGGACCAACCGGTCGCATCCGCGCGCGCGAGCCCACGCGACGACCGCGTCCACGAGCGCGCGCCCCGCGCCCGCCCCGCGAGCGTCCGGCGCCACCCACATCGCGTAGAGGTGACCGACGCCCGGCTCGGCCTCGTACTCGGCGCCCGTGGCGGTTCCCACGACCGCACCGCCGTGATCCCTCGCCGCGAACGCGAGCGCGGTCCCGCCCCGCCATCGTCCCGCGGCCCAGTCGCGCCAGGCGGGCTCGGCGTGCGACGACTCCTCGCCGTAGGTGGAGCCGAACGCGTCCGGACTGTCGAGCAACGACCGCAACCGGATCTCCCGGAACGCGGCCCAGTCGTCTTCGACGAACGGCTCGACGCGCATCCGGCTAGAGGAGGTGCACGTCCGCCTGAGACGCGAGCGCCTCGGCGCGCGACGGCTCGAGCCTGGCGGCGCCGGCGAGCTCGGCGTTCGCGGCGCCCGCCCCGAGGGCCAGGCGGAAAGCGTCCTCCCAGTCGCTCCCGCGCTCGAGCGCGGTCACGAGGCCGGCGAGGAACGCGTCGCCGCTCCCGACCGGATACCGGCCTCGGACGTACAGGACGCCTTCGTACAGTGTGCCGTCCGGCGCCGCCAGCATCACGCCCTCGGCCCCGCGCGTGACGATCCCGGCGTGACCGTCACCACCCGCCATCTGGCGGATCTTGGACGCCGCCACGAGCGAGTCGTCCCGGCGCGCCGTGGGGACGCCCAGCAGCTCGCCCGCCTCCGCGACGTTGACCTTGACGATCTCCGGCTCCGCCGTGAGCCCCAGTCGGAGCCGCTCCCCCTCGGAGTCGAGCGCCACGCGGACGTCCCCGCGGCGCGCTTCGTGGATCAGGTCGCGGTAGCCGTCGTCCGGCGCGCCCCGTGGGAGCGACCCCGAGATCGTGAGCCAACTGCCCGGTTCCCAGCGCTGGGTCACGGCGTGGGTCAGCTCGACCCACGCGGCATCCGGCGCGACGGCGCCGTGCTCGTAGAACTCGGTGAGCCCGGCGGTCTCCCGGTCGGCGACCGACAGCGAGGACCGGCTCTCCCCGTGGGTCCACACGAACTCGCCTTCGACACCCTCGGCGGCGAGCGACTCCTGCAGCCATCGGCCGTTGTGTCCGCGCAGCAGCGCCACCGCGCACACGTCCGCGCCGAGCGAGCGCGCCGCGCGCGCGACGTTCAGCCCCTTCCCTCCGGCGACCTGCACGAAGCCCGAGGGACGATGGATGTCGCCCTTCACGAGCCGCTCGACCTCGAAGAGGCGATCGACGGACGGGTTCGCGGCGAGGCAGACGATCATCGACCTACGATAAACGGATGCCTCGGATCGTTCTGGTCGAGGGCGACATCACGGAGCAGCAGGTCGACGCGATCGTGAACGCGGCGAACTCATCGCTCCTCGGTGGCGGCGGCGTGGACGGAGCGATCCATCGGCGAGGCGGGCCCGCGATCCTCGAGGAGTGCAGGTCGATCCGCTCGACCGAGTGGCCGGACGGCCTCCCGACGGGCGAGGCAGTGGCGACGACCGGCGGCGACCTCCCCGCCCGTTGGGTGATCCACACGGTGGGACCGGTCTACGCCGCGCACGACGATCCATCGGCGCTCCTCGCGCGCTGCCACGCCGCGTCGCTCCGGGTCGCCGACGAGCTCGGAGCCTCAACCGTGGCGTTCCCGGCGATCTCGACCGGTGTCTACGGGTATCCGGTGGACGAGGCGGCGGCGGTCGCGATCGCGGCCGTGCGCGCGGCGGACACCGCCGTCCACGAGGTCCGCTTCGTGCTGTTCGGTCACGAGGCGTACACGGCGTTCGAGCGGGCGCTGGGCGACTGAAGCGTTCGCACGACCCACTGCTAGCATCGGAGCGATGGCGGATCTCAGCGCGGTCGAAGGCGTTCACGAGTCGCTCGGCGACATCCAGCTCGTGGACTGTCGCGAGCAGTACGAGTGGGACGCGGGACGGATCGAAGGCGCCCTCCACATCCCGCTCAACGACGTGATGGCCGGCGTGGGTTCCGACGTCCTCGACCTCGCGAAGCCGGTGGCCGTGATCTGTCGCTCGGGCAACCGGAGCGAGCTCGCGTCGATGATGCTGCAGGCGCGCGGCTACGACGCCACGAACGTCGAGGGAGGCATGGAGGCCTGGGCCGCTGCCGGCTACGACTTCTCCGCTCCCGACGGCTCCCCCGGCCGCGTGGCCTGAGGGCGCCAGCGCCGGTAGACGGGCGCGGTGTCGGCCTCCTCGTACGTCGTGCCCACCGCTTCCTCGACCGACATCGCGTAGAACGCGAGCGGGTACGGCGCGTCCTGCTCGAACCGCTGGACCGCCGGGTGCGTCTCGCCGATCTGCTCCATCCAGCCGCGCACGAGGAACTCGCCGCCTTCCCCCTCCATGTTCTCCATCGGCGAGTGCAAGGCGTAGCGGCCGTCGCGGAGCACCTCCGCCACCTTCGGGCTGCGCGCACGGAACCGGACGAGCAGGAGGCCGACGGCGATCCACGCCTCGATCGGATGCACGCGGGGCGACCCGTCGAGGCGGAGCGTGGCGTGGAAGCAGACCTGGTGGTCGAGCCGCTCCTTCCCGAACGCGGCCAGCTCCGGGTCGGCGAGCTCGAACTCGGCCCAGGTCGCCATCGCCGCCTACCCTAAGCCTCGATGGCCGACCTGGACGCGGCGCGACGGGAGCTCGAGGGCGCGCTCGGCGCCGGCGAGGTGCTCTCCGACCCGCTCGCGCTCCGCTTGTACGCGCGCGACGCCTCGATGGTCGAGGGATCGGCCGCGCTCGTCGTCTTCCCTCGCTCCACGGAGGACATCGTCGCCTGCGTTCGAACGGCGGCCACGTACGACCTGGCCGTCGTGCCCCGCGGCAGCGGCACGGGGCTCGCCGGCGCGTCGACGCCGATCGGCGACGCCCTCGTGGTCGTCACGTCCAAGATGGACCGCATCCTCGAGATCCGACCGGAGGACCGACTGGCGTGGGTGGAACCCGGGCTGTTCAACCTCGACCTCGGCGCCGCGCTCCGCGGGACCGGCTTCACGTACATGCCCGACCCGTCCTCGCAGCAGGTGTCGTCGATCGGCGGCAACGTGGGGACGAACGCCGGCGGACCGCACTGCCTCGCGTACGGCGTGACGTCGGCTCACGTGCTCGCGCTCGACGTCGTGCTCGCCGACGGGACCGTGGCGCGCGTGGGCTCGGAGGGCCCGGAGGCTGCCGGCTACGACCTCCGCGGCGTGGTGGTGGGATCCGAGGGGACGATCGGGCTCGTTGCGGCCGCGTGCGTGCGCCTGACGCCCGAGCCGCCCGCGATCATCACGATGCTGCTCGACTTCGCGACGGTCGAGGACTGCGCGGCCACGGTCTCGGAGATCATCGCGCGCGGCGTCGTGCCGGCGGCCCTCGAGATGATGGATCAGGGCATCGTCCGCGCCGTGGAGTCGTTCGCGCACGCCGGGTATCCGACCGACGCCGCGGCGGTCCTCCTCGTCGAGGTCGACGGGATCCACGCCGCCGCCGACGCCGAGGCCCGTGAGGTCGAGGCCGCCGCGCGCGCACACGGGGTCGGTTCGATCCGCGTCGCCGAGACGCCGGCGGAACGCGCGCTCCTGTGGAAGGGTCGGAAGTCGGCGTTCGGCGCGATCGCCCAGATCGCGCCGCACTACCACCTCCACGACTGCGTCGTGCCGCGCACGAAGCTGGTCGAGGTCCTCACCGGCGTCTACGCGATCTGCCGCCGCGAAGGGATCACGGTGACGAACGTGTTCCACGCGGGCGACGGCAACCTGCACCCGTTGCTCTCGTTCGACCGGAGCGATCCGGGTGTCCTCGAACGCGTGCTCCGGACCTCCGAGGAGATCGTGCGGCTCTGCGTCGACGCCGGGGGCTCGCTCTCCGGCGAACACGGGATCGGGTTGGAGAAGCGGGACTTCATGCCGCTCGTCTTCACCGAGGACGACCTGGTGGCGCAGGCGTGCGTGCGAGTCGCGTTCGATCCGTCGGGACGGATGAACCCGCAGAAGGTGCTGCCCGACGGCGCGCGGTGTGGCGACTTCGCGGTGGCGGCTCGGGAGCGGATGGCGCCGGCGGTCGGCGAAGCGGCGACCACCCTCCCGGAGGGCTCGTGGATCTGATCGCCCCCTCCTCGAAGGAAGAGGTCGTCGGTGCGCTCCGCTCCGCGAGCGAGCGCCGGGCGCGCGTGGCGATCGTGGGTGGTCGCACCCACGTCGACAAGGGCAACCCCTGCGAGGTCGACGAGGAGGTGTCGACCGCCGGGCTCGACCGGATCGTCGCCTACGACCCGGCGGAGATGCTCGCCGTCGTCGAGGCAGGGATGCGGCGTCGGCGCGCTCCGGCACGTCCTCGCGGAGGGCGGTCAGGAATGGCCCGCGGATGCGCCCGACGACGCGACCGTCGGCGGGACGATCGCCGTCGCCGCCTCGTCTCCCCGCAGGCTCCGGATGGGACCGCTGCGGGACACCGTCGTGGAGATCGTGTTGGTGACTGGGGACGGTCGACTCGTCCGCAGCGGCGCGCGGACGGTGAAGAGCGTCCAGGGCTACGACCTGCACCGGCTCGCGACGGGCTCCCTGGGAACGCTCGGGGCGATCGTCCAGGTCGCGGTGAAGGTCCGGCCGCTCCCGAGGGCGCGGCGGCTGGTCGTGTCGCCGACGGGCGGCCTGGAGGTCGGCCGGGCGCTGCTCGACGCGGTCCCGCTCCCCTCGTCGGTCGTCGCGACACCCGAGCGGGTCGAGGTCGCGCTCGAGGGATGGCCCGAGGAGATCGATGAGCAGACCGCGGCGATCCGCGCGGTCAGTGGATGCCGTCGAAGTCCGTGACGACGAGCCGGCGAGCGGACCCGAGGCGATCGCGGCACCGATCGTCGCCGAGGTCGCGGTCCCGCCATCCCGTCTCGATGCGGTACTCGAAGGCGAAGACGACTGGCGTGCCCTCATGGGCGTCGGGATCGCCTGGGTGGGACTGGGCGACGGTGAGCAGCTGGACTCGCTCCGGAGGCGCGTCGCCGAGGCAGGCGGCATCGCACCGGTGATCCGTGGTCCCGGCGGCCTGGGCGACGCGCCGGTGGCCGCGCTCGAGGTCCACCGACGCCTCAAGGCCGCGTTCGACCCCGCGGGCATCCTCGTCGCCTGGCCGCTTCTGGGCCGGGCTCTAGATCAGCGGACCTCGCGCGGACGGAGGGTCCGCAGACGCTCGCCCGCTTGCTTCAACGTGGCGAGCTGTTTGCAGAACGCGAATCGAACGAGGTGCGCACCGAGCTCGGGGCGCGAGAAGAACGACGAGCCGGGCACGACCGCGACGCCGACGTCCTCCACCATGTGCCGCGCGAACCGGACGTCGTCCGGATAGCCGAAGCCCGAGATGTCGGCCATCACGTAATAGGCGCCCGCGGGCGGCTCGACCTTGAAACCCGTTTCCCGGAGCGTGTCGATCCACAGGTCCCGTCGCTCGCGGTACTCGTTGGACGTTGCGCGGTAGTACTCCTCGCGTAGCGAGAGCGCCACCTCGCCGGCCTCCTGCAGCGGCGCCGGCGCCGCGACCGTCAGGAAGTCGTGGACGGAACGGATCCCGCGGGAGAGCGGCGCCGGCGCCACCACCCACCCGACACGCCAGCCCGTCACCGCGTACGTCTTTGAAAGCGCGCTGATCGTGACCGTCCGGTCCTCGAGCCCCGGGACGGAGCCGGGCGGAACGTGGACGGCGCCGTCGTACAGGATGTGCTCGTAGATCTCGTCCGTGAACACCACCACGCCCCACTTCTGGCAGAGCCCGGCGATCACGTCGAGCTCCTCGCGCGAGAACACCTTGCCCGTCGGGTTGTTCGGCGTGTTGATCACGATCCCGCGCGTGCGTTCGTTGAACGCCGCCGCGAGCTCGTCCTCGTCGAACGTCCAATCGGGCGGGTGCAGGGTCACGGTGCGGGGGACGGCGCCCGAGATGATCGTGTCCGGCCCGTAGTTCTCGTAGAACGGCTCGAAGACGACGACCTCGTCGCCCGGGTCGAGGACGCCGAGCATCGCCGCGATCATCGCCTCGGTCGACCCGCACGTGACGGTGATGTCGCGCTCCGGGTCGACCCAGGTCATCCCGTACCGATCCCGGTAGCTCGCGGCGAGCGCCCGGCGGAACCCTTCCGCCCCCCATGTGATCGGGTACTGGTTCACGTCGTCCGCGATCGCCTTCCGCGCCGCTTCCTTGACCTCGTCCGGCGCGGCGAAGTCCGGGAAGCCCTGCGAGAGGTTGATCGCGTCGTGCAGCATCGCGAGGCGCGTCATCTCGCGGATCACGGACTCCGTGAACGAGACGGCCTTCTGCGAGGGACGGATCTCTCCGGACATCGGCCGGGAGCGTACACGTGGTGCGGCGGCGAGGTGGCCCCGCGGCGACTCAGTTGCCGGGTTCGATCCGGTACACCCCGCCGCTGAGCGACATCGCGTAGAGCTCGCCGTCCGCATCCTCGCCGAACGAGCTGAGGTTCTCGACGACGGGGCCGAGGGATCGATGTCCCGTGACCCGAGCTCCCTGGACTCGCAGCGCCTCGATCTCTCCGATGCAGAGATCGCCGAAGAGGTACGCGCCGGAGAGCTCCGGGATCGCCTCCCCCCGGTAGACGTACCCCCCGATCACCGTGCACCCGCCCTCGGCATGCGAGTACTCGTAGATCGGGAACGACCCCGCCGGGCAGCTCGTCGCCGAGAGAACGGATGGGTCCCTTCGAGGATGTTCCACCCGTAGTTCTCGCCACCCGTCGACGCCGCCGGCTGGATGTCGATCTCCTCCCACTCGCCCTGCCCGACGTCGCCGATCCACAGGTCGCCGGTCAGCCGGTCGAACGAGTACCGCCACGGGTTGCGCAGTCCGTACGCCCAGATCGCCGGCCGCGCATCCTCACGGCCGACGAACGGGTTGTCCGACGGGATGCGGTAGGGAGCCTCGCCCGGAGAGCTGCGGGTCGATCCGGAGCATCTTGCCCAACGGCGTGGAGAGCGACTGTCCGTTCCCCTGGGGGTCGCCTCCGCTGCCACCGTCGCCGAGTCCCACGTAGAGGTAGCCGTCGGGTCCGAACGCGAGGTTCCCGCCGTTGTGGTTGGAGTACGGCTGGCCGACCACGAGGATGTCGCGGCGCGTGTCGAGATCCACGCGGTCACCTTGCATCGCGTACCCGGTGACGTGTGTGTCACCCCTCGTGTCGGTGTAGTTCACGTACAGCTGTCGCCCGTTCGGCGAGAACGCGAGACCGAGGAGCCCCTGCTCGCCTCCGAGGGAGACCTGTTGCGTGATGTCGAGCAACGGCGTGGGATCCACGCTCCCGCCGCGGAGCGCCACGACCTTCCCCGTCTTCTGCGCGATGTAGAGAGCCGGATCTCCGGATCGGACGGCCATCGCGAGCGGCTGTTCGAGTGTCGCCACCTGCACCAATCGGATCCGCACATCGGCGAGCTTGGACGGTGGTGAAGACGGTGGTGAAGACGGAGTGTTGGTCGACGATGCGGCGCTCGGTGAGGGACTCGGTGTCTCCGTCGGCGTTCCCGGGTCCCCGCAGGCACCGATCGAAAGGACGGCCGCGATCGCGATCGTGGACGTGAAGCGCTTCGATGGAGTCACTTCACGATGGTACGAACCTCAGTGCGGAACGGTTCCCTGTCGACGTCTGCGGAAGGAGACGATCGCGACGACGACCACGACCAGCAGGCCGATGCCCCACGCAACCGGCGCCCACGATCTCGGCGGCACCGGCGCCGGCACCACGTTCTGCTCGATCGCTGTGTCCGATGGGTCGGCGAGGGTCACAGGCCCGGCGTTCGTAGTGACCGGGTACGCGGCACCATCTGGCTTTCCGTTCCCGGCGACGACCGCTCCGATCATGCCCGGGTGATATGTGCAGACGTACGGATACATGCCGGGGCTAACGAATCGGTAGGTGGCGTCGCCGCCGTTGCGCCTGACCGAGCCGAAGCTGCCCCACGACCCGTTGGCGCCAAGAACCGTATGCGGGACCGCGTCCCGGTTCACCCACGTCACGGTCTCGCCTGGATCGACGCGAAGGATGGTGGGACCGAAGCAGAAGTTCCTGATGGCGACGCGGATCCCATCGTCATCCGACACCGGGCGGCCGCACCCACCTCCTCCGCTGGCGAGGGCCGCTGCGGGCGCGGCCACGCTCATCGATAGTCCGATGAACACAACGGATGCTGCTCGACGGATCAGGTGTCCTCGCATCGGTCCCTCCTCGTCCGGTCTCACCGAAGAAGACCGAAGGAGCAGCCACGAGGTTCCTTCCCGTTCGCAACCGTCGAGCGAGAAGTGCCGGAGTTGGCGAACAAGGTGCCGAGGTTCGTTATCGGCACGCGCTACGCTCTCGACATCTTGAAAGTGGGGTGCTGACGTGAGTGAACGGCGTGGTCCTGAAGTGCAGTTCCAACTCGCGAATGAACGGACGTATCTCGCGTGGCTGCGGACATCGCTCGCCCTCGTCGCCTCCGGCGTGGCAGCTGCACGGCTTCTGTCCGGGCAGACGTTCCGTTGGGCATGGGAGACGGTAGGGGTCCTGCTGATCCTGGCGGGTGTCGTGACCGCCGCCGTCGCCCGGCGCCGATGGAGGGCGATGGACGCCGCGGTCCGCGCAGGCGAACCGCTGCCGGCTCCGGGCGTTGCCGTGATGATCGCGGGCGTCATCGTCCTCTGCGGGCTGATCACCATCGCGCTGCTCCTGGGAACGGACCCCGGAAACGTTCATGACCGCCGGCGGCACGTCCGACCCGGCGGTCGTTCAGACGGTCCCACTACTCGGCGACGAACACGAGCTGGATGCCGATCAGCGAGGCTCGATCAGACTGCCGGAGCGAGCTCCTCCTCGCTCTTGTCGGCGAAGTAGCGATCGCGTCAGCGCCGCTTGCGACGGGATCGTCTTTCGGGCGTAGACCGCCGAGCGAACCGACGATCGCGAGCCCGGCGCGAATCTGATACCGGGCAAGCGTGTGAGATGGTCCGTACCTCGACCCCTTCGAGCTGGACGTGGTGGCCACGACAGCATGTCGAGCGGCATCACTATGCGAACGAGACGCCCGGCGTCATCGTCGATCGTGAAGGAACACGTCCCATCGGATGTGCGATCGAAGACGCTGAACTCGAGGTTCGAATCTCCGGTTCCCGGATTCCTTCTCGCTGGTCCCCAACACGAGCGGCTCGCCGGGCACGGGCTCCCACCGGACCTCGGGCGGCCCGAAGCCGAGCTCATCGAAGATCTCGAGCCCACGTGGGAGGGATGATCGCTCGATCAAGACGTCGACGTCGTCGTGATGGCGACGGATCGCCCCGCCGAGCATCGCGTCCTCCGCGAAGCCGCCGAACAGCACGATCGGTCCGCCTACCTTCATCAGCGATTCGATCAGCGGCAAGTACTCGACGCCCATCTGGGGAGTATGCCCCAGACCCTCGCGGAGGATCAGACCAAGGATCGCGGGATCGGGCGATCACTCCCTCCCGGTGGGACACCCTCGAGCTGTCGTTTCCCGCCTGCACGCTGGCGTGCAGATCTCCCCGACCTGGCGCCCGCCGTCGCCCCAAGGTAGGCGGGGAACGTCACCGGCGCACTTAAGAACTCACAGGTCAGCGGGTGCATCACCGACCCGTGAGCGAGAAGTGCATGTAGTCCTTCAGGGTGTGCCAGTGGCCGCCCCACTCCCAGCCGATCGCCGCGAACGAACGGACCACGACGTCGCCCTCGTGGATCATCCCCTTCAGATGGAGCGAGCGATCGCGGAACGGCTGCGCGATGTGGCGGAGCGTCGTCCCGTCGTTCCGCACGTACGGGTTCTGGAGCGGGTTGATGTCGATCGCCCAGCCGTACGAATGCTGGGACAGCGACGTGCTCCCGGTCGCCGGCCGGCAGTTGAACGAGGCCGTCACGCTCCGGCGGGTCCGGTTCCAGTAGTCCTTCGGCGTGAGCGGCCGGTCCTTCGCCGCGAGCTTGATCTCCTGGATCCGGAACCCCGCACGGAACATCTGCCGGAAGACCCACAGCACGTCTTCCGCCACCCGTTCGTGGAGGACGAGCGGACCCGTCCGCACCGTGCCGCGGAAGTTCCAGTAGCTCACCCGCACGAGGCGGAGATCGTGGATCGCCACGGGGCAGCCGGGCTTCCAGTTCCTGCCGATCAGCACGTTCCGGAGCTTCGTCCCGATGCGGAAGACGCCGCCCTCGAAGCGCGGTGGCTCCTCCTCCGTCTCCGTTCCGGCCTCCGGCTCGGTCGGTTCCATCTCATCGGCGATCGACGGAGAGGGCATCTCGCTCTCGAGATCCCTGCCGACCGGTTCGGGTGAGCCTCCGGCGCGATCGCCTGAGGTCTGGGAGCATGCTGCCGCGAGCACGAGTGCGAGCGCGATCGAAGTCGCGGCGAAGCGGGTCATGACCCCCCATCCTCCCATCACCGCCGTCGCGGCTTGGAACCTGTATACGTGAAGAAGGGAGGCGAGACGGCCAAGCAGACGAGGATCGTGATCGAACACGTGTCGCCCTCCGTGGACGGCGGGCTCTTCGCCGCGAAGACCTCTGTCGGCGACATCGTGCCGATCGAGGCGGACGTCTTCACCGACGGCCACGACCTGCCCGCCGCGCGCGTGCTCCTCGTTCACGAGGATGCCGACCGGTGGGACGTCCCGATGGTTCCCCTCGGCAACGACCACTGGCGGTCGGAGGTCCCGATCCGCGAGCGAGGCACCTACCGCTTCCGGATCGAAGGGTGGATCGACACGTGGGCGACGTGGCGCTCCGACCTCGAGAAGCGCCTCGGCGCCGGGCAGGACGTGGCCGGGGAGCTGCGGGAGGGAGCGGCGCTCGTCGGCGCGGCCGCGCGCAGCGCTCGAGCCGCCGCTGCGGAAGACGACGCGGCCCGGTTGAAAGACGCGGCGTCGCGCCTCCGCCGCAAGGACACGGCGGCGGCATCGACGCTCGCCCTGTCCGACGAGCTCCATGCGCTGATGTCGGCCCATCCCGACCGGCGCCGCGGCGCGGCCGCGTCGCCGGAGTTCGTGATGGTCGCCGCTCGTGAGCGGGCGCGCCACGGCGCGTGGTACGAGCTCTTCCCGCGGTCGGCGTCGCCCGATCCGGCACGGCACGGGACGCTCCGCGACGTCGCGGCACTGGTGCCCGACATCGCGGAGCTCGGGTTCGACGTGCTGTACCTGCCCCCGATCCATCCGATCGGGCAGACCAACCGCAAGGGCGCCAACAACACGACCACGCCCGACCCCGACGCCCCGGGGAGCCCGTGGGCGATCGGCTCGGCCTCCGGCGGCCATACCGCGATCCATCCCGACCTCGGCACGTTCGACGACTTCGAGCACCTGCTCGCGGAGCTGAAGCGTCACGAGATGGAGCTCGCCCTCGACCTCGCGTTCCAGTGCTCCCCCGACCACCCGTGGGTGACCGAGCACCCCGACTGGTTCCGGCACGCCGCCGACGGCACGATCCGCTTCGCCGAGAACCCGCCCAAGAAGTACGAGGACATCTATCCGATCGACTTCGAGACCAAGGATCAGGACGGGCTGTGGCACGCGCTCCTCGAAGTGGTTCAGTTCTGGATCGATCGAGGCGTCCCGATCTTCCGCGTGGACAACCCGCACACGAAGCCGTTCGCGTTCTGGGAGTGGCTGCTCGCCGAGGTGAAGCGAGACCATCCCGACGTCCTGTTCCTGTCCGAGGCGTTCACGCGCCCCCGCGTGATGGAGCGGCTCGCGAAGATCGGGTTCGACCAGTCCTACACCTACTTCACGTGGCGTCGATCGAGGGACGAGCTGGCCGGATACCTGGCCGAGCTCACCCAACCGCCCGTCCGTGACTTCCTGCGTCCGAACCTGTGGCCGAACACGCCCGACATCCTCACGGACCAGCTCCAAGAAGGAGGACCGCCTGCGTTCCGGCTGCGGTACCTGCTGGCGGCGACCCTCGGCGCGAACTACGGGATCTACGGGCCCGCGTTCGAGCACATGGAGGCGACGCCTCGGGAGCCCGGATCCGAGGAGTACCGGGACTCCGAGAAGTACGAGCTCCGGTTCCGGCCCTCGGCCGCGACGGGCATGCGCGAGCTCATCGCCCTGGTCAACCTGATCCGGCGGGAACACCCGGCGCTGCAGCACGACCGGACGCTCCGGTTCCACCCGGTGGAGAGCGATCAGCTGCTCGCGTACAGCAAGACGCTCCCCGATGGGACCGATCCCGTGGTGGTGATCGTGAACCTCGATCCGGTGCACCCCCAGTCGGGCTGGGTCGACCTGCGGATGCCGGAGCTCGGGATGGCGTGGGACGCGCCGTTCGTCGCTCGCGATCTGTTGAGCGGCGAGACCTTCCGCTGGACGGGCGCGCGGAACTTCGTGGAGCTGCATCCCGGGCATCAGCCCGGGCACGTCCTCGCGATCGAACCAGGCGAGGTGGCGACACGATGACGGCGCGCGTGCAGACCGACGCCGAGCCGGAGGCCGCCGCCGCCGCAAGCAAGGAGCTGGCCGCCATCGGCGCGCCGTCCTCGCGCTGGTACCAGGACGCCGTGATCTACGAGCTCCACGTGCGCGCGTATCAGGACAGCAACGCGGACGGCGTGGGCGACCTCGCGGGGCTCGTGCAGCGCCTCGATCACATCCGGGACCTCGGCGCGACCGCCGTGTGGCTCTTGCCGTTCTATCCCTCGCCGCTCCGGGACGACGGCTACGACATCTCCGCGTACAAGGCGATCCATCCCGCGTACGGGACGATGCGCGACTTCCGCACGTTCCTGAAGGAGGCACACCGGCGCGACCTGAAGGTGATCACCGAGGTCGTGATGAACCACACTTCCGACGAGCACCCGTGGTTCCAGCGCGCCCGTGCCGCCAAGCCGAACACCTGGCAACGCAACTTCTACGTGTGGGCGGACACCCCCGAGGGGTACGCCGATGCCCGGGTGATCTTCGGGGATTTCGAGTCGTCGAACTGGGCATGGGATCAGACGGCCGCTCAGTACTACTGGCACCGCTTCTACTCCCACCAGCCGGACCTGAACTTCGACGAGCCGCGCGTCCGGGCGGCGATGTTCGACGTCGTGGACTTCTGGCTCGGGTTGGGAGTCGACGGGCTGCGGCTGGACGCCGTGCCCTACCTGTTCGAGCGCGAGGGCACGAACTGCGAGAACCTGCCGGAGACCCTCGGCTTCCTCTCCGACCTGCGCCGGCACATCGATGCGACGTTCGAGGATCGGATGCTCCTCGCGGAAGCGAACCAGTGGCCCGAGGACGCCGTCGCCTACTTCGGCACGGGCGACCGATGCCAGATGGCGTTCCACTTCCCGCTGATGCCGCGGATGTTCATGGCGAACCGCATGGAGGACCGGTTCCCGCTGATCGACATCCTGAACCAGACGCCGCCGATCCCGGAGAACGCCCAGTGGGCGACGTTCCTCCGCAACCACGACGAGCTCACGCTCGAGATGGTCACCGACGAGGAGCGCGACTACATGTACCGCGTCTACGCCGGCGACCCGCAGGCACGGATCAACCTGGGGATCCGGCGGCGCCTCGCTCCGCTGCTCGGCAACGACCGGCGCCGGATCGAGCTGATGAACGCGCTGCTGTTCTCGCTGCCCGGCACCCCGGTCATCTACTACGGCGACGAGATCGGCATGGGCGACAACATCTACCTCGGTGACCGGAACGGGGTGCGGACGCCGATGCAGTGGAACCAGGATCGGAACGCGGGCTTCTCGGCCGCGAATCCGCAGCGCCTCTACCTGCCGCTCGTCGCCGATCCCGAGAACCACCCCGCGGCCGTCAACGTCGAGGCGCAGCAGAACAACCCGACCTCGCTCCTGTGGTGGATGCGGCGGCTGATCGGCGCGGCGCGGCGATCGCCGTCCCTGTCGCGCGGCGACATCGAGTTCCTGTATCCGGAGAACCGCAAGGTCGTGGCGTTCCTCCGGACGCTCGGAGACGATCGCACGCTGGTCGTCGCGAACCTCGCGCGCAGCGCCCAGTTCGTCGAGCTCGACCTGTCGCGTTTCGACGGGCAGGTGCCGGTGGAGCTGTTCGGACCGACGCACTTCCCGCGGATCGGCCAGCTCCCGTACTTCATCACGCTGGGACCGTACGGCTACTTCTGGTTCCGCCTCCAGGCCGACGAGCGAGAGGAAGAGGTCCTCTCCTCGCCGGTTCCGACGCTCAGCTCGTCGGGGTCGTGGGACACCGTGCTCGACCAACCGTCGCGCGGCGCCCTCGAACGATCCCTCCCTCGGTTCCTCGTCCGCCAACGCTGGTTCGGGGGGAAGGGCCGGCGGATCGCCACGGTGACGATCTCGGACGCGATCCGCGTCCGCGGCGCCGACGGCGAGGGCACGATCGGCGTGATCGCCCTCGTCGACGTGACGTTCACCGAAGGCGAACCCTCGACGTACGCGCTCCCACTGGCCGGCAGGCGGGAGGGTGACGACCTCGGTGCGGAGCATGTGTTGGCACGGGTGGAGACGCCCGACGGCGTGTGGCTGGTGTTCGACGGGCTGCGGGATGCGGCGCTGACCGGCGGGCTCCTGGAGATGGTGGAGCGGCGACGCGTCGCACGTGGCCAGCGCCGCCGCCTCGTGGGGACGCGTGCAGAGGGCTTCGTCCGGCTCCGCGGCAAGGGCCCCGTCGAGCCGCAGTTCGCGTGGGGAGAGCAGAGCAACACGTCCGTGACGTTCGGCGACCGGCTGGTGCTCAAGCTCTTCCGACGACTCGAGGAGGGAGTCAATCCGGAGCTCGAGGTCGGCCGGTTCCTCACCGACCGCACGGTCTTCCGTCATTCAGCGCCGACGGCGGGGGCGATCGAGGTCCCCGATGACGGGACTGGATCGACGATCGCGATCCTGCAGGGGTTCGTCCAGAACGAGGGGGACGCGTGGGAGTACGCGCTGGACGCAGTCCGGGAGTCCTTCGAGCGGGCGCTCGCCCTCCCGGCGGACCAACCGGTCCCCCGCGTGGAGCGCTCCGTGATGGACATGGTGGGCGAGCTGCCGTCGCTGCTCACCTACGACCTGATCGGACCCTTCCTCGGGTCGGCCTGGCTCCTCGGGCGGCGGACGGCACAGCTGCACCTGGCGCTCGGATCGAGGCCGGACGACCCGGCCTTCGCTCCGGAGCCGGTGACGCGGATGTACCAACGCTCGATGTATCAGTCGATGCGCACGCAGGCGGCGTCGACCCTGCGCCGGCTGAGCCGGCAACAGGTCGGCCGCGAGGTCGAGGAGCTGCTCGCGAGAGAGGAGGAGCTCCTGTCGCGGTACGCGGTCGTCACGGGCGAGCGGATCAGTGGACAGCGGATCCGGATCCACGGCGACTACCACCTCGGCCAGGTCCTGTGGACCGGTCGCGACTTCATCATCATCGACTTCGAGGGCGAGCCGGCGCGCCCGCTCAGCGAGCGGAGGATCAAGCGCTCGCCCCTCCGGGACGTCGCCGGGATGCTCCGCTCCTTCGACTACGCGACCCGCACGGAGATGCGCTCGCCGTGGGTCCAGGACCTCTCGCCGGAGGAGAAGGCCTCGCTCGCCGGCTGGGCGCAGGCATGGACCCATTGGGTCTCCGCCACGTTCCTCGATCACTACTTCGACGTGGTGGGCGACGGTCCCCTCCTGCCCGAGACGGCGGAGGAGACGCGACGGCTCCTCCACGCCCAGCTGCTCGACAAGGCCGTCTACGAGGTGGGCTACGAGCTGGACCACCGTCCGGAGTGGCTCCCCGTGCCGGTGCGCGGTCTGCTCGACCTGCTGGACGAGGGACCGTGACCGACGAACGCCGCGTGCTTCGCGAGCTCGCACGCCTGTACGCCGTCCAGGAGAGCTACGTCAACGTGCACGGAAGACGCATCCGAGCCGGCATCGACAGCACGATCGCGGCGCTCGGGGCGATGGGTGCCCCGGTCGCCTCCCTCGGGGACGCGGCGGCGGCGCTCCGCGCACGGCGGCAGGAGCTCGCGCGCCGGACCGTCGAACCGGTGATCGTCGCGTGGGACGGACGCGTGCGCGATGTCGACGTCCGCCTCCCCGAGGCGCGCGCGGGGCACGCGGTCCGGTACGCCTTGACCGCGGAAGGGGAGGAGCCGGAGCGTTGGGACGAGGCGCTCCCGACCGAGACGGGCCGATCCGAGGAGGGCTTCGTCCCGGCGCGAGTGGCGATCCGGCGCCGGCTCGCGATCGGCCGACACACGTTGTGGCTCGACGCCGGCGGGACACCGGCGACGGCGTTGGTCCTGTCCGCCCCGAAGCGGTGTCCGCAACCCACGGGCCGCCGGTGGGGGGTGTTCGCGCCGCTGTACGCGCTCCGCGACGAGGACGATTGGGGCGTCGGGAGCTTCTCCGAGCTCGGCGAGATGCGTCGATGGGTCGACGACCTCGGCGGTTCGGTGACGGCCACGCTTCCCCTGTTCGCGCAGTTCCTGGACGAACCGATGGTCGAGCCGAGCCCCTACTCGCCCGCGAGCCGTCTGTTCTGGAACGAGACGTACATCGACGTCGCCCGGGCGCCCGGGCTGGACCGATGCGAGGAGGCCCGGGAGACGCTCGAGGACCCCGCGTTCCGCGAGCGGATCGCCCGGCTCCGCAAGGCAGACCTCACGGATCACCCCGCGGTGGCCGCGGCGAAACGGGCGGTGCTCGACCCGCTGGCGCAACAGGCGTTCGCAGGCACGCCGCCGGCCGGACTCGCTGACTTCGCGCGGAACCCGCGAGCCGCCGACTACGCGCGGTTCCGGGCCGAGACCGAGCGGCGCGGCGGATGGTGGGGCGCGTGGCCCGACACGGAACGGAACGGAACGCTCGCGGGCGCCGCGCTCGACGACGACCGTGCGAGGTACCACCTGTTCGTCCAGTGGGTCGCGGCGGAGCAGCTGGCCGAGGCGGCCGCCGGAGGCGGCGCCGAGACCGGAGGCCTGATGCTCGACCTCCCGATCGGCGTGAACGGCGCCGGCTATGACGTCTGGCGCGAGCGAACCTCGTTCGCGGCGGACGTCGCCGCCGGCGCCCCGCCGGATGCGTTCTGGTCGCAGGGACAGGACTGGGGTGCTCCCCCGCCGCACCCGCACGGCGCGCGGGAGGCGGGCTACCGCTACCACGACGAGGTGTTCCGTACGCTGTTCCGCTACGCCACGATCGCGCGGATCGACCATGTGATCGGACTGCACCGTCTCTACTGGGTCCCCCGTGGCGCCTCGGCGAAGGACGGCGTCTACGTCCGGTACCGCGCCTCGGAGTGGTACGCGCTGCTCTCGATCGCCGCGAACGAGGCCGGCGCGATCGTCGTGGGCGAGGATCTCGGCACGGTCCCCGGCTACGTGCGTCCCGCGATGCGGTCCCACGGGCTCCTCCGGACGTTCGTCGTCCAGCGCGAGGCGAGCGACCAGGGCCTTCCGGAGCCGCCGGCCTCGTCCGTCGCCACGCTCAACACGCACGACATGCCCACGTGGGCCGGTTTCTGGCGCGGCGACGACGTCCCGCTGCGGGAGGAGCTCGGCTTGATCGACCGCGAGCAGGCGACGCGGATCCAAGACGGGCGGCGCTCGATGCGCCTCGCGATGCCAGCGTCGCTCCCGGAGAGCGGGCTCCGCCCCGATCCGGAGGGCGCGGATCCACGCGCGTCGCTCGAGGCGGCGCTCGAACGGCTCGCCGCCGGCCCCGCCGCGATCATCCAGGCATCGCTCGGCGACCTCCTGCTCGAGCCCGAGCCGCAGAACGTGCCGGGGACCGGCCCGGAGCGACCCAACTGGCGGCGCCGATACCCCTGGACCCTCGATGAACTCGGGAGGCGAGAAGAGATCGCATCGTTCTTGAAGCGGATCGACCGGATCAGGCGCTCCGACGACGGGACCACTGCCTCATGACGCGAACGACGACCGGCCACGAGCTCACCGCCGACGATCTCTACCTGTTCGCCGAAGGCACCCACGGCCGGCTGGCGGACAAGCTCGGCGCGCACCCGCACGCCGCCGGCACGTCGTTCGCCGTCTGGGCACCGAACGCGGAAGGCGTCTCCGTGATCGGGGACTTCAACGGGTGGGACGTCACGTCCGATCCGCTCTCGCCCGTCCGGTCCTCGGGGATCTGGTCCGGCGACGTGGAGGCCGCCCGGCCCGGGCACGCCTACAAGTTCCACGTGCGCTCTCGCCACGCGGGATACCGCGCGGACAAGGCGGATCCGTTCGCGTTCCATTCGGAGCTGCCGCCCCGGACCGGCTCCATCGTCTGGGACCTCTCTTACGACTGGGGTGACGCCGACTGGCTCGCGTCGCGCGCCGCGCACGATGCGCTCTCTTCGCCGATGTCGATCTACGAGGTCCACCCGGGTTCGTGGCGACGGGGGCCCGATGGCGGGTGGCTGGGGTACCGCGACCTCGGCCGTCAGCTCGCCGACCACGCGCTCGACCTCGGCTTCACGCACGTCGAGCTGCTGCCGGTGATGGAGCACCCCTTCTCGGGGTCGTGGGGGTACCAGACGACCGGCTACTTCGCGCCGACGTCTCGCTTCGGCACACCGCAGGACCTGATGTTCCTGATCGACCACCTCCATCAGCGCGGGCTCGGGGTGATCCTCGACTGGGTACCGTCGCACTTCCCGTCCGACGAGCACGGGCTCGCGTTCTTCGACGGGACGCACCTCTACGAGCACGCGGACCCGCGCCGCGGCTACCACCCCGACTGGCACACGCTGATCTTCAACTACGGCCGCGACGAGGTCCGCAGCTTCCTGCTCTCGAGCGCGGACCATTGGCTCCGCGCCTACCACGCCGACGGGCTCCGGGTGGACGCGGTCGCCTCGATGCTCTACCTCGACTACTCCCGCAAGGAGGGCGAGTGGCTCCCCAACGTCCAGGGCGGCCGCGAGAACCTCGAAGCGGTCTCCTTCCTCCGGCGGCTGAACGAGGACGTCTACCGCGAGCATCCGGGGGCGCAGACGTTCGCGGAGGAGTCGACGGCGTGGCCGATGGTCTCGCGTCCCACCGACGTGGGCGGTCTCGGGTTCGGGTTCAAGTGGGACATGGGCTGGATGCACGACACGTTGCAGCACCTGCGCCGCGAGCCGATCCATCGCCGGTACCACCACGGCGAGCTGACCTTCCGACAGGTCTACGCCTACTCCGAGAACTTCGTGCTGCCCCTCTCGCACGACGAGGTGGTCCACGGGAAGGGATCGCTCGTCGGGAAGATGCCGGGCGATGACTGGCAGCGGTTCGCCAACCTCCGGCTGCTCCTCGGTTCGATGTGGGCGCAGCCCGGCAAGAAGCTCCTGTTCATGGGCGACGAGCTGGGGCAGGCCACCGAGTGGGACCACGACTCCGGCATCCCGTGGCAGCTGCGGGAGGACCCACGGCACGAGGGGATCGTCCGGTGGGTGCGCGACCTGAACGCGCTGCATCGAGCCGAGCCGGCCCTGCATGCGCTCGACGCGGACCCCCGCGGCTTCGAGTGGCTCGACGCGTCGGATGCCGAGGGCGGAACGCTCTGCTTCCTGCGTCGCGGCAAGATCCGGAGGCGTCGCGCGCGATGTCGTGGTCGTGGCGCTGAACCTGACCCCGATGCTGCACGAGCGCTTCCGGGTCGGACTGCCCGCGGCCGGCGCCTGGCGCGAGGCCCTCAACAGCGACGCGGCGGTGTACGGCGGGTCGGGCGCGGGGAACCTCGGCGGCGTGGAGGCCGACACCACCCCGTGGCACGATCGATCGCACAGCGCGGAGATCGTGCTCCCTCCGCTGACGTGCCTCTTCTTCCGGCCCGTCACCGACCGGCTCGAGGGGTCTCGGGCCTCGTGACGATCCGCGTCTGGCCGGGCTCGCCGTATCCACAGGGCGCCACGTGGGACGGCGAAGGGGTCAACTTCTCCCTGTTCTCCGAGCACGCGACGGGCGTCGACCTCTGTCTGTACGAGCGGCCGGACGACGCGGTCGAGGCCGAACGCATCTCGCTCACGAACCGGACCGACCTCCTGTGGCACGCCTACCTGCCGGACGTGCGGCCGGGACGCCTGTACGGCTACCGGGTGCACGGACCGTACGAGCCGCGGGACGGGCATCGGTTCAACCCGAACAAGCTCCTCCTCGATCCGTACGCGCGGGCGATCAGCGGCCCGGTCCGGTGGCACGACGCCGTCTACGGCTACGAGATCGGCCACGAGGACGAGGACCTCTCCATCGACGGGCGCGACAGCGCGGGCTCGATGCCGAAGTGCGTGGTGATCGACCCCGCGTTCACCTGGGGCGAGGACCGGCGACCGGAGACGCCGTGGAACCGGACCCTGATCTACGAGACCCACGTGAAGGGGATGACGAAGAACCACCCGTCGATCCCGCCGGAGATCCGCGGCACGTACCTCGCCCTCGCGCACGACCCGGTCGTGGAGCACCTCCTGTCCCTCGGCGTGACGGCGGTCGAGCTGATGCCGGTGCACCAGTTCGTCGACGACCGCCATCTCGTCGAGCAGGGGCTGTCGAACTACTGGGGATACAACTCGATCGGGTTCTTCGCCCCCCATCACGCGTACGCGACGCGCTCGGTCGGCCAGCAGGTCTACGAGTTCAAGTCGATGGTCAAGACCCTGCACCGTGCAGGGATCGAGGTGATCCTCGACGTCGTCTACAACCACACCGCCGAGGGGAACCACCTCGGCCCGACGCTCTCGCTCCGCGGCATCGACAACAAGGCGTTCTACCGGCTGTCCCCCGAGGACCAGCGGTACTACATCGACTTCTCCGGGACCGGCAACAGCCTGAACATGCTCCATCCCCGCGCGATCCAGCTGATCATGGACAGCCTCCGGCACTGGGTGATGGAGATGCACGTGGACGGCTTCCGCTTCGACCTCGCGCCGGTCCTCGCCCGCGAGCTGTACGAGGTGAACCGCCTCGGAACCTTCTTCGACATCATCCAGCAGGACCCCGTGCTGTCGCAGGTGAAGCTGATCGCCGAGCCATGGGACGTCGGCCCCGGCGGCTACCAGGTGGGCAACTTCCCGGTCGGGTGGGCCGAATGGAACGGCAAGTACCGCGATTGCGTGCGGCGGTTCTGGCGGGGCGATCCCGGTCAGCTCCCGGAGCTCGCGTTCCGACTCTCCGGCTCGAGCGATCTGTACGAAGCGAGCGGCCGCAACACCTACGCCTCCGTCAACTTCGTCACGGCGCACGACGGCTTCACGCTCCAGGACCTGGTCACGTACGAGGAGAAACACAACGAGGCGAACGGCGAGGGGAACGACGACGGCTCGGACGAGAACTTCTCCTCCAACTGGGGGGTGGAGGGTCCGTCGGACCAGCCCGAGGTCGCCAAGCTGCGCGAGCGGATGAAGCGGAACCTGATGGCGACCCTGGTCTTCTCCCAGGGCGTGCGGATGGTGCTCGGCGGAGACGAGATCGGGCGGACGCAACGCGGGAACAACAACGCGTACGGCCAGGACGGCGAGATCAGCTGGTTCGACTGGGAGCACCGCGACAAGTCGATGCTGCGCTTCACGCGGTCGGTCCTCGCGATCTTCCGGTCCAATCCGGTGCTCCGTCGGCGCTCGTTCTTCAGCGGCACGTTCGACGGCGGCGGTCGCAAGGACGTGATGTGGGTGCGGCCGGACGGCGAGGAGATGACCGACGAGGACTGGGCGGATCCCGAGAATCGGGTCCTCGGCATGCTGATCCCCGGGCGGGCCACGGATGAGCGCGACGAGCGAGGACGGCGGATCCGGGGAGACACCGTGCTCCTGCTGCTGAACGGAGGAACCCGGTCGAAGAAGGTGACGCTGCCACGCTTCGAGGGCGGCGGGCTCTGGCACGAGATCCTGCAGACGGCGAACCCCGATCAGACGCGCGTGATCCGACGTGAGGCGCTCAACCTCGTGGCGCACTCGCTGATGCTGCTGCGGTTCGAGGGCGCGGAGCGCTCCTCCGAACGCTAGGCCTGCCGCGCGCTAGGTCTGGAGCGCCTCCCGCGCCCGCTCGTTGTCGCTGGTGACGAGGACCGCGCGGCCCCGGGTGGCGAGGTAGGCGACCGAGATGTTGACGCCCGACGAGGCGACCTTCCCGGCCACCCGACCGAGCACGCCCGGCCTGGCCGCCTCCTCCTCGGTGAGGTCGATCACGACGGCGTCGGCCTCACCCTCCACCTTGATGTCGGCGAGGATCAGCGCGTTCTGCGCGACCATCGCGTTCTCCACCAGGACGTGCACGATCCCGAGCCCGTTGTCCGTGGTCGCGCTGAATCCCTCGATCGCGACCCCCGCGTCGCCGAGCGCCTCGCCCATGTGCGCGAGCTGGCCGGCACGGTCGTCCAGCACGACGGTGATATCCGTCGGCATCCGATCTCCCCTCTCCTGCACGTCGATCCCGAACACGTGCGGTGTATCACGATGCGCGCACCGCGTCGACAGGGTCGTGCGCCCTACATCCCGAGGGCTGCCAGCGCCTTCGCGTTGTCGTCGGTCACGGCGACGGCCCGGTTGTTCGTCGCGAGATACACGGCGCGCATGTTGACGCCCGCCGCCGCGACCGCCCGCGCCATCGTCCCCATGGTCCCCGGCGTGCTCACGTCCCCCGGCAGGGGGCTCACGATCGCCTCCGCCTCGCCCTCGACCGTGAGGCCGGCTGCCTCCAGCGCGGCCCGCGCCGCGGCGCCGTCCTCCACCAAGAGGTGGATGACGCCCCGATCACCGAGACCGACGCCGCACAGTCCCTCGATGTTGATCCCGGCGTTCCCCAGCGCCTCGCCGACATCCGCCAGCCCACCGGGCCGGTCGTCCACGCTCACCGTCAGATCCGTTGCCATCGATCGCCTCCCTTCGGGTCCTCCCTCGGGGTGTACGCCCGGAGACCCGGACCGTCAAATCGGGGCCGGACGTCCGCTTGCCCTCGCGCTCGCGCACGGCGAGGATGGAACCATGCACTGCCCGCGATGCGGCTTCGGCGCGCCGGAGGAGCATCGGTACTGCGGCTCCTGCGGCGCGGAGCTCCCCAGCGCCCGAGCGCGAGCCCGCGCTCCGAAGATCACGAGGTTGTTCCTCGGTATCCAGACCAGCGAGGGCGACCCTCCCGGCGCCGTCCTTCGGGTGAGCAGGTATCTCGAGGAGCACGAGTTCTCCGCTCCGGAGGGGACGATCACCGTCCCCGGAGATCACGCTCGGATCTCGATCTGGGTGGTCGACCGTCCCGTGGCGGCCATCAGCCTCACCGGGTCGGACGCCGAGGAGCTCGGCCGCTTCCTCGAGGATCCGGAGCCCTCCCCATGGCCGCAGGAGCAAGCGGCGGACGATCGGTCCGCGTGAGCTGAGGCACGTCGCAGTTCTTCCTTCGGCGACCGACCGGTCGCCCGCGAGAGCGCTATCAGCCGACGCCGTCGGGAGGCGGTTCCTCGTCGGGTTGGGGAGCCGGCACTTCGTCGGGCGGGTTCACGACACGCGTCCGCGGCGCCCCCATCTCGACTTCCAGTGCGAGGGCGACAGGGTCATCGTCACCGCGGGCGTCGACGGCGAAGAGATCGATCGTGTCGCCGCACCCACCGGCGCTCACGAGCAACGTCCTCCGATCGAGCCACCCCAGAGCCTCGGTGGGCCGGGTCTCGTCCGGCAGCGCGACGGTCGTCGAACCGTTGGACAGCACGAGGGCCTGGTGCTCTTCGCAGACGGCTCCTTCGGTGACGGCGGCGAGCGGGCCCGCCGGTGGGAGCTTGAGGCCGCCGGCCACGGTCCCCTCCGTGCCTCGCCATGCCGTCCCGAATCCGGTGCGCGTGTCGAGGTTCATGAAGTGCAGCTCGGGATATCCCTCCGCGTGCTCGGCCGTCCACCACAGTCGCTCTCCGTTCGCTGAGAAGACGAGCGAGGTGAACGTCGTCCTCGATCTTGGAGAAGATCAGCCGTTGGGGATCCTCGCCTTCGTTCGTCGACAACCAGATCTCCTGCCCCTCGTCGGTCTCCACGACGAACGCCGAGCGCGAGACCGCTGGGGTGGTACGCAACCTGCAGGTACGTTCCCGCCGGGAGCGCGTCGAGCTTGATCACGTGGCCGTCATCGATGAACCGCTTCCGCGGATGGCCGTTCCCGTCTGCGAACGCCACCGCCAGGCCGATCGGGTGCCCCCAGTCGAACGCGCTGAAAGGCGTCTGGATCGCGGGGAGGTCGGGCGCGTCGGGACCCACGCCGCGGATCTCGAATCGGTCGAGCAGGACGCGGTCGCCCTGTGGTCCCCACGAGAACGGACCGGGTTCCTCCACGGGCAAGAGGCAGGTGAGCCGGTTCGTGTCGGGATCGAGGGCCCACGCCCGGTCCTCCGCCATGAACGCCACGGTCTGGGATCGGACGACCGCTCCGGAGCACCCCTCGGGGAGCGGCGTGCCGTCTGCCAGTCGCGCGCCGGTCGGAACGACCGAAGGAGAGGTCGAAGGGGTATCCGAGACCGGCGAGGACGGCGACGGCGGGGTCTCCGGGGGCTGCGTGCACGCGCCGGCGAGGAAAGCGGAAGCGAGGAGCAACCTGAGCCATCTCGTTCCTCGGCGCATCACGCTTCCGACCGTACACCCACCCCGCACGAGGGGCGAGGGTCCCGGCTAGAGGTTGCCGCGGAGCCCCCACAGCTCGGGGAAGAATCGCTTGTCGAGCGTCGTCCGCAGGTAGGCGACCCCGGACGAGCCCCCCGTCCCTCGTTTCGCGCCGATCTCGCGCTCGACCATCAGGACGTGCAGGGAGCGCCACCGGGCGACGTTCTCGTCGTGATCGAGCAACGCTTCCGAGACCGCGAACAGCTCCCGCTGCTCGCGCGCCATCGAGACGAGCGATGCCGCGCGCCGCTCCTCGTCGTCGTCGGGCATCGGCAGACCGTGGGACTCGAGGAGCGAGCAGAACCCGTCCCAGAGGGTCGGCTCGTCCAGTCGCCGCTCGAGGCGACCTCGTTCCTCCGGCGAGGACGCCAGGTCGCGCAGGAACCCGGGGTCCTTCAGCCCGCTGATGAACTCGAGCTCGCGGAACTGGACCGACTGGAACCCGGAGGCGGGGGCGAGGTGGTCGCGGAAGGCCAGGAAGTCCTGGGGCGACATCGTCTCGAGGACCTCGATGTGCTCGATCAGGACGCGCTCGATCGCCTGCACGCGGGTGAGGTAGTGACGGGCCCGCTCCGGGTCGTCGGCGAACAGGCGCTCCCGGACCGACTCGAGCTCGAACAGCAACTGCCGGAACCAGAGCTCGTACGCCTGATGGACCACGATGAACAGGAGCTCGTCGTGGACCGGCGGATCGGATAGCAGCTGCTGGAGCGAGAGGAGCTCCGGCAGCTTCAGGTACTCGCCGTAGGTGAGGAGGTCGACGTCGGCGTCGCTGGTCCGCCCGAAGCGCCGCTGTTGCCCGTCGGTCATCGGCCCGAGCTTATGACGCCTCGGGCTGCCAGACGCCGACGGCCGTGCGGAACGGCGTGACCTCGACCTCGCGCCAGACGCCGTCGGTCACGTACGGGTCTGCCTCGAGCCAGGCATCGACGCCCGATCGGTCGGGGAACTCGACGAGGAGCATCGACCCGACCATGTCGCCGGCCTCGTTCAGGATCGCGCCGCCGACGAGGATGTGCCCTCCCTCGACGAGCGGAGCGATCGACGCCAGATGGGTCGGGCGCGTCTTCTGTCGCCGCTCGATGGCGCCTTCGTCCGATCCGTCCCTCGCCACCACCAGGAACTGCATGCGGTCCCTCCTCGTTCTTGGCTCGTTCCTTGGCTCGTTCGAACGCTGCCACCACGCTACGGCGTCACTGCACGTCGCGGACGCGGACGAACGCGAACCCGAGCGCGAGCGTGAGGATCACGTAGCCCGCGATCACGAACATGGCCCGGCCGGGGGTGATCGTGAAAGACGAGAACGGATCGAACTGGGTCACCGTGGTCTGCCAGCTCAAGAAGGACCCGAGGTTGTCCCCGAGGAGCCACGGCGTCCACCCGGGTCGCAGCCCGCGGATGAGGCCCTCGATCACCGCCGTCCAGACGAACACCACGCCGAGGGCCGCGGCCGTGTGCCGGCCGACGGCCGCCACGGCCGCGCCGATCACCGCGGAGATCGACGCCGCCACGCCGATCCGGAGCCACGTCGAAAGGACGTCGGACCACCACGCGCCGTCGATGCCGATCGTGGACCCACGCAGCATCGCTGCCCCGGCGAGTCCGACGGACAGGAACGCAACTATCGCGAGGGTCATCACGAGGACGCCGGCGGCGATCACGAGGACCCGTGACGCGAACCAGCGGAGGCGCCGAGGCTCCCAGGTGAGGATCGTGCTGATCGTGCCGGTCTGCCACGAGACCGCGACCACGGATGCGCCGACGACGAGCCCCATGATGCTCGTGATCGCGGAGATGCCTTCCAGGATGCCCGGGAGATCGGCGAGCTGTAGGTGGGATCCCATATACAGGGCCGGGTCCCCGAAGTTGTCCTCGCAGAACTGCTCGAGCGACCCTCCGATGGGGATGCCTTCCCAGTCCTGCTCGAGACACGCCGCAAGCTCTTCGCGCGCTTGTGCACGAGCCGTCGCCAACGCCTCCGCCGTCGGAGGGGTGGACTGGAAGGCCGCGATCACGACACCGACGCCCGTTCCGATGAGGGACGCGCCCAGCACGACCACCACGAGTCGCCTCGACCGGAACCGGAGGAGCTCCGAGCCGATCAGCCGGATCACGCGCCCACCTCGTGGTCGTCCCCGGTGAGCTCCAGGAAGGCCTGTTCGAGGTTGCCCTCGTCCGGTTGGAGGAGCGAGGGGTACAGATCCCGTGCAGCGAGCGCCCGCGCCACGCGCTCGCCCTCCGCGGGCGGGACCGCGGCGCGGATCACGTCGCCGTCGACGCGGGCAGCGATGCCGGCGTCGTCGAGCGCGCGCCGACCCGCCTCGAGGTCGGCGACGCGCAGGACGACGCCCGCCGCCCGACCCGAGGAGAGGACGTCGTGGACCGACCCCGCCGCGACGAGACGGCCACGAGCCACGATCGCGACCCGATCGGCCATCTGCTGGACCTCCGAGAGGATGTGGCTGGAGACGAACACCGTCCGGCCTTCGGCCCCGAGGCTCCGCAGGAGACCTCGGACCTCGACGATCCCTGCCGGGTCCAGGCCGTTGGCCGGCTCATCGAGGATCAGCAGCGCAGGGTCCTTGAGCAATGCGGCGGCGATCCCGAGCCGCTGCTTCATGCCGAGCGAGTACGTGCGGACCATGTCCCCCGCGCGGGCCGTGAGCCCGACCCGGTCCAGGGCCGCGTCGACGGCCTCGGAGGCGATCCCGTCGATCCGCGCCAGGATCTCCAGGTTGCGCCGGCCCGTGAACCGTGGGAAGAGCGCCGGAGCCTCGACGATCGAGCCCACCCGCCGGATCACGCCGGCGAGATCGCCGGGCACCTCCGTCCCCAGGACCTTCGTCCGGCCTGCCGAGGCGGCGACGAGACCGAGCAGGCAGCGGATCGTCGTGGTCTTCCCGGCGCCGTTCGGGCCGAGGAACCCGAACACGCCTCCCTCGGGGACCTCGAGATCGAGGCCGTCGAGGGCCACCGTCGGCGGTTTCCGGAACCGCCGGTAGCTCTTGCGGAGCCCCTCGACCTCGATCACGGCGGCCATGCGCCGAAGGTACCGGAGTTCCAGAGCGCGGCGGGGAGCGGCGGCGCTTGCTACCGTCCGGCGGACGCACGGACCGAGGAGGAGCGCAGGGTGGATCCGAACCACGAGATCCTGTTCGAGCCGGTCCGGATCGGCCCGAAGACGCTCCGGAACCGCTTCTACCAGGTGCCCCACTGCTCCGGGTTCGGGACCGAGAAGCCGTGGACACAGGCGGCGCACCGGGGCGTCAAGGCGGAGGGCGGCTGGGCCGCCGTCAGCACCGAGTACGCGCCGTTCTCGCCCGAGTCCGACGAGGCGCCGCTGATCGCAGCCCGCTTCTGGGACGAGGACGACATGCGGGCGCTGCGGCTGATGACCGACGCCGCCCACGAGCACGGCGCCCTGGCCGGGCTCGAGCTGTATCACGGAGGCGCGCACATCGCGAACAACCAGACGAGGGTGCCCTCCGTCGCGCCGAGTCAGCTCGCGAGCGATCTCGAGCCGCACGTGGTCCCGAAGGAGATGGAGCGCGCCGACATCGCGCGCGTGCAGCGCCAGTGGGCGGAAGGCGCGGTCCGCGGGCGCGACTGCGGTTTCGACATCGTCTACGTGTACGGCGCGCACGCGTACCTGCCGATGCAGTTCCTCTCGCCCTTCTACAACAAGAGGACCGACGCCTACGGCGGGCCCTTGAAGGACCGCGCCCGGTTCTGGCTCGAGACGCTGGAAGCCGTGCGCGACGCGGTGGGCGAGGACTGCGCCGTCGCGACGCGGATCGCGGTCGACGCGCTGGGGCCGGCCGGCATCCATATCGACGAAGCGCTGGAGTTCGTCAACCTGGCTGACGACCTCGTCGACCTGTGGGACGTCAACGTCGGCTCGATCGCGTTCTGGAGCAAGGACTCCGGCACCTCGAGGTACTTCGAGGAGGGCTACCAGCTCGAGTGGACGGGCGGGATCCGGGAGGCGACGGCGAAGCCGATCGTCGGCGTCGGACGTCTCACGAGCCCCGACCGGATGGCCTCGATCGTGCGCAGCGGGGTCTGGGACCTGATCGGTGCCGCGCGTCCGTCGATCGCCGATCCCTTCCTCCCGCAGAAGATCGCCGACGGCCGGACCGACGAGATCCGCGAGTGCACGGGATCGAACGTCTGCATCATGAAGGTGGACGGGTTCGGTCACCTCGGCTGCATCCAGAACGCGACGGCGGGCGAGGAGCATCGCCGCGGCTGGCACCCGGAGCGGTTCTCGGTGGCGTCGAACGCGGAGAAGGGCGTCCTCGTCGTGGGCGCGGGGCCGGCCGGGATGGAGTGCGCCGTGACGCTCGGGCGGCGAGGGTTCGAGGCCGTCCATCTCGTCGAGGCCGCCGGTGAGATCGGCGGGCGGATGCGCTGGGTCCGGCGGCTCCCCACGCTCGGCGACTGGGGGCGGATCGTCGACCACCGGCGGGTGCTGCTGTCGAAGCTCCGGAACGTGGAGGTCGTGACGGGCCGACGGCTCTCGGCGGAGGACGTGCGCGACTACGGCGCGCAGGTCGTGATCGTCGCGACGGGCTCGCACTGGTCCGGGGAGGGCCTGCAGTCCTCGACCCACGAGCCGATCGACGGCGCCTCCGCGTCGCTCCCCCACGTCCTCACGCCGGAACAGGTGATGGACGGGAAGCGCCCGGCCGGATCCCGGATCGTCGTCTACGACGCCGAGGGGTACTTCGTCGCTGCCGGGATCGCGGAGCTGCTCGCGAACGAGGGGTTCGCGGTCGACCTCGTCACGTCGCTCGAGGTCGTCTCACCGATCTCGGACCTGACGCTCGAAGGCCCGATGCTGCGTCAGCACCTGCACGACGCGGGCGTCACGATGCACCGCGGCGTCACCGTCCTCGCGGTCGAACCGGGGCAGGTGTCGGGCGAGGACGAGTTCGAGGAGGCGTGGTCGATCGAGGCCGACGGCGTCGTCCTCGTGACCCAACAGGTGTCCGACGACGCGTTGTATCGGGAGCTGGTCGGCGATCAGGAGGCGTTGGACGCGGCGGGCATCGAGGCCGTCTACCGGATCGGCGACTGCGTCGCGCCGCGGATGATCTCCGAGGCGATCTTCGACGGCCACCGGCTCGCGCGCGAGATCGACGGCCCCGACCCCATGATCGCGTTGCCCTTCGACCGCGAACGGAACGTTCCCGACATCGATCCCGTCGCGACGAGATGATGGGGGCACATGGACACGAAGCCGCTCGGCGCCGACCTCCCCGAGGGTGCGCGGTTCATCGGCCCCGAGCCGGGGCACGAGACGAACTGGGCGCTCGGTGACGCTCCGACCCAGGCGGACCTGAACGCCTGCGTCGCGTGCGGGTTGTGTCTCCCCCACTGCCCGACGTACCGCCTGACCGGGGAGGAATCGGCGTCGCCGCGCGGCCGGATCGCGGCGATGCGCGCGGTGCAGGATGGTCAGGCGGCGATTGACGAGACGTTCGCGAGCTTCATGGATCTCTGCCTCGTGTGCCGCGCCTGCGAGGACGTCTGCCCGTCGCACGTGCCGTTCGGCCGGATGATGGAGGCGGCGCGGACGCAGATCGAGCCCGACCGCTCACGCGGCGCCCGGTTCCTCCGATGGGTCGGCCTCGACGTCGTGCTGCCGTCGCCGAGGCTCACCCGTCTCGCCGGGGCGCTCGCTCCGCTCGCGCGTCCCTTCCTCCCTCGGCGCGTCCGATCGTTGGTCCCACGCGGCGGTCGATCGAGCGGCAGGTTGCCTCGTGTCACCGAGCCGTCGGGGGAGATCCGCGGGACGGTCGCGCTCCTGTCCGGATGTGTGCAGGACCTCTGGTTCCGGCGCGTGCACCTCGCGACGATCCGGGTGCTCGCGAGGAACGGCTGGCGCGTCGTCGTCCCGAGCGATCAGACGTGCTGCGGCGCGCTCGCCGCGCACAACGGACACCTCGGCACCGCGAGGAAGCAAGCGAGGAGGAACGCGCGGGCGTTCGCCGGCGCCGACCACGTGATCGTGAACGCCGCGGGGTGCGGCGCCCACATGGCCGCCTACGGCGAGCTGGTCGAGGGCGCGGAGCTCCCTGTCCGTGACGTGATCGCGTTCCTGTTCGAGGAGGGCGTCCGCGGCGAGCCGGGCACCCTCCGCGAGCCCACGCGCGTCGCGTATCACGACGCCTGTCACGCGCTCCGTGCCCAGGGGATCCATCGACAGCCGCGCGAGCTCCTGGGCGCGGTCGGCAACCTCGAGCTCGTGGAGATCCCGAACGGCGACCGATGCTGCGGCGCGGCGGGGATCTACAACGTCACCGAACCGGAGATGTCCGGGCGACTGCAACGGGAGAAGGCCGAAGCGGTCGCCTCGACCGGTGCCACCGTGGTCGCCTCCGGCAACCCCGGCTGCACGATGCAGCTCATGGCGGGGCTGCGCGATCTCGGCGTCGCCGCCGAGATCGTCCATCCGATCGAGCTCCTCGATCGCGCGACGTCCTGATCTACCAGCGAGGTTCGTTCGCGAGCAGCGCGGCCTCGCCGGTGCACTCCGTCCCGGAGCCGTAGCGAGCGTCCTGGCCGACCTGCAGGTGGACGTAGAAGCACGCGCCTGGCCGTGTCTGGACCGCGGCTCCCCAGGCGAGGTCGGATGCCGAGACGCTCACGACGTCGAGGCCGATCGAGGCCTCGTCGCCGGCGCGGAACGTGAGATCGGGGACGTCTTCCGCGAGGGAGGCCGCATCCGCCTCCTGATACGACGCGGTGCGGCCGTAGATGATGCCGGCGGCGCCCTGCGCCCGACGCAGGGAATCCTGGGCGTGCCCGATCGAGTTGGCGAGCGGTCGGTTCGCGAAGATCTCCACGACCAGGAACAGGCACAGGACCAACATCGTCCCGGCGACGACCCAGAACCCACGGTTCGATCGAGGGATCGGCTCCGGGCCGAGCTCCTCGTCGTAGGCGCGGATCAGGTCGTCGTCGGCGGCCATCCCGGACAGGGTACGAAACCTGCCATCCGCTACGGTTCGACCATGCCCGAGGAGATCGCGCCGAACGTGCTGTCGTGGGCGAGTGAGCTCGATGAGCTGACTCGCGACCAGGCAGCGGTGACCGCCCGGCTCCCGATCCTCGCCGGGCACCTGGCGCTGATGCCCGACGCCCACCTCGGCAAAGGCGCCACGATCGGCTCCGTGATCCCGACCGAGAGCGCGGTGATCCCCTCCGCCGTCGGCGTCGACATCGGTTGCGGGATGGCGGCCCGTCGCATCGATCTGACGGCGGACGGCCTCCCGGACAGCCTGGACGGCTGGATCTCCACGATGGAGACAACGGTTCCCGCGGGCCTGGGTCATTGGTACAGCGAGCCCTCGGACGCTGCGCGGACGTGGTTCGCCTCCAACCCACCGCCCCCGACGCTCGAGCATCCGGAGCGTGCCGTCGCGCAGCTCGGAACGCTCGGCTCCGGCAACCACTTCATCGAGCTCGCCACGGATGAGGACGGTCCGGATCTGGATCCTCCTGCACTCGGGCTCGCGCGGCGGTGGGAACAAGCTCGCGACGATGCATACGAAGACGGCTCGGAAGCTCCACGAGGGACTCGGGACCCGGCTCGAGGACCCCGAGCTCGCGTGGCTGCAGGAAGGCACGCCGGAGTTCGACGCGTACATCCGCGACCTCCGCTGGTCACAGGCGTTCGCGCGCGAGAACCGTCGGCTGATGCTCGCGTCGACCCATCGAGCCCTCGAGACGGTGCTCGGTCATGAGGTCGCCACCGCGGACGAGGTGAACTGCCACCACAACTTCACCGAGCGAGAGGAACACGACGGTCGAGAGGTCTGGGTGACGCGCAAGGGCGCGATCCGCGCGCGCGTGGGCGACCGCGGCTTGATCCCCGGCGCGATGGGACAGCGCTCGTACGTGATCCGTGGCCTCGGGAACGAGGCGTCGTACGAGTCGTGCGCGCACGGCGCCGGCCGTCGGATGTCACGCCGCCAGGCGAGGAAGCAACTGACGCTCGAGAGCTTCGCTGAAGTGATGGGCGTCAGTGCCTGGCAGCACGCGAGCGCGCAAGCCTTGCTCGACGAGCACCCATCGGCGTACAAGCCGATCGACGTCGTCATGCGCGACCAAGCCGACCTCGTCGAGATCGAGCACGAGCTCCACGGCATCGCCAACTACAAAGGGCGTCGAGTCGACGAACGACACGATCGAGCTCCGCACGGATGGTTCAGACGTGGTCGGACACGGGCGGTCACTCTGGACTGTTGCTTCGTGCGACGAAGGACCGGATCATCCGACGCGCGTCGACATCCTGTTCAAGATGGTGGCAGCGATATCGGTTCCGAACTGATGCGCGAGCTCCATCGTACGGCAAGCACGCCCGATCGAGCGATGACGATCGTCGCTACCGTTCGACGTCGACCATTCAGAGGTTCGCCGATGCGTCGTCACTCGAAGGTTCGGGATCTCGCCGGCTGAGTCGTCGCCGGAGTGCTGGTCACGGTCGAAGACGAAGGCGAATACCACGAGCCGAGCCCGCTCATCGAGTTCCAGCCTAGCCAGCGAGGGTTCGCGACAGCTCCGCGAGGCTCTCGAGGTTGTGGCCCGAGAGGAACACGTCGACCGACGGCAGCGCCGCCGCCATCCCGCGTGCAAGCGGCTCGTACCTCGGTGAGCCCTTCAGCGGATTCACCCACACCACCTTGTGCGCGAGCCGGCCGAGCCGCGCCATCTGCTGCCCGCAAGCAGCTCCGGATCCCCGCGCTCCAGTCCGTCGCTGCACAGCACGACGACCGCTCCGCGCAACGCCGCCCGCTGGCTCCATCCGTCCAGCAGCGACTTGAGCGACTCCCCGATCCGCGTCCCGCCCTCCCAATCGGCGACCGTCCTGCCGATCTCGTGCAGAGCGCGGTCGGGATCCTTCGTCCGGAGCGTCCGCGTGACGCGGGTGAGCCGCGTCCCGAAGCAGAACACCTCCACCCGCCGCCCCGCGGCCATCGCCGCGTAGCCGAACTGCACCAAGGCCCGCGCGTACGGGGACATCGAGCCGCTCACGTCGAGGATCAGTACGAGCGGCCGGCCGCGGACCCGGCGGTCGCGCCAGGCGCGATCGAACGGCTCCCCCCGCGTGCGGAGCGACCGCCGCAGCGTGCGGCGGACGTCGAACCGCGCACCCTTCGCCGACGGCGCGCGTCCGGCGCATCCGCTGTTCCGGGAGCGCCACCGCGAGCGCACGGATCAACCCGCCGACCTCCGCTCGCTCCTCCTCGGACAGGTCCGCGAACGACTTCGATCGCAGGACCTCGACCGCGCTCGCGACGATGCGGATCGCGGTTTCCTCCCCCGGCTCCGGGCTCTCGTCGCCCTCCTCCAGCCCGTGCCACTCCATCGCCGTCGTGCCGGTGCGCACCTCGAGATCGTCCGGCTGGTCACCCCAGTCCGACCCCGGGCCGGGCCAGCGACGGCAGGTCGAGCTCGATCGCGAGCTCCGCCTCCGGCCGGAGCGACCGGTACCAGTCCTCGAACGCGTCGTCGTAGGCGGCGAGGTCCTCCTTGCGACCGATCATCGACACGCGGCCTGCCCAGTAGAGCGAGGTCCGGTCGGTCAGGCCGAGCGCCACCACCGCTCGGAGGAACGTGAGGATCCGGCCCGTCCCCACCGGGAGCCCACGAGCGCGCAGCCCACGCCCGAACGCGACGAGGGACGCGAGCGCCTCGGCCCCGGCAGGACCCGGCTCAGCCATCGCGGTCGCCGACGACCTCGGCGAGCCGCGGCGCCACGAGCTCCTGGTCCTCGTGGTCCTTCACGACCGCGCCGAGGGTGTCGCGGGCCGTCTCGGGGCTGAGCCGGTCCGCGCCCAGGAACGCGAGCGCGTTCGCCCAGTCGATCGTCTCCGCGACCCCGGGCAGCTTCGCGAGGTCGAGCGCGCGGAGCCGGGCGACCGCCTCGGCCACGTCGCGCGCGAGCGCCTCCCCGACGTGCGGCGCGCGGGCGCGGACGATCTCGACCTCGCGATCCAACCCGGGGTGGTCGATCCAGTGGTACAGGCACCGCCGCTTCAGCGCGTCGTGCAGCTCCCTGGTGCGGTTCGACGTCACGACGACCGCTGGCGGCGACTCCGCCGCGACCTGCCCCACCTCGGGGATCGTGACCGCGAACTCCGACAGGATCTCGAGCAGGAACGCCTCGAACTCGTCGTCGGCGCGGTCGAGCTCGTCGACGAGCAGCACCGCTCCCGAGCCCGCGCGGATCGCCGCGAGCAGGGGCCGCTCCACGAGGAACTCGGGCCCGAACAGGTCCTCCACGTGGCGTTCGGCCTCGGAGGCGTCCAGCGCCCGCACGGCCAAGAGCTGGCGCGCGTAGTTCCACTCGTAGAGCGCCTGGGAAGCGTCGATCCCCTCGTAGCACTGGAGCCGGATCAGCCGGCGTCCCAGCAGCTCGGCCAGCACCTTCGCCACCTCGGTCTTCCCGACACCGGCCTCCCCTTCGAGCAACAGCGGCTTGTCCAGCGAGAGGGCGAGGTGCATCGCGGTCGTGAGACCTCGGTCGGCCAGGTAGGCGTGCTCGCCGAGCGCCTGCTGCAGCTCTTCGACCGAGGTGAACGCGGGCATCGCGAGCATGCTACGGGCCCGGCTCCGGTTCGACGCGCCGACCCCGGTGCTATTCAATACAATCCCAAGGCCAGAGGGGAGGACGATGGCGCAGATCGTGCTCAACGATGTCTCGAAGGTCTACGCCGGTGGCGCGCCTGCCGTCTCGGACTTGAACCTCGAGATCAAGGACGCCGAGTTCATCGTCCTCGTCGGCCCCTCGGGATGCGGCAAGACCACCGCCCTCCGCATGGTCGCGGGTCTCGAGTCCATCACCGACGGCACGATCACGATCGATGACCGCGTCGTCAACGACGTCCCTCCGAAGGAGCGGGACATCGCGATGGTGTTCCAGAACTACGCGCTGTACCCGCACATGACCGTCTACGACAACATGGGGTTCGGCCTCAAGCTCCGGAAGGAGCCGAAGCAGGACATCGATCGACGGGTGCGCGAGGCCGCGAAGATCCTCGGTCTCGAGGACTATCTCGATCGGAAGCCGAAAGCGTTGTCCGGCGGACAGCGGCAACGCGTGGCGATGGGTCGCGCGATCGTCCGCGAGCCGAAGGCGTTCCTGATGGACGAGCCGCTGTCGAACCTCGACGCCAAGCTGCGCGTCCAGATGCGCTCGGAGATCGGCCGGATCCAGGACGAGCTCAACGTGACGACGATCTACGTCACCCACGACCAGGTCGAGGCGATGACGATGGGCGACCGCGTGGCCGTGCTCCGAAAGGGCGTCCTCCAGCAGGTCGACGAGCCCCAATACCTCTACGACCACCCAGAGAACCTGTTCGTCGCCGGGTTCATCGGCTCGCCGGCGATGAACATGGTCGAAGCCGACCTGACGCGCTCGAACGGTTCGCTCGCCGTCGAGTTCGGCGGCTTCACGCTGGAGATCCCCGACGAGGTGCTGGCGCAGCGCCCCGCGCTGAAGGCGTACGAAGGGAAGCCGATCGTCGTGGGGATCCGCCCGGAGGACATGGAGGACGCCTCCTCTGATCTCCGACGCGCCGGCGAGCCGCCGGATCCGCTCGGACGTGGTCCTGAAGGAAGCCCTCGGCGCGGATGTCCTCGTCCACTTCGGGGTCCAAGCACGTCCGGTCGTCACCGAGGACACGAAGGAGCTCGCGACCGACGTGGGGGCGGAGGCGCTCGAGGCGGTCGAACGCGCTGCCGATCAGGGCGAGTGGATCTTCCTGGCCCGCCTGAACCCCCGGACCGAGGCGCAAGCGGGCACGTCGATCGAGCTCGTGGTCGACACCCATCGCCTGCATTTCTTCGACGCGGAGACGAGCGCGGGCATCTACGGAGACGACGGAGGCAGGCAAGCCTCCACGGCCGGAACGACGTAGGAATCGACGGAGCTACATCGACGGAAGGAGAGGGGATGCGAAGGACCAGGATGGCACTCGCTGCGCTGATGGCCCTGTTCCTGCTCGGCGCCGCGTGCACCACCGACGAAGGTGACGGCGGCGACGGCGGCGACGGGGGCGTGAACCAAGAAGAGAACACCGGGACCGTCAACGTCCTGAACGCGATGGAGCCACACGAGGCCGAGGCGGTCCAGGCCGCCGTCGACGAGAACATCGGTGAAGTCGACTACACGGTCGAGATCGAGGCCTCCGCCGACTTCGAGGAGCAGTTCCCGATCAGGGCCGAGGGCGGCACGCTGGACGTGGCGCTGGTGCCGCAGCCGGGAACCGTGGCCACGGAGGCGGCGGCCGGGACGATCGTCTCGCTCGAGGACATGGGGATCGACGTCGCCGCGATGGAGGAGACGGTCGGCGAGTACCTGATGTCACTCGTCGAGTTCGACGGCGAGCACTGGGGGGTGCCGACCAACGTCAACCTGAAGTCGATGATCTGGTACCCGAAGGACGACTTCGACGCGGCCGGATACGAGGTCCCCGCAACGTTCGACGACCTGATGGCCCTGTCGGACGAGATGGTCGCGGACGGGAACACGCCGTGGTGCGTCGGGTTCGAGTCCGGGGCCGCCACCGGATGGCCGGCGACCGACTGGATGGAGGACATCATGCTCCGGACGGCCGGTCCGGACGTCTACGACCAGTGGGTGTCGCACGAGATCCCCTTCAACGACCCGGCGGTCGCGACGGCGGCCGAGACGTTCGGCGAAGTGATGTTCAAGGACGGCTACGTCCTCGGTGGCGCGGCCGACACGCCGTCGATCGCGTTCGGAGCCGCCCCGCTGCCGATGTTCGACGACCCGCCGAAGTGCTGGCTCCACCGTCAGGCGAGCTTCATCATCGGCGCCGCGCCGTTCCCGGAGGACGCCGAGTCCGGGGTGGACTACGACTGGTTCCCGTTCCCGCCGATCGACCAGGAGGGAACGCTCCTGGCCGGCGAGTTCGCGGTCGTGGGCACCAACGGGAATCGTCCCGAGGTCACGGACTTCCTCGAGAAGTTCCTGAGCGAGCCGGTCCAATGCGCCCAGGGCGCCGAACCGCTCTCGTCGCGGATCTCCCCGAACCTCGACGTCGGGCCCGACTGCTACACGAACGAGATCCTGGCGGACTCCGCGGCGGTCCTCACGGAGGCCCTGGCGAACGGAACGGGCCGGTTCGACGCCTCGGACCTGATGCCCGGCGAGGTTGGCGCAGGGAGCTTCTGGACCGGGATGGTCCGATACATGCAGGAAGGCTCAGGCTCCCTGAGCGGCGTGCTGGACGACATCGAGAACAGCTGGCCGGCGGCGTGATCGGCTGCTCGCCGGACCCCGCCACGGCGGGGTCCGGCGGACGTGCGGGGGAGCGGCCGCGGCCGCTCCCCCGGCGTCGTCCCCGGTTCGCGACGCGGGGAGGGATGGAACGTCGTGGAGACCACTGAGGTACGGACGAGCGGTCCTGAGCCCCCGTCGGGCGAGGGCGAGCCGACCCCGCCCGACGAACGCGCCCGGCGGTCGCCGAAGCGGGTCGTCGCGCTCGTCCTCGGAGTTGCCGCGGCGGCCATCATCTTCCCGCTGGCGTTCGGCTACCTCCACGATCCGGACGCGAACCGCGTGGGCGTCGTCGCCCTCGCGATCATCGTCGGCGTCGGCGGCGTCTTCCTGCTCTTCTGGGTGCTGAACCGAGCCGTCGACTACCTGCCGCAGCGCTTCCGGGAGACGGTTCGCCCCTACGTCTTCGTGGGACCGGCGCTCGTCCTGCTGCTCGTGTTCCTCGTGTACCCGGTCTTCAACACGATCTTCATCAGCCTCCGAGACGCGAACTCGGACGAGTTCGTCGGCCTCGACAACTACCGGTTCGTCTTCACCGACCCGGGCATGCTCCGGTCGATCCGCAACACGGCCGGGTGGCTCGTGCTCGTCCCACTCGTGGCGGTCACCACCGGACTCGCGTTCGCGGTGATGGCCGACCGGCTCATCCGGGGCGAGGCCATCGCGAAGTCGCTGATCTTCCTCCCGCTGGCGATCTCGTTCGCGGGAGCCTCGATCACGTGGCAGCTGATCTACAGCTACCGACCCCAGGGCTTCGGGAGCAACATCGGGCTCCTCAACGGGATCATGCTCGGGATCGGCCAGGAGCCCGCCCGTTGGCTCGAGCTCCAGCCGTGGAACAACCTGTTCCTCATGGTGATCATGGTCTGGATGCAGACCGGCTTCGCGATGGTCGTTCTGTCCGCGGGGATCAAGTCGATCCCGGACGAGATCATCGAAGCCGCCCGCATCGACGGCGCGTCCGAGCTGCAGGTGTTCCGGCGGATCATCGTCCCGTCCATCCTGCCGACGATCGTGGTGGTGACGACCTACATGATCATCAACTCGATGAAGGTCTTCGACATCGTCTTCGTGCAGCCGGCGAACGCGGAGGCGAACGGCACGGTCGTGATGGCCGAACGGATGATCCGATGGTTCTTCCAGCTCCGTCACAACGGGCGGGGCGCCGCGGTCGCCGTGGTCCTGTTCATCGCCGTGATCCCGGTGATGATCTGGAACATCCGGCGCTTCCGGGAGGAGGAGGCGATCCGATGAGCGCCACGCCGATCCCCGCGCCGGAGGCTGTCGTGGAGCGGCGCAGCACCGCGCCGGGCGACGTGCGGAAGGGCGGCTGGTTCATCCGCCTCACGATCCTCGTGATCGTGATCCTGTGGTCGATCCCCACCCTCGGGGTCCTGATCACGTCGTTCCGCGCCGAGGAGGTGGTGAACACCTCCGGATGGTGGACCGCGCTCGCGCATCCGTTCCGGGCGGCCGAATGGACCCTCGAGAACTACCGGGTGGCGATCACCGCCCAGCACTTCGGCAGCGCGTTCATGAACAGCCTCGCCGTGACGATCCCGTCGACCGTGATCCCGATCACGATCGCCTCGTTCGCCGCGTACGCGTTCTCGTGGATGGAGTTCAAGGGCCGGTTCGTGCTGTTCGTGGCGGTCGTGGGACTGCTGGTCGTCCCGCTCCAGATGGCCCTGATCCCGATCCTCCGCCTGTTCACGCAGGGCATCATCATCGGCCGCTGGATCGTCTTCCCCGATCTGGACCTGAACCAGTCATTCCTCGGGATCTGGCTCGCCCATGCCGCGTTCGGGCTGCCACTCGCGATCTACCTGTTACGGAACTACATCGGGTCCCTCCCGTCGTCGATCATCGAGTCGGCTCGGATCGATGGCGCCGACCACTTCACGATCTTCTGGCGCCTGATCGTCCCGCTCTCCGTGCCCGCGCTCGCCGCCTTCGCGATCTTCCAGTTCATGTGGGTCTGGAACGATCTCCTCGTCGCGTACGTGTTCCTGGGTGGGTCGCAGGAGAACCGCGTGCTCACCGTCGCTCTCCGGAACCTCGTGGGAACGACGGGGGAGAACTGGCAGCTCCTCACGGCGGCCGCGTTCATCTCGATGGCGCTGCCGCTCGTCGTGTTCTTCTCCTTGCAGCGGTACTTCATCCGCGGGTTGACGGCGGGCTCGGTCAAGGGTTGAGCGTGTCGCGCCGGTCCCGGCGGTCCGGGCTCGGAGGCGTCGAGCCCCTGTCGCCACAGAAGCGCTGGCGAGCGATCATCCTCGCGACGCTCGTGATCGCCCCCGCGGTGTGGTCGATCATCGCGGGGATCGTGGCGGCGTCGTCGGACGACCCGGACGCCCCGGCGGGCGCGCCGCTGATCGCCTTCGGGCTGGCTCTCGTCCCATTCGCCTTCCTGGTGCTCGCCTTCGTCTCCGAGCACCCCCGCGCGCCCGGGGCCGTGCTCCGCGCGATGGCATTCTCGCTGCTCGTGGGCATCCCCATCGGGGCCGCCTCGCCGGACGCGGTGACGCCGCTCGTTGCCGGTCTCGCGGCGGGCGGCCTCGCGGCGCTCCGCCACGACCCGATGCAGTCGTGGAAGCCGCGCGTGATCGCGGCGTTCGCGGCGACGGTGTTCGTCTTCCTGCTGCTGATCGTCTCGGATCTGGCCCTCGTGATCGCGCCGGCCCTCCCGTTCACCAGCATCGGCGTCGCGGACGAGCTCGCCGAACAGCGATCGCAGCGACGGCCGACCGAGGACCGTTGACGCGGTTCGGGCACTTCGACGACGGCGCCCGCGAGTACGTGATCACGCGGCCGGATACGCCGCTGCCGTGGATCAACTACCTGGGCAGCGAGGGGTACTTCGGCCTGATCTCGAACACGGGGGGCGGGTACTCCTTCTATCGGGACGCCAGGCTCCGGCGGCTGATCCGCTACCGGTACAACGACGTCCCGGCCGACACGGGCGGCCGGTTCCTCTACGTGCGAGACGACGAGACCGGCGAGTACTGGTCGCCGTCATGGCAACCGGCCCGTGCCGACCTGGAGGACTACCGATGCCGGCACGGGCTCGGATACACGGTGATCGGGTCCGCGCGAGGCGGGATCGAGACGGAGACCGGGTACCTCGTGCCGCTCGGCGAGACCCTCGAGATCTGGCGGACGCGGATCACCAACCATCGCGACGCCGCGCGCGCGCATGTCGGTGTTCGGCGCGGTGGAGTTCTGCTTATGGGACGCCTGGGACGACCAGACGAACTACCAACGGAACCTGTCCACCGGCGAGGTCGAGGTGATCGACGGGATCGTGTACCACGTGACCGAGTACCGGGAGCGTCGGAACCACTTCGCGTACTTCGCCTGCTCCGAGGAGCTCGCCGGCTTCGACACGCAACGCGAGAGCTTCCTCGGCCCGAACCGCGGATGGGACCGCCCCCTCGCCGTGGAGCGCGGGGCCACGAGCGACTCGATCGCGCACGGCTGGGCACCGATCGGCTCGCACCACGTCCGGCTCGAGCTCTCACCCGGTGAGACCCGCGAGGTCGTGTTCGTCCTCGGGTACGCGGAGAACCCGGCGGATGCGAAGTTCCATCCACCAGGGTCGGGCACGATCGACACGAGGTCCATCCGCCCCGTGATCGACCGATACCTCCGAGGGGACGAGGTGGAGGCCGCGTTCGGGCAGGTGCGCGATCGCTGGAAGGAGCTCCTCGACGCGCTGCAGGTCTCGACGCCGAACGAGCACGTCGACCGGATGGTGAACGTGTGGAACCCCTACCAGTGCATGGCGACCTTCAACCTGTCCCGCTCGGCATCCTCCTTCGACACGGGGATCGGTCGCGGGATCGGATTCCGGGACTCGAGCCAAGACCTCCTCGGGTTCGTGCAGATGGTGCCGGCGCGGGCTCGGGAACGGATCATCGATCTCGCGGCCACGCAACTCGCCACGGGTGGCGCGTATCACCAGTACCAGCCCCTCACGAAGCGCGGGAACGACGCGATCGGATCCGGGTTCAACGACGACCCGCTCTGGCTCATCCTGGCCGCGGCCGCGTATGTGAAGGAGACCGGTGACCTCGCGATCCTCGACGCGTCGGTCCCCTACGACAACGCGCCCGGGTCCGAGGCGCCGCTGTACGAGCACCTGCGACGCGCGCTCTCGTACACGCTGGATCGTCTCGGCCCGCACGGGTTGCCCCTGATCGGCCGAGCCGACTGGAACGACTGCCTCAACCTGAACGCCTTCTCGGAGGAGGCCGGCGAGTCGTTCCAGACGGTCCCCAACCGGGAGGGTGGGGTCGCCGAGTCCGTGTTCATCGCCGGGCAGTTCGCGCTCGCCGCGGCGGAGCTGGCCGAGCTGGCCGAGCTTCGTGGGCTGCCGGACGATGCGGCGGCGGCCCGTGCCGAGCGGGACCGGATGATGGAGGCGGTGCGCGAGCACGCCTGGGACGGCGCCTGGTTCCGGCGCGCCTACGATCACGTCGGCGAGGCGGTGGGCTCCGCGGAGAACGACGAGGGCCAGATCTGGATCGAGCCACAGGGCATCTGCGTGATGGCCGGGATCGGATCCGATGACGGGAGAGCCGAGCGAGCCCTCGACTCGGTCGCCGACCGACTCGGAACGCCACACGGTCTCGTCCTGCTCGACCCGCCGTACTCGCGATACCACGTCGAGCTGGGAGAGATCAGCTCCTATCCGCCCGGCTACAAGGAGAACGGAGGCGTCTTCAGCCACACGAATCCGTGGATCGTGATCGCGGACGCGATGCGCGGCAACGGCGATCGCGCGTTCGAGCACTACCTGCGGATCAATCCGTCGGCGCGTGAGGAGCTGTCCGAGATCCACCGATGTGAGCCCTACGTCTACGCGCAGATGATCGCCGGCAAGGCGGCGCCGACGCACGGCGAGGCGAAGAACTCGTGGCTCACCGGATCGGCTGCCTGGAACCTCGTCGCCATCACGCAGTGGATCTTGGGCATCCGACCCGAGCACGGAGGCCTGCGGATCGACCCCCGCCTGCCGTCGGATTGGGAGGGGTTCCGCGCCGTCCGCCGGTTCCGGGGCGCGACCTACCGGATCGCGATCGGCAAGCCCGTCGGCATCACCGGGCGGATCACGTCCCTGCTCGTCGACGGCCGGCAGATCGACGGGAACATCGTCGCGCCCGCTCCCGAGGGCTCGGACGTGAGGGTCGAAGGCACGATCGCCTGAGCCGGTCGCCTCATCGAACGCGCGTCGCTCCCGCGGCCAACGCCGACACCGCGCACGCGACGACCGGCACGAGGAACGCGATCCGAAGACTGGCCAGGTCGGCGATGAAGCCCACGAGCAGCGGTCCGACGATCGAGCCCGCGTAGCCGGCGGTCACCACGAGCGGTAGGGCGCTCGCATGTCCGGGGCGGAAGGTCCGGCCGGCGGTCCGGAACGCGAGCGGAACCACCGGCCCGAGGCCGAGGCCGACGATCCCGAGTGCGACGACCGTCGGGAGCAGGCCAGGGACCAACAGCATCGCGACGAGCGCCGCGAACGCGCTCGAGGCGCCGACCCGAACGACGACGGCTTGACCGAACCGTGCGACGAGCCGATCCCCGGTGAAACGCGACAGCGCCATCCCGGCCGAGAACGCGACGACGCCGAGCCCGGCGGCGCTCGAGGCGGCGCCCACGGACTCGCGGAGGAAGACGGCGCTCCATTCGACCGCGATCCCCTCCACGAGGAACGAGCCACCGGCGACCAGGCACAGCAGGAGGAGGACCCGCGTCGAGCTCCTGCGGGGGACGTTCGCAGCCTCCGCCTTCTCGGCTGTTCGTTCCTCTGGCGCGTCCCTCCCCTCCGGCAGCCACCGAAGGAACACGCTGCTCACCAGGACGACCACCGCGGCCGAGATCGGGAGATGGATCTCGATCGGCACGCCGGCGGCGATCCCCGCGGAGGCGAGCGCGGCGCCGACGAACAGCGCAACGCTCCATGTGCCGTGGATCGCCGACATCACCCGGCGTTCGAACCGACGCTCGACGGCGACCGCCTCGATGTTCATCGCGACGTCGATCAGGCCCGCCAGGAGCCCGATGCCGAGGAAGAGCAGGGTGAGCGACGCGAGTCCACCTGCCGTCGGCAGGAGCGCGAACCCCACACCCATCGCCGGGATGCCGCCTCGGACGACCCGCCGACCACCCCATCGTCGGATCACCGGGTCCGCGAGACGGGTCCCGGCGAGCAGCCCCACCGCGAAGCCCGTCAGGGCGATCCCCAGCCCGGAGGCGTCCAGTCCGGCCCTGGCCTTGATCTGTGGGATCCACGGCCCGAGGAGACCGGACAGCACCGCGTGCGCCGCGAACGCGGTCGTCACCCCGACCCGCGCACGGCGCAGGGCGCGCTGGTCCTCGCCGGCGGTCGCCATCGAGAGAGTCTGTGCGACGAGAGCCGGAACCGGCACGTTGGCCCGACGGCCGTTCGCTAGGCTGCTCGGATGCCGCCGTCCGATCCGGACGTCGGCGCGTCACGGTGGTGGCGCGACGGCGTCCTGTACCAGGTCTATCCGCGCTCCTTCGCCGACTCGACGGGAACCGGACACGGCGACCTCCGCGGGGTGATCGAGCACCTCGACCACCTGTCGTGGCTCGGGATCGACGGGATCTGGCTCAGTCCGATCAACCCCTCCCCGGACGCGGACTGGGGCTACGACGTCGCCGACTACACCGATGTCGATCCCGACTTCGGCTCCTTGGAGGATCTCGATCGGTTGGTGGCGGAGGCCGCCGATCGCGGGATCCACGTGTTGATCGACCTCGTTCCCAACCACACGAGCGACCAGCATCCGTGGTTCGTGGACGCGCGCTCGAGCCGTACCGCGGAGCGTCGCGACTGGTACGTCTGGGCCGACGGCGGGCCCGACGGGGCGCCGCCCAACAACTGGCGATCGTCGTTCGGCGGCCCGGCCTGGACCTGGGACGACGTGACGGGCCAGTTCTACCTCCACAACTTCCTTCCGCAACAGCCGGACCTGAACTGGTGGAACCCCCAGGTCGCCGATGCCTTCGACGACATCGTGCGGTTCTGGTTCGACCGAGGCATCTCCGGGTTCCGGATCGATGTCGCGCACGCGCTCATCAAGGATCGCTCGCTACGGGACGACACCGTCGCCCTCGAGACGGACCATCCGAGCATCCGCCGGCACGGTCTGCGCTCGGACTTCAGCATGAACCGCCCCGAGGCACACGACGTGCTGCGGCGGTGGCGCACGATCGCCGACCCGTACCGGGCCGTTCTCCTCGGCGAGACGTGGGTGCTGGACCTGGAGGCGCTCGGTCGCTTCTACGGGAACGGCGAGGACGAGCTCCACCTCGCGCTCAACGTGCCGTTCGTGTTCTCGACGCCTGGCGAGGAGATGCGCGAGATCGTCGAACGGACCCAGGCGGTGTTGCCCGCTGCCGCGTGGCCCCTCTGGAACGGGTCGAACCACGACGCCGGTCGGTTCGCCAGCCGCTGGTGCGACGGCGATGAAGGACGCACCCGAGCCACCCTCCTCACGCTCCTCACGCTCCGAGGCACGCCGCTCCTCTACTACGGCGACGAGATCGGGATGCGGAACGTCGACGTGCCCCGCGATCGGCTGAAGGACCCTGTCGGCATCCGCCACTGGCCGGAGGATCCAGGCCGGGACAAGGGCCGGACGCCGATGCAATGGACGAGCGACGGCGGGTTCTCGAGCGCCGACGTCGAGCCGTGGCTCCCGATGGGTGACGCGGCCACCCGGAACGTCGCGGATCAGCGGGAGGACCCGGACTCGATGCTCCACCTGTGCCGGGACCTCATCCGCCTCCGTCGCGATCACGAAGACCTGCACTCCGGTGCGTACGAAGGCCTCGAGACACCGGCCGGGATCTGGGCGTGGCGGCGAGGGGCAGGGACGATCGTGGCCCTCAACCATGGCGACGCGGCCGCGACGCTCTCCGTGGGACCAGCCACGGTGCTCATCGGAACGGACCGAGGCCGGGACGGGGAAGAGGTGGAGGAGCTCCTTCGGCTCGACCCCTGGGAGGCGGTCGTTCTCGAAGGGCGCCGCTAGATCCTCAGCGCCCGTCGGTGCCCAAGGTGGTCGGGGCCACGGGGAACACGGGGACCTTGATCCCCTTCTCGGCCAGCCGGCGGCTGATGCGCTCGCGGAGCAGTCGCTCGACGTCCATCACCTTCGACGGTCGCGTGTCCGCGATGACACGCATCACGAGCGCGTCCTGTCCCATCCGCTCGACGCCGAGCACGCTCGGGGCCTCATGGATCCACTCCGAGAAGGTGCGGTCGCCCTCGAGCTCCTTGAAGAGCTCTTCGAGGACGCCACGGAGATGCTCGACATCCTCCCCGTAGGAGGCTCGGACGTCCACGATCGCGCGCGCCCATCCCTTCGACCGGTTGCTGGCGACGAGGATGTTCCCGTTGGGCACGAAATGGAGCGTGCCGTCGAACGCTCGGAGCGAGGTGACCCGAAGGGAGAGGGCCTCGACGCGCCCGACGACCCGACTCGAGGGGGTCTGGATCTCGACGTTGTCGCCCACGCCGAACTGGTTCTCGAGCAGGATGAAGAATCCCGACAGGGTGTCCTTCACGATGGTCTGCGCGCCGAAGCCGAGGGCGACGCCCACGATGCCGGCGCTCGCGATCAGCGGCGCGATGTTCACCTCGAGCTGACCGAGCGCCATCAGGACGGCGAGCACCCAGATCACCACGATCAGGGCGGTCGACAGCGCGCCGGTCAGCGTGGTCGCCCGCTGGAGGTTCAGCTCCTGCGTGATGCTCGCCGTGCCCTCGAGCTTCTTGCGGAACCGATTCACGATCAGCCGAGAGGCCAGCGTCACCAGGACCGCTGTGCCCAAGATGATGACGATCCGAACCCAGGGCTCAGCGAACCAGTCGGTCACCTCGTCCGTGACCTGTGCGATCAGCGGATCCATGACCCCAATGCAATCGGGCGAGCCGCCCCGCGTCAACGACGCGAGCACGTTCGGCCGTCTGGCGGACGGACGGTCCGAGGCTCTACGCTTCGCGTCGATGCCGACACCGGACGCGCTCGGGCGGAGTCACCCACATCAGTACTACGAGACTCTCGTCGAGGCGAGCCCCACGGCGATCGTCGCCTGCGACCCAGAACTCATCATCATGTCGTGGAATCCGGCCGCCGAGCGCCTGTTCGGGTATCGCCAGGAGGAAGCGATCGGACGGCATGTCGACGACCTGGTGGCCGATCACGACTCCATCCGTGCGGAGGCCGAGGCGGTCAACCAGCGGTTGTTCGCCGAACCGACCCACCTCGTCACACGCCGCACGAGGAAGGACGGCTCACTCGTCGACGTCGTGCTCCGATCCGTTCCGATCGTGATCGACGGCGGGCTCGTCGGCGCGTTCGCGATGTTCGAGGACGTCGGCGAACTGGTTCGCCAGCGCCGGTTCTTCGAGTCGCTGGTCGAGCAAAGCCCCACCGCGATCGTGATGATCGACGAGCAGATCAACGTGACGCTTTGGAACCCGGGGGCAGAGCGGCTCTTCGGGTACTCGGCGGCTGAGGCGATCGGTCACAACCTCGACGATCTGATCGCGGATAACCCCGAGCTCCATGCCGAAGCGACCGCCTGGAGCGCAGAAGGGCTGGCGGGCGATTCCTTCCGCCGGATCGGCCGTCGGACGCGGAAGGATGGGTCGCTCGTCGACGTCGAGATCGTGGCCGTCACCGTCCGGCTCGAGGGCGAGCCGATCGGCTTCTACATCATCTATCACGACATCACCGAGCTGGAGCAGACCCGCCGACGGCTGGAGGCTCGCGTCGACGAGCAGATGGCCGAGCTGGTCCGTACCGGCGAGCTGGCTCGGTTCCTCCCGAACCAGGTCGCCGAGGGTCTTCTCGGAGGGCACCTCCAAGCGGAGGAACCGTTCCAGCGCCGGAGGATCACGGTGTTGTTCGCCGACATGGTGGGGTTCACGGATCTCTCGGAGAGCCTGGAACCGGAGGAGCTGGCCGAGGTGTTGAACGGCTACCTGCGGGAGATGACGGCGGCGGTGCTGGCGCACGGAGGCTCGTTGGACAACTTCATCGGGGACGGCGTGATGGCCGTGTTCGGCGCTCCGCAAGAGCGACCGGAAGCCGAACAGGCGTGGGCGGCCGTCCAGGCCGCCATGGAGATGCGCTCGCGATGCCGACAGCTGGCAGCGTCGCTCCGCGAACGAGGCATCCCCGCCGATCCAGACATCCGCGTGGGCCTGAACACGGCGCATTGCACGGTGGGCGTCTTCGGCAGCGAGGTGATGCGCGCCTACAAGGCGGTCGGCTTCGCGGTCAATGTCGCGGCTCGTCTCCAGACCGCGGCCGACCCCGGATCGATCCTCTGCGGGTTCCGCACGTATGCGCTGGTGAAGGACCGCGTCCGGGCCGAGGAACGCGGCGCGCTGTCGGTGAAGGGTGCACTCCGTCCGGTCGAGGCCTGGGAGATCGTCGGTCTCGCCGACGCGTGAAGCGCGTCGGCCGGCGGATCATCGGCCGGCATCCTGATCGATCGCTTCGAGGACGCGGGCGGTGGCTTCGAGGACGAGTCGCTCGCGCATCTCGGAAAGCTCCTCGTCGGTCATCGTGGTCAGCGAGGGCGTCGCGTGACGACCGTGCTCGCGGAACGCGTAGGCCGACTCGCCGTGCTCGGTGACGTCGACGCCCGCTTCCTCGGCTTCGGGTGTCACGCGGAATCCCACGACGCGATCGACGACCAACAGGATCACCCAGGTGGCGGCGAACGAGAACGAGAGCGCCACGCCGGCGGCCCCGGCCTGGCGCCCGACCTGGAGCAGACCTCCGTCCGCACCCGCTGGGTTGACCGCGAGCGATGCGAACACGCCCGTGAGGAGCGCGCCCACCAGTCCACCCACCATGTGGACACCCACCGCGTCCAGCGAATCGTCGTAGCCGAACCGTGACTTGAGCTCGACCGCCGCGAAGCACACCAGCCCCCCGGCCACGCCGATCAGCAACGCGGGTACGGGCCCGACGAACCCGGCCGCGGGCGTGATCGCGACGAGCCCCGCGACCGCGCCCGTCGCGCCGCCGACCACCGTCGCCTTGCCGTGCCGGATCCGCTCGGCAACGAGCCAGGCGATCATCGCGCCGGCCGCGCCGAGGTGCGTCGCGAGGAACGCCGAGGAGGCGAGCCCGTTGGCCGCGAGGGCGCTCCCGGCGTTGAAGCCGAACCACCCGAACCACAGGATGCCGGCCCCGAGGACCACCATCGGGACGTTGTGCGGCGCGAAGTTCCCCCGCGGGTAGCCGCGGCGCTTCCCGACGAACAAGGCGGCGGCCAAGGCGGCCGCACCCGCGCTGATGTGCACGACGGTGCCCCCTGCGAAGTCGAGCGCGCCGAGCCCGTCGGCGCCGAGGAACCCGCCGCCCCAGACCCAATGGGCCAGGGGCGAGTACACGAAGAGCGACCAGAGTGCGACGAACGCGACGTAGCCGCCGAACCGGACGCGCTCGGCGAACGCCCCGGCGATCAGGGCCGGCGTGATCACGGCGAACATCAGCTGGAACGAGGCGAACGCCGTGTGCGGCACGGTCGGAGCCAGGGCGTGTGGTGCTGATCCGACACCGCGGAACCCCAGGTGCGCGAGGCCTCCGATGACGCCACCGACGTCAGGACCGAACGCGAAGGTGTACCCGGCCAGCAGCCACACGACCGAGACGATCGCGATCGCGGCGACGGCCTGCATCATCGTGCCGAGCACGTTCTTCGAACGGACCAGTCCGCCGTAGAACAACGCCAGCCCCGGTGTCATGAACAGGACGAGCGCCGCGGAGCTCAGCACCCACGCCGTGTCACCGGTGTTCGTCGCGATCCCTGGCCCCATCCCGACCCCCATCCCTCGCGGATGGTTCCGTTATGGGGCATGCGGCGTCGGGATCGGTGACGTCCGTGTTTCGTTCTCGTTAACGATCGGGCGGACCTAGGCGAGCGCCTCCTCGAGCGCGCGGCGGACGAGGACCTTCGACAACGCTCGCCGGTACTCGTCGGAGCCGAACGAGTCCGAGGGCGGGGCCGACCCTTCGTCGGCACGCTCGGCGGCGGTCGCGGGGTCGGCCCCGCCCGCCAGCGCTTCCTCGACCCCGGCGGCGCGGAGCGGCGTGAGGCCCATGTTCGTGAGCGACACGTTCGCGCTGCCGTTCATCCGCACGGCCGCGACGCCGACGACGGCCCAGTCCTGCGCCCGGCGCGTGAACTTCTGGTAGCTCCACCCGCCGGGCGTCTTCGGCACGCGGATCTCCGTGAGCACCTCGTCGTTGGCGAGGGCCGATTGGAACAAGCCCGGGAACATGTCGGCCGCCGCGATCTCCCGGGTGCCACCCGGGCCCGTCGCGACGAACGTCGCGCCGAGGGCGAGCAGCACCGAAGGCATGTCGCCGGCCGGGTCGGCGTGCGCCACCGATCCACCGATCGTCCCCATGTGCCGGACCTGCGGATCGCCGACCTGGCCGGCGACCGACGCGACGATCGGGCAGCCCTGCCGGAGCGCATCGCTGGCCTCGAGGTCGTGATAGCGGGTGAGCGCGCCGATCGCCACCTCGTCCCCGTCCTCTCGGACGTACGAGAGGTCCCCGAGACGACCGATGTCGATGAGCTTCGTCGGCATCGCGAACCGGAGCTTCATCTGGGGTAGGAGCGAGTGCCCGCCGGCGAGGAGCTTCGCGCCGTCGTCGGCCTGCAGCGCCGCGATCGCGGCCTCGACCGAGTCGACCCGCTCGTACTCGAACTGCGCCGGGATCATGTCGCACCTCCGAAGTCGGCCGGCGCACTCGGGATCGGGGTCTGCGCCGCCTGGATCGCTCTCCAGACGCGCTCCGGCGACGCGGGCTTCTCGATCGCCGTGACGCCGAGGTGCGACACCGCGTCGATCACGGCGTTCACGACGGCCGGCGGCGACGCGATCGTCCCGGTCTCCCCCACGCCCTTGACGCCGAGCGGGTTCGTGGACGACGGCGTCTCCTGCGAGTTGTCCGTCACCATCTCGGGGATCTCGGCTGCGCTGGGGATCAGGTACTGCGTCATCGTCGACGTGGTGAGGTTGCCCGCCTCGTCGTAGATCGCCTCCTCGTACAGAGCCTCCGCGATCCCCTGGGCCACACCACCGTGGATCTGCCCCTCTACGATCATCGGGTTGATGATCGTCCCGACGTCGTCAACGGCGACGTACTTCACGATGTCGGTCTCCCCCGTCTCGGTGTCGACCTCGACCACGCAGATGTGCGTACCGGCCGGCCAGGTGAAGTTGGGAGGGTCGTAGACCGCGGTTGCGTTCAGGTGAGGTTCCGTCCCTTCGGGGAGCGAGTGCGCGTGCCAGGCGGACACCGCGAGCTCCGGGATCGTCTTCGCCTTGTCCGGGGCCCCCGCGACGTGCCACGACCCATCGCCCCATTCGAGGTCGTCCTCGGCGACCTCGAGCTCGTGCGCCGCGATCGTCCGCGCTTTGGCCTTGATCTTCTCCATCGCGAAGTGGAGCGCCACCCCGCCGACCGACACCGACCGCGACCCGTACGTGTCCATCCCGAGCGGCGTGGTCTGCGTGTCGCCGTGGAGGACCGTGATGTCGTCCGGGGTCACGCCGAGCCCGTCGGCCACGATCTGTGCCCACGCGGTCTCGTGGCCCTGTCCGTGGGGGGACGTCCCGGTCTTCACGATCACCTCCCCCGAGGGCAAGCACTCGATCGTCGCTCCGTCCCATCCGCCCGCCGCGTATCGCAGCGCGCCCAGGATGTTCGACGGGGCGAGCCCGCACATCTCGAGGTAGGTCGAGACTCCGATGCCGAGCTGCTTCGTATCGCCCCGGTCACGTCGGTCGCGCTGCTCGGCCCGCACCTTGTCGTACTCCACAAGGGCGAGCGCCTTGTCCAGCAGCGGCTCGTAGTTCGCGGAGTCGACGTTCAGGCCCATGATCGACGTCCGGGCCTCGTCGTGCGGCGGCTGCAGGTTCATCCGCCGGACGTCGACGGGATCCATCCCGATCCGCCTCGCGAAGGTGTCGACGATCCGCTCGACCACGTACGTGGCCTCCGGCCTCCCGGCCCCCCGGTAGGCGTCGGTCGGAGTCGTGTTGGTGACGATGCCCGTGAACTCGTACCAGTACGCGTGCAGGATCGAACGGACCCATGTACACCCAGCCGCCGAGCTCGGGGATCCCCGGCGTGAGGAGCTGGTAATAGGCCCCCATATCGCAGAGCTCCACGAACTTCAGTCCGAGGATCTTCCCGTCCTCGGTCCCGGCCAGCGTGCAGTCGTGCAGCACGCCGCGCCCGTGGATCGTGGCGACGTAGTTCTCCCGTCGACCCTCGATCCATTTCACCGGGCGCCGGAGCTTCCGAGCGAGCGCGAGCGCGAGCGCCTCTTCCGCGTAGACGTTCAGCTTCGAGCCGAACCCGCCGCCCACGTCGGGAGCGATCACGCGGAGCTTCTGCTCCGGGATCCCGGTGGTTCCCGCGAGCGTGACCTTCGCGATGTGCGGGATCTGGGTCGCGGTCACCAGCGTCCACTCGTCCATCGCCGAGACCCCGTACGCGAGGCACCCGCGCGGCTCGATCGGGTTGGGGATCAGGCGGGGCTGGACGAACCGCTCCTCGACGATCACCGGAGCCGACTCGAAGATCGACTGATCGCCCCCGCCCCCGTGGCTCCAGTGCACGACGACGTTCGTCCCGAGGTCGTCGTGGACGATCACCTCGTCCTTCGCGGCCTCCTCGAGGTCGATCACGGCGGGCAGCTCCGTCGCGGTCACGGCGACGACCTCCGCCGCGTCGATCGCCTGCTCACGGGTCTCGGCGACCACGACCGCGACCGCGTCCCCGTTGAAGCGGACCTTGTCCGACGCCAGCGGGTAGTGCACGGGCACCTTGATGTCCTCGGTGATCGGCCAGACGAACGGGAGCGCGCCGAGGTCGAAGTCGGCCGCGGTGTACACACCCACGACGCCCGGCATCGCAGCCGCTTCGGCCGTGTCGACGCCGTCGATCGTCGCGTGGACGTACGGCGGGCGCGCGAGCGCCATCCACACCATGCCGGGCATCGTCCAGTTGTCGATGTAGCTGGCCTGTCCCGTGAGGAGCTCCGGGTCTTCCTTCCGGAGGACCGGCTTCCCGATGAACTGCTCCGTGGTGACCATCGCTACCTCCTCACGCCTCGGCGCCGGCCATCGAGCCGGCGGCGTCGAGGATGGACTTCACGATGTTCTGGTAGCCGGTACAGCGGCAGAGGTTCCCCTCGAGCGCCATCCGGACGTCGCCCTCGGACGGGCTCGGGTTCTCCTTCAGGTAGCTCGCCGCGGCCATGATCATCCCCGGCGTGCAGTACCCGCACTGCAGGCCGTGGTTGCGGCGGAACGCCTCCTGGAGAGGATGGAGCTCATCCCCCTCGGCCATCGCTTCGATCGTCGTGAGCTCCCGGCCGTCGGCCTGGGCGGCCAGCAACGTGCAGGACTTCACCGATTCCCCGTCGAGGAGGACCGTGCAGGCGCCGCAGCTGCTGGTGTCGCACCCGACGTTCGTGCCGGTGAGCCCCAGGGTCTCCCGGAGGAAGTACACGAGGAGCGTGCGGGGCTCGACGTCGGCCTCACGCATCGCCCCGTTGACGGTGACCGAGACGTGCGTCACGGGGTCCTCCTTCTCGCGCCGTTGGTGGGTGCTTGGTGAGCGGAGGGGCGCGCAGGCGGAGTGTAGACCCGGGCCCCGGGTGCGGTCGAATCGGAGGGGAGCGCCCGGAGGCGCTCCCCCCCAACACGTCACTCCCCGAAGACCTGGACCTCGGCGGCCCGGACGGTCAGGTCCTGGACGCTCCCCGCCGAGCAGTCCGTGATGTTGATCGGGTCGTCGTCCTGGTCGCCCTGGAAGTCCGGCCCGCCCGTGCACTGGTTGGTCAGCACCACGAATCGCACGTGCGTCGCGCTCCCCGAGATCGCGAACGACCGGATGTTCAGGTCCGGTGCGCGCGGCCGGGGCCGGACCGACGGGAACGCGTCGGCCGGGCTCGTGAACACGGTGGCGAAGTCGCTCGACACCGAGCAGTCGGTCGGAGCCGACGCCGTGCACGTCTGGATCGCGAACCGCCGCAGGGCCGTGAACCGGTTCTGGCCGGCGAAGAGCAGCGCGCTCACGTTGACCGAGCCCAACGCGTGGGCTTCGTCTCCGGCGAGGTCCACGATCACGGCCTGATCGGCGACCGGCGCTCCCGTGAACTCCCAGTTGGTCGCCTCCGTGTCGTCGATCAGCGCTCCCAGCCGGGCGCCGGCGCCGCTCGCCGTCGCGCCGTTCGCGGCCGACGCCAGATTCGTCTTCAGATCGACGGTGAGCGTCTGCGTGCCGGACGGCGACACGACCACGTCCTCGACGCGGGTGAGGCCGAAGCCGTTGGCACGCACGAGGAAGTCGTACGTGCCGCCCACGATGTCGACCGTGTTCCCGAGCGGGGTCCCGGCGGTCGTGTCGGCCACGGGCAGCGCCCGAGCCTGGTAGCGACCCACGAAGAGCTGCGCCCCCGCCACCGGGTCGCCGTTCTCGTCCACGGGATCGAACGTGACCGTGGTTTCGGGGCCCCGTGGGTTCTGGAAGCTCGGGATCGGATCGGTGTCGTTGTTCGTGTTGCTCGACGCCCCGATCCCAAGCCCGCGGCTCGCGAACACGTGCCACATCGCGTCGAGGTGCGCTCCTCCGAACCGCATCGTGTCCGCCGCCAGGTACGCGTTGCGCGCGTCGACCATGCTCACCGCGGACGGCATGAGGAGGTAGGCGTCGAACATCACCTGGCGCCAGACCGTGTTGCCGATCGCGCCGCGGAGGGCGAAGTTCGTCGCGCTCCAGATCTCACCGTCGGCGTGCACCTGCGGGCCGACGACGTCGTAGCCGACGTCCGAGTAGTTCAGCGGGCTGTCGTTCATCCCGTAGTTCCGGATCCCGGCGTTGGGATCGCCGGTCACGTACGGCCCGACCGCGAACGGGTTCTCACCGCCGACCGGAACGAACCCGTTCGAGTTCAGGTACTCCATCGCGACGAGGTCCGACCAGGACTCGCCCATCGCGCCAGCCTGGAACCCGGAGAGCCCGGCGTTCGGGCCGCCGACCATCCGGTTCGTGATCGCGTGCGTGTACTCGTGCCCGATCACGCTCATGTCGAAGTCGCCATCGACGCAGGGCGCGTAGAAGGAGCCGGCGATCGGCTGCCACAGGTACATGTTCGTGTTGGGCGGCAGCCCGTCCTTGGGCGTGATCTGGTTGGCGTTGTCGCGGGCCGTGAACCCGGGCGGCCCGCCGGCGATCCCGCCGGCCTGCGCGCTGCCGATCTCCGGATCGTGGTCCTTGCCGCCGAGACCGAAGTTGAACGACTGCATGTTGAACGTGGTCTCACGGAAGCCCAACGAGTAGGCGAAGTCGTGCATCCGGTTGTGCATCGCGAACAGGTTGGCGATCGCCGCGTCGATGTCGTTGCGCGCCGGCGAGTCGAAGACCGTCGGGTCGCAGCGCTCCTCGAACCACTGGTTCGTCCAGGGGTACTGGTAGTCGCGGGTGGGCGACTCGGTGGCCGGATCGTGGCCCACCTTGAACGGGTTGTCGGTGTTCCAGTTCTCGTAGGTCTCGGCGTTGTTCCCGATCGACGTGTTCGTCACGCCCGTGTTCGGGGGACGCACGTCCCAGGGCTCCGGTGACGAGGGGTTCCCCACCACCAGGTCGCAGGAGGGACCGGCCGACCAGCACCACGTCTCCCGCGTGTCCGTGGAGGAGTAGTCGATCGGCGGGCTGGACGGGAACACGTCCCAGGTGGGGTTGTCGGCCGCGAAGTCGACCAAGCTCTCGCGCACGAGCGTTGCGCCCGTGAGCGCGTCCACGTACGTCGCCACCCCCAATGGCATCCGCGTATCGATCAGTTGGGTGAGCCACGCCGGCCGGACACCCTGCCGGGGCGTCGGCACGGCCACGAGCGAGGCCGTCTGTGGCCCCGTGAACCCGCGGATCGTCATCCGCGTCGAGTCGCCCAGACGGTGGAAGCCGGAGATATCGGCGGCCGAGACGCTCTTCCCGGCTCGGGAGCCCGCGAGCTGCATCGCCCGCTGGGCGGAGACCGTGGTGCGATCGCTGATCGCAGCGTGCGGGGCGATCGAGGACGAGACGTAGGCGAGCTTCCCGTCGACGATGCCGAGCGTGATCCGCCCGTCGATGCCGGCGGACAGCGCACCGAACGACTGCTGGAACGTGATCGCCCGCCCGGACCCGATCGGCGCGTTGCGGATCACGTCCAGGTTGCGCACGCCGATCGTCGAGAGTCGGAACAGGCTGCGGTTGTCCCGGATCCAAGCCCGCGCCGCTGCGAGCTCATCCGAGGCGAGGCCGGTGGCGAGGAAGCCGCCGGCGACCGGAGACAGGGAGTGAGGGGTGCCGAAACGGTTCCAGACGGCCGTCGCCCCCATCGCCGCGACGAGCTGCCGTTGCCGTCCTGTCGGCGCGACCGATCCGATCCGCAGGTCGAGATCGTCCTGGAGGGCCGAGCCCTCCCCCTGGAAGCCGGGGCCGACCACCTCGCCCACGCCCTGTGCGGGGATCACCCCCGACAACAACGGGAGGAGCAACGACACGGCGAGCAACGGCATGAGCCGGCGGACTCGCAGACGACGAACGGACGACATGGGTCCCCCTTCCTGGCGCGAGCGCGCCAGCGCTGTCGACGCGGAGGGGTTACCCGAGAGTCGGTGTTCTAAACGTGCATCTCCGGGGGGTCGGGCGGGCCTCAGCGGCTCCCGCGGGGATCGAGCGATGCTGGGGAGAGATCGTCGCCGGCGACGAACGACCTGCCCGTGCACGTCGAAGTCGTTCCAGGTGCCGACCCGGTGCTGATGGTCCCGGCCACGTCCGCGCGGATCCAGAAGCAGGTCCCGCTCGGCCCGAGCACCGCGGCCGCCCAGTCGTGCCGATCCGCCGCGACGGAGACGATCTCCGGCATCGTGGACGGTCCATCCACGAAGGTGTAGCCGGGTTGCAGCTCGCTCAGCCGCGCCGGGTCCGCCGCGAGGAAGCTCCCGCGCTGGACGAACGCCGCCCGGGCGGCCGTGAGCGCGATCCGCGTGGCCTCCTCGGCGTCATCGTCGGTGCCGAGGCGATCGGCCGTACCTTCGATCTGCCCGACCCGCATCGACGTCATGACGGCGTGCGAGCCGCGAGCGAAGCTCTCGCGCTCGCTCGTCACGACCCATCGGGTGAAAAGCGCGATCCCGAGCACGAGGAGCGCTCCCACCACGGCCCCCTTGATCACCCAAGGCTCGAACCGCGGCTCGGGGGGCAGCGTCGTGCGGTAGGCGAAGGAATCGTCCATCCTCGTCGTATCGGCGTTCCCGCCGCCGGACTGAGCGTTTCCGGGCCGGTGGGAGTTACCAGGAAGCGTCGGAGGCGGCCATGGCCGCGCTCCCCGTGCACGGGGTGCCGCTCCCGTAGGTCGTCACGCCGCTCTGATCGATACGCACCCACCAGCACGTGCCGGACTCGGATCGGACGGCCGCGCCGAACTGGCTACCGCTGACCGCGTACGAGACCGTGGACGGGTTGTTCGACGGACCGGACGTGAAGCGGAGGCTCGGGTCGTAGGCCGACAGGGTGGCGATGTCGGTGGTGAAGCTCCCGTGCTCGGCGTGGAGGCTCTGCGCCACCACGACGGCACGGCCGATCATCCCCTGCGCCGCGGCGTCGTAGGCCGTATCGATCTGGGCGACCGTCCCGGACTCCGCGTCGGCGATCTGCTTGCCGGCCTCGTCGGCGCCGCTGAGGACGACGAAGGCGATCACCGCGGCGACGACGAGGCCGGCCGCGATCCAGAGCAACCGGAGGTCGAACGAGTGCTTCACTTGCTGCGGCGGCGGCCCTCCGAGACGCGCAGGACGCTTGGCGTGCTCGCCGAAATGGAAGTCGTCGTTCACGCTCCCAGTATCGGTCACGGGAAGCGGCGCCCTGAGGAGCCGGTCAGTCCAACGGGAGGCGTACCATCCCTTGATGCGCGAGCTTGGCGGCCGATGAGCGAGATCGGGGACGTGCTGGCGGCGATCGAGGGGCTGTCCGCCAAGGGCGAGCGCATGGCGCTGGCGACGATCGTGGCCGTCCGCGGATCGACCTATCGCAGGCCCGGCGCCCGCCTGCTGGTGCCGGAGGACGGCGCACCGGTCGGGAACCTGTCGGGCGGCTGTCTCGAGGGCGACGTCGCCGACATGGCGCGCGTGGTGATGGAGGAGGGTCGCGCCCGTCTCGCCGGCTGGGACCTCACCGCGGACGACGACGCGGTCTGGGGACTCGGGCTCGGATGCAACGGCGCGATCGAGGTCTTCATCGAACCCGCGGAGAAGGCGGCCGAGGTCGCCGGCGCGCTCCGCTCCGCCCTCGAGGCGGAGCGCCCGATCAGCGTGATCACCGTCGTCGAGTCCTCGAACCCGGACGTGGACCCGGGCTCACGGCTCGTCGTGCGACCGGGCGGCACGGCCGAGGGCTCCCTCGGGGATGCCGCGATCGATGCCGAAGCCGTCCGGGCCGCGGAGGGGCTCTTGCGGGAGGAGCGGTCCGAGGTCCGCCGGCTCGGCGAGGACGTCCGCGCGTTCGTGGAGGTCCTCGATCCGCCGCTGCGGTTGCTCGTCTGCGGCGCGGGCCACGACGCGATCCCGCTCGTCCGCGCCGCGTCGGTGCTGGGATGGAACGTCACCGTCGCCGACGACCGCCCCGCGTTCCTCACTCGCGAACGGTTCCCGGAAGCGAGCGGATTCGTCGCGCTCGACACCCCTTCCGACGCCGCCGAGGCCGCAGGTGTGGACGAGCGCACGTACGTCGTCGTGATGTCGCACCACTTCCTCCGCGACAAGGAGTACGTCCGGTCGATGCTCGGGTCGCCGGCGGCGTACCTCGGGATGCTCGGGCCCGGAGCCAGGACCGAGCGCCTGCTCGCGGAGCTCCGCGAGGAAGGCGTGGAGATCGCGGACCCGGACCGGCGGCGGATCCACGGGCCCGCCGGTCTCGACCTCGGCGGCGAGGGTCCCGAGGAGATCGCGCAGGCGATCGTGGCCGAGATCGTCGCGGTGAAGCGGCACCGCTCGGGAGGGTTCCTGCGCGAACGACCGGGGCCGATCCACGACCGCCCGCGGCCGGGGACCGAGGCACGTCCGGGCGACGCGGAAGCCGGCTAGATCCCCCCGCTGAACGTGTCGCACTCGTTCGGGTCGCCGCTGCGGTAGCCGGTCAGGAACCACCGCTGGCGTTGCGCGGAGGAGCCGTGCGTCCACACCTCGCGGTTGACCTGCCCCTGCGTCTCTCGCTGGATGCGGTCGTCGCCCACGGCCGCGGCCGCGTCGAGCGCTTGGGTGATCTCGTCCTCGCCGAGGGACGCCAGGAACCCCGTGTCGACGGCGTTCGCGGCCCACACCCCCGCGAAGCAGTCCGCCTGGAGCTCGGAGCGAACGGCGGCGCTCTGCGGACCCTCCCGGTCGCCACCGATCCGGTCGAGCGTGCCGAGGAGGTCCTGCACGTGATGCCCGTACTCGTGCGCGAGGACGTACGCCTCCGCGAACGGACCCCCCTCCGCCCCGAAGCTGGTCTGGAGGTCTTCGAAGAACCCGAGGTCGACGTAGACCTTGTCGTCCGCGGGGCAGTAGAAGGGACCCACGTCGGAGCTCGCGGATCCGCAGCCCGTCCCGGTGGAACCGGAGAAGAACACGGTCACGGACGTGCGGTATCCCTCGACCGCTCCGTCCCAGTAGGCCTGGATGCTGTTCACCGTCCCGATCAACCGGCAGTCGCGGCTCTGCTCGGCGTCCTCGCCGGTCCTGCACTCGTCGATCACCTCGCCCTGCTGCTGTTGACCGCCGACGATCACGCCCTCGAGGGACTCGAGCGCGCTCGGATCGATGTTCCCGCCTCCCAGGAGGGTGACCAGGAGGACGACGATGACCCCCACGACCCCGGCGCCACCGCCGACCGCCATGCCGCGGCCGCCGCGCATGCCGCGCCGGTCCTCGACCTGCGTCGGGTCGAGCTTCGCCCGCTTGCGGAAGTCCATGGGTGGAGCTGTACCCAAGACCCGTTCTGCCGCAAACGGCCGCACGCGACCGCGGTGCCCACCGGGAGCGAGATCGCCGATTTGCGGGTGACGCCCGCCGGGGGGAGGATTGGCGCTCTCCGGGAAGCTGATCGGCTCCCGGAGCCGTATCACCTGGGTCGGGTCGCCGTCGCAGCGACCCTTGCGGAGATCGAGGGGGTTCACGAGATGCTCCCAGCAGCGTTCGAGTACCACCGGCCCGAGACCCTCGAGGAGGCGTTGCAGCTCCTCGCGGAGCACGGAGAGGACGCGAAGGTCCTCGCCGGGGGCCAGAGCCTGATCCCGCTGATGAAGCTCCGCTTCGCAGAACCGAAGCGGCTCATCGATGTGAACCGGATCGGCGGCCTCGACGGCGATCGAGGAGCGTGACGGGTCGCTCCGGATCGGCGCCCTCGTCCGACACCATCAGCTGGTGTCGTCGGAGGTCATCAAGGATCGCTACCCGACGATCGCGGCCGCCGCTCCGATGATCTCGGATCCGATCGTGCGCAACCTCGGGACGATCGGTGGCTCGCTCGCGCACGCCGACCCCTCCGGCGACCTGGGGTCCGTGATGCTCGCGCTCGGCGCGACGGTCGTCGTCCGGAGCAACGACGGCGAGCGCGAGATCGCGGCGACGGACCTGGCCGCCGGGCCCTTCCAGAGCTCGATCGGTCCGACCGAGCTGCTCACCGAGATCCGGGTGCCGTCGCCCGGCCCTCGATCGGGCGGGACGTACCTGAAGCTCGAGCGCAAGGTCGGCGACTTCGCGACGGTCGCCGTCGCCGTCTCCCTGACGCTCGAGAACGGATCCGTCGGTCGAGCCGGCATCGGACTGACGTCGGTGGGACTCACGAACCTGAAGGCGGAGGCCGCCGAGGCCGCGCTGGCGGGGGCCGCTCCCGGCGACGAGGCGTGGGCGGAGGCCGGGCGACGTGCGGCCGAGGCGGCCGAACCGACCACCGACGTGCGGGGCTCCGCGGAGTACAAACGTCACATGGTGGATGTGTACGTGCGCCGCGGGCTGGCTGCCGCGGCCGAGATGGCCGGCGCGGCCTGACGAGGGAGCGGACGATGCAGATCACGTTCACGATCAACGGTGCCGAGGAGACGCTCGACATCGAACCACGGCTGCTCCTGGTCCACGCGATCCGCGAACGACTCGGACTCACCGGCACGCATATCGGATGCGACACGTCGAGCTGCGGTGCGTGCACCGTCCTGCTCGATGGACGGCCGGTGAAATCGTGCACGTTGTTCGGTGTGCAGGCCGACGGTCGCGAGGTCACGACCGTCGAGGGGATGCAGGGTGCGGACGGTCTCCATCCGATCCAGGCCGCGTTCAAGGAGCACCACGGCCTGCAATGCGGCTTCTGCACCCCGGCGATGATGCTCGTCGGCGCCGCGCTCCTGGAGCAGAACCCGAGCCCCAGCGACGACGATGTCCGGTGGGCGATCTCCGGGAACCTCTGCCGCTGCACCGGGTACACGAACATCGTCAAGGCCATCCAGGCGGCCGGGGCGTCCACCGAGCCCGCGAACGCCTGAACGAGGAGACGACGACATGGCAACCGAAACAGAGGAGATCCGCGGGATCGGCCACAGCGTCCGCCGCGTCGAAGACGACCGGTTCATCCGGGGCGCCGGCAACTACATCGACGACATCAACCTCCCCGGGATGCTGCACATGGCCATCCTGCGGAGCCCGTATGCCCACGCGAACCTCACCAGCATCGACGCGTCGAGAGCGCAGGCGCTCCCCGGTGTCATCGCCGTCGTCACCGGCGAGCTGATGGCGCAGCACAACCTCGCCTGGATGCCGACGCTCTCGGGGGACACGCAGGCGGTCCTGGTGACGGACAAGGTGCGGTTCCAGGGACAGGAGGTCGCCGCGGTCATCGCCGACGACCCCTACGTCGCGAGGGACGCGCTCGAGCTGATCGACGTCGACTACGACGCGCTCGACGCGGTGACGACCCCGCAGCAGGCGCTGGAGGACGGGGCGCCGCTGATCCGCACGGACAAGGAAGGCCAGGAGAACAACCACGTGTACTCGTGGGAGACCGGCGACAAGGAAGCGACGGACGCCGCGTTCTCCGCAGGCCGACGTCGTCGTCTCGCTCGACACGTTCTACCCGCGGAGCCACCCGGCGCCGCTCGAGACGTGCGGCTGCGTCGCGGACATCAACCCCGCGACCGGCCAGGCGACGATCTACATGACCTCGCAGGCGCCGCACCTCATCCGCACGGTGTTCGCGCTGGTCGCCGGCTTGCCCGAAGAGAAGATCCGGATCATGTCGCCCGACATCGGTGGCGGGCTTCGGCAACAAGGTGCCGGTCTACCCCGGCTACGTCGTCGCCACCGCGGCCTCGCTCCTGCTCGGGCATCCCGTGAAGTGGATCGAGGACCGCTCCGAGAACCTCATCTCCACCGGCTTCGCGCGCGACTACCACATGCGGGGGGAGCTCGCGCTGAAGAGCGACGGCACGATGCTCGGGCTGCGGGCGTCGCTGCTCGCCGACGAGGGCGCGTTCTACGCCGATGCCCAGCCGTCGAAGTTCAAGGCCGGCCTGTTCCATATCGTGACCGGCTCGTACGACCTGCCGGCGGCGCACGTCTCGGCGCGAGGGGGCCTACACGAACAAGGCGCCCGGCGGCGTCGCGTACCGCTGCTCGTTCCGCGTGACCGAGGCCTCCTACCTGATCGAGCGCCTCGTGCAGAACGCCGCCTACGAGCTCGGCATGGACCCCGTCGACCTGCGGAAGAAGAACTTCATCGAGAAGGACCAGTTCCCGTACGCGTCCTCGACCGGGTTCGTCTACGACTCCGGCGACTACCACGGCGCGATGGACAAGGCGCTCGAGATGATCGGGTACGACCAGCTCCGGAAGGAACAGGCCGAGGCCCGCGCGGACGGCAAGCTCCACGGGATCGGCGTCGCGTCGTTCACCGAGGTCGTCGGGGCCGGACCGGCGAAGGACTACGACATCATCGGCGTGAAGATGAACGACGGCGCCGAGCTCCGGATCCATCCGACGGGGAAGGCGATCCTGAAGATCAGCTGCCAGACGCAGGGGCAAGGTCACGAGACGACGTTCGCCCAGATCGTCGCCGGCGAGCTGGGGATCCAGCCCGAGGACATCAAGGTGATGCACGGCGACACGGACAACACGCCGTACGGGCTCGGCACGTATGCGTCCCGGTCCACGCCCACGTCCGGCGCGGCCACGGCGATGGTCGCTCGCCGCGTCCGGGAGAAGGCGATGAAGCTCGCGGCACACCTGCTCGAGGTCGCCGAGGAGGACGTCGAGTACGAGGCCGGCACGTTCTCCGTCAAGGGAGCGCCCGGATCAGGTCAAGACGATCCAGGAGGTGGCGTTCGCCGCGTACACGAACTACCCGGAGGACATGGAGGCCGGGCTCGAAGGCGTCCACTACTACAACCCGCCCAACCTCACGTTCCCGTTCGGGACCTACGCCGTCTCGGTCGAGGTCGACCCCGATACCGGCGTATGGAAGGTGCTCCGGATGGTGGCCGTCGACGACTGCGGCGTCCGGATCAACCCGATGATCGTCGAGGGGCAGATCACCGGCGGCCTCACGGAGGGGTACGCCACCGCGGCGATGCAGCTGATCACGTTCGACGAGGTCGGCAACGCGATCGGGACGAACTTCATGGACTACCTGATCCCGACGGCGTGGGAGACACCGAAGTTCGAGCTCGGAGAGACCGTGACGCCGTCGCCGCATCACCCGATCGGCGCGAAGGGCGTCGGCGAGTCGGCGACCGTCGGCTCCCCTGCCGCCTACGTCAACGCGGTGATCGACGCGCTCCAGCCCCTCGGCGTGAAGAACATCGACATGCCGCTCACGTCCGCGAAGGTCTGGGAGGCGATCCAGGCAGCCAAGGCCACGGCCTGAGACCCAGTTCCCAGCGGATGGCGGGAGGATGGATCGATGAAGCCCGAGATCCTGCGTCTCGCCAGCGAGCTGAGCCAACGTGGCGAGCCCTTCGTGCTGGCCACTGTCGTGTGGCGCCGCTCGCCGTCCTCGGGCAAGGCGGGCGCGACGGCGCTGATCACCGGAGAGGGCCGCGTGCACGGCTGGCTCGGTGGGGCGTGCGCCGAGCCGACCGTCGTCCGGGAAGCTCGCCGGGCACTCGAGGAAGGGACGCCGCGACTGCTGTTCCTCGGCCCCCCGGAGGAGCTCGCGGGGCACGAGCGCGACGGCGTCGTGACGGTGCCGATCGCGTGCCAGAGTGAGGGGGCGATGGAGGTGCACGTGGAACCGGTCCTGCCGCAGCCGCAGCTCGTCGCGATCGGCCGGTCGCCGGCGGCGATCGCCCTGACCGCGCTCGCCGGCGCGCTGGGATGGCGGAGCCTGGCCGTGGACGACGGCGGTGATCCCGGCGACCATCCCTCGGCGGATCGGACGCTCACCACGCTGGATCTCTCCGGCGTCGACGACCGGTCGTTCGTCGTCGTCGCGACGCAGGGCCACTACGACGAAGCCGCGCTGGAGCAGGCGCTCGCGACGCCGGCCTCGTACATCGGCCTCGTCGCCTCCCGGAAGCGCGCCGACTCGGTGCTGGGCTATCTCCGCGATCGCGGCGCGTCGGACGAGGCGCTCGCGCGCGTGCACGCGCCGGCCGGGCTCGACCTCGGCACGATCCCGTCGGAGGACATCGCGGTGGCGATCCTCGCGGAGATCGTCCAGCTGCGAGCCGCCGAGCAGCTGCGACCGGCGGTCGCGGAGACGCCGATCGTCACGCATGAGGAGATCGACCCCGTGTGCGGGATGACCGTCGAGGTGGCCGGCGCGGGGTTCACGACCGTGCACGACGGCCGGACCTACTACTTCTGCTCGGCGAGCTGCCAGGCGTCGTTCGAGGCCGACCCCGCCGCGTACGTCTCCCTGACCCCATGAGCTGCGGCGACGTGCTGATCGAGGACACCTTCACGGTGCGCACGCCGGTCGACCGACTTGTGGGCGTTCATCCAGGACGTGGAGCGGATCGCCCCGTGCTTGCCGGGCGCGGAGCTGACGGAGGTCGTCGACGAGCGAACCTGGAAGGGGAAGGTCCACGTGAAGTTCGGGCCCGTCCAGATGGCGTTCTCCGGGACGGTCGTCATGGAGGAACGGGACGACGCCGCGCATCGCGCGAGGCTCTCCGCCAAGGGCACCGAGCAGCGCGGCAAAGGTGTGGCGACCGCGAAGGTCGAGTCGTGGCTCGAGCCCGCGGGCGATGAGGGCACCACGGTGCACATCCGCTCGGATCTCACGATCACCGGGGCGGCGGCGCAGCTGTCGCGAGGCCTCCTCCCCGAGGTCTCGAAGCTCATGACGAAGCAGTTCGCCACCTGCCTGGAGGCGACGCTCATGGAGGAGGAGCCCTCGTCCCCGGCGCCCGCCGCCGCGACCGGACCGACGAGCGAGCCCGCGCCGGCGCCGGCGCCGAAAACGGCCCCCAAGCCCGTCGGTGGGTTCGGCCTCGGCCTCCGCGCCCTGTGGGCATCGATCAAGGGCTTCTTCTCGCGACTCTTCGGCCGCCGACCGAGCCCGTGATCTCGGGGATCGTCCTGGCGGCCGGAGCGGGTCGCCGCTTCGGGGGCACGAAGCAGGTGGTCCCCTACCGCGGCCGGCCGCTCGCCCAGCACGCGATCGACGCGCTCGCCTCAGCCGGTATCGGCGAGGTCGTGGTCGTGACGGGACACGACGCGGAGGAGGTCGAACGAGCCCTCGTGCTGCCGCCGCAGGGCCGCTTCGTCCGCAACCCCGACCACGCCACCGGCCAGTCGTCCTCCCTGGCGGTCGCCCTGCACGACCTCGCTGAGGACAGTGAGGGCGCCGTCGTCCTCCTCGCCGATCAACCCGGAGTGACCGACGCCGAGGTGCGCGCACTGATCGATGCGTTCACGCTCGCGCGGAGCCGGATCGTCCGCATCGCCTACGCCGACGGGCCGGGGCCGGCGCTCCTGTCCCGCGAGGTCTTCGCCGAAGCCGGACACCTCCATGGCGACGTCGGCGCCCGCGCGCTCATGGCCTCGCACCCCGATTGGGTCGAGGAGGTGGACGTCCCCTTCCGGGCCCCACCCGACATCGACCGCCCGGACGATCTCCTCCCTGGGTGATCAGCCGCGGCGGAGCCGAACCATCGTCCGCTCGTTCGGCTTCTCGAAGCCGAACCTCGCGTACAGGCTGTGCGCATCCTTGGTGTTGAGGAACCAGGCGAGGTCCCGATGAGCAGGATCCTCGACCGCCTCGCGCACCAGCTCCACGCCCAGTCCCTTCCCGCGGTGACCCTCCGATACGAACACGTCGCCGAGCCAGGCCATGCTGGAGCCGTCGGAGACGACCCGCGCGAACCCGACCAGCTCGGGTCCCCGGTAGGCGCCGATCACGCGGGTCGACTCGCGGACGAGCCGCTCGATCGTGGCGCGGTCGCGGCCGGGGACCCAGTAGGCCTCCTCGGCGAGGTAGCGGTACACGACGTCGACATCCACGCGGCCGCGATCGTCGTCGAGCTCGTAGCCGTCCGGGAGCGCACGACGCATCAGCAGGTGATCCCGAGTTGCCGGTGCTCGAGGGCCGGGAGCACCTGCCGGACCCGCCGCAGGTCCGCGACGTCGAGATCGGCGAACCACACCCCCGAGCCCTCCTCGGGTGCCTCGACCAGGACGTCGCCCCAGGGACCGACGATCATCGACCGGCCGTAGGAGCGGCGGGGCTCCTCGGGCGATCCGAACTCGCCCCATTGCGCCGCGGCAGCCACGAAGCACTGGTTCTCGATCGCGCGTGCGCGCAGCAGCACCTCCCAGTGAGCGACCCCGGTCTGGTGCTGGAACTGCGCCGGGAGCACGACGAGCTCCGCGCCGAGCGTCATCAGCCCTCGGAAGAGCTCCGGGAACCGGAGGTCGTAGCAGATCGCCAGGCCGATGCGGACGTCTTCCGTCGGATGCGTCACGAGCTCGGTCCCGGCCGCGAACGTGGCCGACTCGCGGAACGGCGGCTGGCCTTCGAGGTCGACGTCGAAGAGATGGATCTTCCGATACCGCGCGACCAGCTCCCCCGCGCGGTCGAACAGGGGAGCCGTGTTGAAGAGTCGATCGCCGTCCCGTTCGGGGACGCTCCCGCCCGCGATCCACAGATCTCCTCCCGCGGCCGACTCAGCCAGCATCTGCGTCGCGGGGCCGCCGGGAACCGACTCCGCGACCTCCGGGATGCGGGACTCGGGACCGAGGAACGGGAAGAACTCCGGCAGGATCGCGAGGTCGGCTCCGCCCTCGGCCGCCTCGCGCAGCAGTGACTGCGCCGAAGCGATGTTCGACGCGGGTTCGTCCCCGGAACGCATCTGACAGACGGCGACGCGCATGGGGCGCAGTCTACGGTTGAGCCGGATGCTACTGTTCGGCTTCGTGGCTGTGCTCCTGGTCCCGCTCTTCTGGTCCTTCTGAGTCGTGACGGCGACCAGGCCACCACTCGTCCGATCGCGCGCCCTCCTGACCCTCGGGGTGCTCGCGTCGGTGTTCATCGCATGCGGCAACGGAGGAGGATCGTCGGTGGGCGACGACACGACGCTCGAAGGGCCGACGTGGGTGCTCGATCGGACCTCGATCGAAAGCCTGGCCACCGAGGCACCCGACGACGCGCGGGTGGACCTGATCTTCGAGGACGACGTCGTTGCCGGAACATCGGGCTGCAACCGCTACTTCGGATCCTACGAAGTCGACGGGGGGTCGATCTCGTTCGGAACCCTCGGCGGCACCGAGATGGCGTGTGAGCCCTCGCTGATGGAACTGGAATCCGCGTACCTGGCCGCGCTCGGCGACGTCCGCGACCATCAGGAGGGTGGCGGCGAGCTCGTCCTCTCGGGAGACGAGGTGCGTCTGGTCTTCCGGGAGGAGGAGGCGCCGGAGCCGGTGCCCCTCGTCGGCACGACGTGGGGACTCGAGTCCCTCGCGCTCGCGACGGACGCCGTCTCTTCGCCCGTGGCCGGCACCGACGTGACGCTCGAGTTCCTCGACGACGGCTCCGCTGCTGGATCCGGGGGCTGCAACTCGTTCCACACGACCTACGCGGTCGACGGTGCATCGATCGGATTCGACCCGGTCGCGAGCACGAGGATGGTGTGCGAACCGGAGGTGATGTCGCAGGAGACGGCGGTCTTCGGGGCGCTGGAGTCGGCCGCCTCGTTCGATGTCGAAGGCGACGTGCTCAGCTTGCTCGACGCCGACGGAAGGTTCCTCGTGTCGTTCCGCGCCTCTCCCTGATCACTCAGCGCCCCAGCGCCTCCCGGATCGCGTCGAGGGACGCGGGATCCTCGATGCTGGACAGATCGCCGGGATCCTCCCCGAGCGCGACCGCCCGGATCGCGCGCCGGACGATCTTGGCGCTGCGCGTCTTCGGGAGCTCGGGCACGAAGACGACCTTCGACGGCAGGAACGAGCGCCCGAGGTGGTCGGCCACCACGTTCCGGAGCGCCCTCCCGAGCGAGGCGTCGGCTTCCGCGCCGGGCGTGACGACGACGAAGCACCAGATCGTCTCGCCCTTGAGAGCGTGCGGGACGCCGATCGCGGCGGACTCCGCGACCGCCGGGTGCGAGGCCAGCGCGCTCTCCACCTCCGCCGGGCCCAGACGCTTGCCGGCGACGGACAGCGTGTCGTCGGATCGACCGTGGAGGAACCAGAAGCCGTCCTCGTCGCGCGTGGCCCAGTCCCCGTGGACCCAGATCCCCGGGAACCGCCGCCAGTAGGTGTCGAGGTAGCGTTCCGGGTCGCCCCAGATCCCTCGCGTCATCGCCGGCCACGGCTGGCGGCAGACGAGCTCCCCCACCTCACCGGCGCCGACCGGCGCCCCGGTCGCATCGACGATGTCGAGGTCCATCCCGAGCGCGGGGCCGCGCAGCGTGCACGGCTTCAGCTCGCAGATCGGCAGGGGCGAGAGGAAGCACGCGCCGACCTCCGTCCCGCCGCTCAGGTTGATGATCGGGAGCGCGGAGGCGCCGACCTCGCGATGCAGCCACAGGTACGCGTCGGGGTTCCACGGCTCCCCGGTCGACGCGAGGATCCGGAGCGAAGACACGTCGTGTCGCTGCACGTGTCCGGCGCCCGAGGGGATGATCGCTCGGATCAGGGTCGGGGAGACGCCGAGCGTGGTGATGCGGTGCCGCTCGACGAGCGACCAGAGTCGATCGGGAGCCGGGTGGGTCGGGGCGCCGTCGTAGAGGAACACGGTCGAGCCGAGCGCGAGCGCTCCCACGATCTCCCAGGGGCCCATGATCCAGCCGAGGTCCGTCACCCAATGGAGCACCTCGCCCGGATGCAGGTCGACCTGGTAGGCGACCTCGGAGGCGATCTTCACGAGGAACCCGCCGTGGACGTGCAGGACCCCCTTCGGTCTGCCGGTCGTGCCGCTCGTGTACCCGATGAACAGGGGATGCTCGCTGTCCAGCGGCTCCGAGGGGAGGGGCGCGTCCGACTCGGCCTCGACCAGGCTCGCCCAGTCGCGCTCCCCCGCTGCGGCGCCCTCGCCCGCGTGCCGCAGGACGACGGTCTCTCGGACCGTGTCCACGTTGGCGACCGCGCTCCGCACCGCGTCGAGCATCGGGACGGCGCGGCCCTTCCGAGGGAAGGCATCGGCCGTCAGGAGGACCGAGACACCGGCATCCTCGAGCCGGACCGCGACCGCATCGGGGCCGAACCCGCTGAAGATCGGGACCCAGGTGGCGCCGATCTTGGAGCAGGCCATGACCGCGGCCACGGTCTCCGGGAGCATCGGCAGGAAGATGCCGACCGCGTCGCCCGCCGCGACCCCGAGCCCGATGAGCGCTCGCGCGAGTCGATCCGTCTGCCGCCGGAGCTCGGCGTAGGTCCACGTCCGCGTGTCGCCGTCCTCGCCCTCCCACACGACGGCGGGCGCGTCCGGGGTCGCCGCGGACCACAGGTCCACGCATTGATGGGCCAGGTTGATCCGCCCGCCTCCGAACCACGTCGCCCACTCGACCCCACGGGAGACGTCGAGGACCTGCCCGTAGGGCTCGAGGAACTCGATCCCGAGGTCCCGCACGACCGCGTCCCAGAACCAGGAGATGTCCTGGACGGATCGCTGGACCAGGTCCTCGTACGTGTCGATCCCGTGCGTGCGCATGAACCGGGTGACGTTCGCCCGCTCCACGTACTCGGGGGTCGGCGACCAGACGATGTCGCTCACCGGGTCACGATACGGCGAGCGAGGCGCGTTCCGGGCGCGCCACGACGTCCGCGGCGGGGTGTGGAGGACCCCGACCCTTCGATATACATGGAGCCATGGGGCTCCGAGTGGGTGTGGCCGGGGTCGGCTGGTCCGGCTTCGCCCCGACGACGCAGGGCGTCTCCTACAAGGAGCTGATGTTCGAGGCCGCCCGCGGCGCGTACGCGGATGCGGGCGTCGACCCGCGGAGCGAGATCGACTCCTTCGTGTGCTGCTCCGAGGACATCGAGGAGGGCACGAGCATCTTCGACGAGTACGTCCCCGACCAGCTTGGCGCCGTGCAGCGGCCGGTCCAGACCGTCGCCGCGGACGGCCTGTTCGGGATCGCCACTGCGGTGATGCTGATCCGCAGCGGGGTGGCCGCCACGGTGGCCGTCGAGTCCCATTCGAAGGCGAGCGACGTCGTGTCCCTCGGCCGGGTCGAACGGTTCGCGATGGACCCGGTCCTGAACCGGCCGCTCGGCGTGTCCGCGACGGCGCTCGCCGGTCTCGAGATGCGCCGGTGGCTGCACGTCACGGGACGGACCGAAGCCGAGTGCGCGGACGTCGCGTCACGCAACCGCGCGCACGCTGCCTCGAACCCTCGCGCCTCCTACGCGGGCGTGAACGATCCGACGCCCGTGTTCGACCCGCTCACCCGAGAGCAGATGGCAGAGCCCGCCGACGGGTGCGTCGTGCTCGTGCTGACCAACGAGGAGCGAGCACGGAAGGGCGGGGTCTTCATCGACGGCGTGGGCTGGAGCCAGGATGCCCCGTCGGTGGAGAGCCGGGAGTGGGACCGTGCCGCCGCCGCCGAGCGTGCCGCGCGCGCCGCGTACGACCGGGCCGAGATCGAGCCCGCCGACGTGGAGCTGGCCGAGGTCGACGATTCGTACGCGTACAAGCAGCTCCAGCACCTCGATGCGCTCGGGCTCGCGGCCCTGGCTCCCGATCGGGTCAACCCGAGCGGCGGCGCGCTCGGCGAGGGACACCTCCGGGAGGCGAACGGCCTGGCCCGCGCCCTCGCGATCGTCGAGCGGCTCCGCGCGGGCGACGCCCGCGTCGGCGTGGCGCAGTCCTGGCGCGGGGTCCCCTCGACCTCGGCCGCGGTCGCGGTGATGCGGCGATGAGCCCGCGCGTCGCCGTCGTCGGGGCGGGGATGTCCCGCTTCGTCCGTCGCGCGCAGGAGACGGGCAAGGAGCTCTCCTGGATCGCGACGCGGGAGGCACTCGCCTCGTGCGAGCTGAAGCTCGAGGACGTCGACGCCGTCTGTTTGACGAGCGCGCCCGACGCGTTCGACGGCGTCCATCGCAAGGGCGACTACCTCGCCGACGGTGCGGGCGCGTGGGCGAAGCCGTACATGCGCACCTACGTCGGCGGCGGCAGCGGCGTCTTCACGGCGATCCAGGGTTGGTACACGGTCGCCTCCGGCCTCGCCGACGTCGTCGTGTGCGTGGCGGAGGAGAAGATGTCGTCCTGCCAGCCCCACCCGCAGGGCGCGTTCCTCACGATCTTCGACAACATCCTGGAGCGACCCCTGGGGCCGAACCTGCTCTGGATCTTCGCGCTGGAGATGCAGCGCTATATGCAGGCCTACGGCCTGGACAAGCGCGACATCGCACAGGTGGCGGTGAAGAACAAGCGCAACGCCGCCGACCACCCCGCCGCGCTCCTCGGGCAGGCCGACATCACCGTCGAGGACGTGCTCGCGAGCGAGACGCTCGCATGGCCCGTGCAACGGCTGGACGTCTCGCCGATCTCCGACGGCGCCGTCGCGATCGTGATGGCCTCGGAGGAGGCGGCCAAGCGGCTCACGGACCGTCCCGTGTGGGTGCAGGGCGTCGGATGGAACCTGGACACGACGTACTGGACGAACCGCGATCTCGCCTACCCGGAGTACGTGGAGAACGCCGCGCGGATGGCGTACGGGATGGCCGGGGTGAACGAGCCCCGGAAGGAGATCCACGTCGCCGAGCCGTACGACCCCTTCGACTACAAGGAGCTGCACCATCTGGAGGGACTCCTGCTCTTCGATCGGGGCAAGGCTCCCGAGGCGGCGGCGGCCGGCGTGACCGCTCGGGACGGCGACCTGCCGTGCTGTCCCTCCGGTGGGCTGCTCGGGGTCGGGAACCCGATCGCGGCCGCCGGGTTGATGAAGATCGCAGAGCTCTTCTGGCAGCTCCGCGGCGAGGCGGGGGCACGGCAGGTCCCCGGAACGCCGGAGCGTGGCGTCGCCCAGGCGTGGGGCGACCTGATGCAGGTCGGGACCGTCGTCGTGATGGGGACTGATGGCGGGCCGCTGTCGACGGCGACGCAATCACCGCCGCCGACGCCACCGCTCGCGCCCCGGGCGACGTCGCTCTCCGACCAGGAGTTCCGCTCGACGACCGGGGCGGTCGAACAACGACTGGACGTCCGCTACGAGTGGGACGCCGGCGAGGCGATCGGCGCGGTCCTCGACGGCCTCCGCGAGCAGCGGATCCTCGCGACGACGTGCGTGTCGTGCGGCCGGACGCTCGTGCCGGCCCGCAAGTTCTGCGAGCGATGCTTCCGGCCGACGGACGGGTGGACCGAGGTGCCGCATACCGGAACGGTCGAGACGTTCTCGATCTGCCACGTCACGTGGGACATGCAGCCGCTGGAGGAGCCGCAGATCCCCGCCGTGATCCGTCTCGACGGCACGAGCGAGGGCGGTTTCCTGCATCTCCTGGGGGAGGTCGTCCCCGACGACGTCCGCGCCGGGATGCAGGTGGAGGCGGTCTGGAAGCCCGCCCGCGAGCGGGTCGGGTCGATCCTGGACATCGATCACTTCCGGCCGCTGGACCCCGAACTCCGCCGCGAGCTGGTGGCGGTGGCCTCCGTCGAGCGACCCGTGGAGGCGATCCCGTGAGCGCGACCAAGATCCCCGGCGAGCTCTCGGTCTCGTTCCGCTACACGCCCGGCGTGGGCAACCTCGCGTTCTTCGAGGCGCTGCGGGACCGAGGCGTGTTCCTCGGATCCCGCTGCGACGACTGCGGCGTGACCTACCTGCCGGCTCGCATCTTCTGCGAACGCTGCCTGGCGGAGCTCGAACCGTCGGTCGAGTGCGGCCCGGAGGGAGAGGTCGTGTCCTGGACCCTCGTCCGCGTCGATGTCGACGACCAGCCTCTCGATCGGCCCGTCACCTATGGGCTCGTGCGCATGGATGGTGCGGACACGGTCCTCTTCCATCGGCTGCTGTTGGAGAAGCGCGGCGAGCCGACGATCGGCGAGCGCGTGCGTGCGGTGTTCGCGCCCGAACGAGAAGGTTCGATGCTCGACGTGGAGGGCTTCGCGCCGGCGGACGGGCGGGACCGGTCCCTAGGGGGACGGTCGCCAGTCGACGGCGACGACGCGGACCGGCTTCGCCAGACCCTTCAACGAGACCTCACGCGGCTCGCCGTCGACGACGCTTCCGGCCCCTTCGACCGTCTCGACGCTCGCAAGCACCTCGCTGCCCTCGGCGAGCGCCGCGATCCTCGCCGCGGCGTGGACGCCCGCACCTTCGTAGTCGCCGCCCGCCCGCGTCGCTTCGGCGGCATGCACCCCGATCCGCACCTGTGGCGCGAACCCGTGGTCACGCCGATGGTCCGCGAGCGTGCGCTGGATCGTGGCGGCGCACCCGAGCGCCGCCCGTGCGTCCGGGAACGCCACGAAGAACCCGTCGCCCGTGCGGTGGATCTCCTCGCCCCCGCTCGCCGTGAAGCAACGGCGCAGCGCCTCGTCGTGCCAGCGCAGGAGGTCGTGCCAGGCATCGTCCCCGATCGCTTCGACGAGGGCCGTCGAGCCCACGATGTCCGTGAACATGAACGTGCGCACCTCCCGCGCGCCCGTCGGCTTCTCGGGCTCCGCCAACAGCGCGTCGGTCCGAGCGATGTCCGGCCTCGCCCCGAGGCGCTCGAACGCGTCCCGGGCGGCCTCGAGCTCGAGTCCCGCCGCCTCGGTCTCGCCCGCGGCCGTCCGCGCTTCCGCGAGGAGCATCGTCGAGATCGCCGCCTCGTACGGAGCGTCGATCTCGCGCCAGAGACGCCGGGAGTCCCGCGCTCGCGTGGCCGTCTCCGACGGGTCGTTTCGCAGCAACGCGACGATCCCGGCTGCGTAGGCAGCCGACGCCTTGATCGCGGCCGTGCCGAACTCCTCGGCGATCACATCGAGCTCCGCCGCAGCGGCCTCCGCCGTGGTGAGGTCGCCGAGGGCCTTCGCGATCTCGGCCTGCGCGGGCAGCAGCCGAGCCCTGGCGAGCTTGTGCCACGTGATCTCCTCCAGGCTCCCCTTGATCGAGGCCGCCGCGGCGTCCGTGCGCCCCCGCGCCACGAGGAGGAGCGCCGTGCCCGGCTGCGGCTCCGTGCCGAGCGCCCGAGCCTGCACGAAGGCCTCCTCCGCACCCTCGAGGTCGCCCATCCGCAGCCGGACCTCGCCGAGCTCGTGGAACGCACCGCCGGCCGCTGCCGGGTGGAACCGCTGCAACTCCTCAGAAGCGCGCTCCGCCTCCGAGGCCGCGTCGGTCCAGGCGCCGGTGAGCCGGAGGAACTCCGCCCGGTGGACACGGCAGATGCCCGGGAAGCCGGCGATGTCCTGGCGTTCACACCACTGCTTCGACACGTCGGCCCATTCGCTGCCTCGCCGGTAGTCGCCGGTCGCGCGACAGACCGACATCACAGCGCAGAAAACGGCTCCGGTCGTGAACGGGCCGAGCTCGCCGCCGACCGCGACGGCCGCCGCCTGTTCCATCAGGCCGTACGCCTCGTCGAGCTGCCCAGATGTCCCCAGCACCTCGGCGCGACTGATCGCCACCCAGACCGGGAGATCGGCGTCGTTCTGGCGCGATGCGATCTCCTTCGCGCGGTCGAGGTGCGCCAGGGCTCCTTCGATGTCCCCTTTGTCGAAGTCGAGCTCACGACGCGCGATCTCGAGGTACCCGTGCGCCACCGCCTCCTCTTCTCCTTCGAGGAGATGCTCGGCGCGATGCAGCCAGGCCTGACCGACCGTGCCGGCCAGCTTCGCCCCGTACTCCCGGCGGAGCGTGAGCGCCATCATCGCGGCCATCGCCCGGTTCCCCCGCTCGAGGTGGAGCGCGTAGGCGCGCTCGAACGCGGCGATCGACTCGTTCGCGAGCCCGATCCACCACGCCGACTTCGCCAGGGCCTCGAGGTCCTCGGGCTCGAGGAGTCCGGCGCGGTCCGCCTCCTCCAGCAGCCGGTAGGCCTCCGGCCACGCGCGGCGGCCGTACGCCTCGCGCCCGGCCTCCAGGGGATCGACGGTCACGACATCGCTCATCAGTCACATCCTCTCGCATGGGGAGCCCGAACCGGAAGTCGGTACTCTCGTCCGATGGAATTCGAGCTCACGCCGGAGCAGCAGCAGGTCCGCGACCTCGTCCGGGAGTTCGCCACCCAGGAGATCGCTCCGGGCGCCGGCGAGCGGGACGAGCACGAGGAGCTCCCCCTCGACATCGTGAAGAAGCTCGGCGAGCTGGGGATCTGCGGCGTCCCGATCCCCGAGGACTACGGCGGCCTCGGGGCCGACGCCATCACCTGGGCGCTGGTGATCGAGGAGCTGGGGAGGGCGGACGCGAGCGTCGCGGTGACCGTCTCGGTCGCTTCCGGGCTCGCCGCCGGCATGATCGCGCGGCACGGGAGCGCCGAGCAGCGCCAGCGCTGGCTGCCCCCGATCGCCGCGGGCGAGATGCTCGCGGGGTTCGGCCTGACGGAGCCGGGGAGCGGATCGGACGCCGCCGCGCTCCGGACGAAAGCGCGTCAGGACGCAGGGGATTGGGTGATCGACGGGTCGAAGGCCTTCATCACGAACAGCGGAACGCCGATCACCGGCTTCGTCGTGGTGGCGTGTCGCACCGAGGAGGAGGACGGAGCGAACGGCGTCTCCACGATCATCGTCCCGGCGGACTCGCCCGGCTTCTCCGTGGGACCGCCCTACCGGAAGCTCGGGTGGCGGTCGAGTGACACCCACGAGCTGTCCTTCGAGGGATGCCGGGTCCCCGAGGACCACCTCCTCGGCGAGCGCGGCAAGGGCATCGCACAGTGCCTCGCGGCGCTGGACGACGGGCGGATCTCGATCGCGGCGCTCTCGGTCGGGATCGCGCAGGGATGCCTGGATGCGAGCCTCCGCTACGCGAAGGACCGTGAGGCGTTCGGACGCCCGATCGGGAACTACGAGGCGATCGCGTTCAAGCTCGCCGACATGCGCGCCGCGATCGAGGCGTCGCGACTCCTGACGTACCACGCCGCGTGGCTGAAGGATCAGGGGCGGCCGTACACGACGGAGGCCGCGATCGCGAAGCTCCGCGCGAGCGAGACGGCCGTGGACGTCGCGCGCGAGGCGATCCAGATCCACGGTGGCTACGGCTACACGGAGGAGTTCCCGGTCGCACGCGCCTACCGCGACGCGAAGGTGCTCGAGATCGGGGAGGGCACGAGCGAGGTCCTCCGCCTCGTGATCGCGCGCGACCTCGGGCTCCAACCGCAGGTCTGACATGCCGAGCGGCCGCTACGCCGTCCGCGGCCGGAGCGGGGACGTCGTGGGGACCGAGGACTTCCGATGCGCGCCCGGTCCGATGGGCTGGCGCTATTTCTCCGAGATCCAGCGGGACGAGCCGACGCCCCATCGGGAGACGGTCGACGTCGTCGTGGACGCCTCGTGGGCGATCGTCCGCGCGAGGATCGAGACCGGGTCGCACGCGATCCTCCTCGAACCCGGGGACGGGCTCCTCACGGGGCTCCGCGACGGACAGCACGTCGAGGTGCCGTGGGGGGCCGAGACCCACCTCGACTATCTCTCCCCCGCGTTCAACGCGATCACGGCGCGCCGTCTCGAGGACGCGCCCGCCGACGGAACGGCGCACGACATCGACGTCGTCTACCTGGAGCCCGTGACGCTCGAGCCGATCCAGATGCGGCAGCGGTACGAGCTGATCCGACGGGAGCACGTCGACACGCCCGCCGGCCGGTTCCTCGCGGCCCGCTGGGGCTACACGGCGCTCGCGACCGGATGGACCAGCGAGCTCTGGGTCGCCGACGACGTCGTCGTCCGCTACGACCGGGCGTTCGAGCTCATCGCCTACGAAGCGGGGGCGTCGGGACCCGTCCCGACGCCCCCGTGATCGCTCCGCCTAGCCGGTCTTGAGCGCCTCGACCTCGATCTCGAGGTCGATCGTCTTGCTGACGAGGAGGCCGCCGGTCTCCAGGACCATGTTCCAGCTCACGTTCCAATCCTCGCGCTCGAGGGTGGTCTTCGCGGTGGCCGCGAGCACGGTCTTCCCGTAGGGGTTCGACTCGGTGCCCAGGTACTCACCCCGAAGGGTCACGGGGCGGGTCACGTCGCGGATCGTCAGGTCACCGTCCAGCTCGAACGTCGCTCCGCCCGTGTGTCGCACCGCGGTGCTCGCGAACGTCATCACGGGCCACTTCTCGACGTTCAGGAAGTCGTCGCTCTTCAGATGCTCGTCGCGCTGCTCCGTATCCGTCTGGATGCTGGCGGTCTTGATCTCGACGTGGGCGGAGGACGCTTCCGGGTTCTCCGCGACGTCGATCCAGCCGGAGAAGTCCGTGAAGCGGCCGCGGACCCTCGTGAGGATGTGCCGGGCCACGAACTCCACCGCCGTGTGGGCGAGGTCGAGCTCGTACTTCCCAGGGGGCGGCAAGGGGAGGCCACCGATCTCCTTCGTCGCTTCTGCCATCACAGAACACTCCCTTCGATCGGACACCGTAGCGGCATCCCTCGGTCGTGTACCCGGAACCGTTCGAGACTACTCAGTATTCCGCAGCTCCCAAGAAGAACTGAGCGGTACGATGGGGCGATGGACACGGAACGCGCGGTTTGCGAGAGCTTCCAGGAGGCTGCCCAGCTCGTCGGCCAACGGTGGGTTCCGCAGATCGTGTGGGTGCTGCTCGGCGGCCCCCGACGCTACTCCACGCTGCGTGGCGCGATCCCGGAGATCTCCGACACGGTCCTGTCCGACCGGCTGAGGGAGCTGGAGGGCGCCGGCATCCTCACCCGATCGGTCACACCCTCGACGCCCGTGACGATCGAGTACTCCTTGAGCGACCGAGGGCGAGACCTCGCGAAGGTGATCGACGGCCTCGCGCAGTGGGCCGACCGCTGGGCGGCGGTCGGCGCCTCCGGCCGCTAAGCGACCGCGCGGTCGGCGATCTCGAGGACCTCGTCGACGACCGCGAACCCTTCCTCCAGCTGCTCCTCGGTGATGCAGAGCGGCGGGTTCGTCATGATCCCGTTGAAGCGGATCATCGTGAACACCCCTCGCTCGAGGAGCCCTTTGTTCACGGCCTGCATCGTCTCGTTCACGACGTTGAACGGGGACAGCGGCTCCATCGTCTCCCGGCTCTTGACGAGCTCGATGATCCCGAAGAGGCCGATGTTGCGAACACGGCCCACGCTCGGGTGCTTGGCCATCAGGTCTTCGTGGTGCCGGCGCATCACCGGGTCGAGCCGCTTCGCGTTCCCGACCAGGTCGTCCTCTTCGAGCACCTGGATCGCCGCGATCGCCGCCGCGCACGACAGCGGATGAGAGTTGTACGTGAGCCCGCCGTAGAAGACGTTCTCCTCGAAGTGCGCGGCGATCTCGGGGCTGATCGCGACCCCTCCGAGCGGCAGGTAGGACGAGGTGAGACCCTTCGCGACCGTCATCAGATCCGGCACGAGGTCGTAGTGGTTCACCGCGAACCACTCACCCGTTCGTCCGAATCCGCACATGATCTCGTCGGCGATCAGCACGATCCCGTACCGGGTGCAGAGCTCTCGCACGCCTTCGAGGTAGCCATCCGGCGGGATCAGGATGCCGTTCGTTCCCGTGACCGTCTCGAGGATGAAGGCCGCGATCGTCTGGGGCCCCTCGAGCTCGATCGTCTCCTCGAGCGTGGCCAGCGCCGTCGCCGCGGGCTCCGTTCCGCGAGCCGTCCCTCGATACGGGTCGAGCACGTGCACGATGCCCGGCATCGGCGGGTTCTCGTTCGCCCACCGACGCGGATCGCCGGTGAGGTTGACCGTCGCGTAGGTGGCGCCGTGGTACGAGCGGTACCGGGCCAGGATCTTCTGCCGCCCGGTGAACGCCTTCGCGATCCGGATCGCGTTCTCGTTCGCCTCGGCGCCGCCCAGCGTGAAGAACGTCTTCTCGAGTTCGCCCGGCCAGAGCGTGGCGAGCTTCTCGCCGAGGCGCGCGCGCGTCTCGTACGCCATGAACGGGGAGATGTAGGGGAGCTTCTCCGCCTGCCGCGCGATCGCGTCCGCGACCCGCTTGTCGCCGTGCCCGATGTTCACGCCCATCAGTTGCGAGTTGAAGTCGAGGTAGCGCGTGCCGTCGACGTCCCAGAAGTACACGCCCTCGGCTCGATCGACGGCGATCGGCGAGGCCTTCGACTGGGCCTGCCAGTCGTAGAGCGTGTATCGCTTCGACTTCTCGATGATCTCCGCGGCGGAAAGGGCCTTGTCTTCGGACATCGCGCCTGCTCCTCGATCGGGTGCGGCCCATCATCGCAGAACGTTCGAGGGTGCCGGAGACTCCGTTGACCGTGCCCGTCCCTCGTGCGACCCTCGTGAGACACCGAGAAGGAGTCTCGATCGTGAAACGTGGCGCCGCCTCATCGCTCCTCGCCGGACTGCTCGTCCTGCTCCTCGCGCTGCCGGTCCTGGCGTGGACGGTGACGCACCGAGACGCGGACGACTTCGAGATCGCCCCGGACATCCACAAGGCGACGAAGAGCGTCTTCGTGGTCGCTCCGGATCGATGGCGGTTCCAGATCAGGGTCGCGGGCGAGCTGGGACCCGACTACCGGCTGCGTGTGCTGCTCGACACCCGCGGCACGCCGGACGCGGACTTCGTGATGGTCACCACCGTGCGGAACCTCGATCTCGTCGCGTGCAACGTCCACATGCTGGAAGGCCCGCGGATCGATGCGAACTGTGACGCGGATCCGTTCCGGGCGTGGTGGGGCGTGGCGCGGAACGACCTCGATCGAACCAAGGTGATCCGTTGGAGGGTCGTGGCGCTCGGCGGGCCCGGTCTCACCGAGGTGACGGATCGCGCCCCCGACGCCGGGTGGTACCGCTGATCAGCCCTTGACGACCTCGCCGCCCTTCATCACGAAGGGCACGTCCTCCAGGACGGTGACGTCGTCGAGCGGGTCGCCGTCCACGGCGATCAGGTCCGCGTAGCGGCCCGGCGCGAGCGAGCCGACGCGGTCGTCCCATCCCAGGAGCTCGGCGGCGCTGAGGGTAGCGCTCCGGATCGCCTCCATCGGGGTTTGGCCGAACCGGACGTGGAAGGCCAGGTTCTTCGCGTTCATCCCGTGGGGGTAGATGCCCGAGTCCGTCCCGAACGCGATCTTCACACCCGCCTTGACGGCCTTCGCGAAGTTCTCCCGCTGCGCGTCGTTCGTCATCTCCGTCTTCTGCATGACCTCGTCCGAGTACCCGAGACGAGGGCCCTCCTGGATCATCCAGTCGCCGTCGAACATGTCGGCAACGAGGTACGTCCCGTGCTCGAGCATCAGATCGATCGTGCCGTCGTCGATCAGGCACCCGTGCTCGATCGAGCGGACGCCCGCGCGGATCGCCCGGTTCGCACCCTCCGCGCCGTGCGCGTGCGCGGCGACGTGGCTCCCCCGGGCCTCGGCTTCCTCGACCGCGGCACGGATCTCGTCCTCGGTCAGCTCGGGCTCCCCCGGGTTCGTCCCGGACGTGAGCACCGCGCCCGTCGCGATCACCTTGATGAAGTCCGCGCCGGCGTCGAAGATCCGACGCACGTTCGCGCGCACCTGGTCGGGCCCGGAGGACACGCCGACGCGCAGCTCGCTCGGCACGGGCACGTCGGGCGGCAGCCCCGTGATGTCGCCGCCCCCGCCGGGGCACGTGACGTACGCGCCGGCGCACATCATCCGGGGTCCGGGGATCCTGCCGCCCTCGATCGCCTCGCGGAGCGCGAGGTCGACGAACGCGTGGAACGTCCCCACGTCGCGGACGGTGGTGAAGCCCGCCAGGAGCGTCGCCCGGGCGTTCGTCACCCCGGTGAGGGCCTCCTGGGCGGACGAGCGGTTCACCAGGTAGGCGTAGCCCTGCCCGTCGTCCATCTCCCCGATCAGGTGGGCGTGGCAGTCGATCATCCCCGGAAGGACCGTCCGGCTCGAGAGATCGATCGTGCGCTCATTCGGCGCATCGGATACGGGAACGACGTCGCGGATCCGGTCCCCTTCGAGCACGACGGCCCGGTCGGTGAGCACGGCGCCTGACGCCACGTCGACGAGACGGCCGGCGATCACGACGAGCGGCGGGGCAGATGGCATCGGCGGAGCATACTCTCGGCCTCCCCCAGCCGGGGGACGCCTATCGACCTTCGCCCGGTGCGCGGATCGGTCGTCCCTGCCGATACCGCAAACATGGTACGGCGCAAGCACCATGGCTCGATCGTGATGGGGGCCACCCTGGTGGTCCTGGCGTCGCTGCTCGGCGCCGTCAGCGGGCCGGCCAGCGCCGCCGCGCCCACGTGGTTCGACCTGCCGACGGGCGACTCCCTGCCCCAGGGGATCGCGGCGGGGCCGGACGGGATGAACTGGGTCGCGAGCCGGGGCGCCGCCGAGATCGCGCGCGTGGCGCCCGACGGCTCCATGTCGCCGATCGATCTCGAGTTCGGAGTGGATCCCTACGACATCGTCCGGGGGCCCGACGGGGCGATGTGGTTCACCGAGCACAACGGGAACCGGATCGGCCGGCTCACGGTCGACGGAGAGCTCTCGGAGTTCTACCTCCGCGACCTGTCGACCCCGACCGGGATCACGGTGGGGCCCGACGGCGCGCTCTGGTTCGCGCAGCGGGGCGTGAGCGCGATCGGCCGGATCACGGTCGACGGCGAGTTCACGGAATGGCGGACGATCACGCCCCGTGCCGCACCGCTCAGCATCACGACCGGCTCCGACGGGGCTCTGTGGTTCACGTTGACGGCCGCCAACGCCCTCGGCCGGATCACGGTCGACGGCACGATGACGGAGTTCCCCCTCCCTCCCGACGCGAGCGCTCCCCAGTGGATCACGACCGGTCCGGACGGCGCGCTCTGGTTCACCGCTCGGGCATCCAACACGATCGTCCGCAGGACGATGGGTGGCGGCCTCACGACGTACCCGCTCCCCTCGCCGGGGGCCGGTGTGAGCGGGATCACGGTCGGCCCGGACGGTGCCCTGTGGTTCACCGAGGGGATGGCGGACGCGGTCGGGCGGATCAGCATGCAGGGTGAGATCGTCGAGTTCCCCCTCGGCGAAGGTGCCTCGCCGACCGGCATCACGACGGGCGCGGACGGCGCGATCTGGTTCAACGCCCAGGGCACGAACCGCGTGGGCCGGCTCGAGCCGTCGGCCGGCGCCGACCCCGACGACACCGCTCCCTCCGTCACGATCGTGTCACCGGCCAACGGCTCGGTGCTGACCGACGGCGAGGGCATGCTGGCGGACTACTTCTGCACCGACGAGGCGGGCGGCTCGGGCGTGGCCTCGTGCGACGGGCCGGTCGCGGACGGAGCGATCGTGCCGAATGGTCCCGGCGCGCACACGTTCACGGTCACGGGCAAGGACGGGGCGGGCAACGCCGGCTCCGCCAGCCACTCCTACGTCGTGTTCCAGGACATCAGCGGACCGATCACGAGCCAATCGGTCTTCAACGCGGGACGGGTGATCCCGATCATCCTCGAGCTCGGCGGACGACCTCAGGGGTCCGTGTTCGCGAGTGGCTTCCCGCTGGTCCGCGCGGTGGATTGCGCCACCGGCGAAGCGACCGGACCGGATCAGCCTGCGAACGTCCAAGCGAGCCTCAGCAACAACGGCCGGCTGATGCTGCAGTGGCGGACGGTCGCCGGATGGGCGGGTACGTGCCGCTCGCTCGTGATGCGGTTCGGGCTCAACGGCTGGTCCGGCGCCGACGCGGCATTCACGCTCAGCTTCGCCTGAGCCTCGTCTCCCGGCTCCGTCCCCGGCTCCAGGCTCACCCGTGCGAACGGGCCTCGAGCTGCTCGTCGATCAGCGCACGGAGCTCCTCCCGACCGAACGGCCGCGAATGCCCCGCGCAGACGAGGTCCACCGGGAGCGCACGGAGCCGGCCGAGCGAGGCCACGAACGCCTCCTCGTCCTCGGCGTACAAGGGGTCGTCGAGCGCCGCGGTGTCGCCCGTGAACAGCAGACCGGACGCCGCATCCCAGAGGGCGATCGACCCCGCGGTGTGCCCCGGGACGTGGAGGACCTCGAAGGCACGATCGCCGAGGTCCACGACATCGCCGTCCTCGAGGACGCGCGTGGGCTCCGATGGAACCGTGCGCCAGCCCGCGAGATCGAACGCCGTGCTCGGGAGTGCCGTGATCGCCACCTCGGGCGGCTCGTAGCCGTACCAGCGGATCTCGTCCTCGAGACCCGGCCGGTAGTCGCGCCGGAGGAGCGCGAGCCCGTCCGGTTCGCGCAGCCCCTCCGCATCGGCCGCGTGGCACCAGCGTTCCTCGAACGCGTGCATCCCGCCGATGTGGTCGAAGTGATCGTGCGTCGCCACGGCCACGACCGGACGGCCCTCGACGAACGGATCGAGCTCGGCACGGAGATCCCCGATCCCGTTCCCGGTGTCCACGACGAGGTCACGGTCGCGGCCGCGGACATGCCAGACGTTCGACTCGAAGAAGAGATCGAGGTGATCCTCGACGAGCAGCGTGATCGCATCGGTCACCCGCTCCGTCCGGAACCACCGCTCGGCGACGGGCAGATCCGTCACGTGCGGTCGGTGAAGAAGATCGACGTGGGCGCGGGGCGAAGGCAGTGCACGGACGTCATCGACGCGTTGTAGGAGCCGACGTTCGGGATCGCGACGATGTCGCCCTCCGCGACCTCCGGCATCGGATGATCCTCGGCGAGGAGGTCGTTCCCCTCGTTGATGTGCCCGGCCACCGTGACGCGTGCGAGCGGCTCGGCGCCGGGCGCACGGCACAGGATCGGGTGGAACGGGATCCGGTAGACGAAGTGCTCGTTGATCACGTTCCACCCGGTGTCGAGCCCGATGAACGTGGTCCCGTCGCGGTCCTCCACGCTCACGACCTCCGCGAGATGGACCGCGCACTCCTTCGCGAGGAACTCCCCGGGCTCCGTCCCCACCGTCACGTCCAAGGGTCCGAGGTGTCGGGCGAGGACACCCGCCCAGGCCTCGAGGTCGAGCGGTCGGTCGTCCGGCCGGAACGGCACGCCGAGGCCACCCCCCGTGTTCACCTCCACGATCGGGCATCCCGCGTCGATCAGCAGACGCGTGGCCTCTGCCACCCGCCGCATCGTCTCGTCGACCACGGGCAGCGCGTCGGTCAGGTACAGGTAGCCCGCGTGGACGTGCACGGTGTCGATCGTGAGGTCGTGCCGTCGGGCGATCGCCAGGGCTTCCTCGAGTCGCTCGGGGTAGATCCCGAACTTCGTGGGTCGATCGCCCGCGTAGGTCTGGCCGCCACCGGGATAGGCCGCCCCGATCCGGGGGTTCACCCGGATGCCGACGGTGGAGCCGGGCGCCCGCGCTCCCACCCGATCGAGCTGCGTGAGGAGGTCGACGTTCAGGTGCACGCCCGCCGCCAGGACCGCGTCCAGATCGCGGCCGGACAGGTTCGTCCCGGTGTAGCTGATCTCCTCCGTCGTCCAGCCGTGATCGAGGGCCCATCGGATCTCACCCGGCGAGCAGACGTCCATCCCGACGCTCTCCTGGGAGCCGGGCGCACCGAGCGACCGGAGGAAGGCGAGGAACGCGGGCTCACGCTGCGCCTTCAGCGCGAGGCGCACGCGGTGACGCAGGCCGGCGCCGCCCAGCGCGCCTTGGAGGCCCCTGACCTGTTCCTGGACGCGGACCAGGTCATGGACGTAGAGCGGGGTGCCGTGCTCGCGCGCGATCGACTCGGCGTCGCGACCGGCGATCGACAGACGCCCGGCTCGGACCTCGAGCCCGGGCCGGTCCCACCACGTCAGCTGAGAGATCGCTCTGGCCATGCGGGCGCACAGGCTACCCGCATGGCCGCCGCCCCGGTACTCAGACCGAAGCCGTCGCGGGGGTCTCTGCTTCTGCTTCCTCTGTTTCTTCGAGGCCCGCTTCGCGCCGACCCACCAACAGGACGGACGCAACCGTCGCGAGGATGCCGCTCACCAGCGAGATGCCCAGTCCGATCGCCACGGTCGCGGTGAACTCGGTCGACCCCTCCGCGCCCGGCAGGAGCGGGTTCGGTCCGATCGTCTCGGCCACACGCGTGAACCCGATCGCGGAGCTGACCAGGAGTGCGACGCTCGAGATCACCATGCAGAGGGTGACGATGCGACGGATCGCCGGGTCCGACATCAGCATGTACGCGCACCCGAACAGCATCGCGCCGATCCCCGCCGCGAGCGCGATCGCTCCGGTCCCGTCCCAGGTCCCGTCCAGGTAGATCGTGATGGTGCCCCCGGACACGGGGTAGGAGTAGCTGAACCACTTGGCATAGACGCCGATGAAACCGGTCAGCCCCGCCACCGCCGTGACGACGGCCAGGAAATTGATGCGTTCGGAGCGCATGGACGATCCTCCTCCTTGGATACCCGGCTATCGGCACGGGATGTGCCGATTCTTGACCCCGGATCCCGCCTGTTCAACGACCCGAGACCCCTCCGGGGTCGAGCCCGGTCCTCCGCCGTATCCTCGAGCGATGACCACGATCCCCGATCCGGTCCGGGAATTCCTCGCCACCGGGCCTCTCGCACACGTCGTGACGCTCGATCCGGACGGCACCCCGTACGTCACCCTCGCGTGGACCGGGTTCGACGGCGACGAGCTGGTGTTCGCGACGTTCTTCGGCACCGATCAGCGCAAGCTCCAGAACCTCCGGCGCGATCCGCGCGTGGTGCTCTCCGTCGAGGCGAAGGAGCACACGGGCGAAGGGCTCCATCCGTACGTCGTGATCAGCGGGCGGGCGCGCATCACCGAAGGCGGAGCGCTCGAGGTGATGGATGCCCTCGCGGAGCACTACATCGGGCCCGGAGCCGTCTTCCCGCTGCGGGACGTCCCTCCCGGGGTCGTCACCCACGTCACGATCGACGAGATCTACGGCCAAGGCCCCTGGCGCGAGGCGTGACGACCGGGCGATCCCGTCTGTACCGTATGCGCCCCCCGATCCTCGAGGAGGTTCCACATGCAGCAGCACCGATGGATCACCCGTGCCCTGGCGATGCTCGCCCTGACCGCGACGATCGTCGTCGGGTCCGGCCTGGCCGCCTTCGCACACGAGTGCTCCAACGCGTCCCGCAACGCGCGGGGCGACGCACAGGCCGCGGCCGGCAACGGCTGGACGCTCAGCTCGGACATCATCCTGATGTTCGCGATCCCGGACGAGCTCGGGCTCGATCCCCTCACGGAGGAGCAGATCGCCGAAGCGACAAGCGATCGTCGCTGCGGAGAAGGCGAGCGGTGAGTTCGACGAGCTCTACGCGACCGATCGGGCGGTCCTGGACCACGCGACCGCGATGAACGGCAACAGCCGTGACGGCTACGGCCCGATGTCCGACGACGAGCACGCGATCGAGCACATCTTCGCCGACTTCGGCGAGATCGTGCCGCTGTTCGAGCACCTCGTCGGTCATCTACGTCACCGTCACCTCGTAGATCGCCGGACCGACGCATAACGGAACGGGCTCGGCTGGTCTTCGACCGGCCCGCAGCCCGTTTCCGTTACCGAGCACATGGAGGGTGGATGAACCGCGGAGCACGACCGGAGTCAAGTACGTGGAGGTGAGGGGATTTGAACCCCTGGCCTCTGCCGTGCGAAGGCAGCGCTCTACCGGGCTGAGCTACACCCCCGGGACGTCGGGCAGCGTAACAGAGCTCCCTCATGCATCCGGTTGCGGCCCGCGTCGGAGCTCGTCCGTGTGGCGGTCGAGCGCGTCACGGAGGTCCTTCTGGACCGCCGAGATCGACACGTCGCCGCGGGTCTTCTCGATCAGCGAGCGGGACACGTCGGTCACGCGCCGGAGGTTCATCGTGATCGCGTCCGGATAGTCCATGGTGACGAGAACCCCGTACATCTCCTCCATCGTCGCCAGCAGTCGTTCGGCATGCTCGACGTCGCCTCCCCGGAGGAGATCGAGGATCCGTCGACGGCCCTCGCCGATCGCGTCGGACATCCCGCCGAGGTAGGCGGCGTCCTCGACGTCGAGGTCCTGCGGACCGGGGAGATCGGTGCCGGTCACCAGGGCCATCGTGAGGTTGGCCTCCGCGTATTCCTTCTGCGCGTCCTGGAGGTAGCCGGCGTGACGGATATCCGCGTGCTCCCGGACCGCGCCGAGCCCTTCATCCAGCGCCGCCCGCGACTCGCCGATCAAGCCCTTCGCGGCGTCGAGCTCCAGCCGATGGATCGCGCGGATCGCGTTGGCGCTCGCCCGGATCGATCGACGGGCCGCGGGCAAGGCGTGTTCGCGGGCCGCGTTCTTCGCGTCGAGACGCTCGTGGATGGAACGAGCGAGGTCGGAGAGGTCCACCTCAGCCGGCGGAGGCGGGTCGGACCACGACGTGCACCCGGTCGCTCTCGGCGAGCCCCTCGAGGCCGTTGAACCTCTCGCGAGGCCGCCCGTTCTGGCCCTCGATCACGTAGCGGGCGGCGAACGCGGCGGCCTGGTCGCCGGGGATCCGCGCCTCGCGCACAGCCTCCTTCGGATCAGCGACGGAACGATGCTTCATCGAGATCAGCATCCAGACGTAAGCGCCGAGCAGGATCGCGAGCGCCAGCGTCACGTTCCACACCACACGGAGGGGAGGGACGAGCCCGATCAGGAACGAGATGCCGATCGCCTCGATCAGGAAGACGAGGACGCGGCGACGTCGATCGCGGACCCGTGCCTTGCGGCGTTCGGCGTCGCCGACGAAGCGAGCCCCTTTCCGGGGAGTCACGATCCAACGTCCGGTGGTGCCGTTCACTTCCGCGTGCGCCAAGAACTCCATCCTACGTTCGAAATCGTCCACCGTGCTCGCCGTCGAGCGCCGTCGCGACGTGAGGGGTATCAAGAATGCGGCCCACATGATGCCGAGAGCCGCGAGAAGCAGCCAATCCAATGCGCCCAGCCTCCGCTCTGTCGTTCCCGGTTCGACACAACATCTAGGCTGGGACGGGACCGTAGCACCACATGTAGGGGTGCTCAATCACATCGATGTGATCCGAAGAACTTTTTCACAAGGTCGGACGGCGCCCTGTCGGAGGAGCGTGTTGAGCGGGTGCCTCCTGCCGATACCTCGAGCATGCCGGATCAGATCCGTTTCAGGATGGTGGTCGCGCTGATCATCGCTGCCGTCGCCCTCGCGGCTGCGGTCCTCATCTTCGACGAACCGACCGTCGACAGGTTCGCCGAGCTGTGCGGCTGCAGCGTCGCCGGAACGTAGCCCGATCAGCTCGGGGCGGCGTAGTCTCCCGACTTGCCGCCGGACTTCGTCAGCAGACGGAGTCCGTCGATCCGAGCTGCTCGGTCGTACGCCTTCGCGGTGTCGTACAGGCTGAGGGCGGCGACGGCCGCAGCCGTCAGCGACTCCATCTCGACTCCGGTCCGGTCCCGCGCCTTCACGCGCGTCCACACCCGGATCGTGCCGCTCGCCTCGTCCGGTTCCACACGGACCTCGGCTCCCGTCACGGCGATCGGGTGGCAGAACGGCAGGAGATCGGGCGTTCGTTTGACCCCCATCAGCCCCGCGATCCGGGCGGCCTCGATCGGATCGCCCTTCGGCGTGCCGGCCACGAGGTGGGCGCACGCCTCGGGGGTCATCGTCACGATGCACTCGGCCTCGGCCACGCGATCGGTGATCTCCTTCGCCCCGACCTCGACGATCCGGGCGGACCCCTCTGGCCGGGGAACGTCCTGTTCCTCGCCGATCACGTCAGTCCTCCGACGATCGGAACAACATGACCTTCACCGTGGAGCCGGCGGGTGCGACGTCGGTGCCGGCCGGGATCATCGCGAGCCCGTTCGCCCGCGCGACGGTGGAGATCAGGTTCGAGCCACGGGCGCCGGTCGGCGTGGCCGACCACCCACCGTGGTCTCGTCGGACCTCGACCCGGGCGAACTGGAGCTTCCCGCGGGGACCGGTGACGTCCTCCGTGAGCGTGGCCGTCACCTCCGGTCGGTACAGGTGCGTCCGGCCCATCATCTTGAGGATCGCCGGCCGGAGGAACACCTCCAGGCTCACGAACACGCTCACCGGGTTGCCCGGCAGCCCGAAGTACGGCTTCCCCTCGACGTGGCCGAACCCCTGCGGCATCCCGGGTTGCATCGCCACCTTGTAGAAGTCCACATCACCGCGCCGGAAGAACGCAGCCTTGACGACGTCGCGCTCCCCCACGGACACCCCGCCCGACGAGACGAACGCGTCGGCCTGGATCTCGAAGCTGAAGATCTTCTCGCGGAGCGACTCGACGTCGTCGCGCACGATCCCCGCCATCACCGGCGTCGCGCCCATCTCCCGGAGGGCGCCGAAGATCAGCGCCGAGTTCGCGTCCCGCACCTGCCCGAACGTCGGCGTCTCCGTCGGCGACACGAGCTCGTCGCCGGTCGACAGCACGATGACCCGTGGGCGTGGGTGCACGAGCGGTGTCGGGTGACCAGCGATCGCGAGGAGGCCGAGCTCGGGGGCGCCCAGGCGTTTGCCCACGGGGACGAGGACGTCGCCTTCGCGGACGTCCTCTCCGTGCGGGCGGACGTGCGTCCCCGGTGCCGGCCCGTCGAGCAACCGGACGAGTGCCTCGTCCTCGACCGACGCGTTCTCGATCGGCACCACCGCGTCGGCGCCGGCGGGGATCGGCGCGCCCGTTGCGATGTGCATCGCCTCGCCGGCGCCGACGGTCCCCTCGGGCTCGTGGCCGATCAGCGCGCGACCGACGATCTTCAGCTCGGCCGGCGCCGTCGGGGTGGCATCGGCGACATCGGAGGCGCGCACCGCGAACCCGTCCATCGCGGAGGATGCGAACTCGGGGAGGTCGACCGTCGCGACGATGTCTTCGGCCACCACGCAGCCGTACGCGTCGGTGAGCGGCAGGCGCAGCGGGGCGAGCGGCTGGATGCCGGCGAGCACGCGCTCCCGGGCGTCCTCGACGGGCAGCAGCCCCTCGGGCGAGTCGTGATCGTGGGGCTGGGCCGCCATGGCGGTCAGTGTAGGCGGGCCCTCGTCGGGCGACTCAGCCGAGCCTCTCCCGCCGGGCGAGCTCCGCGAGGTACGCCTTGAACTGCGAGCCGATGTCGTCGCGGTCCAGTGCGAGCTCGACCGTCGCGCGCAGGTAGTCGAGCTTGTTCCCCACGTCGAACCGTCCCTCGAACGTCAGCGCGTACACGGCCTGCTCCTGCGCCAGCAGGTTGATCGCGTCGGTGAGCTGGATCTCGCCGCCGTGGCCCGGAGGGGTCTCGCGGAGCGCCTCGAAGATCTCCGGCGTGAACACGTAGCGGCCGATCGCCGCGAGGGTGGACGGGGACTGTTCCGGCGACGGCTTCTCGACGATCGACACGATCCGCACGAGATCCTCCTCGACGGGCTCCGGCTCGATCATGCCGTAGAGCGACGCCTCGTCCCTCCCCACCTCGATCGCCGCCAGCACGCTGCGGCCGTAGCGCTCGTGCACCTTCATCATCCGGTCGAGCAGCGGTGTCTTCGGTCGGACGAGATCGTCGGGCAGCATCACGACGAACGGCTTGTCGCCGACGTGCGTCTCGGCGCAGGCGACCGCGTGGCCGAGGCCGAGGGGATCGCGCTGGCGCGTGTAGTAGATCGTCGCGAGCTCCGCGATCGCGCGCACCTGCTTCAGCTCGTCGAACTTCCCCTTGGACTCGAGGAAGTGCTCCAGTTCCGCCGACCGATCGAAGTGGTCCTCGATCGAGCGCTTCCCGCGCCCCGTCACCATCAGGATGTCGGTGATGCCGGCGCGCACGGCTTCCTCCACCACGAGCTGGATCGCAGGCGTGTCGACGACCGGCAGCATCTCCTTGGGGGTCGCCTTCGTCGCCGGCAGGAAGCGCGTGCCGAGCCCCGCCACGGGGATCACGGCGTTCTGGACCTTCACGCGCGCAACGGTACTCCGGTCGCGGAAAAGATGTCAGCCGCGAACAGGGCCACGGGTAGACTGGCTGCGTATGCCCACCTACGAGTACACGTGCCGCGACTGCGGCCACACGTTCGACATCGTCCAGTCGATGTGGGACGAGTCGCTGACGATGTGCCCGGAGTGCGGCGGGAGCCTGCGGAAGGTGTTCGCGCCGCCGGCGATCTCGTTCAAGGGCTCCGGCTTCTACACGACGGACCACGGCAAGAACTCGAAGGTGTCCGCCGAGTCTCGCTCCGACGGCGAGAAGAAGACCGAGACGAAGACATCCGACGGCTCGACCAAGAGCGAGGGAACGAAGGAAACGAGCTCGAAGGACTCGAAGGGCTCCTCCGGCGGAGCCGAGAAGTCGTCGAAGCCCGCGAAGAAGGAGCCGGCGCCCTCGTGACCGACGCTCGCGCGGAGATCGGTGTGATCGGCGGGTCCGGCTTCTACGCCTTCCTCCAGGACACCCGCACGGTCGAGGTGGAGACGCCGTTCGGGGCGCCCAGCGCGCCGATCACGATCGGCACGGTGGGCGAACGAACGGTCGCGTTCCTCCCCCGCCACGGCACGGATCACCGGTTCCCCCCGCACCTGGTCCCGTACCGGGCGAACCTGTGGGCGCTGAAGGAACTCGGGGTCACGCGGGTCTTCGGACCGTGCGCCGCGGGATCGCTGCGCAAGGAGATCCCGCCGCGGACGTTCGTGATCAGCGACCAGGCGATCGACTTCACGAAGTCCCGCGCCAACACCTTCTACGACGGCCCGCAGACCACGCACGTCTCGTTCGCCGATCCGTATTGCCCCACGCTCCGCGAGACGCTCGTCAAGACGGCGGTGTCGCAAGGGATCGAGCACCGCGACGGCGGCACGATGGTCGTGATCGAAGGCCCGAGGTTCTCCACCAAGGCGGAATCACGCATGTACGCGCAGCTCGGTGCGGACGTGATCGGGATGACGCAGTTCCCGGAGGCGCCGCTCGCGCGCGAGCTCGAGCTCTGCTTCGGGAACGTCGCGCTCGTGACCGACTACGACGTCGGCGTCGACGACATCCCGCCGGTCACGCACGAGGAAGTTCTCAAGGTGTTCGGCGAGAACATCGACAAGCTCCGCGATCTGCTCTTCGCGGCGATCCCCGAGGTGCCGGCGGAACGAACGTGCCCGTGCGCCACGGCGCTCGCCGGCACGGGCCACGGATGATGGCCGGCAGGACCCTCGTCACCGTCGAGCTGCGGTTCACCACGGACGAGGACCCCGGGCAACTGGCCGACCGGATGCGGGAGGCCGTCGCGACGATCACGGGAAGGACGCCGCTCGAGGAGTTCCGGGTCAAGACGCTCCCACTGGACGGTCCGAACGAGCAAGGTCTGCGTCCGGTCGAGTGATACGTGTCACGGCGGGCTCGCCGTGACCGGTCTACGGTCCCGCGGATGGTGTTCCGTCGGAAGCTGCCGCGATCGTCCTTCCTCCTGCTCTGCGTCTCCGTAGCCTGCGCGCTGGCAGCCGCCTTCGTGATGCAGGCGTACGCGCGCCGGCTCGACGCCGTCCGGCCGGACGGAGGCCCACCGGTCGCGGTCGTCGCCGCCACCACCCACCTGGCGCGCGGCGCTGTGCTCACCGAGACCGCCCTCGAGATGGTGACGCTGCCGACCCGGTTCGCTCCTCCAGGTGCGCTGCGCGACCTCGCCCGCGCGGCCGGCAGGATCGCGGTCGCCGACATCGCGGCCGGCGAGATCGTCACGGACCTCCGGCTCGCCGGGGCGCGATCCGGTCCGACCGCCTCGGTGGTCCCGGCAGGGATGCGGGCCGTCGAGGTGCCGGTCGCCTCCGCGGTGGGCGTGCGCCCCGGTGACCTGGTCGACGTGATCGCCACCTTCGGGGGAGGCGGCGCCCACACGGAGGTGGCGGGCGAGGCGATCGAGGTGCTCGCCGTCGACCGGGCGGGTGGTGGCGCCTCCTTCGGAGGCGCCACCACCCCATCGTCCGGAGGGATCGGGCTGGTCGCTGCTCGTCTCCCCGACGGACGCGGAGCGCCTCGCGTTCGCATCGGCGTTCGCCACGCTCTCCATCGCCGTGCGCGGACCCGACGACCTCATCCCGGGTTCGGCGTTCTCCGTTCCGGTGACGGTCGCCCGCTAGCATCAGGCGACCGTTCTCCCGACGGCCAAACGAACGAAAGGACCGTGTGAGCATCCTCCAGGCGATCGTCCTCGGCCTCGTGCAGGGGGCGACGGAGTTCGCACCGGTCTCCAGCTCGGGGCACCTGATCCTCGTGCCGTGGATGTTCGGGTGGACCGTGATCGGCGATACGGACCTGCAGAAGTCCTTCGACGTGGCCCTGCACCTGGGCACGCTCCTCGGCGCGCTCATCTACTTCCGACACGACGTCGCGCGGTACCTGCGGGCCTGGTTCCGTTCGATCGCCGCCCGGCGCGTGTCCACAACCGACGAGCGGATCGCCTGGGCGCTGGTGATCGGCACGATCCCCGGGGCGATCGTCGGGGCCCTGTTCGAGCAGCAGATCCAGGACCAGCTTGGCGCTCCCTGGTTGATCGCGATGATGCTGGTGGTGTTCGGGATCGTGCTCGTCGTGGTCGATCGGATCTCTCGGAGCGATCGCGCGTTCGACTCGATCGGCCCGAAGACGGGCCTGGTGCTCGGGACGGCGCAGGCGCTGGCCCTCCAGCCGGGCGTGTCCCGTTCCGGCGTCACGATCACGGCGGCTCGCGCGATGGGCCTCGACCGAGAGTCGGCGGCACGCTTCTCGTTCCTGCTGTCGCTCCCGATCATCGCGGGCGCGGGGGCGTACAAGGCGGTCGATCTCGCGCAGTCCGGGTTCCAGGGCTACGCGGCGGAGTTCGTCGCGGGGATGGTCGCGTCGGCGATCAGCGGCTTCGTGGTGATCTGGGGTCTGCTGCGGTACCTGAAGCGACACGACTTCACGGTCTTCCTCTGGTACCGCATCGGCGTAGCGGCCGTCGTGACGATCCTGATCCTCACGAACACTCGTCCCGCCACGATCTGAGACGTCGGTGTCCGCGTGGACTGGGTGGATACTTGGGTATGTCTCGATTGATGACCGTGGCGACCCTGGTCACATTCGTGGCGTCATCAGCGTGCGGGGGCGGTACCAAGAGCGCCGAAGGTTCAGAGCTGCAGGATGCACTCACCAAGACATTGGCGGCCGACGGCTTCCACATCCAAGGGATCACCAACGTCGAGGGCGAGGACTTCCACGCAGAGGGAGACTACGTGGCTCCCGACCGCTTCATCATGGAAACGTCCGACGCTCGCGAGTCCTCGACGACCACCATCGTGGGCAGGAACTACTACAGCTCGGAACCCGGCGAAGCCGAACGCTTCTCCCTTTGGGAGATGCCATGTGAGATGGGAGCCGACACGTTCATTCCAGCGCTCTCCATCCTCCACGCGGCCGAGGACGTCCGTCCCACCCATGGAGCGTTCACGTTCCAAGCCGCTGGAAATCAGGGAAGGCCGATCGAGGGAGAGGCGCGCGTGGAGAACGGCTACCTCGTCGAACTGTCGGTCCGGTACTCCCTCGCAGATGATGAACTCGTTCACGAACGATGGACATTCAGCGAATTCGGGGCGACGGCGAGCATCGAAGCTCCACCAGCCAACCAGGTGGTGGATCCTTCCGAGCTAGGCGACGATCCGTTGCTCAGCGTTGGCCCGACATCTCCCGTGAGCTGTCCGTCGTAGTGCCGATCGCGATGCAACGCGCTTCCTAGGCGAACGCCGCACTCCGCCAGGGAGAGGCCGTTCAGGCACATCCACTAGTCTTTGGCGCCTGAACGTGGACGTGCTTCGACGGAGGCTGTGATGACCGAACTGTTGGTGCTCGGCGGAGAGCGAATGGCGGCCGTGGAAGGCGCGACCACCGAGGTGGTGGAGCCCTCGACCGGGAAGCCGGCGTGGGAGGTCGCGCAGGCGTCGGCAGAGGATGCACGCCGCGCCGTCGACATCGCGGTCGACGCCTTCGAGACCGGGCCATGGCGTCGCATGAGCGCTCGGGAGCGGGGTCACATCCTCACGAAGGCCTCGTTCCTGATCCGCGACCGGCAGGAAGTCCTCGCCACGCTCGAGGCGCGTAACGGTGGCAAGCCGATCGGCGGCGCACGCGCCGAGATCGACATCGTCGCCAACACCTACGAGTACTGGGGTGGGGCGGCGAACAAGATCTTCGGCGAGACGATCCCGATCGTCCCGCCCGGTCTCGACGTGACGCTCCGCGAGCCCGTGGGGCCTTGCGTGCTGATCAGCCCGTGGAACTTCCCCGCCGTGATCGCGAACTGGAAGGTCGCGCCCGCGCTCGCCTGCGGGAACACCGCGGTCCTGAAGCCGGCGTCGCAGACGCCGCTCACGGCCCTCGCGATCGCCGACCTCCTGATGGAAGCCGGCCTCCCCGAGGGGACCTTGAGCGTGCTCCCCGGCCCCGGCGCCACCACGGCCGCCGCGCTGATCGCGGACCCGCGCGTCGCGAAGATCGGCTTCACCGGCTCCACGGAAGTGGGCAAGCAGGTGATGCAGGCGGCGGCGGCCAACATCACACGGGTGTCGCTGGAGCTCGGCGGGAAGTCCGCGAACGTCGTGTTCGACGATGCCGATCTCGATGTCGCGATCCCGAAGTCGCTGTGGTCGGTGTTCGACAACGCCGGTCAGGACTGTTGCGCGCGCTCCCGGCAGTTCGTGCAGCGGCCGATCTACGACGAGTACGTCGAACGGTTCTCGAAGGCGACCGAGGCGATCGCACTCGGCGAGCCGCTCGACGAGGCGCACCGAGATGGGCCCGCTGATCAGCCAGGGGCAGCGCCAGACGTCGCTCGACTACCTCGCGATCGGACGGGACGAGGGCGCGCGCCTCGTGACCGGCGGCGAGGTGCCCGACGGCGACGGGTTCTACCTGCGGCCCGCCGTGCTCGCCGACGTCGACAACTCCTGGCGTGTCGCCCGCGAAGAGATCTTCGGACCCGTCGTGTGCATCCTGCCCTTCGACAGCGAGGAAGAGGCGATCCGCCTCGCCAACGACACCGAGTACGGCCTGTCCGGCTCGGTCTGGACCCGCGACATCGGCAGGGCGATCCGGGTGGCGAAGGCGATCCGCACCGGCGTGATCAGCGTGAACTCCTCGAGCAGCGTGTTCACCGAGGCGCCGTTCGGCGGCTTCAAGCAGAGCGGGCTCGGCCGCGAGATGGGGATGCACGCGGCGGCGCTCTACACCGAGGTGAAGAACGTCTACTTCAGCGAGGAGTGACGCGCGCGCGCTACACGGACCGGTCGTAGCGCTCGCGTTCCCAGTCGGTGACCGTCTCGCGCCAAGCCTTGAGCTCCCAGGCACGGGACGTCACGTAGTAGTCGCAGAACCCGATGCCCATCGCGCGCACCAAGGCTTCATCCTCGCCGAACGCTGCGATCGCCGACTCCAGTGACCCGGGGAGCGCCGGGAGCTTCGGGAGCGCATAGGCGTCCCCTTCGATCGGCTCCGGCGGCGTGGCGCCTCGGCGCATCCCGTCGGCCGCGGACGCGGCGATCGCGGCGAGGGCCAGGTACGGATTCGCGTCGGCGCCCGGGCGCCGGCACTCGAGACGCCAGAGCTCCGGCCGAGCGGAACGGATCGCGCGCACGGCGCAGGATCGGTTCTCGTATCCCCACGAGGCGTTGATCGGCGCGAACCATCCAGGGACGAGCCGCTTGTACGAGTTGATGTTCGGATTCAGGAACAGCGAAGCGGCAGGAAGGTGCTCGAGGATCCCCGCGATCGCAGCGGCGAACGGGTTCGGGAGCGGATCGGTCGGATCCGCGGCAGCGAACGCGTTCGTCTCGCCGTCCCAGCACGACAGGTGGACGTGACCGCTCGACCCTTCCTCGCCGGGCACTGTCTTCGCGAGGAAGCTCGCCCGCAGGCCCATCGAGGCCGCCACCTGCTTCGTGGCGAACTTCGCGAGCACCGCACCGTCCGCCGCGGCCAGCCCGCGACCGGGCGAGAGGTTCAGCTCGAGAAGCCCAGGCCCGGCTTCGGTGTGCACCGCGGAGAGCTCGACATCGAGCGACTGGAGTGCGCCCACCAGCGCGTCCACGAACCGGTCGTAGCGGCCGATCTCGCCCAGGCTGTAGCTGATCCCGCTCGACAGCGGCTCGCCGTGCTCGTCCCAGATGCGAACCTCGTACTCGATGGCTGCCATCACGTCGTAGCCGAGCGACGTCACGTCGTCGAGGACCGATCGGTACACCTCCCGGGTGGCGAGATCGCACGGGCTCCCGTCGGGCCACGTCGGCGTCGCGAGACAGACCCTCCACCCGAACCGCCACGCGAGGTCGCGGATCGTCTCGACGTCCGGGGTGACGAGCAGGTCGGCCGCGCCGGTGCGGATCCCGAAGCGCTCGTAGTCCGTGATCGGCGTGTCCACCGGATCCAACCCGAGGATCAGGTCGGTCATCACGGTCCCGTGCTGCACGGCGGCCTCGAACGCCGCCGGGCGCAGCGCCTTCCCGCGGAGCGATCCGTGCACGTCGGGGATCGCGAGGAGCACGAACTCCTCGGTACCGTCCCTCGCGCTCATCCCGTGCCCACAGCCGACAAGGAACCCTCGACCGATCGCTGGACCGCCTCGATCGTCGCCCGGAACCGCTCGACGATCTGCGCGAGCTCGTCGTCGGAGGTCACGTAGGCGGGCGCGAGCAACGTCTGATCCCCGGCGTACCCGTCGGCCTGCGGATGCGTGGAGGTGACGAGCAGGCCGTGCTCGAACGCGGTGTCGTCCACGAGCGACGCGACGTCGAGGTCGACCGGCAGGAACGATTCGCCGTCCCGCGGGTCCACGAGCTCCACGCCGAGGAGGAAGCCGCGACCCCGGACCTCGCGGACGATGTCGAAGTCCTGGAGCGCGGCCTCGAGCTCGTCGCGCAGACCTGGCCCACGTTCGCGGACTCGGCCGATCAGGCCTCGCTCGACGAGGAGATCCAGCACGGCCAACCCCACGGCCGACGACAGCGGGGCGCCGTCCCACGTGTGCCCGAGGTCGAACTCGCGGGAGCCTCGATCGATCGCGTCGTAGACGTGCTGGCGGCATAGGACCGCGCCGAGTGGCGCGTAGCCGGCGCCGAGACCCTTGCCGATCGCGACGATGTCCGGTTCGATCGACAGCTGATCCGCGGCGAGCCAGCTGCCGACCCGGCCGATCCCCGTCACGACCTCGTCGAAGCAGATCAGGAACCCGTGCTCCGCCCGTCGCTCCTCGAGGCCCTCCCAGAACCGATCCGGTGGCGCGGCGCCCGGCAGGGCCGCCCCGCCGACCGGCTCGCAGAAGAACGCGGCGACGGTCTCCGGTCCGGCCTCCTCGAGGAGCCGGTCGAGCTCCGCGAGCGCCGCCTCGCCGCTCGGGTCGGTGCGCCACGTCGACGGCGGTGATGTGGAGGTGTGACGCGAGGTACGGCGTGTACGGCTCCTGGAGCGCGCGTCGACCGGTGAGCGCCAGCGTGCCCATCGTCGACCCGTGATACGACTGCGCCTGCGAGATCACGCGCCAGCGATCCGTGTCGCCCCGCTCCACGTGGTACAGCCGCGCGAGCTGCAGCGCCGTCTCGTTCGCCTCGGAACCACCGGAGACCAGTCGGACCCGCGCCATCCCCGGCGCCACGACCTCCAACAGACGATCGGCCAGCCGCTCTTGCGGCTCGCTCGTGAAGTGGTGGTTGTAGAAGTACGAGAGCCGTTCGGCTTGCTCCGCGGCGGCCGCGATGATCTCCGGCACGCCGGACCCGAGACACGACACCATCGCGCCGCCCGAGCACGCGTCGAGGATCCGGCGCCCATCGGTCGTCGTCAGCCAGACGCCATCGCCGCGCTCGATGCTCGGGGAGACGAGATCGAGGAACCGAGGGAAGACGTGGGTTTCGTCGGACCGGATCCCTGCAGCCATGCGCGCGCCCGCCCCCGTCAGCCGGTCCGTCGGTCCGCGCCATCCATCGGCAGGCGAGCGACATCCCGGAGGTATCGGTCGAGGAGCTGCAGCGCGTTGCGACGGCTCTCCTCGGCGCGCCGCTTCGTCTCCTCGAGGAGGTCGTCGGGGTCCACGCCGTCGCCATCCAGCTCGTGTCGATAGGCCCGCACCCACTCGTCCATGATCTCGGTGGTCACTTCCGGGTGGAACTGCAAGCCAAGGCTCCGGCCGGCCACGAAGGCCTGCGGGCCGACGTCGGATTCGGCGATCACCGTCGCGCCCGGCGGCACTCGGAACGAGTCGAAGTGCCACTGGAACCATGGCCCCTCCGGGATGAGCTCCGGATCCGTGGTCCGCACAGGGAGCCAGCCGATCTCCGACTCGTCACTTCGGAACACCTCCGCCCCGAGCGCCCGCGCCAGCATCTGGCCACCGAAGCACAGGCCGAGCACCGGGACGTCCGCATCGATCGCCGTCCGCATCAGGGCCGCCTCGCGCGGGACGAAGGGCTTCGTGTCGTCGAACGCAGCGAACTCCGACCCGAGGGAGACGATCAGGTCGTAGTCCGTGGGATCGACCTCGCGGTCGTCCTCATCGATCCGGAGGATCTCCACCCTGGCCCCGTGCCCCGCCAGCCACTCGGTCACGTGTCCCGGGGGCGTCGGCTCCTCGTGCTGGAGGATCAGGGCATGCAGGCCGGCCGGCTCCCGTTCCGCGACGCTCATCGGGCGCTCCCCATCGAGGTTGACGCGATCGGCTCGGCGCCGGCGATGTCCGGCTCGACGTCGCTGGCCACGCTGCGCACGACGTCGGCGAACCGGGACACCATCTCGTCGAGCTCTTCGTCCGTCGCGGTGAACGCCGGAGCGAACAACGTCTGGTCGCCGGCGTAACCGTCGCGGGTGGGCTGGGTCGACAGGACGATCAGCTCGCGATCGAACGCGGCCGCGTCGATCCGGGCCCCGAGCCGGAGCTCCGGCGGGAGGAACGACTCCCCGTCGCGCGGATCGACGAACGACACACCGAGCAGGTATCCGTGGCCGCGGACCTCGCGGACGAGGGGGATCCCGGCGAGCGCGTTCCGCACTTCATCGAGGAGCTGGGCGCCGCGATCGCGCACGCGCTCGACAAGGCCCTCGGTCCGCATCGCCTCGAGGACGGCGAGCCCGACGGCGCATGCGAGCGGCGCACCGTCCCACGTGTGACCGAGGGTGAAGCGGCGCGAGCCCTGGGCGAACCCCTCGTACACGTGCTCGCGCACGAGGACGGCGCCGATCGCCGCGTACCCCGCGCCGAGCCCCTTCGCGGTCGCGATGATGTCGGGGACGCAGGCCGTCGCCGCTCCCGCGAACCAGCGACCGGTCCGTCCGACCCCCGTCACGACCTCGTCGAAGCACACGAGGAAGCCGTAGCGGTCGCGCCGCTCCGCGAGCCCTTCCCAGAACCGAACGGGCGGTGTGTAGCCCGGGAGCGCGGCGGCGCTGATCGCCTCGCAGAAGTACGCGGAGACGTTCTCCGGACCCGCCTCCTCCAGCGCCCGGTCCAACGCCTCGAGTGCGGCCTCGCCGGACGGGTCGAAGCGCCACGTAGCTCGGAGGGATGTGCAGATGTTTCGGCAGATAGGGACCGAACGGGCCATGCATCCCGGGACGACCGGTCAGCGCGAGTGTCTCCATCGTTGGCCCGTGATAGGCCTGGGCGGGCGAGATCACCTGCCAGCGATCCGTGTCGCCGCGCTCGACGTGATAGCTGCGGGCGATCTGGATCGCCATCTCGTTCGCGTCGGCGCCGCTCACCGTGAACCGCGCGCGGGTGAACCCCTCGGGCGCGACGCCGACGAGCTCCTCGGCGAGGCGCTCCTGCGCCGGGTTGGTGAGGCGTTCGTTGTGGACGAAGGCGAGCGTCTCGGCCTGTGCCCGCGCGGCGGCGATGATGTCGCGCCGGCCGTGGCCGAGGGTCGCCGCCATCGAGCCGCCGCTCATCGCGTCGAGGTACCGGCGGCCGGCCGCGTCCTCGATCCAGACGCCGTCGCCGCGAACGGCGATCGGCATCGCCCGCCCGAACTCCAAGGGGAGGACGTGCGTGCGGTCGCTCTCGATCGCCGTCTGACCCACCGGGCCTCCTTCGGATCGAACCGGGCACCGACCCCGGCTCAGCGGGAGTAGCGTACGGCACGTCGCGTCCGGAGGTCATCCGTTGCGAGCCACGACGCTCGCGCGGTATAACCCAGCACTCCGGGCCACCGCGGCGTCCTGAGGCGAGCACGTTCGGCGTTGGACGCCAGAAGCACCCGCGTCGAGAGGAGCCGATCGATGAGCGACGTGAAGGGGATCCTGGAGGGCTGGCGGAAGCAGGACATCGGGTTCGTCCGGTTCGAGCTTCCCGACATGCACGGCATCTCACGGTCGAAGACGATCCCGATCGCGCACGCCTTCGACTACGCGGAACGCGGCCTGAACATGTACGGCGGGACGAGCGTGCTCGATACCCGCTCCGATGTCGTCGGCGGGACGCTGTATCACGAGGAGCGCGGCTACGGCGACCAGCTGCTGTTCCCAGATCGGGAGTCGGCTCAGGTGCTCCCGTGGGCAGACCGAACGGCGCGGTTCATCTGCGACGCTCAGTGGTACGACGGGTCGCCGCTCGCCGCCACGCCTCGGCACGTGTTCCAGCAGGCCCTCGAGAAGGCACGCTCGATGGGATACGAGCCGCTCCTCGGGTCCGAGTTCGAGTTCTACCTCCTCACCGGCGACACGCACGAACCGCTGTTCTCGGGCTACCACATCTTCAACACGCTCCGGAACGACTACGTGCCGACGATCCGCCGGATCCTCGACGAGATGCCCCAGGTGGGCGTCGACATCATCACCGCGAACTGCGAGTACGCGGGCTCGCAGTGGGAGATCAACTTCGCGCCCGGCCGCGGCCTCGCCGGTCCGGACAACGCGTTCACGTTCAAGAACGGCGTGAAGGAGATCGCGAAGCAGGACGGCTACCTCGCCACGTTCATGACGAAGCCGTGGCCGGACTCGGCCGGCAGCGGATGCCACACGCACATCTCGCTGTTGCACGCCGACTCGGGAGAGAACGCGTTCGGCGACGCCGACGACGCGCAGGGATTGACGGATGCGTGCAGGTCGTTCATCGCCGGCCAGCTGAAGTACGCCCGCGCGATCGACGCGGTGATCGCGCCGACCGTGAACTGCCTGCGGCGCCGCCGGCCGCACACGTTCAGCCCGTCGAACATCTCGTGGGGACTCGAGGATCGCTCCGCGCTCGTGCGGGTGAAGGGCGGAAGCCCGGCGAACAAGCACGTCGAGTATCGGGCCCCGTCGGCGCTCTCGAACCCCTACCTCGTCGGTGCCGCCCTCCTGCAAGCAGGCCTCCGCGGGATCGAAGAGTCGCTGCCGGTCCCCGAGCCGTCGAAGCCGGGCATCCCTGCCGAAGAGGACGATTCCTTCGAGAAGCTCCCGATCGCGCTGGAGGAGTCGCTCGACGCCCTCGAACAGGACCCCGCCGCGAAGGAGTTCCTCGGCGATGACTTCGTGACGGCGTACGCGCGGATGCGCCGGTACGAGCTGTCCCGATACGGCGACTCCGTATCGGACTGGGAGCGGACCGAGTACCTGGAGCTGTTCTGAGTCCGATAGCGGCGACCCGCGGGCGGTCGAAGGGCAGGGCGGCGAGCGCCGCAGCAGAGACCGCGCGACGCCTCGCCGCCTCCGGCGTCGAGGCCGTCGCGCTCGCCATCGTGATCAACTCCGGCGTCACCCTCGTGAAGACGATCCCGCTCCGCCGGTTCGAGGAAGCGGTGCGGTTCGGGATCGGCCTGTCCCCGGTCTTCACGGTCTTCCAGGTCGACGACCAGATCACCTCCTCTCCTCACATCGGCGGCCCCGCGGGCGACACGCGGCTGATGCCGGATCCGGCGGCGAACCGTCGCGCTCGCCGCGAGCCCCGGATGGGCGCTCGCACCCGTGGACCAGCTCGACCAGGAGGGTGAGCCCTACCCGGGCTGTCCCCGGACGTTCGCCCGTCGGATGCTCGAGCGCCTCGCTGGCCACGGACTCGAGCTCCGCGGCGGGTACGAGATCGAGTTCTTCCTCGGCCACCGCGCGGCGCCGGGCCCCGACGAGGCGGACCCGACGCCGGCCCACACCGGCCCCGCCTACGGCGCGATCGCGCTCGCGGACGTCGAGCCGTTCGCGACCGCGCTCATCCGCGCCTTCGAGGAGCAGGGCACCGGGGTGATGCAGTTCCATCCGGAGTACTCGACCGGGCAGCTCGAGCTGTCGGTGCCGCACGGCGTCGGGATCGCCGCCGCGGACACCCACCTCGTCGTTCGCCACACGATCAGGGCCGTGGCCCGCACCCATGGGTACGTCGCCTCGTTCGCGCCGGTCGTCTTCGCCGGGCGGGTCGGCAACGGGAACCATCTGCACCTGAGCCTCTGGAACCGGAAGCGGGAAGAACCTGTTCCAGGGAGGCCGCGGCCCGGAGGGCATGACGAGGGAGGCGGAGGCGTTCACGGCCGGCGTGCTCGAGGCACTCCCGGCGCTCACCGCGATCACCGCGCCGTCGGTCCCGAGCTACGAGCGACTCCAACCGCATCGGTGGAGCGGTCCGTGGGCCTGCTGGGGACGGGAGAATCGGGAAGCCGCCTTGCGCTTCGTGACCGGGATGGTCGGGAGCCGGCCGGAGGCGGCCAACCTCGAGGTCAAGTCCATGGACCCGGCCGCGAACCCATATCTTGCCCTCGGCGCGATCGTCGCCGCCGGGATCGACGGGCTCGACCGCGAGCTGTCGCTCCCCGAGCCCGTCGGCGAGGATCCCGCCTCGATCCCCGCTCGCCGTCGCCGCTCGATGGGGATCCGCCAGCTGCCCGACTCACTCGGCGCCGCGATCGGCGAGCTCGAGAAGTCTTCGATGCTCCGCGAAGCGATGGGCGACGTGCTGTTCGACTCGTTCCTCGCGACCAGGCGCGCCGAACGCGACGTCTTCGAGGGCCAGGAGCCGGAGGATGTCGTGCGCGCGCATCGGTGGAGGTATTGATGGCCGACGTCGATCTGTCCGGCATCGAGATCGTCGATGCGCATACGCACCCGTACCGGCTCGAGGACCTGGTAGCCAAGGGGTCGGAGGGCTTCGACACGCGGGCGATGTTCCTCGGGGAATCGTTCCTGTCCTCCTCCCAGATGCACGCCGAGCTGTGGCCGGTGGCGGACGCGTTCACGGACTCCACGGTGTACGCCCTCGCCCTCCGGCGGTGGTTGGCGGCGCACCTCGGTTGCGAGCCCACGCGCGAGGCCGTGACCGCCGCCCGGCAGGCAGCGATCCAGACTGACGCTGTCGCGTACACGAAGGGATTGATGGAGGCCGCGGGCGTGGTCGCCGTCCTCTCCGACGAGGGGTACCCGCAGCCGCCGATCCCCGCGAACGAGTTCGCCGCGACGATCGGCGTGACGGTGCACCGCGTGACGCGCCTCGAGCCCTGGGTCCTTCAGCACCGGGACGGCACGTTCGACGAGCTCGTCTCCGGAGTGGAAGACGAAGCGGAACGGGCAGCCGCAGACCCGAACTGCGTGGCGTACAAGTCGATCGTCGCGTACCGGACCGGGCTCGACATCGGCGATCCCGACGCGTCGGCCGCCCAGGACGCGTTCGAACGATGGCGGAGTGACGATTGGGCCGAGACGAGAGAGCACGCCAAGCCGGTCCGCGACTTCCTGATCCATCGGACGCTCGCCGTCGCGAAGGCGAACGATCGGCCGTTCCACTTCCATTGCGGCGGCGGGCGACCCGGACATCAACCTGGCGCATGCGGACCCGGTGTCGATGTTCCCCTTCCTCGTCGACGTCGCAGGATCAACCGATCGTCCTGGTGCACTCCGGCTACCCGTGGGTCCGCGAGGCCGCGTACGTGGCCTCGGTCCTGCCGAACGTCTACCTGGAGCTCTCCGAGCTGATCCCGTGGGGATGGGGGCAGGTGGAGTGGGCCCTCGAGATGCTCGTCGGGACGGTCCCGGCGGCGAAGCTCCTCTACGGATCGGACGAGGCCGGGGAGCCGGAGGCGTTCTGGGCCTCGGCGCTCCTCGCACGATCCGCGCTCCAGCGTGTCCTGGGGGCGTTCGTCGACCGTGACTACGTCTCCGTCGACGAGCGCTATCGCGCTGGGCAGGCTCGTCCTCGGCGACGCCTGCCGCGCGCTCCACGGCCTGCGTGGCTGACCGCCGCGCGTCACCGCGCAGCGCCCAGCCCGGATCGCTCGCTATGGCAGTGAGATCGTGCCGTCGAGCGACGCGTGTCCGGAGTCGCCCGCGGCCCGGAACAGGCTGGTCCCGGATCCGCTCGCGCCCTCGAAGACCCCGGTGCCGCCGCTCACCTCGAAGGTCCCTTCGAACCTCCCCGGGTTCCCGAAGGAGACAAGGGAGCCGGACGTCGTGTTCGAGGCGCCCGGGAAGCACACCACGCCCGTATCGTCCAACGTCAGGGTGCTGCCGTCGCCGACGAGCGTGATCACACGGACCGCTGTGAGATCGGCGCAGGACGTGCCCTCGATCGGCTCGAAGCCGATGATGTCGTACTCGCTGGTAGCGGCACCGAACCCCTGGACGGTCCCGGTTCCGCACAAGAAGTGCTCGCACGGCTTGGAAGAAGCTCGGCCGAACGTCTCCTTGAACTCGGCGTGCAGGGACTCGGCCGCGAGCGCGGACGCGGCTGAAGCCACGACCACGGACACTGCAACGATCCCGATGAGCCAGCCAGGCTTCCTCATGCTCTTCCCCTCTCGCCCGCCCGCGGATGACGCCTGAGCTTCCTGCGCAGGACAGAGGGGTCAATCATCCATCTGGGCCGCTTCCCCTACGCTCCTCCCTGGTCGACGACCTGCGGGAGGCGAGCGCATGCTCGGCGACGCATGTCGGAACCTCCACGGCCTCGGGACGTGAGTCACCGGGGGAGGTCGCCCGATAGCGGGCGACCTCCCCCGCAGGTCAAGCCGGGTCTGGCCGAGCCGGTGCCCCGCCGCCCTCGGCGATCCGGCGATCGGCGATGCCCTCGGCGATCAACTCCTCGTCGGACTTCCCGCGCCTCGCCGACTGCGATACGAACCAGATCACGATGCCCGAGATCACCGAGACGGCCGTGAAGCCGATCATCCACGCGTTCCACTCGGAGAGCGTCGGGAACCCGGCCGGATACCACGAGCCCACGAAGATGAAGAGCACCGCGAGGATGTTGACGACGAACCCCACCACGCCGCAGAGGTACAACCAGCCGACGGGGACGCGCCGCTCTCGCTCGAACCGCTCCGGCTCGGCGCGCTTCGCGAAGAAGATGTCGAGGAACAGCAGCGCTGTCGAGATGCACCACACGATCGTGACGCCGGCGTAGAGGATGTAGAAGTACTTGTACGGATCGGCGGTGCCACCTCCGAGGACGAAGAACACGAGGATCGCGAGGACCGTCGAGATCGCGCTCTGGAGCGTGATCGCGTTCGCCGGCACCTTGTTCCTGTTGACCTTGCCGATCTGGTGCGGCAGCCGCTTCTCCATCCCCGACACGAACAGCAGCCGTCCGAACGAGAAGTTGTAGACGACGGCGACGGTCAGCACCACCCATGCCATCACGAGACCGGCTGCGGCACCGAACCATCTTCCGAGCGAGAGACCGATCGTCTCGACGCCGCCGGTGGTCCCGTTCGCGCCGCCGAACTCGATCACGACCATGTTTCCCCACGTCGCCCAGAGGTAGGCGGCCATCACGATGAGGCAGCCCCACAGCAAGAACGTGCGGATCGCCTTCTCACCGCCGGTCACCTCGGCACCCATGTTCAGCGGCGTCTCGATCCCCAGGAGCGCCAGGATCGCGAAGGAGAAGAAGGTCAGGTTGGCCGGCAACCCGAGCGCCAGCTCGTCACCGTGCCATGGGTTCCAGCCCGTCCCGAAGTCCGTCGAAGCGCCGTTGCCTTGCAGGAGCCACCACACGCCGGCGAACCCGATCAGGAAGATCACGCCCGCGTAGAACCAGAACAGCACGTTCACGTAGTTCTGCGTCACGCGCATCTTCAGGTAGGACATCAGCGCGCTGAACCAGATCACGAGCAAGACGACGACGCCGATCTGCCAGTTCTTGGTGAACAGGCACGGGGCCGCGCAATCCGGATCGATGAACACGGCAGCCTGCTGCAGGAAGTTCGCGAACAGGATCCCGATGAACACCAGCGAGATCGGGCCCGGCCACCACGCCACGAAGCCGGCGAAGAACCCCCAGAACGGACCGAGGACCTTGTGCGTCCAAACGTAGAGCGAGCCCTCCTCGGGGAACATCCGCCCCAGCTGGGCCGTCACGAACGCCCCGGTGACCAGGAACGTCGCGAACGCGAGGATCCAGAAGATGAACACCGACGGCCCCGCGAACTGCACGCCGGCCGCGTTGTTGATGAACAACACGATCGCGACGAAGATCACGACGAGGTCGAAGGGTCCGAGCGTGCGCGCGACGAGGACCGGCGCGACCTTCTCGGAGATCATCTGGTCGTCGGCCTTCTCGGCCATGCAACTCCCTCCCTTCACTCAAGGAGGGGCCTCCGACCCCTCGGAGCAGCGCTTCCACCCCCGATGATCGTCGGCGGGAATCCTTGCACCTCAACGATGACCTTGTCCACCCGAGTCGGGCTCGATCCGGCTCGGTTCTCGTCTCACGACCGATCCGGTGGACCGAGCCCTGCGAATGCAGACCGGTGCGGCGGACCGGCCGCTGCGTGAGGTGAGCGGGAGGCGGGTTGAGCGGTCGACGGCGGGTCCTGCTCGTCTCGCTGGTTGCGCTCGGCGTGCTCTCGGGTGCGACGGCCGCGCTCGCGCATCCGCTGGGCAACTTCACGATCAACACCGCGGCCGGGATCGTGGTCCGCCCGGATGAGGTCCTCGTGGACTACGCCGTGGACATGGCGGAGATCCCCACACTGCAGGAGCAGCGCCGTCTCGATCCCGATGGCGACGGCACCATGTCCGCGCGAGAGCTCGAGGCGTACCGCACGGCAGCCTGCGACGACCTCCGGACGGGACTGCGCCTCCGGATCGACGGAGCGCCCACTCCTCTGTCCGTGCGCTCGACGGAGCTCTCGATGCCGGTCGGGCAAGCCGGCCTGTCGACGCTTCGGCTCCGGTGCCTGCTCGGGGCCGCGGTCGATCCGGCCGCCCACGACCTCACGTTCGAGGATCGCAACTACGCGGACCGGCTCGGGTGGCGAGAGGTCACGGCCGTCGGAGACGGCGCCACGATCGTGCGATCCGACGTCCCCAGCGAGAGCGCGAGCGATCGGCTCCGCTCGTACCCGACCGATGTGGCTCCCTCGCACGTCCGGTCGGCATCCTTGACGTTCCGTCCGGGCGGTGCAGCTCTGCTAGGCGCAGCCCGGATCCGAAGCGGCGGGGCCGGCGAGCGGTGGGCTCCTCGCCGGCTTCGCCGCTCGTTCCGATCTCTCGCCGGGCCTGATCGCCCTGATGATCGCGGTGGCGATCGGCGTCGGCGCGATCCATTCGCTCGGCCCCGGCCACGGCAAGTCCCTGATCGGCGCGTACCTGATCGGCGCCGGCGGCACGCTCCGTCAGGCCGCCGCCGTCGGCGCCGCGGTCTCGGTGATGCATACCGCCTCGGTGCTCGGCCTCGGCCTCCTGGTCCTGTCCGCGGAGCGCATCTTCGCGCCCGAACGCGTCTACCCGTGGCTGGGGCTCGCCTCCGGCCTGGTCGCCCTCGGTCTCGGCGCCGCCCTGCTCGTCTCGAGGATCCACGCGCTCTCGGAGCGGCGGCGACACGGGCACGACCATCCGCACCCGGAGGGACCCCTCTCCCGGCGGAGCCTCGTCGCGCTCGCGTTCGCGGGAGGGATCCTGCCGTCACCGAGCGCGCTCGTCGTCCTCCTCGGCTCGGTGTCGATCGGCCGGACCGCCCTCGGACTCGCCCTGATCGCCGCGTTCAGCGTCGGGCTCGCGGCGTCGCTCGTCGCCGTCGGCGCGCTCGCGATCCGCGCGCGCCACGTCGCGACCGGGAGACTTCCGGTCGGTCTGATGCGACTCGCGCCGGTCGTCTCGGCCGCCTGCATCGCGTTGGTCGGCGTCCTCCTGACGACCAGGGGCCTCGTCCAGCTCTGAAGCCGGTCAGACGCCGGCGAGCGTCATCTCGCCGATCAGCACGGACGGCGTGCCCACCGATGAGAAGAACCGGAGGTCGTCGCCGACGCCGGTGATCGCTTGCAGCATCTCCGGCAGCGTGGAGGCGATCGTCATCTCGCGGAGCGGCTCCCCGAGCGACCCACCGCTGATCCGAAGCCCCGTCGCGCCGACGCTGAACTCCCCGCTGATCGGGTTCGCCCCGGAGTGGACGCCGCTCACGTCCTGGATCAGCACGCCACCCTCGGCGCGCCGCAGCAGCTCGTCGCGAGCGGTCTCTCCTGCGTCGAGGTAGAAGTTCGAAGTGCCGACCCCCGGCGCCGCGCGGTAGCCGCGCTTGCCGTTCCCGGTCGACGTCGTGCCGCCCTTGTGCGCCGTGTAGGCGTTGTGGAGGAACCCGGTGAGCACACCCTTCGTGAACAGCTCCGTCCGGCCGCTCGGCACACCCTCGTCGTCGAACGGAGCCGCGCCCGGCCCCTCGACGTTCGTGCCGTCGTCCACGAGCGTGAAGAGCTCCGAACCGACGTGCTCCCCGACGAGGTCGGCGAACAGGGACCGGCCCTTCTGCACGGCATCAGCGGAGAGCGCGCCCGCCAGCACGCCCAGGAAGGACATCGCGGCGAACTGATCGAGCACGACCGGCACGCGAGCGGTCGTCGGCTTCGCCGCGCCGAGCATCCTCGCGCCGCGCTCCACGGCCTCGTCGGCGACCGCTTCCCAATCCAGCTCGTCGAGGCCACGGGCGATCCGGTAGGAGAACCCGGTCTGCGTCTCGTCCCCCTCGACGGCGAGGGTGACGGCCAGGCACCACGCATCCGTGCGCGCGTACTCGGCCTCGACCCCGTTCGTCGAGGCGATCGCGACGCGCGAGACCGCGTCGCCCACCTGTGCTTCGTCGATCTTGGTGACGCGCGGATCGCGCGAGATCGCGCGGGCCTCGAGGTCCAGCGCGAGACGCGTCTTCCCCTCGGTGGGGACCGTGACCGACGACTCCCGGTACAGCTCGGGGATCGGCGTCCAACGGCCGGGCTCCGGGAGCACGTTGTGCTCGTCGGCCTCAGCCAGCGCAGCGTTCTCCCGCGCGCGCCCGACGACGTCACGGACCTCGTCGGCGTCCGGGTTGGCCGCCCATGCGTAGCCGAGCCGAGCGTCCCGGACGACCCGGACGCCGACGCCGCGCGACTCGGAGAACTGCAGACCCTCGACCTCGCCGCGGAGCGCCTTCGCCTCCGTGCGACGGGACTCCTCCGCGTAGGCCTCCACCGCCTCGCCCGGCTCGGCGGCGTCCACCGCCACGCGACAGAGGTCCGCCAGATCAGGCACTCGTGCCCCCGACCGTGATGCGCGAGATCCGCAGGGTCGGCGAGCCGCTGCCGACGGGCGCTTGCTGCCCGTCCTTGCCGCAGACGCCCTCCCACGTGTCGAAGTCGCCGGCGACCGCGTCCACGGCCGACATCACCTGGATCGCGCGCCCGATCAGGTTCGCGCCGCGGACCGGCGTGGTGACCTTCCCGCCTTCGATCAGGAACGCTTCGGAGCACCCGAACACGAAGTCCCCGCTGGCCGGGTTGACCTGGCCGCCGCCGAGCGACGTGACGAAGACGCCCTTCTCCGTGCCCTCGATGATCGCGTCGGCTCGCTCGGGGCCGTCGAGGATGTTCGTGTTCGTCATCCGGGGGATCGGCGGGCTCGCGTAGGACTCGCGACGCCCGTTCCCGGTGGACGGCACACCGTCCTTGTCCGCCCGGAGCCGGTCGTAGAGGAAGCCCTGGAGCACACCGCCCTCGAACAGCACCGTGCGCTGACTCGGCTCGCCTTCGTCGTCGAAGTCGAACGATCCCCATCCGTTCGGGAGCGTCGCATCGTCAACCCCATTGACGACTTCGCTCGCGCACGCGGTCCCGACGAGGCCACGGTAGACGCTCGCCTCCTTGTCGACGGCATCGGCCTCGAGCGGATGCCCGACGGCTTCGTGGAAGAGCACGCCGCCCATCCCGGGAGCGAGGACGACGGCCATCTCGCCGGCCGGGGCCGGGATCGAATCGAGCATCGTCACGGCCCGCTGGGCCGCCTTCTCCCCGATCTCGGCGGCCCCGTAGCGGCCGAAGAGCTCGAGCCCTCCGCAGGCGGCCGGCCCGAAGAACCCCGTCTGGATCGTGCCGTCGCGGGCGGCCACGACCTGCGTGACCAGCCGGATCCGCGGGCGCTCCTCCTCGACCCAGCGGCCGTCCGAGGTCGCGATCAGCCGTTTCTGGAGGGAGTCGCCGTACATCCCGATCACCTGGACGACCTCCGGGCTGAGGGCCCGCGCGGCGTCGTCGAGCTCCCGGAGCCAGGCGACCTTATCGGCGGCCGGCAGCGCTCCCGCCGGGCGGTCCGTCTTGTTCACACCGGGGCCGACGCGGGCGGTCAGGTCGACGATCGACGCGGCCTCGCCTTCCTGGAGCGCGGCGCTCGCGGCGTCGGCCGCCTGCAGGAGGGAGTCGCGATCGAGACGGTTCGAGTACGCGTACCCGTAGGACGTGCCGAGGGCGACGCGCACGCCCGCCCCGCGGTCCATGCCGCTCGTCAGCTCCTCCACCTTGCCGTCGTCCAGGCGGATCGACGTGGACGTCCGCTCCTCGACGAAGAGCTCGGAGAAGGAACCGCCGCGACGCCGGGCGGCGCGCAGCACCTCCTCCACGAGCTCGCGGGCCAGCATCCGGCGATGCTAACAGCGGGTATCACTCCGGCCGCCGGAGTCTCGCCAGGATGACTTCATCGTTCCCGGGAGCGATACGGGCGTGGGGTAGGCTCGGCGGGATGCGCGGAACGCGGCTGAGGACCGGGGCGCTCTTCGGCGTTCTCTGCGGCGTCCTCGCGATCTCCTGCAGCGCCACGGGGACCGGTCACGGACCATCCCCGTCGATCTCGCCACCGTCGATCGGCGATGGCTCGGTGAGCGTGACACCCTCGGCGAGTCCCTCGGGCTCGCCGGGACCGGAGAGCCCACTCGCGGTCGGCAGCGCGACCCTCACGCTGACCGGCGACCTCACGCTGAACGTCAGCCTCCCCGCGATCCAGACGCCGGCGGTCTGGGCGCCGCCGCCCGCGCCGATGGACATCACCTGGACGGGCGGACCGAGCGTCGTGCACCTGTCCGGCACGTCGTTCGTGAGCCTCGCCGAAACGAGCGCGCTCACGGTCCTCTCGTTCAGCGTCCAGGGTCCGGAGGGGCCCGTCGAGTTCACCTCTTCCGCCGGGGAGTGCAGCATCACGATCACGCCCGCCCTGCCCGACAACATGGGCGGGGTGTTCACGTGCACCCTGCTCACCGATGCCGCGGGCGCGCTCACCGTGGACGCTCGAGGCGCCTTCTCCGCCAGCGGATAGCGGGCGGGATGCGCACCGATCGCCGGGATCTCGCCTGGCTCGGAGGTCTCACCGCGGCGCTCCTCGTCGTGTTCGTGTGGCCCTATCTGATCGATGGCTATCCGTTCGGTGTCGGCCCGGACGTGCCCGTCTACCTCTGGTGGACGCGCGTCGGGGCGAGCGAGGGCCTGTCGATGATGGGGAGCAGGCCGGGCGCGCCGGCGCTCGCAGCGGCGCTCGCCGGGACGCTGCAGCTCAACGTCACTGCGGTCACGGCCGGGCTCGCATCGGCGCTCGGGGTCGCGACCGGCGTGGCCGCCGCAGCGCTGGTCCGCGCCGCAGGCAGCCGCGCCGCTCCTGCGTGGATGCTCGCCGGGCTGCTCGCGGGTGTGTTCTCCGTGCACCTGGTGGCCGGGTACCTGGCCAACCTGATCCTCGCCGTCTGCTTCCTGGCCGCGGCCGCGGCGTTGGCAGGTCCCACACGCGCGTGGTGGGCCGCGGGCCTCCTCCTCGCCGGTGGCGGGATCGCCCACCCGCCGTTCCTGGTCCACGCGATCGTCGTGCTGCTGGTCACCGCGATCCTCGCCTGGCGCGCGGGCGCCCGCGACGAAGCCCGCGACATCGCGTTGTCGGTCGCGGCGGGAGGGCTCGTCGCGGGGGCCGGCGTCCTGGCCACGATCGCCGGGCCGGGACCGATCGCCGGCGAGACTTCGAAAGATGGCTACCTCCGGCGGGCGGGACTCGACACCACCCTCGTCGATGCGTACCGCGAGCGGTTCCGGCTCCGTGCCGCCAGGTACGTGCAGTGGATCGCCGTCCCGCTCGCGATCCTCGGCACGCTCGACGCCGACGGGTTCCTGCGCCGGTTCATCGGTTCCTGGCTCGCCGTGATCGCGATCGCGATCCCGGTGGGCTGGATCACCGGGTGGTTCCCACCGGATCGCATCGTGACGTTCGGGTTCGCGGTGCCGATCGGCGCGGCGATCAGCCTCGTGTGGATCCTGCGTCGACACCACACGCATCCCTGGGTGACGCGTGTGGTCGTCGTGGTGCTCGCCGGCTGGATGATCGTCGGCGCGCTCCTCGCCTGGGGGCGCCAGGCGCCGTTCGTTTCGGTCCGCGAGGCGAACGTCGCCCGGGCCGCGATGCTTCGGGTCTCTGGATCCGACATCCCGATCGTCGTGATCGTGGATGATCCGGACGCCTCCGCGACGTTCCTGGGGGCGCGTGCAGCGAACATCCTCCGCGCTGCGTCGGCGCCGGACCGCGCTGAAGACGTCCACGTCGTCGTCGGCAGCGTCACCGACTTCTTCGATGGCCGACCAACGAGGCGGGGCGATGCTCAATACGACGCCCTCGCGAGGCTGACGTTCGAGGACGCGACGCGAGACCTCCACACGCTCGTGTTGGTGCTCGAACCGTTCTATCGAGGCGACGATCTGGGCGATGCGACCCAGCTCACCGAGCTCGAACCTGGCCTGTGGTCCTCGCAGAACCTGCCGGAGTTCAGCCTGGTAGGTGGACCCGATGTCCTCGATTTCGGGCCGTCCTCACCGGGTGGGATCGCGCTCGCCACGATCGGGATCCTCCTGGTGCTCGATGTCCTGGGCCTCGGCTACGCGCGCACGTCGTTCGACGACCGCGCCGTCGTCCTCGGGACAGCGCCGGCGTTCGGCACCGCGTCCCTCTCCCTCGCCGCGCTGCTGCTGGACCGGCTAGGGCTCCGGCTCGTGGAGGTGCCGGTCGCGCTCGCCGCCTCGGCCCTCGCGGGCTTCGGCGGGCTCGCGCTCTTCCTCGTCGTGCAAAGGCAGCGGGATCGACGAGCGCCGGCGTAGGTCGAGGAGCAACCACACCAGCAGGCCGATCACGATCGGCGTGAGCACGTAGTGCCCGATCAGGATGTTGAGGTCGTACGCGTCGGGGAAGCGGATCGGCTCCGCGGTCCACTGCGAGAGCGCGAGCACGGTCGACAGCGCGATCAAAGAGACGCGGGGCACCCTCGGGAGGATCCAGATCAGCGGGAGCGACCACGCGAGGTACCACGGGAGGAGCACCGGGCCGAGCAGCGTCAGGGCGAGCAGGGCCCATCCCCACCCGCCGAGGAGCTCGAGGGACGGCCGTCCCGACGCAGCCGCACGCGCGATCGCCCGGACGAGCCAGACCACCGTCGCAACGAGCGCGATCGCGAACGCGACGCGCGCCACCACACCCAACGTGTCCCCGCTGATCGCGTCCAGCACGCGGCGGAAGAACCGGGAGGGCGCGAGCCATCCCTCGTGCGACGAGAGCTCGAGCATCCCGAGCGTCGGATCGTGCGACTGGAGGAACGGGAACGCGACCACCAGCACGATGGCCGCCCCCAAGGCCGCATGGGTCACCGCGGCCCGCAGGCGCTCGCCAGGCGGGCGGCGCCAGGCGACCCAGACGACGAGGAGCACCAGCGGGAGGAACGCCGTCGCCTTCACGAGCGCGCCACACGTGACGACCGCGATCGCCCAGTGGGTCCGCTCGGTGAGCACGCACCAGGCGGCGACCGCGATCGCGAGAGCCACCAAGAGGTCGTTGTGGCCGCTGCCCGCGGACTGGAAGAGGATGACCGGGTTGAGCCCGAACGCGGCGACTGCGAAAGCGGCCCGTCCCGGACGGACGCGGCGACACACCACGGCGATCACGAACGTCGTCGCGAGGCTCGCGCCGATCGCGATCAGCCGGAAGGTGTCGACGAGCACGTCGAGCCGCGACGAGGTCCGGGTGACGGCGCCGGCGATGTGCGTGAAGAGCGGTCCGTAGACGGAGGGCGTGTCGACCCACTGCGGACCGACGAGCGTCCGCGAGAGGACGCCGGGGAAGTCGGCCGGCGTCTGCACGTACGGGTTCGCGTGGTGCAGGGAGACGATCTGTCCGTGCGCGATGTACGAGTACACGTCCCGCGAGACCAACAGCGGCAGCAGCACGATCCCCACGTGGAAGGCGACCGCCAGCCCGAGGGCGACACGGATCGAGAGGTCGCCGCGCCACGCCGCCCGGAGCAGGATCAGGAACCCGGCCATCCCCGCGGCGACGCCGAGCACGGAGGCGACCGGGAGGGCGTCGCCGAGGCGATCGAGGCCGACCAGCTCCGCGAGCCAGGCGAACGGGCCGCCGGGATCCGCGCCCGGAGCCAGGACCGGCTGCAGCGGGGAACCGGGGACCGCCGGCCACGGTGGCTTCCACGACGAAGCCGGCGATGGCCGCGGCGACGGCGGGCCACGCCGTCCGCCCGTGGGTCGTCTCCATCTCGGCGCCGACGCTAGCAGCCGGTCGCAGCTAGGCTGCAGGTCATGGCGCGATTCCGGGAGGGCACGGGCACGGGTCTCCTCGTTGCCCTCGGTTCCCTCAGCCTCTTCGCGATGCTGGCATGGGCGGTGGTGTTCCTGCTCTGGATCGGGCTTTCGGTCTACGCGCTGGTGGAGATGTTCGGCGACGGCCGCCCGAGCCCCCTCGCGGTGATGCTCATCGTCGTCCTGCTCGTGGGAACCCTCGTGACCCTCATCGCGGTCGGCCTCGGCTTCCTCGGCAAGGGCCTCACGCCGAAGAAACGGCGCCGGGACTGACCCGCTACGGCGTGGGCTTCATCACCATCAGGTAGAGGATGCCCGCGATGGGCAGCATCGTGAGGATGCCGGTGATCCGGGTGCGCTTGGCGGCCGCCTCGTAGGCCGCGGAGCCTGCCTCACCCGCGAGCTCGGTCTGACGTCGCAACGACGGAGCGAAGAACACACCTGCGATCACGCCCACCAGGATGTACAGGCCGATCGCGACGGCGATCCAGAACGTGGTGAATCCCAGTCCGTCCGCGATGAGCACCATGATCACGCCGGTGAGCGGGAGCACGCCGTACGCGGGATTCGCGAGACGCATGTCGAGCTTCTTGATCGTCTCGAGCGCGAACGCCTGTTGCGACGGCGGGCGTTCCTTCATCGCGGCGAGCCAGACGAAGTACGTCAGGTTCGTGCCGACGGCGACGATCGCCGACAGGACGTGCACGAGCTTCAGCGGCAGGTACCAGTCCATGTCGCCTCCTCTGCGCGAGGCGATGAGTCGATGGACACCCTGCCACACGACGCTGGCACCGGGCTCGGACCCGCCCTAGGATGCCGAGATGGATCGGGACAGCCTGCTCGCACTTCGTTCGCTTCCACGCGTGGGCGAACGACCGCATCCTGACGACGGCGGCCGGTCTCTCGGACGAAGAGCTCCGGAGACCGGCGGTCCTCGACCACGGCAGCGCGTTCGACACGCTCCGGCACCTCGTCGACGTCGATTGGAGCTGGCGCGAGGGCTGCATCGGGAACGACGTCGGGCAGACCTACGTCTGGGACCACGGGTTCGTGCTCGACGACCTGGCGGCGATCCATGCGTTCTGCCTCGAGGAGGACATCCGCCTCCGGAGCTACGTGGAGTCCCTCGACCAAGCGGGCCTGAACGAGCCGCTGGCGGACGGCGACCCCGGAGAGCCGCGGTGGCTGATCGTTGCCCACATCGTGAACCACGGAACCCAGCACCGCAGCGAGCTCGCTCGCTATCTCACCGAGTGCGGACACTCGCCGGGTGAGCTGGACCTGCTGGATGCTGCCCAACTGCCATGGCCGGGCGACGGATGACAGGCTGAGGTCGGGGGATGGATCGGGCCATCGAGGACGTCCGACCCGCCACGCAAGTGGCCCTCCGTGCGGTCCGTCGTGGTCTGGAGCTCGCCCGCAGCCGGGTTGGCGCGGAGGAGATCACCTCCAAGGGGGGCCGCGATCTGGTGACCGCGACCGACATCGCCGTCGAGGATGAGATCCGACGGATCGTCGAGGGTGAGACGTCCCATCCGGTGGTCGGCGAAGAGCGCGGAGGGGAACCCCCCGCCGACGGATCGACCTACTGGCTCCTCGACCCCATCTGCGGCACGCGCAACTTCGCGTCCGGGATCCCGCTCTACAGCGTCAACCTCGCGTTGGCGGAGGGCGATCGGATCACCGTTGCGGTCGTGGGCGATCCATCGATCGACGAGGTCCAGTTCGCGGAGCACAGCGGTGGGGCCTGGGCAACGGGCCCCGAGGGTCAGCGTCGGCTGGGCACCGATGGTCAGAACCAGACCATCTCGGTTGAACCGGGCCAGGCAGCTGGCTCGCGGCGGGAACACGCCGCGCGCTTCACCCACGAGATGATCCGCGCGGATCGCTGGGACATCCGCAACCTCAGCAGCACGCTGTCCTCGTCGTACGTCGCGTCTGGCCGCCTTGGTGCCTACGCGCTGTTCTCGGCCCCGGCGCTGCACACGGGGGCGGGAACCCTGCTCGTCACCGAGGCGGGAGGGAGCATCTCGGACATCGAGGGCGCACCCTGGACCCTTCGGTCCGACTCGCTCCTCGCGAGCGCGGACCCGACGCTTCATCGGGAGCTCCTCGATATCGTGCACACGACCGCGAGGAGCGCTGAGTGACCCACAGGATCCTGCTGGACGTCTCGAGCCTGACCTACCGGGCGTTCTTCGCGATGCCGGACTCGGTGACGGCGCCCGACGGACGGCCGGTGAACGCCGTCCACGGCTACCTCGACATGGTCACCCGGCTCGTCGCCACACGCCGACCCGACGAGGTCGTCCACGTGTACGACCACGACTGGCGGCCGGTGGAGCGCACGGACATCTATCCGGGCTACAAGTCCAACCGCCCCCCGGAGCCCGAGGCGATCACGCAGCAGTTCGCGCTGTTGCGCAGCGTCCTGGACCTCACCGGCCTCCTGCAGGCGGAGACGGAGGGGTGGGAGGCGGAGGACGCGATCGGCGCGTTCTGCGTCGAAGCGGCCGAGACCGATCGGATCGAGATCGTCTCGGGTGACCGCGACCTGATCCAGCTCGTCCGGGACCCCGTCGTGAAGCTGCTGTTCACGCTGCGAGGCGTCTCCGAGCTGGGCGAGTACGACGAAGCGGGCGTCCTCGCGAAGTACGGCGTGCCGGCATCGCGGTACGCGGAATTCGCGATCCTCCGTGGGGATCCGTCCGACGACCTCCCCGGTGTGCGTGGCGTCGGCGAGAAGACCGCGCGAGCGTTGATCCAGACCTACGACTCCCTCGACGACCTGCTCGCCGATGCCGCGCAGCCCCAGACCCGCCCCGGACCGCTGAAGGGCAAGCCGGCACTCAAGGCGCGCCTCCTCGAGTCGGCCGACTACCTCGACGCGATGCGTCGCCTCGTCCCGGTGAACGCCGTCGCGCCCCTGACCGTGTGGTCGGGCGGACGGGACGACGACGCCCTGAAGGAGTTCGCGGACGAACACGGCCTGAAGGGTCCCGTGCAACGGCTCCAGGCCGCGCTCGACAGCGCGAACGCGGCCTGACCGATCGCGGTGGCACCGTTCGTCTTCCACGTCGATCTCGACCAGTTCCTGGCGGCCGTGGAGGTGCTCCGTCGGCCGGAGCTCCGCGGCCGGCCCGTCGTCGTCGGGGGTGACGGCGACCCGACGAAACGCGGGGTCGTCTCCACCGCCTCCTACGAAGCCCGGGCGTTCGGGGTCGGCTCGGGGATGCCGCTCCGCACGGCCCTCAAGCGGTGTCCCGAAGCCGTGTTCCTCCCCGTCGACGCACCGGTCTACTTCGAGGCATCGCGTCGCGTGATGGACACGCTCCGGTCCTTCGGCTTCGTCGTCCAGGTGATGGGATGGGATGAGGCGTTCATCGCGGTGGAGACGGACGACCCCGAGGCGCTCGCCCGTGACATCCAGGCACGGGTCCTCGAACGGACGGAGCTCTGGTGCTCGATCGGCATCGGGGACAACAAGCTCCAGGCGAAGATCGCGACCGACGCCGGGAAGCCCGCCGGGGTCTTCGTGCTCACCTCCGATCGGTGGGCGGAGTGGATGGGTTCGCGGCCGACGGACGCGTTGTGGGGCATCGGCACGAAGACGGCGCGGAAGCTCGCCTCGATCGGCATCGGCACGGTCGCCGAGCTCGCGGCGAGCGACCCCGCCGCGTTGTCCGCCGCGTTCGGTCCGAGCACGGGACCTTGGCTCGCGCAGCTCGCCCGCGGCGAGGACACCAGCCCCGTCAGCGACGCGCCGTGGATCCCGAAAGGCGTGAGCCGCGAACGAACGTTCCAGCGAGACCTCGCGACGAACGACGAGGTGCTGCGTGAGCTCGACCGGCTCGCCTTCGAGACGACGCAGGACGTGCGGAAGGACGGTCGCCCGGCGGTCCGGGTCGTCGTGAAGGTCCGGCTGGTCCCCTTCATCACGAAGACCCGGGGACTCGCGCTGCCCGCGCCGACGAGCGATCCCGAGGACATCGCGGCCGGTGCGAGGGCCGCGCTGGCGAGGTTCCCGACGATCGAGAGGCCCGTGCGGCTGCTCGGCGTGCGCGCGGAGTTCGGTGAGCGAGACGCCGGCGACGCCCGAGATCAACCGATACTCCATATCGAGGCCCCAGATGCCGATGATGGATAGATGCGGACACGATCCCTCCCGGTAGCCGCCGCGATCGCCCTGGCGTTCGGTCTCCTGACCGCACTCCCCGCCACGGCGGTCTACGAGGACCCCGTGATCACGTTCCCGGGGGGGACGAGCGAATTCTTCTCACCGTTCTCCGGGCCGGCGACCGTGACGTTCACGTTCGACGCCGATTCGAGCGACGCGACGTTCGAGCTCCGGCTGCGGCCGCTCGGCGGCTCCGCGATCCGCGAGAAGCAAGTGTTCATCGACCCCGACACGCAGACGTCGCCGCGCGAGGTGTCCTTCTCGTGGCCGGCGCTCTCCGTCACATCGGCGAGGACGTACCAGGTGGCCGTCTATCGGGGCGGGAACCTCCAGGGAAGTCCCGAGAACTTCCATCTCCTTCCCCCCCTCGCCGTCATCACGGGAGCGACGCCGAACCCGTTCCTGCCGTGGATCGACGACGGGTACAAGGACGAAACACGGATCCGATTCACCCTCGCCGCGGACGCCGACGCGGAGGCCCGCGTCTTCAAGGCCAACGGCAGCGGGAAGTGCTGTGGATCGTTGATCCGGGAGGACCAGCTCGGAAGCCTGGGCGCAGGATCGAACCATTGGGATTGGGACGGCCAGGGTGAGGGCAGCTTCGCCGGCAACCGACCCGCGGGGAAGTACTTCGTCAAGATCTGGGCGGACGATGGGACGGCTCCCCCCGCCGTCTCCAAGCCGAAGAAGGTCTCGATCGTCAGGACCTACCGGACCACCGCGATCAAGACCAAGCCGGGCACGGCGTACCACCACACGACCGAGAGCGCGACCGTCCGCGGCGGCGACTGCTTCGTCCACGCACTGGGCGGGTTCCTCCAGGTCGATTGCCATGGGAGCAGGATGTCCGTCTTCTACCGGTGGGGGCTGGGCAGCGCCCAGCGGATCGAGAGCGCGTCGTTCGTGATCGACAACTCCCAGAACGAATGCGGCCCCAGCAGGCGAAATCCCAGGCCACACGAGTCACGAGTCCTTCCTCACGGTGACCGATTCCGTGAGCGGGGTCACGTCGTGCCGGATCGTCACGGCGAAGATCACGTACAGCTACCTCAAGTCCTCCTGACCACGGCGGCGCGCCTCTAGCATCTGCGTATGGCGACGCCGACGCTCGAGCGCATCCGGGAGGCGCCGAAGGTCTTGCTGCACGACCATCTGGACGGCGGACTCCGGCCCGCCACGATCGTGGAGCTGGCCGACGAGACCGGCTACGAGGGGCTCCCCACGCGTGACGTCGGGGAGCTCGGCGCGTGGATGACCCGTGGAGCCGATCGGAAGGATCTCGTGCTCTACCTCGAGACGTTCGCGCACACGGTCGGCGTGATGCAGACGCGCGGGTCGCTGGTGCGGGTCGCGCGCGAATGCGCCGAGGATCTCGCCGCCGACGGGATCGTCTACGCCGAGGTCCGCTTCGCCCCCGAGCAGCACCTCGAGCAGGGGCTCGCTCTCGACGACGTCGTCGAGGCGGTCCAAGAGGGCTTCCGCGAAGGCTCCCGTGGCACCGGGATCCGCATCGGCACCCTCCTCACCGCGATGCGGACGGCCGCGCGCTCGCTCGAGATCGCCGAGCTCGCCGTCCGCTGGCGGGACCGAGGTGTGGTGGGCTTCGACATCGCGGGTGAGGAGGCCGGCTATCCGCCCACGCGTCATCTCGACGCGTTCGACCACGTCCGCCGGGAGAACTTCCATCTCACGATCCACGCCGGAGAGGCGTTCGGACTGCCGTCCATCTGGGAGGCGCTGCAGCTCTGCGGCGCCGAGCGGCTCGGTCACGGGGTGCGGATCGTCGACGACATCGACCTGCGGCCCGACGGCCATGCTCGGCTGGGGCCCCTCGCGCATCTCGTTCGCGACCGGCGCGTGCCCCTCGAGCTGTGCCCGACCTCCAACGTCCATTCGGGCGCGGCGGCGTCGATCGAAGCGCATCCGATCGGGCTCCTGACGGACCTGAAGTTCCGCGTGACCGTGAACACGGACAACCGCCTGATGTCCGCGACGACGCTCTCCGAGGAGCTCGCGCACTTGGTCGACGCGTTCGGGATCGGATGGGATCGGATCGGCAGGCTCACGATCAACGCGATGAAGTCGGCGTTCCTGCCCTTCGACGAGCGGGTGGCGTTCCTGGACGACGTGATCCGGCCGGCGTACGCCGACCACGATCCATGACCGCTCACCACGACGCGACGAAGGACACCCCCGCGATCCGCGAGGTCGGCGCGTCGGGCATCCCGTTCCGCGTCGTCCGCACGCAACGGGCGCACAGTGCCGAGGAGAGCGCCCAGCTCCAGGGCATCGAGGTGGCACAGCTGATCCGTTCGATCGTCGTGCGGCGCGGCGCGGGCGACTACGTCTTCGTCCTCGTCCCCGGCGGCCGGCAGATCGACTGGGCGCGGCTCCGCGCACACCTCGGGGTGCACCGGCTCTCGCTCCCGGATCAGGAGGAGGCACGCGACGCGACCGGCTACGAGCGGGGCGCGATCACGCCGTTCGCGTCGTCCACCGCCTGGCCGGTCGTGGCCGACGCGACCATCGCCGATCGCGACGTCGTCGCGATCGGCGCCGGCGCCCATGGCGTCAACCTCCACGTCGACCCGGCGGACCTCCTCCGCGTCCTCGACGCGCAGGTGGCGGACGTCACCGATCCGCGGCCGAGCGCCTGATCTCCTCGACCTCCACCCCACCGTCATCCGCCAGGACCACGCGGATGCCTTCGCACTCCGCGAACGGCGCCGGCTCGCGCCCGGTCAGGCCGATCATCGCGCGCTCGACGAACGGTGTGTGCGAGACCGCGAGGCCGATCGCCGCCATCGGGGACGGCGTCGAGCAGGGTGCGGACGCCCGCGGCCATCCCCTCCGGGCTGCCGCCCGTCGCGTCCCTCCCGGCCAGACCGTCGATCACCCCGTGCGAGGGCAGCTGACTCCCCGCCCCGCGGACGATCCACGCGGCCGTTTCGGCGGCCCGCTCCGCCGGCGAGACGAAGACAGCGTCGTAGCCGTCCGACGCGGCCCGTCCGACGTCCTCCGCCTGGGCCCGCCCCGCGGCCGAGAGGCGGTCGTGGTTCGGGTCCCGCTTCGCGTGCCGGATGAGGTCGAGTCGTCGCATCGCGCTCAGTGGGTACCCGCCGAGGCGGCATCGGGAACCATGCGATCCTCGCGGAACCGGCTCAGGGCGAAGGGCGCGATCAGCTCCGGCACGCGGCCGGTCGCGACGTAGTCGGCCATCGTCGCGCCGAAGATCGGCGCGCCCTTGAACCCCCACGTCCCCATCCCGGCCATCACACCGAAGCCGTCCACGGGCGTGGGGCCGAGGATCGGGGACGAGTCGGGCGTCATGTCGCACGACCCGCCCCATTGCCGCATCGCCCGCGCCTCCGCCATGAACGGGAGGATCATCACCGATCGCCGGGCGGCCTCGGCGAGGAACTCGAACGTGGAGCGCGTCGAGTACGTGGCGTACGGGACGATCTCGGCACCCGCCAGGAGCTCCCCGCGGGCGGTCTGCGACACGTAGATCGTGAGGTCCATCGACGAGACCAGCCCGCGCAACACCGGTCGATAGGGCTCGGTCACGAAGGCCTGCAGCAGGTGCGTCACGATCGGCAGGCGCACACCCGCCATCGCCGCCACCTGGGTCGACCATCCGGCGACCGCGCTCACGACGTGTCCGGCCGAGACCGGGCCGGCCGACGTCTCCACGCCGACGCACGTGTCGCCGTCCACCTCGACGCCGGTGACCGTCACGCCCTGGTGGATGTCCACGCCGCGCCGCGCGGCGGCCTGCGCGAACCCCCAGACGACGGCGTCGTGGCGGGCGAAGGATCCGGGCGGGTGGTACGACGCGCCCAGCACCGGGAGCTCGCCGCCGCCGCTCAGATCCACCAGAGGACACACCTCGAGGATCTCGTCGGGTCCGAGGATGTCCGTCTGCACGCCGAGCGCCCTGTTCAGGGCGGACTTCTCCCGCTCGACCTGCAGGGAATCCTCCGTGTGGCAGAGGTCGAGCTCGCCCTCGTTCGTGAACAAGACGTTGAACCCGAGCTCCTGCGACAACCGGCGGTAGCGCGCGAGGCTGGCGGCGTAGAGCGGCACCGTCTCCGGGGTGTTGTAGTTCGCGCGGAGGACCTGCGTGTTGCGACCGCTGCCGCCGCTCCCGATGTAGGAGCGCTCGATGACCGCGACGTCCCGGATCCCGTGCTCGGCGGCGAGGTGGTACGCGAGCGACAGCCCGTTGACGCCACCGCCGACGATCACGACGTCGTAGGCGCGCCGCAGCTCCCGCGACGGGAGGTAGGTCCGGCGGCGGAGCAGGCCCGTCATGACCCGGCTCCCTCGACCTGCCGATGGAGGTAGGCGCTCCATTGGGCGCGGACGAAGAGATGGAGCGCGCCGTCCTCCACGAAGACCCGGGCGGCGACGCGCGCGACATCCCCCTGCACGTAGCCTCCCCCGTCCGGGAGCCGGAGATCCGACAACCGGGCGAAGACCGCGTGCGCGTCGCCGCCCTCGAGCACGATCCCCGTCCCACCCCTCGGTCGACTCCCGGATCAGCGCGTCGGGGTCGACCGTCAGCACGGCCGCGCGGAGGTCCTCCGCGATGGAGCCTCGAACGAACACCTCGTCCGTCGCCACCCTGCCCGCGCCCGGCGCGCGCATCGCGAGCTCGCAGGCATCCTCGTTCGCGTGGACGGACCAGAGCTCAACCACGGAGGCGCGCTCCCTCCGGGTCGAGGAACGGCGTGGGAACGACGCGAGCGGTGACGCGATCGGCGTGGAGCGTGTCGGGGAACCCGCCGTCCGGCTCCCGGCGGATCCACCCGAGACCGATCGATCGCTCCAGGATCGGGCTCCATGCCGCCGAGGTCACCCTCCCCAGGATCCGCCCGCCGATCCGCAACGGCACGCCGCGGAGCTCCGCGCCCCCTCGATCGAACTCGAGGCCGACGAGCTTCCGGTCGATCGAGAGACCCGCGAGGCGCTCGAGCGCGCGGGAGGCCGCGAAGCTCTCCCCGGGAGCCACGGCACGGTCGAGGCCGAGCTTCGCCGGCGTGTCGTCCGGGAGCGTGTCCTGCCCGACGTAGGGATGTCCCTTCTCGAGCCGGAGGATCTCGAGCGCGTCGAGCCCGTGCGGACGGAGGCCGAACGCGGCACCTTCCCCGACGAGCGCCGTCCAGAGGTCTGGGCCTCGCGACCGCGGATGATGGAGCTCGAAGCACACCTCGCCGACGAAGCCGCTCCGGATCGCGCCGCACGAGGACGCCTGCCACGCGCACCTCGCGGATCCCGAGCGGCGGGAAGGTCTCCGCATCGAGTGGCGCGTCCGTGAGCTCGCCGAGGAGCGCGCGCGCGAGCGGCCCCGCGACCACGATCGCCCCCCGCTCGGCCGTGAGGTCGATGACGTGCGCCCGGAGCCCCCGGCGGTCGGCGTGGTCCCGGAGCCAGGCCTCCATCCGATCCGCCCCTCCCGACGTCGACGTGAGGTACCAGCCTTCCTCGCCGAGCGCGCACGCGAGGCCGTCGTCGAACACGTAGCCCGCTTCGTCGAGGGCGAGGAGGTAGCGAGACCGGCCGGGAGCGACGTCGGTGAACCTCGCGGGGAAGGCGACCTCCATCAGGTGCGTGGCGTCCGGTCCCGTGACGAGGAACTTCGCGAGCGTCCCCACGTCCATCACCGACACGCGCTCACGGACGGCCCGGTACTCGTCCGACGCGTCGCCGTAGTCGAACGGCCGCAGCCAGGATCCGGACCATCCCATGCGTGCGCCCGCCGCGACGTGCGCGTCGTGCAGGGAGGTGCGCTTCTCGATCACCGGGTGAACGGCCGCGGCGAGCGTGCCCAGCGGCACGGGGCGCGCGGGCGGGCGCGCCGTCGTCCGTGCGGAGGTGTCGGCGGTCGCCGTGGTGTTCCGGGTTGCCGCGAACGCCGCCAGGTGCCGCCCGCACATCGCCCCCTGGCACGGGCCCATCGTCGCGGTCGTGTACCGCTTCGAGAGCTCCGACGAGCGGTAGCCCTCCGCCCAGGCACGCTCCAGGTCTGCGATGGACACGTCCTCGCAGAGACACACGGTGCCCGCGGTGGACTCCGGCACCGCCTGCGCGGCGATCGAGGCGTCACCGACGACCTCGACCGCATCCGGGCCGGCCATCCGGACCAGGTCGTCCCTCGGCCAGAGGCCCACCGACAGCACGAACAGGTCGCAGCCGATGCCACGGGTCACGCCCTCGGCGTCCCGGAGCACGGCGAAGCGAACGTCGTGCTTCCCGTCGGCGCGCAGGACCTCGGCCCCCACCATCGTCCTGATCCCCTCCGGCACCCGCGCGGCCAGCGACGCCGGGACCACCGCGGCGGCGATCCGAACGCCGGCATCCTGCAGGGACCGCAGGTGCTCGATCCCTTCGTCGTGGCCCACCACGACCACCGCGCGGCGCCCCGGCATGACGCCCCGTTCCGCGAGACCGGCGGCCGCCCGCCCCAGCATCACGCCGGGGAGATCGTTGCCCGGGAAGACCGGATGCACCTCGACCCCACCCGTCGCCGCCACGACCCGTCGCGGGTGGACCTGGACGATGCCGTTCGCCGAGGCGAGGGCCACCATCGGTCCCTCGTAGATCCCGATCGCAGCGTGCCGCGGGAGGACGTCCATCCCGGCGGGTGGGTCCGAGACGTCTCCTTCGTCGCAGAGCACCACCCGTTCGTCCCCGGCGGCGGCCGTGACGGCGGCCGCCCGCCCCGACGAGCCCGCCCCGACGACCAGCACGTCGCAGTGGAGATGCCGGGCCGTCCGTCTCTCGACGGGTCCGCTCGGCAGACGGCCCAACCCGACCGCCCGCCGGATGATCCGATCGGCCACCCCCCAGAGCCATCGGGGGTGGATGAACGTCTTGTAGTAGAAGCCCACCGGCAGCAGGACGTGCAGGCGATCGAGGATCGACAGCGCGTCCCGCTCGACCGAGGGCCACCCGTGCTCGCGACGCAGGCGCATCCCCTCGAGGGCCGGCGTCACGCACGAGCGCACGCCGGGAACGCCGTCGACGGTCAGGAGGCAGTTGGGGCACTCCCCCGTGCCGCAGTACAGACCCCTGCGCCGGTGGTACTTGAGCGATCGCGAGAACGTCCGGATCCCGGCCCGATAGAGCGCGGAGGCGACCGTGTCCCCCTCCTCGACCGGGATCCGCTTCCGGCCGAGCCGCATCGACCCTGCCACCTAGCGGACCTCGTTCGTCGTCGTGTCGCGTGTCACGGTGAGCCAGCGGCGGCAGCCGAGGAGGTGGAACCAGCGCTCCTGTTGGGGCCCGACGGCGTTCGCGGGCAGGAAGACGCGAGCGAAATCCGCTTCCACGTCCGGTGCGTCGATCGGCCGGAGCTCACCGCCCCACGCGAACTCGGTCGAGGAGCGCCACCCGCAGTTCGGGCACGGGACCTGCAGCGTCACCGGCGCCTCCGTCTGCGTCCTTGGCCGCGGCGCCGATCGCGGAGCACGGCGTGCGATGCCCCGTACCCCGGCGCTCCGGTCACGCCGCCGCCGGGGTGCGCGCCCGCCCCGCACAGGTAGAGGCCGTGGATCGGCGTGCGGTATCGCGACCACGCCGGGGTCGGGCGCATCGAGAACAGCTGCCCGATGTGGAGATCTCCGTGGAAGATGTTGCCCTCGGTGAGCCCGTAGGTGCGCTCCAGGTCCAGCGGGGTCACCACCTGCGCCGACTCGATCGTGCCGCGGAAGCCGGGCGCCGACTCCTCGATCCTGCCGACGACCTTCGCGAGGAGCTCGTCGCGGCGTTCGTCCCACGATCCGCTCCGGAGCACGTACGGCACGTACTGCACGAACGACGTCATCACGTGCACGCCGGCGGGAGCGAGCGTGTCGTCGACGTTGGAGGCGGTGACGCAATCCACCCAGAGCCGGTCGGGGATCTCGCCTTCGCGGTGGCGGTCGTAGATCGCCTGCGCCTCGGCGAGCGTGGGCACCAGGGTGGCGAGGGACCTGCGGTTGGCATCCGCGTCGGCGGGCATGCCGGTCCACGCAGGCTCGGCCGACAGCACGAAGTTCACCTTGGCGCAGGGGCCGGCCATCTTGATCGCGGAGACGTCCTCGCGGAAGTCGGCCGGGAGCTCCGCGGCGTCGACCAGACCCAGGAACGTGCGTTTCGGGTCGGCGTTCGACAGCAGGACGTCGGCCTCGAGCTCCTCCCCGCCGTCGAGCACCACTCCTGTCGCGCGGCCGTCTCGGACGACCACCTTCGTCACCGGGGCGGACGTCCGGATCTCGCCGCCCGATGCGCGGACCGCCTCGGCCATCGCCGCGGTGATCGATCCCATGCCGCCGATCACGTGCCCGTAGAACCCTTGGACCCCGTCGCTGCCACCCGACAGCAGATGGAAGAGCAGCCCGATCGCGGTCCCGGGCATGTACGGCGGCGCGTGCATCCCGTAGACGTTGTTCGCGAGGTACATCCTCCGCATCCGATCGGACTCGAAGTGTCGCTCGACGAACTCGCCGAGCGACCCGGTCGTGAACCGGACGAGGTCGGCCAGCTCGTCGCCGCTGATCGAGCGGAACCGCCGCCACGCGCGGCTGCCTTCGCGGACCTTCGCCCACCCGCGCGCGTAGAGGTTCGGCGGCTCCTCGAGGAAGAACGGCTGGAGGTAGCGGGCGAGCGCATGGAGCCGTCGGTGCACGCGGTCGAACGACGCCGCGTCGGCAGGCGAGATGCTGGTCGCGAATTCCTGCACCGCCCGCTCGTGATCCGTCCACCAGGGCACCACGCTGCCGTCCTCGAACACGGCCTGGAGCCCGGGCTCGCACGGGACCATCCGGAGACCGCGACTCTCGAGCCGCAGGTCGCGGATCACCTCGGGCCGGAGCATCGACGCGATGTACGAGGTCGTCGACGCGCGACAACCGGGCGCGATCTCCTCCGTGACGCAGGCACCCCCGACGACGTCCCGCCGCTCCAGCACGACCGTCCGCAGTCCCGCGCGGGCGAGGTAGAACGCCGCGGTCAGCCCGTTGTGTCCGCCGCCGATCACGATCGCGTCGTAGCTCGCCATGCGCCCCTTCTCCGGCGGGTCGCCCCGTCACCCGGATCGTCGCGCCGACTCTACGGAGCGGACCCGATCGGCGCAGCGGAACCGGTGACCCGGGTCCAGCGGCGACGTCCCGGGCGCGGTGCGACCCACGCGGTGTCGGCCCGCCGTAGGCTTCCTGCGTGCCGGTCTGTCCTTCGTGCTCCGCCGACAACCCCGACCACGCTCGGTTCTGCCTGGCGTGCGGCCAGCCGATCGACGTCGCCGAACCGACCGAGTCACGCCGGCAGGTCTCGGTCCTGTTCACCGACCTCGCCGGGTCGACGGATCTGGCGCACCGGCTGGACCCCGAGACCCTGCACCTGGTGATGGGCGACTACTTCGATGCGGCGCGGACCGCGGTCGCGCGGCACGGCGGTCGCATCGAGAAGTTCATCGGGGACGCCGTGATGGCCGTCTTCGGTTTCCCGCGCGCGAACGAGGACGACGCGCTGCGGGCGGTCCTCGCCGCCTGGGACATGCGTCAGCTGATCGACCAAGCGAACGACGAGCTCCGACGCCGATGGGACGTGGAGCTCGCGATCCGCACCGGGGTCGCGACGGGCAACGTCGTCGCGAGCGACCGCACCACGGGCGAGCCGTTCGTGATGGGGACGTCGGTCAATCTCGCCGCCCGCTTGGAGCAGCGCGCCGGGACGGGCGAGATCCTCATCGACGGCATCACGAGGCGGATCGCTCGCAACGCGATCGAGGCGGAGGAGGTGACGCTCGAGGATCTCCGGGGCTTCGAGGGCTCCGTGAGCGCCTTCCGACTCGTTCGCGTCTTGGACACCGGACAGGGACTGCCCCGGCCCGAGCCCCCGTTCGTGAATCGGACGGCGGAGCTCCGGCTGCTGCACGAGACGTACGAGAGTCACCTCACCTCCGAACGGTGCCGGACGCTCACGCTGATCGGCAGCGCCGGCTTGGGGAAGTCGCGGCTGATCGCCGAGTTCCTCCGGGAGCATCCGCACGCGGTCGTGCTCCGCACGCGCTGTCCCGCATACGGCGAAGGCAGCGCGCTCCAGCCGCTGATGGACGTCGTGGGACAGGCGGCCGGGTCGACTCCGGAGGACGACCCGGCACGGACCGTCGAGCGGATCCGGGAACTCCTCGGCGAACACCCCCAGGGGTCCCTGGCCGCCGACGGCGTCGCGCGGGCGCTCGGCCTGGCGTCCGGCACGACCACACAGGAGGAGACCGCGTGGTCGATCCGGACGTGCCTCGAGACGCTCGCCCACAGGAGTCCGCTGGTACTCGCGTTCGACGACGTGCAGTGGGCGGCGCCGGCGCTCCTCGACGTCCTCGAGCATCTGGCGGAATGGGCGCGAGGGGCGCCGATCCTGCTCCTCTGCCTGGCGCGCCCCGAGCTCCTCAACCTTCTCCCGACCTGGGGACGGACCCCCGGGGCCGTGACGGTGCAGCTGGAGCCGCTCGCAGCGGCGCCCAGCCGCGAGCTCGCTCGCCATCTGCTGACGTCCCCCGCCCCGGCCGTGGAGGACACGATCGCCGACGTCGCCGACGGCAACCCGTTCTTCCTCGAGGAGATCGTGATGATGCTCGAGGAGGAAGGCGCGATCACCTCCGACGCCACCCCGGACGACCTGTCGCAGATCGCCATCCCTCCCACGATCTCCGCGCTGTTGGCCGCGCGGATCGATCGCCTCGACCCGTCGGCCCGGCAGGTGCTCGAGCGGGCTGCCGTCCTCGGTCTCGCCTTCGATCGCGCCCACCTGGAGGCGATCCTCTCGGAGGCCGACGCGATCGACGTCGGCGCCACCCTCGGTGAGCTCGCGCAGCGGGACTTCATCGTCGCGGATCCCGAAGCGACGGGCGACGGGTATCGGTTCCGGCATGCCCTGACACGCGAGGCCGCGTACGACGCGATCCCGAAGTCCCTCCGCGTTCGGCTCCATACGGCCGCCGCCGAGCTGCTCGCCGATGAGCCCGAAGGCGAAGCGAGGGACGAACAGATGGGCTACCACCTCGAGCAGGCGCACCACGCCGTCCGCGATCTCGGGGAGACGGATGCGGGGACGCAGCCCCTGGCCGAGCGCGCGGGCGCGCACCTCGCCGCGGCAGGCCGCGCTGCGGCAGGGCGCGGCGACGTACGCGCCGCGGCCGGACTCTTCGAGCGGGCGGCCGCGCTGCTCCCCCGGGCGCATCCCGATCGGCCGGAGGTCCTGGCCGACCTCCACGACGCGCTCCTGTTCGCGGGTGAGATCGAACGATCGGAGGCACCGGTCTCCGAGCTACTGGCCGGACTCGCTCCCGGGGACCACAGCGTCGTGGCGGAGCGCGCGCGCCTGCAGCAGACGATGCTCCGCTTCCTCTTGGACCCGGGAGCAACACCGGCCGACGTCCTTCGAGGGGATGTCGAGAGGTCGGTCCACCGGTTCGAGGAAGCCGGCGATGAAGCGAGTCTCGCGGCCGCGCTCGCGGACCTCGCGACGATCCATTGGTTCAAAGGCGATGCCGAGGCGATGCTCGAGGCAGCACAGCTCGCGCTCGCGCACGCGCGCGCGAGCGGAAGCAGACGCGTCGGCGGCGGAGGCGGCACCGCTGATCGCCTACGCGCTCCACAAGGGCCGTGTTCCCCTCGATGAAGCGCTGGAGCGCCTCGACGAGACGCGCGCACAGCTCGACGATGACCTCCTGGCCAGAACGCTGCTCCTGCTGGACGAGGCCATGATGCTCGCCGCGGTCGGGCGACAGGGCGACGCCAAGGCGGCGACGGACCGCGCGCGGTACACCTTCGAGGATCTCGGACAACGACGCTGGCTCGAGATCGTCGAAAGCCGCCCGCGCGGAGATCGCGAGGCGCGAAGGCCGCCCCGAGCAGGCGGAGGGGCTGCTCCGATCGGTCCACACGTTCTTCCGCGGCCAGGGCGACGCGAACAACGCCCTCCAGGTCGCTGCGACACTCGCGGACGTGCTCTGCGACATGGGTCGATTCGAGGAGGCCGACGTCCTCGCGAGGGAGGTCGCGCTCGAGGCGGCGGAGGACGACCTCGAGGTGCAGGTCGCGTGGAGATCCGTGCGCGCGCGTGCCCGGACCGCTGCGGGAGATCCGTCGAGCGCCGTGTCGCTGGCGGAGGAGGCGGCGACGATCGCCGACTCGACCGACTTCGTGCTCCTTCAGGCCGAAGCGGCGCGCGCGCTCGCGGAAGCTCTGCACGGAGCCGGTCGCACCGACGACGCCGTCAAGGCGCTCGGAACCGCGCTCGAACGGTACGAAGCCAAGCGCGCGCACGCGGACGCGGCGAAGACCCGCGAGCGCCTCGAAGGGATCAGCCCTCAGGAGACGTAGCGTTCAACGGGATCCGACCGTAGCGCGCGGCCGTCCTGTTGCCGTCGGCGAACGCGGTCGACGTACGCATCACGACATCCTGGATCGGCCCCAACGCGTTCATGATGTTGGTCTTGGCGTCTTCCAGAGAGCCGCCGGTCATCTGGAGCAGGATGTCGTATTCGCCCGTGATGACCGATGCGCCCACGAATCCGGTGCCCTCCATATCGCCGGCCTCCGCGAGGCTGTTCCTGGCATCATCCGCGTGCCCAGGCTGGATCTTGATCCTCGTCAGGGCGATGATCCCGGGCGACTTCCGCTTGGCGCCGAGCGTCGACACGGGTGATTCGAGCCCCCACGTGCATCGGGCGCCCGCCTCCCAGATCGTGCCGTCGATCAGGTTCTGCAGCTCGCTCAACGACTCGACGCGGACGTGCGCGAACGCCACGAAGTCCCCCACGAAGGTCGACGCGTACATGATCGGAGGCTTCCCCGCCTCCCGCAGCTTCTCGACGACCTGTTCGGGACTCCTGCCCTCCTGTACTTGGTCGATGAACAAGAAGGCGTGCACTCCCGTGTAGTCGAACGGGTGCTCCTCGCCGTCGATCGTGTCGTCGTCCGACATCATGTCTCCCCCTCTCACCCCGCGTGGAGGCTCACTCTGCCGCCACCGCATCTCCTACGCAAATCGAAACGCCCCCGGTGCATGCACCGGGGGCGTCTCTCGCCCCGAAGGACGTCGATCCTTCTACTCGTCGCGGAGCCGGTCGCGCACCTCGTCGACGCCCTCACCGACCTTGTCCTTGGCGTCTTCCGCGGCACCCTTCACGTCGCCGCTCACCTGATCGAGCTTGCCCTCGCGTTCGAGTCGCTCGTTGTCGGTCAGGTCGCCGACCGATTCCTTCACGTGCCCCTTGGCCTTGTCCATCTTCTCGCCCATCTGATTCCCACCTCCTGTTGTCGTCCTCGGTCCTCAGGTACCCGAGCCGGGGGAGGCGGAAACGGCGGGGGCGAGATCGAACCACACCCTGGTGGTGTCACCGCACTCGACGCCCCACCGCGTCGCGAGTCGATCCACGAGGCGCAATCCCCAGCCGCCGTTCCCCTCGTTCGGTCCAACGTCGGGTTCGAACCCGGGCCCCTGATCGATCACGTCCACATGGAGCATCGACCTCGTCCCACGGACGCGGACCTGGATCGCCTCGGATGCCTCGAGGCCCGCGTGGCGGACGCTGTTGGAGACGACCTCGCTCACGAGCAGCGCGGCGTCGTTCACGAACGGGTCGTCGAGGGAGGACCGCAGCCTCTCGAGGGTGCGTCGAGCCTTCCCCGGCGATCGAGCGTCAGGCGGCAGGCGAAGATCGATGTCGAGGAGCACACCTTTTCCCGTACCCAGGACCGCTCGACCGGCAAACCCCGGGTTCGCTCCCCGTCCGCGAACTCAGCCGGTCGGCGGAGGGGGGGATGGATCGGGTTGGGGCTGCGGCACGGGCGAGGGCTGGGGGTCGGGCTGCGGTGCCGGCACGGGCGGACCCGGCTGCGGCGGGACCGGGGGACCCGGCTCCGGGGGCTGTGGCGGCTGGGGCTCGGGCTCCGGCTCGCGGCGGACATCTCGGATCTGCTCGATCGCGACGATCATCGGTGCACCTCTCCTCTCGATCCTCGTGCTGCTGTGTTCACAGGGGTCAGCGACGCGAGAGCACGCGCTCGAGTTGCGCCTTCGACATCTTCGAGCGTCCGTCGATCCCCCGATCCTTCGCCTCTTCGTAGAGCTGTCGATAGGTCCGGCCGCCTGGCCCGGAGTGGGATCGCAACCCCCCGCGTCGACCCGACGACAGGTCGTCCACGGAAGCGCGACTGGCCGTGCGCGCCTCGCCGGCCCGCGCTCGCTCCTTGTTGACGGTCCTCGCTGCGATCTCCTCGGCTGTCTCCATCGACCGCCCCTGCTCCCGCAGACCTTCCTTGATGTGTTCGTACTGACGCTCGCGCTTCTCGCTCCACGCTTGCTGCGGCATGGCACGTCCTCCTGTTCCTTGGTCGTCGCCGGTTCTCTCTCGGATCTCTGTCCTTTCCTACCCGGCTCGCCCCGCGAGCACACCTGAACGGTCCGTCAGGGTCTCGGGCGAGAAGCGTTTGGCCGGGGAGGTTCTCGGGTATCTGGGCGCGCAGACGCACGAGGAGCCAACGGAGGAGGAAGGCCGATGCAACTGTCCGTCGAACTCGACACGACGCCGGTCCGAACGGAAACCCCGCAGGACGGTCCCCCGGTTCCTCGATTCGATCAAGGCCGGGTCTGCGAGGTCGCAGGCTGTTGGACGGTCCTGTCCGTCTACAACGACGGCGACCGTTGTTGGTCGCATCGTCCGATGGAGCGGGTCACGCCGCTCCGGAACCACCGCAAGTAGCGCTCGGTCCGACCCCCGAGCCGCCCGGATCGTCCCTCCGGGATCAGGTTCTCGTTGCCTCATGGGTTGCCGGAACCGATGCGCCGAGCCACCATGACGGCCATGGAGCATCGGGCTACCTTCGAGCTGGCACCTGAGGCCGCCTCGCAAGCACGTGCCGTCGTGAACGCGGAGCTCGGCCCCGCCGTCTCCCCCAAGATCCTCGAGGACGCCACCCTGCTGGTGAGCGAGCTCGTCACGAACGCGGTCCGCCACGCGCCGCGCCAAGGGCTTCCGGAGATCGAGCTCCGGCTCAAAGTGGATCCCGCACGGGTCCGGGTGGTGGTGTCGGACCCCGGCTCCGGGTTCGTCGCCGAACCGAGGCTGCCCACCGCATCCGAGAGCTCAGGGTGGGGTCTCTACCTCGTCGATCGGCTCGCGGATCGGTGGGGCGTGATCACGAAGGACCGCAGCGAGGTCTGGTTCGAGATCGACGTAGGAGCGTGACGTCCGTGGGCCAGAGCGAGCGATCGGTCGAGCGGACGGCCCGACGGGCCCGCAGGCCGGGACCGCTCGCCCGCTGGATCTGGAAGCCACGATGGATCCCCGGCTTCGTCCTGGCGCAGGTCGCGGTGCTCCTGCTCTTCGCGGAGGTACGCCCCGGGAGCTTCGAAGGGGTCCCGGGCGGTCTCGGCGCGCTCATCTCCGTCGCGGCGGCGATCGTCTGCGGCCCGCTCGCGGGCGCGTTGGTGAGCCTGGTCGGCGGTCTCGTGTTCGTGCCGCTGGTGACCGACTTCGAGCGAGGGTCCCAGTTGTCCATGTTCCTCTGGCTCGCCGCCTCCGTCGGCGCCGGCGTGATCTCGGGGAGGCTCCGCCAGGCGAACGAGGGCCGCGCGGCTGCGGTGGGACGCGAGCGCCTCGCCGGCAACCGCCTCCACCGGCTGCAGGCCGTCACCGAGGTCCTCGCGCGCGCGATGACCCCGGAAGACGTCGCGAAGGCGACGGTCGCCGCAGCGATCGAGGCGCTCGGTGCGGACGCCGGCGGGCTGACGGTCCGCAGCGGGGACGACCCCGCGACGCTCCAGGTGCTGGTCGGCTCCGCCCTGGATGAGCCTGCCGAGGACGGATGGAGACGACACGCGATCGATACCCCGGCTCCGGGCCCGGAGATCGTGCGAACCGGCCGGTCGATCTTCATCGAGTCCCGGGGCGAGCTGCTCGCGCGGTTCCCGATCGTCCGGAAGATCGAAGGGGATGCCCGATTCGGCGGGTTCGCCGGCGTCCCGGTGGCGCTCGGGGCGGAGGTCCTCGGAGCGCTGAGCCTCGGGTTCCACCGCGATCACATGGTGCCGCCCGAGGAGCGCGGCCTCCTCCTGTCCATCGCGCATCAGGCGGCGATCGCCCTCAACCGCATCCGGTCGACGGAGGACGAGCGTCGCGCGCGGGCCACGGCCGAACACGCGGAGGACCGCCTCCGGAAGCTCCAGGCCGTCAGCGACGCCGCCAACGCCGCCACTGGCCTCGACGAGCTCGTCGAGCGCGTCCTGCCCGTCGTCCGCGACGCGGTCTTGGGCGACGGCACCTCGTTCCTCCTGCTGTCGGACGACGGGCGGGAGCTTCGGCTCAAGGGCAGCGTCGGGGTCGAGGAGCAGGAGAGCACGGCGGTGGCGATCCCGCTCGGGTCCGGGGCCTCCGGCCGGATCGCGGCGACGGGCAGGCCGCTCGTCATCAGCGAGATGACGAGCGACGACGTGATCAGCCCGGCGCTCCGCGGACGCCGTTCCTACGTCGGGGTCCCGGTCCGGGTCGGCGGCCGCGTCGTGGGCGTCCTTCACGCCTCGTCCCGGACGGCCGATGCCTTCCACGAGGACGACGCGGACTTCCTCCAGAGCATCGCGGACTCCCTGGCCACCACGATCGACCGAACGCAGCTGTTCGATCAGCGCGATCGGATGGCGACCGCCCTGGAGCGCGCCCTGCTGCCGATGTCCCTCCCACACGTCCCCGGCTTCGAGGTGGCCACGATGTACCGGCCGTCGCGGTTCGGCGACGAGGTGGGCGGCGACTTCTACGACGTCTTCGGCGAGGGCAACGTGTGGTACCTGGCGATCGGCGACGTCTGTGGGAAGGGACCGGAAGCAGCCGCGATCATGGGCATGACGCGGATCGCGCTCCGGAGCCTCGCTCGGGAGGACGACACGCGGCCCCTGCCCGAGGTGTTGGACCTCCTCAACGGCTTCCTCCTCGAGAGCGAGCTGATGGGAGACCGCTTCTGCACGGTCTGCGTCGTCCGCCTCACGATGACGGACGACGGGACGACCGTGACGACGTGTCTCGGCGGCCACCCACCGCCGTTGCTGGTCCGGGGCGAGGGATCGCTGGAGACCGTCGGGAGACCCGGCTCCTTGCTGGGCCTCTTCGCCGACATCTCCCTCCACGAAGCCCGCGCGGAACTGCGACGCGGCGACACGATCGCGTTGTTCACCGACGGCGTCACCGAGCTCTCCGTCGAGCACCCGGACGAAGGCGAGTCGATGCTCCGGTCGGCTCTGGTCGCTGCCTCCGGCGAGGATGCCGCAGGGATCGTCAAGACCGTGGAGCGCACGCTGCTCGACCCGCGGGGCGAGCTCCGCGACGACGCCGCGCTGGTCGTGGCGAAGCGCCTCTCGACCTGAGGGTAGGCACGGCTCGGAGTGGGTACAGGACCTCTGACGGCTACCCGGAGGAGGGTCTGCAGATGAGACAACCAGCAACCATGCACGAAGCGAAGTCGATGGTGAAGGAGCGGTGGCTCGACCGCCGCGTCGACAAGTTGTCCAAGGAGAACGACGAGCTCCGCGAGGCGGTCGGCGAGCTCCGCCACGATCTCGACCAGGCGGAGGGGCGCTCGAAGGAGACGCTCGCGGCGCTCTCGAGGACGCGGCGACCCGGTCGCCTGAAGTGGATCGTGCTGGCCGGCGGCGCCTACGTGCTCGGGGCGAAGGCGGGCCGGGCCCGGTACGAGCAGCTCAAGGACTGGGCCCGTTCGCTCGCTCCGCAGAACGGCAACGGCCACACCGCGACCGACGGTGGCACGGAGCCGATCGCGAAGCTCTGAGCCAACGAACGGTACCGAGCGAAGGAGGGGCGCGCGCATCGCGCCCCTCCTTCGCGTTTCCTGATGCGTTTGCACGGTCGTCGGCGCGGGAACCATCTGGAACGTGATGGAACTCCACCACGACACCAAGGAACACGCCAAGGAACACGCCAAGGAACACGAAGGAAGGAGCGACACATGACAGGCTTGCTCGCGCTTTCGGGTGGTGCAGCCACCTTGCTCTGGATCCTGGCCGTCGTGCTGGTGATCATGGGGGTTATCAGCATCGTTCGCGGCGGCGTCCTGGCCGGCATCGTGCTGGTCATCGTCGGGCTGTTGGTCGGCCCCGGAGGCGTCAGCCTCTTCTGAGTCGTCCGGGCCCGCCCGCTCCTCCGTGCGGGCGGGCCCGGCCCTTTCCACGATGACCGACCCTCGCACCGAGCAAGGCTTCGAGCCCCGTTTGAAGAGGAGGCTGTCCGCCGGCCTCGTCGTGGGGGTGCTCGTGGGCGCGACCCTCGGCGGCGTCGTGGGGATCCTGGCGTTCGACGATCGGGCCGGCGCGATCGTCGCCTGCGCAGTGGCCGGAACGATCGGCGGTCTCCTCTACGGTGCACTGGTCGGGTCGTTCTCCGGTCTGGAATCACCCGACCCGGGGGCGGAGCCATCGGAGACGAGGCATCCGCTCGCGGAGCCCGCTGTCGACGAGGAGCACGATGTCCCTCTTCGAGCCGACCACCGCGGGGATCGTCCGGCCGACTGACCTCCGACTCAGCTGTCTTCGACCCGGCGGAACACCGGGATGGCGAACCAGGAGACGCTGAGCATCACCAAGACGGCGAGGCTCACGGGGATCGCGGCTGCCACACCGTAGAGCACGTTGGTGATGAAGAAGACCACCGTCGCCATCGCCACCGTGAGCAGCGCGAGGCCGACGATCGCGAACGTGTTGGACAAGCGCAGCATCCGTTCCTTGTCCCCCTGCCGGAAGCGGATCCGGTGATACGCGGCCGGCATGGTGAGTGCGCCGATCGCTCCGACGGTGAGGAGCACGCACACGAAGTACACCGAACGATCGGTCTCGGTCGCTTCCCCGAACCCGCTCGAGAACGGCACGGTGAGGAGGAACGCGAGCAACACCTGGACGCCGGGCAGGATGACCCGCAGCCCGTTGAGCAGCTCGATCAGCTCTCGGTCGACGCGCTCCTTCGGCGATTCGTCCGGATCCGTCTCGGCGGCTGCGTCCCGCGCCCGGCGGTCCTTCGACTCCTCCGTCACAGGCGGTCCCGTACCCATCCGTCGGTCGCGGGAACCGCGTTTGGAGTCGGGAAGCGTCGGGAACGGTGGAGTGGATCACACAGCTGCAGAGGAGGTGGGGTTCAGATGATGCTCGTCCGACACGCGATGGCGACCCGGCCGGTGACGGCTTCACCCGACATGGATGCAGGGGACGCCGCCGGGCTCATGGCCGCGAACGACATCGGAACGATCCCCGTGACCGATGGCGAGCGATTGGTCGGGATCGTGACCGACCGGGATCTCGTGCTCCGGGTCCTCGCCGAACGCAAGGACCCTCGGTCCGTCCTCCTTCGGGACATCGCGACGATGAAAGGCCTCGAGACCACCACACCGGACACGCAACTCTGCGATGCGAGGGCGTTGATGGCGCAGCGGCGCATCCGCCGGCTGCCCGTCGTGAAGGATGGAACGCTCGTGGGCATGCTGTCCCTGGGCGACGTCGCGCTCGGCTCGGCATCGATGCGGAGCGTCGGCGAGGCGCTCGCGTCGATCTCGGCATCAGCGGCGACGGAGGACACCAACGCCGGACCGGACCTCGGCACCCCGGAGCGCGTGAGGGCGGCGCGGGAGGCCTCGTAGGGCCCCCGCCACGATCGTGGGGCGGGAGTCGGTCGCGGGCCCCCTCCGTCCGGCTCCCGCGTCACACTCCTCCGGTCTGCTCCCGGAGCTTCTCCAATGCCTGGGAGACGAGCCGGGACACGTGCATCTGGGAGATCCCCAGCTCGTCGGCGATCTCCGTCTGGGTCTTCCCTTCGAAGAACCGCAGGTAGAGGATCGTCCGCTCCCGTTCGGGGAGATCCCGGAGCGCCGGAGCCACGCTCAGCCAGTCCTCCGACACCTCGAAGCTCCGGTCCTCGCTGCCGATCGACTCCGCGGCGGTCGTGGACGCGTCGCCGACCGGGGCATCGAGCGAGTCCGTCGTGTAGGCCTGCAGCGCATCGAGCGCCTGCAAGACGTCGTCCTCACCGATGTCCGCCGCGCGCGCGATCTCCGCGACCGTCGGAGCGCGCCCGAGGTCCTGCCACATCGTCGACACGGTGCGGTTCACGAGGATCGCGGTCTCCTGCACGTTCCGAGGCACGCGCAAGGCCCACCCTCGGTCGCGGAAGTGACGTTTCAGCTCGCCCACGATCGTGGCGGCCGCGTACGTCGAGAAGGGCACACCTCGCTCGGGGTCGAATCGATCGATCGCGTTCAGCAGCCCGAGGGACGCGGTCTGTGTGAGGTCGTCGACGGGCTCCCCTCTGCCCGAGAATCGGCGGGCGAAGTACTCGGCGAGCGGGAGGAACTCCGTCGCGAGTGCCTCCCTCGCCCCCGCATCGGGCAGCTTCCGGAAGAGCTCGGCGATCTCCTCTTCGGACCTGGTCGGGCCGGTGCGATCGCTCACCGATCCACACGCTCACGACCCTTGGTGAAGCCGATCGACAGACCCGTGCCGTCCCCCGGGTCGGCACGGATCTCGTCGGTGAGCCCCTTCACGACGAGCCAGGGCCACGAGGCCATCACCTGCTCCGTCGGCCATGCATCCGCTCGGCCGTCGGAGGTGAGGGTGACATCGAGCGTGTCCTCGTCCCGGCCGATCGCCATGCGGAGCGTCGTCGGGTCCCCTTCGCGGAGCAACAACGACGACGCCTCCGTGACGGCCAGTCGGATGTCCTCGATCTGGTCGATCGGCATGTCCAGACGAGCGGCAACCCCGGCCACGACGTTCCGAAGCACCTGGACGAACGCGGGCGTCGCGGGCACGTCTACGGAGACTGTCGTCGGGAAGTTCGTCACGATGTCGACCTATACTACTGGCGCCTCATCGGCCCCCGATCTCAGGAGGATTGCACCGTGGATCTGACCCTCGACAGGCGCACACATGGGAGTTGGGCCGTCGTCGAAGTGAGCGGTGAACTCGACCTCTACACGGCTCCCAGCTTCCGGGAATCCGTCCTCGAGGCAGGCGACGCGGAGCCGTCCAAGGTCATCGTGGACTTCCGTGGGCTCGGCTTCATCGACTCGTCCGGTCTCGGAGCGATCGTCGCGTGTCTCAAGCACCTGCGTGAGCGCGGTGGGGACCTCGCGCTGGTCGCCCCCGAAGGATCGGGTCTCCGTCGGTTGATGGATCTCACCGGTCTCGACCGGGTGCTCACGCTCTACACGAGCACCGACGAGATCCCGCAGGACTGACGGGAAGGACGTGCCGAGCACCCGGCTGAGCGTCGCGGGCGATCCCGCTCTCGCGCTCATCGTTCGCATCTTCATCGGCTCAGTGACCGAGCAGTGGGAGCTTCCCGAGCCGGTCCGAGACGACCTCCGTCTAGCTGCATCGGAACTCTTCTCGGGCGCCGTCGAGGCGGAGACCGGAGATCTCGTGACGTTCGAGCTCTCCTCCGACGACCGCGGCATCGAGCTGCGAGCCGAGGACGTGCCGGTCCAGACGGAGGGACCGGATCTCCAGGGATGGACCGGGCGGTTCGACCTGATCCGAGCGCTGTTCCCGGAAGCGGACGCCGTCGGCTCCACCGTCCGGATCCGCGTGCCTCACCCTGCATGAGCCTGCTGTGCGTCACCTCGTGAGGGCTCCGTTCGCAGAGGGTTGAACCTCGTTCCCGCTGGGTATGCGTCTGCCAGCCGAGGTCGGCTGAACGCGGCCGGCCGGACCAGGCAGAAGGAGGTTCAGGTATGCGTGCGATCCAACAGCACGACGCGGATGCGACGTCGACGGAGACGCGGGCGGTCAGCGAGGCTCCTTCTCCGTGGCTCGCGCTCCGCGTGATCCTCACCGTCGCCGCCGCCGTGCTCCTGTTGGTCGGGAGCTTCCTCCCGTGGGTGAGTGGCACCGACGGATCGGAGCTCGCCGTACAGAGCTTCTGGTCGACGGATGCGGGCACCGCCGGGTTCTTCTCGTCGGCCGGCCTCGTGACGGCGATCTGCGGAGCGGTCATCATCCTCGGGCTCGCGTTCCGTGGCGGCTGGCTCACGAGGTTCGCCGGCGCAGTCGCGCTCGTGGCGTTCACCCTCGTCGGTGATCCAGATGGGCCGCGCGGGATCGCTGGACTCGCTCGAGGACGTTGGCATCGGCCTCTGGTTCGTGCTCGCGGGTGGGGTGCTCGCGCTGATCGGCGGGTTCTTCCCGTCCACGCGAACGGTCGCCGCGTCGACGGCATCCACGGACATCGACTCCGACACGGATGACCGGGTGACCCACTCGCACACGAGCTAGCGAAACAGGCCTGCAAGGAAGCGAGCGTGACCCGGCCGTCCTACGGCCGGGTCACGGTGATCCGAGTCCCGTTGCTGTCTCCGTCCGGGTCGTGGTTGTTCGCCCCGACGTAGGTGTGCGTCGACTTCGTCAACCCGAGCAGTACGAATTCGATGCTGAGGCGGATGCTCTTCATGTCCCGCTTGAGCGTGCACGCTCCGGCGCTCCCGGTCGTGCAGCTGACGATCGGTCCGTTCGGCCCGAACCGCCCTCGCACCACGACACCGGACAGGGTCGCGTGTGCGCCGTCATGCACACGGATCGTGGCGCGGGCACGCCACTTCCCCGCCGACAACGTGATCGACGTGTCATCGAGATCGCCGACGTGCATGGACGGCGGCGGTGGCGGGGGCGGCGGCGGCGGCGTGGTCCCGCCCCCGGCCGGGCCCGTCGACAGATCGAGATCGAACGCACCGCCCTGCCCGAGGTTGGGATCTCCCTCGAACGGGAATAGGCGGATCACATAGGTGCCGGCGACCGTCGGCATCGACTGCAACGTCTCCTGACGCCCGATCGCGCACGGCCCGGGATGGGGATCACCGGCCTCGATCGCCGCGCACACGCTGACGTCGAGCAGCGTCCCGTTCGGATCGAACAGCTCGGCGTCGATATCGGGCGTCCAGCCGAAGAGGCAGCCGAATCCGAAGAAGTCCTCACACGTGCCGTCGAGGGTGATCGTCGCGGCGATCGGCACCCCCAGGTCGTCCGGACCGAGGTCGAACTCGTGGGTCCACTCCCCGCTGTCCGGGACGGATCCCGCGACATGCTGATGCGTCGGGAAGGCGTTCTCCCCGGTCGTGCCCGCCGCCGTCGACGTCAGGGCGAGCACGTCGATCAGACCCGCCCCCCAATCGGGGTCCTTGCCGGCGGGCCCGAAGTCTTCGGCGGTCGCCTCGATCGCCTCCTGCATCTCTGCCGGGCTGGGGGCAGGTCCGCTCCACGCATCGAGTGCCAGCGCCACTGACCCGGCCGTGAACGGCGTCGCCATCGAGGTCCCGCTGTTCACGACGTAGGCCGCGGCGGTGTTCGCCTTCGCCGCCATCACGTTCACGCCGGGGGACACGATGTCGGGCTTCTGGTCGGCGGCGAAGTCGGATCCGCCCCGGCTGGAGAACGGCGCGAGGTAGATCCCGTTCGAATGGTTCTGTGTGGCGGGCGCCGCCGACCACGACGAGGCCGCGCCCACCGCGATCACGTCCGCGGCGGCACCCGGCGACGCCATCGAGTTGGGGGCGTCGCCCGCGTTCCCGGCGGCGGCCACGACGATCTTCCCGCTCGCCACCGCGTTGTTGGCCGCGATACCGAGCGCGTCGGTGCCGTCCGACGGGAGCTCCGAGCCGAGGCTCATCGAGATCACATCGACGTCGGGCGAGTCCGCACACCACTCGATCGCGTCGATGATCCCCGACTCGCTTCCCGATCCTTGTGCGTTGAGGACCTTGCCGGCCCACAGGTCGGCCGCCGGAGCGACGCCGCCGAAGCGTGCGGCGCTCGCTCCACCGACGCCGTCGCCCACCGCGATCGATGCGACGTGCGTGCCATGCCCGTGATCGTCGAACGGCGTCGTGGAGCTTCCCACGAAGTCCTGCCAGACGATGTCCTTCGAGTCGAGCTGTTCGTGGTTCGGATCGGCGCCGGTGTCGAGGATGCAGACGGTCACGCCGGCTCCGGTCACACCGAGATCCGCACGGGCGGCGTCGACACCGTAGTCCGCCCGCGCCGCATCCATCGTGGCCCGGATGACCGCGTCGTGGTCGATGCGCACGACCCCAGGTTCGGCCGCGAGCCGTCGGATCTGCGCGGCGGTCAACCGCGCGGAGAAGCCGTCGACGATCCCGAGCCTGCGGCTCACGGTGAACGAACCGGCGACGCGACGCGCTCCCGCGATGCTCAACGAGCCATCCGTGGCCACGACGACGGCCTGGCGGCTGCCGTGATCGGCCCTCCGGAGGCGACGTTCGAGCACGTCGTCCAAGCCGTCGCCGTCGGCGTCGGTGAGACGAGAGGAACGCAGGGAGGTGTCGCGAGACGTCGCGGCGGCGCCGGCGGGAGCTGCGGGCACGGCAACGGCCAGGATCGCCAGCAGGGTGAAGCCGATCAGGGTACGTCGCGCCTTCAGGGAACCCTCCTTCCCAGGGAACATGGGAAGCGTGACCCGGCGGGAACACCCCGTCAATCAGTCGAACGGTCACCCCATCGGCAGCCGGGTCCGTCCCCCGAATGGCCGAGTCACGACGGCGGGAACCAGATGACCTCGTCGATCCGCGCATGCATCGGCCGCGGCTTGGGAAAGGAGTCACCACGAGATGACAGGCGTCGATAGGAGGCCAGGATGTCCGGCACGAACGATCGGTACGCGAAGTTGCTCGAGCAGGATCGGGTTCGGCTGGGCGGGATCCGTGCGAGCCTGACGGAGACCGCTGAAGACACCGAACGAGACCCCACGGGAGACCCTTCCGCCGGCGGCCACGTGGCCGATGCCGGATCGGAGATGTTCGAACGTGCGCGGGACCTCTCGATCATCAACGACATCGACGGACAGCTCACCGACATCGAGCACGCGCAGGCACGTCTCGCGAACGGGAGCTACGGGACGTGCGAGGCGTGCGGTACACGGATCGACCCCAAGCGGCTGTCCGTTCGACCGGCAACCCGGTTCTGCATCGACGACCAGATCGGTGCGGAGCGTGAGGTCCAGGTGCGCTGAGCCACGTTCGCTGAGCCATCCGCGCGAGAAGGACTACAGGCGGTCGGATCGGGGAACGGTATCTCCGACGGACCGGCCCGGGAGGTGTGGAGCATGCCGGACAAGCGACCGAGCGTGAAGAACGAAGACCAGTACGAGGCCTTGAAGGAGAAGGGGATGTCGAAGGAACGGGCGGCGCGGATCGCGAACTCGCCCGGAGCGTCCTCGCGAGGAGGGAAGGCTTCGGGCTCGGGAACCCGCCGCAACACGACCAAACAGGGCGGGACGACCGCCCAGAAGAAGGCGGCCGGCCGCAAGGGGGGCAAGGCGACGGCCCGGAAGCGCGGCTCGTGACCCGGGCCGAGGAAGTCTGCGTCGTCCGGGTCACGGCCGATGGCCCGATGCTCGTCCGGGGACCGATCCAGCTGCTCGATGAGAGCGGGAACACGGTGCCCCTCCGCCGGCGGGTGAACGCGATCTGCCGCTGTGGTCGATCGGCGTCCCAACCCTTCTGCGACGGAACCCACAAGATCGTGCCGTTCAGTCCCCGATCCGTGCGCGCAGCCGCCGCCGGAGGACGCGCGGCGGATTCGCCGACCGGCGGATGACCTGTCCGGCGTAGACAGAGCCTCCCCGACCGAACCTCGAGGCCACCGCGAGCCAGACGAGACAGGCACGTTCGGCGATCCATGCCGGGGCGAACAACGGTGAGAGCCGGTCGAAGACGTGCGCGCCTCCGTGACGCCTGCGGCCGACCTCCGCGCCGAACACCGAGACGGCGGCACCGACGAGGAGCACACGTGGCCGACGCCGAGCGATCGCGACGAGCGCAGGCCCGAGGGCCAGGAAGAAGGTGAGACGGAGCGGCTGCGCCAGGTCGTCGTACGCCTGCCTGGGACGCTGCTCCAGGAACCGAGGGACACTCGGCGGGAGCCGGCGGATGTAGAGCCCCGGGGCATCCACAACGCGCCCCCCGGCGGCCGCGACGGTCCTGACCAGCTCGAGGTTCTCGAAGAGCACGTTCCCGTCGTAGCCGCCGACCCGATCGAGGAACGACCGTCGGACCCCCAACGTCCCCGGATGATCGCTTCCCAGCGACCGGTTCAGCAGCATCCGGGCCGTATCCCATCGGGCGTGCCACGGGAGCGGATCGAAGACGTTCTGCGGTCGGACCAGGTCTGCATGTCGCAGGAGCTCGTGCATCGTCGCGAGGGTGGCGTCGTCGTAGCGGACGTCGTCATCCGCGATGACGACCGACTCGTGGACGGCGCGGCGGATCCCCGTCAGGACCCCGCGCACCTTCCCGTTGCGGCACACGATGTCCGTGTCGGGCGGTACGTGCGTGGCCGAAGAGGGCCACCGGTCGTGGTGCTCCTGGAACGCGGCCGGATCGGAACCGTCCACGACGATCAGGTCCACCCTCGAGGACAGCCATCCCAGATAGTCCCCCAGCTCGCCATCGTCTTCCTCCGCGGATCCGCCCCGGTACGGGAGCACGTAGGAGAGCACGGCGCTCAGCTCGCGGCTGCGGCCGCCAGCAGGAGCGCCGAGCCACCGGACTGCCAGCCGCCGAGCAGGCGGTCGGCGAAACGGTCCTCGAGGAACGCCATCGCGGTCGCTCCGAACACGACATCTCCCGCGAGTTCGGGCTCACGGGTCGCCAACAGGGTGGCCAGGTCGCAGGCGAGCACCTCGTGGACCGAGTCCGCCTCGACGTGCTCGTCGAAGAATCGGGTCGCCGTATCGTCGAAGCCGAGCCTGCGGAACCCCCGACCGTAGGCGCGGTTCGGCAGGCTCGAGCTCATCTCGAATGCGGCGAGATGACCCACGAGCGCGCCACGCAGCCTGCGGTGGAGCCCGAAGAGCGAGATCACATTCATCGTCGCAAGGGTCGACCCCGGCAGCTGTCCGAGGTAGGCCCCGTACGACCCGTCGAGACCCGCGGCGACCATCGTGTTCCGGAACAGCTCCGCGTGCATCCAGGCAGGGTCGCCGCTGCCGTACTCGTCGTACTGGATCTCCATGACCGCCGTCTTCGCCGCCCCCACCAGACGTGGGATCACCCAGGAGTGCGGATCGGCCTCCTTCAGCTGATAGGCGGAGCGGTGGATCAGGAACTCCCGGGCCTGCTCCAGCGTGGCGGCACGCTCGATGAACGCGGAGAGCGAATCCTCACCGGGCGGCGAGGCGATCTCCTGGAGCCGGTCGGGAACGTCGGCAGGATCCACGTACTCCCGAGGGATCAAACGGCGCAGGCCGGCCTCGAACGCGTCTTCGAGAACCCGCCGGATCCCCAGGACCGCCGGATCCCACTCCAGATCGTCGCGGACCCCCGGGAGGCCTCGGTACGACAGCTCGTAGGCGAGGGCGAGGGCGAGATGGAGATCGTCGTCGCCCAACGGATCCGCCGGCACGGGGATCGGATATCCGGGCGTACCACGTTGCGTGAGCACGCCGAGTATCGCCTCGCTGAGGGGACCGCGCGCAGTCGGGAGCCGATCACCGGCTGTGGCGGACGTCGGGTCGAGTGTCGATTCACGCATCCGATGGGGAGATACCCCAGCTGGTCGTCTCCTACGCCTGGCGAGGAGGCCATCCCGGTCGAGGAGAACCGGGCGGGTGAGCGCGATCAGCGGGGAGCGTAGAGGAGCATGAGCCCGGAGAGCACGGTCAGGGCGATCGCCGCGATCACCAGAGGCGTGGTGGACGGCTCGACGTCCAGCTCCACCGACAGCTCGGATCCGAGGTCCGCGTAGATCGTCGTGAGCTCGTCACTCGTCTCGGCGGTGAACGTGTCGCCGCCGCTCGTGGTGGCGATCGCTTCCATGGCGTCGAGGTCGGCACCGGAACCATCGTCCTCGGCTACCTGACCGACGACGACCGTGAACACCGGAACGTCGAGTGAAGCCGGCTCGCGCCGCGGCCTCGCCGGGGGGTACCTCGGCTCCCGGTGTCCCGGCCGTCGGACAGGAGCAGGGCGGCCGCGGGGGTGTCCGGCGCATCGAGCCGGATCTCCTCGATCACGTCGAGCGCGACCGTGAGCCCGTCGCCGATCACCGTTCCCCGTGAGGTGGTGAGTCCCGCCGAGCGCGTCGACGACCTCTCCGCGGGCCTGGCGTGGGGTCGACCATCGAGCGTGGCCTCCCCCGCGAAGGTCGCCAGACCGACCCGGAACTCCGGGGGGAGCTCGTCGAGGAACGCGTTCGCGGCATCTTCCGCCGCCACGAGACGGTTCGGCTCGACATCCGTGGCATCCATCGAGTTCGACACGTCCATCACGAGCACGATCACCGGCGCGGTCTCCTCGACGTTGAACCGGAACCCGCTGAACGCGTAGACGAGGCACCCGACGGCCCCGAGGAGCGGGATGACGGGGAGGACCTTCCGCCACTTGGATCGGCGGCGGAGGATGCCGGGCGTCGGCTTGCGGCCGCGGGCGGGTGCCGGCCGGAGGCCGGCGAAGTACGCGACCGCGACGAGCGCGATCACGCCGAGCACGATGAGCAGGGCGGGAGACATCTCGGCGCCCACCGTAACCCGCCGCCACCCGGGTGGCGGCGAGCCCCTACGACGACGCGTGCACGATCTTGAAGGAGTTGGAGATCGCCAGGAGGCGGTAGCCGTCGTCCATCAGGAGCCGGATCTCGTAGGTCCCGACCTTCAACGGCCAGGTGCGATATCCCGGGAAGGAGTCGGGGCCGAGCAACGCCGACCCTTGGATCCGCGTGTCCGTGTAGTGGTACAGGAGGTAGTGGCCGTTGCCGCAGCTCCCCGCGTTGCAGTCCTCCGCGTTCTGCGCCGGGCCGCGGCCGGGGGCGTACACCCCCATCCAGTCGAACCGGTACCCGGGGGCGGCTCGCCAGCGCACCCGGATCGGCTCGCCCACCTCGTAGACGTCCTGCGTCGTCCGGACCCGTGGCGAGGTCCCCGCCGCGTACAGCCAGAACGGACTTCGGGACAGGACCGTGTCGCCGGCGTTCAGCAGGAGCGCCTGATACGCGCCGGGTGACACGGCACCGGTGGGGAACGTGAGGGTGACATCGGCGCCGCCCACCGCGAGCGAGGCGAGGGCCGCGCCCGGCCCCTGCCCCTTCGGGACGAGCACGACGCGTGATGCGGGCCCGTGCACGCGGACGTCAAGGTCCTCACCCACGAAGACCCGGCGCGCGGCCACCGCCGCGAACGGGGGGAGGTCGGCGGCCTCCACGCGGAAGGTGGAGACCACGCCGCGGTGATCCGTCGGATACGGGTCCCGCTCGATGTCCACGTCGGGCCCTCCGGCCTCGCCGACCAGCTCCGTCGCGACCGTCTCGGCAGGACCCTGGACGAGCACCCAATCGATCCGATCGTGGACCTCGTCGGGCACCGACTCCAAGGTGCCGGGCGGCGTCCAGGTGAAGCCGGGCACGGCGACGGGATCGGGGTGGATCTCGCGGTACGAGTCGCGGAAGCCCGCGTCGGCGAGAGCCGCGGAGACCGGCCACGAGACCGGATATCGCACCTCTTCGCGGACGGCGTCGACCGCGGGGGTCCAGTCGAGATGCGAGGGAGAGTTGAAGTCGCCGGTGAGGAACACAGGCATGCCGTCGTCGGCAAGGCCGGGGAGCACGTCGAGCTGCTGCTGGATCGCTGGGAGGCGCGTGGTTCGCTCCAGCTCGAGCACCGCAGCTCGCGGTTCGCCGTCCCGCACCCAGTACGGGCCATACGGATCCGACGGGAGGTGCACGTTCGAGACCGCGACGAACCGTCCCGTTGCCACCTCGGCGAGCACGTAGGCGCCGTTCGCGCCAGGAGGATCGACGAGCGGGAAGCGCGAGATCAGCTGGAGCCGCGGCTCGCAGAACCACGCCAGTCGATCCGCGATCACGCACTCGTTGGCCGTCCCCTCCTGGAAGCCGATGATGTCGGGGTCGGCCGCCTGGATCGCCGAGACGACGTGCCCGATCGTCTCGGGGCAGCCCGCGGCGTCCGCGCACCACTGGCCCGTGTCGAGGTTCCACTCATCACCGCCGTAGAAGATGTTCAGCGTCATCACCTTGACGGTGATCGGGGTGGCCTCGGCCGTGGGCGTGAAGAGCAGGAGCATGAGCCCAAGCGCGCTGCTCAGGGCGAGGAGGCGTCGAGACATCCTGGTGTCCTCCTGGAGTCGTCGGGGGAACGCTCGCAGGAGCCTATCTCGAACGGAAACCACGTGGAGTCGTAACGTCGCAGGAGATGGGCACACTCGAGGAAGTGAGCGGAAGAGCCGAGGCCGGGGACACACCCGGTCCCCGCTGGGCCGCGGGCGCCGTCGTGGGGGTGCTCGCCGCGGGCGTGGCCCTCGGCGTCGCGGAGCTGCTCGCGGCCGTGTTCGGGCCCGGATCGTCACCGATCGTCGCCGTGGGCGGCGCCGTCGTCGACGCGAGCCCGGAGTGGCTGAAGTCCTTCGCGATCAGGACGTTCGGCGAGGAGGACAAGCTCGCGCTCCTGATCGGGATCGGCGTGGTGCTCACGATCGCCGTCGCGATCGTGGGAGCGGCGGCGTGGCGGCGGCCACGCCTCGGCATCGCCGCCTGCGTGGTGCTCGGAGCGATCGGCGCGGCCGCCGCCGTCACCCGGCCCGCGAACGATCTGATCGACGCGATCCCGTCGATCGTCGGCGCAGCGGTCGGCGTGTTGACGTACCGGATGCTGCGGGAGGCGGCGGGACTGCCAACGGCCGACATCTCTGACGAAACGCCGGAGCCCTCGATACGGGGCTACGACCGGAGGCGGTTCCTGCAGGCGGGCTTCGCTGCGGCGGGCGTCACCATCGTGGCCGGCGGTCTCGGACGCCTCCTCACCAGCCGAGCGACCGCCGCGGACTCGCGAGCCGCCGTGCAGATCCCCCCACCGGCGGTCGCCGGGCCGCCGACCCCGGCCGGCGCGGACCTCGGGGTGCCCGGCGTCGGCCCGTTCCTCACGCCGAACCCGGATTTCTACCGCGTCGACACGGCGCTGTTCGTCCCTGCGATCGATGCCGAGACGTGGACTTTGCGGGTGCACGGGATGGTCGACCGAGACCTCACCCTCGATCTCGACGAGCTCCTGGCTCGCCCGATGATCGAGCGCGACGTCACGATCGCGTGCGTCTCGAACGAGGTCGGCGGGCGCTACGTGGGGAACGCGCGCTGGGTCGGCGCGCCGCTCGCGGACCTCCTCCGGGATGCAGGGGTGCACCCCGACGCGTCGCAGATCGTGTCTCGCTCGGCCGACGGCTTCACGATCGGCACGCCGACCGCCGTCGTGTTGGACGGCCGGGACGCGATGCTCGCCGTCTCGATGAACGGCGAGCCCCTCCCGTTGGAGCACGGGTTCCCGGTCCGGATGATCGTGCCCGGCCTGTACGGCTACGTGTCCGCCATGAAGTGGCTGGTCGACCTCGAGCTCACGACGCTCGATGCCTACGACGCGTACTGGATCCAGCGGGGCTGGGCGAAGGAGGCACCGGTCAAGACGCAATCGAGGATCGACACGCCAGCCTCCCGAGCGACGCTCGCTCCCGGCGTCGTCCCCGTGGCGGGGGTCGCGTGGGCGCAGCATCGTGGTATCGAGCGTGTCGAGGTGCGGGTCGACGACGGCCCGTGGGAGGGTGCCGAGCTCGGGGCCGAGGACACCGTCGACACGTGGCGGCAGTGGGTGTACCGATGGAACGCGAGATCCGGGCCGCACACCCTGGCGGTCCGGGCGACGGACGGCGACGGTGCGACGCAGACCACCGACCGCGTCCCTCCGTTCCCGGACGGCGCGACCGGCCATCACACGATCTCTGTCGAGGTCTCCTAGGAGGGTCGGCCGGGCGGCTTCCGTCAGTCGTCCGAGGCGCCGTCCTCCGTCCCGTCATCGTCGGATCCGGCTCCGATCACTCGGAAGTCCGCGTCGAGCGTGACCTCGACCACGGTGCCGTCATCGAGGCGGATCTCCACGCCGTAGGCCGCACCATCGTCTCCCGCCTCGGACTCGATCACGGTCCCGCCGCCCGTGTGCGCGAGCGCCGCGGCGGTCGCCTCCTCGAGCGCGGAGCCGGTGAGCGGCTGGTCGTCGTCGCCCGCCGACGCGATCGCGAAACCGGTCGTTCCGCCCACGACCACCAGTGCGACGGCTCCTCCAGCGATCCACCTCCGCTTCCGATCCATCGTTCTCTCCTCTCGTGGATGATCCGGGAGCGATCCTGCGCGTCCGGCCGTGAGAACACCGTGAGAGACCGATGAAGGTCAGACCGGCACCTCGATGGAGACCTCTGCGCCGCCGCCGTCCAGGTTCCGGGCCGTGGCCGACCCGCCGTGGGCCTCCGCGACCGCTCTCACGATCGCGAGGCCGAGTCCCGCGCCGTCGTTCGCCCGATCCCCGTCCGCCCTCGCGAACGGCTCGAACGCGCGGTCGATCACGTCCTCCGCGAACCCGGGACCGGGATCTCGCACGACGATCCGGAGCGCATCGGCGTCGCGAACCGCAGTCACCTCCACGACCCCGCCTCGGTCCGCATGCCGGATCGCGTTCGCCACGAGGTTCTCCACCGCCTGCCGGACCCGGTCGCCATCGAGACGCGCGCGGAGCGGTGGGCCGGAGACCCGGACCTCCACGTCGACCCGCGCGGCGTTGTCGGCGAACTCGTGAGCGACGCGCTGGAGGATCTCCGATACGTCCACGTCGGTGCGATGGACGGGGATGCGCCCGTGATCGGATCGAGCCAGCACGAGGAGATCCTCGGTCAGTCGGCGGAGTCGGTCCGTCTCCTGCGTGATGCTCCGCAGGGCGGCCTCGAGCTCCTCGCGGCTCCGCGGCTCGCGCAACGCCAGATCGAGCTCGGCCTGCACGACGCCGAGTGGCGTCCGAAGCTCGTGGCTCGCCTCGTCGACGAGGCGCCGTTCGCGTTCGAGTGACTCGTGGACGCGATCGAGCATCCCGTTCAGCGTCTCGGCGAGCCGCTGCAGCTCGTCGCCCGTCTCGGGCACCGGCAGTCGGCGGGCCGGTTCGGCGAGCGAGAGGGCGGCAGCTTCGGCGCGGAGACGCTCGACGGGCCGGAGCGCGGCCCCGGCGAGCACCCACCCGAGACCCGCCATCGCGGCGAGAAGGATCGGGCCGCCGATCGCGACGATCGCGGTCAAGCGGGCGATCGCGAGGCGTTGATCTTCCACGTCTTGCCCGACGACGAGCGTCGAGCCGTCCAGAACGCACGTCGCGTACAGGCGGGCCGGTACCGATTCCCCTCCGATGGTGACATCGGCCTCGAGGAACCCCGGCTCGCACGAGCCGTCGGAAGGGGGAAGCGGAAGCGGTTCGTCTCCGAGGCCTGGGCTCGATGCAAGGATCTCGGTCCGGAGACGCACCTGAGCGAACACATCGTCTGAGCCGGTCATCGCCGTCACGGCGTCGAGTGGATCCACCGCAAGCGTCGATGCTCGCTCGACCAATCCTTCATCGACGGAGCGCCACAGCTCACTCCGGAACCCGAGCACGAGGGCGATCACGCCGATCCCCAGGACGACGACCGTCATGCCCGCGAAGACGAGCGTCAGCCTGCGTCCGGATCGCCAGTCCTCTCACGGGTCCTCCCGCAGGCGGTACCCCACGCCTCGAACCGTCTCGATCGAGCGGCGGCCGAAGGGGCGGTCGATCTTCTCCCGGAGGTAGCGGACGTAGACGTCGACCACGTTCGAGTCGCCGTCGTAGGCGAAGTCCCAAACGTGCTCGAGGATCCGCGTTCGCGACAGGACCTCACCCGGGTGACGGAGGAACAGTTCGAGGAGACCGAACTCCTTCGGCGTGAGGTCGATCTCCTGATCCTGGCGCGTGATCCGGCGGGTCGCGGGATCGAGGACGAGATCGCCGACCACGAGCACCGGGGGCCGTTCCGATGGCCCCCGCCGGAGGAGGGCCCGCACGCGAGCGAAGAGCTCGTCGAACGAGAACGGCTTCGTGAGGTAGTCGTCGGCGCCGGCGTCCAGGCCGGTGACCCGGTCCCGGACGCCGTCGCGCGCGGTCAGCATCAGGATGGGCGCCCATCGGTCCGCCGCGCGCAAGCGGCGGCAGACCTCGAACCCGTCGATGTCCGGGAGCATCACGTCGAGCAGGATCACGTCGTAGTCGTTCTCGGTGCCGAACCACGTTCCGTCTTCGCCGGACCCGGCGACGTCGACCGCGAACCCCTCCTCCTGCAGCCCCCGCCGGAGGAGCGCAGCCATCTTCGACCCGTCCTCCACCACCAGCGCGCGCATCGGCGTCGTCAGCATGCCTCAGGAAGATGAGGAACGGATGAGAGTTCAGGACGCCTCACGGCTCACGAGGTCGCGCCGACATCCGGATCCCGAGCGAAAGGCGCTCCCCTCGGCGCGGGCCCTCCACCAGATGGAAGGGACGACCGTCCCGAGTGCCTGCGAGCCCGGGGCCGCGCATCAGCACGAGGTCACCGGGACCGGCGACCCAGCGCTCCAGCACGTCGTCGGGGTCCCGGGAACGGCAGATCGCGAACGGCGCTCGACCGGTGACGGTCGCCACGACGACGAGCCGCCGGTACCACTTCCCGTCCATGTGCGGCGTGATGCCGATCGAGCCCGGGACGTAGTGCGCGATGCCCACCTCGTTCGGACTCCAGGTAGCGAGTCCCCGGAGGCCCCGACCGTGCAGGCGCACGCGGTCTCGGAGCTCGCGACAGAGCTCGGTGAGCAGAGGGAAGTCGTCGGACGGAAGCGGGACGTCGAAGCCGTCGATCTGTTGACGGACCGGTCCGAAGGACTCGCCGAACGGCCGGAACGGGCCAGCGTCGAGCTCTCGGCGGAGATCACGGAGGAAGTCCGCCCCCACGGCGTCGGGTACGCGCGCGTGACCGACCCGAGCGCACGCGCGCAACGCCGCACGGAGGTCGAGCCCGGCGGGGAGCGGCTCGTGCGCCATCCCCCGATGATGCCGCGGGTCGCGCTCGAGCGCTACAGGTCGGTCATCGCCGGAAGCATCCGTCGCCGTCGGAACGCCAGGACCGCGACGACGAGTGTCACGAGGAGGATCGCGCCCACCACCCAGGGATCGAAGGGCGTCCGTCCCTGATCGGCCTGGCGCGAGCGAGCCGCGGCGAGCTGCGTCTCGAGTCGCTCGATCTCGGCGGCGAGCTCGGTCCGTTCCGAATCTCCGAACGCGAGCTGAGCATCGAGCTCGTCCTGCGCGGCCGTCAGTCGCCGCTCCGCCCGTCGAGCCTCCCGGCGGGCGCCGAAGAGCTCACCTCGGAGACGATCGTTCTGGGTGAGCAGCTGCGCCTCGCGGCGGGTCTCGACGATCGTCAGCGAGCCACCGAGCGCCTCCCGGAACCCCGAGATCGTGCAGGGCTCGTTGCACACCCCGATCTCGTAGAACCCCGGATCGAGCTCGGGCACCGTGAACTCGGTCGTGAATTCGTACGACTCGTCCTCCTCCGTCACCGACACGGTCCCGAGGCGCACCGCGCCGGGCGGGATCGGGCGACCCTCCTTGAGGGACGTTCCCCGCGCGAGCGCGAACACGTAGAAGGGCCCTTCGTCGAGGAGATGTTCCTTGCTCGCCGGGAGCGAGACGTACGTCACCGCGTGGCCCGCGTCGCCGGGGAGGTAGTACGTCCGATCGAACTCGAGATACGCGCCGCCGTTCGCGCCGGCCGCCGACGGCGGGAGGAGCATCGCGGCTCCGATCATCGTCGTCAGGAACACCTGGAAGCGTTTCCGTCGGATCGTGCGCATCCGTGACCTCCTCGTCTCGACCATCCATGCCAGAGACCGAGCCGCGTCTCCGAAGGTTCCGTTCGTTCCTCGGAACTTCCGGCGCGCCGACCGGGTACACTCAGATGCGTCGCGATCCGATCGCATCATCCGACCGATCCGACAAGCGCTCAAGGAGCGAAGCGATAGCGCACGAGAAGCGCTCAAGGAGCGAAGCGATAGCGCACGAGACAGAGGAGGTGGCGCGATGCGAGCCCGTTCGATCATCGTCCCGATGCTGCTGGTGGCCGCCGTCGCGTGCACGGGTCCGACGGTTCCACCGGGACGCGAGGCCGAACCGATCGATCCCGTCCTCCACGACGTGCTCGTGCTCGGGACGAGGGACGGGACGGTGATCGTCGGCTCCTCGTCCGGCGCCGTGCTCTCCTCCCGTGGCTCACAGCTCGCGGCGCCGGACGGCTCGCGGCTCTACGCGACGACGCGGAACGACGGATCGACGACGCTCGAGACGCGGGATTCCTCCACCGGCGCCGTCCTCTCCTCCACGAGGATCCGAGGGAGCCTCGACGCTCGGGCCGCATCGCTCACGGGTCGCGCCGTCGCGCTCCTGGCTCCCCTCCCGGTCGGTGTCGATGCGACGTCCGCGCTTCCACGCACGCACACCAGGATCGTCGTTGTCGACCCCGCGGGTGAGGATCCGACGCGCCGGTATCGGCTGCCGGGGAACTTCGAGCCCGAAGCGTTCTCGATCGACGACTCACGCCTGTTCCTGATCCAGTACCTCCCGGCCGAAGCGCCGACCTCCTATCGGGTCACGTTCCTCGACCTCGGGGACGGGAGGGTCCATCCGGTGTTCGGCCGGTTCGAGACGCCGCCGGAGCGCATGCCGGGGATCCGGCTCGCGCAGGTCTTCGATCCGGCCTCCGAGCAGCTCTACACCCTGTACACGAACCGCACGGCCGAGCACTCCCACGACCATTGGGCGGGGTCCTCCTACGGCGGGCGCGAGGTGAGCTTCGTCCACGTGCTGAACCTCCGCCAGGGATGGGCGTATTGCGCCGGGCTTCCCCGCTCGCTCTGGGGAGAGCCGGCGAGAGCGCAGGCGATGACGTCCTCCCCCGACGGCCGCTCCCTGTACATCGTCGACTCGATGCGTGGGCGCATCGCGGTGATGGACACCCGGACCCTGGAGATCACCCGGTCCGAGCGGATCGACCTCGGACCGCTCGAACAGGGACGGACGTCGGCGAGGATCAGCGTCGACGGGCACACGCTGTTCGTCGGCGATGGAGGTTCGTCCCTCGCTCGCATCGACACCCGAACGCTGGAGGTCCTGGGGCGATGGCCGCTGCCCGGCGATGTGACCGGGCTGGCGATGTCGGAGGACGGCGCTCGCCTCTACGCCGCCCTGGGAGGCCCCGTCGCGCTCGTGGACACCGGCACCGGGGATGCGACCACGACGCTTCCGTTCGGGCACGTCGAGTCGATCCTGCACGTCGCGACGCCCTAGACGGATGGAACCCGCGGCCCGTGGAGGCGGTCTCCTTGCCGATGGGCGGACGAGGGCGCATCGTGGGCGCCGGATCCTCGACCGGGCGCGCGGGGCGCCGCCGGCGCGGTCGTGTCGGGACGAGCTGAGAGGAAGCGGGTGCGGGATCCGGATCCGCGAACGGTGGAACGTGCGCGCCGAGGCGACCTCCTCGCCTTCGAGGACCTCGTGCGCGAGTTCCAAGCCGACGCCTTCCGATTCGCGTGGCATCTCACGCGCGACCGCCAGCTCGCGGAGGACGTCACCCAGGAGGCATTCCTCCGGGCCTTCCGGTTCCTCGGTGGGTTCCGCGGTGACCGGAAGTTCGGATCGTGGCTGTTCAGCATCGTGCGGAACTGCGCGATGGACGCCCTCCGCGGCCAGCGACGGTCCGATGCGCCGTGGGAGGACCAGGTCCGACCCCGGAGCGTCGCCGATCCCTCGGCTCGGGCCGAACTCGACGCGGCCCTCCGAGCCGTCTCGACGGAACATCGAGAGGCGTTCCTCCTCGTCGAGGTGTTCGGTCTTTCGTACCAGGAGACGGCCGACGTCTTGGGCGTCGCGGTGGGAACGGTGAAGAGCCGGATGTTCCGGGCCCGGCAGGCGCTCTGCCTCGCGATCGCGGACGAGGAGGAGGCGACGTGAACTGCGAGGCCGCCCAGCTGGTCCTGTCCACCCGGATGGACGGCGAGCGCGTGTCGGTTCGCCACGCGGAGACCGCCGTCGAGCATGCGGAGACGTGTGCCCGGTGCCGAGCGTTCGCCGAACGATCCGCTCGGATCCGGAGCGGCGTGCGGATCCGCGCCGCCGAGCCGGTCCCCGATCTCGTGGACCCGATCATGGCGGCGGTGGCGCGCGAACGAACCCGACCCGTCCCCCTGCCGCGCGCGATCGACGGACGGATGCGGTCACGACAGGGGCGCCACCGCCGCCCGTGGGCCCTCGCCCCAGCGGTCGCCGCCGCGATCGCCGGGATGGTCCTCGGCAGCGTGCTCGTCGGCGGCCCGTGGCAGAGCCCGGCGAACCGACCGATCGCGGCGGCGACCCTCGTGCGCAACGTCCGCACCGTCGCGCCGACGCTCGATGCCTTCGAGGGGAGGTACGTGATCCACGAGTTCGGTCTCGATCCCGCGGTCCCCGAGCGCGTGCTGGACATGCTGGTGGCGTTCCGATCCCCGCAACGCTTCCGTCTGGAGGTCCAGGACCGCACGATCTACCCGTCCCCGTCCTGGACGCCGACCGACCTCCGGTACATCCAGGACGTCACCACCACGTTCACGTCGGGACCGTCCGGATGTCCCGGGGACCTTCCCCCGGACATCTGCCCGCGGACGCGAGCGGCGGTGACCCACCTGTCCGAGTTCTCCGCGGTCGCCCCGCTGCCGGCAGATCTCGTCCTCCCGCTCTCCACCTTCGGATCCGCGACCGGTTTCCAGGTGATCGGCGAAGACCGGATCGGGAGCCGGGACGCGATCCGCGTGCGTCTGTCGTTCGAACGGGCGGCGCCGATGTTCCCCTTCCTGCGGATGGGCGGGACCTGGCGACCGTTCTTCGACCGCGATCCCGTGGTGCTCTGGCTCGACGCTCGCTCGTGGCTCCCGCTCCGGATCGTGGTGCACCCCTCGCGGAGCCCCGAGCGTCGCGCGTGGGAGCTGCGATACGGCCGCGCGGTCGAACCTCCGGGTCCGCCGATCCTCGACGTCCGTCTCGTCTCCGTGTCGGAGGAGCCGCCCGGCCTCGACCTCTTCCGGATCCCCGGCGCCGAGCCCGCCACGGCGGATCCGCCCCGGTTGGAGGATCTCCCGGACCGCATCGGCTACCTCCCCGCGACTCCGACGGATCCGGGCGACCTCGAGCTCGTCTCGATCGTCCTGCCGACACCGTCCGCGCCGGCGACCCCGAGCTCGGTGCTGGTCTACGCGGAAGGACTGGACTACCTGAAGGTCGGCGAGCGACGCGACTGGGCGGGTCCCGAGGCCTTCGGCCCGCTGGATCCGGGCGCGCAGGAGATCCCCCTGGAGGGTGGCGGCGTGGCGTACTACGAGCCCGCGGGCGAGGGCTTCGGCCGCCGTCTCGCGATCCATGCCGAGGACGCCGACCTCTTCCTCGAGACGAACCTCTCCCGGGAGCGACTGCTCGAGATCGCGTCCTCCCTCACGGTCGTCGGCCGCCCCCTCCCGGCGGCGTGGCGCGACCGCGGTTCGCCCGGCGTCGACGTGGAACGGATCGACGTGGCTGCCGGGCTCGCCGCGGCGGGGCTGCCTCCGTCCCTGTTCGATGATCTCCCGGGCGGGTACGTCGTCGCGAGCACCGAGCGATCGACGACAGGATCCACGATCGAAGGGATCACGTTCCGGCTCCGCCAAGTCGACACCGACGCGGCGGGCGAACCGTTGACGCTGCACGTCGAGCGCGATGCCGCCCTCCCACCCCCCTCCTCGTCCGAGCAGAGCCGGATCTCCTTCTCCGATCTCGTTGCCCGATGGACGCCGAGCCGCGCAGAGCTCGAATGGGTCGACCACGGCGTGTACCACTCCCTCCAAGGGGAGCTCGACCTCCGGTCGCTGATCGGTATCGCCCGCGCGATCGCCGGGATCGAGGACGGAAGCGGAGGCGGCTGATGCGACGGGGACTCCGGTTCGGCGCCGGCGGGCTCGCGGGGATCTCGCTCGGCGTCGTCCTCACCCTCGCGATCCAGTCGTGGCGGCTCCCGCCGGAGGTCGAACCTCGCGCCGGGTCCCCGATCGTGCTCACGCGGCCGGCGCCGCCGGAGACCTTCCTCGCGTGGGTGCCGCGAGGCCTTCCGGACGGCTTCGCGGCGCGGGTGGCGCGGCGTCCGGAGATCGGAGGGATCACCGTCGTCGCGGAAGACAACGTGTGGCTCGCTCGTTCCTGGAGCGCCGCGGGCGAGCTCGTCGACCGCCCCACACACCCGTACCGGATCCCACTCGACGTCGCCGCCGTGGATCCCGCATCGTTCGCTCCATTCCTCCCACCGGCCGATCGCGCCACGCTGGCGGCGGTCGAGAACGGCGAGGGGATCCTGGGATCGACATCGGCGTCCGTCCGACGGCTCGGCCCCGGCGCCCTCCTCGAGCTGGGAACGGGAGCGCGCATCCGGATCGCGGCGGTCCTCCCCGACGAGCTGGTCGGAGCCGCGGAGCTCCTCGTGTCGAAGGACGTGGGCCGCCGCATCGGGGTGACGCGCGACCGGTACCTCCTGATCCGGCCGGTCGTCGCCCGGTCGATGACCTCCGGATCCTTGCGGCGAGCGATCCGGCCGCTCCTGCCGAGCGATCTGGGCGTTTTCCGAAAGGTCCAGGTCCGCGCTCCCGGCGAGACGCCGTACTTCCGGGCGGGTGACGCGGTGCTGCCACCCGTCCTGTTGAAGGCGCTGTTCGGGGAGTTCGCCGCGCAGCCGGCGGCAGGGCAGCCGGGCTCCCTCGAGGTCGACCCCGCCTGGATCCGAACCCATCTCGTCACGACCCGGGTTCCGTTGCTCGGCGAGGTCACGTGTCATCGAGGGATCCTGCCGCAGCTCCGGGGCGCGATGCGCGAGCTCCGTGATGCGGGCGCCGTCGACGCGATCAGATCCTTCCACGGGTGCTTCGTCCCACGGTTCATCAGCCGCGATCCCACCGCTCTGCTGTCGCACCATTCCTGGGGGATCGCGTTCGATGTGAACCTGGTCGGCAACTACTACGGCGTCACGCCCCATCAGCCGCCGGCGCTCAGGAGCACGCTCCGACGCTGGGGGTTCATCTGGGGCGGTTCGTTCGTGGTTCCCGACGGGAACCACTTCGAGTACCGGCGCTCCCCGCGGGAAGGGCTCAGCCCCTGACGGGAGCGTCCTCCTCCGATCCCGTCGGATCCGCGGACAGGAGGCTGCTCAGCCGATCGGACGGAGACAGCACGTCGGGATCCACCTGGCAGTCGATCACGGCCGGCCGGCCGCAGCCGCGGGCCTCGGCGAGCGCGCTCGTGAGCTCGTCCTGATCGGAGACGGACCATGCCTCCGCGCCGTACCCGCGAGCCACGGCGGCGACGTCCACCTCCCCGATGTCGACCCCGGCCGTCCGGTGGAACGCGCGGGCCTGGTGCAGCGCGATCGTGCCGTAGAGGCCGTTGCGGAACACGACGGTCGTGAACGGCACGTCGTAGCGCACGGCCGTCTCAAGCTCTTGGCCGGTCATCAGGAACCCGCCGTCGCCCGCGAGGACGACGACCTCGCTCGACGGATCGGCCAGCTTGGCGCCGATCCCCGCGGGGACGCCGTACCCCATCGCGCCGCTGGTCGGGCCCACCTGGGTCCGAGGGTGCGAGAACCGCCAGTACCGGTGCGCGAAGATCGAGAAGTTGCCGGCGTCGTTCACGAGGACGACCGTCGGCGGGAAGACCTCCCCGAGCGCCGCGATCACCGCCGCCGGATGCAGTGGTCCCTCGGTCCGCTCGGGCAGCGTGCTCGCCGAGAGGAACGCGCCGTGCGCAGCCGTCCAGTCGCGGTCGTTCGCGGACCCGTCCGGTGCGTGCTCGAGGATCGAGCGCAGCGCCTCCCCCGCATCCGCGACCAAGCCGACCTCCACCGAGACGACCGCGCCGACGCTCGCGGGTTCGACGTCGATCTGGATCACGCGCTGGTCGGTCCTCGGCAGGCGGTACCCCTGGGTCGTGATCTCGCTGAGGCGGCACCCGACGACGAGCACGACGTCGGCGTCCTCGAGGGCACGCAGCGTCTCGGGCGGGGTCACGAGCACCAGCGGCCCGCAGTAGTTCGGATGCTCGTTGGGGAAGACGTCCTGGCGGCGGAAGCCGGCGTAGACGCCGAGCCCGAACCGATCGGCGGTGGCGACGAGCGCCTCGCGCGCATCCCTCGCGCCGCCGCCGGCGATCATCACCGGCGCTCGGGCACGGAGGAGGATGTCGGCGATCGTCCCGCTCGTTCCCTCGCTCGGCGTGGGCCGGCCGCGATCGGTCACACCGGGGAGGTGACGTTGCTCCGCACCTGCGTCCCCGTCGAAGAGATCCGCAGGAACCGCCACCATCACCGGCCCCGGCCGCCCGTTCGTCGCCGCGTGGATCGCGCGGCCGATGAGTTCCGGGAGCCGCTCGCTCGACGGCGCCGTCACGGACCACTTCGTGATCTCCCGGTAGAACGACGGGAGGTCGACCTCCTGGAATGCCTCGCGGCCCAGGAACGTGGACTCGACCTGTCCGAGGATCACGATCATCGGCGTCGAATCCTGCATCGCGGTGTGCACGCCGATCGCGAGGTTCGCGGCGCCGACACCGCGTGTCGCCATCGCGAGCGCGGGCAGGCCCGTGACCTTCGCGTCGGCGTCGGCCATGAACGCCGCGCCGGATTCGTGCCTCGTCGAGATCAGCTGGATGTCCGGATGGCGGTCACAGGCGTCGAGCAGCGGGAGGAAGCTCTCGCCGGGGACCGTGTAGGCGCGCCGAACGCCCGCGGCGGTGAGCTGCGCGACGATCTGCTCCGAAACCGACACGCGTCCCGCCGCCTCCCAGGGTCGAAGACGTGCAGGATACGCCGAGCCGGAGCCACAGAACCCTGATGCGCGTGCGTCCCTAGCCCTGGATCGCCGCCCCGTCCGGGGCCACGACGTACCACACGTCGCCGACGCCCTGTCCGTTCACGTCGTCGGCGGTCGCGTCGGAGGCGAAGTAGTAGAGCGGGTGGCCGTCGATGGTCACCTGGAGGGAGCCGTCCTCACGCTCCGTCGTCCCGAGTGTGCCGTCGACGCCCTCGCCGGCGACGGGTTCGCCTTCCACCGTGAGCGGCGGCCAGCTGGCCTCACAATCGTCGTAGCACGTGCTCTCGGTCCCCTCATCGACGAGGAACACGTACAGCGTGCGGCCCTCGGCATCCACGACGATCTGCCCGAAGTCGGAGTCCTCGACGGCGACCGTCGCCTCCGCGGGCTCCTCGGACGGCTCCTCGGACGGCGCGGACGACTCCGTGGGCGAGGACGTCCCGTCCCCGCCGTCGTCCGAACATGCAGCCATCGCGAGCGGGAAGAGCGCGGCCACCGCGAGCACCTTGATCCGGCCAGACCTCATCCGAGCCTCCTTCGTCGTCGTTCGAAGGTCTACGGGTGGGCAACGGGTCGGGTTCGCCTGTTCTCCGGCTCAGTGGCCGAAGCGGTCGGAGTCCATGACCCCTTCGTCGCGACGATCGAGGGCCGCGAGCTCCTCCATCTCGGCGTCGGTGAGCTCGAAGTCGAACACGTCCCGGTTCTCGGCCAGGCGCTCCGGTTTCGACGTCCTGGGGATCGGGACGAGACCCGAGCTGCACGTGCCATCGCAACACGATCTGCGCGGGCGTCCTCGAGCGGCGCCGGGCGATGTCGACGATCGTCGGATCCGCGAGGAGATCGCTGCCCGCGCCGATCGGTGACCAGCTCTCGGTCACGATCCCGTGCGCGGCGTGGTACGCACGCTCCTCGGGTCGGCTGTGCGTCGGATCGAGCTGGATCTGGTTCACGTGGGGCGCGACCCCCGTCGCCTCGAGGAGACGGTCGAGGTGCGCCGGCTTGAAGTTCGAGACGCCGATCGCGCGGACCGAACCGTCCTCGAGCAACGAGAGGAGCCCCTTCCACGCGTCCACGTAGCGATCCTTCTGCGGGTTCGGCCAATGGATCAGGAGCAGATCGATGTGCGCGAGGCCGAGGCGCTCGGCGCCGTTCGCGAAGGCCTGTCGTGCCTCGGCCTCGCCGTGCCAGCGCTCGTTGAACTTCGTGGTGACGAACACCTCGTCGCGGTCCACGCCGCTCGCCCGGATGCCCCGTCCCACGCCGCCCTCGTTCCGATAGTTCTCGGCGGTGTCGATCAGGCGATAGCCGTCACGCAACCCGGCGGTCACGATCTCCTCGGCCTTCCGGTCGCCCATCGGCGAGGTACCCAGCCCGAGCGCCGGCATCGCGACGCCGTTGGCCAGCGTCACCGAAGGGATGTCGGTCATCGGCCACCTCCGCCCATCCGCTCAGTATGCGAGACGGACCGCTGCGGGACCGCCCCGACCTCGGCCCACATCCGGTCGCCGAGATCCGCGATCGAGCCGAGCACGAGATCGGCTTCCGCAGCGATGCCGTCGTCCGCGCCGACCGCCGGGACCGCGACGCAGACCATCCCCGCAGCCTTCGCCGCGCGGACGCCGTTGATCGAGTCCTCCACGGCGAGGCATCGATCCGGTCGCACGTCGAGTCGACGGGCGGCCGACAGATAGACCGCGGGATCCGGCTTGCCGAGCTCCTCGTCCTCGCCGGAGACCACGGCGTCGAACCGCTCGGCGAGCCCGTCGAGAGAGAGCACTGCCTGGATCAACGGCATCGGCGAGGACGAGGCGAGGGCCACCCGGAGGCCGAGTCCGCGGACGTGGTCCACGGCGGCCGTCGCTCCCTCGAGCACGGTCCCGCGCTCCCGGATCGCGCGCACGACCCCCTCGACGATCGCCTCGGCGATCGTCTCCCGGCTGGGCTCGGGCCACGGATGGCGCCGGTACCAACGGTCCACGACGTCGGCGATCCGCACCCCCATCGTCGGGAACAGGTCCTCGTCCGTGAGCTCGATCCCGACGCCCGCGAAGACGTCGCGCTCCACGGCCCGCCAGATCGGCTCCGAATCGATCAGGACGCCGTCCATGTCGAACACGACGGCCTCGATCGGTCGCAGCTCGTCCACCACGCCGGAGATGCTACGGACGCCGCGCGTATCATCACCGACTGCCCGTGACCGAAGGATCGAACCCGACCAGACGCAGGCTCGTGCCGTCCGTGGTGGCGGCCGTGTCCCTGCTGCTCGTGGCGGCTCTCCTGTTCGACGACCCGCCGCCCGCGCCCGCCCCGGTCGCTGCGTCACCGTCCCCGACTCCGACCCCCGCGAGCAACGAGGTCCTGGAAGCGTCGTCGCTCGCCGACCTACCGGTCACCGTGCTGCCGTACCCGTACACGGAGCCGACCCCCGCGCCGGTCGCGACCGAGATCGACGGCACGTACATGTTGATCCTCACGCTCGACGACCTCGGCGGCGCGAGCAACGCGCTCCCGTTCCCGTGCCGCCGGTGCCTGCCGTACGCGCGCGACCCAGGGGTCACGACCCTGATCTTCTTCCAGGGCGCGTACTTCGTGGACCACCAGATGGCGGCGTTCCATTCGACCGGTCACTACACCGTGGATGGGGACCGGCTGACCTTGTTCAACGATCCGAACTGCTCCCGGGAACGCGGGACGTACTCGTGGGCGCTTGAACGCGGGTCGCTGCACCTCGAGGCGCTCGACGACACCTGCGCGTACGAAGGAGAGCGGGCGACCGATCTCGCGACGGACGACTGGACCCGGATCCCGGTGTGCAAGCGCGAGGTCGCGCACCTGTGGCCCGGCATCCTCGGGTGCTGAGCTCGGACACGGGCCCTCGATCCAGGCCTCAGTCCAGGCCAGGTCTCAATCCAGAAGGGAGTCCAGCGCCCGCATCCGGTCGGTCAGTCGCTCCGCCATCGTCGTCGCGAGCCACCGGTGCAGCGCCGCGGCGAGCTCCGGCTCCTCGGCCTCGAGCCGCTCGATCGATCCGCGGTCGATGCGCAGGACCACGCTCGGGATCTCGGCCACCACGTCGGCCGTGCGCGGGACGTCCGTGTAGAGCGTGATCTCGCCCACGACGACCCCGGGGCGGAGCGTCCGCAGCCGGAGCCGCGTGCCCTCGGGCGTGACGGTCTCCACGGCCAGGCGCCCGGACTCGAGCACGTAGACGTCGCCCGGCGGGTCGTCCTGATGGAGCAGGACCGTGCCGGCGGGCACCGAGACGCGCTCGAGGTGGGCGGCCAGGCCCGGGGGCAGCCCGTCGGGTGAGGCGGCGGCGGGGTGCTCCCGACGCGCCTCGTCGAGGCTCGGGGCGGAAAGCAGCGCGTCCTCGCACCGCTGCAGCCCTCGGTCCAGGTCGGGCTCGAAGACCACGAGACCCTCGGTCTCGTCCACGCCTCCGCGGGCGAGCTGGGCACGCACGGGATCGGAGGCGCCGGTGAAGACGATCTCCGATCCGGCGGCCTCCGCCAGACCCATCACCTTCACGAACGCGACGACCGCCGAGGAGTCCACGCCTGTGACGCGCCGCAGATCGATCACCAGGAACCGGGGGCGGGGCCGCCTGTTCCATCCGGTGGCGTGATCCGCTCCAGCAGGCGGTTCGTCGACCCGAAGAACACGAACCCGCTCACCCGCAGGATCTGGACCCGGTCCGAAAGCCCGCGCAGCTCGGCACGTTCGCTCGCCGGCCGATCGACGTTCGAGCGATAGGTCTCGCCGAAGGCGACCTCTCTCACCAGCTCGATCCGGCCGTAGCTCACGGCGAACAACACGACCGCGAGCACCAGGCCGATCACGACACCCTCCAGGAACCCCCACACGATGATCCCGACCAGGATCACCACCACGACGGCGTACTCGAGCGGCGGCAGCAGCTTCCGCTTGTCCCAGACCCACTCGACCAGGAAGGCCAGGCCGAGGAACACCAGCACGCCTCCGACGATCATCCGCGGGATCAGCCCCACGACCGAGGCGCCGAACACGACCGCGGCCAGGGGGACCGCCGCCGCGATCAGCCCGGCGGCCCGCGCGTCCACGCGCATGCGCTCCGCGAGCGCGGTCAGCGAGAGCGCGTGATAGCCGGGGATCCCCCCGAGCGCTCCCGACACGACGTTCAGGACGCCGGCGTCGCGGAGCTCCTTGTTCGTGTCGAGGTCCCGGTCCAAGACGAGCTCGGTGCCGGAGATGTTGAACAGGATCGCGAGCGTGGCCACGAACACCGCGCCCACGATCTCGGCCCACGATTCGAGCACGGACGCCCAGTCGGCGCCGCCGAGCGCCTCGAACGTCCGGAACTCCCACAGCTGCGTCGTCTCGGACCCTCCGAACAGCAGCCACCCTCCCTCGCGGACCTCCTCGATCGAGGAGCCGGTCACGACCATCCCGATCGCGAACACCACCAGCCCGATCCCGATCACCGCCGGGATCACGAGGGGCCGCTTGATCACGCGGACCGCGATCAGCAAGGATCACACCGAACGCGAGTGCCGGGAGCAGGTGGCTGAGTTGGAACTCGAACAACTGGCCGAGGTTGCGGAGCTTCACCTGCATCCCCGCCGCGGCGTTGACCCCGCCCTTGAACAGCAGCCATCCCGTGCCGGCGAGGAACCCTCCGACGACCGGATACGGCACGAACCGGATCAGCCCGCCCAGCCGGAACCTCCCGATCGCCGCGAAGACGATCCCGCAGAGGACGGTCACGAGGATGCCCGCGGTGACGACCGTCAGGAAGACGTCGGGAGGGTCGTAGCCCGTCAAGCCGGAGATCTGTGCGGTGTGCGCGAGTTCGGCGGCCTTCGCCACCACGATGGCTGCCACGCCGGCGAGGACGGCTGCGGGCGCATCCTGCACGCTGCCCACGACACCCCGCGGGCCGGCCCGCCACGCGAGGAACCCGAGCGTCAGGACGGCCGCTCCCAGGTACAGGCCGATGCCCGCGGGCAGGTCTCGCACGAGCGCGGCGCGCCCGAACACGAATGCGGCGAACGCGATCGCGAGCACGCACTCGACGGCACCGATGATCAGGCCGGCGGCGACCCATGTGAGCCACGTGGTGGTCCGTCGCCGTTCGACCATCGGTGTCTCCCCTCCCTCAGTCCAACAGCACGTCGAACGTTCGCATCGTGTCGGTCAGTCGCTCGGCCAGCTGGGTGGCGAGCCACCGGTGCAGCGCCGCGGCGAGCTCCGGCTCCTCGGCCTCGAGCCGCTCGATCGATCCGCGGTCGATGCGCAGGACCACGCTCGGGATCTCGGCCACCACGTCGGCCGTGCGCGGGACGTCGGTGTAGAGCGTGATCTCGCCCACGACGACCCCGGGGCGGAGCGTCCGCAGCCGGAGCCGCGTGCCCTCGGGCGTGACGGTCTCCACGGCCAGGCGCCCGGACTCGAGCACGTAGACGTCGCCCGGCGGGTCGTCCTGATGGAGCAGGACCGTGCCGGCGGGCACCGAGACGCGCTCGAGGTGGGCGGCGAGGCCCGGGGGCAGACCGTCGGGTGAGGCGGCGGCGGGGTGCTCCCGACGCGCCTCGTCGAGGCTCGGGGCGGAAAGCAGCGCGTCCTCGCACCGCTGCAGCCCTCGGTCCAGGTCGGGCTCGAAGACCACGAGACCCTCCGTCTCGTCCACGCCTCCGCGAGCGAGCTGGGCACGCACGGGATCGGAGGCGCCGGTGAAGACGATCTCCGATCCGGCGGCCTCCGCCAGGCGCATCACCTTCACGAACGCGACGACCGCCGAGGAGTCCACGCCTGTGACACGCCGCAGATCGATCACCAGGAACCGCGGGGGCGGGGCCGCCTGTTCCATCCGGTGGCGGACCCGCTCCAGCAGGCGGTTCGTCGACCCGAAGAACACGAACCCGCTCACCCGCAGGATCTGCACGCGCTCCGAGAGCCCGCGCAGCTCGGCACGTTCGCTCGCCGGCCGATCGACGTTCGAGCGATAGGTCTCGCCGAAGGCGACCTCTCTCACCAGCTCGATCCGGCCGTAGCTCACGGCGAACAGCACGACCGCGAGCACCAGTCCGATCACCACCCCCCACCAGGAACCCCCACACGATGATCCCGACCAGGATCACCACCACGACGGCGTATTCGAGCGGCGGCAGCAGCTTCCGCTTGTCCCAGACCCACTCGACCAGGAAGGCCAGGCCGATGAAGACCAGCACGCCCCCGACGATCATCCGCGGGATCAGCCCCACGACCGAGGCGCCGAACACGACCGCGGCCAGGGGGACCGCCGCCGCGATCAGCCCGGCGGCCCGCGCGTCCACGCGCATGCGCTCGGCGAGGGCGGTCAGCGAGAGCGCGTGATAGCCGGGGATACCCCCGAGCGCTCCCGACACGACGTTCAACACTCCGGCGTCGCGGAGCTCCTTGTTCGTGTCGAGGTCCCGGTCCAAGACGAGCTCGGTGCCGGAGATGTTGAACAGGATCGCGAGCGTGGCAACGAACACCGCGGTCACGATCCCGGCCCACGACTCGAGCACGGACGCCCAGTCGGCGCCGGCGAGCGCCTCGAACGTCCACGTCTTCCACAACACCACCGAGTCGAACGACCCGAGCAGCCACCCTCCCTCGCGGACCTCCTCGATCGAGGAGCCGGTCACGACCATCCCGATCGCGAACACCACCAGCCCGATCCCGATCACCGCCGGGATCACGAGGGGCCGCTTGATCACGCGGACCGCGATCAGAAGGATCACACCGAACGCGAAGGCCGGGAGCCAGCGCTGCAGTGCGGAGGTCTCCAACAGTTCGCTCAGCGGCGTGAAGAACGGTGACACCTCAAAGGCGACGTAGATCCCACCCTTGAAGAGCAGCCATCCCATACCGGCGAGGAACCCTCCGACGACCGGATACGGCACGAAGCGGATCAGATCGCCGCGCCCGCGAGACCCGAGCCACAAGGACACGACCCCGAACAGGACCATCGCCACCATGATCGCGACGACCGCGCTGAGGAAGACGTCCTGCGGGCTCCCGGCCCCGTGCACGACGACGCTCGCCGAGACGAGCGCCATCACGCCAGCGCCCGTTCCCTGGAGGCCGCCGACGATGCCTCGTGAGCCGGTGCGCCAGGCCATGAACGCGAGCGTCAGCGCCGCCGCCCCGAGGTACAGACCGACGCCGTCGTCGAGGAAGTAGAACTCGAAATAGCCGCCGAAGACGAGCGCCGCGAAGGCAACCGCGAAGACGACCTCGACGGCTCCGATCACGATCCCTGCGATGACCGTGCTCAAGCCAACCGTTCGTCGCCCAGGAACGGATCCCTCGGCCACCCCCATGCGGGAGGACCCTAGCCGCAGTGCCCGGACCGCGCTAGTCGCTGAGGTCAGCAGTTCACTGGCTCCCGCCGGCCCGTATCATCGCGCGGTGACTCAGGGGCCCGCGGATCCTGGGACGACGCAGAGCGGATGGCAACGCCTGGTTCTCCTGAGTTGCCTGATGCTCTTCCTCGAGCTGGCGCTGATCCGCTTGGTCTCGGCGCACAACGTCTATGTGCGCTACTTCACGAACTTCGTTCTCCTCGCCAGCTTCCTCGGCATCGGGCTCGGGTTCCTGCGCGCACACTCGAAGCGAGATTCCTTCTCGTCATTGCCCTTCTTCCTGCTCCTCACCGTCGCCTTCGTCCTGGTGTTTCCCGTGGGTCAGCGGAGTGGCGCGACGCATGGCGCATTCGGCTGGCCATCGCTCCCCGTGTGGCTCTCCCTGCCACTGATCTTCATCCTCGTCACGCTCGTCATGATGGCCTCGGCGGCCGGCGTCGCTCGCGCATTCGCCACCTTCCGTCCCCTGCATGCCTACCGACTCGACATCATCGGGAGCATCCTCGGGATCGGCCTCTTCACGATCGCCTCGATCCTCCGACTGCCCCCGGTCGCCTGGGTCCTCGCGATCGCCCTCCTCTTCGGAGCGACGCTCGGCCGGCGCGCGACACCAGGCCAATGGGTGGCGCTCGCGTTGGCGGCCGTCCTGCTCGGCGTGCAGTGGCAGATCTCCGGCGACCTCTGGTCTCCCTACTATCGAGTGGACGTCGAAGCACGCCAACGCGACGGAAGAACGCCGATCTTCGTGAACGGGAGCCCACACCAATCCATCTGGACCGTGGAGGATCTGGTGAAGGAACAGCCCTTCTACGGCTACCCGTATCGTCACATCCCGGACAACCCGTTGGACGAGGTGCTCATCGTCGGGGCCGGCTCCGGCAACGACGTCGCCCTCGCGCTCGCCCGAGGCGCGGGGCATGTCGACGCCGTCGAGATCGACCCGGTCCTCCAGGGGCTCGGTCGAGAGCGCCACCCGAACCGGCCCTATCAGGACCCGCGGGTCCGTGATCACATCGAGGATGGCCGAGCGTTCCTCGAGCGGAGCGATCGGAAGTATGACCTCATCCTCTTCGCTCTTCCGGACTCGCTCGTCCTGGTCGCAGGGCAGGGATCGCTGCGGCTCGAGAGCTTCCTGTTCACGAGAGAAGCCTTCGAGGCCGTGCGGTCCCACCTCAAACCCGAAGGCGCGTTCTCCATGTACAACTACTACCGGCCAGACGTGTTCGCTCGGTACGCGGCCACGCTGACGGAGGCCTTCGGCTCGCGCCCGTGCTTGGACATCGGGGAACCGGGGGCAGGTGCCAACCATCAAGCGGTCCTGACCATCTCTGCCCAACCGGACGTCCTCGAGTGCTCGACGTTCTGGGTTCCTCCTCGCGTTGTCCCACGCCCGGCGACCGACAACTATCCGTTCCCGTATGCGCAGGGCTGGGGACTCTCGACCTTCTACGTCGTTTCACTGGCTCTTCTGCTCCTCGGTTCTGCGTTCGCGATCCGACGCTTCGGTCATGTGGACATGGCCGACGCGCGTCGATACCTCGACCTCTTCTTCATGGGCGCCGCGTTCCTGTTGCTGGAAACGAAAAGCATCGTGCAGTTCGCCCTGCTCTTCGGGACGACGTGGCTCGTCAATTCACTCGTCTTCACCGGGATCCTCGTCTCCGTCCTTCTCGCGATCGAGGTCGCGGAGAGAGTGAAGCGACTGCCTCCTGGGCTCCTCTACTCGGCGTTGCTCGTGTCCCTCGGTGTGGCATGGCTCGTCAAGCCCGAGCAACTCCTGGGTCTCTCGCCTGTCACCAGATTCGCGGTGGCCACGACCATCACGTTCGCCCCGATCTTCTTCGGGAACCTCATCTTCGCGGAGCGGTTCAGATCTGTGGGGTCGTCAACGACGGCCTTCGGGATCAACCTCTTGGGAGCTATCCTCGGCGGCGTCGTCGAGTACAGCGCCGTCGTCCTCGGATATGAAGGGCTGATCGTGGTTGTGGCCGCCGCATACACCGCCGCCTATCTGCTCCGCCCGGCCCCGGGCCTTCCTGATGTCGACCTCCAACCAGGGTTGCTGTCCGAGCTGCCGGATACGGTGGAGCTATGACCCTTGCGGTTGAGGCTGAGCAACTGGTCAAGCACTACTCCGGCCGCGGTGGCGCGGTCGAAGCCGTCCGCGGCGTCGACCTGCATGTCCAGAGCGGCGAGGTCTTCGGCTTCCTCGGGCCGAACGGGGCCGGCAAGTCGACGACCGTCCGGATGCTGACGACGCTCATGACGATCACGTCCGGGAGCGCGCGCGTGGCCGGGGTCGACGTGGCCGCGGATCCCGATGCCGTTCGGAAAAGGATCGGCGTCGCCCTGCAGGAGGCGGGGCTCGACATCCGCCAGACCGGCCGCGAGCTGGTGATCCTGCAGGCCCGCCTGTTCGGCGCCTCACCGGCGGAGGCGGCCGACCGAGCACGGGTCCTGCTCGAGCTCGTCGACCTGGTCGAGGATGCCGACCGACGCATCAAGGGGTACTCCGGCGGGATGAAGCGGAGGCTCGACCTCGCGTCGGCGCTCGTGCACGAGCCCGAGGTCCTCTTCCTGGACGAGCCGACGACGGGGCTGGACCCTGCAAGCCGGCTGACCGTGTGGGACGAGCTGAAGCGGATCAACGAGCGTGGCACGACGATCTTCCTGACCACCCAGTACCTCGAGGAGGCCGATCAACTGTGCGACCGGCTGGCGATCATCGACGACGGACTGATCGTCGGGGAGGGGACGCCCGGGGAATTGAAGGCGGACCTGCGGCGGCGCCGGGGCCTGGATCACGACCCGACGCTCGACGAGGTCTTCCTCGACGCGACGGGTCGCACGCGTGAACGGGTCGCCGGCGAGGTGCAGGAGGTGCAGGCATGACGAGGTACGTGGTGCTCGTCCAGCGATCCGTGCGCGAGGCGCTGCGAACGCCGGAGGCGCTCCTCCCCACGTTGCTCATCCCGCTGTTCTTCCTCGTCGTCAACGTCGGGCAGGCAGCCAGGATCTTCCCCTCCGGATCGACGCCCTTCCTCGAGGGTCAGAACTACGCCGCCTTCCAGCTGCCGAGCTCGCTGCTGCTCGCCGCGTCCTTCGGTACGGCGGCCCTCTACCTCGTCGAGGACATCGAGGGCGGCTACTTCGACAAGCTGCGGGCCGCGCCCATCCCGCGGACGGCCATCGTGTTCGGTCGCCTGTTCGCCGAGGCGTTCAAGAGCGCGGCGATCGCGTCGTTCATGGTGCTGATCGCGCTCCCGTTCGGGATCTCGATCGCCAGCGGGGTGCTCGGGTTCGTGCTGCTGATCGTGATCACCGCCGCCTGGGCCGTCGCGTTCTCCGGCTTCATGCAGCTGATCGCCTTGAAGACGCGGAGCGCGGCCGCGACCAACTCGGCCGGGCTCATCTTCTTCCCACTGCTCTTCCTGACCCCCAGCTTCGTCCCCCGCGATCTGCTGACCAGGCCTATGGAGATCGCGGCGACGTTGAACCCCGTCACGTACATCATGGAGACGATGCGGTCGCTCGTGCTCGAGGACCTCAATTGGCCGGTCATCGGCAGGGGTTTCGCGGTCGTCGCCCTCGCCGGCGTCGCGATGGTCGTGCTCAGCGTCCGCTCGATCCGCCGCTACGACTGACCAGCCATCCGAGTACCGTTGACGCGTGGCGGCTCGGATGATTCCCTCGCGGTGATGCCCGAGGAGTACACGGACGCCACGTACGGCGATCGGATCGCCGACATCTACGACGTCCGCTACCTCGAGCCGCTCGCCGAGGACACCGCCGACGCGGTCTCGTTCCTGAAAGCCCTCGCCGGGGATGGCCCCGCGCTCGAGCTCGGCATCGGCACAGGACGAGTGGCGATCCCGCTGGCCGAGACCGGCGTTGACGTGCACGGCCTCGATGCCTCCGAGGCGATGGCGGCGAAGCTTCGGTCGAAGCCCCACGGCGATGGCATCCCCATCACGATCGGCAGCTTCGCGGACTTCTCCTTGGAGACGCGCTTCCCGCTCGTGTACGTCGTGTTCAACACGTTCTTCTCACTGCTGACGCAGGATGAGCAAGTGTCGAGCTTCGCGTCGGTCGCTCGGCACTTGACCCCGAGCGGTGCCTTCGTGATGCAGGCCTTCGTGCCCGACGTCACGAGGTTCGAGAGCCAGCAACAGCGAGTGGCCGTCGAGTCGGTGGGCATCGACGAGATCACGCTCGAGATGTCGAGCCACGACGCTTTCGCGCAGCGAACCGACAGCCAGTACGTCCTGCTCCGCCAGGGGGATGTCCGGCTCTTCCCGGTGCGGATCCGCTACGCGCACGTTCCCGAGCTCGATCTGATGGCTCGTCTGGCCGGCCTGCGGCTCCGCGAGCGATGGGCAAGCTGGAGGCGCGAGCCGTTCCCCTCCGTGCAGTGGTCGCACATCTCCGTGTGGGAGCCGGACGGCCAACCCTCAACCACCGGCGAGGATCGCGCGTCTCCTGCTCGCTAGACTCGAACCGATCAACCGGCTGGGAGGAGGATCCAACCTCGCTGTCCGGGCCCTCGGGCCCTCGTAGCTCAGTGGATAGAGCATCGGTTTCCTAAACCGTGTGTCGCAGGTTCGATTCCTGCCGAGGGCACCACAACCAGGCGAGATACGCCAGACCGAGCCACCATGGCCGTGGGGCCGTCAGGCCGCGAACAGCGCGGTAAGCACGCGGACCAGCGCGAGTGAGTGAAGTTGGAGGGCGCGATCGCTCACGTTGTCGATCGTGTCGCATGGCTGGTGGTAGCAGGGGTCGAGCTTCTCACCGGCGAACTCCCAGATCGCCTCGGCCTGGGCCGGCGTCTTCACCTCCTGCGACCCCGAGTACAGGCCGCCGGTCGGTACGCCTACGTCCTCGAACGCTGCGTGATCGGACGAGCCCTGCAGGTCCAGCGGTTCGCTCTCGGCTCCGAGATCCTGGAGCGCGCGTGCGAACAGGTCCGCCACACGGCGGCTCATCTCCGAGTTGGCGGGCGAGGGCTCGTAGACGAACGAGATGAAGTTCGACGAGCCGACCATGTCGAGATTCAGGTACACGGCGATGCGCTCGAGCTCGTCGGGACGGAGCGCGTGGGCGTACGCCCACGAGCCGTACAGCCCTTCTTCCTCGCCGGCCCAGAACGCGAATCGGACCGAAGGAGCAGGCTGAAGACCGGCCGCCCATCGAGCAGTCTCGAGCAACAGCGCCACTCCGGAGCCGTTGTCGTTCATCCCCGGGCCGTCCATGACAGAGTCGAGATGCCCACCCAGCATCACGACGTTCTGGCCGGCAGACTCGGGGAGCTCGGCCACCACGCTCCGCACGACCCGGAAGGACGTCGACACATTCGTGCGGATCCGGACAACCGAGCGCTCAACGAGTTGTTCTCCCGTTTCGGCGGTCACCGACAGCACGGGCACGTCGATCCCGTCAGGGGACACCAGCGTGGGGCGGAGCGGCGATCCCCGCGCCGCCGTCGAGACGACGATCACCGCGACGGCACCCGCCCGCTCCGCATTCACGACCTGCATGCGACGGAAGCACGCGTGGCTCGGCTCGATGACCGCGACGGCGCCGGCGCGAAAGTCCGCGAAATCTCCATCTCTGCACCCGCTCTGGACGCGGTCGATCGCGGCCCGCACGTCGCCGCTCGCGGAGAAGAGCGCCGCGCGGAAGTCGCGCCCGTCGATCCATCGCCGCCGCTCGGGCTCGATCTGCTCGAACACGCTCGGCCCGTGCTGCTCGAAGAACGGGACTTCGGTCGAGGGGAACGTGACCTTGTATCCGGTCGCCCGGAGGATGTCGGCGACATAGCGCGTCGACGCGTCGAACCCCGAGGAGCCGGCGACAGCGCGTGCCCTCGTGCGCATCGGCGATCGCCTGCAACGCCTCGAGATGCCCGAGCATCCCCTCGACCGTGATCTCGTCGATCGGGCCGGCGTTCGGCGAGGCGGAGGACTTGGGTGGAGCGAGCCGAGGGACCCTGCACGGTCGGTCTGGACGCTCGAGCACGCTGCCACCACGATGAGAGCCACGGTGACCGTGCCGGTTCGAGCGCTACGCACGCCTCCCTCTCTCGCTCGCTTCCACGGGAAGGTACGGGGCTCCGGCCGTGAGCGGATTCAGGGGCCGTGAACGGATTCAGGGGCCGCGAGCCGGCGTGGGAAGATCAGGGGAACACAACACTCAGGAACAGCCGGTCGGAGTCGGACTCAACCGGATGCCTTTCGTGCCGTGAAGGAGCCAGCTAGCCCCGTCACCTGGCCCGGTGCAACGGTTTCCTAAACCGTGCGTCGCAGGTTCGATTCCCTGCCGAGGGCACCACTCGCGAGCTGCGGAGTCCGGTTCGACGGCCGTTACTTCGCCTCTTCGCGCGCCAGCCACGCGAGCACCGAGTCCCACGTCATCCCGCTGCCGCCCGCAAGTCGGCCCGAGTGCACGTCGTATCGGAGCCACCGTTTCTCGCCCGCGACCTGCGACAGACGGTAGCCCAGTTTCATCGCGCGATCGCGAACGTCTTGCACAGATGGCTTGAGGTCTTGCTTCCGTTCCGTTGCCCGCTCCGTCTTCATCGGTGACAGTTAGGCCGCGGAAGGAAGGCCGCCGAGGGTACAGGGGATGACGTGGATGTTCGCCGCCTTGTCCACGCCCATCAGCACTGTGACTTTGCGGACTCCGTCATGAACACCGTGGAGGACGATGCAGCCCGAAGGGAGGTCTTTCGCAGCCTTGATGATCGCCGCGAGGCCTGTCGAGTCCAGGAACGTGATGTCCGTGAGGTCCAACGAGATCGGTCCGCCATGAGCCACGGCATCCACGATCGCGAGGTCCATGATCGGCACGGTCGCCATGTCGAGTTCCCCGTTCAGGAAGAACGTGCGAGAACCGTCTGATGTGATCCCGAAGTCAGTCATCGATCGCCCTTCGCAAGGGTCGGGAGGGCTGCCAGTCGGACGAGCGCCGACGGTCCAGGCGACCAGGATTGAGGTGAGTCTACTCGGTATCGCAACGCCCGGTTCCCGTCGACACGTGAACCGTTGCCGTGGTTCACTCTCGCGACGTCCCCACCCCCGGGAGGAATGCCATGTCTCGCCGTATCCGTCGTGTCGCGCTGATGGCCTCTGGCGCGATGGTCCTCTCCGTCATGTCTGCGTCGCCGTTCACGCCTGCGGCGGCGGTACCTCAGCAGGATGACCCGGTGATCGCCGCCGTCGGCGACATCGCGTGCCAGTCCTTCTCTCAGAGCGACGGAGAGGGCGCGTGCCGCTCCGACGAGGTCGCGGCATTGATCACCGAGCTGGCGCCCGACCGGTTCTTCGCCCTGGGAGACCTGCAGTACAACAACGGGAAGCTCGAGGAGTTCCTCCGGGTCTACGACCGGCAGTTCGGTCACCTCAGGCCCATCACGAACCCGGCGCCCGGCAACCACGAATACGGGACCGAAGGCGCCCAGGGCTACTTCGACTACTTCGGCGAAGCCGCGCACGGCCCCGAGGGGTACTACTCGTTCGACCTCGGGGCCTGGCACGTGGTGTCGCTGAACTCCGACATCTGCCGCGACGATCCGGGCTGTGGGCCGGGCACGCCGCAGTACGACTGGCTGGCCGCCGACCTTGCCGGCACCGACGCCGTGTGCACGCTCGCCTTCCAGCACCACCCCGTGTTCGACTGGCGAACCTGGCAGCGATTCGTCGATCCCGACGACACGCGGCCGAACGGCGGATCGGAAACCGCGATGTACCTCGACCTGTGGCGGCTGCTGGACGACGAAGGAGTGGACGTGATGCTCAACGGCCACAACCACATCTACCACCGGTGGGCGCCGCAGCACGCCGACGGCCAGCGCGAGGCGAACGGGATCCGGCAGTTCACGATCGGGACGGGGGGGCGCTCGCTGTACCCGCTCGGGAAGAAGCCGCGGCCCGCGAACCTCCTCGCGGTGCAGAACAAGGCGTTCGGCGTGTTGCAGATGACGCTGCACGACGACGGCTACGACTACGAGTGGGTCGGGCTCCCCACGGACCCCGAGTTCGACGACAGTGGGTCGGTCGCCTGTCGTTGATCCTCGCTCTGCCCGAGGCTTCGACGGAGACCTCGGGCGATCACGATCGCGGACTTCGCGTTCGACCCCAACACGCTCACGGTGACGTCCGGGGAGGACGTGACGATCCAGGTCACGAACGATGACGATGTGGAGCACAGCTTCACGCTCGACGACGACAGCGTGAGTCAGGACGTCGAGGGAGGCGAGACCCAGGCCGTGACGCTCAACGTGAGTGAAGAGATCGGCTGGCATTGCGAGTACCACCCCGAGATGACGGGGACGGTCACCGTCTCGTAGGTCAGGCGCCTTCCACCGGCTCCACGACGAAGCGCTCACGGGTGATCCGCCGCGGTCTCTCCCCCGCCTCGTCGAGGGCCGCTTCGAGGGTGAACAGGTCGTCGACGGACAGCGGGAGCGGGGCCTCGTCCGGCTGGTACGTCGTGCCGAGCTCGTAGAGCTCGCCGGTCGTGTCCATCTCGATGTGTCCCCCGAGGATCTGGCTGATCGGGTGACCGCCGGCCGCCGTCTCGCGCGCGAAGCGCGCGAGACGGCGGACGGTCTCGCGGTACGCGCTCCAGTCACGGACGGTGAGCCTGCCCGGGAGCAGCGTGTCGCCGCTGAGCAGGAGGCCGCGCGTCCGGTCGAACAGGACCACGTGATCGTCGAGGTGCCCTGGCGCGGGGATGACGTCGACCGGTCGGTCGCCGAGGTCGAGCGTGGCGCGTCCTGCCGGCCAGTCCTCGAGCCCGAAGAACCCGACGACCTCGGAGAGGCCGACGGGAGCGATCGCCCCGGCGGGGAGATCGATCGAACTGCGGGTCGCCCGCGTGGTGGTCACCGTGGCCGTGCGAATGCGTGACCGTGAGCTCGAGTCCCCTTCCCCAGAGGAGCTCGTCGACCGTGCGCCGGATCGGGAACGCGTCTGCGTCGGCCGTGGCTCCCGTGTCGTGGAGCAAGGCCCGCTCCGTCCCCAGGAGGAGGATCAGGAACGGTGCCTCGAAGTTGCTGCACTTGCTCTGTCGGATCACGTGCGTGTCATCGTCGATCGCCGCGACCTGGAGCGGCGGGTCAGCGGACCGCTCGCAGTCGAGCGAGCCATGGATCCACCTCACCGCGCCGACATCCATGGCATCAGCGTAGGCCCGTCTCGGGGGACCCACGCGTCGGGAGGATCAGAGGACCCGGGCGCCGTCCTTCCAGACCTGCTCGATCCGATCGGCGAGCGTGCCGAGATCGAATGGATCTCCGTCGACCACCACCACGTCGGCGATCTTGCCGGGCGCCAGCGTTCCGAGATCGTCCTCGAGACCCATCAGCTGTGCGGCGCTCGACGTCGACGCGACCAGTGCCTGCTCGGGCGTGAAACCGTTCGCTGCCATCAGCTCGAGCTCACGCAGGTTCGTTCCATGAGGCGCGACGGGACAATCGGTGCCCATCGCGACTCGCACTCCGGCTTCGGCGGCCCGACGGAACGCGTCGAGCTCTGGTCTCCCCAACCCGCGGAGCTTCTCCCGCACCGCCTCCGCCACCTGCGGGTTCTCCGCGATCTCGTCGGTCGTGTCTCCCGCGGTGAGCGTGGGCACGAGCCACGTTCCTCGCTCGAGCATCAGCTCGATCCCTTCGTCGTCCAGGTACGTGCCGTGATCGATCGAGCGGACTCCCGCGCGCACAGCGCGCTTGATCCCTTCCGCTCCGTGCGCATGTGACATCACCCATCGACCGAGATCCGCGGCGGTGCGGACGATCGCCTCGACCTCGGCCTCGGAGAAGTTCGGTTGCGTGGGATCGTCATCCGGCGAGAGGAACCCGCCCGACGATGCGATCTTGATCACGTCGGCGCCGGCCCGGATCACCTCGCGCACCTTGGCCGCGACTCCGTCGATGCCGTCGCACACGCCGCTCGGCATCCCCGGGTATGGCCGACCCCAGGGGCCGGTCCCACCGCTCGGGAGCCAGGGGTCGTTGTGGCCCCCCGTCATCGACAGCATCGTGACGCTGATCTGCATCCTCGGTCCCACGAGCGAACCCTCATCGACCGCGAGCCGCAACCCGGCGTCCGCGCCCGCTGCGTCCCGCACCGTGGTGATCCCGCACGCCAAGGTGCGACGCAGGTTCTCCGTGACGCGGAAGAAGGGCGCACTGAACGGCTCGTGCATCACACGCACTTCGTCGAAGTCCTCGTAGCGCGAGACGAGGTGCACGTGCGCGTCGAAGAGACCGGGAAGGACGCTCTTCCCCGAGCAATCGATCCCCTCGTCACCGTCGAGGTCCGGCCCGACCTCGACGATCCGCCCATCCTCGATCAGCACGTCGGCGTCGGCCAGTGCGGCACCTGTGCCGTCGAACACCCTTCCGCCGTGGAACACCACCCTGCCCACCGATGCCTCCCGAGGCGACCGACGACCGCGGACCTGAGCCCGCGAGCATACGGTCGCCGGGAGGCTGGTGTTCAAGCTTGGACGGTGAGGGTGCCCTCCATCCCCTGCGAGCGGTGGAAGCTGCAGAAGAGCGTGTACGTCCCCTCCGGGAGATCCACGGTCGCCGTGGCCGTCTGCCCGGCCTCGACCTCCACGTCGACGTCCTCACCCTCGATCGTGAAGGTGTGTGGGGACTCCCCCTCGTTCACCAACTCGACCGTCCCGGCGGCGATCACGGGATCCTCCGGAGCGAACTCGTTGTCGCGGAGCGTGACGGTCGACGACGCGCCCCCTCCGTCGGTCGGGACGTCGGACGCGCCGTCACCTCCTCCGCATGCCGCGAGCAAGGTCGAGCCGGCGACCGCGATCGCCACGAACAGCTTCGTGTGCCTCATCCGGTGCTCCTTTCCTTTCATCTGGCATTGGCCGAGCCGGCCCGTCGCCGGCTCACCCTCATCCCACCCGGACGGAACCGCGCATCGTCGGGTGGATCTGGCAGAAGTAGGCGAACGTCCCCGCTCGCTCGAACGTGGTCTCGAAGCTCGCGTTCGGCTCCAGGGTGCCCGAGTCGAAGGAGCCGTCGCGGGCACTCACGGTATGGGTGGTCGGGTCGAGGTTCGCCCATGTCACGACCGAGCCCACGGGCACGTCGAGCGGCGTGGGAGCGAACGCGAATCCGGCGATCTCGATCCGATCGTCGGCCGGCTCCGGGGCGACCCGGACCAGCGGCGCGTCCCGCCTGACGACGAGCGTCGCGCGCATCCCCATGTCGTCGTGCTCCGCCACGAAGCACTCGATCTCATAGACACCGGGGGCGAGCTCGATCGGGATCCGGATCGTCTCTCCGGGACCGAACGCCGGGCCCTCGATCTTCAGCCCGTCATGGCCCGAGCCGTGCCCGCTGCTGTCGCCGCGCTCCTGGATCTCCATCTCGAAGCCGTGGACGAGCTGCCCGCCGTTCCGCACGACGAACGTGACCGGGCCCGGCCGGATCTCCGTCGCCTCCAGGGTGATCGCGAACTCTCCGAAGCCGAGCTCGAGACCGCCACGACGCGGATCCACCTTCCTGGAAACGCTCGCGTCCGCTCCGCTCGGCTCGGCGGTCGTCGTCGAGGGGTCGACGGACACCCCAGGCGTCAAGCCGTCGCCTCCACCGGCGACCGAACAGGCACCGGCGCCGATGGCCACCGTCAGCGCGAGGATCGAGGTTCGCAGGTCCATGCATGGAGGCTGCTCGATGCGGTTCCAAGCCAGCGCCAACCGACGGCAAAGAGGAAGGAAAGAACCGGGCTCGGAGGCCGATGGCCTTGGTCAGCCGGACGGGCGGGCAGCGCTCCGCACCGCGCGGACGATCCCGTCGTAGCCGGTACACCGGCAGAGGTTCCCCGAGAGCGCGATGCGCACGTCCTCTTCGGACGGATCGGCGTTGGTGCGCAGGAGGGCGGTCGCCGAGATCAGCATCCCGGGGGTGCAGAAGCCGCATTGGACGCCACCGTGTTCGAGGAGCGCGCGCTGCAACGGAGCGAGCTCGTCTCCCTCGGCGAGACCTTCCACCGTCGTGACGTCACGACCGTCCCCCTGCAGGGCGAGGTAGCTGCACGAGTTCACGGGCTTGCCGTCCAGCAGCATCATGCAGGCGCCGCACTCGGAGTCGTCGCACCCCTCCTTCGAACCGATGAGCCCGATCACGTCGCGGACGGCGTCGAGGAGGCTCTGGTGGGGATCGAGCTCCACCGCGTAGGCCGTGCCGTTCACGCGCAACGTGGCAGGAACGTTCACGTGGTCGCTCCCCCCGCGTAGGTGGCGGCGCTCGCCGGGATCGCCACCTGCTCGCCGCGGGCACGGGAGAGCGCGGTCACGATCGCGCGACGGGCGATCACCTCGGCCATCGCCGACCGGTACTCGGCCGATCCGCGAACGTCGGCGATCGGCGATGAGCCGGCGGCCACGGCTCGGGCCGCTGCCGCGATCGCATCGGCGTCCCCCGATGAGCCTGTGAGCGCGGCCTCCGCGTCCGGGACCCGGCGGATCGTCGGCGCCAGGGCCGTGATCGCCAGGCGGGCGTCCGCGACCGACCCGCCGTCCAGGCGCACGGCGGCGGTCACCCCGACGATCGCGATCTCCATCTGACGGCGGTACTCGAGTCGCACGTACGCGGAGCCGGTCTCGGGTCCCCATGCCGGAACCTCGATCCCGACGAGCAGCTCCTGCGGGTCGGCGATCGTCGTGCCCGGCCCGATCCACAGCTCGTCGAGAGGTACCCCGCGCTCGCCGGACGCCGACCGAAGGAGCGCCGTCGCGCCGAAGCAGAGCAGCGGGCCGCCCGTGTCCATCGCCGGCGACGCGTTCATCACGTTGCCGCCGATCGTGCCGTGAGCACGCGTCGCATGGGAGCCGACGATCGCGGAGGCGTCGGCCAGCGCGGAGAACCGCTCGCGGACGACCTCGCTCGCCACGATCTCGTCGTGCGTCGCGAGCGCGCCGAGGCGCAGACCCTCACCGCTCTCGACGATGCCTCCGAGCGTGGCGATCCGATCGATCGCGACGATCGCCTCGGGCAGAGGGGCCTTCCCCTGCCTGGCCCCGACCACGAGGTCCGTGCCGCCGGCGACGGGCCGCGCCCCCGACGCGAGAGCGTCGAGCGCGTCCTCCACGGTCCCCGCGGACGCGAACGTCCTCGTCACGCGCCCACCTCGCGGGACGCGGCCCAGACCCGCTCGGGTGTCATCGGGAGCTGCCGGACGCGCCGTCCCAGCACCTTGGCGATCGCGTTCGCGATCGCGCCGGCGGTCGGGACCTGTGGGGGCTCGCCCACGCCCTTGGACCCGCGAGGGCCCGCGTTCTCCGTCGGGATCTGCACCCAGTCGACCTCGATCACGGGGGCGTCGGAGCAGGTCACGAGCTTGTAGTCGAGCAGGTGCGGGTTCCGCTGCCGGCCGTCGTCGTCGAACTGGGTTCCCTCGGACAGCGCGAGACCCACGCCCATCACGACGCCGCCGGTCACCTGGCCGTCGGCACCCAACCGGTTGAGGATCATCCCGGAATCGTGCGCGGCGGCCACCTTGAGGACGCGGACCACGCCGGTCTCGCGGTCGACCTTCACGTGGGCCGCCTGCGTGATCAGCTGCGGGGCGGCGAACGTCTCGCTCCCGAGACGGCCGACGCAGCCGCCCGTATCGCCCGCGGGGACCTCGGGGACCTCGCCCGACCCCTTCCCGTGGATCGTGCCGGCGCCGGCGAGATCCGCGATCGAGACGGACCGGTCGGGCGAGCCCTTCACGCGCACGTGGCCGTCCGCGAGCTCGAGGTCCTCGCGGTCGGCCTCGAGCTCGGCGGCCGCCGCATCCAGGAGCTGGTCGCGCACGTCGGCCGCAGCGGCGAGGATCGCCCGTCCCGAATTCATGGTGGTCTGCGAACCGCACGAGCCCATGTCCCAGTTCGCCGCGGCGGTGTCTTGATAGAGCAGCGTGAGGTTCTCCGGGTCCATGCCGAGCTCCTCGGCGACGAACCCCGGCATCGCCATGACGGCCCCGCTGCCGTTCTCCTGGGCGCCGGTGACGATCGTTCCGCTGCCGTCGCCGTTCAGGTGGATGAAGGCGCCGGAAGGAGCCGGCCCCGAGGGCCACCAGCCCACGGCGACCCCGATCGCCTCGTCCTCCGGAAGGTCGCGCTCGTCGCCGATCATCTCGACGGCTCGCTCGAGGGTCTGCTTCACGCCGATCTCGTCGAAGATCTGACGCGTCGGTCCCTCCGCGCCTCCCTCGATGAGGGTCCGCCGGCGGAGCTCCACCGGGTCGATCCCCAGCTCGTGCGCCACCTCGTCCATGTGCTGCTCGAGCCCCCAGCACACCTGCGGGCCGGTGGGAGCCCGCACGGAACCCGAGGGTTGCCGGTTCGAGTAGTTGAGGAACGACTCCACGAACACCGCGTCGATCACGTACGGACCGCACGCGTGCATCGCGGCCATCTGGCCGAGGAACCCCCCTTCGCCGCAGTACGCGCCCTTGTCGAGGACGAGCCGCGCCCGGCGGGCGACCAGGCGCCCGTCCCGCATCGCCCCGGTCTCGAACTCCATCACGATCCCCTCGCGGCGCTGCGCGATCGCGCGGAACTCCTCCTCACGGGAGAAGACGAGCCGCACCGGACGGCGGGCCGCCCGTGCCAGCGCCGCGACCTGCGCCTCGAAGTGGAGGTCGCATTTGGCGCCGAAGCCGCCTCCCAGCAGGGGGACGATCACGCGGACGTTCGCTGCGGGGATCTGCAAGGTCTGCGCCACGCCGTCCCTCGCGGCGTACGGCACCTGGGTCGAGGACCAGATCGTGACCTCGTCACCGCGCCACTCGGCGAGCACCGCGCGCGGCTCGATCGGCACACCCTGGGAGGCGTCCGACTCGTATCGGCTCTTGACCACGACGTCGGCCTCGGCCATCGCGGCGTCGATGTCTCCCTTGACGATCGTCGAGTAGGAGATCGTGTTGCCGTCGGCCACCATCTGGTCGTCACGTTCGTACGACGCCCAGTCGGCGTGGACGAGCGGGGCGCCGGGCTCCATCGCCGCGACGAAGTCGGTGAGCGCCGGCAGCGGTTCGTACTCGATCTCGATCAAGCGCGCGGCCTCGGCGGCGGCGGCCTCCGTGAGCGCGGCCACACCCGCGACGATCTCGCCCTCGAAGCGAACCACGTCCTTCGCGAACAGCGTGCGGTCCTGCACCAGGCCGCCGAAGCGGACGTCGGGCAGGTCGTCTTGGGTGATCACCGCGGCCACGCCGGGCACGGCGCGCGCTTGGGTCGTGTCGATGCGCAGGATCCTGGCGTGGGGGTGGTCGGCGTAGCGGAACGCGGCGTGGGCCATGCCGGTCGCGGTCAGGTCGGCCGTGTAGCGGCCGGCTCCCGTGACCTTCTCCCTGCCGTCCGGACGGACGAACGTCTTCGTCGCTCCCGAGCTCCCCATCAGGCGCCCCCTTCCGGTGGCGCACATCATGGTCTCGCCCGGCGTGGTCCGACAACGCGCCCGAGCGGAAGCTCGAGGTCGCTCCTCCGGCGGGCGGCTACGGGTGTTCGACCCGAACCAGCTCCAGCAGCTCGTCCCCGCCGGAGACGTCCTTCTCCCGCACGATGCCCAGTCCCGGCCCGTAGAACTTGACGGCGACGACACGGGGCTCGAGCCGGGTCCACTCGTACGAGCGGACGACCTGCGTCACGTCGCCGTACGGGACGTGCACCACCTGGTGGTTCGCGACGATCCACGCCTGGTCCTCTGCGTGACCGTGGTAGCTCTCCTGGCGGTACGCGTCTGTCGGGCGAGGGTTCGCCGGCATGATGATCCCCGCCGACGCGCCGTCGACGCCCGCCTGCCACGAGCCCTCGGTGCTGATGACCGTTCCGTGCTCGTCGTACGTGGCCGTCCGCTCGCCGAAGTACCAGACGGTCCCCGTGTTGTCGGCCGCGTACCAGTCCGTGGTCTTCTCCTCCAGGATCCCGTCGCTGTAGAGGACGTCCTGCACGACCGTCGTCGTCACCCCCTGGATCACCTTCGTCCACGGAGTCACCGTCGTCCGGTTCAGCAGGCGCGCACCGTCCTCGGAGCCGCGGAGGATCGAGACGGTCCCCGGCTCCAGCGGGAAGTACGGGTTCGGCTGTGGGTTCGTGAAGTCGTCCGGATCGATCGTCGCCGGGTTCGTGCCCGCGGTGGCGTGGATCGCGCCGCCGGCGAGCAGCCCGAGTCCGACGAGTGCCGCGAGTGCCGCGGCCGCAACCGTACGCGTGTGCATCTGGTTCCTCCTCGCGTCGTCCGTGCTTGTCCTGGCTTCGTTCTGGCCGACGGTATGCCCGGCCAGATGAGAAGGGCATGAGGCCACGGACGTCGTGACGCGTCGGCTCAGAGCGAGGCGGCGGCGGGCAGGATCTCCGCGCCGATCAACTCCAGCATCTCGAGGTCCTCGTGGACGAGGTGCTGCAGGAGTACGCGCTGGACACCGGCCCCTGCGTAGTCGGTGAGCCTGGCGAGCACCTCGTCCACCGTCCCGACGATCCTGTCTTCGCGCCATGCCTCGATCGCATCGCCGACGTCACCCGACTCACCCTCGCGCTCCATCACCGCCGAGACGCGCTGCTCCAGCTCCCGGCGATCGACCGCGATCACGGCACCGGTCATCAACGAGAAACGCAACGAAGCCGGGTCGCGGCCGATCGCCTCGCATGCCCCCGCCAGGCGACCTCGAGCCGCGTGTGTCTCGGCAAGGCCTACGTAGACCACGTCGTACTCGTCCGCCCACCGAGCGGCCAGGGCCGCCGCGCGAGGACCAGCACCTCCCCCCAGGATCAGCGGGGGATGGGGGTCCTGCACGCCCTTCGGGAGCGCCTCGACCGCGTCGAGCCGATAGTGGGCGCCCTCGAACGTGACCTCGCCCTCGTCGCGATCCCAGAGCCGGTGCACGATCTCGACCTGCTCCGCGAGGACGTCGAACCGCTCTCCGGCCGACGGGAAGGGGAAGCCGAACCCTTCGTGCTCGCGCTCGAACCAACCGGCGCCCATCCCCAGCTCCACGCGCCCGCCGGAGATGTGGTCGGCGGTGATCACGGACTTCGCCAAGACAGACGGGTGCCGGAACGTGGCCGGCGAGACCATCGTGCCGAGCCGGATCCGTTCCGTGACCGCGGCCAGCCCCGCGAGCGTCGTCCACGCGTCCAGCGTCCCTCGTTCACTCGGCCGATCGAACGAAAGGTAGTGGTCGGAGCGGAAGAGACCGTCGAACCCGAGCGTCTCGCACGCACTGGCCAGCGCGAGCCACTGCTCCCATGTGACGCCTTCCTGGCCCTCGATCATCACGCAGATCTCCATTCGACCCCTTTCATCCGAGGAGTTCCTCCGAGAACGGATACGGACACAGCACGCGGGAGCCATCCGGCGTGACCAGGAGCTGGTCGCCGAGCTTGACGCCGTCGCGCCCTCCGGCCTCGCCCGCGTAGAGCTCCACCACGAGCGCCATGTCCTCCTCGATCACCGTGTCGGCGTTGGACTGGCGGTCCTGCGGGTGACACACGCTCGGGTTCTCCTCCTCGAGACCGATGCCGTGCACCATGCACTCGTAGCGCTGCGGGAGGTAGCGCTCCGGGATCGGCGGCGCCGTCACGGCGAGCTCGCCGCAGGTGATGCCGGGTCGGATCAGCGCCTCCATCGTCCCGAGCCACTCGTGCGACGCCCGGTACGCGTCGCGCTGCTCCGGCGATGGCGGCGCCTCCCCCGCCGGGAACGTCCGCGAGACGCAGAAGAACATCCCCTCGATCCCGACGGTGTCGGTATCGACGTAGACGAGGTCACCGGGCTCGAGCCGGCGGTCGGTGGCCTCGGCCCGCCACGGGTTCGTGTTCGGCCCGCTGCACACCGTGTTCGTGGCGAGGTACTCCCCGCCGCGTCGGATCATCTCGTCGGCCAAGATCGCGAGCAGCTCGCGCTCGCTCACACCCGGCGCGATCGCCGACTCGAACGCCGCGAGCATCTCCATCACCACCGCGCCGTTCAGGTGGAGCAGCGAGCGTTCCTGCGGCGTCTTGATGCGGCGCGCCTCCTGGGTCACGGGTCCGGAGTCACGGATCGCCACACCGCGGCTCGCGAGCGCCAGGTACGCGGGCGCGCCGAGCCGGTCCACGGCGACGACCGATCCCTCGGCGCCGACCTCCGTGATCGCGGCCAGGGTCTCCTCGGCCCAGGCATCGGCTTCGGCCTGTGGGTCGTCGAAGAACTCCCACGCGTGCATCGGACGCACATCGGGGGCGCGGAGCGCGGAGCGATGCATCGAGTTGGCGTGCTCGAACAGGATCGGCGTCCCCTCCTGCGGCACGACGGCGCAGCGGACGAACGTGCTCATCGCGTAGACGGGCATCGCGCTCGCGCCGGTCGCGTAGCGGACGTTCGGCTCGTTCGACAGCAGGCAGACCTCGACGCCGTGTGCCCGCATCGCGTCCTGGAGCCTCGCCAGCCGTTCGACGCGGAGGGCGTGTACATCGACGCCCGCACTCGCCACGACATCGGTCACGACGGATGGATAGCACGGAACGGTCGGGTGGCGCCGCCTATCGTGGGCCCGTGGGGATCTCGATCGAGAGGCCGCCTGCGAGGTCGTGGGCTCTGGACGCCGTCCTCTACGGGGTCTCGGCCCTGTTCGCCGGCCTCACCGCCGCGGCAGCCGACATCCCGCTCCAGCAGTCGTGGGGGCGTGCAACGGTCTGGCCGTACTCCATCGCGGCGGTGACCGCGGCGATCGCCGGGTGGGCCTGCGTGCGATCGCCTGGAGACGACGCGCGACACCTCCGACGCCGGACGGTCCTCGTGCTCGCCGTCTTCGCGGTCACCGCGCTCGCACCGATGACCGTCGCGGCGGTGCGGCGCGTCGACCAGCCGGGCGCGCACGCGCAGTCGGAAGTGATCATCGTCGAGGAGGCAGCGGAGGCAACGCTCCAGGGTGACGATCCGTACGCGGCCGAGTACCGGGACGGGCCGCTCTCGGCACGCCCGGAGGCGACCCAGGTGCACTTCCCGTATCTGCCGGCCATGCTCGTGTTCGGGATGCCGCGGGCGATCGCCGGTCACGCCCCCTGGACCGATGCACGGATGTGGTTCACCATCGTCGCGCTCCTGGCCGCGGGGATCGTCCTCCTTCGGTCGTGGACAGGACGAGCTGCGCGGATCCGGATCTTCCAGGTGCTCTTCGCCCTCCCCACCGGGGCACTCCTCCTCGCAACGGGAGGTGTCGACATCCCCGTGATCGCGATGCTGCTCGTCACCGCGGTCTTGGCCAGGGACGAACGGCCCGTCGCCGCGGGTCTGGCGGGTGGGCTCGCCCTCGCAGCGAAGCAGACGTCGATCCTCGTCCTCCCCTTCCTGCTGCTCGCGCTCCCTCAAGGCCTCCCGCGACGCCGGTTCGTCCTCGTGGCGGGTGGTGTCGCGGCGGCGATCATCGTTCCGTTCGTCCTATGGGACGTGGAGGCCTTCGTGGAGGATGCGATCCTGTTCCCGCTCAACCTCGGCGAGGGCACCTCGGCAGCGGCGACGCCGACGGTGGGGTCCTTCGTGCTCGATCTCTTCCCGTCGTACCGCACCGCCGTGACCGTGCTCCTGGTGTCCGTGGTCGTGGGTGTGGCCGGGTTCCTGCTGCTCCGGAACCGCACACCGTCGATGGGTCAGGCGTGTGCGCGTGCCGCCGGTGCGTTCTTCACGGCGGTCGCTCTCGCTCCGGCGGCGCGCGCCGGCTACCTCGTGTACCCGGCGAGCCTGCTCGTGTGGGCGATCGCGTTCCGCGGATCCGAACCGCGGGCGGTGACACCGTCCCGGCAGGAGACCGCCCAGGAACCGTCCGGAACCTGAGCGTCAGTGCCAGCCGCGAGCGCGACCCGCCTCGGAGACCCGCTCGACCGCGATCTCGTACGCGGCGGTCCGGTGCGAGACGCCGCCTTCGTCCGCGCGCTCGAGCACGAGATCGGTGGCCAGCTCCATCAGCTCCTTCAGCCGTGCGTTGACGCGGTCCTCGCGCCATCGTTCGCGTTGGAGGTTCTGCACCCACTCCAGGTAGCTCACGGTGACCCCTCCGGCGCTCCCCAGGATGTCGGGGATGACCCAGACTCCGCGATCGTGCAGGAGCAGATCACCGTCCGGGGTGGTCGGGTGGTTCGCGAGCTCCAGAACGAGGGTCGCGCGCACGCGTTCGGCGTTGTCCGCCCGGATCGACCGCTCGAGTGCCGCCGGCGCGAGCACCTCGCAGTCGACGCCGATCAGGTCTTCGCCCTCGATCGTGTCCGCATGCTTGAAGCCGATCACGCTGCCCGTCTGCTGCTTGTGCTCCAACAGGTCGTGGGGCAGGAGACCCTCGGGATTCAAGACGGCACCCCGTGAATCGGACGCCGCCACCACCCTGTAGCCCATCTGATGGGCGAGCTGCGCGAACCACGCCCCGGCGTTCCCGAACCCTTCGACCGCGATCCGGATGTGTTCCCGCGTCCATCGCCGGGAGTGGGCGATCCGGTCGAGCGCGAACAATGCTCCCCGCCCGGTCGCCGCGTCGCGGCCGAGCGATCCGCCGAGGCCGACGGGCTTCCCGGTGATCACCGCGGGCGAGTCGCCTCGCGACTTCGAGTACTCGTCGTACATCCATGCCATCTCACGAGGCCCGGTGTTGACGTCCGGGGCAGGGATGTCTCGATAGGGACCGACGACCATCTCGATCGCCGAGAAGTAGGACCGGCAGAGCCGCTCCAGCTCGGTGACGGACAGGGTCTTCGGATCGATCTTCACACCACCCTTCGCGCCTCCGAACGGCACGTCGAGGAGCGCCGTCTTCCAGGTCATCAGCGCCGAGAAGCACCGGAACTCGTCGCGGGACGCATCGAGGTGGAAGCGGAGCCCGCCCTTGAAGGGACCGCGCGCGCCGTTGTGCTGGATCCGCCAGCCGGGGTAGACGTCGAAGGACCCGTCGTCCCTCGAGACCCGCACGGACACGGCGACCTCGCGCCGGTGTGTCGAGAGCACCTTCCGGGAACCGTCGTCGAGCCCGATGCGGTCGGCCGCCTGCTCGAAGTGACCCTGCACCGCCTCGAAGAGATCTTCCGCCGAGGAGATCGAACCGTCGGACGCCGCTCGCATGCCCGTCATGACCGAGGGAACGACGGCTCGGATTCGGGGGCGCAGACGATCACCTCGGCATCGGTCACCACAGCGTGGACGCGCTCGTCTCCCTCCTTCGTCGGGATCTCGGGAACGACCTGCTCGCCGAACGCGATCCCGATCCGGCGCGCATGCGGAGGCAGCCGGCGCAGAAGCCCATCGACGAGTCCCGTCCCCGCTCCGAGCCTGCCCCCGGAGCGATCGAACGCCAACCCAGGGACGACGATGAGGTCGACCTCGTCGAGCGGTACCGCCCGTCGGTATCGCGGTTGCATGCCCCCGTACGGCGCATCGACCACCGGATCGCTCGGGCGCCAGTCGGTCAGCTGGAGCGCATCGTTCAAGCACGAACGGCAGGAAGAGACGTTTCCCCTCCTGCTCCGCCAAGCGAACCGTGAGGGGTCCTGTGATCACCTCCGATCCGGTCGAGAAGTAGAGCGCGATGGCGTTCGCCCGTCCGAACCCCTGCAGCTCGTACAGCCTCTCGTGGATCGTGTTCGACTGCGCCAGTCGGCGAGCAGGGTCGATCGCATCGCGCACCTGATGCGAGCGTTCTCGGAGGCCGGTCTCGTCGGACGCGCTTCCCACCGTCATACCTGAGCCTCCACGACCTCGACGGTGTCGGACACCTTCGACCGCCAGATGTGGCTCTCGTCCGCCTGGATCGCCGCCAGCGCCTGCTTCATCCTATCCAGCACCTGCACGGCATCCTTGTCGAACACCTCTCCCTGCAGGAGCTGCTGGATATCGGGCTTGTACTCGGGCTTCCCGGAGAAACGCGTGAAGAGCTCCTGGAGCTTGTAGTAGAGCGTGATCCACTCGTACCAGATCTGCACGCCTCGGTCGACGGTCTCCTGGTATTCGCCGAAGGCCTCGGTCTCCTCGCCGAGCAGCGCCCGTTCGATCGCCTGCGATGCGAACTGCCCCGAGCGCATCGCCACGGAGACGCCGGAGGAGAAGATGGGATCGACGAATCGCGCCGCGTCACCGACCAGGAGCCAGCCGGGACCGGCGAACCCGCTCATCTTGTAGGAATAGTCCCCCTCGATGTAGTACGGCTTGACCCGCTCAGCTCCGTTCAGGATGTGCCGGGTGTTGGCCGTCATCTGGAGGAGCTCGTTGAAGAACGTCTCGTGATCTTGGCCCGACTTGAGGAAGTCGGACTTCTCGGTCACGGCCCCGACGCTCGTGATGCCGTCGTAGATCGGGATGTGCCAGACCCAGCCTCGATTCACGGGAAGGAAGTGGATATGGATGTACTCCTCCGTCTCCGGCGACGGCGGGTTCACTCCCTTGAACCACGAGTAGATCGCGAACTGGTTGAACTGCTTGTCCTTCTCCCAGATGCCCAGCTGCTTCCCGAGGAGACAGCGGCGTCCGCTCGCGTCGACCACGTATCGGGACCGAAGATCGAACTCCCTGCCGAGGAGGCGGACACGCACCCCGACGGCCCGGTCCCCTTCGAACAGGACCTTGACCACGCTGATGCCCTGGATCACCTCGGCACCGAGCTCGCTCGCGTGCCGGAGGTACATCGCGTCGAAGGCGGCCCGATCGACGTGATACGTGTACTCGGGGTTCGGGATGTTCTGCGGCACGTCGGCGAACGTCACCACGAACTGTGACCCGACCTTGCCCTCGGTCCCGGTCCACGTCGCACCGGGTTTCTTGACGAACTGCGAGCTCTCGAGCTTCTCCCAGAACCCCAGGTCGTGGGTGACGATGTTCGTCGCCGGGACGAGGGACTCCCCGACGTGCTCTCTGGGATGGATGTCCCGTTCCAGGATCATGACGCGATGCCCCGCCCGCCCGAGGTACGCCCCGACGGTCGCTCCCGCCGGTCCTCCCCCGATCACGATCACATCGGCATCGAACTCCTGTTCATCGATCGTCGTTTCAGTCATGCGATCATCGCTCCCTTCTTCGTTGGTATCGGTTGTTCGGGTCCGCTCCCTGCGTCCGCCTCGGCGCGTCGCACGCTCCATCGCATCGACGGCGCGGCCATCGTCGTCGTCAGGACCGCGATGAGGACGATGATCGCGTACGTGGCTTCGGTCACGATGCCGGCCGACAGCCCGATCGCCGCGATCACGAGCTCCATCGCGCCTCGAGCATTGAGACCGAAGCCCACGGCCAGTGCCTCCCACCTCGGGAGACCTCCGATGCGGGCGCCGAGCCCTCCGCCGACGATCTTGCTCAGGCACGCGACCAGGACAGCCAGGATCGCGAACGTCAACGTGTTCGGCCGCAGGGAAGTGAGGTCGACCTTGATGCCGGTGTATGCGAAGAAGAACGGCACGAAGAAACCCATAGCCACGTGACGGATGGCGGCTTGCGTCTCGGCGCTCGGCGGGATCCGACCCAGAAGGATCGCGGCCACGAAGCACCCGAGGACCAAGTGGACGCCGATCGCTTGGGTTGCGGCACCGAAGCCGAAGACCAGCAGCATCATGATCGAGAGCTCGGCGTAGGGTGCCCTCAGGCCTCGCGCGAACCTCATGGACCGACGGACGAGCTTCCGACCGATCGTGAAGGCGGCGACGAGGAACAGGAGCGTGAGCGCGATCATCCACGCGATGTGGCCGACGACCACACCCCCTGAGGCGAGGCCCACGACGACGGCCAGGACCGCCCAGCCGATCGTGTCGTCCATGATCGCCGACGACAGGATGACCATCCCGACACGCGTGCGGTACAGATCGAGATCCATCAGGATGCGGGCGATCACCGGGATCGCCGAGATCGACATCGCCGTCGCCAGGAAGAGGGCGAACACCGGCTGATCCACGGAGGGTGGCACGAGCGAGGCCGGGAAGAACATCCCCAAAGCGAACCCCAGGACGAACGGGAGCCCGAACCCACCGATCCACCCTCCGAGCACGGCGCCGGGAACCCTCCGGAGCACGCCGAGGCGCGTTTCCAACCCACCGAGGATGATCAGGAAGATGATCCCGGTCCACGAGAAGACCTCCAGCAAGCTCCTCTGCGCCGGCTCGGGGGGGAAGAGCGTCTCGAAGGCCTCGGGCCAGACCCACCCCAGCAGCGACGGCCCGAGCAGCATCCCAGCGATCAGCTCGCCCACGTGCAGAGGTATCCCGATGCGCGCCGCGAGCTCCCCGCCGACCCTGGCCGCGAGGAGCAGGACCACGACTTGGACGAGGAACAGGAACAGCTGGTGGTCGGTCACGGGGCGCTCCCGGAGCTGGCCTCGACCCTCTCGGAGGGATCATCCTTCATGTGCTCCATCACGGCCTGCGATAGGGCCCATGTCTCCGACTGATACGGATCGGCGTGCAATGCGCGGACGAGCCACTCACGACGATGGGGGCTCGTGGCCTCCTCGATGAGCACCGTCTGCCGCTCGTAGAGCGTCGAGATCAGGTCGCGTCGAACGTCGACCCCAGTGCTGAGCTGCGTGTGGTATCGCTCGAAGGACTCGTCGCCGCCCCCCGTGCGGAGAGCCTCGGTGATCGTCCCCTGGGCGGAGAGCGCCGAGAACAGGGCGAGGTCGACGCCCGAAGAGAAGATCGGATCATCGAAGCGGAGCGTGTCACCGACGACGATCCACCCCGGCCCGGCGTACCGATCGATCGCGTACGACGAACCCTCTCCGACCCGGAAGGGCCGCACCCGCGTGGCGTCCTTCAACGCGTCCGTGAACGTCGCGTTCCGCCGGACGAGCGAGGAGAAGAACCCCTCGGGATCCTCCCCCGATCGAAGGAGATCCTCCTCGCCGACCACGACTCCCATCGAGGTGCGCCCCTTCCGCAGCGGGGTCTGCCAGGCGAGGCCGTGGCTCGGCCCGAGGAGATAGGCGAGCGTGAACCCGACGTACGGCGGAGGTGGCTCTTTGACGCCCTCGAACCAGGCGGAGAGGCAGAGCCGGTCGGAGCTCCGATCGTTCCGCTTCAACCCCAACTGATCCGCGAGGAGGCAGCCTCCGCCCGATCCGTCCACGACGATCCTCGCGAAGAGATCTCGCTCCCATCCGTCGGACACCTGGGCGCGGATCCCGACCGCTCGTCCGTCCTCGAAGATCACGGCCCGCGCCTCAAGGCCCTGCAGCACCTTGGCGCCCAGCTCGTGGGCATGGCGGAGCAGGATCGCGTCCAGTTCGTCGCGCTCCATGTTGTACGTGAAGGCCCGTTCGGTCCGCTCGTCGGGGAAGTCGGACAGCCTCATCTCTGCGAACCGCCACGGCGGCGAGCTCGGCGTGTTCCATGCGGTGCCGGTCTTGTGAACGAAGCCCGCGTCGTCCAGCTTCTCGAGGACGGCGAGTCCCTCGAGGACGGAGGTCGTGGACGGTGCGATCGGCTCGCCGGAGTGCTCGCGGGGATGGATGTCCTTCTCGATCAGCAGGGTGCGAACCCCGTCGCGAGCGAGCAACCCAGCGAGCGTGGATCCGGCGGGCCCTCCCCCGACGACGATCACATCTGCGTCGTACTCGCGTGTCGACGTCATGCTCGTCGCCCCGGTCCGACGCGGCGGCTTCCTCGGCCCCTCACGACCCGCTCCCCTGGAGTGCAGGCACGTCCGCCCGTTGGAAGCCTCCGACCCGGCGTGCACCGGTCTGGGTGATGTACCAGGTCTCGGGACGCACACCGAATGTCGTTCGGACCCGGTTGATGGAGCGTCGACGACGAGCCCGGATCTCGAGGAGTCGGGCCAGCCTCTCGCCGCCCCCCCGCCCGAAGGCGGTGCGGACGTGACAGTCCTGGTGCGCCACGAGGACGACCCGCTGCGGCGGCTCGGCATCGATCGCGGCCGACATCACGCCGAGCATCAGGGCGCCCTCAGGCCCCGTGAGTGACGCCGCGCCTCCCGGCCACAGGACGACCTCTGCCTGAGCCAGAAGGCCCTCGGCCGCCATCAGGTCTCGGAGGGGTTCCTGATACCGGTGATCGCTGCACGCGAGGACGAGGGCGTGCCGGCGCCCCCCGCTGGGCCGTGTCGACCTGGGGCCGGCCGCGAGGGCCCCAACGAGGTCGCTCACCTCGTGGTCGACGGCCCATGGATCCGGAAGGGAACGATCGCCCCGGACCTGGTAGTGGTTCCGCCGGCCCGTTCGGCGCCGCTCGACGAATCCCGCCTCGACCAAGTCGGTGACGATCGTCTGCGTGGCGCGCGGGCTGATCCCGATCTGCTCGGCGAGCTCACGGAGGCGAACGTCGGGACGCCGGACGACCGCCACCATGGCCATGCCATGGCGCGACAAGAAGGACCACCCATCCGACATAGGCGGAATATAGGAAGTGGGCTTCCGTCGTTGATGGCCTACCCGACGTACTTTCCCTACGCCATTCCGACCGTGAGAGGTCCCGGGGTCGAGGGCGAGCGATCCTCAGTCTTCGGTGGGCAGGAGCCTCGCGATCCGCCAGCCCCGTGACACGACATCCCCTTCTCTCGCGAGCCAGGACAGGAACACGGCGGGGAGGGGCGCTCGTATGGGGATCTTCGTCGTGCCGTTCCGCAACTCGGCGATCACGACATCCCGATCGAGCCGACGCCCTTCCCGGATCCTGCGGAGATGGATCCTGCCCCGACCTGGGGAGACGACGATGCGCTCGAACAGCGGAGGGAACTCACCATCTACCCCGAGAGGGAGCGACGGCTTCCGATGACCGTTCGTCGCTCGGTCCCGTTCACCACCGGGTTCGGCTCGCTGGCTTTCATCGACGGAGCGCCGGATCTCCTCGAGCAGACCCTCGACCCGGGAGAGGTGGAGTGCCCGCGCCGCCTGATCTCCGGCCTCTCCGACCGGCAGCTCGTCGCCCACGAGGTGGTCGGCGATCCATATCGCCTCGGTCAGCTCGAGGTGCGCCCTCGTGATCGCGACCCGACATCGGGCGAGCGCCGTCTTGGCGCGCTCGCGTGTCATCGGGACGGCGGGTGCTCCTTGGAGATCCATGGACCCCGCGTCACCCCCGGATACTGGCCATGACCGGTCGCGAAACGACCTGGTCGGGCATCGAGCGTAGGAGGCGATCGGTCAGGCGCCATCGCCCGGCTGCGTCACCTGCCATACGCCGTTCGGCGCACCCGATCAGAGCCGTGACGCTGCCTTCGCGCTCCGGCGGCGTTGATCCGACCCGATCGCCCCGAAATCGCTCCTGACCGGTGAGGTCAGGGAACATGGAGCCGGGAACCGGGCGATCCCTGCTCGATCGCCCTCCAGACCGCGCCGTACCAAGGAACGCGCTTCGCCCTATGGCGCGGCACGGGGAGCGTCGCGACGCGCTCGAACCCCGCGAATCCGATCATCGTCTCCAGGGCCTTCACGCTCAGCTTCCAGACCCCGGCGCCCCTTTCGGCGGTACGATCGAGCCACTCGCCGCACCGTGATGAATCTCGCCCACGAGCCGGGTATCCGGATGATCCTCGATGTCTGGAGCAGGAGATGTCCCCCCGGCCGCGTGACACGGCGAAGGTTGTCGAGCACAAGGACCGGGTCCGCGACGTGATACAGCCCGCCGAGGGCCATCGTGACGTCGAACGGACCATCGACGAGCTCGGGCAGCTGGTACACGTCACCGGCGACGAACGAGGGTGTGGCCGGCAACGCTTCCGCTACGAGCGCCGAGACGAAGCGGGCGCATTCGAGTCGGGGCGGATCGTAGTCGACGCCCACGACCTCCCGTGCTCCCAGGCGGGCGGCCTCGAAGGAGAACGCCCCGTTCGCGCAGAACACATCGAGGACCCGAGCACCGGGAGTGAGCCGTTCCAGCCAGGGCATGACCATCTCGCTCTTCCAGCCGTTCGCGAGTTCGAGCCGCGCCGCGTGCGGATGCTGCGGGCTGGTGGCGTTCGCGAACTCGAACCGCGTGAACCACCACGTCGGCTCGGTCGTGCGCAATGCCTCGACCTCCGACTCGGGGAGCACGACGTCGAGATGAACCGTCATCTGCTCACTCCACGTATCCCAACGTCCTCAGGTGTTGCTCGATCTCATCCTCTTCGCCCGCCGAAACGTCCGGCGGCTCACCACCCGGCCGAGGAAGGTCCGAGGGAGGCGCCACGAGCGGAGGGAGCTCCACCAGGTCGCTCCGGGCCTTCCCTTCGATGTACGCCGGCGCCTCGATGCCGAGGAGCCCGAGCACGGTCGGTGCGACGTCCACGATGTCGGCTCGTGGACGGATCGAACGCACGCCGGCGCCGTGCAGGATGAAGACCCCGTCAGGGTCGTGGAGTCCGGAAGCCTCGGTCCAACGATCGAAGAGGTCGGCGCCCCACACTCGGGTCGACGGCACGAACGGCTGGTGCGTCTCCACCAGGAGGTCTGGGAAGCCCTCCACGCTAGCGCCTACCTCTTCCTTCAGCATCGTGCGGCGAACGACGCGGTCGCCCGATGGGTCGCGCACGGCCTCCAGCTCGCCCCGCAGCCGATCGATGAGCGAGGTCGCGGCCTCCGGCGTCACCCATCCCTCACGCTTGCGGCCTTCACGGTTCACCACCAATCCCGCGAGTCGCGTGTGCGGGAATCCCACCGCGTACACGGATGACCGGGACGGATCGAGCATCGCCGGGGCGGTGCTACTGTCAGCGCGCCCGCCGACCAGCCTTCCGGCGGAGCGAAGTCGTCGGAAGCCTCGGACCCTTGCCTCGTTGGAGCCGACCGCCGGGCACGTGGAGATATCCCGCTTCCGGAGCCACCGGTTGATGAAGAACCGATGGGAGGGCGGCGGCCCGAAGCCGTGGTCCGCGACGACCACGATGGTCACGTCTGGACCTGCAGCGGCCAGCACCCGATCGATCGCCGCGTCGAAGGTCCGTAGCACGACTCGACCAGAGGTCCGAGGGTGCGGGCCGCCCCGAGACCAGCGCATCCTGATCGGGCCACGCTCTGTGGGAGATCCGATCCGGCCCGACGAAGACGACCACGCCGAGGTCGATGTCGCCTGCGAGCATCTGAGCCGCAGCGCGACCGCGCTCGACCGTCACGAGTCTCAGGTCATCCAGGTAGGCACCGACGTCGACATCTTGGCCCGCCGACTCCGGATCGCCGGTGCCAGGATCGACGCCACATCGATCCGGTAGTCCGGAAGCTGCGACGCCAACGACGCTGGATAGCACCACCCCGCCGAGACGGTGTCCGGCGTGAGGAGGCCGGTGACCATCGTGCCGTTCACGGGCCAGGCCGGGTACGTCAAGGGCATGTTGATGACCGCGACATGGCGCCCAGCGGCGCCGGCGACGTCCCAGAACGTCGGGAACCCGATATCAGCACTCGTCACGAAGCGTCGTCCCGGACGACGATCCTCGAAGTAGTCGGTGAGATCCGAGGCGACCCAATGCAGGAGGCCGTGGGTTCCGGGCCCGACGCCGGTCATCAAGCTGGTCCAGCCGGGGACCGTGTACCAGGGAGTCGTGGACACGAGGGTTCCGGCCGCGCCCTCCTGGATGAGACGATCGAGGGTCGGCATGACGCCTCGATCCGGCCAGAGGCCCCAGGATGCTCGAGCGTCCCTCCATCGAGCCCGATCACGAGCACCCCTCCCGGGCGCATCAGGCGGCGGGCTCCTCGAGACGTCGTCGGCGCGAAGCTCCACCTGCCCCCGCTCCGACGGCCGCGGTGATGATACGACCGACCGCGCGGAGTCGCCGAACACCGGCGCCGCGTCGGCGCGTCATCCGGGAGAACGTTCGGATCGCTTCCTCACGACGACCGAGGCGGAGGAGCGTGACCCCCAGTACCTCCTCGTATCGCGCGAGGGTCCCGGGGCTTTGGCGAACGCGTCCGCATGCTTCTCCAGCAGCAAGGCAACCCCTTCGGCTCGCAACGCCTCGTCGCGACCGACACGGGTCTCGTCGGCCTCATGGGCGCGGTGGACACGGACGCTGACGTGGTCGACGCCCACGAACCTCGCCACCTCGGAGAGGCGGATCAACACGTCCGTATGCTCTCCCCAGATGAGCCGGGGGTCGTATCCACCGACCCGTCGCATCAAGGCCGTGGGGACGACGTACGTGTTGAGGAACGCCCGGACCCGCACCCGCTCGAACAGCTCCGTGAGCCCGTCGCATCGGAATGGTCCCTCCGCCGTCGAGGGCACGGGCGTCCCCTCGCCTGAAGCGCTCACAGGCACGATTCCGGCGATCGCGACGACATCCTCGACGGATCCGAACCGAAACAGACTCGCTCGCTGCGTCTCCCATTTGCCCGGGAGCCACTCGTCGTCGTCGTCCAACGTCGCCCAGTACCGGCCGCGGGCCAGCTCCAATCCACGTTCCGCGCCAGCGGCGCTCCGGAGCTCACGTCCGAGCGCACGAGCCGGACCGATGGATCGTTCGCGGTCGAGCGGATCGACGCGGCAGCCTCGGGGGCAGAGCCGTCGTCGACCACGATCACTTCGATCTTCGGGCCCTGTGAGATGACGCTCTCGACCGCTCGAGCCAGCAGGACCGGTCTGTCCTTCGTGGGGATCACCACCGTGAGCTCGGGCGACGTACTCACGGCACATCGACCCCAGAGGGCGCGAGCGGGTCGACGGGGTCGAGGTCACCTCGGGCGGTCCGGCCTTGCCCCGGCTCACGACGCGTCGCATCTCGGACCATTCCATCGCGAACGGCCTTCCGAAGAGGCCGCCCACGAACCAGCAGGCCGACGCGAGGAACGAGACCCCGAGCGACCACGCCGCCGTATCCGGCAAGACCAGTTCGACGAGAACGATCGATGCGACCAGCACGGCGCTGGAGTAGAGGAACAACTTAGACGAATCGCTTCGGAAGGGGGTGACCTTCGTTCTCCGGAAGAGGAGAACGCTGAACGCCACGTTGGCGAAGATGTACGCGATCGTGTTCGTGGTGGCCGCGCCGACAGGGCCGAACGATCGCACCAGCACGACGCCGATCCCCAGCGTGAGGCCGAGCCCGATCGCGGAAGCAACGGCCATGTCCTTGATCGCGCCGATGGCGCTGAGGGTCACTCCGTTCAACCCGGTCACGAGCACCACCCAGTAGCCGACAGCGAGGATACGCGCCACCGATCCCAAGCCCGCGTACTCCTCGCCGAAGAGCAATCCGAGCACCGGTCCAGGAGATACGACCATCACGAGGATCAGGGGGAAACCGATCAGATATGCCCACTTCGTGACCGACACGTACAGATCGTGGAGCGCCGCCGTCTGTTTGCGAGCCACGTAGGCCGTTGCGACGGGAACGAACAAGAGCGGGAACGCCGAGAGCACCTTGGTCGCGCTCTCCGCCAGCCTCATGACCGGCGAATACAACCCGGCCGCCTCCGGCGATTGGATCAGACCGAGCAGTAGCACGTCGACGCTCCGGATCGAGAAGTAGAAGATCTGTGTCACGACCAGCGGGATCGAGAAGGCCAGCAGCACACGGACGTCAACCAGGGTGGTATCGAACAGCGACCCGATCCTTCGTTTCCCTGTCAAGAGCCTGGCGGCAACGACCAGCTCCGAGCACGCCACGACGACGAACGCCACCGCGTACGCACTGATATCCCGTACGCCGGAGGCGACCAGGGTGCCCACCACGACGACGTCGGCGATCGGAACCACCACGCTGAGCACCAAGACCGCCGGAGATCGCGGTACGCTCGCAGCGCTCCGTAGATCGCCGCGCGAAGACCGGTGATCACGATCAGCGGTGCGGTGATCGCGAGCACGATCGATGCGTCCTGTCGCCTATCACACCGGACTCAGCGACCGCCAGCATCACCCCGATCCCCACGACACCGGTGGCAGCTCCGGCGAGGAGGCTCGCTTTGAGGAGTCGCAAGGCTCGCGCCTCGTCCCCTTCCGCGCGGGCCAGAGCCATCATCCGTGCCGCCCCGTTCGAGAGACCGACGTTGCCGACGGATTCGATCAAAACCGCGATCGAAAGGCCTAATGCGACGATCCGTATCCCTCGCCCCGAGCGTCCGTGTCAGCAGCATCGTGACGACGAGACCCGCGACGGTCCCGAGGACCGTTCCGAGCAGCGACGTGGCCGCCCCTCGGCTGACGGTGATCAGGTCGCGCGCGTTCCTCCCGCGCCGTTGCTCCGTGCCCCGAACGACTTCGGTCTTCACGGAGAGGTCCCCGCCGGGGTCGAGAACCGCGAGCACCACGCCGCGAGGCGCCGGATCGTGAGCTCCTGCACCTCGGTCGACTGGAAGGAATGGACCGTCCCTGGGACCACATCCAGCTCGTAGCGATCTTCGGGCAGCCCCAGCTTCTCCAGCGCGAACCGGAGCTCCTGCCATGAGAAGTCGTCCGCACCGTATAGGAAGTAAACGGGGCATCGAGCGGTCACCGCCCGGATCCCACGCTCGAACGAAGGACTGACCCGACGCTCGGTGGCGAGGTTCCCCTCTCGCCTCTGTTGAGCGGGATTGTCGGCCGCTCGGTCAGAGCCTTGCAGGCCGAGAACGCGCCTCGGCATCGACACCAGTCGCCGGGCAAGCGACGGCCTGCGGGCATACACGGGGCCGGCGACCATCGCGACCGAAACCACGCGGTCGAGGTCTCGAGCAGCCCTGAGGGCTACCCGCGCACCGAAGCACGACCCCGCGAGGATGACCCGCTCGACCGGTGTCTCCTCAACCAGGAACCGGCAAGCATCCTCCATGGCCCATATGGGAGGAGACTCGAGATCGAAGATCTGAGGGGCGCCGGAGGAATGGCCCACGCCCGGGTAGTCGAGCCGGAAGACGTACTAGCCGCGGCAGAGAGTTTCTGCGCCGCGTGAGACCACATCCCGTTCCGATGGCTTCGATCGCGCGCCCGGCCCGACATCAGGACGACCCCGAGGTCGGAAGTCTCCACCGAGGGAAACGACACGACGGCGCCGAGCATCTCTCTCGAAGGGATCCAAAGGGGAACCTCGAGGATCTGCACTGACCGATCCGGATCAAGGTCCGGTGTCGACCGAACAAGAGGTGTCGATACCATGTCCCGTCCTGGCCCGTCCCGGCGAACCTCCGTGTTCACCGGGCTGCCGCCGCTGTGGATACGAACCGCGAACACCAAGCCGAGAGTCGCTGGATCGTCAGGTCCTGCACCGCGGTCGAGCGGAAGGCATGGACGGCACCCGGGACCACCTCGACCTCGTAGCGATCCTCGGGGAGATGGAGCTGTTCCAAGGCGAACCGGAGCTCTTCCTATTCGATGTCGTCCGACCCGCAGAGGAAGTACACCGGGCACCGGGCAAGGACGGGGCGGATCGCCGCCTCGAAGGATGGGCTCACGCGCTGCTCCATGGGGGCGTTCTCGTAGAACCGCTGACGAGTGAGGTGGTTGTCCTCCGCGCCGTCCGGGTGCAGGACATGGAGCATCTTGCTGGCGCTCCACATCAGCTTCCGGGCGCGCGACGGTCCGCGCACGAAGATGGGAGGCGCAACCATGGCGACCGAGGCGACGCCATCCATGCCGGCAGCGGCGCTGAGGGCGATCCGTGCACCGAAGCACGAGCCCGCGAGGATCAGCCTTTCGACCGGAGTCTCTTCGACCAGGAACCGGCAGCGGCCTCCATGGGCCACGCGGGTGGGGACTCGAGGTCGAAGATGTGCGGATCTCCGGAGGAGTGACCCACGCCTGGGTAATCGAGACGAAAGACGTATGTTCCGCGAGGGGCGAGCTCCCGAGCTGCCCGGACCCACATCCCGTTCCGATGGCATCGGTCGCGGGCCCGACCGGACATCAGCACGACCCCGAGATCCGAGGCCTCCTCGGACGGGATCGTGACGACCCCTCCGAGCTTCTCCCGGGCCGGGATCCACAGCGGCACGTCGACGACGTGATCGATCGACGCGTAGTTCGTCCGATCGATCGACGGCCGGCGTGCTCACGACCTTCCCCGGACCCAATCGAGCGTGGACTCACCCACGTCGTCGAACAGTCGAGCATGCGTCGCGAGGTGACCACCGACGGGAAACCCAGGCCAATTCCCGGTGTCCCGGCTCTCGACCTCCGTCAGAGACAGCTCGACGCCGCGGGCCTCCAGAGTCGCGCGAGCTTCTCCACCTCTCGTCGGATCCGCGGGTTGATCACGACCAGTTGGATCCGTGGCGGGATGGGGTCGGCGAGGTCGACGGCGTCGGGCAGCTCTTGGGCGTCCATGTAGCAGGCCGACGTGAGCGGGTACCCGAAGAAGGTCCGACCTCCCGCCGGAGAGCAGCTGCTCGCGGAGCCCGTCGGTGTCGATCCTCCGTGATCGGAGGGTCGGGACATCACGTGTTCTCACGAACGCCTTGAGCAGCCCGTCGAAGTAGCGGAAGGGACTCAGCGAGGGGTTCCAGAGCGCCGCCCCCGGGGCAGTTCAGCGCCCGAGCGCTCAACGCGAGTAGGCTCCGAAGCGGGCCCCAACTGGCACGACCGCTTCGATCTCCCTCTCCCGGAGCAGGGTCCGCCCGACCTCGATGGCATCCGTCACCTGACTCGACGGCGTCACCTCCGAGAACGACCCCCCCGAGTCTCCGTAGCCTCTGGCCTGGAAGCAGACTGCGGTGAATCCCGCTGCCGCCGCTGCTCGGGCGAATCGCAGCTCCAAAGCGAAAAGCTCGAACTGCTCCCACGCGAAGGAATGGCACAACAAGAAGGCGACCGGTTCTTCGTCCGGGCGGGCTCGACCACCGTCGTCAGTAGTCGGCCGGATGGTGTCTCGAGGAAGCGCTGCTCTTCCACCCGCCCGTTGATGGATCGGTGAACTCGAGAATCGACGAAGTTCTCCTCCACCCTCTTCGCACATCGGTCGACACATCACTCAATTTGTCCTCCGTTTGCTTCAAGCCATACCCCATCGTGCAGCGACCCGCTCAGCAGGGATGGCCACGCTAGGGAGGTTCGAGCACGCTCACACGCGCCCCGCCGCGTATTCCGGCTACGTGGTTCGGATGAGGGACACCCGGGGGGAGGGGGGGGGAAGGGGGGAGGGGGAGGAGGAAGGGGGGGGAGAGGGGGGGGTAGGGGGGAGAGGAGGGGGGGGGGGGGGAAGGGGAGGAGAGGGGGGGGGGGGGGAGTAAGGGGGGGAGGGGGGGAGGGGGGGGGAGGGGGGGGGAGGGGGGGGGGGGGGGGGAGGGAGAGGAGGGGGGGGAGGGAGAGTGTCGGGACCCCTGCCCGTCGGCCGGATCCGCGCTGAAGGGCGGCCGGACCTACCCTCCGGCACGATGGGGCTCCTCGAAGCTTCGGCTCAGGGCCCGACGGAGCCGCCGTTCGGCGAGCAGTCCGATGTCGAGCGCCGAGCGTTTCCGGTGGGCGAAGCGATGGGCGATCTCGGGGAGGTCGACGATCGCGTCACGGAAGGAACGCACATCTCGAGCGAACCGGGCGACCTCGGCCGGTCCCCAGGCGTTCGGATGCAAGCACACCGTCCATGTCCCCATCGCACGACGACGGAATCCCCACAGCTGACAGGGGATCCAAAGCAGCCCGAGATCGTCCCGATAGGGATGCAGGGCGAGCCCGTCGCTGATGATCGGCAGGCCGAGCTCTGCGAGGAGCGCGACGGTGGTGGCATCGAAGGCATGGTTCGGCGCGACCCAGACGTCCGGCCTGACCTGCTCCCGAGCGAAGATCTCAAGGCCGGCCTGAAGGCTCGCTTCTTGGTGCTGCCGGTCATGGCCCGCGAACTCGCTCCTCGCGTTCCAACCGAACAATCCAGCGTCCGAGCTCGTGTAGAGATGACGGTGGCCGTGAAGACCGATCGCCCAGCCTTTCGCCTGCCAGGCGCGAACGCGCTCCCAGAAGTCTGCCTTCTCCCGCTCGATGCGCATCGACGGGTCGGCGTTGTCGGGGATCACGGCGACGATCGGCCGGATCCCTTCGGCGTCCAGGATCTGCTCCACGGGCTCCCAGACGGACCAGCGCATCGTGGGGCAGAGATCGTCGAATCGAACGAGGTAGGTGGCGCTCACGATCGACCGCCCCGCCAGCCGGTGGCGAGCGCGAGCGCCCGCTCGTAGAACTCGATCATCTGCGTCGCGACGCGATCGATCGTGAAGTGCTCGAAGAACCTCGCTCGGCCCCTCTCGCCCATCTCGCGAGACTCCGCCGGATCGGCCAGCACGTCAGCGATGGCCTCCGCGAGCGCCTCGTGGTCTCCGGGCTCGAGGAGCCGGGCGAGTCGGTTCCGGCCGACGAGCTCCCAGACGGGAGGGATGTCCGTCGCGACGATCGAGACCCCGAGCGCCATGGCTTCGAGAAGGGCGCCGGGCGAGCCCTCCGATCGAGAAGGCAGCACGAAGACGTCGGCGGCGCACAGGAGGTCAGGGACGTCCGCTCGATGTCCGAGGAGCACCACCTTCGATCCGAGCCCAAGTTCTCGCACGAGGCGCGTGAGCGGACCGGTCGTCGTCCCCTCTCGCCCGGCGATGATGAGTCGTGCGGTGGGCATCCGCCCGACCACGGCAGGCATGGCGCGGATCAAGACATCGAGACCCTTCTTGTGCTCGTGCCGGGCGACACCGAGCACGACCCGCTCGGCGGCCTCGATCCCGAGCGATGCCCGGACCTGTGCACGGCGTGCATCGTCGGGCGAGCCCAGGACCTCAGGATCCCTTCCGCGCGGCACCACGTCGATCCGTCTGCGGGGTACCCACAGCCGTCGAGCCATGTCGTCGGCGACGTGGGAAGCGACCGCATGGAAACGGGTCACCACCTGCGCCGTCGAGGCGTCGGCCACCTGTGCGAGACGCACCTTCCACCGTCGCAGCGCGGGATCGCCCAAGTGATCCTCGTCGTACGCCGAGGCGGCGAGCGTGGACACGACCGGGGTGCGGGCGAGCACGGAGGCCAGCCGACCGGACACATCTGCTTCGAACAATGTCGTATGGATCAGATCGGGCGCGCTCTCGCGGATCAGCTTCGCGATCCGTCGTGCGACCGCGATCCGCCCCCCGCCGCCCTGCGGGGGGAAGAGTCGCGCCCCGCCGGAACGCAACTCGTCGTGGAGCCCCGGCCGCTCCCGCAGATAGGCGATGTCGACAGAGAGACCGGCGGCCGTGAACCTGGGAACCATCGCGGCGAGCGATCTCTCTGAGCCCCCTGGCGCGAGGCTGTCGATCACATACAGGACGTGCAGGGGACGCCTCCATCTCGCGACCGACGTCGGCGTGCGAGTCGTAGGGTCCGGCAGGCGCGAGGTATCTGGTCGCCTCCGGCGTGCAGGGCACAGGATACGAGGCTTGCAACGTCCGGGCGAATCAACCATCGTCCTGACCCTTCCGGCGCGCCTCGTCCATCCGGGGGAGGTGAAATACGCACCGGGTCGCGTGCTCCGTGCGCCCCGCCACCCCTAGCATCGCTCGAACAAGGTGCTACGGAGGAGATCGAGGTCGGGGTGAGGATCGTCGCGGAGACACGGAGCCCGGCGTCGGGCCAGGCGGTCGCGCGCGCGAGCCGCACCGACGTTGCCGCGGGTATCCGCGAGGAATGCTCGTTCTTCGGTCCTCGAGGGGATCGGTGCTTCTCGGTCCTCCACCTCCCGCTGGGACAATCGGCCGCCGGGCTGGTCATCTGCAGCCCCTACCAGGCCGAGCTCCTGTGCAACTACCGGCGAGAAGTGCTCCAGGCACGCAGGCTTGCAGCCGAAGGCATCGCCGTGCACCGGTTCCACTACCGCGGCAGCGGTCACAGCGACGGCGAAGCCTCCCAGGCCACCGTCTCGACGATGCTCGCAAGACGCCGAGCAAGCCGCTTCGATCCTTCGGGAGCGGGCCGGTGTGGAACAGGTCGCGTTCCTCGGCACCCGATGGGGAGGATTCGTGGCCGCGGAGGCGGCCGCACGGAGCTCCGCACCCCTCGCGCTGTGGGAACCGGTCACCGACACAGCCCGCTACGCCGAGGAGATCCTCCGCTTCAAGCTGACACACAGCATGAAGGACGATGTGAGCGGCCCGACGCAGGATGAGCTCGTCTCCGAGCTCCACCAGCGAGGGGCTCGTCGATGTGCTGGGGCACACCCTGGAGCTCACGATGTTGGACAGTGCGCGCGATCTCTCCCTCCGGGATCTCGGAGGGAACTCGTCGGTCTTCCTCGCCCAGGTCGGAGTCACCAGGAGCCTCCGGCGCGAGTACCGAGAGCTCGTGGACCGATGGCGCGCCGCCGGGACCGACGTCGAGACCGTGGTCGTCCCGGACCGAGAGATCTGGTGGCTCTCCGGCGATCGGTGGCCGGTTCACGAGAGGCACGAGCCCACGGATCGCCTGATCGAGGCAACCACTCGTTGGCTCGTTCGCCAGACTGGAGGAAGCGCATGAGCGACGTGGTGGACTCTCACCACGAGCTCCCGCTGTACTTCCCTGCGGGCGACGACACCCTGTTCGGCATCGTGACGCGAGCCGACGCAACAACCGGCGACGGTGCCATCCTGTTGACTGGGGGAGGAGCGACGGCCCCGTCCACGAACAGGAACCGGGTCTCCGTTCACCTCGCCCGTCGACTCGCGACTCGCGGATTCTCGACCATCCGGTTCGATTACCACGGCATCGGCGAGAGCGGAGGCGTCCTCGCCGGTGCACCGAAGGTCGACGAGCCCTACCTGATCGATCTCGAGGCCGCAGCCTCGTGCATCCGGGAGCACGGCGCCGAGCGGATCACGTTGATCGGCTCATGCTTCGGCGCGCGCACGGCGCTTGCCGGGGGTCCCCACCTGAGCGACATCGCCGGCGTTGCCCTCGTCTCGCCCCCCCTCCGGGACGTGCCGCTGAAGGAAGAGACCGGAACCCGGTTCGGACTGAGCATGGGCCTCGGAGAGGCTCTGCGCCGCAGTCTCCATCCCAGGGCCATCCGTGGCTGGCTCGAACCAGGCCGTCGCCGCACCTACCTTCGATTCCTCACGACGAAGTTCTCGCGGGCGTGGCAGCGGATCACCGGAGCCTCACGCGTTGCCGATGCGTGGGTGAGCGATGGGTTCCTCGATCCGATCCGACGCCTCGCCGCCCAGAACGTCCCGATCCTGTTCATCTACGGAACGAGGGATTGGCACTACGAGGACTTCCAACTCGCGATGTCGGGGCGACTGGGCGAGATCCTCGCGGACGCTCCGCACGTGCGGGTCACCGTTCTCGAGGGCGAGGTGCACGGCCTCAGCAGCGTGGCGATCCAGCAGCGCGTCATGGATCTCGTGCTCGGATGGCTCGACGAGCGCATCGTCCGCGATGTCGTCGAGACTGGAGCACCCGCATGAACGATCCGGCGAACGGCCATCACGTCACCGAGACCGACGTGGTGGTGATCGGCGGGGGTCCCGCGGGGTCCTCCCTCGCGTGCCTGCTCGCGATGGACGGCTATCGCGTGCTGGTCCTCGAACGAGACGTACATCCCCGCGACCACGTCGGTGAGTCGATGGTTCCCGGCAACAACCGGGTCTTCAACCGGCTCGGATTCCTCCCCAAGATGGAGGAGGCGGGATTCGTCCACAAGCAGGGCGTGGGATGGACGGCGCCTCGATCGCGCCTGTGGCGCTACGTGTCGATCCGGACGTCCGACTTCCCTCCCCCGAACGCGGTGCAGAACTACAGCTACAACGTGGAGCGTGACTGGTTCGACACCTTGCTGCTCCGACACGCGCACGAGGCGGGAGCCAAGGTGGTGCAGGGGGCCAAGGTCCGCGAGGTGCTCTTCGACGGCGACCGGGCGACCGGCGTGCGGGTCGAACTGACGGAAGGATGGACCACGGACATCCACGCGCGCGTGGTGGTTGATGCTTCGGGACGTCGGTGCTTCATCGCGAATCAGCTCGGGTTGAAACGGAAGGACGCCGAGTTCAACCAGTTCTCGATCTGGTCGTGGTTCCGCGGGGTCAAGGAAAGCCCGGCTGAGACGTCCGGGTTCGTCTTCTTCCATTTCCTCGGATTGGAGCGAGCATGGGGGTGGCAGATCCCGCTCCAGCGGGATCGCGCGTCGGTCGGGATCGTGACAGACAAGGAGGACTTCCAGAAGTCGGGCAGGACGGCCGAGGAGTTCTTCCAGTCACTCGTGCGACGGAACCGGACGTTCACGCACGCGATGTCCGAGGCGGAGCAGATCCGTCCGTGGGCGATCGAGGCGGACTACTCGTACGCGATGGAACGCGCCTCCGGCCCAGGCTGGCTGCTGGTCGGCGACGCGTTCCGCTTCGTGGATCCGATCTTCTCCTCCGGCGTGGACGTCGCCCTCAACTCGGCCTCGTTCGCGCACGAGGCCCTCGTGGAGTCGTGGACGACGAAGCAGGAGGCAGCCGCCTTCGAAGCGTACGAACGGAAGGTCAACGAGGGCGTGGACGTGTGGTACGAGACCACCGCGATGTTCTACAAACTGCAGCAGCTCTTCGGGCGATTCGCGCTCGATCCGAGGCACCGCGAGGACATCTCTCGCTCCCTGCAGGGGAATCCCTACGATCCGGAGAACGGGGTTCGGTCGCGCAGGATCCTCGATGAGATGCGTTCGGCATACGACGAGGTGATGAGGGATCCGGACAACCTGCTGCGCCCGGGAGCGCTCGATCCGGAGAACCTCGATCCCGAGACAGTGGAGGTCCCACGATGATCGACATCACCTCCCCGCGCGCGACGAGTCGCCCGCGGACACCGGAGGAGCTCCTTCGGCTCACCGACCGCACGCTCGGACAGACGATCGAGGCCGTCACCGGCATCGAGCCTGCCCTCGACGTGCAGCGGCAGTGGCATCTCTCCCCTCCGCATGCGCCTTGGGTGGCCCCACCCCTGTCGGGGAACGGGTGGGTCCTGGGACGCGGAACGGCATACCGCGTCGCCGGCCGAGATCTCTCGCGCAACGTCTCCTACGTGGATCTCACACGGATCGACGGTTCGACGGCGAGCGATCTGGAGGATGGTCGGATCAACCTCGGAGAGATGTTCCGAGACCCCAAGATCGTCAAGCACGATTTCCGGTTCGGCACGGACGAGGATCCGGAGGCGGCCGACTTCGATCTCGTGCTCCGCAGCTGTTTCCCCGACGTACCCGATCTGCATCCATACGTCTGGCGCCGATACCTGGCATCCAACGACCGAGGCATCGCGTTCCTCGTGATCGAGAGTCTCCCTCTCGCGCCATGGGAGGCATTCCTGCCGCAGCGGGCGGAGGCGACGCGCCGACCGAGGCTGTCGGCCGGCGACGACGGCGAGAACGCCGCCGATCCCGGCGCGGAGCGCTACAACGCGACGGTCGACATCCTCGAGCGGAACCTCAGGGAGGGTCGCGGTTCCTCTCCGTACCTCAGGACCGACGAACGGGACTGGAGTTACGAAGAGGTCGCCACCGCAGCGGACGCCGCGGGCTCGGGATTCCTCGACATGGGGCTGCACCCCGGCGATCGCGTCATCGTCGCTCTCCGGGATCGTCCCGAATTCGTGATCTCGTTCTGGGGCGCGATGAAGGCCGGGCTCGTGCCCGTGCCGATCGCGCAGGGCCTTCCGGCCTCGGACGTGCACTTCATCCTGACGGACAGCGAGGCGCGCCTCGTCCTCTTCGACGACTCGTCCTCGGGCGGCGTCGTGCCGGCGCTGGGCGACGGCGACATCGTGGGGATCGCGGTGGACCCCTCCGATCACGGAGTGGCGTGGAACGAGGTCTGCGGCGGGAGGTCCGATCTGACCCCCGCGCCCACCACCGCGGACGACATCGCCCTGTGGCTCTACACCTCGGGCGCGACGGGACAGCCGAAGGGAGTCATGCACCGTCACCGGGGTGTCCGTGCGGCCGCGTCGAACGGCCTCGCGGCCCAGGTCGTTGCCCTGGAGCCCGACGACGTCATCCTCTCGGTGTCCAAGATGTTCTTCGCGTACGGACTCGGGAACTCGGTCTATCAGCCGGCCGCCGTCGGGGCCTCGGTGCTGATCAACGAGGGACCCAGCATCCCGCCCCGGATCCAGACCTTGATGGACGAGAGACGGCCGACGGTGCTCTACGGCGTCCCTGCCTTCTTCGCCGCCTACGCCCATCTCCCGCGAGGCCGATCTGCCCGCGTCCGTGAGGATCGTGCTCTCGGCAGGCGAGTCGCTCCGGCCTGAGCTGTTCGCCAGCTTCGAGCAACGGTTCGGACGGCAGATCCTGGACGGCCTCGGCGCGACCGAGGCGCTTCACCACGTCACCTGCAATCGTCCTGGGGACGCGGAGCCGGGCAGCGCGGGTCGGGCGATGGAAGGCTACGAGGTGTCGGCGATGGATCCGCAGGGCGAACCGGTTGCCGAGGGCGAGACCGGGGAGCTCTGGCTCCGCGGGCCGACCACGTTCGCAGGCTATTGGCGCCGTCCGGATCTGACGCAGCGCACGCAGCGGGAGGGATGGATCCGAACCGGCGATACGGTCCGCATCGTCGATGGCAGGGTCCACCACGAGGGCAGGACGGATGACCTGATCAAGCTCGCCGGCATGTGGGTGGCGCCGATGGAGATCGAGGACGTCCTCCGCAGGCATCCCGACGTGCTCGATGCCGCCGTGGTCGCGATCGACGGTCCCGACGACGTTCCGACGCTGAAGGCCTTCCTCGATCTCATCCCGGGACGACGGCAGCCTCGGCCGCGAGCTCGCCTCCCACTGCAAGGTCCGGTTGGCGACGTACAAGGTGCCCCGTGCGTTCGAGGTCGTCGAGGACCTCCCCCGCACGCCGACGGGGAAGCTCCGCCGGTTCGTGCTCCGAGGGAACTGACTCGACTACGACGCGGGCCCGATCGACCCGATCCCATCGACGAACACGGAGGTGCCCGACGATGCCGCGTTGCGGACCCCGGTCCATGCGATCGTGACCGTGTGCGGTCCGTTGCTCACGACGCGTTCCCAGGCGAGCACCTTGTCCCGGACCGTCGCCGAGTAGAGGTCCATCCTGGCCACGAACGCGCCGTCGAGGAAGATGTCTGCCATCCCCGAGGAAGGATCACGTCGGGTGACGATCCCGATCTTCCTCCCGATGAACGAGTAGGAGAGCTGCTCCCCGGCACCGTCGAGGACCGAGAGCGTCGCCGTGAACGCGTTGGCGGATGCGATCCTCGCGATGTCTCCGTCGGGTACGACCTGTGGATCCGCATCGTCGAACGGCACGCCGCTGCATCGTTCCTGGCTCGCTCCGACGTTGCCGGCCGCGTCGAACGCCAGCACCTGGTAACAGTAGGTCGTCCCTCGCGCCACGGCCTTCGTGAACGTGGTCGCCAGCGTGGACTGCACGAACACCTGGGCCCCCGTCGTCCCGAACCGTTCGTAGACCTCGTAGCGCACGATGCCCACGTCGTCCGTCCCGGTCCACTGGAGCCCCACCGTCGCACGCTCTCGGAAGGCATCGGGGGTCGGGGGCCAGCGCACGGTCACGACCGGGGGGGACGCGTCGATGCTCCACGTGTGCGTTGCAGCCGGAGAAGCGTTCCCGACCGCGTCCCGTGCCTGGACCATGAACGTGTGGGTCCCCCCCGCGAGCCCTCCATAGGTCTGTGGCGACGAGCAGCTGGTGAACGCGCTCCCGTCGAGCGCGCACCGGAACGTGACGCCCGGTTCCGCGTCTTCGAAACGGAACGTGGCGGTCGTGAGGCTCGAGCTGGCAGGCGCCTCCGTGATCGTCGGAGCGGGCGGCGCGGCCGCGTCCACGGTCCAAGCGAAGGATGCCGGGGCTGATCGGTTGCCGGCAGCATCGACGGCCCAGACGTCGAAGGAATGCGCTCCTCCCGTCAACGTCATCGCGATCGGGGAGCTGCAGGGTCCTCTTTGGCGCCGTCCAGGGAGCACAGGAAGGCCGCTTCGAGATCGGCATCGGAGAACGCGAAGGTGACGTCCGACGCGCTCGGGTCGGTCGGCTGGAGCGTGAAGCCCGGAGGCGGCGGCGGTGTCGCGTCCACGGTCCAGGTGACGCGAGCCGTGCCGGAGACCCCGTCCCCGTCGACCGACCTGCACGCGGAACGCGTGGGGTCCGTCGGCGAGGTTCTCGTAGGAGACGGGCGAGCTGCAGGACGTGAACGCGGCACCGTCGAGGGAACATTCCTGGGAGGTCCCCGGAGCGCCTTCGAATCCGATCGAGACGTCAGGCCCGGACGGAGAGAGGGGCGCGGTCGTGATCCGGGAGCGCTCGGTGAATCGTCCACGATCCACGAGAACGGCGTCGCCGCGGATCGGTTGCCGGACTGGTCCACCGCGTAGACGTCGAACGTGTGCGCCCCATCCGGGAGCGCGACGACATCGTGGGGCGACGTGCAGGGAGACGGCGGCGAGCCGTCCACGGCGCACTCGAAGGTCACATCGGGCTCGTCGTGCCGGAACCCGAACACCACGTCGGGGGGACTCGGATCGTCCGGCGCCTCGGTGAGGCTCGGCGGGGGCGGCGCGTCCGAGTCCACCACCTGCCACGAGAAGACCGCGGACGGCGAGACGTTCCCGGCCGCATCCTGGTCGCTCACGACCCTGAACGCGTGGCCCCCGAGCGAGAGCGCCGAGTAGACCGCCGGCGACGAGCACGGAACGGCAGTCCCACCGTCCAGCGAGCAGGAGAGGCACAACGCCCGGCTCCTCCTCAGAGAACGGAGAACGAAGCTTCCCGACCACTCGGGATCAGGGGGGGTCGACATCAGGACGGGAGCCGGGGGGGGCTCGTGTCCCTCGAAACGGTGAAGTTCCGCTGCCCGAGCTGCGACACGTTGTTGTCGGCATCGATCGGCGCGCACCCGGAACGTATGGCTCGAGAGCGTGAGTCGCGTGTACGAGACGACGCCCACCGTGCCCGTTCCGCACGGGAGGAACGTCGTGGTGGAGTCCAACGCGCACTCGAACGTCGAGCGCTGGGACGCCGAGAACGTGAACGTGGCGTCGCTGCTCGGCACCACTCCCGACGGGCCGCTCGTGATCCCCACGGTCGGAGCGTTGAACGCATCGGCGAGTCGCGCGGCGAGGCTCGCCTGGACGTCGGCATGCACGCCGTCGTCCACGAGGTTCACGAGCTCCCACGGATCCGTCGTGAGGTCGTAGAGCTCGAGATCCGTGTTCTTACTGAAGGTCACGTACTTGTAGAGGTGGCCGTCCGGGCCGTACCCGGTGATCGCCAGGGGCGACTGCAGCTGGGTGACCCCGTGGTCCTCCAGGAGGAACGACGACCTCCAGTCGGGGTCGGACTCCGTGAGCAGCGGAACGAGGCTCCTGCCGTCGATGCGGATCCGCGGCGTGACGCCGGCGAGCTCGGTGATGGTCGGCGTGATGTCGATGTTGAGGGCGAGATGGTCGGAATCCACCGTTGCCGGCGTCGTGCCGGGGCAGACCGCCTCGGGGCAGACGACCACGAACGGGACCCGGTGACACTCCTCGTACTCGCATCCCTTGTCCCCGTACCGGTGCTCCCCCCGGGCGAAGCCGTTGTCGGAAATGAAGAAGAACACGGTCTCGTCGAGGCGCCCGTCCGACCTGAGTTGGCCGACCAGCGCATCCACCGCGTCGTCGGCTGCCCGGTTCGTCGCGAGGATCCGCCGGAACTCGTTCCGGTATTGGTTCAGCGTGGGCGGAGAGCGGGCTGGTGGGGAGCCAACGCGGAGGCTGAGGAGACGGAACCGTGTTCTCGTTCGGATACGAGGGAGGCGTCAGCGTGGCTGTACCGGTTGGACCACCGCATGGGGGACGGCGCGGGCAGGTGGGGAGACGTGGTCGCGAGGAGCAGGAAGAACGGGTCGGTGGTGTCCGCCGAGAGGAAATCGACCGCCCGGCTGCAGAGGAGGTCCGTCGCGTACTGGTTCCCGTCGGCGCAGGCCAGTTGACTGGTCGAGTTCCGCTATCGAATGATCCGGAGGACGCCGCGCTGCCGGGATCCCGCTCCAACAACGTGTACTGCTGGTACGAGGTCGTACTGCCCGGCATTCCACATCGCGTGCCAGGAGTCCCAGCCCGGCGGAACGTAATTGGCGAGGTCGTCGAGTCCCCGTAGCCGTTCAGGTACTTCCCGATCAACCCCGTCCGGTACCCGGCGGCATCGAGCCACGTCGCGAGCGTCTCACGATCGTCGAGGAACCTCCATCCGCCGTTGTCGATGACGCGGGTGTGCCGCGCGTACTGTCCGGTCAGCAGGCTCGAGCGCGACGGACAACAGAGGGACGTCGTGGCGTATCCGCGCAGGAACGTCGTCCCCTCCGCGACGAGATGTTGCTGGACGAAGGGCATGCATGAAGCGGCGCCCGCCGCCAGGTCGTATCCGTCGAATCCGCCCTCACACCGTCCGATGGTGTCCCAGCGCTGATCGTCCGTGAGGACGATGACGAAGTTCGGCTGGGTTGGTGCGGCGGCGGCGGGCGCTGCGACCGCGGCAGCCGAGACCGCCGGGAGCGTGGCGACCGCAGGTCCCGGGACCGCGGCGAACGCTGATACCGCGATCGCGCCCGCCACCAACGCCCCGCGGGCGCGGAATCGCCTCCGCGCGGCCGTTCGGCGTCGATCCACGTCCGATGGACCCCTGCCCTTCGCCACCCTCTGCCTCACTCTCCTCGTGGATCGGCTCCACCTGCGGGGTCGCGACCCTACGCCTCAACAGCCGAGGGCAGCTCCTCCTCCTGTCGCTGGTCGACGAACGCTGCGAGCGCACTGACCGATGCGAAGTTCTGCTTGACGACCTGGTCGTTACGAACGACGACGTTGAACCGCTCCTCGAGGAACGCGATCAGCGCCATCAGCGCGAACGAGTCCAGGAGACCCGTGAGCAGAGGGATGTCCTCCGGAAGTCCCTCGTCCTCACGCTCCTCCAACACCTCTTCGACGATGAACCGCCGGATTTCCTGCTCGATCGTTCCGGTCATCTCCCTCTCCTTCCTCTGTCATGTCGATGTGGATCTCGCTCGATGTGATCTAGCCTCGTGTCATCACGGATCAGCCCCCGCTCCCGAACGGAACGCCCGAACGAAGGCCGGATCGTTCGGAAGCATCGACCAACGAACAGCGTCATCCCCCACGTACAGGACCTCCGTCGGCTGGTGCGTGTACATCGTGTCCGGCGTGGACCGGAGAACGTACCGGCCTGCGCCAACGGCTCTCGACTCGGCGGCTGCATATCGCTCGGCGTCGGTTTCGTCCTCGAACCGATACAGCAGGAAGCGCTCGGCTTCGATCGTGAGCGCGATCGCGTTCTCCATGCCAACGCGGAGCTGCCCGCGCGGCAGGAATCCGATGTCGAGGATCTCGTAGCCGGAGAGTCGGAACGCACGGATCACATCAACGAACCCAGGTTCTGCGGTCGCGACGGGCTCGTTGGAAAGCGCGGTATCCAGCACCGGAGCGTCCAGCGCCGGCGCCCAGTCGACCTGCCCGTCCGGGAGCGGGACAACGTTGGCCGGATCCACGTATCGCTCCTCGGGATCGGATTCGATCACCACGTTCCCGATCCGGCGGGTCCGTCCCTCGTGACTCCGCGCCGAGATCGGCCAACCGGACCAGGCGGCATCGAACGCGTGGAGATCACGCGCCGAGCTCACGGTCGGGAGCTCGTGCAGACGGATCCGATGCCCGTCCACGTACAACGTTTCGCTGGAACGGGCCTGGTTCGGCCACCGCTGACTGACGAGCGGCTCCCCGACCAGGACGGAGAGACCCGCCGACGCCCACGCTTCGGCGATCCGGTCGAGCCGCTCGGATCCCGTGCTGACACCGGCGCCGAATGGCGGCCGATCGCGTTCGCTGATGAAGAGCTGCGTGTTCCGATGCCAGTAGATCCATGCGTGCCACCGCACGTACGACCAAGGGATCGGCTCGAGCCGTGTCCCCTCCAACTCGCCGGCCTTCGAGACACCCTCGATCGACCACATGCTCCCCGTCTCCTGGTCCACGAAGCCGTCGTCGTCACGCCGGAACGTCAGCGCTCGACCCGATACCGACGTGACGTACGCTGCCATCGCGAATCCGCTCGCCCCGGGCCCCGCGAGCACGACGCCCGTTCGCCCCCCGACGGCAAGCGGCACCACGCCTCCTTCGCGCCGCACTTCTTGGAGCGGGAAGGCGAGCCACCCGTCGCCTCCTTCGATCGCTAGCACCATCTCGTTCTCGGGGTAGGTCCGGTCGAGGTCTCCGACGATCGTGGCGAGGAACGCAGGATCCATGCCCGGGCGCGCGAAGATCTCCTCCCGGCCATGCCCGTGCCTGGCGTCAGGGTGGGTCACGTCGTCGGGGGGAACCATCACCTCCGAGTCGGGGTGCAGGGCCAGCCAATCCCCCCACTCCATGTGGTAGGTCGGGATCCACGGGAGGCGCCGCCCGGCGGCGCGACGATCGAGACCCAGCCCGTCGTAGTGGAGCCAGTGGCTGGCGGAACGGAGATCCTTGAGGACGAGGGTCGCGTTCAAGAACCCGACGGATCGGAACACGGGCTCGCGCTCCGGATCGCCAGGGACGTCGGGGACGAATGCCGACCCGGATTGGCATCGCTCGCAGCTGGCCACGACGATCCGCTGGCCGGCCACCCGATCGTTCACGACGTGGTAGTTGTCCACGACCCACAGCGGATACGCACGAGCATGCCCCGCGAAGACGAGCCCGATCACGTAGTCATCCGCCCGCATGTGATCGGCCAGCTCAGCGGGGACCATCGTGGGGTCGTCAACGCCGGAGACGGCCTCACCGAGGAGCCGCGGGATCCGGTACCGCTGGAACGCGCCCTTGTCGAAGAGCGGCGCTGACCCGGGAGCCATCGGTGCGGGAGAGGGATCCGTCATCGTCGTCTCATGTCACGGTGATCGAGACAGGGGTCGAGAACGCCGCGGCTCGGCCAGTCGCCACTTGCCTGATCCGTGCCTGGAAGGAATAGGTACCGACACCGGCGTCCGGTGTGAACAGGGCACTGGTCGAGGCGGTCCCCTGCCGGTAGAACAGCCACGTGCTCGAACCGGCACGCCGGATCTGGACATCGTAGGCGTAGCCCGACGGAGGCGATCCCGATGCCCAGGTGATCGTGAACGGCGTCCCGACCCCGCCGCTCATCGGCGAGACGCTCACGGGGATCTGCACCGAGCCCCGCATCTGGACGGGGTGGATCGTGCATCGGAACGGGTAGTTACCCGCCGCCGGGAACGCGAAGGAGAACGTGGTGCCGGATCCCATCGGACCGGAGTCGTAGAGACCCATCCCGGTGTTGTCGGTCGCGGTGTGGATGCTCGGGCCGGCGAAGTTCCAACGAACCTCTCCCCCGATCGGCGGGAAGACGTTCTTGGGTAGGAACTGGAAGTCGGACACCGTGATCATCGAGACCGAGACGCCCTGGAAGGTCGCCGAGAACGTCGAGGGACCATTCACCACCACGTCGTGGGTCCCAGCCCCCCCATCGGACCACGAGACGAACTCGTAGGGCGTCGACCCGAGCGACTGGGGAGACGGAGCCGTGATGGACGGGGTCGACCCGACGATCACGGTGTGGGTGAACGGTGTGGCTTGGGTCGTCGAGCCGATACCCAGCTGCAACCCCGGCGGGTTCGAGGTCATCGTGACATCCGCCGTCTCCGGCGAGAGCCGGACGGTCGTCGACGCAGCGAGGCCTCCGGAATCGGTCGCCGTGAGCACGAGATCGAGGAAGACCGGATCCTCGTAGTCGGGCGCGGTGAACGAGCCGCTCGCCTGTCCATCGAAGCTCTGATACGGGGTTGCGACGCACGTGCCGCTGGAGCAGTCCTGGACAACGACATCCCAGGAAAGCGATGCAGCCGACACGCTCCCGTCCTCCGGATCGGATGCGTGACCCGAGAAGTCGACCGATTCACCCACGTGCCACGTGAACCCCGAGTTCGGCTGGTCGATCACGGGCACGGGCGGCTGGTTCCCCGGGACGCCCTGGAAGGTCGCCGAGAACGTCGAGGGACCATCCACCACCACGTCGTGGGTCCCAGCCCCCCCATCGGACCACGAGACGAACTCGTAGGGCGTCGACCCGAGCGACTGGGGAGACGGAGCCGTGATCGACGGGGTCGACCCGACGATCACGGTGTGGGTGAACGGTGTGGCTTGGGTCGTCGAGCCGATACCCAGCTGCAACCCCGGCGGGTTCGAGGTCATCGTGACATCCGCCGTCTCCGGCGAGAGCCGGACGGTCGTCGACGCAGCGAGGCCTCCGGAATCGGTCGCCGTGAGCACGAGATCGAGGAAGACCGGATCCTCGTAGTCGGGCGCGGTGAACGAGCCGCTCGCCTGTCCATCGAAGCTCTGATACGGGGTTGCGACGCACGTGCCGCTGGAGCAGTCCTGGACAACGACATCCCAGGAAAGCGATGCAGCCGACACGCTCCCGTCCTCCGGATCGGATGCGTGACCCGAGAAGTCGACCGATTCACCCACGTGCCACGTGAACCCCGAGTTCGGCTGGTCGATCACGGGCACGGGCGGCTGGTTCCCCGTCACGTTGATCGAAACCGGGGTGGAGAACGCGGCGGCTCGGCCGGTCGCGACCTGGCGGATCCGCGCCTGGAACGAATAGATGCCGAGGCCGGCGTCCGGGGTGAACACGGCGCTCGTCGTGATGGTCCCCTGCCGGTAGTACTGCCACGTGCTCGACCCGGCGCGGCGGACCTGGACGTCGTAGACGTATCCCGCGGGAGGAGCCCCGGACGCCCACGTGATCGAGAACGGCGTGGCGACCCCGCCGCTGGCCGGCGAGACGGCCACGGGGATCTGCACCGAGCCCCGCATCTGAGCATGGATCGTGCACCGGAAGGGATAGTTGCCTGCGGCCGGGAACGCGAACGAGTAGGAGCTGCCGGGGCCCCGAGAGCCGGAGTCGTACAGCCCCATGCCGGTGTTGTCGGTGACCGTGTGGATGCTCGGGCCGGCGAAGTCCCAGCGAACCTCTCCCCCGATCGGCGGGAAGATGTTCTTGGGCTGGAACTGGAAGTCGGACACCGTCGCCGTGGACGCCGACGCGGCGTGGAACGTCGCCGAGAACGTCGTCGGGCCGTTCACCACCGCGTCGTGGGTCCGAGCCCCCCCGTCCGACCAGGAGACGAACTCGTAAGGGGTCCCTGAGAGCGACTGGGGAGACGGAGCCGTGATCGACTGGGTCGACCCGACGATCGCGGTGTGGGTGAACGGTGTGACTTGGGTCGTCAAGCCAACCCCCAACTGCAACCCCGGCGGGTCCGAGGTCATCGTGACATCGGTCGTCTCCGGTTCGAGCCTGACGGTGGTGGAGACCGCGAGACCGCGGGAGTCGGTCGCCGTGAGCTCGAGATCGAGGAATGCCGGGTACTCGTGATCCGGTGCGTCGAACGAGCCGCTCGCCTGTCCGTCGAACTCCTGGACCACGTGCTCGTGGCACTCCGTTGGCGTGTCGCAGTGCTGGAGCGAAGCCGACCACGAGAGGGCGGAGTCGGGAAGCGCGCCTTCGTCCGGATCGGATGCGTGTCCCGAGAAGTCGATCGGTTCACCCACGTGCCACGTGAACCCCGTGGTCGGTAGGTCGATCACAGGGACCGGAGGCTCGTTCGCGACCGAGATCACGACGTGCTCGATGTCGGTCTGACCTCCGGGATCGGTGACCCGCAGTCCCACCGTGGTGTCCGCGGCGGTCTCGTACGTCCAGGACGCCGTCGGAGTCGAGGCGTCGTCGAAGGCGCCGTCGCCGTCCAGGTCCCATGCGAACGTCAGGGCGCCGCCCTCGGCATCCGACGAGCCCGAGCCGTCGAAATTCACCGTGAGGGGAGCCGGTCCGGAGACGGGGCTGGCATCGATCGACGCCACGGGTGGCTGGTCGCCGCCGAAGTATCCGATCCGTCGCACCCGCCCCGCCACGACATCGACGAAGAACAGGTCGCCACCGGGCCCGACCTGGATGTCCACGGGATTGGAGCCGTTCTCGAAGAAGACCTGGACGGAGCTGGGGTTGAGCCCACCGTTCGGAGCATTGGGGAGCATCACCCAGATGCAGTCGCGCCCGTAGTCGCCGAAGAACAGCGCACCGTCATAGGCGTCCGGGTAGCTCCCGCCCTGGTAGAACGCGATCGAGCTGATCACCGACTGTCCGGCGGAGCAGGTGTCCCCTGAATACAGAGGCTGGCCGTGCAGGTAGGTAAAGAAGGGAGCGGCGGCGGCCCCGGGTTGTGCGTATAGCTGCTCGCAGATCGTGAAGTCCCTCTGGTCCCACGCCGGCTGTCGGGGCGATCCCTCGTAACAGGGCCACCCGTGGTTCTCGACGATCGCGTCCCCGACGGGGATCCGATCGATCTCTTCCACGAGCCGCTCCCCTACGTCGCCGGCCCAGATCTCGTTCGTCCCGGGCCGGAACGTGAAGCGGTACGGGTTCCGGAGTCCAGAAGCGACGATCCGCCGCTGATTCGGGTCTGAGCTCGAGTACATCGGGTTGTCCGGGAAGAGCTTCACCGGTCATCGGATCAACCCGGATGATGGTCCCGCTCAGGCCGACCGGGTCGCCCGCGGTCCGGAGGTCCTGGCTTCGGAGCGATCCGCCCTCGGCCGTCGGCGGCGTCAGGACCGCACCGACGCCGCCGGGCGGATCGCCGCACGGGTTCGGAGGATCGCCCCTCTGTCCCCAGTCGAGCGTGATGGCACCGTCCCCGGACCCGGCGTACAGCGCTCCGTCGGGACCGAACGCGACCGTGCCGATCGAGTGGCTCGGGAACTGCTGGCACCAGTCCTCGACCAACACGTGCTCGGCCGACATCTGGTTCCCGTCCGCGGTGAGCCGCGACAGCCGCCCGCTCACGACGCACCCGTTCGTGGTTCCCCCCGGCGGGTCCGGACAGGGGTCGGACAACACCCCCGGTATCCCCCACCTCGGTGCGGTGCCTCCGATGACGGCGTCGTGCGTATAGGCGACGTACACGTAGGGGACGGCCGGGAACGAGGGATGGAGCGCCAGGCCGAGCAACCCTCGATCGAGATAGCTGTGGACTTCCGTGGAAAGATCGGCGAAGACGGTCGGTGTCGTGTCCGCCAGGTCGTCGAACACCTTGACGAGACCGTGCTTCTCGGCCACGAAGACCCGCCCGTCGGGCGAGAAGCGGAGGGCCGTCGGGAGGTTGAGCCCCGAGAACGCCGTCGTCACCTGGAACCCAGGGGGCAGCGCGCTCGCTGTCGAGAGGGTGAAACCGGGAAGCAGACCGGACGAGGCGAGGAGCGCGAGGCCCACCGTCAGGGCGAACCGACGAGTGCGGCGACGGGTCATCGGAGCGCGAGCTCCGGCTCGCCGGCAGGAGCGTTGAACGTGCCGTCGGCCAAGGCGACGGTGTCGCCGAGCAGACGGAACGCCTGCCGCGCGCTCCCCGGATCGGCGAGGAATCCCATGTTGTGGAGGACGACGTGGGACGCGCCGGCTTCGACGTACGGCGTGACCCCTTCGATCATGTCCTCGGGAGTTCCGTGCAGCATGTACTGGTGGACGAGCTCGAAGGGGATGCGGTCGATCAATTCCAGCGCCTCCTCGCGCGGGATCCCGGACGGGATGTACTCCTTGAGACCGTGGAAGCCGTCTCCCATGGGGTGCTGCGCGCCAACGGTCCCGTACAGCCAGTCCGGAAGGGAGAGGCACAGCCCTTTGACGAGCGGATGGTCCATGAGGCGATGGGCCGTCTCGTGATCGGCGTGCGGGACCACGTACGAGCGCAACGCCCGGGTGAACGGTTCGGTCTCACGACCGGCGGCGCGTCGGGCCGCATCGATCCACTCGACCCGATCCCGATAGTCGGCCACCGGCATCATCACCGGCACCCAGCCATCAGCCAGGCGCCCGGTCAGCTCGCACATCTTGGGCCCGTGCGCGCCCACCCAGATCGGCGGATAGGTCCCCTCGTACGGCCCGAGCCCGAGGACCGCACCGTCTAGGGGGAAGTACTTCCCGTCGAAGTGGACCGGTCCCTCCGACTCCCACAGGAGGCGGATCACCTGGACGGCTTCGTCGAGCTTCGTCACCTGATGGCGGAAGTCCATGCCGTACGGGGTGGTGTTCTCGCCTTCGCCGGCACCGATACCGAGCACGGCGCGTCCGCCGCTCATGTGATGGAGGGTGAGGAACTCGTTGGCGAGGACCGCGGGATGGCGTCGGATCGGATCGGTCACGCACGTTCCGAGGAGCACGCGTTCGGTCGACGCAGCCGCCATGGCGATGCACGCGACGGCGTCAAGGAAGACATGGGGGCTCTTGCTCGGACTCAACGCCGCGAGCGGGGAGATGTCCGGCGTCCAGAGGGATTCCGGGAGCCACCCCATCAGGTGGTCGGGCCACGTGATGAGGTCGAAGCCCGCCCGCTCGATCGCGCGAGATCGCGTGCCCACCGCAGACGCGGGCGGACCGAGCGTTCCGCCGGTGCCCAGCCAGACGCGTTTCACCTGCCCGGCCCTCGCTTCCGCGCTACGACCTCGACGTACTCGACGGGTGAGCAGATGGTCTCGTCGCCGGATCGGTTCGCCTCGATCACGAGGTCCATCAGCTGGCGGCCGAACCGCTCTTGCTTTTCCTCGGGGATGGTCTCGAAGACGACGCCGATCGGACCGAAGTGCCGACGGAAGAACCCGAGCCAATCTTCGGCACTGCGGTAGCGGAGCAGGACCTCCTGCGGGACGAGCCGGAGGTCGACCACGGCGTTCCCGAACAGTTCCAGCACGCGTTCCTCGCTCCCCCACAGCACCGCGGGACGGACCCCCCGGGGTGGTGGCGAGAACTTGGCGGCTGTGAAGAAGAACCCGCCCGCGAGGCTGTGCGGTGGGAAGTTCGCCATCCCGACGGTTCCGCCCGGACGGAGCACGCGGAGCAGCTCATCGGCGGTCCGCTGCTGGTCGGGGGCGAACATCGCACCGAAGGTCGAGAGCACGACGTCGAACGAGCCGTCCGGGAACGGCAGGTCTTCCGCGTCACCTTCGACGAACTCGATGTCGAGGCGTTCAGCCTTCGCCCGCTCCCGCCCCCGCTCGAGCAGGCCGGGGACGAAATCGACGCCCACCACTTCGCATCCGCGTCGCGCGGCGGCGATGGCCGTGTTGCCGCTCCCGCAGGCAACGTCCAGTACCCGCTGTCCGGCTCTGAGGTCGACCGTCTCGCAGAGTCGTTCGCTCACGATCACGATGGTGGTGGCGAACATCGAGAAGTCGCCCGCCGCCCAGGCTCCCTGTTGGTGTTCCTTCACGATCGCGAGATCCGTCATCGCTCCCTCTCCTTGCCACGGAAACATCCCGCGCTCACGCATCGCTCACCAGCGCTCGATCCCGACGAGGTCGAGCGAAGGCCTGCGAGCACGGCGCACGCACCCGCCAGCCTGTGGTGAGGGGCTACGCATGTCATGGTTCGTCCGGCGTAGGTTGCCTACGCGGGTTCCCCTGCGCCGCAGCCCCCAACGGACCCGCTTACCATTGCGTCCGTGCCGAAGCCTCCGATCGACCCGCTCGGCCGCCCTGTTGAGGGCCCCCTGAGCGTGTCCGAGCTGGAGCGGATGCTGGGGGAGGCTTCCCGTCGATCCGGCTGGACGAGCGCCGACGATTACGACCTCCTCGAGGTCTGGGGGAGCAGGACGGCCTCGATCTACCGATGCCGGGGCCGAGGCAGCGGCGTGGACGTCGTCGTGAAGGTCGGCGATGACTGGTCCGCGGACGACGCGAAGCGCCTCTCCGAGCAGTTGGTCGGCCTCCGATCGCGGCTCGATCCCTCGATCGTGCGGACGCCCGATCCGCTGGGGTGGACGAGCGACCCTCCCGCCGTGTGCACGCGATACGTAGAAGGGACCGACCTGTACTTCATGCTCCTCGACATCGGACATGCCGCTTGGGGCACTGCCGGGGTGCCCGCGACAACCGTTTTCGCCCGCTGCGGCGCCGCGCTGGCGCACCTCCACCGGGCGCCGGATCGGCTCGCCGAGGGTACGGACGGAGGCCTCGAGAGGGTACGGAGCGTCGCGAACTCCCTTTGGCTCCGCCCGATCTTCACCTCGAGGACGGACCTGATGCCGGTGATCGGGTTTGGGGATGTCGGGCCGCATCAATTCCGGATCTCGGACGGGGGGCGGATCTGGGTACTCGATCCACCGATGGACCCGGTCCCGGCTCTCCCTCACGAGGACATCGCTATGTTCCTGTTCGGGATCGACAAGCTGTTCGGTGCGGCGAACGGCGTCCGCACCCGATCCCGCCGGCCGACGCGGATCGCGTTCCGGGATGCGTTCCTCGAGGGCTACGGGCGGACCGGCGTCCTGGATCCGCGGCGGACACCCCACTCCTGGTTGATCCGGATGTTCGAAACCAAGAGAGCTGCCGGCACAGCCCGCCGGAGGATCCGTGAGCGTGAGCTCATCGACGCGGGCCGGATGCTGCTCCGCTACGGAGCGGGCCAGCTCTGGCTCCGCTCTCATCGCCCGCGCGAGCAGAAACGAGAGCGGCGTTAGACGAACGGCGGGATCACTTCGACGCCCGCCGTCGTGACCCGGAACGCCGTCCCGTCTCGACGCTGCGCACGGATCGCACTGGTCACGTGCAGGTCCACACGTCAGAGCCAAGATTGCAAGCGGTCCAAGGCATCACCGTACGCCGAGCGCCCAGGCCTGCGTAGGAATGACCCCCAGCTCGTCGTATTGACCCCCCTCTACCCCTTGGATACGTTCGGTGCGGCTCGATCCGGGCCGCAACGTTAGCTGTGACCAAGGGAAGGACGGGACATGACCGACGGCGAGGAAACGACTCAGGCTGGTGGACTCAGCAGACGGGACGCCCTCAAGCGGATCGCCGTTGCTGGAGGCGTGGTCTGGGCGGTTCCCGTGGTCCAGACGCTCAACATGCGGTCCGCGGCGGCGCAGACGACATCGGCGCGGACCGAGTGCTACTGCGTGAAGTGGGACCCTTCGGACAACCCAGCGTGTGACGAGAATCCGGATGACGTGTGCGACGTGTGCCCCAGCGACGTCGTGTCGGGAGGGTGCGCTCCGGGTCATTTCACGGTGGTCGAGAACGCCGACGGCACGTGGACGGTCACCCTGGCTCCCGGCTGCAGCTTCCTCGAGGGCTTCGCGGTGTCGAAGTGCGGGCGTGATCTGTGCGAACCAGCGGTCCCCAATCCCAACGCCACGGCGGCGACGTTCTTCCCCTGCGCCGAACCGGGGGAGAACGGAACGCATGACATCTCGCACATCGACTTCGTGTTCTGCTGCGAGGTCAGCTGATCCGTAACCGGCTCCGCGGAGAGGCGGGGGGGACATGACGGACGAAGCGACCGGTAGCGGAGACGACGAATCGATCGTCGAACACTGCTCAAGAAGATCGCGGTCGCGGGAAGCGTCGCGTGGGCGGTGCCCGTCGTGAACACGCTCAACATGCGAGCAGCCAATGCGCAAACCGCGTCCCCGCGGACCGAGTGCTACTGCGTCGAGTGGAAGCCGTCCGACAGCCCGCAGTGCGGAGAGCAGCCTTCCGGGTCGCGGCACCTGTGGGATCTGCCCCGCGGACAGTGTCGCGGGTGGGTGCGCCCCGGCCACTTCTCCGTCGGTCTCGGAGGCAACGGCACTTGGGTCGTGACCATGGCCCCCGGCTGCACGTTCCTCGACGGCGTTGCCTACTCGAAGTGCTGCGGCTCCTGCCGTGTGCGAGCCGGCGGCGGTCGGGCCGAGCGCCACAGCCGCGACGTTCTTCCCTTGCGGGGACGACCAGAATCACACGATCCATCACATCGAGTTCGTCTTCTGCTGCGAGGTGGCGTAGGATTCGGTCCCGGCTCGTTCCGACGAGGCCGAGGATCGCCTGCACCGCGTCCTGCAGGTCACCAACCTCGAGATGGAGAGCCGTCGCTCCGCGAACGACCGACCCCAGGGTGTCGATCCCCCGGGCGCCAAGGCGGTGGAGATTGAACGAGTTCTTCGCGAGCGCGGCGAGCGCCTCGCCGGGCGTCAGCGGCTCGAGTGTCGTCGGTGCGCCAGCCCGGCGTGAGAACGTCACCACCCACCCGATCTCACACGCGGTCCCGCTGGAGCCGAGGCGGAGCTCGTCGGCCATGACATGTTGCCGTCGCAGCCCCGATCCGTTCTCGCTGAGAGCCCGCAGCTGCGGCAGGAGGTCGTACGACCCCGGCTCGAACGTCAGCGGTTTGAGGAACGGGAGCAACGTGCCACCCATCTCGATCAAGGCGGCCTCGTCCGAGAGATAGTCGAACCCGGCGCAGATCAACGCGCCGACCAACGTCGTCTTGCCGGTGTTCATGGGGGCCGGGAACACGATCCCTCGGCCGCGATACGAAACCGCGCCCGCGTGGATCGCCACGCTGCCGATCTCATCCCGGATGGCGTCGTGGAAGACCTCCCATAAGACGATGTCCACCAGCCCGTCGGGCCATCGCGCCGTCCGCACACGCCGACCGTCTCGCTCGAGCACGAAGCCGGGTGCCTCCGGTGTTCCGCTGGGGTCGGATCTCGTAGACGGTCCGGGCCTCGGTTCCCTCCTCGGAGAACTCCCGCAACAGACGCTCGAACGCCTCCACCAGCTCGGGCGGGTCGCAGCGGACCTCGACCCCATGACCTCGGACCCGGAAAAGGCGGGTGCCCTGGTCGAGGGGTCGAGCGGCACCCATCAGGCCACCGGCGGCGATGCGTCCCGTACGGCGAGACGCGCCGGCCGTGCAGGGGCACGGCGGATCGCCGTCGCCACGAGCTCCACGTCGTCGACGCCCATCCCGACCCACAGCGGGAGCGTGAGGGCGCGGGCCGATGCCGCCTCGGTGACCGGCAGCGACGGATCGGAGCTGCGCGTGCGGTAGGCCTTCATCCGGTGAACGGGCGGTGAGTAGTACCGCTTGGTCTCGATGCCTTCGGCGGCGAGGACGTCATGGAGATGGTCCGCATCGACCCCGAACGCATCCGGATCCACGAGGATCGTCAGGTCCTTGAACGTGCTCGAGTCCTCGGCGCGAACCCGAGGGAACCCGATGCCGGGAACCGTGTCGAGTGCCCGACGGTAGGCGACGGCCAGCTCCTCCCGACGGGCCAGCCGCTCGTCGAGGTCGTCGAGGGACGCCAGCGCGATCGCGGCATGCACCTCCGACATGCGCGCGTTCAGCCCGACGAAGCGACAGTCGTAATCGCCCGGATTCCCGTAGTCCCGTCCGATCCGGCACCGCTCCGCGATCAGATCGTCGTTCGTCGCGATGATGCCGCCTTCGGCGGCGATGACGACCTTCGTGGGGGAGAGGCTGAAGACCTCCGCGTCGCCGAATCCTCCTACCCTCGTCCCCCGGTACCGCGAGCCGAACGCGTGTGCGGCGTCGAAGAACAACCGAAGCCCGTTCCGGCGCGCCACCTCGGTCAGCCGGTCAACGTCGCACGGTGTCCCGTAGACGTGGGTCGCGAGGATCGCGGACGTCCGGACGCCGACCGCCCGGGCGGCGGCGTCCCCCGAGAGGGTCAGGGTCTCGGGATCCACATCGACGAATCGTGGGACCAGCCCGTTCCATGCCACCGCGTGCGCCGTGGCGGCGAAGGTGAACGACGGCAGGAGGACATCGCCCGAGAGCTCCGCGACCCGAAGGACCAACGTCAGACCGGCCGTGCATGAGGCGACGGCGATGCAATGCCGAACCCCCAGGTAGTCGGCGGCGCGCTCCTCCAGAGCCCGGACGTGCGGGCCGTTCGTCAGGATGCCGCCCTCGAGGATCTCCTCGATCGTCTTCGCGACCGCCGCGTGGATCGGCGACGCGCGGCTTCGCGAGCGGCAGCCCGTCGGGGAACAAGGGCCGCCCGCCCAAGCATGGCGGGGATCCCTCCTTCGGTATTCGAGTTCATGTGGATCCCTCCTGCTCGGTTCGATAGGGATGGTGCGGACCTGAGGGTGGTGAGGTGGATGGGGTGGGGCGTTCCTGGATGACCTCGGCCTGGCGCCCGCGCGAGGTCCACAGCCAAGTGCCCGTCGCCACAGCGAGACAGGTGATGCCGGCGGCGACCGTCCCGGCGACGATCGGGGACGACTCCGCGGCCATCGCTCCGAGGGCGGCGAACACGACGCCGGCCACCCATAGGAGGCCGGTCGTCCGGCTCCTCCCCAGCCTCGCGGACAACAGGTCGTAGCCGTGCAGCCGGTCGCCGGAGGAGAGTGGCCTCCGCGTCAAGAGGCGTCGGAAGACCGTGAAGCCGAGTTCGAAACCGAAGGGCGTCAGGCAGATCGCCGCTGCCAGCAACCCGCTCCAGCCCCCGGAGGCCGCGACGGCAGCGAACGCGGCGAGCAGGGTCCCCACCGCGTACGAACCGCCGTTCCCGAGGAAGATGCGCGCAGGCGGCCGATTCCAGAACACGAATCCGACGAGTGCGCCCGCCGTGGCGAAGGCGGCGGTGGCCGCGCCTCCTCCCGGCATGATCACCGCCAGGCCGAGCGAGGCGATCGCCGCGAGACCGCCGGCCAGCCCGTCCTGGCCGTCCAACAGGTTCACCGCGTTCGCGGACGCGACGACCAGGACCACCATCGCCGGAGCGGCGAGCAGAGCGAGCGGAGCCACGTCGACCCCTCCCGCCGCCAGGATGGCGCCGGCGACGAGGAGTCCGGAGACGCGGACGAGCGGCGAGAGCGAGACGAGGTCGTCGACGGTTCCGATCGCCAACGAGAGAAGCACGGCCGCGACGAGCGCAGGCCGCACAGCGCCTCCCCATGCGAGAGCGGTCCCGAGACCTGTGAGGACGACCGCCCACCCTCCCGTCAGTGGTACCGCTCCCTCGTGGATCTTCAGTCCATCCGTATCGGGCCGATCCACCAGCCCCAGTGCGGAACCCACGCGGCCCAGGAGGGGCGTGAGGACGACCCCGGCGGCGAGCGCGATCAGGAAGGGCATCCGGTCACCCACAGATTGCTGGTGATGCCTTCGTGGACGTTGAGCGTCCCCGTGTGGACGAAGCCCAGACGGTCGTACAGGCGGTTCGCCCCTTCGTTGTCGGCCCCCACCACGACCCGCACGCGCTCTACGCCTTCAGCGAACAGATCCCGCAGGACGCGAGAGGCCAGTTCGGCTCCCACACCGCCCCCCCGATACTGTTCGTGGACGGCGATCGCGAGCAGCTCCGCATCCGTTCCGGCCAAGGACGACGGACCGGACGGATAGGCAGCGGTCTCGCGTATCCGTCGGAGCACGGCCGGCCGGACCAGGCTCGGTATCGCCATCACCGCTGCGAGGAACCCGCGCCGGAGGAGGAACCGGCGATAGAAGCGGGGGACCGATCCGACACCGGCTGCGAACCCAACCACCCGGCCGCCCGCCTCGGCCACGTGAGCAGTCGCGTCTCCATCCGCGGACAGGGCTCGGTAGAGCTGACGAAGGAACCCCTCCCCGAGGGAAGGCAGGAACGCCTCGGGCATCGACTCTCGGTGCAGTCGAGCGATCCCTTCGGCGTCGCCCTTCCTCATCCGGCGAACCCGCAGGACCGGCGAGGCACCCGAGTCGTCTCGCAAGCCGTGACGATCGAGGAGGGCGCCGGTGTGGACCACGACCTTCCGCGCGACCTCGAGACCGTCGAAACGATCCCGGGCTCGGGCGTGCGCTGCTTTCCCCATACGCGCGCGCTCCTCGGGCTCGCGCACCAGTGCACCGATCGCCTCGGCGAGCCGGCCCGGGTCCCGTGGCGGCACGAGGAGGCCTTCCTGGCCCTCGCGGACGATCTCGCGACAACCGCGGATGTCGGTCAGCACGAGGGGGAGCCCCATGGCCGCGGCCTCGATCGCGGATCGAGGAACGCCCTCCCGCCACGACGGGAGCACGAAGAGATCCATCGCGGCGAGCATGTCGGGCAGATCGTTGCGCCAACCCGCGAACACGACGTGTGGTCCCGCCGCATCGACCTCCGCGGGCGTGAGGGAGTCGGCCTTCTCCGGATCACGGTCTCCGACCACGAGGAACCTCGCCTCGGGATGGGCTCGCTCCGACGGTCCCCGCCGCCTCGAACAGCTCGAGGAAACCCTTCTCTCGGACCATCCTGGCCACGATGCCCACCACCACGGCTCCGTCCGGGAGACCGAGCTCTCGTCGGACCTCCGAGCGACGATCAGCGGAGACGAGTTGGGGATCGAATCGGGAGAGATCGCAACCGTTCCCGATGATGCACGGCCTTCCTGTCGATCGAGGGGATCCGGTGCGCCCACGCTCGGTCCTCTTCACTCTGGTACAGCTCCAGGTCGCTGAATCGAGCCGCGAACCGCTCGAGGGCGAGGACCGGGAGCCGACGGGCGGGACGATCCTCCCGGGTCGCATAGAGTCCGTGCACGGTGTTCACCACGCACGGGATCCCCGCGAGCCGAGCGGCGATCCGTCCCATCACCCCGGGCTTCGGATTGTGCGTGTGCACGAGATCGAAACGCTCCCGACGGAAGATGCTGACCAGCTCGCCGAACGCCCTGGCGTCGGCCAGTGGGTTCCACGCTCTGGTCGCGTGTGGCCACGGCATGAACGTGATGCCTTCGTCCTCAAGCTCCTCCGCCCAGGCTCCCGGCGCGCTGATCGCGGTTACCCGCATGCCGGCGTCCCGGAGCGCTCGGAGCTGGTCGAGCAGGAGGTAGCGGAGGGTCACGTCCGTCGTGGTCACGTGGGCGATGTGCGGCGTCGTTCACGATCCCCGCCCCCACGGACCTCGTCGGAGCGCCCGGTACAGGAGCGCCTCGGCATCGAGCGCCCCGACGCGCTTCGCAGCGAAGAAGAGCCGGCCGTCCGCACGGAGTACGGGAGTCCGCCCGAGCCGATGGGGATCGACGCGACCCCGCCGATTGGTGCGCCAGGCATCGAGCGCGGCGGACGCGAAGATCCTTCGGGCGGCCAACTCCGCGCCGGGCGAGGCCACGGCCCACGGGTACGCGAAATCGCGGCAGGCCACACCGAGTCGATCTTCGATGAGGTCTTTCGAACGCTGCATCTCCTCCGATGCCTCGCGTTCGCTGGCGCGGCCCAGATCCGCGTGGCTGTGCGTATGCGAGCCGATCGTGACGAGCCCCGTCTGGACGCACTCGAGGAGGTGTGACCAGGTCAATCGATCGCGATCGGGAACAGGTGCGGTGCCTTCCCCGTGCACGAGTCCGGTGGCGAGGTAGAGGACCGCCGGCAAACGACGCTCGACCAGCGCGGGCACGACACGGTCATGGAAGTCCCGGAGGCCGTCGTCGAAGGTGATCACGATGCCCCCTTCACCGTTCGTCGCGGGGTCCAGCGCCTCGTCGAGCCTCAACGACCGATCCCGTTCGGCGATCTGTTCGAGCTGCCTGTCGAACGCTCGCGAGCCGACGTCGATCTGACTGGTCCCGGGTCCCACCCGGTGGTAGAGCAGGATCGTCAGGTCCCCGCGTCGGCGTCGCGACATGATCCCTGCCGGCAAGACGGCGACCTTCCCGGCCTTCCGCACTGCGGCTTCGAGACCCCGGGCCAGCCGCCGACCACCCTCGCGATGGTGAGCGCTCGTCCACTGCGATCGGTTGGTTCACGGCGACGTCTCCTGTCGTTCCGTTCGTGTATCGAGCCTCTTGCGAGATGCAGCCGAACCGGCCCCCACGAGCAAGGCGGCGGCGATCGGGACGGCCGGGAAATGCAGGATGTAGTCCACGCAGGCGTGTGCCCCGACCGCCATCAACGCGGCGGCGGCCGAGGGCGAAAGGGGCCCGGAGACCCTCCACAACGTGACGAAACCCCATGCCACGAGGGCGACGGCCAGGACCATCCCTGGGAGCCCTGTCTCGACCCCTTGCTGGAGGAACTCGTGGTGCGCCCACGCCGCGTCGGGATCGCTCCTCGCGGTGGGGCTCACCAGGCGGAACCGGCCGGGACCCGCGCCGAGGAGCGGATGCTCCCGGATCAGCT
>CAVRUS010000011.1:0-386793 GCA_963724415.1 uncultured Actinomycetota bacterium | reverse complement strand
CGTCCTCGGTGATCGCGATCGTGTGCTCGAAATGCGCCGCCAGCGACCCATCGGTGGTGACGACCGTCCATCCGTCGGCGAGAACGCGGTTCTCCTCGCCTCCGAGGGTGAACATGGGCTCCACCGCGATCGTGAGACCGGGCCGGAGCTCTGGGCCGCGTCCCGCCCGTCCCCAGTTCTGGATGAACGGCTCCTCGTGCATGCTCCGGCCGATGCCGTGCCCGCCGTACTCACGGACGACGCCGAGGCCGGCGGCATCGGCGACGGACTCGACGGTATGGCCGATGTCGGAGAGCCTCCCTCCCACCCGGATCGCGTCGATCGCCGCGTAGAGCGCGTGCTCCGTCTCTTTCGCGAGCTTCGCGGCCTCCTCCGAAGGGGCCACGCCGCCCACGAACACCGTCACCGCGGCGTCGCCGTGGAACCCCTCCCAGATCGCCCCGAAGTCGAGGGAGAGCACCATCCCCTCCGTGAGCTTCCGCGTGCCGGACGGGATCCCGTGGACGATCTCGTCGTCGATCGACGCGCAGATCGAGGCCGGATACGTTCCGCGATACCCCTTGAAGGACGGGATCGCTCCTTGGTCGCGGATGTACCGCTCCGCCACGCGATCGAGGTCGAGCGTGGAACGACCCGGCTCCACCGCCGCGACGACCACCTCGATCGTGCCGGCCACGATCCGGCCCGCCCTCCGCATCTTGTCCAGCTCCTCGGGCGACTTGCGGATGATCACTCGAGCTCCTCCAGGACATCGATGGTGCGGGCGATCACTTCGTCGGGCGACGCCTCGGCATCCACCTGGTGGAGCAGGTCCCGCTCGGCGTAGAACCGCTCGAGCGGCGACGCTTGTTCCCGGTAGACGGCCAAGCGCCTTCGGGCCGTGAGCTCGTCGTCGTCGGCACGTCGCTCGAGCGTGGCACCGCAGATGTCGCAGAGCTCGTCCTCCGCCGGTGGCTTGTACTCCATGTGATAGGTCCGGCCGCAGTTGGGACACGTGTATCTCCCGATCAGCCGCCGGACGGCGAGCTCGCCGCCGACCGAGAACTTCAGCACCGCGGTGAGGGGATCGTCCGACGCCTCGAGCGCCCGCTCGAGCGCCTCGGCTTGCGCCACGGTGCGTGGGAACCCGTCGAGGATGAATCCCTTGTCCGCGTCGGGGTCGTCCAGTCGATCCATCACCATCGAGACGACGACGTCATCCGGGACGTACTCGCCACGGTCCATGTACGAACGGGCACGGATCCCGAGCCTCGACCCTCGCTGCACGTGATCCCGCAGGATCTCGCCGGTCGAGATCTGCGGGATCCCGTAGCGCTCGCCGAGGAACACTCCTTGTGTCCCCTTCCCCGCGCCCGGGGGGCCGAGCAACACGAGCCGCATCGGGCTATCCGAGGAAGCCCTCGTAGTGACGCATCAGCAGCTGCGACTCGATCTGCTTCATCGTCTCGAGGGCGACGCCCACCGCGATCAGGATCGATGTCCCGCCGAACGGGAACTGCTGGATGCTCCACGCGGCGAGCACGATGGTCGGGATCAGCGCGATCACCGCGAGGAAGATCGCACCGGGCAGTCCGATACGGATCAGGATCCGGTGCAGGAAGTCGGCGGTGGGCGGGCCCGGCCGGATCCCCGGGATGAACCCACCGTTCTTCCGCAGGTTGTCGGCTGTCCGCGTCGGGTCGAACTGGATCGCTGTGTAGAAGTACGAGAAGAAGATGATCAGCCCGGCGAGGATCGCCATGTACACGGGACTGGTCGGGTCCTGCAGGTGGTTGTTCACGAAGTTCGTGAACCATTCCGCGTGATACACGCTGCTCAGCAGCGCGGGGAAGTACAGGACCGAGGTCGCGAAGATGATCGGGATCACCCCGGCCTGGTTGACCTTCAAGGGGAGGTACGTGCTGCCGCCCGAGGTCATCTTGCGCCCGACCACCCGTTTCGCGTATTGCACGGGGACCCGCCGCTGCCCCTGATCGACGAAGATCACCGCCACGATGATGCCCAAGCCGATCAGCATGATCGTCACGAACTTGGCGGTGCCCCCCTGCCGCAGGATCGCGTTCCCCTCTGCCGGAAGCGTGGAGATCACGCTCGTGAAGATCAGGATCGACATCCCGTTGCCGACGCCGCGCTGCGTGATCAGCTCGCCCAGCCACATGATGAACGCGGTCCCGGCGGTCATGATCAAGACGATGAACGCGACGTTCGCACCGGTGAAGGTGCCGGGCGGGAAGACGTCGGCGAACCCGGACGCGTCGGGGTTGTGGAACAGGAACACGAGGCCGGTCGACTGCAGCACCGCCAGCACCACGGTGACGTAGCGGGTCCACTGATTGATCTTCTTCGTGCCGGTCTCGCCCTGCTCCTGCCACTGCTGGAGCTTCGGGATCACGACCGTCATCAGCTGCATGATGATGGAGCTGGTGATGTACGGCATGATGCCGAGCGCGAAGATCGACAACCGCGTGAGCGCCCCGCCGGAGAACAGGTTGATGATGTTGAGGAAGCCGCCCGTACCCGCCTCACGCTGCAGGATGCCGATGTCCACCACGGGCACGGGGATGTACGAGCCCAGCCGGAACACCGCGATCATCAGCAGCGTGAAGAGGATCTTCGCGCGGAGGTCCGGTACCCGGAACGCGTTGAGGAACGCTTTCAGCATGTGGTTGAAGCGTAGCTCAGCTGAGGACTTCGGCGGTCCCTCCGGCCGCCTCGATCTTCCCCTTCGCTGCCTTCGAGAAGGCGTGCGCACGCACGGTCAGCTTCTTGTCGAGCTCCCCCCGGGCGAGCACCTTGATCTTCGACCCCTTGTGGGCGAGCCCGTGCGCGTAGAGCGCCTCCGGGGTGACCTCGCCGTCGAAGTACTTCGCCAGGATCTCCACGTTGACGGGTGCGTACTCGACCCGGTTCGGGTTCGTGAACCCCTTGAGCTTGGGGACGCGGCGGATCAGCGGCATCTGGCCACCCTCGAAACCGGCCCGTAGCGAGCCGCGGGCGCCCGTGCCCTTGGTCCCGCGGCCGGCGGTCTTCCCGCGGGCGCCGGCGCGCCCGCGTCCGACCCGGGTCCGCTCCTTCTTCGCGCCCTTCGCGGGGCGGAGGTGATGCAGCTTCATCTACTCGACCTCCTCCACGCTCACGAGGTGACGGACCTTGACGAGCATCCCCCGGATATCGGGGCGATCCTCCTTGATCACGCTGTCGCGGATCCTGTGCAGACCCAGACGCCGGACCGTGTCCTTCTGGTCCTTGGGCCGACGGATCACGCTGCGCGTCTGGGTCACCTTAAGCCTTGTCACTGTAGACCTCCGTCAGTGCCTCGGCCCGTGCCGCCTGGGCGTGCGCCTCTGCGGCGGCGACGGCCTCGAGCATCGGCTTCGGCGCCACCTGGTGGTCCTCACGGTCCCGCATCATCGCGACCTCGTGCGGCTTCCGCAGCGCCTTCAGGCCGGCCATCGCCGCCTTCACGATGTTGATCTGGTTCGAGGAGCCCATCGACTTCGACAGGATGTCCTTGATGCCCGCGGCCTCCACGAGCGCGCGCACCGGACCGCCGGCGATCACGCCGGTCCCCGGAGCGGCGGGCTTCAACAGGACGCGCCCGGCGCCCGCCTGACCGACGATCTCGTGCGGGATCGTCGTGCCCATCATCGGCACCTCGAACATCTTGCGCCGAGCCAGCTCCACGCCCTTGGCGATGGCGGCCGGCACCTCCTTCGCCTTGCCGTAGCCGACGCCGACCCGGCCCGCGCCGTCGCCGACGACGATCAGCGCGGCGAACGAGAAGCGGCGGCCACCCTTGACGACCTTCGCCACCCGGTTGATGAAGATGACCCGCTCTTCGTACGGGCTCTTCTCCTGGTCCCTTGAGTCATAGCGTCGCGACATCAGATCTGGAGTCCTCCCTCTCGAGCACCTTCGGCGACCGCGGCGACGCGGCCGTGGAACCGCCGCCCACCACGATCGAACACGACACGTTCGATCCCGGCGCCCTTGGCTCGGTCCGCGATCAACTTGCCGACCTCTTTCGCGCGATCCGTCTTCCCTTTCGAAGCCTCGATATCGGCATCGCTCGCGGCGGCGAGCGTCGAGGCCGCGCGATCGTCGATCAGCTGGACGTAGATGTGGCGGTTCGAGCGGTACACGGCCAATCGCGGCCGCTCCGCCGTCCCCGACACTTTCTTGCGCACCCGAGCGTGGCGCCGGACGCGCGCGATACGCCTGTTCTTCGCGTCCATCAGGCGGTCGCCCCCTTGGCAGCCTTGCCGGCCTTCTTCCGGACGTACTCGTTCTCGTAGCGGATCCCCTTGCCCTTGTACGGCTCGGGCTTCCGGATCTTGCGGATCGTCGCGGCGACCTCGCCGACCTGCTGCTTGTCGTTGCCGCGCACCACCACCTGTGTGGGGGCGGGCACCTCGAATTCGATGCCGTCGGGTTGGGATACCAGCACGGGGTGCGAGTAGCCGACCTGGAGCTCGACGTCGTTGCCCTTCAGGATCGCGCGGTAGCCGACCCCGACGATCTGCAGCCGCTTCTCGTACCCCTTGGTGACCCCTTCCACCATGTTCGCGAGCAACGATCGCGTGAGGCCGTGCAGGCTGCGGCTGAACCCGAGGTCGTCGGGTCGCTCGACGCGGGCGACGCCGGCCTCCGTCACGATCCGCATCGTGGGGTGCATCGTCTGCGAGAGCTCACCACGGGGACCGCGGACGGTCACCTGGTTGGCCTCGTCGACCCGCACCTCGACCCCGTCGGGGATCTCCACCGGTTGTTTGCCGATCCTGCTCATGTCGTCCTCTTCCCTGCTGTGCTCGATACCGCCGTCACCAGACGTACGCCAAGACTTCGCCACCGACGCCCCGCCGCGCGGCGTCCTTGTCGGTCATCACCCCGTGCGAGGTCGAGATGATCGCTACGCCGAGCCCACCCTGGACCCGCGGGAGCTCGCCCCGGCCTCGGTAGATGCGCCGCCCCGGCTTGGAGATCCGCCGGAGTCCGGTGATCGCTCGCCGCCGCCGCACGCCGTACTTGAGCCGGATCCGGAAGGCTTGGTGCACGCCCTCACCCTCTCGGCTGTAGCCGATGATGTAGCCCTCGGTGTCCAGGATCTTCAGCACCGAGTCCGCGAGCTTGGACACGGGCGCCAGCGTCTCGTCCTTGAACGCGAGGTTCGCGTTGCGGATCCTCGTCAGGAGGTCCGCGACGGGATCGCTCACGTTCGAGGAGAACTTGGGCTTCGTCATCACCATGAGGATTTCGTCACCCCCGGCAGCTCCCCGAGGTGGGCGAGCTCACGGAAGCAGATCCGGCAGAGCATGAACTTGCGATAGACCGCTCTGGAGCGGCCGCACCGCAGGCACCGCGTGTAGCCCCGGACACGGAACTTCGGCTGCTTCTTCTGCTTGTTGATGAGTGCGGTCTTCGCCATATCTCTGTGCCGTCTCCTTGGCCTCAGCTCGCGTCCGCCGCCGACTGGGCGAACGGGAACCCCAGGGCGGCGAGCAGCGCTCGTCCTTCGTCATCGGTCGTGGCAGTGGTCACGATCGTGATGTCCATCCCCGTGACCTTCACCACCTTGTCATAGTCGATCTCCGGGAAGATCAGCTGCTCGGTCACGCCGAGCGTGTAGTTCCCGTGGCCGTCGAACGCCGCCGGGCTCAGCCCCCGGAAGTCGCGGATCCTGGGGAGGGCGAGCGACACGAGACGGTCGACGAACTCCCACATGTACGGTCCCCGGAGGGTCACCTTCGCGCCGATCGCCATCCCTTCGCGGAGCTTGAACCCGGCGATCGACTTCCGCGCCTTCGTCACGACGGCCTTCTGCCCGGTGATCGTGGCGAGGTCCTCGAGGGCGGCGTCGAGGAGGCGCCCATCCTTGACGGCCTCACCCACGCCCATGTTGACGACGACCTTGTCCAGCCCCGGAACCTGCATGAGGTTCGCCAGCCCGAGCTGCTCCTTGAGCGCCGGCACCAGTTCCTCCCGGTACCGGACGCGCAGACGGGGCGCGTAGTCCTGATCATCCGGCGCCGTCTTCGGCGCCGCCGTCTTGGCACTCATGACATCTCCGTTTCACATCTCTTGCAGAACCGGACCTTCCGATCGCCTTCCACGCGATGTCCGATCCGGGTGGCCTTCCCGCACGCCGAGCAGACGACCTGGACGTTGGAGATGTTGACGAACATCTCCGCGTCGATGATCCCGCCCTGTTGCAGCTGCTGCGAGCTGCCCTTGGCGCGGCGGCCGGACGACCGCTGGTGCTTCTTCGCCAGCGCGACGCCGTCCACCATCACGCGGCCCTCCCGAGGGAGCACGCGGACGACGCGGCCCTCACGGCCACGGTCCTTGCCCGAGATCACCCGGACGGTGTCGTCCTTCTTGATGTCGACTCCCGGCATCGCCTCAGATCACCACCCTCACAGAACCTCCGGCGCCAACGACACGATCTTCATGTAGCGCTTGTCCCGGAGCTCCCGGGCGACCGGTCCGAAGATGCGCGTGCCGCGCGGGTTGCGCGAGTCCGGCGTGAGCAGGACCACGGCGTTGTCGTCGAACCGGATGTAGGAGCCGTCGGGCCGACGGCGCTCCTTCGACGTTCGAACGACCACCGCCTTCACGACCTCGCCCTTCTTGACGCCGCCCCCGGGGAGGGCGTCCTTGATCGTGCCGACGACCGTGTCGCCGATGCTCGCGTACCGCCGAGCCGACCCACCGAGCACGCGGATCACCAGGAGCTCTTTGGCTCCGGTGTTGTCCGCGACGCGGCATCGGGTCTCCTGCTGGATCACTTGGCTTTCTCCACGATCTCGACGAGCCGCCAGCGCTTGGATTTCGACAGCGGCCGCGTCTCGACGACGCGGACCCGGTCGCCCACGTGCGCCTCGTTGGACTCGTCGTGGGCCGCGAGCTTCTTCGAGCGCCGCACGGTCTTGTCGTAGAGCGGGTGGCGGAACGAACGGTCGATCCGGACGACGACGGTCTTGTCCATCCCGTCGGAGATCACCACGCCGGTCCGCGACTTGCGGCGGCCTCGCTCCTTCGTCATCTGCTCTTCGCTCACTGCTCCTTCTCCGTTCTTGGCTCCGTTCTTGGCTCCGTTCGTGGCTCCGCATCGTCCGTCGCGACCTCGCGCGCTGCCTCGATGTCGCGCTGGCGCATCAACGTGGCGATCCGAGCGATCTCGTGCCGGATCTTCTTGATCGACGACGAGTCGTCGAGCTGCCCGGTGGCGAGCTGGAACCGCAGGTTGAAGAGCTCCTCCTTCGCGGATTCCGCGCGCTCGATGAGCTGGTCGTCCGTCAGCTCACGGAGCTCGGCCGTCTTGCTCGCCATCACTCCCCCACCCTCGTGATGAACTTCGTCCGGATCGGCAGCTTGTGCTGGGCGCGACCCATCGCCTCGCGGGCGAGTGCCTCGTTCACACCGGCGAGCTCGAACATGACGCGGCCCGGCTTGACGACGGCGACCCAGCCCTCGGGGTTGCCCTTGCCCGAGCCCATACGGGTCTCCGCGGGCTTCTTCGTCACGGGCTTGTCCGGGAAGATCGTGATCCAGACCTTGCCGCCACGCCGGATGTGCCGGGTGATGGCCACCCGCGCCGCCTCGATCTGACGGTTCGTGATCCAGCCCGGCTCCATCGCGACGATCGCGTAGTCCCCGGACTGGATGTCGGTATGACCCTTGGCGAGCCCGCGCATGCGTCCGCGATGCTGCTTGCGGTGCTTGATCCGCTTCGGCGCGAGCATCAGGCCTCACCGCCCTCCGGCGCTGCGGGCGCGTCGACGGCAGGGCCGCCTTCGGGCTCCGCTGCCGTGGGTGCTTCGGGCGCCGTCGCCGCGGTCTCGGGGACGGGGGCAGGCGTCGCGGCCGGCTCCTCGGTGGGCGCGGCGTCAGGTGTCACGACGTCGGGTGTGGCCGCGACGGGTGTCGCCGCGACGGGCTCGGCCTTCGGCGCGGGCTTGGCGCGCGTGCTGGTCGGCTTCGCCCCCCGTTCGCCACGCTCGGCGCGGGCGTGCGCGCGCGCCAAGGCGCGCTCGGTCTCCTGCTCACGGTGGGGAACCTCGTCGCCGTGGTAGACCCAGACCTTCACGCCGATCGCGCCGAACGTCGTCTTGGCGGCCGCCGTCCCGAAGTCCACCTTCGCGCGCAGCGTGTGCAGCGGCACCCGGCCCTCGCGGTACCACTCCTTGCGGCCCATGTCCGTACCGCCGAGGCGCCCCGCGCACGCCACGCGCACGCCCAGCGCGCCGGCGCGCATCGCCGTCTGGACGGCGCGGCGCATCGCCCGGCGGAAGGCCACCCGCCCGGCGAGCTGCTCGGCGACGCCCTGCGCGAGCAGCGCGGCGTCCGTGTCCGGCCGCACCTCGCTCGACGCTTGGTTCATGTCCTCGACCTTCACGTCCACGCGCTTCTTCGTGTACCGCTCGACGTCCTTGCGCAGACGGTCCACCTCGGCGCCCTTGCGGCCGATCACGATGCCCGGGCGGGCCGTGCGGATGTACACCCAGATCTGGTCGCCCTTGCGCTCGATGTCGATCGAGGAGATGCCGGCGCGCGACAGCCGCGCGCGGATGTGCTTGCGGATCCAGACGTCCTCGTGGAGCGCCTCGATGTAGTCGCGCCGGGACGCGTACCAATTCGATTTCCAGGGGTAGATGACCCCCAGCCGGAACCCGTATGGGTGGATCTTCTGTCCCACTACGCCTCGTCTCCCATCGTCTCCAACACGACCGTCACGTGCGACGTCCGCTTGCGGACGCGGGTGGCCCGGCCGTACGCCCGCGGGCGGTACCGGCGGAGCGTCGGGCCCTCGTCCACCCATGCCTTGGACACCAGCAGGTTCTCCTCGATCACGCCGGGCCGCTGCTCGGCGTTGGCGACCGCCGAGTTCAGGAGCTTCTCGACGTCGTGCGAAGCGCCCAGCGTGGACAGCCGGAGGATGCGGCGGGCCTCCGCCACGTGCTGACCCCGGATGAGGTCCACCGTCCGCCGCATCTTGCGCGGCGACGTCCGGACGTATTTCATCGTGGCTCTCGCTTCCATCTATCGCGGACCCGTCCTTCGCTCATCCCTCGAGTGCGTACGGAACGTACGCGTGGGGGCGAACTCGCCGAGCTTGTGCCCGACCATCGATTCCGAGATGAACACGGGCACGTGCTTGCGGCCGTCGTGCACCGCGATCGTGTGCCCGATCATGTCCGGGACGATCGTCGAGCGGCGCGACCAGGTCTTGACGACCTTCTTCTCGCTCCGCTCGTTCATCCCGGCGATCTTCACCATCAGGTGCTCGTCGACGAACGGACCCTTCTTCACCGACCTGGCCATCAGCCACGCCCCTTCCCGCGGCGCCGGATGATCTGCGCGTTCGACGCCTTCTTCTTCTTGCGCGTGCGCCCTTCCTTCTTTCCCCACGGCGAGGTCGGATGGCGCCCGCCGGACGCCTTCCCCTCGCCGCCACCGAGCGGGTGGTCGACGGGGTTCATCGCGACGCCCCGCACCGAGGGCCGCTTGCCCTTCCACCGGTTGCGGCCCGCCTTGCCGATCGCGATCAGCTCGTGTTCGGCGTTCCCGACGACCCCGACGGTGCCCTTGCAGATCGACGGGACCGTCCGCATCTCGCCGGAGGGCAACCGCAGCGTGGCGAGCTTGCCTTCCTTCGCCATGAGCTGGACGCTCGTCCCCGCCGAGCGTGCCATCCTGGCGCCCGCGCCGGGCTTCAGCTCGACCGCGTGGACGACCGTGCCGACCGGGATGTTCCGCAGCGGCAACGCGTTCCCGGGACGGATCTCCGCACCCTCGCCCGACATCAGCTGGTCGCCGACCTTCACACCGTCGGGCGCGAGGATGTACCGCTTCTCGCCGTCCGCGTAGTGCAGCAGGGCGATCCGCGCGCTCCGGTTCGGGTCGTACTCGATCGTCGCGACCTTGGCGGGGATGCCGTCCTTGTTGCGCTTGAAGTCGATGAGCCGGTACCGGCGCTTGGTGCCACCGCCCTGGTGCCGCGTGGTGATGCGGCCGTGGACGTTGCGCCCGGCCTTCTTCCGCCCCTTCGTGAGGAGCGCCTTCTCGGGTGTCGACCGGGTGATCTCGTCGAACGTGGAGACGCTTCCCCCACGCCGGCCCGGCGTCGTCGGCTTGTACTTCCGTACGGCCATGGCTACGCCCCTCCGCCTTCGAAGATCTCGATGGTGTCGCCCTGCGCCAACGTGACGACGGCGCGCTTCTCGTCGGGGCGGCGCCCGCGGGTGTACCCGCGGCGCTTCATCTTGCCGCGACGCTTGAGCGTGTTCACGGACAGGACGCGGACATCCCAGATCGTCTGGACCGCCTCCTTGATCTCCGTCTTGTTCGCTCGAGGATCGACCAGGAACGTGTACGTGTTGTGCTCGATCCCCGAGTAGGACTTCTCCGAGACGATCGGCCGGACGATCACGTCGCGAGGCGACTTGTTCATCCCGCCACCTCCTCGGCGCCCTCGGGCACCCCGGCCTCGGCACGTTGCTCCGGCTGCTTCCCGGCCAGGCGATCGATGGCCGCCCCCGTGAACAGCACGCGGTCGGCCAGGAGGATGTCGTAGGTCCCCAGGCCCCCGCTGTACGCGATCTTCACGTTCGGGAGGTTCCGGAACGACTTCTCGATGCTCTCGGACTCCGTCGGCTGCGGCAGGACGAGGAGGATCCGCCCCTCGAGCTCCAGCGACGTGAGCACGCCGACGGCGTCCTTCGTCTTCGGCTCGGTCCAGTCGAGGTCGTCGATCACGGCGAGCTTGCCGCTCTGCAGCGCGTCGGTCAGGGCGGAACGGAGCGCTCCCCGCCGCATCTTCTTGTTGACCTTCTGCGAGTGGTCGCGCGGCTGCGGGCCGTGGGCGACGCCACCGCCGACCCACTGCGGCGACCGGATCGATCCCTGGCGTGCGCGGCCGGTGCCCTTCTGCCGCCACGGCTTCTTCCCGCCGCCGCGGACCTGCGCACGCGTCTTCGTGGAGTGGGTCCCCGCACGGATGCCGGCGAGCCCGGCCACGACCACCTGGTGCATCAGCGGCACGCTGACGGTCGCCTCGAAGATCTCGGCGGGCAGTTCCACGGAACCAGCCTTCTTCCCGGCGGCGTCGCGCATCTCGAACGAGGCCATCAGGCGTTCCCCCCTGCCGACGGTCCACGGGTAGACGCCTTGACCGCGGACCGCGCCATCAGGAGCCCGCCGTTCGGGCCCGGGACGGCGCCCTTGACCAAGAGCAGCCCGCGCTCGACGTCGGCCTGGACGACCTCGAGGTTCAGCACCGTCACGCGCATGTTCCCGTGCTGCCCGGCCATGGGCATGTCCTTGAACACCCGGCTCGGGGTCGCGCACGCGCCGATCGCCCCGGGCGCGCGGTGCTTGCGCTTCGTGCCGTGGCTGGCGCGGAGTCCGTGGAACCCGTGGCGCTTCATCACACCGGTCGTGCCATGGCCCTTCGAGACGCCGACCACGTCGACCCGGTCACCAGGCTGGAAGACGTCGACCGTGATCTCCTGTCCCGGCTGGTAGCTCCCGGCATCGTCCGTGCGCAGCTCCACGACGTGACGGCCGGGCTTGGCGTCGTGCGACTCGAAATGCCCCTTCATCGGCCGGGTGAGGTCGCGCGGCCGGACGGTCCCCGAGGAGAGCTGCACGGCGTCGTAGCCGTCGGTCTCCTTCGTCTTGACCTGGGACACGACGGACGGACCCGCCTTGATCACCGTGACCGGCACGGCGCGGGTGTCCTCGAAGATCTGGGTCATCCCCAGCTTCGTGCCCAAGATCCCTTTCGTCTCCGCCATCGCTCCCTACAACTTGATCTCGATGTCGACGCCGGCCGACAGGTTCAGGCGCTGGAGCTCCTGCACCGTCTTGGACGTCGCGTCCACGATGTCGATCAACCGCTTGTGCGTGAGCATCTGGAAGTGCTCGCGTGAGTCCTTGTACTTGTGGGGCGAGCGGATGACCGTGTAGATCGACCGCTCGGTGGGCAGCGGAACGGGCCCGACCACCTTGGCGCCGGTCCTCGTCACGTGCTCGACGATGTCGCGGGCGGCGACGTCCAGCATCCGGTGGTCGTACGCCCGGAGCTTGATCCGGATCTTCGGTCCCGCCACGTCGTCCCCTCGCCTTCCTCGTTGTCCTCTACTTCAGGACCTTGGTGACCCGGCCGGCCCCCACGGTGCGCCCGCCCTCGCGGATCGCGAAGCGGAGGCCTTCCTCCATCGCGATCGGCTTGTCGAGCTCCACCCGCATCTCGACGTTGTCACCGGGCATCACCATCTCCACCCCTTCGGGCAGGTGCGCCACGCCGGTCACGTCGGTGGTGCGGAAGTAGAACTGCGGCTTGTAGCCGTCGAAGAACGGCGTGTGCCGGCCGCCCTCCTCCTTGGACAGGATGTAGACGTTCGACATGAACTCGGTGTGCGGCGTGATCGAGCCGGGCTTCGCCAACACCTGACCGCGCTCCACCTGGTCCTTGTCGATGCCTCGGAGCAACACGCCGACGTTGTCCCCGGCTGTGATCTCGTCGAGCAGCTTCCGGAACATCTCCAGGTCGGTCGCGATCGTCTTCTGCGTGTCCCGCAGCCCGACGATCTCGACCTCCCCCATCTTCTTGAGCACGCCCTGCTCCACGCGACCGGTCACGACGGTGCCGCGGCCGGTGATCGAGAACACGTCCTCGATCGGCATCAGGAACGGCTTGTCGGTCTCGCGGACCGGCTCCGGGATGTAGGAGTCGCACGCCGCGAGGAGCTCGTCGACCTTGGCCATCCATGTCTCGTCACCCTCGAGCGCTTTCAGGGCGGAGATCTGGACGACGGGGATGTCGTCGCCGGGGTACTCGTAGGACGACAGGAGCTCGCGGACCTCGAGCTCGACGAGGTCGAGCAGCTCGGAGTCATCGACCATGTCGCACTTGTTCAAGGCGACCACGATCGAGGGGACGCCGACCTGTCGGGCGAGGAGCACGTGCTCCCGGGTCTGCGGCATCGGGCCGTCGGCCGCGGACACGACCAGGATCGCGCCGTCGACCTGCGCCGCACCGGTGATCATGTTCTTCACGTAGTCGGCGTGGCCGGGCATGTCGACGTGGGCGTAGTGGCGATTGTCGGTCTCGTACTCGACGTGGGCGATCGCGATCGTGATGCCGCGCTCGCGCTCCTCCGGCGCCTTGTCGATCTCGTCGAACGGCGTGAACTCGGCCATGCCCTTCTCGGCCTGCCGCTTCGTGATGGCGGCCGTGAGCGTGGTCTTCCCATGGTCGATGTGGCCCATCGTCCCGATGTTCACGTGGGGCTTCGTGCGCTCGAACTTCTTCTTGCCCATGACTGCTCTCCTCTTCCCTGTCCGTCCGTACGCCCTACTCGCCCGAGATCCGGGCGATGATCTCCTTGGACACCTGCACCGGCACCTCCGCGTAGGCGTGGAGCTGCATCGGGCTGTGCGCGGCGCGGCCCTGGGTCCGCGAGCGCAGATCCGTGGCGTAGCCGAACAGCTCGGCGAGCGGCACCAGGACGCGGATCACCTTCTGGCCGCCCGCGTCGTCGATCCGCTCGATCCGGCCGCGCCGCGCCGTGACGTCACCCATCACGTCGCCCATGAACTCCTCCGGCGTCGTGACCTCGTACTCCATCACCGGCTCGAGCAGCGCGGGGTCGGCCTTGCGAGCCGCCTCCTTCAGCGCCATCGAGCCGGCGATCTTGAATGCCATCTCGCTGGAGTCGACCTCGTGGTACGTGCCGTCCGTCAGCGTCGCCCGAACGTCCACCATCGGGTACCCGGCCAGGACGCCGTTGTCGAGCGCCTCCTGGATCCCCTGGTCGACGGCGGGGATGTACTCGCGCGGGATCTTGCCCCCGACGATCTTGTTGATGAACTCGTAGCCCCCGCCGGGACCGGTGGGCTCCAGGTCGATGACGACGTGGGCGAACTGCCCGCGGCCGCCGGTCTGCCGCACGAACCGGGTCACGATCTTGTGCGCTTCACGGCGGATGGTCTCGCGGTAGGCGACCTGCGGCTTGCCGACGTTCGCGTCGACGGAGAACTCCCGCTTGAGGCGGTCGACGATGATGTCGAGGTGGAGCTCGCCCATCCCGGAGATCACGGTCTGTCCCGTCTCGTCGTCGAACTTCACGACGAACGTCGGGTCCTCGTCCGCGAGCTTGGCGAGGCCGGTGCCCAGCTTGTCCTGGTCGGCCTTCGTCTTCGGCTCCACGGCGACGGAGATCACGGGCGTGGGGAAGCTGATGGACTCGAGGACCACCTGGTGGTCGGGATCGCAGATCGTGTCGCCGGTGGTGGCGTGCTTCAGGCCCACGACGGCGACGATGTCGCCGGTGTAGGCGGCCGCCATGTCCTCCCGGTGGTTGGCGTGCATCTGCAGGATGCGCCCGATGCGCTCCTTCCGGTCCTTCGTCGCGTTGGCCACGTGGGAGCCCGCCCGGAGCACCCCCGAGTAGACCCGGAGGTACGTCAAGCGCCCGACGAACGCGTCGGACATGATCTTGAAGGCGAGCGCCGCGAACGGCTCCGTGTCCTCGGGCGCCCGCTCGACGTGTGCGTCCTCGTCGTTCGGGAGATGCCCTTCCACCGGCGGTACCTCGGCCGGGGACGGCAGGTACGCGACGATCGCGTCGAGGAGCGGCTGCACGCCCTTGTTCTTGAAGGCGGAACCGCACATCACCGGCACGCCGTCGCCCGCGATCGTCGCCCGGCGGATCGCGCGGTGCATCTCCTCGATCGTGGGCTCCTCCTCGTGCACGAACTTCTCCATCAGGGACTCGTCGTGATCGGCGAGCCTCTCGAAGAGGTCGTGGTGTGCCGCCTCGGCCGCGGCCTTGTACTCATCGGGGATCTCGGTGTCCCGCCATTCCTCACCCATGTCGCCCTCCCAGTAGTGGGCGTTCATCTGGATGAGGTCGATCACGCCGTGGAAGTCGGACTCGGTCCCCCACGGGAGCTGCAGGACGAGGGGTGTGGCCTTGAGGCGGTCGACGAGCATCTCCACGGTGCGCTCGAAGTTGGCGCCCGTCCGGTCCATCTTGTTGATGAAGCAGATCCGCGGTACGCGATACCGGTCGGCCTGGCGCCAGACCGTCTCGCTCTGCGGCTCGACGCCGGCGACGGCGTCGAACACGGCGACCGCGCCGTCGAGCACGCGAAGGGATCGTTCGACCTCGACCGTGAAGTCGACGTGGCCGGGGGTGTCGATGATGTTGATCCAGTGGCCCTTCCACTGGCAGGTGGTGGCGGCCGACGTGATCGTGATGCCGCGCTCACGCTCCTGGACCATCCAGTCCATCTGCGCGGTGCCGTCGTGCACCTCGCCGATCTTGTAGGCCTTGCCGGTGTAGTAGAGGATCCGCTCGGTCGTCGTGGTCTTGCCGGCGTCGATGTGCGCCATGATGCCGATGTTGCGCGTGCGAGCGAGGGGGTACTCCCGGATCGAGAGCCCCTTGCCGTCCTTCACCTTCTGCTCGGTCTGCGACACCTGCATCCTCTCTGCGGGGACCGCCATCAGGAGGTCCCCTCCACACGGGAAACCGACCCCTGGGGGCCGGTCGGGTGGTGCTCGTCGATCACCATCGGTAGTGCGCGAACGCTCTGTTGGCCTCGGCCATCTTGTGCATGTCCTCGCGCCGCTTGACCGAGGCTCCCTGGCCGTTGGACGCGTCCATGATCTCCGCCACCAGGCGTTCGGCCATCGAGTTCTCGCGTCGGGCACGGGAGAAGTTGACGAGCCACCGCAACGCGAGCGTCGTGCCTCGGGTGGGCTTCACCTCGACGGGCACCTGATACGAGGCACCACCGACCCGGCGGGACTTCACCTCCAGCATCGGGCGGACGTTGTCCACGGCGCGCTTCAGCGTGATCACCGGATCGTTCGCGGTCTTCTGGCTGATCTGCTCCAGCGCTTCGTACACGATGTGCTCGGCCACGGTCTTCTTGCCGTGCAACAGCACCTTGTTGACCAGCTGTGTGACGAGCGGGTTCTGATAGACGGGGTCGGGGACGATCCCCCGATGTACGGCAGGTCCCTTCCGCGGCACGGTTACTCGCCACCCTTCTTGGCGCCGTAGCGCGACCTGGCCTTGCGGCGGTCGCGTACGCCGGCGGTGTCGAGCGTGCCTCGGATGATCTTGTAGCGCACGCCGGGCAGGTCGCGTACGCGACCGCCACGGACGAGCACGATCGAGTGCTCCTGGAGGTTGTGGCCGACACCCGGGATGTAGACCGTGACCTCGATCCCGGAGGTGAGCCGTACCCGGGCCACCTTGCGCAGGGCCGAGTTCGGCTTCTTGGGGGTCATGGTGTACACACGCGTGCAGACGCCGCGCCGCTGGGACGAGCCCTTCAGCGCAGGGCTCTTCGTCCGCTTCTTCGGGCGGGACCGGCCTTTCCGAACGAGTTGTTGGATGGTAGGCATGGCTCTCTCGTCTGCACTCTTCCTTTGTCATCCACCGGGCTGGGGAGCCTCGGGCCGAACCCTTGGGGCGCAGCGCGAACGCCACCACCCGCGGGGTTTGTCGCTCCGACCGGAGCCGGACGCCCGAGCTGTTCGCCGTGCTCGGGCGCGACCGCCAAAACTACTGGTCGTGAGCACGAGATGTCAACCGCACCGGATGCCACCCGGCGTGAGGGCCGGCCTGCGCGGAAGCAACCTCTAGGGTAGCCTCCAGAGGACCCCGTCGACACCCGGAGGAGGCGTTCCCGGCTCCCCCGAGTCTCGGGCTCCTCCTGGCTACTCCTCCTCGGACCGGGCGACCCCGCCCAACATGCTCTCGGCCTGCTGGCGGGTGAGGCCCACGAGCGCGGGCTCGCCGCCCTCTTCCGCGATCTCGGCCAGCTCCCGCTGGCGGGTCAGCCAGTACTCCGGGATGGCGTCGGGCTTGATCTTCACGGCCACGTTGCGATAGCGGCTCATACCCGTGCCCGCCGGGATCAGCTTCCCGATGATCACGTTCTCCTTGAGCCCCAACAGCGGGTCGGCCTTGCTCTGGATCGCGGCGTCCGTGAGCACCCGGGTCGTCTCCTGGAACGAGGCGGCCGAGAGCCACGAGTCCGTGGCGAGCGAGGCCTTCGTGATGCCGAGCAGGACGGGGCGAGCCGAGGCGGGCACCCCGCCGGACTCGACGACCTCCTGGTTCGTCTCCTCGAAGACGCGGCGGTTCACCAGGTCCCCCGGCAGCAGATCGGTGTCGCCCGGCTCGATGATGTGCACCTTCCGGAGCATCTGCCGCGCGATCAGCTCGATGTGCTTGTCGTGGATCGTCACGCCCTGGGAGCGATAGACCTGCTGGACCTCGTCCACCAGGTGCATCTGCAGGGCGAGCACACCCTCCACGCGGAGCTTCTCGTGCGGGTTGACCGAGCCCTCGGTGAGCTGCTGGCCGACCTCCACCATGTCCCCGTTGGACACGGTGAGCCGGGCGCGGAACGACACCTGGTACTCGACCATGTCGCCAGTCTCGTCCGTGACCCGGATCCGCCGGACGTGCTTCTCGTCGTCGTCCTCGATGGCCACCTCGCCCGAGAGCTCGGTGATCTGCGCCATCCCCTTGGGGTTGCGAGCCTCGAACAGCTCGACCACACGGGGCAGACCGTGCGTGATGTCCTCGCCGGCGACGCCTCCGGTGTGGAAGGTCCGCATCGTCAGCTGCGTGCCCGGCTCACCGATCGACTGGGCCGCGATGATGCCGACCGCCTCGCCGATGTCGACGAGCCGACCGCTCGCGAGCGAGCGGCCGTAGCACGCCTGGCAGACGCCGATCTCCGCCTCGCACGTGGTCACCGAGCGCACCTGCACGGTTTCCACGCCGGAGTCGATCACGAGCTGCGCGAGCTCGTCGGAGAGCTCCGCGCCGCGACCGGCGATCTTCTTCCCGCCGACCTTCACGTCCTCGGCGAGCACGCGGCCGAACAGCGCGGTGTCGGTGTGCGCGCCCTTCACGACCGTGCCGTCGGGCCGCGCGATGTTGACCACCGCGCCGATCGAACGGTCGGTGCCGCAGTCCTCCTCACGGACGATGACCTCCTGAGCGACGTCGACGAGACGCCTCGTGAGGTACCCCGAGTCGGCCGTCCGCAGGGCGGTATCGGCCAGTCCCTTGCGGGCACCGTGGGTGGAGATGAAGTACTCGAGGACCGACAAGCCCTCGCGGAAGTTGGACTTGATCGGGCGCGGGATGATCTCACCCTTCGGGTTCGCGACGAGACCACGCATCCCGGCGAGCTGCCGGATCTGCATGATGTTCCCGCGCGCGCCGGAGTTCGCCATCATGAAGATCGGGTTCGTCTTCGTGAACTGGGCCTCCATCGCGTCCTTGACCTCGTCGGTCGCTTGCGTCCAGATCTCGATCAGCTCTTGGCGCCGCTCGTCGTCGGTGATGATCCCCTTGCGGTACTGCTGCTCGACCTTCTGCGCGTGCTTCTCGTGCTCATCGAGGATCTTCTGCTTCTCCGGCGGCGTGGTGACGTCCTCGACCCCGATGGTGACCCCCGCCTTGGTGGCGTATTCGAAGCCGAGGTTCTTCAGGTTGTCCAAGACGATCTCGACCTGCGCCCGGTCGTACCGGTGCACGACCTCGTCGACGATCCGGGCCACGTCGGGCTTCAGGACGGGCTCGTTGCGGAACTCGAAGTCCTCCGGGAACGCCGTGTTGAACACGATCCGGCCGATCGTCGTGCGGATCACCGGGCTTCGGCCCTCCCAGGCGTCGGCCTTGGCGTCGTATCCCTCGGGCACGAGCTCCTCCGGCATCGCCTTGCCCGCGAGCCGCACGCGCACGGGGTCGTGCAGCGGGTGGCCGCGGTCGAGCGCCAGCAGCGCTTCGGCGGTGGAGCCGAACGTCGGGATCTGCTCGATCTTCATCTCCTCGTTCTGCGTGAGCGTGAGGTAGTAGAGACCGAGCACCATGTCCTGGGACGGCGTCGCGATCGGGCGACCGTGCGCCGGGGACAGGATGTTGTTGGTGGACAGCATCAGGATCCGGGCCTCGGCCTGCGCTTCGGCCGACAGCGGCACGTGCACGGCCATCTGGTCACCGTCGAAGTCGGCGTTGAAGGCGGCGCACACGAGCGGGTGGATCTTGATCGCCTTGCCCTCGACCAGGACCGGCTCGAAGGCCTGGATCCCGAGACGGTGGAGCGTGGGCGCTCGGTTCAGCATCACGGGGTGCTCGCGGATGACCTCCTCGAGCACGTCCCAGACCTGGGGCCGGGCACGCTCCACCATGCGCTTCGCGCTCTTGATGTTCTGAGCGAGGTTCTGGTCGACGAGCCGCTTCATGACGAACGGCTTGAAGAGCTCCAGCGCCATCTGCTTCGGGAGCCCGCACTGGTGCAGGCGGAGCTCCGGCCCGACCACGATGACCGAGCGGCCCGAGTAGTCGACCCGCTTGCCGAGCAGGTTCTGGCGGAAGCGACCCTGCTTCCCCTTCAACATGTCGGACAGGGACTTCAGCGGGCGGTTGCCGGGCCCGGTGACCGGGCGTCCCCGCCGGCCGTTGTCGAACAGTGCGTCGACGGCCTCCTGGAGCATCCGCTTCTCGTTGTTGACGATGATCTCGGGCGCCTGCAGGTCGAGCAGCCGCTTCAACCGGTTGTTCCGGTTGATCACGCGCCGGTACAGGTCGTTGAGGTCCGAGGTCGCGAACCGACCACCGTCGAGCTGCACCATGGGCCGCAGGTCCGGCGGGATCACCGGGATCGCGTCGAGCACCATGCCCATCGGGCTCGAGCGGCCCTCGACGAAGTTGGACGCGACCTTCAGCCGCTTGATCGCCTTCAGGCGCTTGGTGCCCTTGCCGTTCTCGATCGTGTCGCGGAGCGCCTCGCCCTCGGCGACGACGTCGTAGTCCTGGAGCAGCCGCTTGATCGCCTCGGCACCCATGCCGCCGTCGAAGTAGTCGGCGAACCGCTCACGGAGCGAGCGGTAGACGGCGTCGTCGGCGACGAGCTGCTTCACCTTGAGGCTCTTGAAGCCGGACACCACGTCGTCGAGGTGCTGCGTGTCGCGGCCGGCCGCCTCGTGGATCCGCTCGACGTCCCGCTGCGCCTCCCGCTTGGCGGCGGAGAGCTGTGCGCCCTTGGCGCCCTCGCCCTCGAGCTCCTTCAGACGGTCCTCGAGCTCGGACAGCCGGCGTTTCACCTGGTCGTCCCGATCCGCTTCGATCTCGCGCTTCTCGCCCTCGATCTCCTCTTCGATCTCGGGCAGGTCCTTGTGGCGCCGCTCGTCGTCGATCCGGGTCACGACGTAGGCGGCGAAGTAGATGATCCGCTCGAGGTCCTTGGGCGCGATGTCGAGCAGGTAGCCCAGCCGCGAGGGAACGCCCTTGAAGTACCAGATGTGGGTGACCGGGGCCGCCAGCTCGATGTGGCCCATGCGGTCGCGGCGGACCTTGGAGCGGGTGATCTCCACGCCGCAGCGCTCGCAGATGATCCCCTTGAAGCGCACGCGCTTGTACTTGCCGCAGTGGCACTCCCAGTCCCGGGTGGGGCCGAAGATCCGCTCGCAGAAGAGGCCGTCCTTCTCCGGCTTCAGCGTGCGGTAGTTGATCGTCTCCGGCTTCTTGACCTCTCCGTTTGACCAGGCGCGGATCTGGTCGGCCGCCGCCAGCCCGATCCGAAGCTCGTCGAAGTAGTTCACATCCAGCACTTAGACCTCCGCCTCCTCAGCCCGTCCCCGCACTCCGTACAACGTGCTCGTATTCCCGTTTCGGGTGCTTCCTGGGCGCGACCTCAATCGAAGTCCGCCCCCGCCGGCTCGCGCCGGCTGAGATCGATCCCGAGCTCCTCGGCCGCCCGGAACACGTCCTCATCGGTCTCTCGCAGCTCGATCTCCTCGCCGGAGGAGGAGCGCACCTCGACGTTGAGCGAGAGCGACTGCATCTCCTTGATCAGCACCTTGAAGGACTCGGGGATCCCCGGCTCGGGGATGTTCTCCCCCTTGACGATCGCCTCGTAGACCTTCACGCGGCCCAAGACGTCGTCCGACTTGATCGTGAGCAGCTCCTGCAGGGCGTACGCGGCCCCGTAGGCCTCGAGCGCCCAGACCTCCATCTCGCCGAACCGCTGACCGCCGAACTGGGCCTTCCCGCCCAGGGGCTGCTGCGTGATCATCGAGTACGGGCCCGTGGACCGAGCGTGGATCTTGTCGTCCACCAGGTGCAGGAGCTTCAGGATGTAGGCGACGCCGACCGTGACCGGCTCCGCGTACGGCTGGCCGTTCCGACCGTCGTACAGACGCGCCTTCCCGATGTCGTTGATCAGCTTCTCCCCGTCCGCCCCGGCGTGCGAGCTGCGGATCGCCGCGAGGATCTCGTCCTCCTTGGCGCCGTCGAAGACCGGCGTCGCCACGTGGACGGGCCCCGTGTGGTCCTCACCCGCCTTGTCGAACCCCACCAGCGCGGCGTACCCGAGGTGGGCCTCCAGCACCTGGCCGAGGTTCATCCGGGACGGGACGCCCAGCGGGTTCAAGATGATGTCGACCGGCGTGCCGTCCTCCAGGAACGGCATGTCCTCCTCGGGAAGGATCGTGGAGATCACGCCCTTGTTCCCGTGGCGTCCGGCCAGCTTGTCGCCGTCGGAGATCTTGCGCTTCTGTGCCACGTAGACGCGGACCAGCTGGTTCACACCGGGCGGCAGCTCGTCACCGTCGTCGCGGTTGAACACCCGCACCCCGATCACCTTGCCCGACTCTCCGTGCGGCACCTTGAGGGACGTGTCGCGCACCTCGCGCGCCTTCTCGCCGAAGATCGCGCGGAGCAGCCGCTCCTCGGGGGTGAGCTCCGTCTCGCCCTTGGGCGTGACCTTGCCGACGAGGTAGTCGCCGGTGTTGACCTCAGCACCGATCCGGACGATCCCGCGCTCGTCGAGGTCCTTCAAGATCTCCTCGGAGACGTTGGGGATGTCGCGGGTGATCTCCTCGGCACCCAGCTTCGTGTCGCGGGCGTCGACCTCGTGCTCCTCGATGTGGATCGACGTGAGGATGTCGTCCTTCACGAGACGCTCGGAGATGATGATCGCGTCCTCGTAGTTGTGTCCTTCCCACGGCATGTAGGCGACGAGGAGGTTCTTCCCGAGCGCGATCTCGCCCTGGTCGGTGGACGGGCCGTCCGCGATGACCTGCCGCGCGGCGACCTTGTCGCCGATGTCGACGACCGGCTTCTGGTTGAAGTTCGTGCCCTGGTTGGTCCGCCGGAACTTGATCAGGTCGTAGGTGCGCAGCTTGCCGGTCTTCTCCTTGACCACGATCGCTTCCGCGGACACGTCCTCGACGGTGCCGGCCTCGTCCGCGAGCACCACGTCACCCGCATCGACGGCCGCGCGGAACTCGATGCCGGTTCCCACCAGCGGCGCCTCGGCGCGGAGCAACGGGACGGCCTGACGCTGCATGTTCGCGCCCATCAGGGCGCGGTTGGCGTCGTCGTGCTCGAGGAACGGGATCAACGCGGCGGCCACCGAGACCAGCTGCTTCGGGGACACGTCCATGTAGTCGATCTCGTCGGGCGACACCTGATCGACCTCACCACCCTTGCGGCGCACCAACACCTGCGTGTCCTGGAACGTGCCGTCGGGAGCGAGGCGAGCGTTCGCCTGCGCGATGACGTGGCGGTCCTCCTCGTCGGCCGACAGGTAGTCGATCTTCGCGGTGACCTTGCCCTTCTCGACGCGCCGGTAGGGGGTCTCGATGAACCCGAACTCGTTGATCCGGCCGAAGCTGGACAGCGACCCCATGAGGCCGATGTTCGGACCCTCCGGGGTCTCGATGGGACACATCCGGCCGTAGTGGGACGGGTGCACGTCTCGGACCTCGAAGCCGGCGCGCTCCCGCGAGAGGCCGCCCGGGCCGAGCGCCGACAGCCTCCGCTTGTGGGTCAGCCCGGAGAGCGTGTTGGTCTGGTCCATGAACTGCGACAGCTGCGAGGTCCCGAAGAACTCCTTGATCGACGCGACGACCGGACGGATGTTGATCAGGGTCTGCGGCGTGATCGCCTCGACGTCCTGGGTGGTCATCCGCTCCTTCACGACCCGCTCCATCCGGGACAGGCCGATCCGGATCTGGTTCTGGATCAGCTCCCCCACGGATCGGATCCGGCGGTTGCCGAAGTGGTCGATGTCGTCGGTGTCGAACCCGGCTTCCCCGGCGTGCAGCTGCACGAGATAGCCGACCGTCTTCAGGATGTCCTCGAACGTGAGGACGGCCTTGTACTTGGGCGCGCCCGAGCCGGCCCCCTCTTCCTTCTGCATCGCGGAGAAGACCCGGTAGCGGATCTGCTCCCACGCCTTCTTGTCGGGGTTGTCGAGCTCGCCGAGTCCCTTGTGATGGGACCGGAGCTGCTTCAGGAGCTCGCCCTCCGCAGGGCCCAGCTTCTTGTCCACCTTGTGGCGCCCGACCCTCGCGACGTCGTAGCGCTTGGGGTTGAAGAACAGGTTCTCGAGCAGGGTCTTGGCGCTCTCAGCCGTGGGCGGTTCACCCGGGCGGAGCTTCCGGTAGATGTCCTCGAGGGCCTCCTCCTGCGTCTCGAAGTGGTCCTTCTCGAGGGTGTTCTGGATGGAGACCGCGTTGTGGAAGAGCTTGACGATCTCGTCCGCGCTGAACCCGAGTGCCTTGAGGAAGACGGTCACGTTCTGCCGGCGCTTCCGGTCGATCCGGACACCCACGGTGTCCTTCTTGTCGACGTCGAACTCGAGCCAGGCACCCCTCGACGGGATGATCTTGGCGATGAAGACGTCCTTGTCCGTGGTCTTGTCCGGCTCCTTGCTGAAGTAGACGCCGGGTGAGCGGACGAGCTGGGAGACCACGACCCGCTCGGTCCCGTTGATGATGAAGGTGCCTCGGTCGGTCATCATGGGGAAGTCGCCCAGGAAGACCTCTTGCTCCTTGATCTCGCCGGTCACCTTGTTGACGAAGGTTGCTTCGACGAACAAGGGCGCGGAGAACGTGATGTCCTTGTCGCGGCACTCTTCTTCGGAGAACTTCATCGCACGGAATTCGTGCTTGCCGAAGTAGAGCTGGAACTGTTCTGTGAAGTCCTCGATGGGGGAGACTTCCTCGAGGACCTCTTTCAGGCCCTCGTTCAGGAGCCTATCGAAGGAGTCTTTCTGGATCGCAACGAGGTCGGGAAGCTGGAGGACCTCGTCGAGCTTGGCGAAACTGACACGATTCCGAACAGGCACAAGCTGGTCAGGCAAGCAGAACCCCTCCCGGGAGACGTCGAGAGCGCACGGCAGGGCGCGATGGACGGCACGGCAAACGAGCAGTCTACGAGGAGAAGCAGGCCACCGTCAACGGCGCCTGCCACGGGGCTCGGCGAATCGCCCCCGAGGGTACGCCTCCGGGACCCCGGGGGTCAACCCGGCGAATGACCATATCTCCAGGCCAGCGGGCATCCAGGGGCGAGGCTGATGGTGCCACTCGCCCACCGGCGGTAGGGTCGGCGGCGATGGCCTCGGAGCCCGCCCCGTCCGGCCGGCGGCGACCTAGGACGCGCGGGAAACGCGTTGCCCTGGCCGTGCTGGCCGGCCTCGCCACCTTCGCGGTCCTGCTCGTCCTCGACGGGATCTGGGCGGGTCGGGCCCTCGTCCGCGGGCTCACGAACGCTCGGTCGGAGCTCTCGGTGGCGATCGAATCGATCGTCACCGGCGATCCCGGGTCGGCGGCGCCCCACTTCATCGCCGCCGCCCAAGCGGCCGACGACGCTCGCGACGCGGTCGGTCACCCCTCGATGGGGATCGCGGGCCTCCTGCCGATCGTGGGCGACAACATCGACGCGGCGGCGGCCGTGGCCGACGCCTCCCGGGCCACGGCCGACGCAGGGGCCGACATGGTCCGGGTCGCTCGTACGCTCGGGTGGACCGACATCCGGGTCCCGGGCTCCACCGCGATCGGGAGCCTGGACATCGCGGCCTTCGAGGCCGCGATCCCCGACATGGAGGCCGTGGCCCGTGAGCTCCGGGTGGCCCTGCGCGCGCTGGAGGCGGCGGGGGGTGACAGCCTCCTCGGCCCGGTCGCCTCCGGATACCGGGACGCCGTGGAGGGACTCGCTCTCCGTCTCGACCTCGCGACGCGATTCCGGGACTCGCTGCGACTCACCACGGCGATGTTCGCCGGCGACCACCGCTACCTCGTGTGCGTCCCGGCACTCGGCGTTCCCCGCCCCGGCGGCGGGGCGCCGCAGACGGCGGGGGTCTTGGTGGCGCACGACGGCGCCCTCGAGTTCGAATCGATCGCCCCTGCCCCTCCGGAGCTCATCGACGCAGACATGTCGATCGACTGGCCGACCGACAGCGCGAGCTCTGCTGCAGGCGGCGGAGGCCTCCGGCCTCACGGATCTCGATGGCGTGATCCTGATCGACGCGGTCGCGCTCCAAGACGTCGTCTGGGCGATCGGCGACGTCGAGGCGATCGGGGTTCCGCTGGGACTCTCGGACCGGAACACGACCGACTCGTTGGAGATCGACGCGTTCCTCGGGGACTCCCCTCCCCTGACCGCACAGCTGCACGCCGACCGTGTCTCGGCGATCCTCCAGGCGTTCCTCGAGCGGCGTCCCGGGGTGGAATCATTCGCACTCGCGATGGCCGCCGACGCGCGGGACCGGCACCTGATGATCTACCTGCCGGGTCGAGCCGAGCGGCGGCTGATCCGCAGCCTCGGCCTCGACGGCCGAGCGAGGATCACCGGCGACGGCGCCCTCCCCGTAGCGGCCTCATGGAGCGCCACGAGCAACGCGCACGTCGGCGCCCTCGTACAGACGACGGTGCGCCAGTCGATCCGGGTTCGGGACGACGGATCCGTTGCGGTCGACGCGGAGATCCTGTTCGACAACAGAGCGGGGACGGATCCGCCCTCGGTGCTCCTCGGGCGGCCCATCGGCGGGCTCCCGGTCGGGACGTTCGCAGCCGACGTCACGCTCTTCCTCCCCGTGACGGCGGAGGGGATCGCGGCGGAGACGAGCCGGCCGAGCCCGATCGAGGTCACGAGCGAGTTGGGCCTGACGGCGGTGACGGGGTCGATCACGGTGCGGGGAGGCGAGTCGGCGACGCTCACGGTGACCTATGTGGTCCCGGATGTCGTTCGCGCGGTCGACGGGTCGAAGCAGGTGACCCTGAGGGTTCTCCCGCAGCCGTCGCTGGACGGGATGCGGTTCCAGCTCCGTCTGGTGCTCCCGGAAGGCTCGAGCGTCCACTCGGCCTCACCGGACCTGGACGTACGGGCGAGCGGGGCGACCTTCTCCGATGTGCGGGGAGGACCCGTCGACCTCGTGCTGCGCTTCGGCGCCGACGAGGATTAGCCGAGGATCTGGCTGGCGAGAGGCTGCTCGTCCGCGTCCGGCAGCCGCGTCAACGCGAGGTCATCTGCGACGGGGTCGGCCTTCACCGCATCGAGGAGGTCGGCGATCGCGTGGGCGATCCGCGCGCCCTGCTCGCTGGAGGTGACGCGCACTCCGCGGTCGTAGAGGACGCTGAAGAAGTCTTCGAGGATCGCCCGCTGGTCACCCAGCAGCGACGCCTCGGACACGTTCAGGGCTCGGGAGAGCCTGGCGAGGGTCTGGATCGATGGCTCGACATGACCGTTCTCGTACCGAGAGAGTCGTGCTTTGGGGATGCCGGAGATGTCTTCCAGCTCAGACTGACTCAGTCCAGCTGCGACCCGTGACTCGCGGAGCCGTTGACCGAAGTGCTTCCCATCGCTTTGCCGCATCCGTTGTCTCCCCCTCGCCGAACGAACGTGCGCGCACGGTAGCACAAGGGTTGCCGGAAGGGGAACCCGGGGCGCCGCCTCGCGGTCACCCCGGGCTGCTCGCCAGGACTACTTGACCTCGACGCTCCCGCCGGCGGCCTCGAGCTGCTCCTTGGCCTTGTCGGCGGCCTCCTTGGGGACGCGCTCCAGAACCGGCTTGGGGGCCCCGTCGACGAGATCCTTGGCTTCCTTCAGCCCGAGGCTCGTGAGCGCCCGGACCTCCTTGATCACCTGGATCTTCTTGTCGCCGGCCGCCGTGAGGATCACGTCGAACTCCGACTGCTCTTCCTCGGCTCCTGCCTCGCCAGCGGCTGCCCCGCCCGCGGCGGCGACCATCATCGGCGCCGCGGCGGCGGCGGTGACGTCGAATGCCTCCTCGAACGCCTTGATGAACTCCGACAGCTCCAGGAGCGTCATCTCCTTGAACTGCTCGAGCAGGTCCTCCGTCCCGATCTTCGACTTCGCCACGGTCATCCCTTCCCTTCTTCGTCGGTCGATCCATCCGTCTCCGGTGCTGCTTCGGCCTCGGGTGCTGCCTCGGCCTCGGGTGCTGCCTCGGCCTCGGGTGCTGCCTCGGCCTCGGGTGCTGCCTCGGCCTCGGGTGTTGCCTCGGCCTCGGGTGCTGCGTCGGCCTCCTCCTGGGGCAGCTTCGCCTTGAAAGCTTCGAGCAGCGAGAGGAATCGCGACTGTGTGGCCTGGAACATCGAGGCCGCGCGCGACATCTCCCCCTTCATGAGACCGGCGATCTTGGACAGCATCACTTCGCGCGACTCCAGGTCGGCGAGCGATCTCGCTTCGTCGGCGGAAAGCACGCGGCCTTCCACGAACCCGCCCTTGAGCACCAGCGCCGGGAACTTCTTCGCGGCCGCCGTGACGCTCTTGGCGGCTGCGACGGGGTCCTCGAGCACGAACGCCACCGCGCTGGGTCCCTCGAACAACGATCCGAGCCCGGCGGCGTCGGTGTCCTCGAGCGCGCGGCGCATCAGGGTGTTCTTGATGACCGCGAACCTCGCGCCCCCTTCGCCGAGCGATTTCCGCAGCTCGGTGATCTCGGCCACGGTGAGCCCGCGGTACTCCGTGAGCAGCAGCGCCGCGGAGCCTTCGATCTGCTCCTTCAGCTCCGCGACCCGTTCGATCTTCTGGGTACTCGGCATCGCGCCTCCTGTATGAACGAACGCGTCCCCGCAGACAGCGGAGACGCGCGACGGCGCGAACCCTGACGACCCGAAGATCGCTGGCCTCGGCAGGTACCCGACCGGGATTGTGCGCTCACGCGCCCCTGCTGTCTGCGGCAGCGGTCAGGGTACCAGCGGGAGGAACACGATCCGCTCCGAACAGCCGGACGGCTAGCCTTCGGCTGCCGCCATCTGCACGCCCCGAGGCTTCGACGCGTCGATCCGCACGCTCGGGCCCATCGTGGAGGAGACGGCCAGCGACTTGATGTAGCGGCCCTTCGCCGAGGACGGCTTCGCCTTCAGGAGCTCGTCGATCACTACGAGGTAATTCTCGAGGAGGTTCCGCTCCTCGAAGGACTTCTTCCCGATGATCAGATGCACGTTGCCGGTGCGATCGGCTCGGTACTCGACCTTCCCGCCCTTGATGTCGGCGACGGCCTTCGCGATGTCGTTCGTCACGGTCCCGGTCTTCGGGTTCGGCATCAGGCCGCGCGGACCGAGCACACGGCCGGCCTTCCCGACCGAGGCCATCATGTCGGGCGTGGCCACCGCGGCATCGAAGTCGATCGTGCCTTTCATGACCTCCTCGACGAGCTCCTCGCCACCGACCACGTCGGCCCCGGCGTCACGCGCCTCCCGCGCCTTCTCCCCTGCCGCGAACACGCCCACGCGGACCGACTTCCCGGTGCCGTGTGGCAGAGCCACGGTGCCGCGGATCGCCTGATCGTTCTTGCGGGTATCGATGCCGAGCCGGAACGCGATCTCGACGGTCTCGTCGAACTTGGCGTCGGGGAGCGACTTCAGGATCTTGATCGCCTCCGCCGGGAGGTACTCCTGTTCCCGGTCGAACGACTCGGCCGCCCCGCGGTAGCGCTTCCCGGGCTTCGCGCTCACGACGCCACCTCCACGCCCATGCTGCGCGCCGTCCCCTCGATGATCCGCATCGCGTTCTCGATGTCGTTCGCGTTCAGGTCGACCATCTTCCGCTCGGCGATCTCCTGCACCTGCTGCCGTGAGAGGCGCGCGACCTTCTCCCGGTTGGGCTCGCCCGAGCCCTTCTCGATCCCGGCCGCCTTGCGGATCAGCTCGGCTGCCGGCGGCTGCTTCAGGACGAACGAGAACGATCGATCCTCGTAGATCGTGAGCTCCACGGGGATCACCTGCCCGGCGAACTGCTGGGTCGCGTCGTTGTACTGCTTGCAGAACTCCATGATGTTCACGCCGTGCTGACCCAGCGCCGTACCCACCGGTGGGGCGGGGGTTGCCTGCGCGGCGACGATCTGGAGCTTCGCGGTGGCGAGCACCTTCTTCTTCGGAGCCATCGTTCACACCTCCTGCGGTCCCAGCGGCCTGTCGGCCTCCCGCGTCTAAGGGTTTAGACCTTCGACACCTGGTCGAAGGAGAGCTCGACCGGGGTCTCCCGGTCGAAGATGTTGACCAGCACCTTGAGCTTGGCCTGGTCGGCGTTGATCTCGTTGATCGTGCCGTTGAAGTCCGCGAAGGGGCCGGAGGTGATCCGGACGATGTCGCCCTCCTCGAAGCCGAGGCGGACCTGTGGCCGGACCTCCTCTTTCTTCACCGTCAGGATCTTGTCGACCTCGTGCTTCGACAGAGGCGTCGGCTTGGTGCCCGTGCCGGCGGAGACGAAGCCGGTGACACCTGGCGTGTTCCGAACGACGTACCAGGAGTCGTTGTCGTAGACCATCCGGACGAGCAGGTAGCCGGGGAACTGCTTCTTCTTCACGACCTGCTTCTTGCCCGACTTGATCTCCATCACGTCTTCCATCGGGATGTGGACGCCGAAGATCTTCCCCTCCATCTGCATCGTCTTGATGCGCGACTCGAGGTTGGCCTTCACCTTGTTCTCGTACCCCGAGTACGTGTGCACGACGTACCAGTCGCCGTGGCCACGGAACGGATCTTCGTCGACCACGGGCTCGGGCGCCGCTTCGACGGCCTTCGGCTCGGGCTCGGGCTCAGGCGTCGCTTCGACGGCCTCCGGCTCGGACGCAGCCTCGACGGGTTCCGGGTCCGGCTCCGGCTCCGGCTCGGGCTCGACGGGTTCGGGGTCCGGGTCCGGCTGAGGATCAGAAGGGTCTGGCTCGACGACCTCCGCCGCGACCTCGGCAGCGCCTGCTTCCACCTCAGGCGCCGGCATCTCCATGCCCTCCTCGTCGGCGGTGGGTAGGTCGGTGGCGACCTCCTCGAGGTCGCGCTCGTCGGAGATCGATCCGGATCCGTTCACGTCGGTCCTCATGAGCCACCGAGCACGTCGAACACGAAGCGCGTGAACACAGAGTCGAGCGCGAACACGAAGGCCGTGAGGACGGTCAGGGTCACGAGCACCACGATCGAGTAGGAGATCAGCTCCCGGCGGGTCGGCCAGTCGACCTGTCGGAGCTCCTGGCGGACCTCCTTCAGGAACTGACGCGCACCGGTCCGCTTCCGCCGCTCTTGGACGGCGGTTTTCCGGGTCGCAGCGGACGGCGCCGCGGGACGCGAGGCGCCCGCGCGCTTCTGCGCGCGCTCCTGGCGCTCCTGCATCCGCTTCATCTGTCGATTCATGGGTGCTCCCTTGCAGGGGCGGAGGGACTTGAACCCCCAACCGCCGGTTTTGGAGACCGGTGCTCTACCAAATTGAGCTACGCCCCTGGGCTCCGGGCCTCCCAGCGTCGTGGCGGGACGTTCGGAGACCTCAGTATAGGGTCGCCCCTGAGGCCCGGCAAAGGAAGCATCGTCCCGACCTGCGACGTTCCGTAGCCGTTCTCGGCCTTCCCCCGAACGGCCGAGCGGCCGACCCAGCCTGCGGGGGATTTCTCAGCCAGATACATGAGCACGGCAGCACCTGGCCTATCCTTCGGTTCCAAGACGTGCCGCAGCGGCCCCGGATCGCGAGGCACACGCATGAACGAACAGCGCACCGCACGGCCGGCGGGAGCCGGCGCCCGTCGGCGTACCCCATTGTTCACCCGGCAGCCGGAACCCGAGCCGACGGTCCTGTCTCCCGCCGAAGAAGTGGTCGCGAACGCGTTGACGAACGTGGTCGACGAGCGGGTGGAGGAAGGCCTCCAGGCGCTGGAGGAGCAGGCCACGATCCTGATGCGCGAGGTGGCCACCGAGCTCTGGCGCTCGTCGGCCAAGGACGTCCGTCCCGAGCAGGAGCGCATCGTCAGCCTGCTCTCGAGGGATCAGGCGATCCGCAGCCTCATCGCCTCGAGCGACGAGCGCTTCCAGGCCCTGTCCACCCGCGCCGGCCGCGTCGAGGACGCGCTCGGCGACCTCGCCGAGACCGGTCGCGCCACCCGTGAGGCGATGGAATCCTCCGTGGCGTCGATCCGAGAGATCGCCGACTCCCCCACGCTCCACGGCGTCGAGGGCGTCCGGAACCAGCTGGAGCAGGTCGAGCATCACATCGCCGAGACGTTCAAGAACCTCGACGAGCGCGACCGGACACTCACCGACACGATCATGCAGCAGGTCCGCGAGCACGGCGAGATGGTCGCCCGCGAGACCTCCCGGGTCGTCGAGGCGATGCAGGGATACGTGCAGGGCGGCGCCGAGGCCGTCGGCCGGCTCGCCCAGCGGGTCGAGGAGCACGCCGAGTCCTTCGCGAGCCAGGACGGCGATCTCACGGCGAACGTCGGCGCGACGGTCCGCGAGGAGGTCCAGGCGATCGGACAGCAGCTCGAGCTGATGTCTGAGGGCATGGGCATCCACACCCGGGACGAGGTCGCCCTGAAGTCCGCGATGGAGCGGTTCATCGACGCTCGGGTGCGCGGTCTCGCGGAGCTGATCCGGAGCGATTCCCAAGCCCTCCGGGGGATGATCGAGGAGAAGACGGCGGAGCAGGAGCTTGTGCTCCGCGAGACCGTCGAGGAGCGGATGATCCTGGTCGGCGAGGCGCTGGTGGAGAAGACCGGCGAAGCGGCCGAGATCGCGATCGCCTCGACGCTCGGCGACACCGTCGAGCGGATGAGCGCGTCGATGGGCTCGATCGAGGGCATCGACACGATGCTCGCCGAGCAGCAGCAGGCCTTCGAGGAACGGATGCGCGCGCATGTCGATGACCGTGTGACGGCGATCGCCCGGATGATCCGCTCGGACAATCAGGCTCTCGCCGAGCGGATGGAGACATCCGGCCCGGCGAACGACGACGCCGAGCTGCTCCGGCAGACGCTGCGCTCGATCAAGGAGCTCCATGCCGGCCTGGCGAACGACGTCCTGAGCTCGGTGGACCGGCGCTTCCAGTCGATGTCCGACCAGCTCCACAAGGAGTCGCAGTCGACGGCCGAGTCGATGCTCACGGTGGCGGAGCGCCTCGCCGACAAGATCGACCGTGTCACGGTCATGGTGGACGAGGGCTACGGCAACGACGTCCAGATCGTGGTCGACCGGATGAGCGAGGCGATCCAAGCGATGTCGGGGCGGACGCAGCGCCGGGACGCGCAAGGCCAACTCGGAGCGTAGGGGGGTTCGGGGGCTCAAGAAGCGAGCGACGAAGGTGCAAGCGTAGCCCCCGATCTCAGGGGGGTTCGGGGGCTCAAGAAGCGAGCGACGAAGGAGCGAGCGTAGCCCCCGATATCAAGGGTCGAGGAGCACCTCGGCTTCGCCGCGTTTGATCGGCAACTCCATCTCCCCGTCGCGCTCGACGGTGACCCAGCAGTCGACGACGGCGATCCTCCGATCCGCGTCGACCGACTTCACCCGTCCTCGCGCCACGATCTCCTCGCCCATGAAGACCGGCGCGCGGAACTGCGACGTGAGCCGCCGGACGCGCTCCGGGCCACCCGCCCATCCGGCGACGCAGGCGGCGAGGTGACCCATCGTGAACATGCCGTGGGCGACGATCCCCGGGAACCCCGCGGCTCGCGCAACGGCATCGTCCTGGTGGAGCGGGTTCCCGTCGCCCCCTGCTTCGGCGTACGCCTTCACGTCCTCGACAGTCACGACGCGGGCGAGCTGAGGAAGCTCCGAGCCGACCTCGACCTCACGCACCGAGGGCATCAGGTCTCGGATCGCTCGATCAGACCGGATCGTGCCGTACACACGACATCACCGTTCGGGTCGATCAGCTCGATCAGGAGCGTGAGGAAGGAGTTCCCACCGAGGGAACGGATCGACTCGATCCTGCTCCTGATCGTCAGCATCTCGCCCTCCCGCAAGGGGCGGAGGAACTCGTACTCCTGGCTCCCGTGGAGGATCCGGGAGAAGTCGAGGCCGAGCTCCGGATCGGCCGCGATGTCGGGGATCACCGTGAACTCCGCGGCCGTCATGAACGTGGTGGGAACCCCTTCCCGCTGGTCGAAGACGTCCCGGAAGGCCGCCACGCGGCCCGGATCGACGGTGAAGGCGACCTCCGGATAGACCTTCCCTGCGGCCGCCGCGTTCATCGCGGGATGGTATCCGACGCCCGTCCAGGAGCATGCGGCGTCCCTCCAACGGGGGACATCCGAAAATCCGGCGGTGGGGGTACTCGATTCTGTAGCCCGAGACGCCTACGATGCCGCCGTATGGCTGCCCGAGCCAGGTCCAAGGAGCGCAAGGCATCTGGGACGGCCGAGGGGGATATCCGCGTCGTCATCGCCGACGACCACCGATCCTTCGGTGAGGCCCTTCAGATCGCGCTGGACAACGAGGACGATCTCACGGTCATCGAGGTGGTCACCGACGGCGAGTCGGCGATCGAATCCGCGCAGGTCAAGCACCCGGACGTGCTCCTGATGGACGTCCAGATGCCCGGCGTCGACGGCCTGGAGGCGACCCGGCGGATCCACCGGGATTCGTCCGATACGAAGGTGATCCTCCTGTCCGGCCACGACGACGACGTCGTCCTCGCCCGGGCTGTCGAGGCGGGCGCGCGGGGCTACCTGCGGAAGACCCAGGCCGTCGCCGACCTCGCGGACGCGATCCGCCGCGCCTACCGGGGCGAGCCCCTTCACGCCGTGAGCGAGGTCGAATTGTCACTGGCGCGGTTCCGGATGCAACGGCGGACCGACGGCGAGCTCGCCCAGCGGGTCGAGCGGCTCACGCCCCGAGAGCTCGAGATCCTCCAGCGCGTGGCCGCCGGCGAGGCATCCGTCGACATCGCGAACGAGCTCGGGATGAGCCGTCACACGCTCCGGACGCATATCCAGAACGTGCTGACGAAGCTGGGTGTGCACTCGAAGACCGACGCCGTCGTGGCGGCGATCCGGTTCGGCAAGGTCAAGACGAGCGAGAAGCTCTCCCAGACCGACGTCGACGCTTCCTGAGCAGCTCCTGATGATTCCGCGCTATCGCTTCGCTGCTTGAGCGCGCTGACCCGCGCTATCGCTTCGCTCCTTGAGCGCGAGCGCTAGCGCGTCTCGCGGTGCAACGTGTGCGAGCGGCACCAGCGGCAGTACTTCTTGAGCTCGATCCGGTCTCGGTCGTTCACCCGGTTCTTCACCGTGTTGTAGTTCCGCCGCTTGCAGTTCGAGCAGGCGAGGGTGATCTTCGGGCGGTTGCCTTCCTTGCGAGCCATCCCTACTTCACGACCTTCGTGACCCGGCCGGCGCCGACGGTGCGGCCACCCTCGCGGATCGCGAAGCGGAGGCCCTCCTCCATCGCGATCGGGGCGATCATGTCGACCTTCATCTCCACGTTGTCACCCGGCATCACCATCTCCACGCCCTCGGGCAGGTGGGACTGGCCGGTGACGTCGGTGGTCCGGAAGTAGAACTGCGGGCGGTAGCCGTCGAAGAACGGCGTGTGCCGGCCGCCTTCCTCCTTGGACAGGATGTAGACCTGCGCCTCGAACTCCGTGTGTGGGGTGATCGAGCCCGGCTTCGCGAGGACCTGCCCGCGCTCCACCTCTTCCTTGTCGATCCCGCGGAGCAGCACACCGACGTTGTCGCCGGCTTGGATCTCGTCGAGGAGCTTCCGGAACATCTCGAGGTCGGTGGCGATCGTCTTGCGCGTGTCCTTGATCCCCACGATCTCGATCTCGCTCATCTTGTTGAGGGTCCCGCGCTCGACGCGGCCCGTGACGACCGTCCCGCGGCCGGTGATCGAGAAGACGTCCTCGATCGGCATCAGGAACGGCTTGTCCGTGTCGCGGGTGGGCTCGGGGATGTAGGTGTCGCAGGCGTCCAGGAGCTCATCGATCTTGCTGGTCCACGTCTCGTCGCCCTCGAGCGCCTTCAGGGCGGAGATCTGCACCACGGGGACGTCGTCGCCCGGGAACTCGTAGGAGGAGAGCAGCTCGCGGACCTCGAGCTCGACGAGGTCGAGCAGCTCCGGGTCGTCGACCATGTCGCACTTGTTCAGCGCCACCACGATCGAGGGGACGCCCACCTGCCGGGCGAGGAGCACGTGCTCGCGGGTCTGCGGCATCGGGCCGTCGGCCGCCGAGACGACGAGGATCGCGCCGTCCATCTGGGCGGCTCCCGTGATCATGTTCTTCACGTAGTCGGCGTGGCCGGGGCAGTCGACGTGGGCGTAATGGCGGTTGTCGGTCTCGTACTCGACGTGGGCGATCGCGATCGTGATGCCCCGCTCTCGCTCCTCCGGCGCCTTGTCGATCTGATCGAACGGCGTGAAGTCCGCCATGCCCTTCTCGGCCTGGCGCTTCGTGATGGCAGCCGTCAGCGTGGTCTTCCCGTGGTCGATATGGCCGATCGTGCCGATGTTCACGTGCGGCTTCGTCCGCTCGAACTTCTTCTTGCCCATGTCCCTAGATCTCCTCGGAGGTGTCTTCGGCTCTTCGTAGCGGGGGGCGGGATCGAACCGCCGACACAGCGATTATGAGCCGCTTGCTCTACCACTGAGCTACCCCGCCCGGCGGTCGCCCAGTTTACCTGGGGTGTCGCGACTGCGGCACGAACCCCCGCCCGGACGATGGGTGAATGCGACGAGAGCCGGAGAGGGGAATCGAACCCCTGACCTCCTCCTTACCATGGAGGCGCTCTGCCGACTGAGCTACTCCGGCGGCAGGGGGCGATGATAACAATGGACTCGCAGCTCCCCGTGGCACCATGGAGAAGTGAAGATCCTCGCGGTCGCGGTGCTGCTCGCCGGCCTTGTCGCGTGCAGCGGGACCGACACCTCTCCGGACCGGCCGCCTTCGACCGTGGCGTTCGATGAAGCCGACGCCCTCCTCTATGTCGAGGTCGCCGACGACGCCAGCGAGCAGCGACGAGGTCTCAGCGGCATCGAGCAGCTCCCCGCCGACGAAGGGATGGCCTTCGTGTGGCGGGAGCCGGTCGACAGCACGTTCTGGATGAAGGACACCCTGATCCCGCTGTCCATCGCCTTCGTCGATGAGGCCGGACGCGTGATCGACGTCCTGGACATGCAGCCGTGCGAGTCGGACCCCTGCCCCACCTACGGGGTCGACCAGCCATACGTCCTGGCGATCGAGGCGAACATCGGGTGGTTCCAGGAGCACGGGATCGAGGCCGGACACAGCGCCGAGCTGATGGTGATGGCCTATCAGTGACTGCCAGCTCTGCGCCGCGGAACCGGTGACCCCTTGGCTCCACGAGGACGACGACTGCTGGGTCGCCGAATGCCTCGTGTGCCGGACCCCGATGGTCGTGTGGCGCTCGCACGGGCTCCCCGAGCCCGATCTCGAAGCGGCGCTCCTCGATCGGCTCGAACGGATCGCCGCCGAGCGGTACGGGGCGGATGGTTACTGGGTCGACCCCGAGCGGCGGCGGATCCCCGACCACTGGCATGCGCACGCGCGCCCCGCGGGCGGGTTCTTCGACCCCGCGAGCGACCTCTTCGGGAAGTTCTGAGCGCCCTCGGACGTCACCCTGCTCGGATAGCCTCGGTCGGTTGCGAGCGGAGGAGGTCGGGATCCATGGCGTTCCGCGGATGGAAGGTGGAGGCGCTCGAGTTCTTCGAGGGCCTGGAGGCCGACAACTCGAAGGCGTACTGGCAGCCGCGCAAGGAGGTCTACGACACGATCGTCCGGGCGCCGATGGAGGAGCTCCTCGCCGAGCTGGAGCCCGAGTTCGGCGAGGGCCGCATCTTCCGCCCCTATCGCGACGTTCGCTTCAGCCGGGACAAGTCCCCGTACAAGACCGCGATCGGGGCAACGATCGGAGAGGGCTACGTGCAGATCGACGCGCGCGGCCTCGCGGTCGGGAGCGGGAAGTGGGAGATGGCGTCCGACCAGCTCGAGCGCTATCGCGAGGCGGTCGTAGATGAGAGCTCGGGTGAGGAGCTGCACCGGATCGTGTCTGCGGCGCGAGCGAAGGGACTCGATGTCCACGGGCACGACGTGTTGAAGACTGCCCCCAAGGGCTACCCGAAGGACCACCCGCGGATCGAGCTCCTCCGGTACAAGGGGCTCATCGCGTGGCGGGAATGGCCGGCCGGCGCCTGGCTCGGGACGAAGCGTGCGAAGGATCGGATCGTGGAGTTCCTGGAGCAGTCGAAGCCGCTCGTCGGTTGGCTGCAGACCAACGTCGGCGAGTCAACCCTCCCCGACCGTGGCCGGCGGTAGCGGCCCCAGGCGGCCTTCGATCGCGCGATCCTGACCGTCCTCGTCCGCATGGACGCGGATGTCCGTGAACCCGAGTTCCCGCATGGCCGCGGTCATCTCGGCTGCCTGATCGCCGCCGAGCTCCAGGAGAGTGGTGCCGCCGGGACGGAGCCACCGGGCTGCCACCTCGGCGGCGCGCACGAGCGCCGTCGTGCCGCGAGGACCACCGTCGAGCGCGTGACGGGGCTCGTGCGCGCGGACGTCCCGCGGGAGGAAGGGCAGCTCCTCGGTGGGCACGTAGGGCACGACGGCGGTGAGCAGGTCCACGCGCCCGCGGAGCTCGGGCGGGAGCGGGCCATCGAGGTCTCCCTCGAACACCCGGATCCCGTTCTTCCTGGCACAGGCGACCGCGACCGGATCGATGTCGGTGCCGACCACCACCGCACGGGGATGCGCGGAGCCGAGCACCGTGGCCACGGCCCCGGTCCCGGTGCAGAGGTCGACGGCGATCCCGTCGGACGGCAGCATCTCCATCGCCCGCAGAGCGAGCGCTTCGGTGTGCGGACGCGGCACGAACACGCCCGGATCGACCAGGACCCGGACCCCGCAGAAGGTCACCGAGCCCGTGATCCACGCCAGCGGCTCCCCTTCCAGGCGCCGCGCGAGCAACGCGTCGATCGATCCGACGCCTTCACGGGATGCCGCCAGCAGGGCGTCGGCCTCGGCTTCGGGTGCGACGAACCCGCCGTCCACCAACGCGGAGACGGCGCGCTTCCTCTCCCCCGGCGTCGCCTGAGCGCTCACCCGCCGATCGCCACCACGGCGTGCGCCACGAACGGAGGATAGCCTCGCCGGTATCCACGGAGGTGCTGGCTCACGGGCGTCTCGGGTGTCAGGATTCTGTTGATGCAGGGCGAACGCGGCCACGGCCGCTCGACCAAGGAGTGATCTCATGGACGGATCGGTCCTCGGAACCCTCCTCGCCGGAGGGCTCCTCCTGTTCCTGGGCATCGTCATCGCGTTCGGCGGATATCGGCTGTTCCTGATCCTGCTGCCGATCTACGGGTTCTTCTTCGGACTTGGTTTCGGCGCGCATTCCGTCCAGGCGCTGTTCGGTGACGGCTTCCTGGCGACCACGACGAGCTGGGTGGTCGGGTTCTTCGCAGGACTCTTGTTCGCCTTGCTCTCCTACCTGTTCTGGGCCTTCGCGGTCGCCCTGATGGCCGGCTCGCTCGGATACAGCCTGGTGGCGGGCTTCTTCGGCCTGTTCGGCGCCGATCTGGATGTGTTGGTCTGGATCGTGGGCGTCGTCGTCGGCGTGGTCTTCGCGATCGCCGCGATCGCCCTGAACCTCCAGAAGGCGATCGTGATCGTCTCGACCGCGCTGATCGGCGGCTGGGCGATCGTGGGGACGTTCCTCTTCCTCTTCACGCCGTCTGCCACGCCGGACGAGCATCGCCGAGAGCGGAGCGAAGATGGTCCTCGACGACCACCCGCTGTGGTTCATCATCTTCGCCGTCGTCGCCGCGGTCGGCATGCTCTTCCAGTTCCAGGTCAACCGTGGCTACGAGATCGAGCAGTACAACCGCTGGGAAGCCTCGATGGGGGGCATGCAGGGCACCCCCCCGTCGGCCGCGATGTAGCGGCCGCAGGATCGGCGAGGGCTAGTCCTTCCTACCTTGAAGATCATCCAGTAGACGGCGTAGCCCGCGAGCACGACCCCGAAACCGATGAACAGGAAGGTGAAGAACCCGTATCGGTAGGCGAGCAACGGCGCGGATGCGATCACGCTGGACACGAAAGGCATTCGGTCACTCCTTCGACGTTCGATCCGGCAACGGTCGGCAGACAGACCCTATCCCGCCCGCACCATCCCCGCCAGCCGGCTGTCCGGGTCGCTGCTCAGTCCCGGAAAGAGGATCAGTAGTACGAGGGCGCGGGTGCCCTCAGGTCGACGACCCGGCCCCCGATGGTCCCGGAGATCCGCGCGACCGCTCCGGCCGCGCGTGATCCGCAGGCCCGGCTCCTCAGCAGGACTGGTTGTCGAGCGTGATGGAGCTCACCGGAGAGCGGTTGCCGGCGCTGTCGATCGCCTGCACGGTGTACGTGTTCGACGGAGTCTGGTTGCCGTAGGTGATCCAGCGGGTGATGTCGAGCGACGTGCCGTCGAAGACGCCGTTCACGCGGAACTCGTAGAGGATCGCGAACTGTGGGTCGACGTCGTCGACGGACTTGTCCCAGAAGAGCCACGTCTCGCAGCCGAAGTCCCACGCGATGAGGTTCCCGGGGGCAGTGGGGCCGGTCGTGTCGGTGGACGGCTGCGTGGTCGCCGTCACCGGGGCACTCGGCGCCGACGCGTTCCGTGACGGGTCGACCGCGACGACCGTGAACGAATATGTCGTCGCGCCGGCGAGCCGCAGGACCGTCAGCGACCGCTCACCCGTCGGATGGACGTTCACGAGGGAGCCGTTCGCGAAGACGCGGTACGTGCAGCAGGTGTGGTCGTCGTCGGCGACCGGGCCCCACGCGAGGTCGACGGTGGACGAGGTCCTCCCGGTCACGGAGACGACGGGCGCCGCCGGGGGGGTCGTGTCGACGGGCGTGGTGACCGTCAGCGTGTTGCTCTGCCTCGATTCCTGACCCTTCGCGTTGCCCGCCCACATGACGAACGAATACGTCCTGCCGGGGTGGATGTCCCGCGTCCAGGTGAAGCTCGTCTCGGTCTGTGGGACGCCGAGCTGGTAGCCGAAGTCCGCCCGGATCACGTAGATGAAGCTCCCGGAGTTCACCGCGGGGTCCCACGCCAGGGTGACCTGGTGCGGCGTGATGGCGGCAACGCGCAGGTTCGTCGGGCCGGCGAGGGGGCCGCCGCGGGCGGCAGACGCCGCGGTGGGCACCACGAGCAGCATCGCGAGGAGGGCGACCGCGGCGCAGATAGCGCGGCGGGTGGACGGACGGGTGGTCATTCCGGTCCTCCGATCTGACGGCGCATGGCGCGCGCGGATGTCGAGTCCCCGGTAGTACGGGTGATGTGCGCGAAGGGTTCACGACATCGCTTCGAACGAAGGAGCGATCTTCCCGGGTCGAACGGCTACGCCCGCTTGAGGACGTCGTTCGGCTCGTCTGCTTTGACCGGATCCGTCGTCGCCACGGTTCGCAGGGCAGGAGATCGACCGATCGGTGTTCGGGTCGAGGGGATCTCGGGTGCCGCGGCCTCCATCACCCGGCGAAGCTCCTTCCACGGCCCTGCGAGCTTGCGGAACAGCGGAGGGAATCCGGACCTCAGCCGTTCTGCCCGATCCGTGTACCGAGCGGTCAACTCGCCCATCGCGAACACCGTGGCGGGCGGGAGGTCGTGCTCGTCCTCGATCGCGAGCGACCTGAGTCGCTGGCTCGCGACGATGGCGTCCTGATGGGCCCCGAGTGCGTCCTGGACCGCGATCAGACGCCGGTTCATCACACGAGCGGGTTTGCCGTAGAGCTCCGTGACCGCCTCGAGCGCGTACCGCAGTCGCTTGCACCGGATGCGCAGCACGTGGAACTCGCTGGGCTCGGAGCTCGCATCGAGCCGCCGACCCTGCTTCCGAACCTTTCGGTACCGCTCGATCGCGATCGCCGGCACGGTCCCTGTCGCGGGCGCCGTCGAGGCCGCGGAGCGCCGAAGGGGTCCGTGAGCGAGGAACGCCGCGAAGCCGTCGACCAACCGATCGTACCGGCGAGAATCCAACGCCTCCAGGAGCACACCGCGTGCGTCGCTGCGGCGCGACTCGAGCACGACGATCAGCGCATCCAAGGCACCGGCATCCTCGCCGCCGACCCCTTCATCCGTCCTTTCATGGAGCTGCCCGATCCCCACGTCCAGATCTCGAACCGCACCCAGGACCTGACCCAACCATCTGAGATCCGCTCGGAACCGGCTGGCCCTCACCGGGAGCGCCGGTTCGAAGATCCCAAGGACCGCGCGGAGCCGCCGCGTCGCCACCCGCATCCCATGGAGCTCTTCAGGATCTTCCCCGAGTCTCGTGCCCGACTCGTGCGCGAGCATCTCGACGAAGTGTCCCCGGAGCACCGCGAACGCCAGCTCCCCCGTTGAGCTGTGCAGGTCGAACGAGGTGCTCCCGAGGTCCCGTGCGAGCGGGACCTCGAGTCCGCGAGCGAGGAACCCGGCCTCGAACTTCGTGTGCGTGGCGAGCTGAAGCCCGCACTCCTGCCGAAGACGCTGGACGAAGGCGGCGATCTCGGGGTTCGTCGCGTCCGCGACCTCAACCTCCACCCGTCGCAACCGGACTGGCTCGAGCCGTGGACCGATGCCGATCACGGTCCGATCCAGCACGACCTCGCCCGCTGGCAGTGCCCCGTGCTGCAGCGTGAAGACCTGGCGTCGCGTTCGGACCTCGAAGAGCTCGGTCAGTGGACGACGTCCGATGAGGGCCCGGACCCGCCAACCGACGTCGCCGTCGGTCCCGAGCGCGGCGACGTCCGGAACGGAGAGGCGCTCCGTGATCTCCTCACGCGAACGCACCCCAGCGACCGCGGGAGCATGCGTCTTCAGCGTGATCTCGGCCTCCCGGCCGACCCGCCGCAGACGGAGCGAACGCTGCGCGCGAGAGATCCGGAGGTCGGATGTGTCGAGGTACGTGTCGACCAGGCTCCGCGTCCCGGCGGGTTCGACCCTGATCGATCCCTCAGCGTGCTGACCGAGCCACCGCTGGACCGGAGCAAGATGAACGGCGTCGAACTGCCACTCCGTCTCGATCGACGGCGTCAACTCGCTATCGCTAGACACGGTGTACTGCACGACGATCGCATCTGCCGAGCATAGCCTGCCGACCGGATCCTGCTCCTGAGCGTCAGCCGGCCGTCGCTCCAGCCTCGCGTCGCATCTCCGGGATCAGCAGGAAGGCCCCGACGAAGAAGCACACGGCTCCGACGAACGTGCCGAGGTTCGCGACGGGAACGTTCACGAGCTCGCCGGTGGTGGGGCGGACGAAGGCCGCGATCGCGGAGATCTGGAACGCGATCGAACCCGCGAGGTTCAGTGCCACGACCCACCAGGAGTACTCGCGTGGGCGCAGGGCCCACCACCGGCAGACCTCGAACCACGCGAGCGAGCTCGCGATGAGGAAGGCGACCGAGCCGAACATGTCGGGGGCCCAGACCAGTCGATCCTCTTGCTCGATGCTCAGCGTTGTCAGCAACGCGCCGAACGTGCTGATGTTGAAGAGCACCGTGCCGATCGATTGGATCGAAGCCGCCCACCAATCCACGTGATCGGGCTGCCAGGCCAGCAGCACGATCCGGCCTGGGGTTCGCCCGTCGGCGGCGTTGATGACCTGCACGTACTGCAGATAGCCGGCCGAGGTGAAGAAGATCGACCCGACGAAGAAGGTGACGCCGACGACCCGCGGATCGACCGCGTCGGCGAACGCCGGCAACGAACCGACCGCGAACAGCGCTGAGCCGATCATGAACAAGGACGGCCACCCACCAGCCCAGCGAGTGGGCTCGCCGGTCGAGCCTGGCGATCCGCCTGCGCGCCCGATGGCGCCGGATCACGTGTGACCGAAGCCTCGCGCGGGCGCGACCACCCTCAGCGCGATCCGACATGAGCTGATCGACCCCCTCGTGCAGACCCGTGGCTCACGGTCCTCCGCGACATCGTGGCCCTCTTCCGCATCTAGCCACTGGGCCGATGGCTGGCGATGGTTCGGATCGCTCGGGCGAGGACGGCGTTCGCCTCGCGAAGGTCCGCCTCCCCGATCTCCGAACCCAAGGCATCCGCCCACGCCCGCTGTGCCGCCTGGATCGTTCGTAGCGCGCGCCGGCCCTGAGGGGTGATGCGAAGGAGCTGAGCTCGACGGTGCCCCGGGTTCTCCTCGTAGAGGCAATACCGTTCCTCCACCAGTACATCCGCCACGCGCTGAACGCTCTGCCGGGCCAGGCCCCAATCCCGCGCGATCTGGGCGATGGTGGATGGACCGTCTTCTACCGTGGCCAGGACCCTCCATCGTGCGCTGGTCTGGCCGGCCGGCTGGGCCAGCGAGTCACCGGTGGACACCAGCAGCCCGTTCAGCCGGAAGACGTGGACGACGAGCTCGCTGAGGGCGTCCCCCACGGGCGTCCTGGATCCTCGGCGAGGAGTCATATTGACAGCATCCTGTCAAGCCCGATACGGTGCTCATTCATGACAGCATCCTGTCATATGGGAGCTCCACCCGCCAGACCGGGGAGGAGCGAGAGCGCAGGAGGGAGACCAGACCCATGGCCGGTCCCGATCGTTCCGACAGCGAGATCCGAGCCTTCCGGATCGAGGTACCCCAGGCGGATGTCGACGACCTGCGGGACCGGCTCGCCCGCACCCGCTGGCCTACGGGATCGCCGGGAGTGGGCTGGAGCCGGGGCGTGCCGCTCGGATACCTGAAGGAGCTGGCCGAGTATTGGCGCTCGGAGCATGACTGGCGGGCGCACGAGGCGACGCTGAACGGGTTCCCCCAGTTCACCACCACCATCGATGGCCAACGCATCCACTTCCTGCACGTCCGGTCGCCCGAGCCAAGCGCGCTGCCGCTCGTCATCACCCATGGGTACCCGAGCTCGATCGCCGAGTTCGTCGACCTCATCGGTCCGCTCACCGATCCACGGGCCCACGGCGGCGAACCGGCCGACGCGTTCCATGTCGTTGCCCCGTCGTTGCCGGGGTTCGGGTTCTCCAGCCCACTCGAGGGCTCGGGGTGGGAGTCCACGCGGACGGCCAAGGCCTGGGTGGAGCTGATGCGCCGCCTTGGCTACGAGCGGTACGGCGCGCACGGCGGGGACATCGGAGCGGGCATCTCGGGAGACCTCGGCATCCACGACCCCGATCGCGTCGTCGGCGCACATGTGAGCACGGACCCGACGGCACTCGCATTGATCGGCGGGATGCTGCCCGATGAAGCCGAGGACATGACCGAGGCCCAGAAGGTCCGACTGCGGGAGCTCCGCGGCTGGGAAGCAGCCGGTCGAGGGTACCTGCAGATCCAGTCCACACGGCCACAAACGCTCGCGTACGGCCTCAACGATTCGCCCGTTGCCCAGCTCGCCTGGATCGTGGAGAAGTTCAAGGAGTGGACGAACCCGGCCGCCGAGCTTCCTGAAGACGCCGTCGACCGAGACCAGCTGCTCACCAACGTCAGCATCTACTGGTTCACGCACACCGGGACGTCTGCCGCCCAGTTCCTCTACGAAGCAGCCCACGCTGAGCGAGATTGGGGCGCGAGATCTCTGGCGCCACTCGGGATGGCGGTGTTCGCGGCCGATGACATGCTCCGGTACGTCCTGAACCGCGACGGGCACATCGAGCACTGGTCGGAGTTCGAGGTCGGTGGCCACTTCCCCGCCATGGAAGCACCCGAGGAACTCGTCGCCGACGTCAGGACGTTCTTCCGGAACCTCCGCTGACGTTCCACAGGCCATCGCATCCGGTGGACTCCCTCGGGCAGCTCGCTAGGGGTAGTGGTGGTTGAAGTCGACTCGATCCTGTCGTCGGCCGGCTAGCCCGGCGTCCTCCCGCGACATAGGGTGAGCACGATGCGGATCCTGAACGTCACGGTCGAACAGGTGGGCACCTCGCGGGACGGCCGCAACCTCCTGGTGGGGCGTGGTCACGACGCCGTGAGGGGCTGGCGGATCAGCTTCCTCGTCCCCCCGGCACAGCGCGATCGCGTGCTGCGCGAGGTCAGGGGGGGCCGGCGTCCGATGATCTCCGTGCCGGAAGTGGACGCGTTGCCGTGGGCACCGGTCTACGCCGTCGATTGGGAGTGATCTCGTCCCCGCCGGGCTGATCAGACGTCACGTCGCCGGACGGCCCGATCGGCACGATGTCGGTCCCAGGGACCGTCCCCTGGACAGAGAGCCCCGCCATCATCGGGAACGCGAGCTGCAGCTCCGGGCTGGTGTCGCCTCGAACGGTCGAACACGACCGCCTCGCCTTCGGCTGGTGATGGGAAGACTGCTCAATCAGCGAACCAATCGTCCAGCGGAACCCGCGCGGCGAGGGCGGAGACATCCCCGCGGTCTCGGATCGCGCCGGCCGCGTCGGCGAACGCCTTGACGGCGACCCAGGTGAGGCTCCCGCCCACGCTGATCCGTTGCGCTCCCGCCTCCATGATCTCGGCGACAGACAACCCGGGTACGGCGAGAACGTTGACGGGTTTCGAGACGGCTTCGCACACCGCGCGGATCTCCTCGATCGTTCGCAGCCCCGGCGCATAGAGGACGTCGGCGCCGGCCTCCTCGTACGATCGGAGCCGCCGGATCGTGTCGGCGAGGTCGGGGTTGTCTCGGATGTGGTTCTCCGCTCGGGCGGTGAGCGTGAATGGGAACGTCACGCCATGAGCTGACTCGACTGCAGCGCGGATCCGATCCACGGCGTGCTCGATCTCGTAGAGCTGACGGCTCTCCCGGTCGAAGTCCTCGATCGAACCGCCGACCGCCCCGGCCCTCGCGATCCGCCGGATCGCTTCCGCCGCGTCCGCGGGATCCGGCCCATAGCCGTTCTCGAGATCGGCGGAGACGGGGAGCTCCGTCGCTGTGTCGATGGCCGCGACGTGCTGCGCCATCTGGTCGAGCGTCACCGCTCCGTCGACGAGCCCGAGCGTGAAGGCGAAGCCCGAACTCGTCGTCGCGAGCGCGGTGAACCCGAGTGCCTCGAGGATGCGAGCCGAGCCGGCGTCCCACGGGTTCGGCATCACGAACGGCTCGCCCGCGTGCATCGCTCGGAACGTGGATCCCTTCTTCTGCTGCCTACCTACCGCTGACATGGATCCACCACCTTCGCACTACGTCTCCCGCAAGGCCTCGGCGAGCCGGTCGATATCGGCTTCGTCGTTGTACACGTGCAGGGAGATCCGGAGTCCATCCCCTCGACCCCCGCAGATGATCCGATGCTCGGATGCGAGGCGGGCGGCCGTCACGTCAGGGCGGTGTCGGGCGTGCCGCAACGACACGATGTGGGGCGAAGCTCCCGGATCATCGAGTGACCGGAACGGTCGCCAGCCGAGTCCTTCGACCCGACCGACGAGCCGCGCCGCCAGGTCGGCGGCATGTCGCGCGATGCGATCGAAACCGGCCGACGACAAGATCGCCATCGACGACTCGAGTCCGACCGCGGACGCGTACGACATCGTCGACAGTTCGAAGCGTCGTGCGTCGTGGGCAAGCCTGAGCGTTCGAGCGTCGAACGCGAAGGGGTTCACGGTTCCCTTCCAGCCGACGATCTGAGGGAGACGATCGCAGAGGTCAGGAACGGCCGCGAGCAGCGCCACGCCGCCGTGGCTCGACAGCCACTTGTAGCCGCTCGTGACCACGGCATCCGCCCCCCAGCGGGTCATATCGACCAGGCCGGCCCCGGCGAGCTGCGTCGCGTCCACCACCACGCGAGCGCCGGCGTCATGGGCCCGCGCGGCCACCCGACCGACGTCGATCTGAGAGCCGGTCGCGTACTGAACGGCTCCGAACGCCACCACGGATGTCGTCGGCTCGATCGCGTCCACGAGATCTTGCGTGAGGTCTCGATCGGGGCGATCCTCGACGAAGCGGATCGCGATCTCCCGCCGCTCGGCGGCTGCCAGCCACGGGTAGGTCACGCTCGGGAAATCCGTTGACACCAATACGACCGTCCCGCGATCCGCTTCGAGCAGCGAAGCGATCTGACCGAGGCCTTCGCTCGCACCCCCGACGACGGCGACGGCATCGGAGGTGGTCCCGAGCAGCTCGGCCCCGGCAGAGCGGACGCCATCGAGGATCTCGGCCTCCTGTTCATCGCTGAGGTAGAGGTTCCCGTGCTGCGCCGTCCGGTCCAGGAAGGCGTGCATGGCCTCGACCGCCGGGATCGGCACCAGGCCGAGGGAGGCTTGGTTGAGATACGTACATCTCTCGAGGGCGGCGTAGGAGTCGCGGGGAACGAGTGAGGGCATGGACGACCTCCAGGGTTGCAGGGACGAGCGTGAACACCACAGAACACACCGTTGTTGGTCGGGTGATCGGTCGGTGAGGTGTTCTCACGACTCCATGGCCTCGGGAACTCGCCTCTCTCGGTGGAGCACCCACAGCTTAGGAGACCCATTCTGCACGTCGGACGTACTGTCCCAAGGAGCCCGCCGCTCGGGACGGTTCCTCCCCGTCGTGTGACCACTGGATGTGCGTGGGAGGTGGCGGCTTAGATGCCCGCGCGGGTGAACGTCACGTGTGTGACCCCGCTGGGCGAGGAGGTGGCCTCGACCTGGTAGTCCTTCTCGACGCCCTCCAGTCCGTCCCAAAGGCGAACGCCGCGGCCGAGAAGGATGGGGACGACGACGGTGTGCATGTGATCCACAAGCCCCGCAGCGAGGAGGTCGCGGATCACGGTGGCGCCTCCACCGATGCGCAGGTCCTGTCCGCCCGCGGCCTCCCGAGCGGTCTCAAGCGCTTCGGCGGGCGACACGTCGAGGAAGTGGAACGTCGTCCCGCCTTCCATCTCGATCGGCGGACGCGTGTGATGGGTGAGGACGAAGACCGGTGTGTGGAACGGCGGGTTGGGACCCCACCAGCCCTTCCACTCTCGGTCTTCGTGCCATCCTGGGTAGCCGAACTTCCCGGCACCCATGATCTCGGCGCCGATCCCGGGGTTGTGCAGCCGCGCGAAGGCGTCGTCGAGGCCCCGTGTGCCGCCGGGCTCGCCGACCACCTCGCGCCAATACCGGGTCGTGAACATCCATTCGTGCAGTCGTTCGCCGGCGTGGCCGAACGGTGCGTCGTGGCTCTGAGGTTCGCCGGTCCCGAAACCGTCGAGCGAGATGGAGAAGTTGTGGACGCGGACGATCGACATGGTTGCTGCTCCTTCGGATTCAGGTTCACGTTTCCACCACGTTGAGTTCGCATCGTAGACGCCTATCGAACTCGCCACTGTGGACAACACAGAGCGCCAAGGTCGTGCACCACCTAGCGGGACCTGCGCCCCGTCCCCGGCGGATACTCACCGTTCACTGATCCGGTTTCGGCGCCGTCCGTCAGCTGGTCGACAAAGGGTGCCTCAGTCTTGAGAACACCCCGATCGTTGTTGCTGGTGGTGGGGTGTTCTCAAAACGCCCTGACCACACGGAATGGACGTCGCTCTGGAGCACCCGCAGGTAGTGATCGTTCGCCTCAACCGCGCTTCTGTCCGGTTAGGTGGTAGTTCCCAGGGGCGTTGTTGACAGAGGCGACAGCCCACCTATCCGGGCGCTTACGGCTAGCGCGCCACGCGATAGTGGAGGTAGATGACTCTCGAGCTGAAGGTGCGGGTCTCGACGAGTTCGAGATCCACCCGGCGCTCGCGCTGGGGAAAGAACGGAATGCCACCGCCAACCAGCACCGGGTAGACCATGGCCTGGTACTCGTCGATCAGACCCAACGCGGCCGCCTCGGCGGCGAGCGTAGCGCCGCCGATAGCGATGTCGCCCTCCCCCGGCTCGGCTCGCAACCGCTCGATCTCCTCCCCCAAGCCGACGGAGGCCAAGCGGGCATGGCCCTGCACCGCCGACAGCGTGGTGGAGAACACCACCTTCGGGAGCGGCTTCCAGAGCGCGGCCCACTCGAGCTCCGAGTCGCCGAGCGATGGATCCTGGTCGGCGGTCTCCCAGTACAACATCGTCTCGTACAGCCGTCGTCCCAACAGGTGGACGCCGACCCCTCGGATCTCGTCGATCCAGAAGCGGAAGACCTCCTCGTCGAACCCCGGCCAGTCGAAGCTGCCGTCCGGCCCGACGATGTATCCGTCGAGTGAGACGCTCATCGAATAGGTCACATTGCGCATCAGAAATCCTCCTCGGTAACGGGTTCGACTGTACGGCTCCTTGGCCTGGTGTTGACCGCTACCGACGTGGGAAAGACGATCACCGATGAGGGTCGTGTGGCATCGGCATCGTGTGTCGCAGCCGGCGCGATGCCTTAGACGGTGCGGGGTCGCCACGGGTCGTGCTCATGCGCGAGCCAGACCAGCTCGGGGTCGAGCCCACGCACCCCCAGCTGGCCTTCGGTCTGCGGCTCGTCGAGCTCGCCGAACCAAACCGCCACGTCGCCGCCGACGACGACCGGACGCCCGCCGGTCTCGACGACGACCACCTGCGTGCCACGCGTGTGGCCCGGCGCCGGAACGAGTCGGACCCCGGAAAGCAGCTCGAGCTCGCCGTCGACCGGCACGTACCGCACGCCGGGCGCCTCGAGCCACTCGCGGATGGTGTAGTCGTCCTCGCTACGCGCGTCGTCGAGCTCCCGACGCTGGACGTAGATCGGCCTGCCGGCGAAGAGATGGTTGCCGCCGCAGTGGTCGCCATGCAGGTGCGTGTTGATGACGATGTCGACGCCGGCGAGGTCGAAGTCCTGCTCGCTCAGTGGCCGGAGACGGGGATCCATGTCGGCCAGCGCCGGGTGAAGTTCCGTCATGCCGGTGTCGACCAGCACGCGCGCATCGGGATGGTCGATGACGTGCACGTAGATCGGCATGCGCTCACCCTCGACGTGCAGGTCGGCAACGAAGACCGGTGTGATGGTGATCGAGGCGAGGGTGTTCCTTGCGTTCGCGGGCTCGGTCTGTGGCTCGGTGTCCCTCATCGTGTTCCCTCCTTGGTGCGCCGCTCGACCACACGCTGCAACGCGTCGAGGTACTCGGGCGTCCCGCCCTCGAAGGCATCTCGATCGTCCCGGGTCTCGAACTCGGCTCGGACCGTCAAGAGCGTCTTCCCGTCGTGCTCCTCGAACGTGATCTCCTCGACGAAGTCGACGGTCCGTCCCCAGGCGGACAGATACATCGAGGTGTCGTATGCCAACCGCCGCGGTCGGTCGATCGCCGTGAACACGTTCGTGACGACGTCGATCCCGCCGTCCGAGTCTCGCGGGCCGAACTCGGTCCTCCACGTGCCCCCGACGCGGAGGTCGACCTCGAACCGCTTCGCGCTCCAGCCGTCGACCAGATCCGTGTAGATCTCGTCCTTGAACGCGGGATCGAGCATCGTGTCGAAGACCAGCTCCGCGGGCGCGTCGAGCATGCGCTCGATCCTCATCTCGTAGGTCATGGCCCCTTCTCCTTCCGCATCTCGATGACCGCCTCCAAGCGATCCAGCCGCCGCTCCCAGACGGCGCGGTACGACTCGATCCATGCCGTGATGTCGTCCAACCGCTCGGGCCCCAGGCGGCACTCTCGGGTCCGACCCTTCTTCTCCGTGGTCACGAGCCGCGCCTCCTCCAGGACCCGCACGTGCTTCGCCACACCCGGCAGCGACATCCGAGCCTGCGCCGCGAGCTCCGAGATGGAGGCGGGTCCGAGCTGCAATCGCTCGAGGATGTCCCTACGCGTGCCATCGCCGAGGGCCGAGAACGTCCGATCGAGCGTCTCTTGATACTGAACCATTCGGTTCACTTTAGGAGTTCTGGTACCGACCGTCAACCAGGGGTCTGCCCGCGGCGTCTCGACGAGGGATGAGGATTCGCCGGTGTGGGAGGTGGGTGTGTCGGCGGCACTCCCGGAAGCTGTACCGGGGGTCGGGGTCGCCGTCCCAGTGGTCGTGTCCGCCGATGTCGATCAGTACATCGAACCTCAACCTCAACAGCATCTCCGTGGGTGAGTGTGCGCAGGTCCAAGAGCTCGCTCGCTCGTTCGCCCAGATCATCCCCACGGCCGGCGACCAGGCCCACGGCTTCGTGGCAGGCCTCTACCCGACCGACGCGCCCACCCTCCCCGACGCCGAGCCCAACCCGGCCGACCCAGAGCGGAAGTGACAGCTGCCTCCGTCGCGCCAGGGCGCTAGGGGTGCAGTCGAACCGAGGCCGCCTCAGGAGAGGTCGTCAGCGCCGGTCACTGCTGCATCCTCGGATCGTGCGTGGGGTCGGCATACATGGGCGGGCAACCGCCATCGATCGCCTGGGGGCGTAGTTCGTAGTGCCAGGGCTCGTTGCGGTAGATCTGGCACAGCCCGTCCTCGGCGCCGTGTTCGGACAGCCACGCCGTGGCATCGAAGTACTCGATGTCGACAGCGTCCCCTGTCACGTGAGCGGACGTGTCCGCGGTGGCAACCCATCGGGCAGCGTCCTCTTCCGAGCCGTACTTCGAGACCGCTTCACGGAGAAGCTGATTCTGGTACTCCGGGGATCGCCAGCCGCTGATGACGAAGAACTCGATGCCGTCGCTAGCGGCATCCATCGCCGCTTCGCGCAGTGCTTGGAGCAGACCCGGGTCGAGGTTGGCTACACCGGGATACTGGTCATCAAAGACGGTCACGCCGTCGGGGAGGGCACCGTCAGCCTCGGTAACGGCACCGTCAGCCTCGGTAGCCGGACCACCGGGGTGGTCGCTGCGATGGCCTTCGATGAACGAGGGCGCCGATCTAGTAGCAGCGTGGTCGCCGCGATGGACTTCGATGGACGAGGGCGCCGGTGACGATGCCGACGGATAGACGAGGGTTCCGACGATCGCAGCGGTGACGATGACCAGGCCAACGGCGCTGAGCCTGAGAGTTCTGCGGGGCCTAGTGCGTGCTGCTGCCGTTCGTCTCATGCTGCCAGTCAAGGCAGCGTGGTGTTGTCAGCGCGTAGGTAATTCCTGATATGCCGGCGATATGCCTCCGGCTCGTAGCATCGTGAGGAGCATGCGTGTGCTGATCGTCGAGGACGAGCCCTACATGGCAGAGGCCATCCGCGATGGGCTGCGCCTGGAAGCGATCGCGGCCGACATCGCCGGTGATGGCGATACGGCTCTGGAGCTGTTGAGCATCAACGCCTACGACATCGCCGTCCTCGACCGCGACATCCCCGGGCCTTCAGGCGACGAGATCGCCGAAGGCATCGTCGCTTCCGGTAGCGGTATGCCGATCCTGATGCTCACCGCCGCCGACCGTCTCGACGACAAGGCTTCCGGGTTCGAGCTCGGCGCCGACGACTACCTCACGAAGCCGTTCGAACTGCGAGAGCTCGTCCTCAGGCTCAGAGCACTCGATCGCAGGCGCGCGCACAACAGGCCACCTGTGCGAGAGATCGCTGGCCTTCGAGTGGATCCGTTTCGCCGCGAGGTCTACCGGGACGGTCGCCACGTCGCGCTCACCCGGAAGCAGTTCGCTGTCCTCGAAGTCCTCGTCGCCGCCGAAGGCGGCGTCGTAGCTGCCGAAGAACTGCTGGAGCGGGCATGGGATGAGAACGCCGACCCGTTCACCAACGCCGTGCGCATCACGGTCTCGGCACTGCGCAAACGGCTCGGCGAACCCCCGCTGATCGCCACGGTCCCCGGCGTCGGCTACCGGATCGACACTCAACCAGACGCCGAGCCCGAGGGAGGAGACCATGGATAGAGCCCCTGGGTTGAGCGTTCGTCTCAAGCTCACGCTCAGCTACGCCGGCTTCCTCGTGGTCGCAGGCGCGGCGCTGCTCGTGGTCGCATGGGTGGTCTTGCTCCGAGACCTGCCTGATGTGAGCGCCCTTCCCGGGGGAGGGATGCTGCGGCGCGCCGTCCTGGAGCGCAACCTCGTGGCGACCGCAGGCGTGGCGCTGGTCTTCCTGTTCGTGTTCGGGCTCCTCGGAGGGTGGCTGCTCGCCGGCCGGATGCTCGCCCCGCTGACTCGCATCGCGAACGCCACACGCATGGCCGCGACTGGGTCGCTCTCCCACCGGATCGAGTTGGAAGGCCGTCAGGACGAGCTCCGCGAACTCGCCGACGCCTTCGACACCATGCTCGCGCGGCTCGAAGCGCTCGTCGCCGAGCAGCAGCGATTCGCAGCCAACGCCTCCCACGAACTCCGTACTCCGCTGGCAATCACGCAGACACTGCTCGACGTCGCCCGCAACGATCCGAACCGCTCGACCGGCGAGCTCGTCGACCGCCTCCACGCCGTCAACACCCGAGCGATCGACCTCACCGAAGCATTGCTGATGCTCAGCCGAGCCGACCGACGTTCTTTCACCCGAGACCCCATCGACCTGTCCCTCATCGCGGATGAAGCGATCGAGACGCTCCTCCCCCTCGCAGAAACACGCGGCCTCACGATCGAGACCTCCGGCGACACGACCCCCACCACCGGCTCACACGCGCTCCTACTGCAAATGGCGACGAACCTCGTCCACAACGCGATCGTCCACAACCTGCCCGAACGAGGCACGGTCTGGGTCACCACCAACGCTCACCCCAAGAGAGCGGTCCTCACCGTCGAGAACACCGGCGAGAAGCTCACCCCACAGCTCGTAGCTACGCTTGCCGAGCCGTTCCAGCGGGGCACCGAACGCATACGCGGTGACCATGCAGGTGTCGGCCTCGGCCTGGCAATCGTCAAGAGCATCACCCAAGCACACGACGGAACGCTCACCATCGTCCCCCGCCCCGAAGGCGGTATCTGCGTCAGGGCGCAGCTACCTGCCGAGGTCCGTAACCCGAACGGTGATTCCGGCGTTGTTGGTTAGTCGTGCTCGTCCAAGACGGGCGGTGCTGGCTTGTTGGTCTTGAGGTGCAGTGCTGGAGGATGATTCGTCCGCCGCGAATCTCCGCAGGCCACTAGCAACGCCGCGCTCGACGAGTTCAGGACAATCATCCGGATCGCGGATCGACTGACGCCGGCCGACGTGGCCGGCGTCGACCCCTTGATCCGCGACCACTTGCTGGCCACGCTCAAGATCCCCCGTCGCCGCTAGCTCTGCCGGCTCGGGAGCGATCGCGGCAGCCCGAACCAGGGGAGCACGCTGGTGTCGAAGCGGGTCACGGAGCTGATCCGGTCACCTGCGAGCGTGAGGACCAGGAGGCCCGTCCCGTGGCGGACCCCGGATGGGGCACGCAGGTACGCACCGAACGCCGGCTGACCGTTGGCGCGCGTCGGTACGAGATCGAACCTCCGACCCGAGCCGATCATGGTCGCGTAGAAGCGAGTGGCGACGTCGATCCCCTCGTACTCGAGGGGGAACGGCGGCATCGAGAGGAAGACATCGTCCGTGAGCAGGGCGACCAAGGCGTCGAGGTCGCCGGACTCGTACGAGCGGACGAACTCCTCCACCGTCGCCTGCTCGGCGGGCGAGTCGGGAGCGGGGGCCGGTTCGTCGTCGGCACCGCTCGACAGTCGCTCCTGCAGGCCTGCACGAGCCCGCTTGAGGAGGCTGTTGACCGAATCGATCGTCGCTTCAAGCATCTCGGCCACCTCGTTCGCGTGGAAGCCGAGCACGTCGCGCAAGACCAGGACGGCCAGCTGTCGAGGCGGCAGTACCTGGAGCGCGGTCACGAAGGCCAAGGAGATCGTGTCGGTCTGCTCGTACCGAGCCTCAGGCCCCAGTGGGAGGTCCATCAGGCCCTCCAGGAGGGCATCGGGGAACGGCTCGAGCCAGACGATCTCGCCGAGGCGGGTCGGCTCAGGAGGCTGATAGGCGGCGATATCCCACTCCTTGGCCGGGCGCCTGCTGGCCGAACGGCGCGCGTTGAGGCACCGGTTCGTGGCGATCCGGTACAGCCAGGTGCGGACCGAAGCCCTTTCCTCGAACCGTCCGAGACCCTGCCAGGCGGCCACCAGCGTCTCCTGGAGGACGTCCTCGGCGTCCTGCAAGGATCCGAGCATCCGGTAGCAGTGCACCTGGAGCTCCCGGCGGTACGGCTCTATCAGCTCCTGGAACGCCTGGCCGTCCCCGGCCCGCGCCCGTTCGAGAAGGTCGCCCGTCACCGCTCCACCCTAGCCTCACGCCCCTCGCGCTCATCCTCGTTGCGTACCGACACCGCAGCGCTCGAGAACTGGGCGGCGCGCGAGCGCCCAGTCTGCCCCCGCGGCGGTGTCGAAGCAGGCAGGAACCGCAAGGACGAAGGGAGAGGGCCATGACCGGTCACACGATCGGAACACGCGAGGAGTGGCTCGCGGCACGCGAGGAACTGCTCAGGCGGGAGAAGGAGCACACCAGGCTGGGCGACGAGATCGCGCAGCAGCGCCGGGATCTGCCCTGGGTGCGGGTGGAGAAGCACTATCGATTCGATACGGACGAGGGGGAAACGTCGCTCGCAGAGCTGTTCGATGGGCGGTCCCAGCTGCTCGTCTACCACTTCATGTTCGGCCCGAGCTACGAGTTCGGTTGCCCGATCAACTCGTCGATCGCCGACTCGATCGACGGCGTCGTTCCGCACCTGCGGGAGCGTGACGCGACATTGCTCCTCGTCTCACAGGCACCGATCGAGAAGCTGCAGGCATACAAGCGTCGTATGGGCTGGCAGATCCCGTGGGTCTCGTCCTCGCCCGGCGACTTCAACTTCGACCTCGGCTTCTCGCAGACGGAGCAGCAGTCGCGCGAGGCGGTGGCACGGATCGAGCTCCCGTCGCAGACGGTGGACGCCTACCCGCCGATCGTCGAGAGCAATGCTCGCTCATCAGGAACCGACATCGTCGGGTACCTCACCGAAAGCCCGGGGTTCAGCACGTTCGTCCGCGAGGGCGACGACATCTGCCACGCGTACTCGACGACGTGGCGCGGACTGGAGTTCGTCATGGGCTACTACCCGATCCTCGACCACGCGCCGAAGGGGCGAGACGAGGGAGACGACGACTGGCAGCTCTGGATCCGCAGGCACGACGAGTACGGGCGGGCGTAGGAAGGAGAGGGCGGCGATGCTGCTGAGGGACAAGGTTGCGGTCGTCTACGGGGCTGGGGGCGGCATCGGCGGCGCCGTAGCGCGCGCGTTCGCTCACGAGGGAGCCAGGGTCTTCCTCACTGGGCGTGACGCCGCGTCTGTGGAGATCGTCGCGAAGGAGATCGTCGCCGACGGCGGGTCGGCGGAGGCGGCGGAGGTCGACGCGCTCGACGAGTGGGCCGTCGATGGGCATCTCCGCTACGTGATGGACGAAGAGGGCCGTGTCGACATCTCGTTCAATGCGGTCGGCATCCCGAACGCGGACATCGTGGGAGTGCCACTAACCGAGCTGGACGTCGAGCGATTCTCCGAACCGATCGCGGCCTACACGAGGTCGTACTTCCTGACCGCGCGCCTGGCGGCCCGTCGGATGGTGCCGAGCGGGTCAGGGGTGATCATGACCGTTACCGCCACCCACTCGCGGGAGGGCCTCCCGCTGGTGGGCGGATACGGCCCGGCGCAGGCCGCGAAGGAGGCGCTCACCCGAGACCTGTCTGCCGAGCTCGCACCTCACGGGATCCGTGTGGTCGGCCTACGACCTCAGGCGATGCCGGAGACACGCACGATCAGGGATGCCTATGAGCCGCGTGCCGAGGCATCGGGGATGACCTGGGAGCAGTGGCAGGAGATGCTCGCGAGCAGGACCCATCCGCGACGGTTGATGACGCTCGAGGAGACGGCGAACGTGGCAGCGTTCATGGCCTCCGATCAGGCGAGCGGGATGACGGGGACGACCGTCAACCTGACCATGGGGCGCCTGGACGACTAGCGGTCAGCTCGACCCCACCCCCCTCATCCCTTCGAGAGCATCGCAGCGAGCTTGTCGAGGACCTGCTCCATCCCGGTCCGCGAAACCTCGACGATCTGCTCGTCGGGGTAGCCGGATTCGTGAACGGTGAGCTCGGTCGTCGCGCCGTCGATCGCGACGAACGTCACGACGTGGGGCACCTCGTCCGGGATCGTCGGCGGAAGCCCGAGCTCCGCCGGCGAGACCGGGTTTCCGTCCGCGTCCGCGAAGCCCTGGACGAACTCGATGCGGTCCATCGGCTCGATCGATCGATATGTCCACGAATTGACTAGCTCCCAGCCCTGGTTGGATCGCATGGCCACGAGCGTCGTGCCTCCTTCGCGGAAGTCCATCCGGCACATCGGCGAGGTGAACCCCTGCGGTCCCCACCACGTCATGATCTCGTCGGGATCGCTCCACGCTCGCCAGACGCGCTCGCGCGGCGCCTGGATAGTGCGGGTCACGACCATGTCGTGGGTCTCTCGCTGGTCCGACATCGCCCTCACCTCCGTTCGCGGATCCAAACCTTACGCGAGGCGCCGGCCGCCGATGTCGTACGGGACGTTGATCGTCTCGTCGGCCCCCGGGTTCGGACGCCACCCGCCGCCGAAGCTCTGGCCGTCCTCGGTGAAGCGCCCCGTGAACGTCGCATCCAGCGGCCCGTAGGACACCGAGATCTTCAACTCGTCGCCCTCGACCTCCCACCGATACGGGAGCGGCTGGGGACCGATGTTCGCGAAGACCGTCGACGGGAACGTCCCGCTCTCGGGGTCGTGGCCGATCAGCTCCAGCGTCTCGAGCTCCATCCCCAGGAAGTTCATCCGCCCGCGCTGCTCCAGGAAGAAGCCGCCGGGGAGCCACCGGAACGTGGTCTCACCCCTGATCGAGATCTCGTCGGAGCCGACCAGATGGCCTTCCATGCTCCACGTGCCCACGAAGCGATCCAGCTTCTGGAGCGCCGGATCGGGTGTCGGGAGCTGTCCCTGCGTCTCGTCGGCCATCACGCATTCTCCTCCTTCGACTTGGGCCTGCTGGCGAGGCCGTTCACCCGAAGGTCGGAACCGCTGCTCCGTTCTCGACGTCTGGGGCCGCGGTGCACCTGATCACGCTATCGCCGAGCTACACCTCCCGCTCCACTCGTTCTTGGTCAAGGACGTCACCGACATGGCTCGGTGACGTCCTTCGTGCTTTCAGATGGCTGATCACCGACCAGATGGATGACACCGGCGCCCGGATGGCTCTGCGCGTGCCACAACGGACCCTCGATCGCGCGGGAAAACCGGCCGAGGTCTGCTTCAGTGGGGTTCTGAGATGTCGGGGGCCTCAGTTCTGAGAACGCCCCTTAGTCGGCTCGGTCGGTGGTGGGAGGAGGAGGATTCGAACCTCCGTAGGCTACGCCGGCGATTTTACAGACCGCTCCCTTTGGCCACTCGGGCATCCTCCCGGGAACACAGCCCGAGGATAACAAGACCTTCGGCTCCGCTCAGCGGACCCTCGTCCAATCGGCGTTCGCGATCTCGATGCTCGAGTACTCCCGGCAGCCGCCTGACACCAGATCCAGTGACAGGTGTTCGCCTCGCAGCCGCCAGCGATACTCCTCGTAGTTCGGGCAGAGCACTCCCCCGAACGTGGGTGGAGGGAGGCGATGGTAGAGGAGCAGAGTTGACGGCTTCGCGAAGAGCGGCTCCGCGCCGCCGTAGATCGGGCCGAAATCGCTCTCCTCGTACCGTCCGTCCTCGAACGTAAGGGTCCGTGTGTCGCCGCCGGCGGCTTCGAACTCCCCCTGGAGGATCTGAACCGGCTCGCCGTCCTTCGGTGGCTGGGCCGACGAGGCCTCCCATGGACCGGTCTCGGTCGTCCACCAGAGATACAGCGTCTGATCCGCGGCATCCCCTCGGATCGCCCGCCCGAGGACCAGGTGCTCGTCGTCCGTCCAGACGATCACCGAGTCGGTCGTACTGATACCGGTGCCCTCGGTCGTGTAGCAAGCGACCTCACCGGCGGCCGTGCCGTTGACCGTGTACCCGTGTCGCCCCGATGCATCGTGCGCACAATCGGTGTTCGTGAGATCTGCGGGCGACGCGAACGCCTCGAACGCCGAGTGGAGGTCGTCCACGGTCCCGTAGCTCGCGTACGTCACGGAGTACATCTCGGTTGGGATGCAGTCCACCGACGCGGTGGCGTTCGGGGGCGGTGAGGAGGACGGCGAACAGGTCGATCGGAATGCTTCAGGCACGAGCGCCCGCAGCGAACGTTCCGCCTGACTCGGAGTCTTCCCGGAAGGTGCGTCGTCCCCGCCCAGGGCGTTGGTCAGCAACGCGGCGGCGACCACCCCCACGACGAGCGCTCCGGCAGCGACTGCGACGATCCGGTCCCGGCGGCGATGGACCGGCACCACCTCCGTGAACTCTCTGCGGGTCTGTGCTTCCTCCGCCGTGAGCGGCAACGAGCGGCGGACTCCGTCGAGCGACGTGACCTCGTACAGCCGCCACTCCCCCTCGATCCCCTTGAGGCGATGCGTGCCGTGGTCCGCGAAGTCGAAGCCGGAGCCGGAAACGGCATCCCGAAGGGTCGAGGAGACGAGGACCTCGCCCCCCTTCGCGACCCCCATCACCCGCGCGCCGACGTTGACGGCGAACCCGCCCACCTTGCCCTCGAGGATCTCTGCCTCTCCGAGGTGGAGCCCCGCGCGGATCTCGAGCCCCAGCTCCCGGACCTCGTCCGAGATCCGGCAGGCGCACCGGATCGCCTCTGCCGGGCGCTCGAAGCTCGCGAAGAAGCCATCTCCCGCGGTGTCGAGCTCTCTGCCGCCGGCGCGCTTCAGCTCCCGACGCACGACCGCGTGGTGCCGCTGAACAAGATCGCGCCATCGCCGGTCCTTCAGCTCGCCCGCGATCTCCGTGGACCCCACGATGTCGGTGAACAGCACCGTGACGAGGACGCTCGAGCCTCGCTTGGGGGACATGGGCGCGAGTCTGCTCCCACGACGGGCGGTGGGCAAGACCCGGACGCCGGGGACCGCCTCCTTCTAGGATTGGCCCATGGCGAAGGACCAGTTCTCGTTCGACATCGTTTCCGAGGTCGACCTCCAGGAGGTCCGCAACGCGGTCGACCAGGCTGCTCGCGAGATCTCCCAGCGGTTCGACTTCAAGGGCACCGGGACCTCGGTCTCCCTCGAGAACGAGAAGATCGAGATGGCCGCCGGGACCGAGGACCGCCTGAAGGCGGCGTGGCAAGTGCTTCAGGAGAAGGCCGTCCGCCGACAGGTCCCCCTGAAGTCACTGCAGCCGGGAGAGATCCAGCAGGCGGCCAAGGGCACCGTCCGGCAGTCGATCGACGTGATCCAGGGGATCCCGGACGAGAAGGCGAAGCAGATCTCCAAGTTCGTCCGCAGCAGCGTCCCGAAGGCGCAGACCCAGATCCAGGGGTCACAGGTGCGCGTGTCCGCGAAGAAGAAGGACGACCTCCAGGCGGCGATCCGGGCCGTGAAGGAGGAGGACTTCGGACTCGCCCTGCAGTTCACGAACTACCGCTGAGCTCGGGCAGTCACACGGAACTTGCTGTATTGCAGGGGGCTGGGTGCGCCTGTACATTCCCCAGACCCTCTGGAGGTGGACATGGATCTCGAACGGCTCACGACGCGGGCGGCGGAGATCGCCGACCGGGAAAGTGCCGACCTGCTGACCAGGACGCCGGCGTCCAAGGCGCTCTACGAGCGCGCGGTCAAGAGCCTCCCGAGCGGCGTGTCGTCCAACTTCCAGGTGGGCGATCCGTACCCCGTCTACCTCGAGAAGGGCCGGGGCTCGAGCGTCTGGGACGTCGACGGCACGGAGTACAAGGACTTCCACGGCGGCTTCGGCGTGAACATCGTCGGCCACGCGCATCCGAAGATCGTCGAGGCCCTCGAGAAGGCCGCCCGCGAGGCGATCCACTTCGCCGTCACGACGCCGACGACCGTGGCCCTCGCGGAGGCGATCTGCGAGCGGTTCGAGCTCGAGCAGGTCCGGATCGTGAACTCCGGTACCGAGGCGACGATGGACGCCCTCCGAGTGGCGCGCGCGGCTACCGGGCGAGACAAGGCCATCAAGATGGAGGGTTCGTACCACGGCCACCACGATTCGCTGCTCTTCTCGGTGGTCCCCGAAGCCGACGTGCTCGGTCTCCGGCACGATGTCGACCACGAGGGCAAGGCGTGGTACACGACGCAGCCCACGTCGAAGGGGATCCCGCGAGCGCTCTGGGACACGACGATCGTGGTGCCGTTCAACGACGCCGGGGCCGTCGAGCAGGCGCTCTCGGACAACGAGGGCGACGTCGCGGCCGTGATCCTCGAGCCGGTGATGATGAACGTCGGCATCATCGAGCCCCAGCCGGGCTACCTCCAGGCGCTCCGTGACGCGTGCGAGAAGCACGGCGCGGTGCTGATCTACGACGAGGTGAAGTGCGGCGGCACGATCGCCTACGGGGGCACGATGGAGCGCTACGGCGTGAAGCCGCACCTGTCCGCGTTCGCGAAGGCGATCGGCGGCGGCTCCACGATCGGCGCCTTCGGCGGCGAGGCCGCGATCATGGAGTGGGTCACGAAGGGCGCCGCGCAGCAGGGCACGTTCAACGGCAACCCGCTGTCGTCTGCCGCCGGGCTCACCGCGCTCACGCAGGTGCTGACCCGCGATGCCTACGACCACCTCGGGAAGCTCGGCTCGATGCTCGCCGAGGGATGCGACCGGGCGATCGCCGACGCCGGCGTCCCGGCGCACACCGTCGACCTGGGCGCCAAGGGCTGCGTCTCCTACCGCGAGGGGCGGCTCACGAACTACCGCGACTTCCTGGAGACGCACACCGAGCTCTACTGGGCGTCCTACCCCTGGATGGTGAACCGCGGGATCTTCATGACGCCGGGCGACGAGGAGCAGTGGACGATCTCGGTGCAGCACACCGAGGACGACGTCCAGGCCTACATCGATGCCTTCGGCGCGTTCTGTCAGGAACTGACGGCCTGAGGGTCGCGGAACGGCCGAGCCGCTAGCCGATCGGGCCGCGCTCGCCGCGCAGCTCGCTGGCGATCGCTCGAAGACGCTCCACGCGTGCCTCGGTCGGCGGGTGGGTCCGGAACAGGTTCGAGATCCCGCCCCTCCCCCGCGCCTGGAGCGCATTCATCGGGTTCACGATGAACAGGTGCGCCTCCGCCGGGCTGACGCTCGCGGGGGCGGGCACCCGACGCGATGCCTCCTCGAGCTTGAGGAGCGCGCTCGCCAAGGCATCGGGATCCCGGGAGAGGAAGGCGCCGGACTCGTCCGCTTGGAACTCGCGCGACCGCGTCACGGCCATCTGGATCAACGCCGCCGCGATCGGTGCGAGGACCCAGGCGAGCAGCAGCGCGAAGATGTTCCCGCCGCCCTCGTCGTCACCGCCGAAGAAGAAGGCGAACCGCGCGAGGAACGTGATGCTCATGCCGATCGCGGCCGCGATCGAAGAGATGAGGATGTCGCGGTTCGCCACGTGCGAGAGCTCGTGGGCGAGGACGCCGCGGAGCTCCCGTTCATCGAGGATCTGCAGGATGCCGCGGGTGACGGCCACCGCGGCGTGCTCCGGGCTCCGACCGGTCGCGAACGCGTTCGGCTGCATCATGTCGGATACGTAGAGTCGGGGCATCGGCAGCTTCTGCTCGTTCGCGAGCTCGCGGACGACGCGGTAGTAGTCCGGCATCTCCTGTTCCGTGACCGGCTTCGAGCGCGTCGTCGCGATCGCGATCCGGTCCGAGAACCAATACATCGAGAAGTTGAAGATCAGCGCGATACCCAAGGCGATCACGGCCCCGCTCGTGCCGCCGATCCACGAGCCGACCAGGACGAACAGGCCGCCCATGGCCGCGATCAGGATCCAGGTCTTCAGGCGGTTGATACCGGGTGCCATCTCTTCCTCACGCTCCTCGCCTCAGGGGCCGATGCACCTCGCTGGAAGGCGAAGGTGCCCGAGATCAATGGTCTCACAGCTCGTTCGTTCGCCCTCGGCGGGTCGGTTCAGGTGACCAGACGGGTCGGTTCAGGCGACGAGAGTGGAGATGTCGGCGAGCCGGGAGAACGTGCCCGGCAGCAGGAAGAAGAAGAGGAGAGCCGCCATCGACAGGCCGACCACGCCGGCGACGAGCGTGGGTGTGCGGATAGGGGTGGTGTCTTCGGCGGGTTGGAAGATCATCTGGCGGGGGACGGCGAGGTAGTAGAAGACGCTCACCACCGAGTTCACCACCATGATCGACGCCAGGAGGGGGCCGATCACGTCCCCGCGAGAGATCGCCGCGCCGAAGATCAGGATCTTGGCCCAGAACCCCGCGGCCGGAGGCACGCCCGCGAGGGAGACCATGAAGAAGCTCATCCCCACCGCGAGGAACGGGGCGACCCTGGCGACCCCGGCGAAGTCGGAGATCAGCAGCCTCGGGCTGCGCTTGCTGAGGGCGACGGCCACCGCGAACGCGCCGAGGGTCATGATCCCGTAGATCAGGATGTAGGCCGTGGCGGAGGCGAACGCCTGCTGGTTCACCTCTTGATCCGTCGTGACCAGGGCGAACGGGAGCAGGATGTAGCCCGCCTGCGCGATCCCCGAGTACGCCATCAGCCGGACGAACTGCCGCTGCTGGAGCGCCACGAGGTTCCCGATCGTCATCGTGGCGATGGAGAGGAAGGCGAAGATCGGCACCCAGAACTCGCTCTGCCCGATGAACGCTACGAACATCAACTGCAGCAGCCCCGCGAAGCCGGCCGCCTTGGAGGCCACCGCCAGGAATGCCGCGACCGGTACGGGAGCGCCTTCGTACGTGTCGGGCGCCCAGAACTGGAACGGGAACGCGGAGACCTTGAACGCGAAGCCGACCACGACGAACAGGATCGCGGCGAGCGCCATCGGCTCCTGGGAGGGGTCGAGCTGACCGAGCGCGGTGGCGATCTCATCGAGTCGCGTCTTCCCGCCGGTGAGCCCGTAGATCAAGCTCATGCCGAACAGCATCACGGCGGTCGACAGCACGCCGATCAGGAAGAACTTCAGCCCGCCCTCCACGCCGGTCACGTCCCACTTGCGGAACGCCGCCATCAGGAAGCCCGGCGCCGACACGAGCTCCAGGGAGATGAACAGCATCAGGAGATCCCGCGAGGACGGCATCAGCAGGCAGCCCAGGAACGACGTGAGCAGCAGGAAGTAGTACTCCCCCTGGTAGTACCCGGGCTGGTCGAAGTAGTGGCGCGACACCGCGAGGACGATCACCGCCGCGACGAGGAAGAAGACCTTGAAGAGCACGGCGAAGTTGTCGACGATGAACGCGCCACCGAAGGTGGAGCGTTCGTCGCCGACCAGCGTCAGCACAGCGACGAGTGACCCCAGAACGCCGATGAGGGCGATCGGCATCGACGCCCACTTGCGCTGCGTGGGGAGGAATAGGTCGACGACCAATACGATCAAGATCGTGCCGGCCAGGATCAGCTCCGGCAGGATCGCGTGGTAGTCGACGGTCACGAGGTGCTCAGCCCCCCGCCCCGAGCACGGCCATGATCCCGCTCACGGCTTCCTGGCTGATATCGAAGATCAGTCGCGGGAACAAGCCGAGCGCCAGGATCAGGATCAGGAGAGGCGTCCACGAGATCCACTCGATGCTGTGGACATCACCGAACGCGTGCTCGCCCCAGCGGGCCGGCATCGAGCCCATGTTCACGCGCTGCAACATCCAGAGGAAGTAGCCGGCCGTCAGGATCGTTCCCACGCCACCTGCCACCATCAACACGCGGAACCAGGTCTGGTAGCCGGCGAGCAGCGCCTCGTTCGGCTGGAACGATGACAGCAAGGCCATGACCTCGCCCCAGAAGCCCGCGAGCCCCGGCAACCCGAGGGAGGCGATCGCGACGAACGCGAAGACTCCCGCGAGCTTGGGCATCCGTTGCGACATCCCGCCGCCGATCTCCGCGATCTGGCGGGTGTGGTAGCGGTCGTAGATCGATCCGACGCAGAAGAACAGCATCCCCGTGATCACTCCGTGGGCGACCATGCCGAAGATCGCCGCCTGGATCCCGATCTCGGTCAGGGTTGCGATCCCGAGCATCACGAAGCCCATGTGTCCCACGGAGGAGAACGCGATCAGCCGTTTCAGATCGCGCTGTGCGAGGCACGCGAGGGCGGCGTACACGATCGCGATCGCCGCCAGGAGCCCGATCCACGGCGCATAGGCCTGCGCGCCCTCGGGCAGCACCGGCAGCGCGATCCGGATGAACCCGTACGTCCCCATCTTCAGCATGATCCCGGCCAGCAGCACCGAACCGATCGTCGGAGCCTCCGTATGGGCGTCGGGCAGCCAAGTGTGGAAGGGCCACATCGGAACCTTGATCGCGAACCCCAGCGCGATCGCCCCGAACACGATCAGCTGGAACGTATGGGAGAAGCCGCCACTTGCGCCGAATTCCGTGAGCCTCACGAGATCGAACGTGTGCGGGTCCGGACCGGTGAAGTAGAGAGCGAGGAACCCCAGCAGCATGAAGACGGAGCCGAAGAGCGTGTAGAGGAAGAACTTGATCGCCGCGTACTCGCGGTTCGCGGAGCCCCAGATCCCGATCAGGAAGTACATCGGGACGAGGACCATCTCCCAGAACACGAAGAACAGGATCAGGTCGAACGCGATGAACGTCCCGGCCATCCCGGTCTCGAGCAGGAGCATCAGGGCGAGGAAGGCCTTCGTGCGGCCAGGCTCCGGCACGAACCGCCAGGTGTAGATGGCGCAGAGGAACGAGAGCAGGAAGGTGAGCACGTACAGCGCCATCGAGATGCCGTCGATGCCGACGTGGAACCGCGCGCCGATCGCGGCGATCCACTCGACGTCGAGCACGAACTGCAGGCCGTCTCTGCCGTAGTCGAACCCGATCGCGATCGCGATCGCGAGCACCAAGGCGGCGCCGGTGAACAGGATGCCGAGGCCTCGCACCATGCGGTCGCGGTCCTTCGGCACGAGGAGGATCACCAGCGCGCCCGCAACAGGCAGCAACGTGGTGATCGTGATCGCCGAGCTCTCCCAGGTCATCTCACACTCCTACGCGATCCGCACGAACACGATGGTCAGGGCAACGACACCGGCGAACAGCAGTACGGCGTACCACTGGACGTTCCCGGTCTGCAGGTACTTCAGGAGGCCACCGGTCGCCTCCGTGAGCCCGCCGACGGCGTTGACGGCACCGTCGACGAACGTGCGATCGAACCAGCTCACGAACGTGGCGATCCCTCGCGTGATCCGGGCCGTGCCATTCACCGCGCCATCGAGCACGTTCTGATTGACCCAGTTCACCCCGGCGGAGGCGCGGTCGCGGATCGGCAGGATCAGGTACCGCATATACGCGGAGTCGATGTAGTACCGATGCTGCAGCACGTTCCAGGCCCGCGGGAAGGACATCAGCGGATCCCGCTCCCGGTGCTCGCGGTAGACCGCGTAACCGATCCCGAAACCGATCAGCGCGGCGATCGTCCCCACGATCGCGACCCAATAGAGGAACTCGGCTTCGTGCGGATGCTCGAAGTACACCCAGTCGCCGAACACGCCGCCCAGCTGGGGCGCCCCCAAGAAGCCCACGACGATCGTGGCTCCGGCGAGGGCGACGAGCGGCCCGGTCATCACGGGCGGCGACTCGTGCGGATGCTGAGCGCCGCGGTAGCTGCCGAAGAACGTCAGAAGCACGCATCGGGTCATATAGAACGCCGTCAGCACGGCGGTCAGCAGCAGGATCCAGAACAAGCCCTGACTGTTCGCCCACGCGCCTGCGAGCAACTCATCCTTGGACCAGAATCCCGCGAGGGGGAAGAAGCCTGCCAGCGCGAGGGAGCCGATCAGGAACGTCCAGAACGTGACGGGCATCTGTTTCCGCAGCCCGCCCATCTCGCTCATGTTGTTCGAGTGCACGGCGTGGATCACCGAGCCTGCACCCAAGAACAACAGTGCCTTGAAGAAAGCGTGGGTGAACAGGTGGAAGAAGCCGGCGGTCACCCCTTCGGGCCCCATCGAGAGCCCGGCCACCATGTAGGCGAGCTGGGACAGGGTGGAGTAGGCGAGCACGCGTTTGATGTCGTCCTGCACGAACGCGAGGAACGCCGCCCCCAAAGTGGTGATCGCCGCGATCGTGGCCACGAACGTCAGGACCCACGGATCCGCGTGGACGAACACCTCGAACATCCGACCCACCAGGTAGACGCCGGCCGCGACCATCGTCGCGGCGTGGATCAACGCCGAGACGGGGGTTGGACCGGCCATGGCGTCCGGCAACCAGACGTGCAGCGGGAACTGCGCCGACTTCCCGATCGCCCCGCCGAACAAGAGCAGCGCCGCCACGGTCACGAACGCGGCAGAGACCTCGGGTCCGCCGATCACCTCGCCGATCTCCTGGATGTTCGCCGTCGTGAACCCCGTGGCGAAGATCAACGCGAAGATCCCGAACATGAACGGGACGTCGCCGATCCGCGTCGTGATGAACGCCTTGATCGCGGCGCTCGAGTTCTCGTGCTCTTCGAACCAGTGACCGATCAGGAGGTAGGAGCAGACGCCCATCACCTCCCAGCCCACCAGCAGCATGACCAGGTTGTTGGCGATCACGACGACGAGCATCGCGGAGGTGAACAGGGACAGGACGACGTAGAACCACGTGAACCGCACATCGCCGTGCATGTAGCCGAGGGAGTAGACATGGACCGCGAGCGACACCGAGGTCACGACGATCAGCATCGCGGCGGTGAGGCCGTCGACGTACTGGCCCACCTCGACGTGCAGCGGCCCGATCTGGAACCAATCGATCGAGGACTCGTACGGGCCTCCGCCGGTCACGAAGTGCCACAGGACCGCGAGCGCGAGGGCGAGCGCAGCGGCGAGGGCGAGGATCCCGAACGCGGCCCCCTTCCCCGGGATGCGCTTGCCGAACACGAGCGTGAAGACGGCCGCGACGACCGGGAGGAGGGCGACCACCCACGCGTACTGGATCGCGCCGGTGGCGGCGGTCGTCTCGGCTGCTACCACTTGAGGAGGTTCACCTCGTCCACGTTGATCGAGGCCCGGTTCCGGAACAGCAGGATCACGATCGCGAGGCCGATCCCGACCTCGGCCGCGGCGACCGCGATCACGAAGAGCGCGAAGATCTGCCCGCCCACGTCGTGCAGCGACGACGAGAACGCCACCAGGTTCACGTTCACGGCGTTCAGCATCAGCTCGATCGCCATCAGGACCATCACCGCGTTCCGGCGAGCGAGCACTCCGTACACGCCTGCCGAGAAGAGCAGGGCCGCGAACAGCAGGACGAAGGGCAGACGGATCACGTCAGTTCCCCTCGTCCTTGCGCGCGAGCACGATCGCCCCGATCAGCGCCGCGAGCAGCAGGAACGAGATCGCCTCGAACGGCAGGATGAAGTCGCGGAACATCGACTGCCCCACCGCGTCTGTCGTGGAGCGGAAGACCTCGAACGGCTCCTCGTCGAGCGGGAAGGCCTCCTGGATCAGGAACACCAACCCGGCGAAGATGCCGGCGGCCACCAGCAGCCCGACCCACCGATGTGCGTTGTCGAGCGTGTCGCGGCCGATCGGCGCCTTCGTGAGCATCAGGCCGAAGAGGAACAGGATCACGATCGCGCCGACGTAGATCAGGATCTGGACCCAGCCGGCGAACTCCGCGCCGAGGAGGAGGAACGTCGCGCCGACCGAGAGGAGCGCGACGACGAGGTAGAGGGCGGCGTGCACGACGTTGCGGGCGGTCACGACCGCGATCGCGCTGATCGATCCCACCGCCGCGATCACCGCGAACGCGTACTCCTGCGCCGTCACGACGCCTGTTCCTCCGTGGGCTCGGCGCCTTCTTCCAGGGCCGGCGGGGGCAGGACGGTGTACGTCCAGTCCTCGAGGCGCTCCTTCTCATGGGTCATCAGGTCGAGGTCGTACTCGCCGTACTCGAACTCCGGACTCCAGAACAGGGCGTCGAACGGACACACCTCGACGCAGATCCCGCAGTACATGCACAGGGCGTAGTCGATCGCGAAGCGATCGAGCACCTTGGCGGACCGCGCGCGACCGCCGCCCGCAGGATCGTGCGTCTCCTTGTGCGCGTCGATGTAGATGCACCAATCGGGGCACTCGCGGGAGCACTTGTAGCAGACGGTGCAGTTGGCCTCCTTCAGCGCGATCACACCCCGGGTCCGGGGTGGGAGATCCGGCTTCACGCGCGGGTACTGCTGCGTGACCGCCGGCTGCAGCATCGTCTTGAGTGTGACCGACAGGCCCTTGGCGAGCCCGAGCCCGGTCCCGCGCTTGCGCGTCTGCTCCGGCATCTAGAACGCCACCTTCGCCACCGCCACGCCCATGATCAGCGCCAGGGACAGGGGGATCAACGCGAGCCACGAGAAGCGCTGGAGCTGGTCCTCGCGGAGCCGCGGATACGTCGCCCGCAGCCAGATGAAGAAGAAGGCGAGCGCCCCGATCTTGCCCATCATCATCAGCGGCCCGGGGATCGGGATGCCGGGGAGCGGTTGGTAGCCGCCGAGGTACAGGACCGCTGCGATCCCGGAGAACGCCACGATCCCGCCGTACTCGGCGAGCAGGAAGAACGCGAACTTCAGGCCCGTGTACTCGGTGTAGGCGCCGAAGATGATCTCGGAGTCGGCGATCGGCATGTCGAACGGCGGCCGCTGCAGCTCGGCGAACGCGGCGATCATGAAGATCAGGAAGCCCGGGAACTGCGGGATGATGAACCAGAGGTCCTGCTGCGCCTCGACGATCCCGATCATCGACAGTGTGCCGGCCTGCATCACGATGGCGGCCGCGGCGATCACCAGCGGCAGCTCGTACGCGATCAGCTGCGCGGCCGCGCGGAGCGCACCGATCAGGGAGAACTTGTTCGCGGAGGACCAGCCGGCCATCATGATGCCGATCACCGAGATGCTGGACATCGCCAGCACGAAGAAGATCCCCACGTCGAGGTCCTCCGCGAACCACGAGTCGCTGATCGGCAGCACGACGAGGATCGCGATGTACGGGATCATCGCCACCGCCGGCGCGAGGGAGAACACGTTGCGGTCCGCGGCCGCGGGGATCACGTCTTCCTTCTGGATGAACTTCACGCCGTCGGCGACGAGCTGGGCCCACCCGTGGAACGCCCCGGCCTCCATCGGTCCGAGCCGCGCCTGCATGTGGGCGAGGCCCTTGTGCTCCACGTAGCCGACGCCGAGCGGGACGACCAGGAAGAACCCCATCACGGCGACCGTCTTCAGCAACAGGACGACCCAGAAGTTCTCGAAGAGCGAGGAGAAGACCGAGACGCCGGTCTCGGCCAGGATCACTCGTCGTCCTCCACGTCTTCGCCCTCCACGAGCCCGGGCCAGGGCTTGACCTCGCGGGTCATCAGCGGGAAGTCCTTCCGCAGGGGCTGGCCCTCGAACGGCTCGGAGAGCAGGAGCTTCACGGGCTTCGGGTGGCCCTCGAAGCGGATCCCGAACATCTCCATCGTCTCCCGCTCGTGCCAGTCCGAGGTGGGGAACAGGTCGGAGACCGTCGGGCAGACCGGGTCGTCGTGCGGGACCTGCACCTTGATGCGGACGTTGTGATGGTGCGCGGTCGAGTACAGGTGGGTGACGACCTCGAAGCCGCGTTCCGGACCGAAGTCGACGCCGCCGGTGAAGTCGCAGTAGTCGCAGGCGAACTCGGGCTCGTCGCGGAGGAACCGGCAGACGTCGCGGTACCGGTCGGCACCGACGGTCGCCACGGCGTGCCCGTGCTGCACCTCGAACGCGAGGATGTCCTGGCCGAACCGCGCCCGCAGACGCGACTCCACGTCCTCAGGAGACAGCGCTGTGGCCACTCGCCCACTTCTCCTGGATGTCCTCGTCCTTGATCTTCTCCTGCAGCTTCACGATCCCGTGCAGCAGAGCTTCGGGGCGCGGCGGGCAACCGGGCACGTAGACGTCGACCGGCACGATCTGGTCGACGCCCTTGGTCACCGAGTACGAGTCCCAGTAGGGACCGCCGCAGTTCGAGCAGGAGCCGAACGAGATCACGTACTTCGGGTCCGGGATCTGGTCGTAGACGCGTTTGAGCGCCGGCGCCATCTTGTCGGTCAGGGTCCCGGCCACGACGAGGAGGTCCGCCTGGCGGGGGCCGTGCGCGAACGGGATCACGCCGAGGCGGATGAAGTCGTGCTTGGAGGTGGAGGTGGCGATCAGCTCGATCGCGCAGCACGCGAGGCCGAAGTTCATCACCCACAAGGAGTACCGCCGGCCCCAGTTCAGCAGGAACTTCACGGGCTGGATCTTCGGGAGCGGGGTCTTCTCGGTGATCAGGCCCACCGCACGACCCCCTTGCGCCACGCGTAGAGGAGGCCGGTCGCGAGGATCCCGATGAAGATGCCCATCTCGACCACCGCTGCCCAGCCGAGGCTCTCGAAGACACGTGCCCAGGGGAAGAGGAACACGGCCTCGACGTCGAAGATCACGAACAGGAACCCGAAGACGTAGTAGCGGATCTGACTCTGCGACCAGCCCTCACCGACGGGGTCGATCCCGCACTCGTAGGTGGTGAGCTTGGCGGGGAGCGGTCGGTGAGGGGCGATCAGACGCGCGGCGGTGAACGCCACCGCGACGAGGATCGCTCCCGCGGCCACGACCGCCAGCACGACACCGTAGGACGAGTAGTAGTCAGGCACGCTTGTGAAAGTCTTCCCGAGCGCGGATCCTAGCAGGATCCATCAGGGCACCTTCCCTCATGTTCCGTCCGCCCCACACCGTGCCGAAAGGAAGCGCGCGAGCTGCACCAACGCGTGCTGGGCGGGCCCCGACGGGAGCCGCTCGACCAGCGTGACCGCGCGCGCGACCTCGTCGCGGACCGCCGTCCGAGCGTGCTCGATCGAGTCGGCGTCCGCGACGATCTCGAGCGCACGGTCGAGGAGCTCGCCCTCGACGCCCGTGGTCAGGATCCGCGCCAGCTCCTCGCGATGCGGGGAGGTATCCAGGGCGTGGAGCACGGGGAGCGTATACACCCCCTCCTTCATATCGACCCCGGGCTCCTTCCCGAGCTCGAGCTGACTGGAGGTGATGTCCATGATGTCGTCGGAGAGCTGGAAGGCCAGGCCGAGCGATTCGCCGAAGGCACCCAGGATGTCGACGTGCTCGGGCGGCGCGTCCGACATCATCGCGCCGAGCCGGCAGGACGTCGCGATCAGCGCCCCGGTCTTCCGGCGGATCACCTCGAGGTAGTTGGCCTCGGTCTGGTCCAGACGGCGAGAGGCATCGACCTCGCGGATCTGCCCGTCGCAGAGGACCGCGATCGTCTGCGCCAGGATGCGGCAGACCTCGGGGCCGAGATCGGCGCCCACCTCCGACGCGCGGGCGAACAGGTAGTCGCCCGTGAGGATCGCGACCGTGTTGTCCCACCGCACGTTGGCCGCAGGAACCCCGTGGCGCGACTCCGCTTCGTCGATCACGTCGTCGTGGTAGAGCGTGGCGACGTGGACGAGCTCCAGGGACACCGACGCGGGGATCAGGCGCGGGTCCGACGGGTCGCCGAAGTACCCGGAGAGGAGGGCGAGCATCGGGCGGAAGCGCTTGCCGCCGGCGGTCAGGAGGTAGTTCGCCGTGGCGGACAGCAGCTGGGAGTCCGCCTCCTCCAGCGCCTTGTGGAGCGCCTCTTCCACGCGGTCCAGGCGCGCCCGGATCTCCGACTCCAAGACGGGATCGGGCGATTCCAGACCGGGGATCACTCGGCGACTCATCGCGCCCTCACCATCGCAGCACCGAGGCGTCCTGGATGATGCCCACGATCAAGCCGGGGAACACACCGAGGAGCAGGGTCGCGGCGGCAGGGATCGCCAGGATGGCGCCGATCGAGGCGCTCGTCGGGTCCAGGCGCGACCGCGATTCCGGGCGCCGGCGCCACCTCGGGCTCCTGCATGTACATCAGCACGATCACCCGAAGATAGAAGAAGGCGGCCGCGACGCTGGCGAGCACCCCCACGAGGGCGAGGATCCAGTAGCCGGCGTCGATCGCCGCCGTGAACACGGTCACCTTCGCGATGAAGCCCGCGGTCGGCGGGATCCCGGCCAGCGAGAGCAGGAAGAGCGTCATCAGCGCCGCCGCGATCGGGTTCGTCCTCGCCAAGCCGGTGTAGTCAGAGATACGGGTCCGCTCCTCCCCCCGGCCCGACACGATCATCACGGTGCCGAACGCCCCGATCGTCATCGCGGCGTACGCCACCAGGTAGAACATCGCGGCCCGGATGCCCTCGGACCCTGGAGCCGTCAGCCCGGTCAGGATGAATCCGGCGTGCGCGATGCTCGAGTACGCGAGCATCCGTTTCACGTTCGTCTGCGCGATCGCCAGGATGCTGCCGACCACCACCGAAGCCGCCGCCAACCCCCACACCACCGGTGCCCAGTCCCACGCGAGCGCTTGGAACGCGACGTTGAGGACCCGGATCAGCGCGGCGAACGCGGCGATCTTCGTCGCGGCCGACATGAAGGCGGTCACCGGACTCGGGGCGCCCTGGTAGACGTCGGGCGTCCACATGTGGAACGGCGCCGCCGAGATCTTGAAGGCGAAGCCCACCGCCAGGAGCGCGAGACCGAGCACCGCGAGCGCCTGTGTGCCGCCACGGCCGGTCAGGGCGATCGCCATCGCATCGATCTTCGTCGTGCCCGTCGCCCCGTAGGCCATGGCCACGCCGTAGAGGAAGAACGCCGAGCTGAACGCACCGAGGAGGAAGTACTTCATCGATGCCTCGTTCGCGGCCCGGCGGCCCGTGAGCCCGGTGAGGACATAGAGGGCGAGGGAGAGGATCTCGAGCGCCAGGAACATCACGATCAGGTCCGCGGAGGCCACGATCAACGTCATCCCCGACGTCGCGAACAGGACCAGCGGGACGAACTCGCCGCGCTGCTCGTCTTCGGAGCGCGCGAAGTACTGGTGGCCCAGAAGCAGCCCGAGCGCGGCGACGACGAGCAGGAGGAGCCGGGACAGGACCGCGAAGCGGTCGAACACGATCGCGCCGCCCAGCACGGTGACGGGCTGGTTCGGAACCGCGCCGGCCGGCCCTTCCCAGCTCCACAGCCACAGGCTGGTGGCCGCCGCGAGCGCGATCCCGACGAGCCCGATCGACAGGTGGACGAGGGGCTCGGACCGCTTCGCGAACGCCTCGTAGAGGAGGCCGAGGATCGCGAACACCACCAGAGCCAGCTCGGGCAGGAGTGGCTCGAAGACGAGCTCGGGGGTCGGGAGCACCTGCTGTCCGATCACGGCGCGGCCTCCTCGTCGGCCGAGGGGTTCACGATCGCCCGGTCGGCCACTCCGACATCGGTTTGATGGTTCGGCGCGACGCGGGCGATCACGGCCTCGGTGGCCGGATCGATCCGGTCCGTGAGCAGCTTCGGCGCCACGCCGAACACGAGGAGGAGCGCCAGCACCGGCGCCAGCACCACGACCTCACGAAGGCTCACGTCCGGCAGCGAGCGGTGCTCCTCACGGACCGGGCCGAACGCCATCCGCTGGTACGACCACAAGAGGTAGATCGCGGCGAGGACGACCGCGGTCGCGGCCAGCGCGCCGAACCATGAGTGCACGGCGAACGTTCCGACGATCACGAGGAACTCCCCGACGAAGCCGTTCAGCCCCGGGAGGCCGGCCGAGGCGAACACGGTGAACAGGAACGCGCCCATCAGCCACGGCATCACCGAGGCGAGCCCGCCCATGCTCCCCAGGTCCCGGGTGTGCGTCCGCTCGTAGACCATCCCGACCAGCAGGAACAGCGCACCCGTCGCGAGGCCGTGGTTCACCATCTGGAGCACTCCGCCGGTGACCCCTTGCTGCGTGAACGCGAACACGCCCAGCACCACGAAGCCGAGGTGCGAGACGGAGGAATACGCCACCAACCGTTTGATGTCGGTCTGGATCAAGGCGTTGACGGCGCCGTAGACGATGCCGATCACGGCGATCACGCCGACGAACGTGGCGAAGTACTTCGACGCCTCCGGGAAGAGCATCAGGTTGAACCGGATCAGCCCGTACGTCCCCACCTTCAACAGGAGCGCCGCCAGCAGCACCGAGCCCGCCGTGGGCGCCTCCGTGTGCGCGTCCGGCAGCCACGTGTGCAGCGGCACGAGCGGGACCTTCACCGCGAACGCGACGAAGAACGCGAGGAACAGCCACCGGGCCGTGGTGACCGGGACGCCTGCGGCCGCGTCCATCATCGCCCCGTAGCCGAACAGGCGGGGGCCGTCCTGCTGCACGTAGAGGAACAGGATCGCGACGAGCAGGAACGCCGAGCCCGCCATCGTGAAGAGGAAGAACTTGATCGCGGCGTAGATGCGCCGCTGTCCGCCCCACCCGCCGATCAACAGGTACATCGGCACGAGGAGGGCCTCGAAGAACAGGAAGAAGAGCAGGAGGTCGAGGGCGACGAACGTGCCGATCACCGCCGTCTCGAGCACGAGGATCGCCGCGAGGTACCGCCGGACGTCCTTCGTGATCGTCCAGGACGCCAGGATCGAGACGGGGAACAGGAACGTCGTGAGCAGGAGCATCCAGATGCTGAGGCCGTCGATGCCGACGGCGTAGGACAGGCCGATCGACGGGACCCACCGCGCGATCTCGACCATCTGGAACGTCTCCGAGGAGCTCGGGTCGAAGCGCCCGAGCACGACGAGCGAAACGATGAACGTCGCCACGGACACCCCGAGGGCGACCCAGCGGGCGGCGCCGTCCTTCAGCCCACGGCCGCCGCCCAGCACCATCAGGGCGCCGAGCAACGGGAGGAACGTCGTGAGGGTGAGCAGCTTGTTCACAGCCGCGTCCCCAGCCAGACGAGGACGCCGACGGCGCCGAGGAGGAACGCGAGCGCGTAGGAGCGCACGAACCCTGTCTGGATGCGGCGGGCAACGGCGGCGAACCGCCGCGTCCCGGCGCCGACCCCGTTCACGAGCCCGTCGACGACCTTCGTGTCGAAGACGTTCGCCGAGAACCGGGCCGCGGCGAGCCCGGGCTGTACGAACAGCGTGGAGTACGCGCTGATCGACGTACCAGCCGTTGCGCGCGGCGCGCGGCAGCGGCTGGAGCCGCTCCCGGAGCGCGAGCCAGTCGACCCGACCGGACGCGTACACCCACCACGCGACCGCGAGCGCGCCGAGCGCGATCGCGGTCGCGATCACCAGGAGGGCGGCCGTCGACAAGCCCGCCTTCGTGCGCCGGCAGCGGCCCGACCACCGGCTCGAGCGACGTCGCGAGCCTCCCCTCGGCGTTCGTCGACAGCAGGAGCCCGGCGATGATCGTCGCCCGCGGCGAGGACCACGAGCGGGATCGGTCATCACGACGGGCGACTCGTGCGCATGTTCGGCCTGCTCGCTCCTCGGCCGTCCGAAGAACGCCAGGAACAAGAGACGCCCGATGTACAGGGCGGACAGGAGTGCGCCCAGCGTCCCCAGCAGGTAGACCCACGTCCGGCCGGTGCGGTTCGCGACCTCGAGGATCTGATCCTTCGCGAAGAACCCGGCGAGCGGCCAGACCCCGGCCAGCGCGAACGCCCCCAGGAGGAACGTCCAGCCCGTGACCGGCATCCTGCGGATCAGCCCGCCCATCCGTTGGAGGTCCGTCTCCTCGTGCGTCCCGTGCATCACGGAGCCCGCGCCCAGGAACATCAGCGCCTTGTAGAACGCGTGGGCGACGAGCATGAAGATCGCGCCGGTGTAGAAGCGCATGCCCGCGGCCATGAACATGAAACCGAGCTGGCTGATGGTGGAGTACGCGAGGACCCGCTTGATGTCGTCCTGCGCCAGCGCGCAGGTGCGCGGCGAAGAGCATCGTGAGGAGCCCCACGATCGAGTACGACGGTGAGGGCGATGCCTGAGAGCTCGAAGAGCGGCGCGCTCCTGCACGACGAGGTAGACGCCGGCGGTCACCATCGTGGCGGCGTGGATCAGCGCCGAGACGGGCGTGGGGCCGGCCATCGCGTCCGGCAGCCAGACGTGCAGAGGGACCTGCGCGGACTTCCCGATCGCGCCGGCGAACAGGAGCAACGAGATCGCGGTCGCCGTCCCCTCGCCGATCGTCTCCCCGGGCGCGCCGAGGACGGCGCCGAAGTCGAGCGAGCCGAACTCCTTCACGATCAGCGCGAGCCCGACCAGCATCATCGTGTCGCCGATCCGGGTCGTGACGAACGCCTTCTTCGCCGCGATCGCGTTCTCGGTCTTCTCGAACCAGAAGCCGATCAGGAGGTACGAGCAGAGGCCGACGCCCTCCCACCCCACGTACAGGAGGAGGTAGTTGTCCGCCAGGACCAGCAGGAGCATGAAGAACACGAACAGGTTGAGGTACGCGAAGAACCGCCCGTACCGCGGGTCGCCCTCCATGTAGCCGATCGCGTACACGTGGATCAGGAAACCGATGCCGGTGACGACGAGGATCATCGTCGCGGAGAGCACGTCGAGCCGGAGATCGACGCCGACGTTGAAGCTCCCGACCGAGATCCAGTCGAACAGGTGCTGGATGCACGAGCGCGAGTCCTCCGCGCTCCGCTAGGAGCAACGGACGACGATCAGCGCCGACACGGCGAAGGAACGAGAGGCCGACCGCGGCCGAAGCCGCCAGCCAGCCGGCGCCATCGCCCGAGGCGTCGCCCGAGGAAGAGGTTGACCGCTGCCGCGACGAGCGGGAGCGCGGGGATCAGCCAGATGATCCAGCTCGATCGAGCGAGCCCGCAGGAGCGACAGCGCGATCATCCTGCGAGCCCTCTCGCGTCGTCGACGTCGACGGTCCCCCGGCGCCGGTACACCGCCACGATGATCGCGAGACCGACCACGACCTCGGCGGCCGCCACCACCATCGAGAAGAACGCCAGCACCTGGCCGTCGAGCGCGAGGTGCATCCGCGAGAACGCAACCAGCGCCAGGTTCACCGCGTTCAGCTGGAGCTCGATGGACATGAAGATCAGCAGCGCGTTCTTGCGGAGCAGCACGCCGAGCGTCCCGAGCGCGAAGAGGATCCCCGACAGGACGATGAAATACGCGATCGGCGTCCTCACTCGGCCACCCCCATCGCCTCGAGCTCTGCCTGCGTCACGGCGCGGGCCTTCCGGTGCCCCAGCACCATCGTCGCGATCGCGGCGATGATCAGCAGGACCGACGTGACCTCGAACGGGAGGAAGTAGTCGCGGAACAGGACCCTCGCCACGGCCTGGGCGTTGCCGGGATCGTTCACCGCGTCGAATCCGTCCGGAGCCTTCGTGGCGAACCCGATGCCCGCCCGCACCGCGAGGGTGACCTCGATCACGAACCCGGCGGCGAGCGCGAGCGCGAGCGGCCGTTGCGCCACGAGCCGCTCGCGGAGATCGTCACCCCGGTCGACGCCGAGCAGCATGATCACGAACAGGAACAGCACCATGATCGCGCCGGCGTACACGATGATCTGGACGGCGAACAGGAACGGCGCGTCCAAGATCAGATAGAAGACCGCGAGGCAGAAGAAGTTCACGACGAGGAACAGCGCCGCGTGGACCGCGTTCCGCATCAGCAGCATCGCGATGGCGGACGCCACCGAGATCGGCGCGAACACCCAGAACACGACGTTGTCGAGCGGCACCCCTACAGGCCCTCCTTCGCCCCCGGCGTGGTCCCGAGCTCCGGCGGCGGCTCCAGGAGCTGCTCCTTCGTGAGGATCGCGTCCTCCCGGGACGTGTAGGCCATCTCGAAGTAGTTGGTGAGGGTCAGCGCACGCGTCGGGCACGCCTCCACACAGAGGCCACACATGATGCAGCGCAGGTAGTTGATCTGGTAGTCCTTCGCGTAGCGCTCCCCCGGCGAGGTGGGGTGCTCGGGGTCGTTGTCCTCCCCCTCGACCCAGATCGCGTCGGCCGGACACGCGAACGCACAGAGCTCGCACCCGATGCACTTCTCGAGGCCGTTCTCGTGACGGTTGAGCCGGTGCCTGCCGGTGTGCGCGCGCTCGGGGATCTCGGCGATCACCTTCGGGTACTCCTCGGTGTCGTCGTGGCGGAACGTCTGCTTGAACACCGTCGCCATGCCCTTCAGGATCGCGCCCGTATCGCCGAGGAAGGTCCGCTCTTTCCGCGGTTCGTCCGTCACGAGGCCACCTCCTCCTTCGTGGGTTTCCGACCGATCGGGATGAACGAGAGGAGCACCGCCACTCCGAACGCGACGGCCGACCACGTCAACACGCTCGCCCGGTCGAGGTCGAGCTCGGAGGGGAGCACGACGATCACCCCGGTGATCAGGACCCAGACGAGCCCGAACGGGATCAGCAGCTTCCAGCCGAACGCCATCAGCCGGTCGTAGCGGACGCGCGGGAGCGTGCCCCGGACGAGGACGAAGACGTAGATCACGAGGGTGACCTTGAGGAGGAACCAGAGGAACGGCCACAGACCGGGAAGGAAGTCCGGCGCGGGTCCTCGCCACCCGCCGAGGAACAGAGTCACGCCGATCGCGGCGACCGTCACGGTCGCGACGTACTCGCCCAGGAAGAACATCGCGAACGTGATCCCCGAGTACTCGGTATGGAACCCTGCCACGAGCTCCGTCTCGGCCTCGGCGAGATCGAACGGCGGGCGGTTGGTCTCCGCGATCGCGCAGATCAGATAGACCACGAACGCGGGGAACATCGGGACCACGTTCCACACGCGATCCTGCGCGTCGACGATCTCGGAGAGCGACAGGTGGCCGCTGTACATCAGCACGGCCACGAGCGCCAGGCCCATCGCGACCTCGTAGGAGATCATCTGGGCGGTGGAGCGGACCGCGCCGAGGAGCGGGTAGTTCGAACCGCTCGCCCAACCCGCCAGGACCACGCCGTAGACGGCGATCGAGGTCATCGCGAGGATCCAGAGGATGCCGATGTCGAGGTCGACCAGTTGCAGCGGGACCTCCCGGCCGAACAGCGTGATGTCGTCGCCGAACGGGATCGTGCTGAACGCGAGGAATGCCGGGAACATCGCGAGGACCGGGGCGAGCAGGTAGATCGGCTTGTCCGCGTTCGTCGGGAGGATGCCTTCCTTGAAGAAGAGCTTGATCCCGTCGGCGAGGGTGACGAGGATGCCGCGCGGCCCGGCGCGCATCGGCCCCTTGCGGGTCTGGAAGTCGGCGATCACCTTGCGCTCGAACCAGATGTAGAGCAGCACCGAGATCAGGAGCCCGAAGAACACGATCACGACACGGAGTGCGAGCAGCAGCCAGTCGAGCCAGTCCATCTACCCGGTACCTCCCGCGGCGGCCTCGGCCACCTCGGCGACCGCGTCCGTGTCGGTCGGCGCGTCCACCGGCTGGATCGTCGCGGCGATCGAGAAGTGGCCCTGGAGGAGCGTGTTGGCCGCGAAGCCTGCCTGGTTGAAGGGGACGAAGACCGCGCCCTCCGCGACGTGCTCGGTGACGCGAACCGGCAGCGTGACTTCGCCGGCGGCCGTGGCGAGCCGCACGTCGGCCCCGTCGGCGACGTTCGCTCGCCCCGCGTCGGCGGGATGGATCTCCGCGAACGGCGGATCGGCGAGCGCCGCCTTCAGCTCGTCGGCGCGCTCGGAGAGGCGGCCCTCATCGACGAGCAGGGGGTAGGTGAACAGGAGGAGCTCGCCGTCACCGACGCGGGCGGGCATCGTGAGGGGTTGTGCCCTCAACGGCGACCGCGACTCCCGCGGCGCCAGGAGTCTGCCCATCTCCTCGTGGAGCTCGTCCACGGTCTCGAACCCGAGGTCTCCTCCGCAGGCGAGCGCCAGACTGGCGAAGATCTCCCAGTCGGGACGGGACATCCCGAGCGGATCTCGAACCGCGTGGAGACGCTGGCCGCGGCCTTCCCAGGTGGTGATGTGCCCGTCCTTCTCCAGGAAGGCCGCTGCGGGCAGGAACACATCCGCGAACGACTCGAGCGAGCCGAGCTCGAGCGATTGCACCACCTTCCGGGGCACGTTCTGCAGGGCACGCCGCGCGAGCGCCGCATCCGGGTAGTCCCGGAGGGGGTCGACGCCGATCAGGAACAGCACGTCGATCTCTCGGTCGGCACAGGCCTCGAGGATCCCTCGCCAGGCCCTGCCCTCGGACGACTCGAGCGACCCCCAGACGTCCTCCACTTCCGTTCGATCCTCCGCGCTCCCGACCCAACGTCCGCCCGGCAGGAGCGACGGGTGGATCCCGGCCACGAGCGCGCCGCGATCGTTCGCGCGACGGGTGACGTAGGCGAATCGCGCCCCGGTGTCCGCCGCCAGCGAGGCCGCCACCTCGACCCCTTGGGGCTGATCGGCGAGCCGCGGTCCCGCGATCACGAGCCCCGCGTCACCCGCCTCGCGGAGCGCGCTCGCGACCTCGGCGATCTCCGGCCGGGGACGGCCCTCCTCTTTCATCAGGAGCAATGTCTCGTCGCCGGGACGGCACACGATGTGCTCGGCGACGTCCCAGAGGCGGGTCCGGCGGGGGTGCAGCACCACGATCCGCGCGCCGGCGGCCGCCGCCTTCCGGAGTCGGAGGTGCAGGATGGGAACCTCTTGCTCGGCGTCCAGGCCCGCGACGAGGATCACCTTCGCTCGTTCCACGTCGCGATACGTCACGCCCATCCCGCCGGCAGCGACCTCACCCTCGAGGAGGCCGGCTCCGTGGTCCCGCCGATGGTCGAGGTCGTTCGTCTTGAAGACCGTTCGAGCGAGCTTCGACAGCGCGTAGTAGTCCTCGTCCATCAGCCGGCCGCCGGTCAGCACGCCGACGCGCGCGCCGTCCACCCAGCTCGCGATGGTCGTGAGCACCTCGCCGAACGAGGCCGGCTCGAGGCCGTGGTCCCTGATCAGCGGCGTCGTGACCCGCTCGGGCGAGTCGGGGAACCGGAACGCGTAGCGGCCCTTGTCGCAGACCCACGCGTCGTTCACCTCGTACTCATCGCGCGCGAGGTGGCGGACGACCTCGCCGCGCCGGAGGTCGACCCGGATGTTGCAGCCGGCCGAGCAGTGCGGGCAGACCGAGTCGCCGTACGTCAGATCGAACGGCCGGGCGGCGAACCGGTACGGCGCAGAGGTCAGCGCCCCGACCGGGCAGATCTGCACGGTGTTGCCGCTGAACGGCGACCGGAAGTCTTCCCCGGCCGCGATCGAGACCCGCTCCCCCGCTCCCCGCGCGTAGAGCTCCAGGAAGCGGTCGCCCGAGATCTGGTCGCAGAACCGCGTGCAGCGCGCGCAGAGGATGCAACGCTCCCGGTCGAGCGCCACGAGCGGTGACAGCGGGATCGGCTTCTTGAAGACGCGCTTCGCCTCCCGGAACCGGCTGTCCCCCGGCCCGTACGCGAGGGCCTGGTCCTGCAGCGGGCACTCGCCGCCGCGATCGCAGATCGGGCAGTCGAGAGGATGGTTCAGCAAGAGGAACTCGAGGTTCGCGCGCTGGGCGTCGGCGACCTCCTCGTCGCTCGCCTGCGTCATCACCGACATGCCCGCGGCGACCGGCACGGTGCACGAGGTGGCGAGCTTCGGCTGGCCCTCGATCCGGACGTAGCACTGGCGGCACGCCCCGGCGGGCTCGAGGAACGGATGGTCGCAGAAGCGCGGGATCTCGATGCCGAGCTGCTCCGCGGCGCGGATGATCAGTGTGCCCGTCGGGACCGTGACCTCTTTGCCGTCGATCGACAACGTCACGTCTTCCTTCGGGGGGCCGCCGCTCGGCATCACGTCCGCCTCGCCACGCGCTCGGGGCCTCGCTTGTAGGCCCCCCCGGCCCCCCGGAGATGCCAGCTCAAACCGCCACCTCCTCGTGCTCCACGCGCAACGGGCATCGCCCGAGTCGCACGTGCTCCTCGAACTCCTCGGAGAAGTGCTTGAGGCTCGAGTCGATCACGGCCGCGGCGCCGTCGGCCAGCGCGCAGAACGCGCGGAACATGATGTGCCGTCCCATGTCCCGCATCACCGGCAGGTCTTCCTCGCGGCCGTAGCCGTCGGCGATCCGGGCGAGGACGCGCTCGGCCCACCACGTGCCCTCGCGGCACGGCGTGCACTTCCCGCACGACTCGTGGGCGTAGAAGCGCGTCATCCGCTGCGCGGCATCCACCACGCAGTCCGTGTCGTCCAGGACCATCACGGCCCCCGTCCCGAGCAGCGAGCCGGCCGCGGCCACCGACTCGTAGTCGAGCGGCGTGTCGATGTGGTCGGCGGTGAGCAGCGGCGTCGACGAGCCCCCGGGGGTCCAGGCCTTGAGGGACCGACCGCCGAGGACCCCGCCGGCGACGTCCTCCAGCAGGACCCGGAGCGGCGTGCCGAGAGGGAGCTCGTAGTTGCCCGGACGCTCGACCTTGCCGCTGATCGTGAAGAGCTTCGTGCCCGGCGACTTCTCGGTCCCGAGCTCGCGGAACCACTCGGGCCCGCGCAGGACGATGTCGGGGACGCTCATCAGCGTCTCCACGTTGTTGATCACGGTGGGCGAGGCGTACAGCCCCTCCACCGCCGGGAACGGCGGGCGCAGGCGCGGTTGCCCGCGGAACCCTTCGAGGGAGTTCAGGAGCGCGGTCTCCTCGCCGCAGATGTACGCGCCCGCACCGCGATGCAGCACGATGTCGAGGTCGACGTCGCTGCCGGCGATCCCCTTCCCGAGGAAGCCCGCGTCGTAGGCCTCCCTGATCGCCGCCCCGAGAACGAGACCCTGCGAGAGGTACTCCCCCCGGACGTAGATGAAGGCCGTGCGGCATCCGATCGCGATGGCGGCGATCGCGGTGCCCTCGAGGAGGCGATGCGGGTCCCGATCGACCAGCTCCCGGTTGTTGCACGTCCCAGGCTCGGATTCGTCGAAGTTCACGACGACGTAGGTCGGCTTGCCCGTGGTCGTCGGGACGAACGACCACTTCACGCCCGCGGGGAAGCCCGCGCCGCCGCGGCCGCGGAGGCCGGACGCCTTCACGGTGTCGATGATCGCGGCGGGCTCCATCGTGAGGGCGTTCTTCAGCGCCTCGTAGCCACCCTTGGCTCGATAGCCATCGATGCCGATCACGCCGGGGTCGTCCCAGTCCCGCGTGAGCCGGCGCTCGAACGTGACGCTCACGACGCCGGCACCTCCTCCAACCCGGCGAGCACGCGCGACGCGGCCTTGAAGCTCTCCATCGCGGGGCCGCGCGACGGCTCCGGGACGGAGCCGTCGCGCAGCCCCGCGATCAGCTCCGCCATCCGCTCGGGCGTCACCTGATCGTGGTTCGCGAAGTTCACCTGCGCGACGGGCGCGAAGTCGCACACGCCCAGGCACTCCTCCTCGTGCAGGGTGAACAGCCCGTCCTCCGACAGCTCCTGGCCGTGGCGCATCCCGGCTGCCTCGTGCGCCGCCTCGTACACCTCGCGCCCGCCCCGGAGCATGCAGGCGAGGTTCGTGCACACGCTCACCACGTGGGTGCCGGTCGGGCGGAGTCGGAACATCGTGTAGAACGTCGCGACGGCCTCCACCTCGGCCGTCGTCCGGCCGAGGAGCACCGCGATCTCCCGCAGACCCTCGCGCGTGACATGACCCTCGATCGACTGCGCGAGGTAGAGCAGGGGCATGATCGCGGAGCGCTCGCGTCCCTCCGGGTACCGGCCGATGATCTCCTTCGCCTCGTCCAGCCGCGTGCCCTCGAAGACCGTCATCAGCGATCGACGCCCCCCATCACCGGGTCGAGCGAGGCGATCACCGCGATCGCGTCCGCGATCAGACCACCCTCCACCATCGTCGGGACCGCCTGGAGGTTCACGAACGAGGGGTCGCGGATCTTGACGCGGTACGGGCGGTGCTCGTCCGCGGAGACGACGTAGAAGCCGAGCTCACCCCGCGGCGACTCGACCGCCGTGTAGACCTCCCCCGCGGGCACACGCACCCCTTGGGTCACCATCTTGAAGTGATGGATCAGTGCCTCCATCGACTCCTCCATGATGTGGTGGAGATACGCCTCGTCGTTGCCGATGCCGTCGGGCCCGACCGAGAGCTTCACCGGCCAGCCCACCTTCGGGTCCTCGACCATCACCGGGCCCGGCTCCTCCAGGCGAGCGAGGGCCTGCTCGGCGATCCGGAGCGATTCCCGCATCTCCGCGATGCGGACCAGGTACCGAGCGTAGGAGTCGGCCTCGGTCCGTACCGGAACCTCGAAGTCGTAGGTCTCGTAGCCGCTGTACGGCTCGTCCTTGCGGAGGTCGACGGCGACGCCGGCCGCCCGGAGGAGGGGCCCGGTCACGCCCCACGCGAGCGCCTCGTCCGCCTGCAGGACGCCCACGCCGACGTTCCGCTCGAGCCAGATCGGGTTGTCGTTCAGGAGCCGTTCGTAGTCGTCGATCCTCGCCGGCATCGCGTCGAGGAACCGCGCGATCCGGCGGGGTCCGTCCTCGGGCAGATCCATGATCACGCCGCCGGGCCGGATGTAGGCGTGGTTCATCCGAAGGCCGGTGACGGCCTCGAAGATGTCGAGGATCAGCTCCCGCTCACGGAACCCATAGAGCATCACGGAGACGGCGCCCAGCTCCATCCCGCCGGTGGCCACCCAGACGAGGTGCGAGGCGATGCGATTCAGCTCGCAGAGGAGCACCCGGAGGATCTGCGCCCGCGGCGGCGCCTCGATCCCGAGCAGGCGCTCGACGGACAGGCAGTACGCGAGCTCGTTGAAGAACGGGGAGAGATAGTCGGCGCGGGTCACGTACGCCACGCCCTGGACCCAGGTGCGGTACTCGGTGTTCTTCTCGATGCCGGTGTGGAGGTAGCCGACGATCGGCCGGCACCGGATCACCGTCTCTCCGTCGAGCTCGAGGAGCAACCGGAGCACCCCGTGGGTGGAGGGGTGCTGCGGCCCCATGTTGATGATCATCGTCTCCTGGCGGACCTCGCCGGTGACGTCGTCGCGGATCTCCGGCGTGCGCGAGAGCCCGTCGCGCGCATGCGACATCTCGTGCCCACTCGCCATCACGGCATCGTCCGTTCGTCGACGGGTGGGATGAACGCGCCGTGGTACCGGGTCTCGACACCCCCGAGCTCCTCGTCCTTGCGGAGCGGATGTCCCTCCCAATCGTCGGGGAGCAGGATCCGAACGAGGTCGGGATGGCCGTCGAAGACGACACCGAACAGGTCCCACGCCTCACGTTCGTGCCAGTCGGCCGTCGGGAAGAGCGCCGTGACCGAGGGGATGTGCGGATCCTCCGCGGGCAGCCCCACCTTCAGGCGGATCCGGTGAGCATGCTCCACCGACCGGAGCTCGTAGACCACCCAGAAGCGGGGCTCCCGGTCGAGGTGATCGGTCGCGGTCAGGCTCGAGAGGAACCCGAACGACAGGTCGGGTTGGTCCCGGAGTCGCACGAGCGCATCGACGAGGTCGTCTCGGTCGACGACGACGGTGACCTCGTCACGTGCGAGCAGGACGTCGGTGAATCGCTCGCCGACGCGCGCCGCGAGCTCATCAGCCCGCATCTGGCGCCTTCACCGGATCGTCCCCGTCGTCCGCACCTTCTCCTGGAGCTTCAGGATGCCGAACATCAGCATCTCCGGCTTCGGCGGACAGCCCGGCACGTAGATGTCGACCGGCACGATCGTGTCCACGCCTTGGACGATCGCGTAGTTCGTGAACATCCCGCCGGCGGATGCGCACACGCCCATCGAGATCACCCACTTGGGCTCGGGCATCTGGTCGTAGACCCGGCGCAGGACCGGCGCCATCTTCTGGGAGACGCGCCCGGCCACGATCATCAGATCCGCCTGGCGCGGCGAGGCCCGGAACAGCTCCATCCCCCATCGGGAGAGGTCGTACCGCCCGGCGCCCGCGGACATCATCTCGATCGCGCAGCAGGCGAGCCCGAACGTCGCCGGCCACATCGATTGCTTCCGCGCCCAGCTCACCGCCCGGTCGAGCGAGGTCAGCAGTACGCCCTTGCGGACCTCCTCCTCGACCTCCTCGGGACCCCGCCCGGTGACGTGTCCTTCGACGCGCTCAACGGGCACCGACGGCACCCTCTTCCTGCAGTTCCGCGGCGGCGACCTGCCGCGGATCCTCCTCGTCCCGGAGGTCGGGAGGCTCGGCGGACCAGTCGAAGCCGCCCTTCTTCCAGATGTAGACGTAGGCCACGAACACGAGCGCGATGAAGACCGCCATCTCGATCAACCCGAACAGCCCGAGCTGCCGGAAGGACACGGCCCACGGGAACAGGAAGATCGTTTCGATGTCGAAGATGATGAACAGCATCGCGACGACGTAGAACTTCACGCTGAACCGCTCGCCGCCGGGCAGCCGGACCGGATCGTTGCCGCTCTCGTACGCGGACAGCTTCGGCCGGTTCGGGCGATGCGGCCGCAGCAGCGCCGAGACCCCCAGCGAGGCCACCGCGAAGACCACGGCCAGCACGGCCATCAGGAGGATGGGGAGGTAGTCGCTCAGTCCGGCCGCGACCAGCGAGGCGAGGGAGCCGCTCTCACCCACGGACGGCAATCCTACGGTCACGACGCGCGCGCCAACCTCTCGAGGATGTAGAAGAGCTTGTCCTGCGCGTCGCCGTCCCTGCCGTCGGTCAGGTTCGCCATCATCCGCATCGCGAACCCCATGACCTTCGGGTTGGGCAGGAGGTACTTCGTGGCCGGCCCCATGATCTCGGGCTTGCCGACGAGCTTGGCGAAGCCACGGCCGAGGTGGAAATAGCGTCCGTACCGCTCGCGCAGAGCTTGCGGATAGACCATCGCGAGGCCGGGTCGGTCCTTGACGAGCGCTTCGTGCAGGAGCTCTGCGGCCATCTCCCCCGTCTCGATCGCGTACGCGATCCCCTCGCCGTTCATCGGATTCACCGCGCCGGCGGCGTCGCCCACGACGAGCATCCCGGGGACGGCCTGCGGGGCGCGGTTCATGCTCATCGGGAGCGGCCCGGACAGCATGCGGCCGTCGGCGGTCTCCTCGGAGATCCCGCGGTCCTCGGGGAGCATCGTGGCGAAGGCCGCGAAGAGGCGCGCAGCCGAGATGTCCTTGAAGTTCCGGAACGTGCTGAGGAGGCCGGCGCCGAGGTTGACGCGGCCGTCGGCCATCGGGAAGAGCCACCCGTAGCCGGGCAGGAGCATGTCGCCTTCCCACAGGTCGAGCCACGACTCGAACCAGGGCCCGCCGAGGTTCGGCGCGCGGTAGTACCGGCGGGCCGCGATCCCGAGCGGTCGGGTGTCGTCGCGGCGGACGCCGGCGGGAGCACCGAAGCGGCTCGCGGCCCCGTCGGCGGCGATCGTGAACCGAGCGTGGATCTCGGTCGGCTCGCGGTCCCCTTCACCGGCGGGCACGGTCTCGGCCCCCACGACCCAGCCGTCACGGATCATCGGCCCGCGGGCATCGGTCGCCTCGAGCACGCGGGCACCCGCCTTCTTCGCGCGCTCGAGCAGGAGATGGTCGAACCCGAGGCGTGGCATCACGAGGCCGTAGTTCGGCCAGGACTGGAGCTCCGGCCACGGCAGGTCCATCGTGACGTCCTTCGAATAGACGCGGAGCCCGATCACGCGTTCGAAGCCCGGATCCGAGGTGTCGATGCCCATCCGCTCGACGGCGCCGACGCTCCGGGGCGTCAGGCCGTCGCCGCAGACCTTCTCCCTCGGGAACGTCGCTTTGTCGACGGCGAGGACGTCGATGCCGTGACGGGCGAGGTGGTATGCCGCCGCCGATCCAGCTGGGCCGGCGCCGACGATCAACACGTCGGTCTCGATCCGCTCGGGCACGCGCGCCTCCCCTCAGGAGCCCCGTCGGGCGCTCGTGAAACCTTTCACAAGCAGCCTATCGCACGGGGTCATGACACGCTCAGCCGTGATCCCAGGCATCCACCACGGCCGGGACCACGCGGAGGAAGCCCAGCTTCGGGATCGCCGCCGTGAACCGCTCGAAGCCGTCCCCGGCGAACAAGGTCCGGTACTTCTCGTGCCAGGCGGACATGGGCTGACGCAGATCGGGGTGCTCGGCGGGAAGGAGCTCGGCCACGCCTTCGATCCGCACCCCCGACAGGTCGTTCCATCCGCGGCCGCGGTCGATCAGCAGGGAGATGCGGCCGTCGTGCTCGAGGGCTTCCCAGGTCGTGTCGCCGACGCGGGTCGTGACGTAGAGGGCGTCCGGCATCCACACGAACCAACGGGAGGCGATGTGCGGTCCCCCGTGCGGTCGCACCGTCGCCACCCGGCAGGTCGGGTGGTCGCGGAACAGGCGCCGCATCATCTCGAGGTCCTCGGTCACATCGCCACCTCCTCGGCGAGCCGGCGGAGTGCGGGGAGCGCCTCGGGCGACAGCAGGCCCGGATCGAGCGCCGCCGTCGCGAGAGCGACGCGGCCGTTGACCGTCTCGGCGGTGACACCCGGGGCCGCGTCGCCGTCCTCCAGGTCGTCGCGGAGCTGGAACGCCTCGCCGAGCGGCCGGCCGTACCGGGACAGGCACTCCTCCACCGCGCCGGACCCACCGGCGAGCGCGGCGCCGATCCGGAGCGGCCCCTCCACGGAGTACCCGCCACCCTTGAGGGAGGCGGTGCGCCCGACGGCCTCGACGTCCGCTCGATCCGCGTACTGCCGAGAGAGCCCGAGGTACTGCCCGATCGCCATCGCCTCGCGCATCGGGTGGTACACGGCGAGGGCGCCGGCCAACGTGTCCGGCGGGAACCCCGACTCGAGGAACAGGCGGTCCGCGAGGACGGCGGCGAGATCGCCGACGAGCACCGCCATCGCCTCGCCGAACGCGCCCGGCTCCCCTCTCGCCCCGAGCTCCTCCGCCCGCCCCTCGAACCATGCGACGGTGGAAGGAACATCGCGCCGCTCCTTCGCTCCGTCGATCAGGTCGTCGTGGACGAGCGCCATCGTGTGGAGGAACTCGAGCGCGGTGGCGGCGCGCACGATCGGCTCGTCGCGACCGCCCGGGTCCGCGCCGCCTGCCGCGCGGAAGCCCCAGTAGCAGAACGCGGGTCGGACCCGCTTCCCGCCCGCGGCGACGAGCCGAGCGATCTCCTCCACCGGAGGCCGGGCCGCCGCGTCGAGTCGCTCGGCGTCGCGGACCCGCTCGTCGAGGAACGCCGTCAGGACGGCATCGACCCGCTCGCGGAGATCCCCGGACACCGCCGAAGTATCGCAAGGCCGGGCGCCTCACGAGGCGGGGCTATCATGCCGTCGTCGCGATGCTCTTCACCCGCTCCCGATTCCGGTCCCTGGCGCTCGTCACGGCGATCGCCACGATCGTGCTGTTCGCGATCGGCGGGCTCGTCCGCGGGACGGGGTCCGGACTCGGATGCTCGACGTGGCCGGCCTGTGAGCCAGGGCACCTGTTCCCGTCGGGGACGATCCATTCCCTGATCGAGTTCTCGCACCGCACGATGGCGTTCCTGGTCGCCGTGCTGGCGGCGCTCACCGGCGTCGTCGCGTACCGGGTGGCGTCCGGGGAACCACGACTCCGGTGGCCGGCGGTCCTGGCGTTCCCGCTCGTGATGGCCCAGGCGGGGATCGGGGCCGTGGTGGTGGCCACCGAGCTGGATCCCTGGTGGGTCACGGCGCACTTCGTCACGGCTCTCCTGCTGATCGCCGACGTGACCTACGTGGCGAGCGCCGTCAGACCCGGCGCAGGTGCGCGAAGCGGGCGCCATGGAAGCGGGCGCCATGGATGAACCCCGCGGTGCCCGCGACCCGTTCGCGCGGCTCACCCTCCTGGTGGCGGCCGTCGTGGGAGCCCTGCTCCTCGTCGGCACCTACGTCCGCGCGAGCGACGCCCAGCTGGTGTTCACGGACTGGCCGTTGATGGACGGGCGGCTCGTGCCGACGCTCGGCGGCGCCGCGACGGCGATGTTCCTGCACCGCGCGCTCGCCGCCGCCGCGATGCTCCTCGTCCTCTGGACGGCGATCCGCGCCCGGACCGGCGACGGCCGGCGCGAGGTCCTGGTGCGACTCTCGACGACCGCCCTCGCCCTGTTCGTCGCGCAGGTGCTCGTGGGCGCGGCCAACGTGTGGACCCGGCTCCAGCCCTGGGCCGTCGTGGCACACGTGGCGCTGTCCGTGTTGATCTGGGCCACGGTGGTCGCGCTCGCCACGATGGCGAGGCTCGGGAGGACGGCACCCGGCACAGAGGGAGGTGCCGACCCCGATGCAGAGGTCGACGAGATCGCCCAGGACCGCCCGTCGCTCCGCGACACCGTCACGGCCTACTACCGCCTCACGAAGCCGCGGATCGTCCTGCTGCTGCTGATCACCACCGTCCCGGCGATGCTGCTCGCCGAGCGAGGGCTGCCCTCCCCGTGGCTGATCCTCGCGACCTTGACGGGCGGTGCGATCGCCGCCGGATCCGCCAACTCGATCAACATGTACCTCGACCGGGACATCGACGCGATCATGCGTCGGACACGCCAGCGGCCGCTGCCGTCGCACGCGATCGCGCCGGAACACGCCCTCCGGTTCGGCTTCGTTCTGGGCGCGATCGCCTTCTACTTCCTCGCGGTGACCGTCAACGTCCTGGCCGCCGTGCTGGCCCTGTCCGCGATCGCGTTCTACGTCTTCGTCTACACGATGTGGCTCAAGCGCACGACCTCGCAGAACATCGTGATCGGCGGCGCGGCCGGCGCGGTGCCGGCACTCGTCGGATGGGCCGCCGTCACCGGCACGCTCGCGTGGCCCGCCGTCGTGCTGTTCGCGATCGTGTTCGTCTGGACGCCGCCGCACTTCTGGGCCCTTGCGATGCGCTTCTCCGGCGACTACGCGGCGGCGGGTGTCCCGATGCTCCCCGTGGTCCGCGGCGAAGCCGAGACACGGCGGCAGATCCTCCTCTATTCGCTCGTGTTGTTCGCGACGACGCTGCTGCTCGTGCCGATCGGACACATGGGCCCCGTGTACACGGGCGCTGCGGTGCTGCTCGGCGGCTCGTTCGTGTACCGCTCGCTGCAGGTGTGGCGGACCGCGGACGACGCACGGACGAGGCGCCTCTTCTCGTTCTCGATCCTCTACCTCGCGGGGCTCTTCGGAGCGGTCGGCGCGGACGCGCTGCTCCACGCCTGAGGGGCGTCAGGCGAGCACGTCGTCGATGAGGCCGGCGAGCTGCGGTCCGTCGGTCGCGCCGAACACGACCCACCGGATCGTTCCCCCCTCGTCCACGACGTAGGTGTCGGGGAGGGCCGGGTACCCGAGCTGGGCCGCGGTCCGGCCGGAGGGGTCGAACAGGCTCGGGTACGGCACGTCGAACTCCCCGACCCAGGCGTTCGCAGCATCCAGGTCGTCGTCGTAGTTGATCCCGAGGAAGCGCACGCCGTCGGCCGCGTACCGGTTCGCGAGATCCACCAGCTCGGGCTGCTCGGTACGGCACGGCGCGCAGTCCGACGCCCAGACGTTGATGACCAGGACGCCGCCCTCCGCATGCGCCGCGGCGTCGAGCTGGCTGCCGTCGAGCGTCTCGCCGACGAGCCGAGGCAGCGGCCGATCCATCTCGGCGACGCCGAAGATCGAGTCCTCGCCCGACGCGCACGCGATCGCGGTGACGATCAACAGGAGCGACGCGACGAAAGAGAGCCGACGAGCGGGAAGGGGCACGCGGACCACGCTACCAGCGGGTCTAGCCGCCCTCGTCGTCCCCGCTCGGCTCCCCCGGCTCGTTCCCGGGCCCGCCCTCGCCGGGAGGCGGTGCCGGCGCCACCACGACCGTGCCCTCCATCGTCGGATGGATGTCGCAGCGGAAGTAGTACTCCCCCTCCGCGAGGGCCCGCACGTCCCTCGTCTCCGTCGCCGGCCCGGAGAACGGCTCGAGCGTGAACAAGGGCACGCCGGAGGCCGTGTCGTCCTCGTAGATCGACAGGTTGTGGGCGAAGGCGTCCTCGTTATCGAGGGTGAGCTTCGACGGCGTGTCCGCCGGCAGGTGGATCTCGTCGGTGTCGAACGCGGTGTTCTGCGCCACGACCTCGACTGCTCCCGCGCCCTCGGACACCGTCACCGTCCCCTCCATCGCCGTGCCGGGGTGCAGCTCGCAGAAGAAGAAGTATTCGCCGGGTTCGAGCGGGGGTATCCGGTAGATGGTCTCCCCCGGCCCGGGGACGTCGTCGCCCTGGAACAAGGGCGGGGCGGTGTCGTCGGGTCCGTCGAGGATCCAGATGTTGTGTCCGGTCGCGTCCTCGTTCGTGAACTCGAGCTCGACGGGCCGATCGGGCAGGAACGCCAGCGCGTCCGTCGAGAAGCCCTCGGTGATCGCCCCTTCGGGCGCTGCGAGCACGGCGTGGATCGGCGGGATCTCCTCCTCCGGCGGCCCGATCACCACGATCGCGATCCCGCCGGCCGCCATCGCGATCCCGGCGGCCGCCCCGACGAAGGACCCGAGCGTCGCCCCGGTCACGCTGCGGCGCGACGCGACGAACGCCGCGACCGTCATGATCCCGGCGGCCACGACGAGCGCGACGGCCGTCGCGGCGTTCGGCTTCACGGACAGCAGCACGCGCGAGAACAGGAAGAGGACGAGGACGATCACCGCGAGCCCGCCGACGGGGATCAGGATCGGCAGCAGCAGGCTCTGTCGCTCGCCGCGATCGCTCATCGGCCCATCCCTGCGCGGATCTCCCGTTCGACGTTGCGGAACTTCAGGGCGTCCCAGCCCTCGGTCGTCTCCTCGTGGCCCCATCGGAAGAAGATCGCGGCGATCACGACCCAGAGGATCGCGCCGCCGACGATCTTCATCACGAGGCCGGCGATGAGCTGATCGGTGAGCGCGTCCATGCCCCAGATCCGGGGGAACGTGGCGTAGATCGGGTAGAGCGGCTCCGTCCCGAACGTCAGGAACGAGGCCGGGATCGTCGGTGCGAGCGACTGGAAGAAGAGGTACAGGAGCTGACCCGGCCGCGACAGGGCGGGCAGCTCCGGCAGCGGCGACAGCACCGGCCACCACATCACGATCGCGGACCCCAGCAGCAACGTGTGGAGCGAGAAGTGCGCGAGCTCGGACCGGACCGACAGCGACACGACGGCGGGCCAGTGGATGAAGAACAGGACGCCGTTGGCGACGATCAGTGCCACGAGCGGACGGGTGAGCAGCCCCCAGACCGCTCGCACGGCCGCCGGCCGGAGCAGCGCGCGCCACATCCACGCCGGCGTCCCCGTGAGCAGCAGCGGTGCCGCGACGAACGTGAACAGCATGTGCTGCACCATGTGCATGCTGTAGAGGTAGCCCTCGGCGAGGTCGTGGATCGGCCACGTCGCGCCCAGGAGCAGCGCGGCGACGCCGCCGAGGAAACGGTACCGGCGACCACGCGGGAGCCGCTCCCCCGTCGTCTGCTCGTGCCTCCCCGCGGCGAGCAGGTACGCGACGGCCAGCCCGCCGAGCGTCGCGAGCACGTCCAGGTGCACGTGGAACGGGGGCAGAGCCATCAGGCCCAGGCCCGCAACGAGATCAGCACGATGAGATAGAGCACCGACGCTCCGGACAGGCCCATCACGAAGAAGCGCGCGTAGCGGCGGTCGTCGAACCTCAGGTGCATGAACCACAACACGACGAGCGCGAACTTCACGATCGCGAGGACCCACAGGGTCGGGATCAGGATGCCGATGCTCACGCCCGCGTACGACGCGCCGATCTCGAGTCCCGTGAGGACGAACAGGATCACCGCGATCCGCACGTACTCCTTCGCGCCCGGGTGGCCGGCGTGCGACCCGGCGTGCTCGGCCGGCAGCTCGACCTCGTGCTGCTCAAGGGCCACCGGGACCTCCCGGGCTGGGCGTCGGGATCAGGTACACGACGGTGAAGATCACGATCCACACGATGTCGACGAAGTGCCAGTAGAGCCCCACCATCTCGACCGGGAAGGACGGGTCCTCCGGGAGGCGCTCCGCGGAGGACAGGCCGACGAGCGAGAGCAGCATCAGGATGCCGACCGTGACGTGGACGCCGTGGAACCCGGTCAGGACGTAGAAGGTCGTCCCGAAGAGGTTCGTGTCGAGAGCTTGAGTCCCTCTTCGTAGAAGGCGGTGAACTCGTAGACCTGGCCTCCGACGAACGTCAGACCGAGCAACGCCGTGGTGAGCAGCCACAGACGCATCCTGCCGGTGTCGCGGTCCTGCGCGGCGGACAGCGCCAGCACCATCGTGAGCGAGCTCGTGAGCAGCACGAACGAGGACACCGACGTGTACGGGATGTCGAAGATCTCGGCGGGAAGGGGAGGCGCCGTTGCTCCGCTCCCCGGTACAGCACGTACGTGGTGATCAGCGCGCCGAACAACATGCACTCGGAGGCCAGGAAGATCCACATCGCGAGCTTGGTGTGGGGCAGCCCGGTGGTGGTCTCCGGGTGATCGGCGCCGTGGGGCTCGCCGTGCGTGATCGCGACGTCGGCCATCCCTACCCCTCCCCCGGCGACACGGACGGCTCCATCGCCCATCCGTAGAAGCCGGTCAGCGCGATCACGACCCCGGCCCCGACGAGCCACGAGGAGAAGAGCACCCCGAAGCCGATCAGCGGCATCCCGAGCGCGGCGACGAGCGGCCAGTAGGACGGGCTGGGCAGGTGGATGCCATGTGTGGCGCCGTATCCGTCCGACTCGCGCCCGTCGGCGCCCCCGTTCGCGGCTCCGGCCTGGGCCGGGACGAGCCGGCCGGTCCGCTCGTCCTCCACGTACTTGCGGTGCCAGAACTCATCCAGGGCGTGGACCGTCGGCACCTCGTCGAAGTTGTGGACGGGCGGCGGCGAGGTCGTCATCCATTCGAGGGTGCGGGCGTCCCATGGGTCGGCGACGTCGGCGGGCTTCGCCTTCGCGTGGCTGATCACGACGTTGACGATGAACAGCAGGACCGAGAGGGCGATCAGGAACGAACCGACCGTGGCGGCTTCGTTCCAGAACGTGAGACCGAGCGACTCCGGGTACGTGTAGGTCCTCCGGATCATCCCCTGCAGGCCGAGGATGTGCATGGGCCCGAACGTCAGATTGAACCCGATCGTCATCAGGACGAACTCGATCACCCCGAGCCGCTCGTTCAGCAGGCGCCCGAACACCTTGGGCCACCAGTAGAACATCGCGCTGAAGAAGGCGAACACGCCACCTCCGAAGATCACGTAGTGGAAGTGGGCCACGATGAAGTACGTGTCGGTCTGCTGATAGTCGGACGGGACGATCGAGTGCATCACGCCCGAGAGCCCGCCGATCACGAACATCATGATCCCGCCCAGCGTGAAGAGCATCGCCGACGTGAAGCGGATGTCGCCACCGTAGATGGTGCCCATCCAGTTGAAGATCTTGACGCCGGTGGGAACGGCGATGATCGCCGTCGTGACGCCGAAGGCGGTGTTGGCCACCGGCCCCAGTCCGGCCGCGAACATGTGGTGGGCCCACACGCCGAACCCGATGAATCCGATCGCGATCCCGGAGAACACGACGAACTGGTACCCGAACAGGGGCTTCCGCGAGAAGACCGGCAGGACCTCAGAGAAGATGCCGAAGGCGGGGAGGATCAGCACGTAGACCTCGGGATGTCCGAAGAGCCAGAAGAGGTGCTGCCACAGGATCGGATCCCCCCCGGCCGTCGGATCGAAGAAGTGCGTCAGGAACTCGCGGTCGAACAGCAGCTGGAACAGCGCGACCGTGATGATCGGCAGGGAGAAGGCGAGCAGCAGCTGCACCACGAGCCCCATCCAGACGAACACGGGCACGCGGAACAGGGACATCCCCGGCGCCCGCAGATTGATGACCGTGACGGCGAGGTTCACGGCTCCCGCCGTCGAGGCGATCCCGGTGATGATCAGCCCGATGGCATAGAAGCTCATCCCGATCGACGGATCGGTGGTCGAGTTCGGCGCGTAGCCGAACCATCCGCCGTTCGGCGCCCCTCCGAGGAAGAAGCTCGAATAGAGGAAGAGTCCGCCGAGCAGGAACACCCAGTAGCTGTACGCGTTCAACCGCGGGAACGCGACGTCCCTCGCACCGATCATCAGCGGGATGAAGTAGTTGAAGAACGCCGCCGCCATCGGCATCACGAAGAGGAAGATCATCGTGATCCCGTGCATCGTGAAGATCTGGTTGTACTGCTCGGCGTTCAGCAGCGTGCTGTCGGGCTGCGCGAGCTGGGCGCGGATCAGCAGCGCCTCGACGCCTCCGACGATGAAGAACACGAACGCCGTCGCCCCGTAGAGGATCCCGATCTTCTTGTGATCGATCGTCGTGAACCAGCTCGAGAAGCCGGTCATCGCCGTCGGGCGACGGAGGATCCCTTCGCGCCTCCGGGTCATGGTCACGCTCGCCATCGGTCATCCGCTCCGTCGTCGCATGGTCCGTCTCACGTCAGGCTCTCGAGGTACGCCACGAGGGCGTCGATCTCCCGCTCGGTCAGGTCGTAGTCCGGCATCTTCGCGCCCAGCTTCACCGCGTTCGGATCGCGGAGCCAGGCCTCCAGCGCCTCGCGATCCGTCACCTCCCAGTTGCACCCCGCGAAGCACTCGTGGGTCGGGTCGGCGAAGTGGGTCAGCTCGGGCCCGGCCTGGCTCACGGCATCCGTTCCGCCCACGGCGTGGCAGTTGATGCAGGACCCACGACCACCCGAGAGCGGTCCGAGGAACAGGTCCATCCCCTGCCGGGCGAGCGGATCGGTCGGGATGACCGCGGTGCGCTTCTGGTTCTCGACCCATGCGTCCCAGTCCTCGGCCGAGAGCGCGACCACCCGCACGAGCATCCGACCGTGCTGGAGACCGCAGAACTCGGCGCACTGGCCCGTGTACACGCCGGGGTCGTCCGCTTGCATCAGGATGTGGTTCGTCCTGCCGGGCACCACGTCCTGCTTGCCCGCCAGCTCCGGGATCCAGAAGGAGTGGATCACCATGTAGTCCGAGGCGGCGGGATCGTCCCCCTGGATCTCTCCCCCGCGCGGCTTCGAGCGAGAGGTAGACGACACGGTCCTCGGGGATCACCAGGACGTCGGCCGTGCGGATCGGCGCGCCCTCGCCGTAGCCCGTCCGCATGTCCTCGTCGGTGTACTTGAAGCCCCACCACCACTGGAAGCCTTCGACGGTGACGTTCAGGGCATCCTCGGGCGGCTTGCGCGCGAGATCCCAGATCACCGCGACCGTCGGCACCATCACGACGGCCAGGATCAGCGCGGGCGCGATCGTCCACGCGATCTCGAGGCGCGTGTTCCCGTGGATCTGCGCCGGCATGCGCTCGCGACCCTTGCGATGGCGGAAGCGGATCGTGATCCACACGATGCCGCCCTCGACCACGATGAAGACGACCACGGCGACCCAGAAGACGGGGACGAACAGATCCTTCAGCAGCTGCGCATAGGGACCCTTGGGCTGGAGCGTGTCCTGCGTCGCGTCGGGGGCGCAGGCGCTCAACAGGAGGAGGAGGCCGATCGCGGCCGTCGCCCAGAGCACCCTCTTCCGCACGGTTCCTTCGGTCTCCCGGAGCTCTCCTGAGGACGGGCTCAGCGAGCCCGCGCGCACTGTATCACCGGGGTTCGGCGCGACCGAACGTCTCATCCGAGCTTGTAGGAATGCAGTCCGACGATCCATAGGTTCACCGCGTAGTACGTGATCAGCAGCGAGACGAACCCCACGACGGCGATCACCGCCGCGCGACGACCCTTCCACCCCGCCGTCGATCGAGCGTGGAGATAGCCGGCGAAGATCGTCCACGTGACGAACGACCAGGTCTCCTTCGGGTCCCATCCCCAGTAGCGGCCCCACGCGTCCTGCGCCCAGATCGCGCCGGCGATCACGGCGAACGTCCAGATCGGGAACGCGAACGCGATCACCCGGTAGGCCACGCGGTCCAGGGCGGCGGCGGACGGCAGGACGCCGCCGCGCCCGGCCTCGGGGGTCGCACTCCCGGATCCCTCGGGATCCGGGAGGAGGTCGTGGGGGGCATCGACCTCGATCGCGCCGCCCATGATCGGCGCCGGCTGGCGCTCGCGGAGACCCGCGAGCGCCCGCCGCTCCGACCGGTCCTTGATCAGGAACAGGATCGTCGCGATCCCGCCGATCGCGAAGAGCGACGACCCGGTGATCGCGGCCACGACGTGGATCTTGATCCAGTACGAGTTCAGCGCCGGCTGCAGCGGGCTCGGCTCCACCGGGAAGAAGATCGCCGCGATCGCGAGGGTGAAGACCGCGAACATCAGCGAGAAACCGGTGAGGGTCTTGATCTTCGCGATGCCCTCGACGAACACGAGGGTCCCGAGGACCACGAGGAACGCGAGCACCGTCGAGTACTCGAACATGTTGCCCCACGGCACGCGCTGCGCCGCCACGCCCCGCGCGACGATCGACACGAGGTTCGCCGTCACGCCGGCGATCGCGACCACCCTGGCGAGCCGCCAGAGCACCTCGCGCCGGGCCGCGAGGTAGGCGAAGGACAGGACCATCGCCCCCAGGTAGAGCCACAGGGTGACGTCGAACGCGGTGTTCGAGATCTGCTCAGCGCTCACGACGTCCCCACCCGTTCCTCCGTGTGCGGCGCGGCTCCTTCGAGCCCGCCGACGGCTCGCACGATCCGATCGAACTCCTCGTCGAAGGACTCCTTCCGCTGCAGGGCGAAGCCGCCGATCTTCACGAGCGTGCCGCCGGGGGCGGCCTCCGCTCGGACCCAGACCTTCCGCCGGGAGACGTACAGCGCGGGGATGAGTCCCACGAGAACGAGGATAGCGGCGGCGAGCACCGCCGGGATGCCGACGTCGCGGCTGATCAACAGGACCGAGTACTGCCGGAGCTCCGGGAAGGACAGCGTGAGGTCCCCCACGCCCGCCACGTCGGCGTGCGCGGTGCCGGCCGCGTGGAGGTCTCCGCGCGCCACACGCCGCATCCCGGTCGGGTCGACCGAGGACCGCGCCGGGTCGAGGATCCGGCCCACGTAGACGGAGTAGCGGATGAACGGGTCGAACTGCACCAGCATCGGCGTGGGTTCGCCGGTGAGCTGGAGGTTGACGAACGCCCGGTAGTCCGACCAGAGCTCGAGCGTGATCATCACGTCAGGATCGGGGGCGGTCAGCTTGATCGCTCCTCGCCATGGCATCGCGGTCCCCGGGACGCCCTCCGGCGCCTGGTCCCGCGTCATGTCGATCGGTGTGGACCACATCGGCGTGCCGTCGAGCGAGGCGGTGACCACCGGCGCCCAGCCGAATCCCTCCTGGAAGATGCGGAGGCCGTCCCGGCTCGCGGGGTGGTTCACCCTGATCTCCTCGAGATCCGCTGTCCGACCGTCTCGGTCGAGGAAGCGGACGCGGGAGACGAAGTCGATCGGCAGCCCGTTGCGGCGGTAGCTGTCGTCGAAGTCGAGGAGCTCGATCCCCATCCCGGTGTGCGCGCCCCCGAAGTAGCGGCCGGTGCGGATCTCGCCGGCATAGTTGACCCGCGCGTCGACCCACGTCTCGCCCTCCGTGACGACGGCACGACCGGTGAACCCGGTCCCCTTCCCCACGATCACGCCGACGAGCAGGAGGAAGAACGCGCCGTGGAACAGGAGACTCCCGACCTCACGGAGCACACCCTTCTCCGCGGCCACCGCGCCGCCCTGCCGGGAGACACGGAACCGCTTCCGCCGTAGGTAGCGGGCGGCGCCTGCGGCGGCCTCGTCGGGGGTGGCTCCCACCCGGAGCTCCGCGTGGTGGAGGAACCCATCCAGCTCGCGCGCATGGATCGGCCGCTGCCGCAGGGCGCGGAGGAGGGCGCGCGTCCTCGGGAACAGACACGCGGCGAGCGAGACGAACAGCAGGGTCGTGATCAAGACGAACCACCAGGACCCGTACACGTCGAGGAAGCCGGCTCGGAAGAGGAAGGTCCCCCACGCGCCGTGGTCGTCGAGATACCGTCCCACCCGCTCGGGCGAGTTCGGGATCTGGGGAAGGAGCGACCCGATCACCGAGGCCGCGGCGAGGATCAGGAGGAGGATCAACGCCGTGCGCATCGAGCGCAGGTTGCGCCAGACGAGGGCGACCGACTGGCGAACCGTGGGGCCGGACGGGGTCGTCATCGCGCCCCGATGCTAGGGAGCCCCTCCGCACCCGTCCATGGCACCCGCGCTACAACCCGGGCGCGAACCGCGCGAGCGGGCCGAAGAACTGCCGTGAACAGTCCCGTCATCAGCAGGACGCCGACCGCGACCAGGAACGCCCCCGAGACAGCGGCGATCCCCCGGTAGTGTCGCCGGATCCATCCGAGGCTCGCCACGAGCCGGTCGGCGCCCAGGCCCACGAGGAGGAACGGGACGCCGAGGCCCAGCGAGTACACGGCGAGGAGGGCGGCACCCTTGATCGAACCTCCGGTCGCGGCGATCGCGAGGATCCCCGCGAGCACCGGCCCGATGCAGGGGGTCCAGCCGGCGGCGAACGCGACCCCGAGCGGGAGCGCGCCGGCCCCGCCGATGCGCACACGCTCGAGCAGCGGCCGCCGCTCCGCGTACAGGCCGGGCGACCCCATCCGGAACGCGTAGCCGATCATCAAGAGGCCGAGCAGGAGCACGAAGAGCCCGGCCACCCGCTGGAACCAGGGACCCCGGAACAGCGGGACGAACGTGCCGGCGAACGCCCCCAGCAGGGTGAAGACGATCGTGAACCCGAGGATGAACAGCAGGATCGGCACGAGTGGGCGCCGCCCCTCTCCTTCGGCCGCCCGGCTCCCGGTCACGAACGAGACGTAGCCCGGGACCAGGGGCCAGACGCAAGGGCTCGCGAAGGACACGACACCGGCCGCGAACGCGAGGGCCGGCGCCCACCACGACGAGAGTCCCGTCTCTACCAGTGCCCCGAGCATCGTGCTCAGTTTCCCATCGCCGTGCTCGCGCACCGGGTTGTCTGAGCCCCGGGCGCGACATAGTGTGGACCTGCTCGTGAAAACCTTCACGAGTGGGAGGCGGGGGCCGAGCCGGGACGCGAGGCCCTCCGAGGCCCGGTTGTATGATTCGCCCGCCCATGGAGCAAGCGAGCGCATGAGCCAGGTCGACACCGCAACCAGATCGCCGATCCGAACCGTCAAGCGCCATGTGGAGTCGTTCCTGCGGGACTTCGAGTGGTCGTGGACGAGCGCGGTCCTGTTCTCGCTGGCGCTCCTGTTCTTCCTGCTGATCATGAGCGCGGTGGTCGCGTCGTGGTGGATGTACTACGCCGAGCAGATCCTCGGGTGGCAGGGACCGACCGACCTCGAGGCGTTCCTGCGTGACCCGTTCAACACGAGCGGCGCCTTCTTCTCGAAGGGCTCGTTCCTGTGGCTCTCCCAGGAGGGACTCCTGATGCTGCGTGACGCGATCGCGATGGGCCTCACGACCATGCCGGTCGTCATCGTGCTCGTCGTCGCGGGTGTCCTGCAGAACTGGCGCCGCAGGCTCCGCGGACAGTCCGGAGACGTTCGCCCCACCGGTGGGTACCGGTAGGAGGCCGGGAAGATGCCGTTCACCAAGACCGAGGTCGACATCCACGAGGACTACACGCTGGAGGCCGTCGACCCCGCGTGGCTCGCGGAGGGCGTGAAGTCCCCGAAGCACCTGATGCTGGACCCCGACAACTGCATCCTGTGCCGCGCCTGCGAGGACGTCTGCCCGTGGAACTGCATCTACATGCTGGCTCCGGACATCGTCGAGGGCGCCGAGACACCGGCGTCGGGGGCCGAGGTGCACAACTCGACGGCGATCTTCGTGGTCGACGACAACGCCTGCACGCGGTGCTCCGTGTGCGTGGACCGGTGCCCGACGGACACCCTGTACTATGCGCGGCTGCCGGAGGGTTCCGGCGGCAGGCGCACGATGGCCGAGGTCCCGACGTCCCAGGCGGCGGAGGAATGATCGCGCCGGCTGCGAGAGGGGGAACGCGTTGAAGTTGAAGCCCCCGTCGCCGAGCGAGCTCGGCGACCGTCTCCGGGAGACAGAGGTCTGGAAGTCGATCTTCCGGCCGGGCTCGATCTTCCGGAAGGGCTACAAGGACACGTCGCGCGATCGCGCCCTCGCGACGATGAACAACGTCCTGTACCACCTCCACCCGGTGAAGGTGAAACGGCACGGGCTGAAACTGACCTACACGTTCTGCCTCGGGGGCCTCTCCTTCTTCCTGTTCATCCTCCTCACGATCACCGGCATCTTCCTGATGTTCTTCTACCGGCCGATGGCCGACATCGGCGGCGCGCAGGCGTACACGGACATGCAGGGGATCCGCACGACGGTGTTCCTCGGGGACTTCGTGCGCAACCTCCATCGCTGGGGTGCGCACCTGATGGTCTTCAGCGTGACGCTGCACATGGCGCGGGTCTTCTACACCGGCGCGTACAAGCCCCCGCGGGAGTTCAACTGGGTCGTCGGCGTGGTCCTGCTGTTCCTCACGCTCGGCCTGTCGTTCACCGGGTACCTGCTGCCGTGGGACCAGCTCGCGATCTGGGCGGTCACCGTCGGGACCTCGCTCGCCGGGTACTCACCGTTCATCGCGAAGCAGTTCAACATCGTGCTGCTCGGCGGCGTCGTCGTCGGACCGGAGACGCTGCTCCGCTGGTACGTCCTCCACGTGCTGGCGCTGCCGTTCGTATTGGTGCTGTTCCTGGCGGTCCACTTCTGGCGGATCCGCAAGGACGGCGGGATCTCGGGACCCCTCTAGGAGACGGCGATGGCGAGAGAGGACACCCCGCTCGACCAGGAGGTCTTCGACCGCGTCCTGAAGGAGCAGCTGGACGCCGGCACCGACAAGCGCGTCGCCGAGGGGCGTGCCCGGTCGGCGGCGGTCCGCGCCTACAAGGCCGCGCATCCCGAGGAGGAGGCAGCAGCTGCCGCACCCGCTCCGGCCGCGGCTGCCACAGACGGCAACGGCGGTGCCCCGGCACAGACGCCCGCGGCTGTGGGAGCAGCACCGGCGGCAGCACCGCTCAGGCCGCGATGGTCGCGGCGGCGCCCGTGAGCGCTCCGACGCGCACGGCCCCGCTGCCGACGGGGAACATCCCGACCCCCAAGAAGGGCGCGCCGGAGAAGCACCGGCTCCTCGCGCTCGTGCCGCCGGAGGGGATCCAGCGGGTCGAGCGCGAGCAGGGTGACCGCGTCAACGTGTGGCCCCACCTGCTGCTCGAAGAGTTCGTCGCGATGTTCGTGCTCTCCGTCGGCCTCGTGGTGTTCTCGACGTTCCTGAACGCGCCGCTCCGCGAGCTGGCGAACGCGAACCTCACGCCGAACCCCTCGAAGGCTCCCTGGTACTTCCTCGGACTCCAGGAGCTGCTCCGCTACTTCCATCCGATGGTGGCCGGGATCTCGATCCCGACGTTCATCTTGATCGGCCTGGCGGCCGTCCCCTTCGTCGATCGGAACCCGAGCACGCGTCCCGGTGACCGGAAGATCGCGCTCACGATGTTCACGGTGCTGTTCATGTTCGGCGCCGTGCTGACGATCATCGGCTCCTTCTTCCGCGGCCCCGGCTACAACTGGGTCTGGCCGTGGGCGCAAGGGGTGTTCTTCGACCTGTGAGCACCCTCGCCGCATCCGCCGGGCTCGTGGCCGCGATCGCGGCCCTGGTCGCGGTCTTGATCTTCGCGATCTCGTTCTTCGTCGTCTCGCTCCGTTCGTACAATCGGCAGCAGGAGGCCGTCGCCGCGTCGCAGGCGAAAGCCGCGGGGCTGCCTCCGCCCACGAGCCGCCCCCCCGCGGTCTCGCGCCGCGACTTCTTCCGCAAGTCCCTGATCGCGTCGCTCCTCGTGTTCGGCGCGCAGTTCGGAGGCGCTTCGGTCGCGTTCCTGTGGCCCAGCCTGAAGGGCGGGTTCGGAGCCCTGATCGATGCCGGCGACCTCGCGGAGATCAAAGCCGCCGTCAGCTCCGGCGAGCCGTTCTACGTGGGGACCGGCCGCTTCTACGTGGTGCCGTACAACGGCACACCGAATGGGGGCGCCGACTACGCGGCCGAGGGCGTGACGAGTGATGGCATCATGCCGCTCTACCAGCGGTGCGTGCACCTGGGGTGCCGCGTCCCGTTCTGCGGCCAGTCGAAGTGGTTCGAGTGCCCGTGCCACGGCTCGAAGTACAACTCGGCGGGCGAGTACCAGCTCGGGCCGGCGCCTCGCGGCATGGACCGGTTCCACATGGAGATCGTCGGCGGGCGCGTGCTGGTCGACACGTCCGAGGTGGTCCTCGGCCCCGCGCGAGGGACCGACACGATCGACCAGCCGCCGCAAGGCGCCTTCTGCGTGGCGCCAGGATGAGGAAGGCATAGGGGCGACGGGAACGATGCTCGCACTCTCGACCACCGCAGGGGTCGTTCTCCTGATCGTCGGCGGGCTGATCGCCGTCGCCGCGGTCGCGGGCCTCGCGCTCCGGCAGCGGACCCGTGAGACGGGGCCCGACATCCCCGAGGCCCTCCGGCCGGGTCCCTCGGATGCCGCGCTCGAGACGCCGCTGCTCCAGAAGCTCCAGGGGTGGAGCGTCGTGATGCTGGCGTTCTTCGTGATCTGGATCCCGGCCACGTGGATCTTCGAGCCGTCGACGAACCTGAACCAGGAGCAAGAGCTGAAGGAGCTCGCCCTCGACCGCGGGGCGCGCGCCGTCCTGCCGTTCTCGGAGGAGAACCAGCTCGGCGTCGGGTGCGTCCGGTGCCACGGGCCGGAGCTGACCGGGGGCATCATCCCGCTGCGGGACGGGTTCGCGTTCCCGCCGAACCTCTCCACCATCTGCGGGGGCCCGAACACCGGGCACGCCGCGATCTACTCGACGGAGGACATCTACCAGGTGATCCGGGAGGGCAGGATCGAGAACGGCATGCCGTCCTGGAGCATCCGGTACGAGGGCGCGCTCGACGACCAACAGATCAACGACATCGTCGTCTATCTCGTCGAGCTCTCGTCCGAGAACGTGCCCTTCGAGCAGAACGTCTGCTTGAACGAGGAAGCATCCGCGGCGGCGCTCGAGAACCCGAGCGGCCCGAACCCGAGGGATCCGTGATGGAGACCTGTCTCGGCTTCAACATCGATTGCGGCATCCTCGCCAAGGGCATCGGCGTGGTTCTGATGAGCCTCACCCTGTTCGTGGGCAGCGTCTACCTGCTCCTGACCGCGGTCCTGGGTCGATGGATGGGGTACCTGGTCCTGATGGTCTCGCTCTCGGGCTGGATGATCATGCTCTCGGCGCTCTGGGCGTTCGGTTTCTACTCGCAGGGTCCGGATACGCCCGTCAACCTCGGCCCCCGCGGCGCGGAACCCGCCTGGGTCCCGCTCCTGGCATCGATCGATTCCACCAGCGACCGGTACGAGGAGTTCGCGGCCTACCCGGATGCGCCGTGGGAGCAGCCCGCACCCGGCGAGGATGCCGCCGAGGTGCAATCCGTGACCGGGATCGTGAGCGACTTCCTCGCGGAAGAGGCCAACGTGGAGCTCGAGATCCCCGAGTCCGACCCGACGGCCGTGAGTGGCGTCGACTTCGCGGTCGACTCGATCTCCTTCGCGGATGCCGATGGCACACAGCTCGCGGTCGCGCGCGCGCACTTCCTCGAGGGAGGACCGCTGTGGACCGTGTCGCTGTACCACGACGAAGGGAGCGTCCCCAAGTACTCCTACATGTTCCTCGTCGGATCGGTGATCCTGTTCGCGATCCATCTGCCCTTGCTGGACAGGGCCGAGAAGAAGCGGAAAGAGTTCCTCACGGGCGGCGCGGCGCCGCCGTGGTACGGACCGGCATGACGGGGCTCCACGGAGGACGAGGGGAGGTGGGAGCGTGATCGGTCAGGTACCGCTCCTGGATCAGGGGAGCATCCAATTCATCCTGCTCGGCGTGATGATCCTGGTCGTCTTCGTCGTCCTCTGGATCACGATCGCGAAGTAGCCCGGTCCCGGGCTCCCGTCGATCAGCTCGTCGGGGCGAGCGCCACCGCCCCGCCTCGACGCCGGACGTCGGCGAGCGCCGCCTTCCGCTGCTCGTAGTAGGCCAGGATCTGGAGCTCGACCGCCAGGTCCACCGACCGGACGGAGACGCCGGGCGGGGCGACGAGCGGAGCGGGCGCGAAGTTGAGGATCGAGCGGATCCCTGCGGCGACCATCCGATCGCCCACGTCCTGCACGGCGGTCGCCGGTGTCGCGATCACGCCGATCGCGATCGCGCGGTCCTCCACGAGCGCGGGGAGGTCGTCGATGTGCACCACCTCGAGCTCCCCGACCCGCTCGCCGACCTTGGCCGGGTCGACGTCCACCAGCGCGGAGACGCGGAAGCCCCGGTCGGCGAACCCCTTGTAGTTCGCGAGGGCGTGGCCGAGGTTCCCGATCCCGGCGATCGCGATGCCCCAGTCCTGCGTGAGGCCGAGCTCCCGGCGGATCTGATGGATCAGGTACGCGATGTCGTAGCCGACCCCGCGCGTGCCGTAGGAGCCGAGGTGCGAGAGGTCCTTCCGGACCTTGGCCGAGGTGACCCCGGCGGCCAGGGCCAGCTCCTCCGAGGACGCCACCGTGGTCCCGTCCGCAGCCATCCCCGCGAGTGCCTGGAGGTAGCGCGGCAGCCGCCCGACCGTGGCTTCGGGGATCGACCGATCCCTCACGAGCGGCCCGGACAGTGGCTCATGGAGGGAGCCTAGCCGAAATGCTCCGGCCGTTTCACGAGTTCACGAGCGCCGTGGCTCCGGGCCGGCAAGCAATGCGGCGAGCTGCCCCGGATCCACGGTGACCTCGAACTCCTCCTCGCCATCGACCTCGATCACGGGGATCCGGATCCCGTACTCCAGCTCGAGCTCATCGTCGCCCTCGATATCGATCTCGTCGAAGGCGAACCCCAACCGCTGCCGGAGGGACAGGACCACCTCACGAGCGACGTCGCAGAGATGACACCCGGGCCGCGTGTACAGGACCACTCGATGCGCCTCGCCCGGGGTCGAGCCGCGGTCCGGTCCCTGCGGGCTCGGCATCGGCCGATGGTAGCGTGCCGCGCCGAGGCCGATGAGAGAGGGCGACCCTGAGGACCTGGAGCTGCATCGGCGCCTCTCCGCGGGCGATCGCGGCGCGTTCGACGAGCTCTACCGCCGCTACTCCCCGACCGCCTACGGGATCGCGTATCGGCTCACGGGGCAACAGCTGTTGGCCCAGGACGTGGTCCACGACGCGTTCCTGGCGCTCTGGCGCGCCCCGGAGGCGTTCGACGCCACTCGAGGGGCGTTCCGCACCTTCTTCCTCGCGCTCGTGCACCATCGAGCGGTCGACACGATCCGGCGCGAGGAGCGGCTCCGGGCGCGCCACGACCGGGCGGCGAACCTCCAGCCGGTCGAGGACGAAGACCACTCGGAGCGCATCGTCGACGAGGACTTCGTCGCCGGACGCCGACGCGAGGTCCGGGACGCGCTCCAGGACATTTCCGCAGAGCAACGCCAGGTGCTCGAGATGGCTTACTTCCGAGGCATGACGCAGGTCCGGATCGCCGAGGATCTCGGGATCCCGCTCGGCACGGTGAAGACGAGGACGTTCGCGGCGCTCCGCAGGCTCCGCGGCATCCTCGGCCCAAACGATCCGGAAGACGATCGAGGAGACGCGTGACGACCACGGGAACACCGCCGGACCCGCACCAGGACGAGCGGATCGACGAGCTCCTCGCCGGCTACGTGCTCCGGAGCCTGAGCGGGGACGACGCCGCGGAAGCCGACCGTCTCCTCTCCCAGCACGTGCCCGGCTGCGACCGATGCCGCGAGACGCTCGCGGCGTTCAGCGAGACCGTGGCGGACCTGGCGCTCGGCGCCGACCCGATGCCGCCGCCGGACACCCTCCTGCCCCGCCTGCATCGCGAGCTCGAGCCGGCGAGCCCCCGCCAGTCCCCCGGACGGTGGGCGGTGGTGGCATCCGGCGTCGCCGCGATCCTCGTGATGGGAGGCGTGGCCGTGTCGATGGGCTTCCGGGCCGGCAACCTGCAGGACAGCAACGACCTGCTGCGCGAGGCCCTGGCGTTCTCGCAGCGCCCGGGCGCCGACACCGCGCCGCTCGGAGGTGCCGATGCGGCCGAGAGCCCGGCCCCCGTCTCCGAGATCACCGCACCCGACGAGGACCGCTTCTATCTGATCGGCGAGGACGTCCCGGCGCCGCCGGCGGGCTTGGTCTACGGGATCTGGCTCTCCGACGGCACCGACCTCGTCTTCGCCGGGACGTTCCTCCCTCGCCCGGAGATGACGGTCGTCGAGGTGCCGTTCGACCGATCGCGGTACGACCGCATCTTCATCACGCTCGAGGTCGAAGGCGCCCAGCCGGCCACGCCGGGGAACGCGATCTGGGAAGCGGCCGCGTAGACCTCAAGCGTCGAGCCGCGACAGCGTCGCCCGAAGCACGGGCGACAAGCGGACCGAGAAGAACGGGTTCACCTCGAACGCGTCGCGAAGGAGCGCGCGCGCGGCGTTCCGGTCGCCGAGCCGGAGCCTGATCATCCCCGCGTGGAACAGGAACAACGCGTTCCGCGTGCCGAGACGGAGGGCCTGCTCCGAGGCGGCCGCGGCCTCCCGGTAGCGGCCGTTCGCGTAGAGCGCCCAGGCCAGGGCGTCCGCCACGTGGACGCTCTTCCGGCGGTCCCACTCGGCGCGGGCCGCGCGGAGCGCGGCCCGCGCCGAGCCGGTGCCGGGGTGATCGGCGTGGAACAGGGCGATCTCGAGGTCGGTGTTCACGCCGTTCGCGCGGAAGAGCCGCGCCTCGGCCAGGACGAGCTCGAACTGAGCCGACGCCGCCTCGGTCTCCCCGGCGGCTTCGTAGAGGTCCCCGAGGGTGGCGACGTGCTCCGGCGAGGGGAACCGCGTGGTGAGTCGCTCGTAGCCCGCGATCGCCGTCCGCACGTCTCCGGACGCCCAGGCCACGATCGCGAGGCCGGCCTCCGCCTCCATCGAGCCGGGGTCCGCCGCCCGCGCGCGACGGAACCACTCCGCGGCCCGGTCGATCCGTCCCGCCCCCAGGTGGAGCTTGCCGACCTGCGCCGCCGCCCAGGCGGTGTCGGCCGGGCCCGCGGCGACGTCGGCTGCTGCCCGCATCGCGTCGATCGCGCCGGCCACGTTCCCCCGGAGCTCCAGGGCGTAGCTCACCCTGGCGTAGGACGCGAGATCGGGTCGCGTGTCGACCATCCGCTGGAACGAGGCGAACGCGGCTCCGTAGCGCCCCAGCTCGACCTGCGCATCGCCGAGGAGCCCGTAGGCGTCGGCATCGAAGGGAGCCGTCCGGACGGCCCGGCGTCCCCATCGGAGGGCGGCGGCGAAGTCGTGGCGCGCGGCCGCCAGCGTCCCGAGTCCCACGAGTGCGTCGGCGTTGCCGGTGGGCTGGAGCGCGAGGGAGCGGCGGAGGGCGGTCTCCGCGACCGGATAGGCCGACGGGTCCGCAGTGACCCGTGCCTGCTGCACGTACGCGATCCCCAGCGCCGCCGATGCCTGCCAATCGTCCGGGGCCGCGTCGAGGCGAGACTCGAGCGACGCGATCGCCCCGTCGATCGACCCGGCGGCGGAGGTGGGAACCAGGAACGCGTCCCCCGAAGCCCGCGCCGCGAGCGATGTCGCACCCGGCCCCGGAGATCCCGCCGATCCGGGACCCAGAGCCCCGATCACGAAGACGACCACCGCGAGTCCCGCGGCGGTCACGATCGAGACGGCTCGAGCCTTCATGCCTCTCCTCCCGAGGAGGAGGAGTGGCCGCCGCCCTTCGCGGCGGCCACTCCCCTCCTGTGCTTGCCTATGGAGTCGCGTGCGGGTCGGCGTCCGACCCGGAGTGCGGGTACGCGACGTAGGGGAAGGTCCCCAGGAACGCCGAGTCGTTCGCCCCGACACCATCGCCGAGGGTGTCGACGAACGGATCGTGTCCGGGGATCAGGAACCCCTCGACGACCCGGAGGGCGATGTCGATGATGTCGTCGGTCAGACGACGGCCGTTCGGGAACCCGGCGACGTCACCGTCGATCGCACCGAGCGTCGAGCATTCGGACGTGCACGGAGCGACGTCCATGTTCAGCCGGAGCATCTCCGACCGCCGGACGTGCGGGGTCGGCTTGTTGAGCCCGGGGAGACCGGTGAGGAAGACCTGCACCAGGTCGGACCGCTGCACGCCGTCCATCCCGGGGTTCGTGTCCGGGATCTCCAGGCCGTACACCGCGTTGATCAGGCGCGGCAGCTCGGGGTCGTTGACCTTCGGCAGATACGCGCCGTCACCGCGCGGGTTGGACCCGTTGAAGTAGTCCTTGAACCCGATCGGCACGACGACCTCGTTCACGAGCGGCATGCCGAGCCGCGACACCTGCACGAACGGGCCTCTCCACTCGAGCGAGCCGTCGGCGCCCTGGATGCGGATCGAACGGCGCGACGCCGTCGTCCAGATCCCGATCACGCCGTCGTCCGGCCCGCGCAGCTGCGCCTTCGGCACCTGCAGGACCATCGTGTTGACGTTGAAACCGTCCAGCGTGTCGTCACCGGCCTCGCTGAAGTCGCCGCCATAGAGGAGGTCGAAGACGCGGAGGTCGAGGAAGAACGGGTCGTCGGACTGCCCGACCCAGCTGTCGATGCCGCCGACCGTCTGCGTGCCCGCGTCGAACAGGTCGCCGTTGTAGTCGGGCATCGAGGCGTCGCCCACGTGGGACGGCACCACCGGGGCGTCGTTCAACAGCGTGGTCGTGTGACCGTTCTTGATCCGGGTGAGGTCGTAGGTCTGGTAGATGAGGAGGTTCTCATCGTCCAGCGACGTCACCTGGCCGTTGTTGTTGATGAACGAGTCGGGGTTGCGACGGTGCGTCGTGAACCGCCAGCGGTAGACGACGTCCGCGAACGCGTCCCCGTCGTTGTCGATGTTGATGTCGTAGTTCGTGCGTTCGGCCCAGAGGTAGAAGTTCGGTCCTCCCGCGGGCTCCTCGAACGGGATCCACGAGCCGACGAGCGCCACCTTCGTGGGCGCGCTGTCGGGGACGAACGCGTACAGATCGGTCGCGTCGATGGCCGGATCGCCGGAGACCAACGGCGCTTCGCGGTGGCTGGACGCGGTCGAGGCCACCGGGCCGAGCCCGGCGAAGGCCGCGACGGCGAGCGCCCCGGTGATCGCGAGCGCGGCGGCCCGCCTGAAGCGTGATGTGCGCTTGCGTGCTGAAGACGTCTCTGCTGGAGACAAGGGTATCCCCCTCCTCTGGTCGTGGGATCGTTTCGGGTCGAACGAGTCGAAGACTCGATCCGCGCCGCCCGTCCTCCGGGAACCTCCCGGTCGGGCGCCTCGTCCCCCTTCCCTCGGGCGCGGTCAGGGCCTGGTTCGCGCGCTGCGCCGGGTCGGATCACCGCCCGGAGACCGGACACGTCAGTGCGCGGGGAGATCGCTCCGATCGGAAGCGGGACGGGGTTCGCTCGCGCGGAGGAATCCCCGGAACATCACGGCGACCCCGGCGAGCAACGACAGCGAGAACGCCGGGAGGTTCCCCACCGCGGCGAACGCGGATCCTGCGGCGGCCGTGATCGTGGCGCCGGCTGCCACGAGAAGCGTCCCGACGAACCTGCCGCGGAGCTCCGGCCGGCCGCGCATCCGCCATGCCGACCACGCCGCGCCGACGACGAGGATCACGTAGGACGGGATCGAGATCAGCTGCGGGAGCCGGTACGCGGCGGACCCGTCACCGAACACCTCCTTGCCCGAGGGGAGTTGCTCCGCGAGGGCGGCCGCGCTCACCTCCGCTCCTCGCGTCACCGCCACCGTGTAGGCGAAGACGAACGCGAGGACGACCCAGACGGCGATGTCGAGGACCTGGCCGCGCCGGAGCAGGTGGACCTCGCCGGCGGCGAGCAGCGGCACGTTCAGCACCGCCCCCAGGATCCAATAGATCTCGAACAGACTCCGGCTCCAACCGGCGAGTGCCCCGATCGCGACCGCGAGGGAGGCGATCGCGTACATCACGAGGGCGGCAGACCACATCGCCAGGTGGAGCCGCCGGCTCCGGGCGAACCGCCGGGCGAGCGACGCTGCGAAGGCGAGCGCCACGATCGCCGCGGCGAGCGGGAACACCCACATGAGCCGACAGGATACGCACCGCCCGTCCTCGGGCAGCCGGTAGCATCGGTGCGATGGCTTCCCCGCCCGTGCTCTTCTCCTCGGCCGCCTTCTTCGCGAGGCCGCTGTCGTGGACCTTCCGCTTGGTGGCCGAGTGCGGCTACGGCGGTGTGGAAGTCATGGTGACGAAGGATCCGGAGAGCCAGGACCCGAGCCGGATCCGGGCGCTGGCCGACGAGTTCGGCCTCGAGGTCGGCGCGCTCCACGCGCCGTGCCTGCTCCTGACGAGGAAGGTCTGGGGCACCGACCCGATCGGGAAGATCGACCGCTCCGTCGAGGCGGCGGCCGACGCGGGCATCCCCGTCGTGGTCGTTCACCCGCCGTATCGATGGCAGAGCGCGTTCCGCCGCTGGCTGGTCGACGAGCTGCCCGATGTCGAGGAGCGCACGGGGGTCGCCGTCGCCGTGGAGAACATGTTCCCCGTCCGCGTCGGCGGCAGGTCCGTGACCTTCCACTCGAACCAGGACCTCGAGGCGCTCGAAGGGATGCCCCATCTGGTGCTCGACACGTCCCACGCCGCGGTGTCGGGGCACGATCCGATCGACGTCCGCCACCTGTTCGGCCCGCGCCTTCGGCACGTGCACCTGTCCGACAACGCGGGGAAGGGACGGGACTCACATCTCCCGCCCGGAGACGGCGTCCTCGACATCGACGGATTCCTGGAGGATCTGACGCGCTCGAGGTACGAGGGCGCGGTCTCGCTCGAGGTCGATCTCCGGCCGGCGCTCGGGAACACGGAACGGCTGGCCGACGTGATGGTCGCGATGCGGGAGCGGACGGAACGGACGTTGGCGTCTGCGGGCCGCGCCGCGCGTTGAGCCGATAGCCTCGCCGCCGTGCGACGCCCGACGCTGATCATCCTGATCGTCCTGCTGTCGCTCCTGGTCGCCGCCGGCGTCTGGCAGCTCCAGCTCGCGGGCCAGGACCACGGCGACTTCCCGGTCCCGTCGAGCCCTGCCGTGCTCCCGAGTCCCTAGGACCCTTCCACCACGACCGCGTCGCCGGCGGCCAGGCCGAGCATCACGGCCGCGTTCCCGCGGTTGACCACGATCGCGAGGTGGCCGTCGGAGTCGACGATCAGCCCCGGCTCGCGTTCCGGGAGTTCGGCGAACGTGCCGGCTCGCGGGAGTCGCCGACCGTTCACGACGAGGACCCGTCCGTCGGCGACGCCGGCGGCGTCCAGATCGAGCTCCGTGGCGTTCAGCTGCACGTTCCCGAACGCGTCGGTCGCGGTCACCCGGGCTCCGACCGCCCCGGGAGCGACCATCGGGCTGGGAAGATCGAACCGCTCGAGCGACGCCGGATCCATCGCCGTGCCGAGGTCGCCGAGCTGCCTCCCGGCCGCGAGGTGCGCGGCCGCGGGGGCGAAGACATCCCTGCCGTGGAACGTGCGCGAGACCGGCGCGAGCACCACGTCCGGGCTCGAGATCTCCACGGCTTCCGTGACTCCGCCGAGCGCATCCCACGCCAGCGAGAGCACACCGTTGTCGGGACCGACGAGGGCCGACGCTCCCGCGGCCACGGCGACGGCACGCCGGTCGGATCCGACACCCGGATCGACGACCGCGACGTACACCGCGTCGGTCGGCATGTACGGGACGGCCCGAGCGAGCTCCACGGCCCCTCGCAGGACGTCCTGCCGCGGGACGGCGTGCGTGAGATCGATCACGCGCGCATCCGGCGCGATCCGCGCCATCACGCCGTGACAGATCCCGACGAACGCGTCGCTCCGCCCGTAGTCGGTCAGGAAGACGATCGGCCGGCTCATCCGTCCACCGGCAGATACCGCTCGAGCCATCGGATGATCTCCGTGCTCGCGATCCCGGCCTGGTTGCCCGTGAGGATGTCCGTCCCGTGATCGCCGGTCGTCAGGATGACGGGACGCTTCGGCTGCAGGGTCTCCGCGTAGAGCGTGTCCACGGCCTCGGCGGCCGCGGTGTCTTCGTGCCCCGCGAGGAAGAGCTTGGCCGCCGTCACCTGAGCGAGAACGTCGGGGCTCGCCGCCAAGCCCTCGAAGCTCGTCGGAGCGGACAACGTGACGATGGCATCGATGTCCTGCCCCTCCTGCGAGGCCGCCACGAGGGACGCCGTCCCGCCCATGCTCGCGCCCACGAGCCCGACGCGGGCCGCCCCCTCGTCCCGGAGCGCCGCGACGGCGCCCTCGACGTCCTGCCAGATCGCGGAGATCGTCTTCTCGCCCTGGGAGCAGCCGGCTTCGCCGCCGGGGCAGTAGCCGCGGAAGTTGAAGGTCACGACGCGGTAGCCGCGCTCTCCCAGCCTCGTGGCGAAGTCGAACCAGGCGCTCTGGTCCGAGGGGAACATGTGCGCCAGGACGACGCCCGCCGTCGCGTCCTCGGGACCGAAGAGTCGACCCGACAGCGTGATCCCGTCGGACGAGGTGAACGTGATCTCCCTCGAGCCCGCCGTGGATCCCGCGGGGGCCTCGCCACATGAGGCGAGGATCGTGAGCGCGACGGCGAGGACGGCGACGGCCCTCCGACGGTTCGGGGAGGCCACGCCGGGGGCTCCCGCCGCTACTTACCCAGCTTCAGGCGCTGGTGCCGGGTGCGCTTGAGGAGCTTCTTGTGCTTCTTCTTGCGCATCTTCTTCCGGCGCTTCTTCACGAGGGACGGCAACGAACCACGCCTTTCATTCGGTTCCGAAGAGGTTCCGGAGGTCGATCCGCTTCGCTCGGAAGCTCTCCTCCAGACGAACGGAACCCAGTCTAAGGGCTTTGGGCGCCTCTGCCACCGGCGAGATCAGGCGGAGCCCCCCGTTTCCCGACACCGGCTCGAGGTAGCCGACGCCAGTGAACCCGCCCTCGCCGTCGGAAAGCCCCACCAAGAGCCGGTCGAGCTGGGAGAGATCGAACAGCGGAGGCAGGCTCGGCATGAACACGGTGGGCCGCACCCGGAACCGCTGGAGCGGCTGGGTGAAGTACCGGCGCATCGACTCCTCGCGCTGGGCCATCCGCTCGTCGACCGAGGTGGGCACCACGGCGGGATGGATCCCGAGCCGGACGACCTCGACGCCGAAGAACCGCTCGACGACCCCGACGATCGGCTCGAGCTCCTCGCCGCGCTGGAGCGCGACCACCAGGTCGGGCTCAAGCGTGTCGACCTTGTAGTACTTCACGAGTTGGCCGCGGATCCCCGAGACCTCGCCACCGGTGTCCACGACGACGAGCTCGGCGCCCTCGTCGTGGGCCCGCTCGCGCAGGCGCGCCAGCGCGCCCACGAGCGGCAGCAGATGATCCTGGGGCGAGGTCGAGCCCACGAACCCGATCGCGTCGGCCTCGGCCATGCGGTCGTGGGTGAGATCGTCGGGCTCCCGGATGTGCTTCAGCCCGACGGTGCCCGGCGGTCCGACCGTCTTCTGGGAGACGTCGGCGTCGAGGTAGGCGACGGAGCGACCGAGCTGCAGCGCGTAGGCCGCGGTGGCGCGTGCCATCGAGCTCTTCCCGGAGTCGAGCCCGCCCACGAACAGGACGGCCCGCGCCTCGCGCGCGGCCCGGTCGACGAGCCGGTCGTGCTCGTTCATCGCGCCCTCCGCCCCTTCGCGGAGGTTCGGCTTCGAGCGTGTCTGGGAGCCCTCGGGTGCGGCCTCAGCCGGCCTCGGTGTAGCGCCCCCTCAGGTAGTCGTGGACGTCTTCCTCTCGGAAGCGATAGCCCCTGCCCACACGGAGCGAGGGCATCTCGCCGGTCTTGATCAGTCGGTAGACGGTCATCCTGGACACGCGCATCAGATCCGCGACCTCGTTCGCGGTCAGCAGCCGAGCCTCGGTGAAGGGTTCTGGCATCACCATGTGGTCGATCGATGGTACTCCAGGCCCCCAACCGCTGGATAGCCCCCGTCGCCGCTCTACAGCGGTCATACCTTGGCGCGCAATCTCTCTCGGTGCACCCGCGAGTCGGCGAGCGTTCAGAACCGGCCCGCGACCGCTTGGAAGCAGGGCCAGTAGTTCTCGGGCGGGACGTGGTCGTCGAGCACGATGACGACGTCCGTTCGGCCTTGCGCTTTCGCCACGATCAGCGCCGGGTCGTTCACGTCCGCGATCGAGAGCGTCTCGACGCCTGCTTCGATCGCCGCTCCCGCGAACCCGTGGTCGGCGACCACGAGATCGGGTCGCTCGGCGGTGAGCATGACCTCCATCGCGTCCGGGCGGTGCGAATGGCGGGGTCGCTCCTCGTCGGCCACCATCCCGACCGCTCCGTGGAACAGGACGGTCCACCGACGACCGACGCCGGGGTCGCTCCAGGAGATGCCGTCGGCCGGCCGGGCGATCCGCGCTCCGCGCGCCGCGGCGAGCTCCGCGATCGCGCCGTAGAGCGGGTCGAGATCCCCCGGGTGCCCGGTGGCGAAGAGCACCCGCTCGCCGCGGCGTGCGGCGGCCGCCAACCGCTCCCCCATCCGCTCACAGGCATCCAGCACGGCCCCCGCGTCGATGTCGGGTGATCCCTCCGTCGCGAGCGCGTCGATCGGCACCCCGGCCGCCTCGCCGACGATCCTGACGATGTCCTCGAACCCGAAGGGCTCGGGCATGTCCGAGAGCCCGAACAGCTTGTCGGGATCGTGGTCGACGAGCATCCGGATGTTCCCGAACACGTTGTCGTGCGGGTGACCCGCGGGACCGGCCACCCCGCCGGCTGCCAGTGCGCGCGTCAGCTCCTCGCGTGGGTAGGGACGCGCCTCCCAGCGCTCGTCGAGCGCGGGCAGACGCCTCGCGTGGGCTCCGATAACGTCCAAGGCACCACCATCGTACGAGGGGGTCCTTCCTGCGCATCGAGGGAGCAGTGGTCGTCGTCACGGGCGCGTCGTCCGGCATCGGGGAGGCGGCGGCGGTCGCGTTCGCGAAACGGGGTGCGCGTGTCGTCCTCGCGGCGCGCCGCAGCGACCGGCTCGACGCCGTCGTCGAACGGATCGAGAAGGCGGGCGGGCGAGCTCTCGCCGCCACCTGCGACGTCACGCATCCGGACCAGCTCCGCACGCTCCGCGCCGTGACCGAGGAGGCGTTCGGTCCCACCGACGTGCTCGTGAACAGCGCCGGGATGCGGGGCGGCGGGGAGTTCGCGAAGCTCGACTACGAGCAGATCGAGGAGCACGTCCAGCTGAACGTCCTCGGCGTGATGTTCGCCACCCGGGCGTTCCTCCCGGGGATGCTCGCCCGTGGCATCGGGCACGTCGTGAACATCGCATCGCTCGCGGGGCGCTTCGCGACGCCGGGCAACGCGATCTACGGCGCCACGAAGCACGCCGTTGTGGCGTTCTCCGAGGCGATGAACTACGAGACCGAGGGTCGCAACGTGCGCGTCACGTCCGTGAACCCCGGTTACGTCGACACCGAGGGCTTCCCGCAGGGGGACCTGCCGGACTGGGCCGTCCTCAAGATGCGCACCGTGATCGACGCGATCGTGAAGGTCGTCCAGGACGACATCGCGCCCGAGTACTCGATCCCCCGATGGCTGAGTCCGCTGCAGGTGTTCCGTGTGGTGACGCCGCCGTTGTATCGATGGGGGGTTCGGCGCGTCCGTCGGACGCGACGCGCCGCTCCACCGCCATGAGTGGTGTCAGCTTCGAGGCCGTGGTGGAGTCCGCCCGTGGAGGTGGGCACTTCGTGGAAGTCGACCGCTCCCTCGTCGACGGCATCGGGGCGAAGCACATGACCCGGGTGCGCGGGACGCTCGACGGGACCGAGTACCGGAGCAACCTCGCATCGATGGGCGGACGCTTGGTCCTCGGCGTCCACAAGGCCACGCTCGCGGCGGCCGGACGCAAGACCGGCGATACGGTCGCGATCACGATGTCGATCGACGACGAGCCGCGGGAGCGGGATCGGTGAGCACCGGCACGACCACGACGAGACCTGCGCGGGTCGAGCGGCCCCGCGAGGATGAGGTCAACGAGCCCGACCTGCCGTGGATCGTGATCGTGTGGAACGACCCGATCAACCTGATGAGCTACGTGACCTGGGTGTTCATGCGGTTGTTCGGCTACCCGCGGGAGAAGGCCGAACGGCTGATGTGGGACGTCCATACGAAGGGGCGCGCGGTCGTCTCCTCCGGTCCCCGTGAGAAGGCGGAATCCGACGTCGCGCGGCTCCACGCCCACGGCCTGTGGGCGACGCTGCAGCGGGACACCTGATGGAGCCCATGTTCCGTCAGGACGGCGGCGGCTACGCCGTGCACCTCAGCAAGGGAGTGCGCGGCCTCCTCGTGGAGCTCTGTCAGCAGTCGCGCGCCCTGCTCGCGGCGGAGGATCCCTCGAGCGACCCGGCCGTGGCCCGGCTCTTCCCTCCCGCCTACGAAGACGACCCGCTGCGGAACCTCGAGTTCGAGACCAACCTCGGCGGCACGCCTCGGACGGGGAAGCTCGAGGCGATCGACACGGTGGAGCGCACGGCCCACGCCAAGGCGCTCACCGAGGACGAGTTCCTCGCGTGGGTCGGTGTGGTGAACGACCTGCGGCTCGTGCTCGGCACGCGGATCGACATCACGGAAGAGGCGACGGAGGAGGACTTCCCCTCGGACGATCCCCGCCACGAGACGTTCCGCGTCTACCAGTTCCTCGGCTACCTGCTGCAGGAGATGCTGGAAGCGATGGGCGCACCCGAAGTGGATCGGCCCCCGGAGGGGTCCGGAGACTCAGTCGGCGGGAGGGACTGACCGCAGGCGGAGCAGCCGCCTCCACCACCGGGGATGCCGGCGCCGCCACTCGACCGCGAGGCGCCGGTGATCGGCTTTGGTCCCAGGATTCTCGTTGTCGCTGTAGGTGGGCACGAGCACGCTCGTGGGGCGGCCGGGGATCTCGTTCGGGGAGCGCAGCGCCATCGCCTCACGCTACGCTCGGGGAGAGCGTGGCACAACGGCCGTGTTGCCGTTTCCTGCTCTAGGCCTCGATCGAACCGACCTGATGGATCTTGAGCATGTTCGTCGTGGTGCGGCCGGCGGGCATCGAGGCCGCCATCACCACGGTGTCTCCCGCAGAGGCCAGTCCGTCCGCGCGGAGCCCCTCGTCCATCATCGAGATCATCTGATCGGTGTCCTGCGGTCGATCGGCACCGTGCGTCTCGACACCCCAGAGCAACCCGTTGGCCCGGCGGACGCCCGCGTCCGGGATGAACGCGTGGATCGGCACCCGCGGGCGCTCCGCCGACAGGAGCGCCGCGGTCCGGCCGGTCGTCGTGAAGCACGTGATCGCCACGGCGTCCGAGTCGCCCTCCACGATCGACGCGGCCGCGTGAGCCACCGCCGCCGCCTCGCCGGTGTGCAGGCACGGCGGCTGCGCGGCCCGGTACTCGGCGCCCTGGGACTCGACGGCGCGGGCGATCCGCGTGGCGACCGAGACCGCCTCGAACGGGAACTCACCGATCGCGGTCTCTCCCGAGAGCATGATGGCGTCGGCGCCGTCGAGGACCGCGATGGCCACGTCGTTGGCTTCCGCCCGGGTCGGGCGGGGCGACCGGATCATCGACTCGAGCATCTGGGTGGCCACGATCACCGGACGTCCGGCCACCCTCGCCGCCCGGAGCAGCCGCTTCTGCACGAGCGGGATCTCCTCCATCGGCAGCTCCACGCCGAGGTCGCCACGGGCCACCATCGCGGCGTCGGCGACGTCGAGGATCCGCTCGAAGTTCTCCACCGCCGGACGCGTCTCGATCTTCGCCACGATCGGCACGGGCCGGCCTTCCATCGCCGCGCGCAGCTCCTCGATGTCGGAGGGATCCCGGACGAAGGACTGGGCCACGAGGTCGACGCCGAGGTCGAGGACGTGCCGGAGCATCTCCCGATCGCGGTCCGTCACGGGCGGCAGGCTGAGCCGATCCGCCGGCACGTTCACCCCCTGGCGACTGCCGACCGAACCCGCCCGGGCGCATTCGGTCTGCACGCGATCGCCCTCGATCCCCACGACCGTGAGCTCCACGGCGCCGTCGGCGAGGAGCACCCGGTCCCCGACCCGGAGGTCGTTCGCGAGCCCCGCGTAGGTGGTGGCCGCGCCGGACGCATCGCCCGGCCCGCCGGGCCGGATCTCGAACCGCTGACCCGGCCGGAACGGGAACGGATCGGGGTGCACGTCGGCCAGTCGCACTTTCGGCCCGGGGAGATCGGCGAGGACGGCGAGCGAGCGCCCCGTCACCCCCTCCACCTCGCGCACGATCCCGACGGCGCGGGCGTGCTCGTCCACCGTGCCGTGCGAGCAGTTGATCCGGAAGACCGAGGCGCCGGCCTCCACGAGTCCGCGCACCATCTTCGGGGTGGCGCTCGCGGGGCCGAGCGTGCAGACGACCTTCGTGCGAGCGTTCATGGCTGGATCATCAGTCGCCGGACCTCGTCGACGACCGCACGGGCTTCGTCGTCACCGCTCCCCGGGCCGAGCTCGGGCTCGGAGAACGTGGTGGGGACCTCGCCGCCCGCGCGCCGCTCCGCCTCCTCGATGAACGCCTCGGGGAGCTGATCGGGGAGGTCCGCGAGCCCGCCGGACATCTCCGCGAACGCGAGGGTCCACGCGCGGGGCACGACGCGCGCCCATTGATAGCCGCCGCCGCCGGTCGCGACCCAGCGACCGCCGGCGGCTCGGTGCGCGAGGGCGTGCAGCTCCTGCGCGCACTCGCGGTAGGAGCGGGTGGTGAGCCGGAGCTGCGCGAGCGGATCGGTCGCGTGCGTGTCGCATCCGAGCTGGGTCACGAGGACGTCCGGTTCGAACCGCTCCACGGCGTCCGGCACGACCGCGCGGAAGGCCTCGAGCCATGCCTCGTCCCCCGTCTCCGGCGGAAGCGGCACGTTGATCGCTGACCCCTCGGCGCCGGGACCGCCTCGCTCGGACGCCGCGCCGGTGCCGGGGAAGAACAGCCCGGGGAGGTACTCGTGGATCGAGATCGTGAGCACCCGTGGGTCGTCCCAGAAGATCGCCTGGACGCCGTCGCCGTGGTGGACGTCGACGTCGACGTAGGCGATCCGCTCGGCGCCTTCCCGGAGCAGCCAGGCGATCGCGACCGCCGGGTCGTCGTAGACGCAGAAGCCGCTGGCCCGGGCGGGCATCGCGTGGTGGAGGCCACCTGCGGCGTTGAACGCGTGGATCCGCTCGCCGCTCCAGACGGCGCGGGCGGCCTCCACGGAGGCGCCCGCGATGAACGCGCCGGCCTCGTGCATCCGGTCGAAGATCGGGTTGTCGCCGGGGCCGTACCCGAACCGGGACCAGTTGCCCTCCACGCCGCTCCCGGCGGCCTTCGTGGCATCGAGGAAGTCCTGGGTGTGGACGAGCCGGAGGTCCTCTTCGGAGGCCGGTGCACACCCGCGTACCTCGACGCCGTCCCGCCGGTCCAGACCGGTCGCGCCGATCAGGTCCCAGGCCAGGAGCACCCGGTCCGGCCGGAGCGGGTGACCGGGGCCGTGGTCGTAGATCTGCACCTCGGGACAGCGGATCAGCGCGACGTCTCCGCTCACGAGACGCTTCGGACCGCGGCGGTCGTCCGTTCGAGGAGCAGGGTCGCGTCGTCGTCCGAGATCGAGAACGGCGGCCCGAGCATCACGAGGTCCCCGCTCGTCCCGTCGACGTGCCCGGTCGAGGAATAGAGGAGGACGCCGGACTCACGGGCGGCCTGCAGGATGCGTTCGGCGACGGTCGCGGAGCGCGCGAACGGCTCGTTCGTCTCGCGGTCCCGCACGAGCTCGATCCCGATCATCAGCCCGAGGCCGCGCACGTCGCCCACCGTCGGCGCGTCCGAGAGCGCGTCCCGCAGGCCGTCGAGGAGGCGCGCGCCGAGCTCCCGGCTCCGGTCCACCAGCCCCGCTTTCAGCTCGCCGAGGACGGCGAGACCGGCGGCGGCGCCGAGCGCGTTGTGGGACCAGGTGAAGCCGTGGACGAAGCCCGGACCCGCCGCGATCGTCTCGTGGACGCGCCCCGAGGCCGCGGCGAACCCGAACGGCACGTACCCACCGGTGGTCCCCTTCCCGGCCGTGAGGATGTCCGGGCGGATGTCCCAGTGGTCCATGCCGAACCATCTGCCCGTGCGGCCGAACCCGGTCATCACCTCGTCGGCGATCAGCACGACGTCGTGGCGTTCACACACCTCGGCGATCGCCGGCCAGTAGTCGTCGGCGGGCACCGCCGCGCCGAGCGTGGCGCCCGCGATCGGCTCGGCGATGAACGCCGCGATCGTGTCCTCGCCGTACGAGGTGATCATCTTCTCGAGCTCGGCCGCCTGCCAGGCGCCGCAGCCGTGGGGATGCTGCGGGTTCTCGCATCGGAACTCGTAGGCGGCCGAGACGTGCAGGCAACGGCCGAGCCAGGGCGTGTACGGCTTGCGGAGCGGCGCCTTGCCGGAGGCGTCGAGCGCGCCGATCGTGTTCCCGTGGTAGGAGCTCCGTCGCGCGATCACGATCGATCGCCCGGCCTGCCCTTTGGCGAGGTGATAGGCGCGCGCCATCTTGAGCGCGGTCTCCACGGCCTCGGATCCTCCTGAAACGGGGAAGATCCGGGCGTCGTCCATCGGCAGGATCGCCGCGACCTCCTCCGCGTACGCCTCGACCGCTCGCGTGGTGAATGCCGTCGGATGCACGTACTGCGTGCGCTCGAGCTGCTCGCCGATCGCCGCGATCACCGAGGCCACGCCGTGGCCCACGTTGACCACGATCGCGCCGCCGGAACCGTCCAGGTAGCGCGTGCCATCGGCGTCGGTGATCCAGGCGCCCTCCGCGGACACGGCCGTGGGCAGGTCCCGGGTCGCCCGCGAGAACACGTGGCTCACGAGCTCAGGCTACTTCGTGTAGATGCGGCCGGGATCGAGCTCCTCCCGAAGGAGCCGGAGCTCTTCGGGGCTGGGCAGCGGCGTCTCGGCGAGATCCGGCGCCACGCGAGGCTCCCACGCCATGTTCGCGCGGACGTCCTCGAGACGCACGCCCGGGTGCATCGTGCGCAGGGTCATCTCGCCCGTCTCCTCGTCGAATGCGTACGTCGCGAGGTCGGTCACGACGTTCGTGGGACCGCTCCCCGACCACCCGCGCGCGCGGTCGTGCGCCGGATCGCCGCTGTGACCCGGTGACGTCCTGAAGTGGAGCTTCTCCACGAACGACCGCTCCGCTTGGCGCATGATCACGAGGATCTTCCGGGCGTGGATCGCGATCTCGCAGGCGCCGCCGGACCCGGGCAGGCGCACCTTCGGCTGGTCGTAGTCGCCGATCACCGTCGTGTTGAGGTTGCCGAACCGGTCGATCTGCGCGCCGCCGAGGAACGCGACGTCGATCAGACCGGCCTGGAGGTAGAACGCGAAGAGCTCGAACATCGACGTCACCGCCGTGGATCCCGTGGCGAGGGTCGGGTCGCCGATCGACAGCGGCAGGCGGCGCGGGCGGGCGCCGAACACGCCGGACTCGTAGACGAGCTGGAGCTCCGGAGCGACCGTGCGCTGCGCGAGGTTGCACACGATGTTCGGCAGTCCCACGCCGACGAAGCAGTTCTCGACGCCGGCGAGCAGCCGAGCGCTCGCGGCGATCATCAGCTCGTTCTTGCTGTACGCAGGAGAGTCGCTCACGCGTAGCTCCCGTAGTCGACCTCGCCGGACAGCGCGGGGCCGGGCTTCAGCGACGCCCAGTGCGCCGCGCCCCACTTCTCGACGTAGTCCGCGTGGGTCTCGAGCCCGTACACCCACTCCTCCAGCCACGCCTCCAGCGTCGCGGGGTCGCGGGCGATCGCATCCCACGCGAGGTAGAACGCGTTGTCGCGGTCGTAGTAGCCCTGCGCGAAGGACGGGTGACAGGCGAATGGCTCCTCCACCACGGCGTCCACGATGATCCCCGGGATCACGGTCCGGTTGGGGTCGCGGCGGATCGTGTCGCCGTCCACGAGCTCCTCGACGACCACGATCACCCGATCCGCTGCGAACGCCGCCTCCTTCTGGCACCCGAGCAGCCCCCAGATCTGGGCGTTGCCGTCCCGGTCGGCGCGCTGCGCGTGCACGATCGTGACGTCGGGCCTGAGCGGAGGCACGACGTAGACCTCCGAGCCGTCCTCGTACGGCGAGGTCATCGGGACGATCTTGGGGTTCACCTCCGGGATGTCGGACTCGTAGTAGCTGCGGATCGGGAAGAACGGGAGGTTCGAGGCCCCCGCTACGTACCGGCACACCATGCCGAAGTGCGAGTACTCCTCGATCTCGAGGGGCGCGGGGTCGCCATCCTCGATCCGGCGCCGCACGGCGTGGAGCGAGCCGACGCCCGGGTTCCCGAGCCAGGAGAAGATCAGCTTCTTCGCGACGCCGGCGCCGATCATCTGGTCGTAGACGACATCCGGCGTCATCCGGGCGAGGGTGAGGTCGCGCTTGCGCTGGCGGATGATCTCGTGGCCCGCCGCGAAGCAGATCAGGTGCGTGAACCCCTCGATCGCGACCGTGTCGCCGTCGTGGACGAGGTCCGCGACGGCCTCCTGCATCGTGGCGACCTTCTCGGTCATCCCGCGCTCACGCTTCCGCGTAGCCGGGCCATCCGTCCTCGGGCCCGCGGAGAACGCACAGCTCGTTGCCTTCGGGGTCCTGCATCACGGTCCAGAAGCTGCCCTCCTCGTCGACCCGCCTGACGACCGTGGCGCCGATGCCTTCCAGGCGTTCGACCTCGGCCGCCATCGACCCGGTGGCGCGTAGGTCGAGATGCACTCGGTTCTTCACGACCTTCGATTCGGGCACGGGTTGGAAGTAGAGGCTGTCGGAAGGCCCGGACGGATCGCGGACGACACGCGCGCCATCGGGCTCGGACTCCGGGTGGAGCTGCCATCCGAGCGCATCGGCCCAGAATCTCGCGACGCGCATCACATCTGCACAGTCGAACGTGATCGATTCGAGGCGGACGGTCATCGCGCGACGGTCTCGGCGACGACCTCTTCGAAGTGCTCGAGGGCGACGCGCGCCTGGTCCTCGCGGAACGTGAGGGCAGGCGACATCCGGATCGCCGACTCGCCGCATCCGAGCATCAGCAGGCCCCGCTCGAACGCGGCGCGCTCGACCGCCGCCGCCGTCTCGTGGTCCGGCAGCTCGATCCCGATCATCAGGCCGAGCCCTCGGACCTCCCGGATCGCGTCGTGTCGGCTCTGGATGTCGCGCAGGCCGTTCCGCAACAGATCGCCGACCTTGGCCGCGTTCTCGAGCAGCTCCTCGTCCCGGATCACGTCGAGCGTGGCGATCGCCGCGGCGCAGGCGAGCGGGTTCCCCCCGTAGGTGGATCCGTGGGTGCCGGCCGTCCACGTCATCACGGAGTCCTTCGCGATCATCGCCCCCAGGGGCATCCCGCTGGCGATCCCCTTCCCGGAGAGCAGGATGTCGGGCTCCACTGCGGCATGCTCGATCGCCCACATCTTGCCGGTGCGTCCCATCCCCGACTGCACCTCGTCGGCGATCAGCAGGATCCCGTGGCGGTCGCACAGGTCGCGCAGGGCGGCGAGCCAGCCGTCCGGCGGCACGATGTAGCCACCCTCCCCGAGGACCGGCTCGACGATGATCGCCGCCACCTCCTCGGGCGCGACGATCCTCTGCATCAGGAAGCCCTCGATGTGGTCGATCGTCGGGAACCCCTCCTCGTCGCCCCGCGGCGGCACCTCCATGTCGCGGCCGTCGCCGTAGTAGGCGTGCAGCACGCCGGGCAGGAGCGGACCGAATCCGGCGCGGTACTTCGCTTTCGAGGCCGTGAGCGACACGCTGCCGTAGGAGCGTCCGTGGAACGAGCCGTAGAACGCGATCACGTACTGGCGGCCCGTGGACCACCGCGCCAGCTTGATCCCCGCCTCCACCGCCTCGGTTCCCGAGTTCGTGAGGAAGGACCGGACGCCGCCGGCCATCGGGGCCACCTCCGCGAGGCGCTCCGCGACCTCGGAGTAGATCGGCAGGTAGAAGTCGGAGGCGGAGTAGTGGATCAGCTCCGCCGCCTGTCGCTGGATCGCCTCCACCACCGTGGGGTGGCAGTGCCCCGTCGAGGTGACCGCGATGCCCGCGTTCACGTCGAGGAAGACGTTGCCGTCCACGTCCTCGATCACCGATCCCGCCCCACGCGCCGGGACGAACTCATAGGCCCGGGGAAGCGAGGGCGACGTCGTCCGCCCGTCCCGTTCGAGCACCTCCCGGGCCTTCGGCCCCGGCAGCTCCGTGACCAGCTTGGGGGCCTCGGCCCCAGCGAGGTCCTCTGGGCTCACTCCTCGATCACCGTCCGGGACTGCTCCCGCAGGTACTGCATCACGTAGTAAGGGCCGCCACCGGCCTTGCCCGTCGTGCCCGAGCCCTTCCAGCCGCCGAACGGCTGGACGCCCGGCCAGGCCCCGGTCGTGGCCCCCGCCCGCCGGTTCACGTACACGACGCCGGCCTGGATCTTGTCGAGCCAGTCCTCGATCTCCGTGCGGTCCGTGCTGAAGAACCCGGCCGTGAGGCCGTACTCGGTGTCGTTGGCCTTCTCGATCGCGTCGTCCAGCTCGTCGTACGGGGCCACCGTCACGAACGGCACGAAGAGCTCCTTCTTCCAGAGCCAGCTGTCCTCCGGGGCCTCCACGATCGTGGGTTGCACGAAGAGCCCTCGCTCGAGGTCCCCGTCGGTCAGGCGATCGCCGCCGGTGATCACGGTGCCGTTCTTCTTGGCCTCACCGGCCGCCTGCTCGAACGTGGCGAGGGCCTCCTCATTGACGACCGGACCCATGAACACGTCGCGCTCGATCGGGTTGCCGACCTTCAGCTTCTCCGTCTTCTCCTTCAGCAGCTGGACGAAGCCGTCGTAGATCTCGCGCTCGACGTAGACGCGCGAGTTCGCCGAGCACTTCTGCCCACCGAAGCCGAACGCGGAGCGCAGCACGCCGTCCGTCGCGATGTCGAGGTCGGCGCTCTTCGCCACGATCGCCGGGTTCTTCCCGCCCATCTCGGCGATCACCGGCTTGGGGACGTCCTGCACGAAGTTCTTGTAGATGTCCATCCCCACCGCGTACGAGCCCGTGAACGTGATCCCGTTGACGTCGGCGTGGCGCCAGATCGCCTCGCCGACCTCCACGCCGCGTCCCAGCATCAGGTGGAACGCGCCGGGCGGCACACCGCCGTCCCGATAGCACTCGTAGAGCTTGTAGCCCATCAGCGCGCCCTGGTTCGAGGGCTTGAGGACGACCGCGTTCCCGGCCACCAGTGCGCCGGATGACGGACCGCCTGCCAGCGCGAAGGGGAAGTTGAAGGGGCTGATCACCGCCCACACGCCGTACGGGCGCATCACGTCGTAGAAGTCACCCGGCGAGCCGAGGCCCGACATCGGCGTCCGGAACCCGTCGTGCTTCTCCACCTCGTCGCAGTTCCAACGGATCAGCTCCGCGGTCTCCTGGACGTCGCCGAGGGCCTCGAGCCGGCTCTTGCCCACCTCGAACCCCATCAGCGCGGCGAGATCGAACAGCCGGTCCTCCATCACGTCGGCCACGTTGCGGAGGATCCGCACGCGCTCCTTCCACCCCATCCGCTCCCATTCGAGCGCGAACGCCTTGGCCGCCTTCACCGCGTCGTCCGCGTCCTTCGCCGACGCCTGGGAGAACCGGCCGATGATCAGATCCTTGTCGATCGGCGAGGGCTCCTCGTACTTCTCGTCCGACCAGCGCTCCTCGCCGTTCACCACGAAGGGCCACTCCTTGCCGAGCTCGGCGCGGGCGCGCTCGACGGCCTCGTCGTAGTTGCGCTGCAGGTCTTCGTTGTCGGCGGACAGGGTGGCGTACGTGATCCGGAACTTCTCAGCCATCGGACGACTCCTTCGTGGTCTCGGCGCCTGCGTTGGCGCCTGGTTTCAGCGCCTGGTGTGGACGCTGAACTCGGGCGCGGCGTCATGGATGGTATCGCCGCGCGCCCGCCGTGAGCACGGAGCGAGGGTGTTCCCTCACGCGGGCGATTTCCACGGTGGAACCGGAGATTCCGTCGGAGGGCGGGCGTATGCTCGGTCTCCCTGAGATGAGGCTCGTGACCTACGACCGGAGGGGGCACCGGCGTCTGGGGGCGATCCTCGATGGGAGCGTGGTCGATCTGCCCGACGCCGTCGGGCACCCGGCCTTCCCCGCCACCCTCGAGGCGTTCGTTCAGAGCAGCCGGGGGACGGTGCTCGATGCCGCCCGCGCCGCCCTCGCCCGCGACGACGTGAAGGACCACGTCGTGAAGCAGGCCCGCGTCCTGCCGCCGCTGTTCCCCCGCTCCCTGCTCCTGCCTGGCGGCCCGGAGAGCCATGAGGTCGACGGCGTCGGTCTCGAGCGCCTGATCGCCGGCCCGGAGCAGGACATCGCGTGGCCCGCCGGCGCGGCCTGGCTCGACTACGAACCGAAGGTCGCCGCGGTGCTCGCGCTCGAGACGAAGGACGTCGAGACGGACGCGGTGGCGGAGCGCATCTTCGGCTACACGCTCGTGAGCGACTGGGTGGCCAAGGACGCCTCCGGCGATCCCGTCGGCACGTCCGAGGGCGTGCCGATCGCGATCGGTCCCTGCGTGGTCACGGTCGACGAGCTCGATCCGCAGGCGATGTTCCTGCAGGCCAAGGTCGACGGCGACGAGCTCGCGAAGGGGAACCTGAACGGCTCGGCGCGGAGCCTCTTCGGTCTGATCGCGGCCGCCTCCCGAGGGACGGCGCTCGAGCGAGGGGACGCATTCGCGCTCGGCCCGTTCCCGGCGCGCGACGACGACCCGAACCGTCGGCTGTGGCCGGGCGCGCTCGTGGAGCTCGCCGCCGAGGGGATCGGGACGCTCCGGAACCGGCTCGGCGCACGGCAGTAGCCGAGGCAGAGCGATCTACTTCTTGCGCTTCGCGGCCTTGCGCGCGGCGGCTCGCTCGGCGGCCTGCCGCTTCTCGCGCTCCTTCTTCTTGCGGCCGCGATCGCGCGCGTCGCGCACCTTGGCCAGATCTCCTCGTCCCATGTGCTCGCTCCTCGTCCTCAGTGATCCTCGTCGCCGCCGCGCGCGAGCTCTTCGCTCCGCTTGCGGGCGGCATCGATCGCGTTCAGGAAGGCGGCGCGCACGCCGGCCTCCTCCAGATGGCGGATCGCCTCGATCGTCGTTCCGCCCGGTGACGTCACCATCTCACGCAGCTCCACCGGGTGCGTGCCGGTATCGCGGAGCATCTTGGCCGAGCCGAGCATCGTCTGGATGATGAGCTGGCTCGCGACGTCGCGCGACAGGCCCAGCAGGATGCACGCCTCGATCATCGCCTCGGCCAGCAGGAAGAAGTACGCCGGTCCCGAGCCGCTGGTCGCGGTCACCGCGTCCAGGTAGCGCTCCTGCAGGCGGAGCACCTTCCCGACGGAACTGAGGAGCTCCTCCGCCACCGCGAGATGTTCGTCCCCGGCGACGCGACCCGGCGCGATCACCGACATCGCCTCGTCCACCATGACCGGGACGTTCGACATCACGCGCACGACCGGCACGTCGGGCGCGAGGTGCTGTTCCACGAAGGAGGTCCGGATCCCTGCCGCGAACGACACCACGAGGTGCTCGGTCGTGACGTGGTCGGTGATCTGCTGGAGGAGCACCTCGAAGTCCTGCGGTTTCGCCATCAGCACGAGCACCTTCGCGAAGCGGCACGCCTCGGCGTTGTCGAGCGTGGCGGCCACCCCGTGGCGCTCCGCGAGCTCCTCGGCGCGCTCCTCGCGACGACAGGTCACGAGCACCTCGTCGGCGGTCCGTCCGCCGGAGCGGAGCAGGCCCGCGACGAGCGCTTCGCCCATCCTGCCGGCGCCCAGGAATGCGATCGAACGTTCGGTCATCTCGTCCTCAGCAGGTTCGAAAGGAAGAACCACACGTTGGCGGGTCGCTCGGCGAGCCGCCGTGTCAGGTAGGGATACCACTCCGTGCCGTACGGAACGTACACACGAACGGGGTACGCCTGCCCGGCGAACCTGGCCTGCAGGTCGCGGCGGACACCGTACAGCATCTGGAACTCCACCCGGGACCAGCCCTCGCCCGCCGCGTCCACGCGGCGGCGCACCCCTTCCAGGAGCCGCGGATCGTGCGTCGCCACGTCGATCGTGTGGCCGCGCGCGAACAGGGTCGTGAACAGGCGCGCGTAGCTCGCGTCCACGTCCCGCTTGCTGGTGTAGACCGCCTCCGGGGGCTCCAGGTAGGCGCCTTTGACCAAGCGGATCCGACATCCCGGAGGCAGGGTGTCGATGTCCCGCTCGGTCCGGCGCAGGTAGGACTGGAGCGCGACCCCGACCTTCGGGTAGGTCGCATGCGCCTCGCGGAAGACGCGCAGCGACGGGTCGACGTACCCGACGGACTCCATGTCGATCATCACGACCGTCCCCGAGCGGGCGGCCTCCTCCACGATCGGCTGGACGTTCGACAGGCATTCCTCGACGGACATGTCGAGCCCGAGCTGGGTGAGCTTGAGCGAGATCGCGCAGTCCAGGTCCGGCGTCTCGCGGATCGCGCCCAGCGCGTCGAGGTAGGCCGCACGTGCGATCTCGGCCTGCGCCTCGGTTCGCACGTTCTCGCCAAGGAGATCGAGCATCGAGGTGATGCGGCGGCGGTCGAGGGACGCCGCGACCGTCATGGCGTCCCGCAGGGACTCCCCGGCGACGAAGCGCGAGGCCACCGCATGACCCGGCCGGGATCGCGTGACGACCCGGCGCGTCCACGGGTGCTCCGCCACGCCCAGGACCAGGGGTCGCAGGACCGCCGTGGAGAAGGTCACCGGTCGAGGATAGAGGCCCGGCTCGCTACTCCGGTTGGGGGGCGATGCCGTTGCGCAGCACCTCGACGAACTCCTTGATGCGCATGGGACGCCGTTCCGGGCGACGGTGGATCAACCCGGGATCGAGGTCCTCCGACACCAAGGCGTCCTGGAATCGTTCCGCCATCCAATCGAGGGTCGACGCGATCATCTCGGCGTCGACGTCGTCGCGGAGCTCGCCACGCTTGACCCCGAACTCGACGAACTCGAGGGTGCCGTACGGGTCCTCGCTGCGCATGAAGCGGTCGACCGGCCGGCGGATGTCGAGGCTCGTATCGGTGCGCGCGATCAGCGCCACGCGGTTCGGCACGGGATCCGACGCGACCAGCTCCTCGGCCCGCTGCAGCCACCAGTCCAACACGGCCCAGAACCCCTGCTCGACGACATCGGCGGGCGCGTCGAGCCAGGCGGGGAGCAACGAGACGGCTCGCTTGAACGCCTCGAGGAACAGCGCTTCCTTGGAGCCGAAGTCCAGGAAGACCGTGCCCTTCGCGACGCCGACCTCGGCGGCCACGTCCTCGACGCGGGTACCTCGGTAGCCGCGATCCGCGAAATGCCGCATCGCAGCATCGAGGATCCGATCACGGCGGGTCTCGTCCATGCCGCGAGACGGTAGCGGAAAGGGGGTTCGGGGGACTCAAGCAGCGAGCGCGCCAGCGCGAGCGGTAGTCCCCCGATGAAAAAGAGAACCCGAGGGACCTCTGGCTCGCTGGGAACCGAAGCTCCCAGCCACCTTCAGCCCCTCGGGCTCTGGTGCCCCAAGCAACCTCCGCAGCCTTCGCGCGGCTGCCGGACCGCCGACGGTGGTTCGCCTTGCGGCTCCCCTCCGCCTTCGCGGGCTCCGGGTCACCTCGCGGCGTCCCGTCCCCCACGGACCCCCGCCTGACCCGCCTCGCGGCGTTCCCTGCGGGGCCACCGGGTCCGGCCTCGCGGCCTTCTCCGGTGTCGGGGTCCCCCTCGGATCCTTGCGGATCCTCCTGGTTCCCTCGCGTCCGGATCATCTTGCGATGTCCCGGCCGCTCGTCCGGCCCTCTCGCGTCGATCACTTCGACTGCTTGGAGCGAGGCGAAAGATAGCGGTGGCACCGAGGAGGGTCAACTCCGTATCTCTGCAGGTCAGAGTACGAATGTGCAGGTAGAGGCGGTGGGACAAAGAGTGACAAATCGGTGACCGTTCAGTGACCGCGGTGTCGTCGCAGGTCAGCGGCGGTGGACGACGCCGCGAACGCCTCGCGCGTCACCGACATCACGACACGATCGACCCACGCTCCGCCTTTCCACGACCGCTCCGGCAGCCGCCCATCGACGACGAAGCCGCACTTCTCGTAGACGTGGATCGCGCGCTCGTTGTCCTCCGTCGACCACAGCTCGACCCGATGGAGGTCGTAGCGATCGAACGCCTCGTCGACGAGCGCCGAGATCGCATCCGTCCCGTATCCCTGCTCCCAGGCCGAGCGCTCTCCGATCAGGATGTAGAGCGAGCAGATGCGGTCGCGGCGCCGGAACGAGTTGAGGCCGATCCGACCGATCGGCGTCCCATCGACCTCGATCACGTACGGATGGCCTTCCTCCCGCGCGCGTTGCTCGCTCTCCGCGATGTCCTGCATCGAGAACGGCCCCTCGTAGTCCATCAGCCACCAGACCTCGGGATCGTTCTGCCAAGCGTGGATCAGGGCGTGGTCGCGCTCCTCCACCGGTCGCAGTACGACGCGCGTCCCGTGGATCACGCGGCCGTCTCGACGAGCTCGCGGTAGACGGCGCGGACCTCGGTGGTCGTCGCATCCCAGGTGAACCCGAGGGACTCACGGGCGCCGGCCGCGCCCAGGCTCGCCGACAGGGTGGGATCGCCGAGCACCGCGCGCACGGCCTCGGCGTGGTCGGCGGCATCGTGCCCCTCGACCAGCAGCCCGCCTCCGCGCACGACGGTCCGGAGCCCACCGACCGCGGCAGCGACGACCGGCGTCCCGCAGGCCTGCGCCTCGAGCGCGACGAGGCCGAACGACTCCGATCGCGACGGCACCAGCACCACGTCCGCGGCCGAGTAGAAGTCGGCGAGGCGCTCGTGCGGCTGCGGCGGGAAGAGCATCACCCGATCGGCGACGCCCAGTGCCGACGCGAGCTCCATCAGACGAGCGACCTCCGCGCCGGCGTGCTCGCCGCTGGGACCACCGACGATCGCGAGGACCAGATCCTCCGCGAGGACCGGGCTGCGCGCGGCCACCTCGGCGATCGTCCGGATCGCGACGTCGGGACCTTTGTGGGACTGCAGGCGTCCGACGAACAGCGCGAGCCGGAGCCCCGACAGGTGCAGCCGAGCACGTGCCTCGTTCCGATCGCGCGGCCGGAAGAGGCGGTGATCCACACCCGGCGGCACGATCCGGACGCGATCCGGCTCGGCCCCGTAGAGACCGACGAGCTGTCCCGCCTCCTCCGGCGTGGGCGCGAGGATCCGGTCCGCCTCGCGGATCACGCGCTGCTCACCCCGCAGACGCTCGGAGGGCTCCGGCGTCTCGCCACGGGCGAGCGAGTAGTTCTTCACCTTGCCCAGCGTGTGGAACGACGCGACGAGCGGGACGCCGAGGATGTCCTTCGCGGCGCGCCCGACCCATCCCGAGAGCCAGTAGTGGCTGTGGATCAGGTCGTAGCTGTTGCCGTTCTCACGGGCCACGCGCAGCACACCGCCGAGGAACTCCGGCAGGTAGCGCTGCACCGCGGACTTCGGGATCGGCTGGCACGGCCCGGCCTTCGCGCTCACGACCCGGATCCCGGGTGCGATCTCGCGGACGTCGTGCGTCGAGCCCCCGCGACACCTCGTGAAGAGGTCCACTTCGACGCCCTGGTCGGCCAGTCGCTCGGCGACCGAACGGATGTAGACGTTCATCCCGCCCGAGTCACCCGTTCCCGGCTGGTCGACGGGTGAGGTGTGCACGGCCAGGACGGCCACGCGAGGCGATGCTCCGGTGCTCACGGACAGGTGCAACCGCCGATCGGGCCCGATTTCATCCCGATGGTACGAACCCATCGGCTTGTCCCTCATCGATGAGCGCCGCGCCGCAGCCGGACGACGGCCTCGACGGTGCCGACGGGCTCCTCGCCCCCGAGGACGGCGAGATGTTCGTGCTGCCGGAGGCCGTCGGTCTCCAGTGCCACGTCGAGATCGCGGAGCACCTTCACGAACGCCGGGCCGATCCGGCGCCAGCTCCCGTCGGTGACCTTGACGGCGATACCGACCCCTTGGTCCAGCGAGGTCGCGCACACGAGCGCCTCGGCCCCCTCCTTCGCGAGCATCCGCCCGGCCCCGGCGAGCATCACGTCCGTGTCCAGGCGCCCGGTACCGCCCACCATGAACGGGGACGCGACCATGCCGCGCACGACGCGGTCGACCGCCGTCGCGAGCCGACCCATCCGCTCGGGCGCCGACAGCCGCGCGTACATCGTGGCCATGGCCCGGAGCGTGACGCCGTGCACCGGGAGGCCGCACCCGTCCACGCCGAACGCGGGGCGCGCGACCTCCGTCGCGTCGACCACCGCCCTGGTCACCCGGCGCTGGAGCGGATGCGAGCGGGACCGATAGGTCGCGAGGTCCCATCCTCGGTGCGCCGAAGCGACGAGCATGCCCGCGTGCTTCCCGGAGCAGTTGTCGTGGATCCGCGACCGGCTCCCACCCCGCATCCGGTCCCGCGGGTTCTGCAGCGCCGAGACCGGGACCGATCCGCGTCGGAGCAGTCGACGGACGGCTGCCACGTGGCGCGGCTCCCCGTTGTGGGAGGCGCACATCACCGCGGCCAGATCGTCGGGCAGATCGCCCGGCTCGTCCATCGCGTGGAACGACACCGCACCCTGGACCGGCTTCTCGCACGAGCGACCGAAGAGGATCCGCTCGGGATCGCCCGCCGACGCGAGGACGCGCCCGTCCGGGTCGCAGACGGCGACGTCGCCGGTGTGCACCGACTCCACGAGGCCGTTGCGGATGACGTGGACGAGCTCTGCGGGAGCGGTCATTCGGGGCGGAAGCCTACCGACGGCCCGCGAGGGTGGCCGCGTGAGGTTCAGATCACAGCGAAGGAAGGTGTGCGAGCCCGGCCCGCCAGAACGAACCCGTCATCCTCCGCGGCGAGCTCCTCGAACGCCTCCACGCACGTCGGGTCGAACTGCGTCCCGGATCCGGCGATGATCTCCTTCACCGCCGTCTCGGTGGACAGCGCCGAACGGTAGGGTCGGTCGCTCGTCATCGCATCGAACGAGTCCGCGATCGCGAAGATCCGGGCCGAGAGCGGGATCTCCTCGCCGGCGAGCCCGAGCGGGTAGCCGGTGCCGTCGAACCGCTCGTGGTGGCTGCGCACGATCTCGACGGCCTCGCCCATGAACGGGATCGGCTCGACGATCCGCGCGCCCTGGTTCGGATGCGACCGCATCACCACCCACTCCAGCTCGGTGAGCGGCGATGTCTTGCACAGGATCGACTCGGGGATCCCGACCTTCCCGATGTCGTGGAGGAAGAAGCCGTAGGCGACCTCCGGACGCGCCGCCAGCTCCGGATCGACCTTCCGGGCGAGCGCCAGGCCGTAGTGGGCGGTCCGGTCGAGGTGGCCTCGCGTCGTCGGGTCCTTCGCCTCCACGACGTGGGCGAGGGACTTCATCGTGGCGACGTACATCTCCCGGGCGCTCTCGAGGGCGTGCTCGAGCTCGAGCCGACGCACCCGCTCGGCCGAATACAGGACGCCGACCTCGCGCGCGAACACCTTCAGCTGGTCGTGGAGGGACCCTGCCTCCGGATCATCGCCGGGATCCAGCCTGACGGCCTCGGATCCCCCACGTACGAGATCGTTCATCATCCTGCCCCCGGTCCTGTCCTCCCCGATGGCGGGGAGGGGCGCACACAGTCCCATGGGCCCTCTCCGCGGGGTATCGGACGACCGGGGGGTTCGTTGGTAAGCACCGGGGGACGCCATCGGCGCCCATCGCGGGGACCCTCAGCTCAGGGCGAGGCTCGGGTCCTCCTTGTACCGCCGCTTCAGCTCGTCCTGGAGCGCGTCGAGCACGCGGAGCACGTCGGATCGCTGGTCCGAGACCTCGTGCTCCTCCACGCCGAGCAGCTCGATCGCCTCCTCGAGCCGGGTGTCGTCGAGCGCGGTCGGATCGCTGATGCCCGCGTCGGCAACCAGTCGCTCGATCCGGCGCCGGGCGAGGAGCATCTCCTCCTCCGGCAGGGTCACGTGCATCGCTTCTCCCCGGGAGGTCATGGGCTCGTCGGAGGCGAGGATCTCGGAGAGTCGGTCGACGAGCGGCCGGGCGTCGTCGCTCCCTCGGGCGGTCAACTCCGCCTTCAGGATCTCGGCGCGGCCCTGCACCAGCCGGCGGAGCAGCGAGAGGTACTCGCGCTCGGCCATGCACTCGTCGCGGAGCGCCCGGACGTCCCCGAGCGGTTTGCCGTCGATCCCGTCGAGGTAGGACGGCTCACGGATCCGGTCGATGCGTCGGTTGGCGGGATGCTCCTCGGTCACGGCGGCGATGCTACACCCGGGTCCCCGAGCTCAGCAGACCGCGAGGAGCGCCCCGTACGGGTTCACCGCCGCGCCGCCGGCGGGGTGGTACTCGAAGTGGAGATGGTTCACGCCGTTGCCCGGGCCGACGTAGCCGATCACCGTCCCGGCCGTGACGTGCCCACTGGCCCCGTAGCTCGACAGGTGCGCGTAGAACGTCCAGTCACCCCCGCTGTCGTGCTGCAGGACGAGCCCGAGCCCGCCGATGCTCCCCGCCGTCGATGTGGTCCCGGGCGCAACGGCGACGACCGGCGTGCCGTACGCCGCGATCAGGTCGATCCCCTCGTGGCTCCGGCCACCAGGGCGCGGATCGCCGAAGGAATCGACGAACGAGGTCGGCCCGGCCACCGGGCAGGTCTGGATCGCGCCGGTGCCGGTGATCGAGACCGATCCACCGCCCGATCCACCGCCCGATCCACCGCCGAGGCCGAGCGACAGCTCTTCTTCCGCCTCCAGCTCCGCCTCGAGCTCGTCCACGAGGTCGTTGAGCTCCTGCACACGGTCGTCGATCTGCACCCGCTGGGCCTCCAGCTCGGCGGCGGCCCTCGCCTCCAGACGAGCGGCTTGCCGGAGCCGCGCCTCCTGGCGTCGCATCTCCTCCGCCGTGACGGCCACCTGCGTGGCGAGATCCGCGTCGCCCTGCACGACGCTCTGCGTGTACTGCAGTCGGTCGGCCGCGTCCTGGATCGAGTCCGATGTGAGGAGGGCGCCGATCGAGAGCGACCCGCCGGACATGTACGCGGCGGCCACTCGGTCGTTCAGCGTCGCGCGGATCCGCGCCAGCTCGTCCTCGAGACGATCGATCTCTGCTTGGGCCTCGGACGCTGCATCCTGGGCCCGGGCGAGACGCGACTCGGTGGCTTGCCAGGCAGCGGTGACGTCGGTGAGCTCCGTGCGCGCGGCGTCCAAACGATCCTTCGCGGCATCGAGCTCGGTGCTCGTGTCCGCCCACGCGGGGATCGCCGTCACCACGACGACGCTCAGAACGAGCGCGAGCGTGGACCTGATCGATTTCCGGGAAGTGGCCGTGGCTGTTGCCTCCCTGAGCATCCGACGGGGCATCGACGGCGCGACCGAGGCTACCAGCGAGCCGGGTTGTGGCTCAACCCGCCCTGGTCGCGCCGTCTTTCGTTCCTCTCTTCTTCGGCATCCCTCGGCCTATCCTTGCGCGCGTGGAGCTGCACACCCCGTTCCTGACCGGCCGGCTCGTCCGTCTGCGGGCGCCCGAGCCGTCCGACGCCGCCCTGAACGACCTGTTCAACGACCACGGGGTGCGGACCGGCCTCGGGGCGCCGTTCCCGCAGCCGATCGAGTCCTTCCGCGACTGGATCGAGCAGGCGCGGAAGCAGGACGATCACGTGAACCTGGCCATCGAGCGTCTCGAGGAGCCCGGCGCGATCGGGATGTGCGACCTGATGCGGATCGAGGCGCCCACCCGCACCGCGGAGCTCGGGGATCTGGGTCGCTCGGCCGTGGTGGCGAGGTGGGTACGGCACCGACGCCGTGCGAACGATCTGCCGGTTCGGCTTCGACCACGTGAACCTGCATCGCATCACCCTGTTCGTGAACGCCGACAACGCGCAGGCGATCCGGGCCTACGAGAAGGTCGGGTTCCAGCACGAGGGTGCCCTCCGGGAGGCCGCGTTCGTCCACGGCGGACGTGTCGACCACCTGGTGATGGGTCTGCTGGCGGGCGATCTGCGCGACGGTCCCGAGGACTAGCCCCGCATCGCGTCGATCAGGATGTCGGCCACCTCGGGCCGCGAGAACTCCTGGGGCGGCCGCTCGCCGTTGCGGAGCATCTCCCGCACCTTCGTGCCGGACAGCGACACCCGCTCCTCCTCACCGTGCGGGCAGGTCTTCGGCGACGCCATCCCCTCGCACCGGTTGCACCAGAAGGAGTGCTCGAACATCAGCGGCGTGATGCCGAGCTCGCCCGGCTCGAACCGCTCGAAGATCTTCTGGGCGTCGTAGGTGCCGTAGTAGTCGCCGACGCCGGCGTGGTCACGACCGACGATGAAGTGGGTGCACCCGTAGTTCTTCCGGCAGATCGCGTGCCAGATCGCCTCCTTGGGTCCCGCGTAGCGCATCGCGGCGGGGAAGACCGAGACCATCGCGCGATCCTTCGGGTAGTAGCCCTCGAACAGCGCCTCGTAGCAGCGCATCCGGACGTCCGGCGGGACGTCGTCGGCCTTCGTGGCGCCGACGAGCGGATGCACGAGCAGCCCGTCGACGATCTCGAGCGCGCACTTCTGGAGGTACTCGTGGGCTCGGTGGATCGGGTTCCTCGTCTGGAAGCCCACCACCGTGCGCCACCCGCGCCGCTCGAACTCCGCCCGTGTCTCGGCCGGCGTCTTCCGGTACTGCACGAAGTCGTCGTGCGACGGAAGGGCGATCACGTCGAGCGTGCCGGCGACGCACCGGTCGCCGGCGTCGTGGAGCGCCTTGACGCCGGGGTGCTCGAGGTCCTCGGTCCCGAAGACGGACGTCGCTTCCTTGACCCGGTCGCGCTTGAAGATCTCGCTGATCCGGAGGACGGCGAGCGGCTCGCTCCCTTCGGCTGCGGTCAGCGCGACGGCGTCGGCGCCGCCGAGCCGGTGCGCGCCGTCCTCGTCGACCGAAAGGGTCACGGGGATCGACCAGGGAAGCCCGTTCTGGAGGTGCATCGTCTCGAGGACCGAGTGGTAGTCGGACTCGCCCTGGAAGCCGGCGAGCGGCGAGAGCGCGCCGACGGCGAGCATCTCGAGGTCGGAGAGCTCGCGCTCGGAGACCACGAGGGTCGGCAGGTTGCGAGCTTCGTCGCGGAGAGCCTCGGCGGCGGCGGCGTCGGCGAGGAGCTGCACGAGGGTCCCCCCGTGCGGATCGATGGTGGGCATGGACGTTCTTCCTTCCGTAGACGACGGAGACCCGGAGCGGTGAGGCCGCGGGGTCGAACACCCAGGATACGAGTTGGTCGGCCGCGCAGCCCTTCCTGAGGTCGCATGCAGTCAGAGAGGTAGACTGGATGTTCCGACTCAAGGCCTCGGTGCCGATGCAGACCTTGCTTTCCGATGATGAGATCGCCTCACTGAACGTCGACTTCGAGACGTTGCAGCCGAGCGACATCCTCGCGTGGGCGCTCGAGAAGAGCGGCCTCGAGAAGCTGGCGATCGCCTCCGCGTTCCAGACCGAGGGCACCGTCGTGATCCACATGGCCACGCGGATCCGGCCGGACGTCCCCATCCTGTTCCTGGAGACGGGGTTCCAGTTCGCGGAGACGCTGGCGTTCAAGGAGCAGCTTGCGGAGCGGCTGTCCCTGAACGTGGTGGACCTGGTGGGCGAGTACTCGAACGACCGGCAGGAGGCGGAGTTCGGCGCGCGGCTGTTCGAGAGCAACCCGGAGATGTGCTGTGAGATCAACAAGGTCCGGCCGATGTTCGAGGCGCTCCGAGGGCTGGACGCCTGGGTGACGTCGGTGCGCCGGGACTCCTCGCCGACGCGAGCGAACACGCCGATCGTCGAGCGCTACGACCTCGAGCCCGGGAACGCGATCGTCAAGGTGAACCCCATGGCGAACTGGACGAAGCAGCAGGTGTGGCGGTACCTGAACGAGCACGACCTCCCCCACAACCCGCTGTACGACCTCGGCTACTCCTCGATCGGCTGCGCGCCGTGCACGCGGCTGCGGTTCGCGGGCGAGCCCGAGCGGGCCGGTCGCTGGGCCGGGATCGCCAAGTGGGAGTGCGGCATCCACGTGAACGAGTCGGCGCAGCAGGGCGAGGCGAGGTCCGGCTAGGCGACGACCCAGAGCGCCTCGGGGGCGAGGGTCATCTCCAACCGCTTGTGCTCCCCGTGCATGTCGCCGTCGACCTGCACCGGGAACGGGGTGTCCGACGTCACCACGACGCTCGAGGCATCGTGGATGTAGTCGATGTCACGCCCGAGCACGTGGCGCGCCGAGCCGAAGACCTGCCAGGCGATCCGCGGGATGCTCCGGCGGGCGAGCTTCCGCACCGACAGCACGTCGAGCCCCGCGTCGAGGGACGCGTCGGGCGTCATCCGGAGGCCCACGCCCTTGTAGTACGTGTACGGATCGGTCCGCCCGACCATCACCGAGAGGGACGGGATCGGCTCGCCACCGTCGACCGAGAGCCGCAGATCGGGACGACGCCCCGCGTACCCCACCAGGAGTTGCCACGCGACGACCCGGAACGCCACCCGGTCGAACTTCGCCTTCGTCTTGGGGAACTTCGCGTCGAGGCGCTTCATCGCCGCCGCGTCCACGCCGGCGCCGCAGTTGACGGCGAAGTAGCGGCCGTCCGCTCTGCCGAGGTTGAGCTTGAAGGCATCGTCGTCGAGCGCCTTGGAGATCAGCATGCCCGTCGCCTCGACGGGATCGAGCGGCAGGCCGAGCGCTCGGACGAGGATGTTGGTCGCCCCGCCCGGCAGGGGCGCGAGCGCCGTCTCGGTCCCCGCGAGCGCGTTCACGGTCTCGTTGATCGTCCCGTCCCCGGAAAGCACCGCCACCATGTGGACGCCCTCGGCCGCAGCCTGCCCGGCCAGTTCCCGCGCATGGCCGCGTCCCTTCGTCTCGGCGACCTCGAGCCGGAAGTCGGCTGACAGTGCCTTCTCGATCACAGCCAGGATCGGTCTCGAGTAGGTGCGCGCGACGGGATTGACGATGAGGAGGACCCGGTGGAATCGCATGAGGTCCAGGCAGTATGCCTCAGACCGGCGAGTTGCGCGTGAGGGCTCCTCCCGAGACCGGAGGGAGGAGGGCGACCTCGTCACCCTCGGCAACGGCCGTGGTTCTGTCGGCTCGTTCGCCGTTCACGACCAGGGAGCCGACGGCCGCGATCTGCCCGAACCGCTCGCCGAAGCGAGCCGACAGCGCATCGGCCACCTCACCGGCCGTACGCCCCTCGGCCTCGACCTCGGAGGCGCCCGCCAGCTCCCGGAGCGCGGCGAACAGCCTCACCTTGATCATCCCGGCTGAAGCCTACCGACGAGGATGCCGAACGGATATCGTGGCCGACGAGGAGCCGGACGATGCCCTTCCTTGCACTGCTGAGTGATCGATCCCCACAGGTGGCCGTCCCGGCCCTCCTCGAAGTGACCCCCGACCTGAAGGTCGAGCCGCTCTCGGCGACGTCGCTGGAGCACGTGCTTGCGCTCGAGCCCGAGGCGATCCTCGTCGACGCCGCCGAGAACGCCCCCCAAGCGTGGTCGGTGCTCACCGCACTGCGGGAACGCGACGCGCGCGTCCCGGCGGCGGTGATCGTGGAGCGGGAGCTCCTCGAGCGCTACCCCTGGCACGAGGTCGCGGACGAGCTCGTGTACCCCGGTGCACCGGCGGCCGAGCTCCGCGTGCGTCTGGCGATGCTCCGCCGGCGCGCCGGGGCGGGCGACGGCACCGTGATCCGCCTCGGAGCGCTGGCGATCGACACGGAGACCTACCGGGTGACCGCGTCCGGCCGGCCGCTGGACCTGACGTTCAAGGAGTTCGAGCTGCTCCGGTTCCTCGCCCAGCGTCCCGGCCGCGTCTTCACACGGCCGTCATTGCTCCGAGAGGTCTGGGGCTACGACTTCTACGGCGGCACGCGCACCGTCGATGTCCACGTGCGGCGCCTGCGGTCCAAGCTCGGACCGGAGCACGAGCACCTGATCGAGACGGTGCGGAGCGTCGGCTACCGGGCGGCCGAACCGGACGCCGAGAGCCGGGACACGCCGTCCGGCTAGACGTCCTCGCGCACGATCCGGACCACCACCTCCGCGGTGGGGCGCCCGTCGGAGCGTTTCGACGACAGCTTCCGCAGGATGAACGCGGTCAGGACCGTGCTCCCCAGGATGAGCCCGGCAACGCTCTTCGCCGACCGGAGCGGTGCGGGGAACCGGGCCCCCAGCTCGCGCAGGTCTTCCTCGAGCTGTCGTCGGGTCCCCTCGATCTCGGTCACCTTCTGATCTGCTGCCGCGCCCATCGCGCATCCTCCTTCACGGTCTCGCGGATCTTGTCGCCGGGGGTCGGAGCCGTCCGCAGGGTGCGGCGCCCGATCAGCACGAGGACGCCGGCGACGAGCACCAGCAGTGCGGTCACGATCAGGATCGCGGCCCACACGGGCAGCACCACCGCGAGCCCGGCCGCGGCCGCCGCGGCGGCGAAGCCGATCGCGTACATCCCCACGACGCCGGCGGCCGCGAACATCCCCGCACCCTTGCCGCGGACGGACGCGGCCTCGGACGCCTCGATCTTGGCGAGCTCCAGGTGCTTCGCGGGCGAGCGTGCGGAGCCCCTCCACGGCCGACGCCACCACGGTGCCGAACGGCCGTGGCGCTCCACCGAGCGCCGGAGCCGAGATCACCTCCGGAGCGGGGCTCCCGCCGTTCTCGCTACGAGTGCTCATGAGCCAGACCTCCTTCCTCGTACGTTGGCTCGCCAAGACTATTCCTGAGCGCGGTCGACAGCGCCGGTGCCCGAGTCTCGGGGCCAAGAACGGGGGAGGCCTTCCGGCCCCTGCCGGGCGGAAGACCTAGCCACAGGACGCACGGGGAAATGACACCGGCGGGCTCTGCGCCCGGGCGGCCCACCGCGCCGATGATGCGGACACAACAAGAGCGGGGCGGGAGTCAGCTCAGTCCCCTCCCCTCGGGACGCCTCATCCCCTCGGTCGCGGCTCCCGCTCCCGCTCGCAGCCCGGGCCGGTGTCCGTGGCGGCTCACGCCGCCGCGGCCGCCGGCCCGGGCCATGTTCACGCAGAGTTAACGCCCGGGAAACCGCGGGCCTTCGCGGTCACCTACCCTGAGCCTCGGCGCATGAAGCCATCCAGCCGATCAGCAACAGGGGGTGCATCGCACGTGACCACACCGAAAGAGGTCTTGGCTCTGGCGAAGGAGCGCGAGGTCGAGATCGTCGACCTGCGGTTCTGCGACCTGCCGGGACTCACGCAGCACTTCTCCGTCCCCGTCTCCGAGCTCACCGAATCCGTCTTCGAGGACGGCCTCGGCTTCGACGGTTCCTCGATCCGCGGGTTCCAGGAGATCCAGGAATCCGACATGCTCCTCGTCGCGGACCCGGACACGGCCTACCTCGACCCGTTCACGCAGCACACCACGCTGAACATCCACTGCTACGTGAAGGACCCGGTGACCGGCGAGTGGTATTCGCGCGACCCGCGCTACGTCGCGCGGAAGGCCGAGCTCTACCTGAAGCAGACCGGGATCGCCGACGTCTCCTACTGGGGGCCGGAGGCCGAGTTCTACATCTTCGACTCGATCCGCTTCGACCAGAACCAGCACGAGGGCTACTACCACATCGATGCCGCCGAAGGGGTTTGGAACTCGGGCGCGGCCAGGAACGCGGACGACTCCCCCAACCTCGGCTACAAGCCCCGTTACAAGGAGGGCTACTTCCCCGTGCCGCCGATGGATCACTACCAGGACCTGCGTTCGCAGATGGTCCTGAACCTCGAGAAGGTCGGCGTGAAGATCGAGGTGCATCACCACGAGGTCGGCACCGCGGGCCAGGCCGAGATCGACATGCGCTACGGACCGCTGCTGAAGACCGCCGACAACGTCATGAAGTACAAGTACGTCGTCAAGAACACGGCGTGGGCGGCCGGCAAGACCGTCACGTTCATGCCGAAGCCGATCTTCCAGGACAACGGCTCGGGGATGCACACCCACCAGAGCCTGTGGAAGGACGACGAGAACCTCTTCTGGGACGAGGTCGGCTACGCCGGGATCTCGGACATGGCCCGGTGGTACATCGGCGGCCTTCTCCAGCACGCCCCGGCGCTCCTCGCGTTCACGAACCCCACGACGAACTCGTTCCGCCGGCTCGTCCCCGGCTACGAGGCGCCGATCAACCTCGTGTACTCCCAGCGGAACCGGAGCGCGTGCGTGCGGATCCCGGTGTTCTCGCGGCAGCCGGCCACGAAGCGCCTCGAGTTCCGCACGCCGGACGCGGCGTGCAACCCCTACCTCGCGTTCAGCGCGATGCTGATGGCGGGCATCGACGGGATCAAGAACAAGATCGAGCCGCCGGAGCCGATGGACAAGGACCTCTACGACCTCCCCCCGGAGGAGAAGGCATCGGTGAAGCAGGTGCCGGGCTCCCTCGAGGAGGTGCTCGACACCCTCGAGGCCGACCACCAGTGGCTGCTCGAGGGCGGCGTGTTCACCCAGGACGTGATCGACACCTGGATCGAGTACAAGCGAGCCCACGAGGTCGACGCGATCCGGCTGCGGCCGCACCCGCACGAGTTCCACCTGTACTACGACGTGTAGAGCGTCCGTCCCCCGGACGCGAACGAGCGGGCCCGCTTCCCCAAGGGGCCCGCTCTGTTCACCTTCGGCTCCGAGGGCATGGCCCCCCGAAGCCGGGTAAAGGATTCCCGGCTGGTCGGCCGAGCAAACACGGTCGTACGGTTCCCGCTGGATGTCGAGAAGCGTCATGCCGCTCCGACCCTCGGGTGAGCGCGCCCACCGGAGCGCCAGAGAGGAGACGGGATGAAGTACCTGATCGCGATGTTCGGGGACCAGGCCACGATGGTCGAGACGAAGTCCACGGAGTGGATCAAGAACATGATCCGATTCATGGAGGAACTCGACGGGGAGCTCGCCGGATCCGGTGAGAAGGTCGACAGCATCGGGCTCGTGGACCCGACGATGGCCAAGACCGTTCGATTCGTGCAGGGTGCCCCTGTCCCGACGGACGGCCCGTTCGCCGAGGCGAAGGAGTCGCTCGCCGGCTACTACCTGGTCGACGTCGAGAGCGAGGCTCGCGCGCTCGAGATCGCCTCGAAGATCGTCGAGCACACCCAGGAGCCGATCGAGGTGCGGCAGCTCGCCGACGGTCCCCCCGAGGAGTACACGACCTGAGGCCCAAGAGGCCCAAGAGAGAAGGAGTCGAACCATGACGCAGAAGATCAACACCTACCTCTGGTTCAACGACCAGGCGGAGGAGGCCGCGAACCTCTACGTGGACCTGTTCAAGACCCGTCCCGGCGGGCAGGCCGCGGAGTCGAAGGTCACGAACGTGGCCCGGTACGGCGAGGCCGGGCCGGGCGAGCCGGGGACCGCGATGGCGGTGAACTTCGAGCTCGATGGTCAGGAGTTCATCGCACTGAACGGCGGGCCGCAGTTCTCGTTCACGGAGGCGATCTCACTGTTCGTGCACTGCGATTCCCAGGAGGAGGTCGATCACTTCTGGAACGCCCTGACCTCCGACGGCGGCGAGGAGAGCCAGTGCGGCTGGCTGAAGGACCGGTTCGGTCTCTCCTGGCAGATCATCCCCGACCGGCTGATGGAGCTGATCGGCGATCCCGACCCCGGACGCTCGCAGCGCGCGATGCAGTCGATGCTCCAGATGCAGAGGATCGACATCGCGGAGCTGGAGCGCGCCGCCGACGCCGCGTAGGAGAAGCACTGGACCCTGGATCCACGACCCGCGGCGAGGACCTGCTGCGCGAGCTCGCGCCGCAGGTCCTCGCCACGCTCGTCCGGCGCCACGGCCAGTTCGACGCGTGCGAGGACGCCGTCCAGGAGGCGCTCGTCGCCGCGTCGCAACGGTGGCCCGAGGACGGCGTGCCCGACGACCCACGGGCCTGGCTCCTGACGGTGGCGTCGCGGCGCCTGGTGGACGCGTGGCGGAGCGAGAGCGCTCAGCGGCGCCGGGAGGAAGCCGTCATCGCCATGGTGCCGCGCGACCTCGCCCCGGTCGACCACGACGACACGCTCACGCTCCTGTTCCTGTGCTGCCACCCGGCGCTGTCCGTCCCCTCGCAGATGGCGCTCACGCTCCGCGCGGTCGGCGGCCTGCGGACCGGCGAGATCGCGAACGCGTTCCTCGTACCTGAGGCCACGATGGCCCAGCGGATCTCTCGCGCGAAGCAGCGGATCCGGGAGACCGGCGGCCATTTCGACCTCCCGCCCGAGGCCGAGCGAGCGGACCGGCTCCGGGTGGTCCTGCACGTGCTCTACCTCGTCTTCAACGAGGGCTACACGACGAGTGCCGGCGAGACGCTGCATCGTGCCGACCTCACCGCCGAGGCGATCCGACTGACACGCCTGCTCCAGCGACTCCTGCCGGGCGAGAGCGAGGTGGCCGGCCTGCTCGCCCTGATGCTGCTGACCGACGCGCGCCGGGCCGCGCGAACGACCGAGGACGGCTCGATCGTCCCGCTCGCGGAACAACGACGCGACCTGTGGGACCGACCCCAGATCGATGAGGGCCTGGCCCTGATCGCTCGGACGCTCGGCACCGGCTCGGTCGGGCCGTATCAGCTGCAGGCCGCGATCGCCGCCGTGCACGACGAGGCATCGAGCGCCGAGGAGACGGACTGGGCGCAGATCCTGGCGCTGTACGACGTGCTCGAAGAGGTGTCGCCGGGCCCGGTGGTCACGCTGAACCGCGCCGTCGCGGTCGCGATGGTGCACGGACCGCGCGCCGGCCTCGCGCTGCTGGGCACCCTCGACTCGGACGAGCGGATGTCGCACACCCACCGGGTCGAGGCGGTGCGGGGACACCTGCTCGAGATGGCCGGTGAGCCGGCCGCGGCCCGGGAGTCCTACCTGAAGGCGGCCCGGATGACCGCGAGCCTCCCCGAGCAGCGCTACCTGTCTCTCCAGGCGGCCCGCCTGAGCTGACACCGAGCGCTGCTACGGTCGATCGCGATGGAACGTGCGCGCCGTGTCGGCGTGATCCTCGGCCCGATCCTCGTCGGACTGGTCGGCGCCGCCCTGGCCCTCCAGGCCTTCGCGAAGACGACCGTCGACGCCGGCCCGTTCCTCGTCCAGATCGAGGCGGACTTCGGCCGGAGCGTCACGGACATCTCGCTCCCGCCGCTCGGACGGCTCCGCGCCGACACCCACGGCGCGCCGCTGCACCTGCGGGCGTCGCTCCGGGAGGTCGACGTCGAGCAGTTGCAGGAAGGGCTCCGAAGCGGCGTCGACTCGGTGGCCGCCGAGGTCGAGCGGAACACGCTCGATGCCGTCGGGCGGTTCGTGGGATGGGTGATCCTCGTCGGCGTCGCCGGCGCCGCCGCGCTCGGCCTGCTCGCGTTCCGGAACCGATGGCTCCTGGTGCTCCGCGCGACGCTGGCGGGACTCCTCGCCGTCGTGCTGTCCGTCGGCTTCACCGCGATCGGCTTCGACGCTTCGGCGTTCCAGGCGCCCAGCTACACGGGCTCGCTCCGGTTGGTGCCGCAGCTGTTCGGTCCCGTCGAGGGCGCGATCGAACGCGTCGGCTACTTCCGCGAGGAGCTCCGCCGCGTGGTCGCCGGCGCCGCGCGCGCGTACGCCGCGATCGAGTCGAACCCGCTCGGCCGCGGCGACGAGGTCCGCGTGCTGCACATCTCCGACATCCACCTGTCGACGCTCGGCTACGACTTCGCGCAGGAGCTCTCCCGCAGCTTCGACGTCGACCTCGTGCTCGACACCGGCGACACGACCTCGTTCGGCGCATCGAACGAGGAGTTCATCCTGTCGGAGATCCCCGGCTTCGGGCTCCCGTACGTGTGGGTCCGAGGCAACCACGACTCCCGGGAGTTCCAGGAGGCGCTCGGCCGGGTCGAGGGCACCGTCGTCCTCGACGGCGACACGGCGGAGGTCGACGGCTTCACGATCTACGGGCTCGGTCACCCCTACTTCAACGAGGCACGCGGCACGCCCGTGGGCGACGAGGACGTCGAGGCGCTCGTCGAGGAGGAGGCGGGTCGGGTCCTGGCGGACGTGAGCGCGCTCCCCGAGGTCCCCGACATCGTGATGGTCCACGACGACCGCATGGCGGAGCAGATCGCCGGGCTCGTGCCGCTCGTGATCTCGGGCCACTTCCACGCCGCCCGTGATGAGGTCCGCGACGGGACCGTGTACCTCCGCGTCGGCACGACGGGCGGCGCCGGCCCCACCGGGTTCACCGCGGAAGGCGACGTGCCGTTCTCGGCGGAGGTGCTCTACTTCCAGGAGAACGAGGAGGGGCAGATGCGCCTGGTGGCGTGGGACGTCGTGACGCAGTTCCCGGAGACCGGGAGCCTCGAGATCGCCCGGCACCTGGCGTCGGACATCGGCGTCTCGCCGAGCCCCTCGATCGCGACCCCGACCGAGAGCCCAACTCCATGAGCACCCGCGTTGGGGAGGCGACCCGCGCCATCCCGATCGATGCCCCCTACGACCTGGCCGGGACGCTCTTCCCGCTCCGCCGAGGCACCGGCGATCCGACGATGCGTTTCGACGACGGAACGGTGTGGCGCGCCGCGCGGACACCGGACGGTCCCGCCACGCTGCGCCTGGAACAGGTCGGCGACGGCGTGCGCGCGACGGCCTGGGGTGCCGGCGCCGAGTGGGCGCTCGAGCACGCGCCGGCGCTGATCGGCGCGGAGGACGACGTATCCGCGTTCGAGCCACACGACGACGTGATGGCCGGAGTGTGGAAGCAGCACCGCGCCGTACGACTCACGCGGGCGCTCGACGTCGTGCGGACCCTGATCACGGCGATCCTCGAGCAGAAGGTCGTGGGGATGGAAGCGCGGCGCGCGTGGCGGCGGATGACCCTCGCGCTGAGCGAACCGGCGCCGGGCGACGGAGGCCTCACGCTCCCCCCGGATCCCGCGACGGTGGCCGAGGTGCCGTACTACCGGTTCCACCCGTGGGGGGTCGAGCGACGCCGCGCGGAGGTGATCCGAGCCGTGTGTGCGCGGGCGGCGTCCCTCGAAGCGCTCGCCGACGTGCCGTTCGACGAAGCGCAGCGCCGGCTCGAAGCGATGCCGGGGATCGGTCCGTGGACATCCGCGGAGGTGATGCGCCTGTCGTTCGGCGACCCCGACGCGGTGTCGGTCGGCGACTACCACCTCCCGGACATCATCGGATGGGCGCTCGCCCGCGAGGAACGCGGCACCGACGAGCGGATGCTGGAGCTGTTGGAGCCGTACGTGGGCCAGCGAGGGAGGGTGCAGGTGCTCCTGGAGCGGAGTCACATCTCGCCGCCCGCGTACGGACCGCGGATGGAAGCCCGCTCGATCGAGAAGCTCTAGCCCCGTCTCCAGGCAAGGCCCATACTCGCTCCGTGCAAGGGGCGTCTTTCGACGATCGGCTCCGCGGAGCTGCGATGGCCTACGTGAGCGAGCTGGAAACACGTGGCGATGGATACGTCCAGAGCCGGGATTTGAACGCCTTTCGATTCGAGGGGCAACCGGCCCCACTTCTGGCGCATATGAAGGGCATTCGCGTATTTCCAGACTCTGATGTCGCGCTCACAATCAGAACGACATTTCGGCTTCTGCCAGAGGACCGTCCATACCAAGATGAGCTGGGACTGGACAACTATCTTCGCTACAAGAGGATGCGTGGGAATCCCAATTCGCGCGAGAACGTCGCATTGCGAGCGGCAATGACACTCAGGAAGCCTTTGATTTGGTTCTACGGTGTGGGGCCTGCCATCTTCCTCGCTCTGTACCCGATCCTACTGGTGGAGGAGGAAGCTGATCAGGATCAGTTCGTTGTTGCGTTGTCCGACGATCTTCGAGCTCCATGGGCACGGGACTTCGTTCACCCAGTCGACGACGTCTTACATCGCCAGTACGCGGAGGCACTAGTGCGGCGACGGCTTCACCAACCCATGTTCCGCTATCGAGTGCTGGCCGCATATGCGAAGCAGTGCGCGCTCTGCCATCTTCGCCATGCGCCGCTCCTTGACGCCGCTCACATCAAGGAGGACTCAGAAGGCGGCGAACCGATTGTCCCGAACGGCGTGGCCATGTGCGCCATCCACCACCGAGCGTTCGACAACGCAGTCCTTGGAATCCGACCCGACTACGTAATCGAGATCCGCGAGGACGTGCTCAGTGAGATTGACGGACCAACGCTGAAGCATGCCCTTCAGGGCCTCCACTCATCCAAACTGGCTCTCCCACGTAGTCGCCCCTCGTGGCCCCGACCGGATCTCCTCGAAGAGCGATATGAACGCTTCAAAGCAGCTAGCTGAGGATGACGCCTAGTCCCGTTGCCGCAAGAGCACTCGCCCGTCCTCAACCTTGACGTCGTAGACGGGCACCGGCTTCGAAGCCGGCGGCCTCATCACCTTGCCGGTCTCAAGGTTGAACGTGCTCCCATGAGCGGGGCAGGTCACGGTCTTGACCGATCCCGCGATCTTCACGACACCTTTGTCGAGCGCCGCCCCCTGATGGGTGCACTGATTCCCGACCGCGAAGATCTGTTCGTCGGACTTCAGCAGGAGCACGACTGAGTCGCCTGCAAGAACCCGATACGGCTTTGCCAGCGGAATGTCGTCAATCGTGCCTACATCGGTCCAATCCATCAGCACCAATCCTCCGGCGGACGACTCTGACCTTGATCGTCGAGGCTGACAAGGGGATCATCTTGCTGTGGCAACCAAGTTTGAGCGTAGCGGCCTCAACCAAGGCACCGAGAAAGCTGGGGCATCTCTCCTTCTTCGAGATCCACGATTTCAGCTGGTCGACCTGGCGACGAAGCGACGGATCTTGGATCTGATCGGAATCACCGGCGCCTTCGGAATCCAGACATTCGACCTCGTCATGACTTCCTCGCCCTCCCCACCGATCACGCTGGCGACGGTCGACGACCACTTCTCGACGCTCACCCTCGTTGAGATGAAGACGACGAAGAAGGCCATTACTGATCAGGCGCTGCGCGGCTTCTTCTTCGGGGCGACAGAGCGCGAGTACGCGATGGCGAAGGCCCTCGGGCCTCGATACTGCTTTGCGTTCGTCGTCTTGAATGAGATCAACACCTTCGGAAAGCCGTTCGCCGTATTGCTCACTCTCGAAGAAGTGGAGCTACGAACTCACGCTCGACGCGTGCAATACCAAGTGAACTTCAAGAGTGACATCCAGGCCAGCGACACATTAGAGGAGCAGGTCATCGTGTTTGGCGAGGATGGTGACATTCCACTGGGAGAACCTAGAGCGCCAAACCTCGAGACGCCTTTACCCACTTGAGCCGATGGGCCACGGCGTACGCCTCCTCCTCCCGCCGTTCAAACGTCGCCACGATCATCCACTCATTCTGTTCTACGCGGGCTGGAGTGAGCGAACCGTAAAGCGGCGATGTGGCCCATGAATGAGCCTCGCTCCGGCTGAGTAGCAACGCTGCCTCTGGATCGGGGTAGCCATCCCATGTCCAGAACGTGCCAACCCAGTCGCCCTCCCCTTCGGCGAGGACAAGCCGTACGTCTCGGTCGCCGATAAGCCAGCGGTCATCTGCGATCTCCTCGATAGGAAGGACCCCCATACCCGACATCACCCATGCCCATCGCTCGGCTTCTCCTCGAGCCTGTTCGGCGTCTCCATAGGCCTCAGGCGGGTACTCGATGACCGTCCCATCGGTGATGAGAATCACCCAGGTGCTCATGCCGCCATTGGAGCGATCGGCCGCGAGCGCTGTCTGTGAGATCCATCACACTCGGATTCTGGGATCTGACGATCGCTGGGCCGATCGCTACGGTCACGAGGTGCCGGAAAACGAAACGCGATCCGAGTACGCCATCGAACTGACTGCGTGCTTCACGTTCAGCATCACCACAACCCTTGAAGGTCCGCCCAGGCTCGGCAAGAACGAACTCCAAGAAATGATCGAGGCCGATTGGATGTGGATCTCACTCGACACAGATGTTCTGCTCGAGAGCAGCTGGGAGTTCGAGTCGATCCAGGAATCCGAGCTTCCTGATGAGCCCTTCTAGACGACGAAGGCGCAGCCGTTCCAGAGCGCGTTGATGCGGAGCTTCGTCAGGAACCCCCGCACCTCGAGGCCGAGCGTCAGCGGCTTCCGCATCCGCGGGGGCGTGAACACGATGAACCCCTCGGGGGTCTCGGTGCGGTCCCAGTCGAGCGCGTCCGGCGGCGGCTCCGTCGAGGTCCGAAGGAACCGCAGCCCCCGCATCCCCGCCTCCATCCAGACGAACAGCATCCCGCCGCGCGCGCGGATCAGCTTCAGGGCGTCGGAGGTTGCTTCGATCTGCATACCTCTGTATCGGTCCCCGGAGCCCCGGAGTTCACACCTCGGACCAGATTCAGCGCTTCCGCAGCTCGTCCCGGATCTCGGTCAGCAGCTCGATGTCCGTCGGGCCACCCACCTCTTCCTCCTTGGGGGCCATCCGGTTGTAGGCCTTGACCACCAGGAACAGCACGAACGCCACGATCACGAAGTTGATCAGGGTGGTCAGGAACGCCCCGTACCGCAGCTGGGCGTCGCCGATGTCGATCACCAGGCTGTCGAAGTTCGGCTGCCCGAAGATCGCCCCGATGATCGGGTTGATCAGGTTCTCGGTGAACGAGGCCACCAAGCCCGCGAACGCAAGCGCGAGGATCAGGCCGACCGCGATCTCGACCAGGTTGCCCTTCGAGATGAACTCCTTGAACTCCTTGAGCACCGCTCCCCCTCCCTGCTCCTTGGCCGTCTACGCCAGCGCCTGGGCGAACACGCGATCCATCGCCCGGCGACACCTCCTGGTCACATGCAGATACCGCTCCAGGAACGCCTGCCGAGGGTACTCCTCGAAGCCGAGGCGCCGCGCGAGTGCTGTCTGCTCGGCCGGCGCCGCCGGGATCGCCTCCGCATGCACGCGACGGTCCATCTCGAGCGTGTTCTTCACGTCCGAGAGGAACACGAACGCCTCGGCGAGATCCCTCGCCACCTGATCCTCGAGGTGCCGCGCCGCGGCGAGCTTCTCGATCGCCTCGAGCGTCCGGCGTGACCTGACGGCCGGGTCCTCGCCGCCGAAGCGCATCAGGGACAGCTCCACCGCGAACTGCACATCCGCGAGCGAGCCCACCCCGAGCTTGAAGTGGAACTTCGCGGCCTCCGGGGGCTTCACCCGTTCGCGTTCGATCCGCTCGCGCATGCGGCGGACCTCGACCACGCGATCCAGCGTGAGCCCGTCCGGCGGGTACGCGAAGTCGGCGGCGTTCAGCTCGAACCGCCGGCCGAGGTCGGCGTCGCCGGCCACGTGACGCGCCCGCAACAGTGACTGGAACTCCCACGGGTCCGCGTAGCGCTCCCAGTACTCGAGGAAGCCGGCCATCGAGCGCGCGAGCGGGCCGCTCCGTCCCTCGGGCCGGAGATCGGCGTCGGGCTCCCAGCCCGCCTCGTGCACGTGGCGCATCACGCGCTCGCCGGCGGCGGTCGCGCGCGCGAGGTCCTCGGGGCCCTCGCCCTCGTAGACGAACAGGAGGTCGAGGTCGCTCGCGACGTTCAGCTCCTTCGCGCCGAGCTTGCCCATCCCGATCACGGCGAACGGGAGCTCGGGCTCGGCGGCCGTCACGGCTTCCTGGACGACCCGGTACGCGACGGCGGCGATCGCCTCGCCGGTCTCCCGCGGGGTGAGCTCGCGCCCGGCGGCGCGCGCCACCGCCTCCATCAGCTGCGCCTGCGAGTCGACGGCCGGCGCGCCGAACAGGCTGCCGGAGAGCGCGAGGATCCGATCGGGCTCCGCGACGAGGACGTCGGTCGCGAAGGAGCTCGCGGCGGCGAGGTGGGCGAGGCGCCGGGCCGCGAGCGGATCGGCGGCCAGCGCGTCGGCGGGCGCGATCCGGTCCCCCACGGCCTCGGCGATCCGCTCCAGCCGTACGAGGGCGGCGTCGGGCTCCGCGGCGAGCGCGAGGGCGGGCGCCATCACCGGGAACACGTGCGAGAGCACCTTCGCGAACCGGGTCGTGGGAGCCACCAACCGCTGCAGGGACTCGAACGCGCGCGAGGGCTGGGCGAACCCGAGACCCGCGAGGAGCTCCTCGGTGGCCTCCCGATCGTGCCCGGGGGCGGGCTGGACCGGACCCGCGAACGCCTCGAGGAGCGGCCGGTAGAACAGGCGCTCGTGGATCCCGCGGACGAGCTCCGTCGTGCGGTCGTACTCGGCCTGGAGGGCGTCGGCGCCGGCCAGGCCGAGCGAGCGCGCGAGGGTCGTGCGCGCGTGCCGATCGGCCGGGAGGTCGTGGGTCTGGAGGTCGCGCACCATCTGGAGCCGGTGCTCCAGCCGGCGCAGGAACCGGTAGGCGTCGGCGAGGGCCTCGGCGTCCCCATGGGCGACGTAACCCTCGTCGGCGAGCGCGGCGAGCGCGCGCGAGCGTGTTCGGATCGCGCAGGCGTTCGTCGCGCCGTCCGTGGACGATCTGCAGGAGCTGCACCGCGAACTCGACGTCGCGGATGCCCCCGCGGCCGCGCTTGACCTCGGTGAGCTCCTTCCCGCGACGCCGGATGTACTCCTCGAGGCGGACCTTCGAGCGGCGGACGTCGTGGATCGCGGCCTCGTGGAGATCCTCCGGGTAGACGAACTCGGCCACGCCGCGCACGAACGCCGCGGCCAGGTCCTGGTCCCCCGCCGCCGCGCGCGCCTTGATCATCGCCTGGCGCTCCCACGTCGCCGCCTCGGTCCCGTAGTACGCGAGGGTGGCGTCGAGCGTGCGGGTGAGCACGCCGGCCCTCCCACCGGGGCGGAGCGTGAGGTCGACGCGGAGCGCGACGCCCTCGGCGGTCGGGTCGGACAGGTCGGCGATCACGTTCGCGGCCGCGGTCTCGGCGCCGTCACCGCCCACCTCCTCGCGATGGAGCAGCAGGAGGTCGACGTCGCTCGCGTAGTTCAGCTCCCGGCCCCCGAGCTTGCCGAGGGCCACCACCGCGTGCCCCTCCGGGCAGGCCATCGCGAGGCACGTGTCGGCGACATCGCTGATCTCCGTCACCACCTCCTCGAAGGCCGCGCCGCCGAGGTCGCGGGCCGCGATCCGGAGCATCGCCCGGCGGCGGAACCGCCGGAGGCCGGCGCTGGCGCCGTGCGCCGCGACGTCACCGTGGAGCTCGGTCCCCAGGGCCTCCCGATCGCGCGCGGAGACGTCCGCCAGCGCCTCCACCTCCTCGGGATGACGCACCAGCAGGTCGCTCGCGGCCGTCGAGAACCCGAGCAGCCGCGACGCAACCGGGAGGATCTCCGGGCGTGCCAGGAGCTCGCGCGCTCCGGCGTCGTCACCCACCCGCGAGAAGGCGACGCGCGCGAGCTCCGGATCCGGCGCCTCCGAGAAGGTCCTGCCGAGGATCTCGGGCGTCAGCACCCAAGCATCGTAGGGCGCGATCGAGGCTCGGAGTCGGTCCCGTCACTCGCCGATGCTGTTCCGGATAGTGGAACTCAGTTCCAGGATGTGGAACAAGGCCTTCGGACTCGAGGCCCCGAGTCCGCCGCCGCTAGCCGACGATCGCGTCGGCTTCGATCTCCACCCGCCATCGCGGATCGATGAAGCCGGTCACCACGATCATCGCGTTGGCGGGGCGGACATCCGCGAACACCTCGCCGTGCGCGCGTCCGACGTCCTGCCAGTCCTCGGCCGCCACCAGGTAGCAGCGCGTCCGGACGACGTCCGCCGCAGACGCACCCGCCTCCTCCAGCGCCGCGACGATGATCTCCAGGCTCCGCTTCGCCTGGCCGTAGGCATCGGGAGGCGGCTCGCCGCCGTCCGGCATGATCGGCGCGGTCGCGGCAACCGACACGTGATGCCCGGCGACCGCCGCGCGAGAGAACCCGATCACCGGTTCGTACGGCGACCCGGACGCCACGCGTTTCCGTTCCATGTGTGGATGGTGTCACGAACGTTTACGCGCGCGTAACCGCCCTCGCCGGCAGCCCCCGTACGCTCGATCGCATGGCCCTTTCCGCAGAAGCCGAGTACGTGCTGCGCACGATCGAGGAGCGCGGGATCCGGTTCGTCCGCCTCTGGTTCACGGACGTCCTCGGATTCCTGAAGGCGTTCACGATCACCTCGCAGGAGCTCGAGGGCGCCCTCACCGAAGGCATGGGCTTCGACGGCTCCTCGATCGACGGGTTCGCGCGCATCCAGGAGTCGGACATGGTCGCGCTCCCGGATCCCTCGACGTTCCAGGTGATCCCGTGGAAGACCGAGCAGCCCGTGGCGCGCATGTTCTGCGACATCCTCGAGCCCGACGGCACGCCGTTCGCCGGCGACCCGCGGGGCGTCCTCAAGCGCCAGGTCGCCCGCGCCGCCGACAAGGGCTTCACGTTCTACGTCGGCCCGGAGCTCGAGTACTTCTACTTCAAGTCGGTCGACGACCCCACGTTCCTCGACCAGGGCGGCTACTTCGACGAGACGCCCGCTCGACGTGGCCACCGACTACCGCAAGCGCACCGTCCAGTACCTCGAGTCGATGGGGATCCCGGTCGAGTACGTCCACCACGAGGTGGCGCCGAGCCAGCACGAGATCGACCTCCGCTACACCGACGCGCTCACGATGGCCGACCAGGTGATGACGTACCGCCTCACGGTGAAGGAGGTCGCGCACGAGTTCGGGATCTACGCGACGTTCATGCCGAAGCCCGTCGCCGGGGTCAACGGCTCGGGGATGCACACCCACCAGTCGCTGTTCGAGGGCGACCGCAACGCGTTCTTCGACGGCACCGACGAGTACCACCTCTCGAAGACGGCGAAGACCTACATCGCGGGGCTCCTCCGGCACGCGCCGGAGATCACGCTCCTCACGAACCAGTGGGTGAACTCCTACAAGCGGCTCGTCCCGGGGTTCGAGGCGCCCGTCTACGTCTGCTGGGCGCGCCGGAACAGGAGCGCCCTCGTGCGGGTGCCGATGTACAAGCCGGGCAAGGAGGGCGCGACGAGGATCGAGTACCGCTCCCCCGATCCCGCCTGCAACCCGTACCTCGCGTTCTCCGCGATGCTCGCGGCCGGCCTCGCCGGGCTCGAGGGCGAGTACGAGCTGGCGCCGGAGGCATCGAACAACATCTACGAGATGACCGAGCACGAGCGGGAGGTCGCGGGCATCCGTTCGCTGCCGGAGGACCTCGTGGAGGCGATCCACCTCGCGGAGGGATCGGACGTGCTCCGCGAGGCACTCGGGGATCACGTGCTGGAGTTCCTCCTCCGCAACAAGCGGGAGGAATGGGACGCCTACAAGTCCCACGTCACGCCGTACGAGCTGGAGAGGTACTTCGCGATCCTCTAGCCCGGCGTACGGATCTCCGACGGTTGCGCCGACGTGTTCACCACGTAGTCGAAGAGCCCCTGGTCCTCCATCTCGGCCAGGAACGACTGGACGCGGCCGTCGGCGTGGAACTCGACCGTCACCCGCATCTCCATCTCGACCTGGTGGTTGGGTCCGGAGATCACGACGGCTTGCGTGAAGATCATCCGATCGACGTCGTGCTCGAACCGGATCTGCTGATCGGCCGCCCGCAGGACGTCGCGGACCGCGTCCAGATATTCGGAGAACGCGCCGTACCCGTGGTAGGTCCCCGCGAGTCGCGACGAGCCGGCGAGCGTGAGCACCATGTCCGGACGGCAGGCGGCCTCGAACACGTCGAGATCGCGACGCTGATACGCCACGGCCAGACGGGCGAGCAGCCCTTCCCGCTCGCTCTCGATGTCCCGGTTCTGTCCCACGCTTCCTCGCATCGGTCGAGAGGCCCGTTCGCTTGACCCATCCTTCGCCGAAAGGCGCACGTCCTGTATCCCCGCGTTGACCCACCCGGGCATGGTCCGGAGCCGTTTGACGTCATCGGCCGAACGGGGGAGGATTTTTTCTGGTCTGGGGTGCGCCGAGCCTCGGGCGCCAGCTCTTCCCGGCCTCGAACAGGACTCATCCTTTCGGACTAGCCCTGGTAACGTTGACGCCATAGGGCGAACGGGGGATGATGCCCGTTCTGGTCTGGGGTGCGCCGGGCCTCCCGGAAGTGATCGGCGACCACCAGGGGGTGGATCTGTGAAGGTTCGAAGGTTCAGATTCGTGTCGTTCGTGCTCGTGGCGGCGATCGTGGGGCTCGTCCCGATGGCGGGGCCGGCATCCGCGGCGGCCGCAACAGTCGTAACCGATCTCAATCCTGATACCGGGCTTCCTCCCGGTCAGGCGTCGAGCCTGTCCTTCTCGATCACCCCGGACAGTCGGACCCTGAGCAGGTTCACGCTCACGCCGCCGAGCGGGTACGAGCTCGTTTCGGTGGACCCCGTCGCTGGCGCGACGAGCTCGATCACCGGTGGCGCGGTCGTCGTGACGGGGCTCTCCGCCTCGCCGTCCCAGACGACAACGGTCACCTTCTCCGCGAAGACATCCTGCGCGGACGGCACACACACCTGGCCGCTCGACGCCCGGGATAGCCAGAACCGCGCGTACAACCCCACCGGCGACCGGCAATCGCAGGTGTCCGGTAGTTGCGCTCTCGTGTTCCTGAACAACCCGAGCAACACCAAGGCCGGTGAGCTCATCACCAGCGGAGACCGGCAGGCGGCGGACGCGATCCAGGTCCAGTTGGTCGACGACCTGGCCACGCCGAGCCCGGTGACCCACTTCCCGATGGCGGTGACGTTCGTGCTCGGCAACGACCCGAGCGCCGGAACCGCGACGCTGTCGGTCGGCACCGAGACCACCGACGCGAACGGCGTCGCGACCTTCAACGATGAGAGCGCCACGGCCGAAGGTGACGGGCTCGAGATCAATCTGGCCAACGTGGCGGCGTTCACCGACTTCACGCTCGTCCCGCGGGGCAGCGTCCTGACGTCGATCACCGGTCCCGCTTCGGTCGGGTTCGACATCTGGGAGGACGCGACTCGGTGCAACGGTGCGAACTGCACGCTTTCCCACGACGGCGACGAGTACATCGTTCCGGGCGGCCAGGCGGGGGCGCTGCTGAGTGCCAGCACATTCAGCACCAACGACTCCAACATCAACTGCGCCGGCTACACGGAGATCACGGGTGACGTCGTCTGGCACGAGTACACGGGTACGGCGCCGGTCCTCGTGAAGATCCACATCACCCGCCAGGAGATGAAGGCGAGTTCCAACAACGGGCAAGCGAGGGTGGCGCTCTGCGTCGGCCTCCTCGACGAAGGCGCCCTCACCGGCGAGGCGAAGTGGGCCTCGCTCGGCGTGGCCGCCGATCACCAGGACTCCGACGGGGACGGGACCGACGACATCTGGGTGGCGCTCGCGCCAACCTGCCCGAACCAGAACCCGTCAGGATCGGCGCCGTGCATCGCCCGTCAGTACGGAGATGGGAACGGTGGCAGCTGGACCGAGGCCTGGATCCCGGGCGGAGACCCGCCCCGCCGCACCTGATCCTCGCCTGACGACCAGCGGAAACGTACGCCCGGCCCCTCAAGGGCCGGGCGTACACTTTTCCGGTGCAGACCTGCCCTAGCTGCGGTGAGGAGAACCCGGATCGCTTCCGGATGTGCGGCATGTGCGGCGCGCAGCTGGCCGCCGTCGAGGTCGTCCCGGAGGACGTCCGCAAGACCGTCACGGTCGTCTTCTCCGACCTCAAAGGCTCCACGGCGCTCGCGGAGCGCCTGGATACCGAGGCGCTCCGCGAGGCCCTGAACCAGTACTTCAACACGATGCGCGACGTGCTCGAGAAGCACGGCGGCACCGTGGAGAAGTACATCGGCGACGCGATCATGGCCGTCTTCGGGCTGCCCCAGCTCCACGAGGACGACGCGCTCCGCGCGGTCCGGGCCGCGGCCGAGATGCAGGAAGCACTGGTCGGGTTGAACGCGGGATTCGAGGAGGTCTACGGCGTCCGGATCGAGAACCGCACCGGCGTGAACACCGGCGAGGTGGTCGCGGGGGACGTCAGCGTCGGACACCGCCTCGTCACAGGTGACACCGTGAACACGGCCGCTCGCCTCGAGCAGAACGCCCCGACGATGGAGATCCTCCTCGGCGAATCGACGTACCGCCTGGTGAAGGACGCGGTCGTGGCCGAGCCGGTCGAGCCGCTGGAGCTGAAGGGGAAGGCGGAACGGACGCCCGCCTACCGACTGATCTCGGTCGGCCACCAGGAGGAGGGGGTCGCCCGCCGGCTCGACGCCCCGATCGTCGGGCGCGAGGCGGAGCTCGCGGTCCTAGACGACGTCCTCGCTCGAGCGATCGAGAGACGCCGCTGTCAGGTCGTCACCGTCGTCGCACCCGCAGGCACCGGGAAGTCACGACTGCTCCAGGAGTTCATGGGTCGTTCGGGTGTCCGAACCCTCCGCGGACGCTGTCTCTCCTACGGCGAGGGACTGACGTTCTGGCCGCTCGCCGAGATCGCCCGCACGGAGGCCGGGATCTCGAACGACGACCCCGCGGCCGAGGCGCAACGGAAGCTCGCGGATCTGCTCGGCGACGATGCGCGGGAAGTCACGGAACGGATCGCGGGGGCGATCGGCCTTTCCAACGCCAACTTCCCGGTGGAGGAGACGTTCTGGGCAGCCCGGCGGTTCTTCGAGCTGATCTCGCACGGTGAGCCGCTGATCGTGCTCATCGACGATATCCACTGGGCGGAGCGAACGTTCCTCGATCTGATCAAGTCGGTCGCGAGCATGATGACCGACGCCCCCATCGTTCTCGCGTGCTCAGCCCGACCCGATCTCGTCGACGCGCACCCGGGATGGGGCGAGGGCTTCGAAGACCACCGCGTCTTGATCCTGCAGGCACTGTCCGAAGAGGACAGCGCCGAGATCGCGGCGAACCTCCTCGGGACCGCGGAGCTCGACCCGCAGGTCCGAGCGAAGATCGTCGAGGCCGCCGAGGGCAACCCGCTGTTCGTCGAGCAGATGCTCTCGATGCTCCTGGACGACGGGATCCTCGCTCGGGATGACCGCGGACGCTGGGTCCTGATCCGCGAGGTCGGCGCGATCATGGTCCCGCCGACGATCCAGGCGCTCCTGTCCGCTCGCCTCGACCGGCTCGGTCCGATCGATCGCGTCGTGGTCGAGCGGGCGGCGGTGATCGGCCAGGTGTTCTTCCGCGGCGCCGTCGAGGACCTCTCCCCCGACGAGGTCCGGCGGCACGCGGGCGAGAGCCTGCAGAACCTCACGAACCGCGAGCTCGTGACGCCGCACGAGTCGAGCTTCGCCGGGCAGGAGGCCTACCGGTTCATGCACATCCTGATCCGCGAGGCCGCGTATCACGGCCTGCTGAAGCGCACCCGCGCCGACCTGCACGTGCGCTTCATCGACTGGCTCGAACGGGTCGCGTCCGACCGGGTGCTCGAGTTCGAGGAGATCCGCGGCTACCACCTGGAGCAGGCGTTCTTCACGCTCCAACAGCTCACCCCGAACGACGACAAGGTCTGGCAGATCGGCGTGCGCGGCAGCGGATACCTGTCCTCGGCCGGGCGCCGGGCGCTCGCCCGAGGGGACATCCCGGCGGCGGCGGGCTTGCTGCAGCGGGCCTCCACGCTGCTGCCACCTGGCCATCCCGAGCGACCGCGCCTCCGCCTCGACGCCGCCGAGGCACTCACGGAGCAGGGTCTGTTCGACGAGGCCGGCGCGATGCTGCACGCCGCGATCGACGAGGCCCACGAGCTCTCGGACCGGGTCCTCGAGGCCACCGCGCAGATCCAGGAGCTCGAGCTCCTGTATACCGTGGACCCGGAGGCGGTGGAGCCGACGATCGTCGCCGGCGTCGAATCCCACCTCCCCGAGCTGGAGGCCCTGGAGGCGCACGACGGGCTCGCGCGAGCGTGGCGGCTGATCATGTTCGTGCGCGAGATGGGACTGCAGTGGGGCGAGTCGGAGGCGGCCGCGCAGCTCACGCTCGATCACGCACGCCTCGCGGGCAACCGGCTGATGGTCGCCCGGGCGATCCCCTCGCTCGGCTACTGCGCCCTCAGCGGCCCCACGCCGGTGCCGGAGGCGATCGACCGCTGCCGCGCGCTGCTCGAAGAGGTGAGCGGCGACCGCAAGCCGGAGGCGCTTGCTCGAATCGGCTCTCTCGCATCTCGAGGCGATGCGCGGCAACGTGGAGGAGTCGCGCGCGCTCTACCGGGCGAGCCGGGCCAAGCTCGAAGAGCTCGGCTGGACGTTCCTCGCAGCGCAGACGTCGTTCGACTCCGGGCCCGTGGAGATGCTCGCGGGCGACCTCGCCGCCGCCGAAGCCGAGCTCCGACGCGACTTCGACGCCCTCGACCGGATGGGTGAGACGAACTACATCTCGACGACCGCCGCGTTCCTCGCGGAGGTGCTCTATCGGCAGGGGGACCTCGAGGGAGCCGAGGAGCACACACGGATCAGCGAGGAGCTCGCCGCGCACGACGACGTCTCGTCGCAGTTCCGCTGGAGGAGCGTTCGCGGCAAGATCCTCGCGTCGCGCGGCGAGGCTGCCGAGGGCGAGAAGTTGGCGCGCGAGGCCGTGGCGATGATCCAGGCGTCCGACGACCTGAACTCCCAGGGCGAGGCGCTGATCGACCTGGCGGAGGTACTGCGGCTCGGCGGCCGCATCGCCGAAGCGACGGAGGCGGCGCGCGAGGCCCTCGCCCTGTTCGAGGCGAAGGGGAACACGGTATCGGCGGCCCTCGCGAGGGCGACCGTGCAGGAGCTGGAGTCCGCGAGCGTCAGCTGACGACGATCCGGCCGCACATCCCCGAGCAGACGCCGTTCACGACGTTGCCGTGGATCGTGCAGAAGTACCGGAACGTGCCCCGCCGGTTGAACGTCCGGGTCCTCGTCGTCCCCGCCGGGAGCGTCCGGAAGTAGCTCCAGTTGGCACCGCGCGACTTGATGTTGTGGCCGCCGTCCACGGCGCGCCACCGGATCGTCGTCCCGGGCGCGATCGTGCGGACCGCGGGGCTCCACACGTAGCGAGAACCGTTGAAGATGCCGCGCACGCCGACGGTGACGGCGTCGGCGATGCCAGCGGTTCCGAGGATCGCAGCGGTCGCGATCACGAGCGCGAGCACGACTGCGGCGGAGCCTTTGCGGCGGTGTTCGGCGATGCGTCACCTCCTGGTCGGGGGTAGTACGGACCGGCGGCGACGCCGGATTGCGCCGTATCGCGGGCGACGGCTACAGTGGCCGCATGGCCGAGCCCATGGAACCACGAGCCGACCGCGAACGCACACCCACGCTGCAGGAGGCCGCGCGCCGTCGCAAGACGCTGCACGAGGCGCTGGTGGCGCTCGAGTTCGCCACGTCCTCGCCGGCGGCGGGCAGGATCCCCGACTGGACCTCGCACGTGGCCAAGGAGATCACCGCCGTCCGCGACGCGTGGGACCAGCACGTCGAGCACACGGAGAAGCCGGGCGGCCTCTACGAGGAGATCGTCGGCATCTCGCCACGCCTCAGCCACACGGTCGACCGTCTCCGCGGCGAGCATCCCGAGATCACCGACGCCGTCGTCGAGATGCTCGCCCGGCTCGAGCAGGTCGAGATCGGGGGCCTGCCGTGGCCGCTCGACGACGCCCGCGACGACCTCCAGCGGCTGATCGGCAGGGTGGTCCGGCACCGGCAGAAGGGCGCGGACCTCGTGTGGGAGGCCTACAACGTCGACATCGGCGGGCCCGAATAGAGGCTGCGCTACGCTGATGGCGTGCCTCGCATCGCGCTCGGCCAGCTGAACCTCACCGTCGGCGACCTCGCCGGCAACGTCGAGAAGATGGCGGCGTCCGCCGTGGAGGCGGCGGCGGCCGGCGCCGAGCTCGCGTGCTTCCCGGAGCTGTCCGTCACGGGCTACCCGCCCGAGGACCTCGTACTGCGGCCCGAGTTCGTGCGCGACAACCTGGCGGCGTTGGACGAGCTCGCGGCGAAGACGGCCGACGCCTGCCCGGTGATCGCGGGCTTCGTGGACCGGTCCGACCGGGGACTCCACAACGCGGCCGCGTTCCTCGCCGGAGGCGAGGTCCGCGCCCGCTACCACAAGATCGTGCTACCGAACTTCGGGGTGTTCGACGAGCAGCGCTACTTCGTGCCCGGCGAACGGACCGAGCAGGTCTCCGTCGGCGGGCTCTCGGTCGGCCTGTCCGTCTGCGAGGACGCGTGGCATCCGGGACGCCCGTTCTCCGACTACCGGGGCGTCCCGCTCGTGTCCAACATCAACGGGTCGCCGTATCACCGGCGCAAGCTGGAGGAGCGACTCGGCGTCCTCCGAGATCGTGCGCGCGAGTTCGGTGGATGGATCGCGTACGTGAACGCGGTGGGCGGCCAGGACGAGCTCGTGTTCGACGGTGGCTCGGTGGTGATGGGACCGGACGGGGAGGTCGCCTGCAGGGCCGCGCTCTTCGACGAGGACCTGCTGATCGTCGACGTGGACGACACCGCCGCGCGCGCAGAGCACGACGCCGTCTGGCCCCAGCCGCCGGCGTCGATCTACCATGCCCTCGTGCTCGGTCTTCGCGACTACGTCCGGAAGAACGGCTTCGACGACGTGGTCCTCGGCCTGTCGGGAGGGATCGACTCCGCGTTCGTGGCCGTGCTCGCGGCCGATGCGCTCGGGGCGGATGCCGTCCGCGCCCTCGCGATGCCGTCGCCGTACTCGAGCCCCGAGAGCCTCGAGGATGCCGCCGACGTCGCTTCGCGGCTCGGGATCCGGCTCGACACGTCGCAGATCGACGACGTGTTCGGCGCCTACCGGACGACCCTCCAGCCGTTGTTCGAGGGCCGCCCCGAAGATGTCGCCGAGGAGAACCTGCAGGCGCGGATCCGCGGGAACCTGCTGATGGCCGTCTCGAACAAGTTCGGCTCGCTCGTCCTCGCGACCGGCAACAAGAGCGAGTACGCCGTGGGCTACGCCACGCTCTACGGCGACATGGCGGGCGGGTTCGCGCCGATCAAGGATGTCCCGAAGACCCTCGTCTACGAGCTCTCGCGATGGCGGAATGCCGAAGGTCCCGGCGAGCCGATCCCGGAGCGCGTGCTCTCCAAGGCGCCCTCCGCCGAGCTCCGCCCCGACCAGAAGGACTCGGACTCCCTCCCACCGTACGAGGAGCTCGATCCGATCATCGAGGGCTACGTCGAGGAGGACCTCGGCATCGACGAGATCGTGGACTCGGGACACGACCGGGCAACCGTGGAGCGCGTGGTCCGGATGGTCGACCGAGCGGAGTACAAGCGGCGCCAGGCGGCACCGGGGATCAAGATCACCCCGAAGGCCTTCGGCCGCGACCGCCGGATGCCGATCACGAACCGCTACGTGGACTGACCGAGGACGGCGACTGCCCGGGGGCGCGTCCGCTTCCTACAATCTCCGCAGGGGCGGTAGCTCAGTCCGGTTAGAGCAGGGGGCTTTTAACCCTCGTGTCGCGGGTTCGAATCCTGCCCGCCCCACCGCGGCGTCGCCCGCTCATCTCGTTCAGCTCCCAGTGAGCGACCCCCGTTCCTCTTCTTCGTGGATCTCCTCGTGGAGCTCCTCGATCTCGTCGTGGGGCCTCTCTTCCGCCCGGCGGAGATCGTCGCGGGCCTCGGGCTCCGCTCGCACCATCTCGTCGAGCTTCAGGTGCGATGCCGCCGAATCCCGGTTCTGGGTGTTCTGCAGCAGCATCACGATCAGCAGCGTCGCGATCGAGATCGCGATGTTCGTGACCTCGATCCCGAAGATGCCCAATGACGCGGCCACGAGACCGGCGGCGATGAGGAAGGCCCAATGGTTCCCGGCCAACCTCGCGACCCGGCTGGCGAAGTCGGCGAAGGACGCGGGCGCCCGCGTCGGCGACGGCATCCGCATCATGGGCTCCCTGTCGGTGTCGTGAGCGGGATCAGAGCATCTCCGTCCGGGCCTGCTTGGCTCGGTCGGCGCCGATCGCGGACTTCGTGTGCTTCTGCTCCTCCGGGGGTGGGAGCACCGCCGGGAGGCCGAGTGACTCGAGCCAGAGCTCCCGGGCCCATCCCATCGTGTGGTACAGGTGCTCGTCCTCCTGCTCCTCCACCTCGCCGTGCGCTTCCTTGAGAGCCTTCGCCTCGTCGCCGGTGAGCTTCTTCGCGACCTCGCCGATCAACTCCCAGTTCATGTGGTCCTTCGTCTCGGCCTCCACCACGCACTCGGCGGCCACGAGCTGCGCCGCGGCGGGCGTGTCCCGCAGCGCCGTCTCCATCGAGGCCACGAGGCCCTTGCCCTTGCTGCGCACGATCTGGCGGCCCGGCGTTTCCGTCTCGGGGTCGAGGCCGAACGCATCGAGGACGCGGAGCATCACGACCTCGTGGTTCCGGGTCTCGTCCAGGTACTTGCCCCACTCCTTCTGCAGGTCGTCGTTCTGGGCACAACGGACGGCGGTCTCGTAGATCTTGATACCGCCGCGCTCGGTCTCGAGTGACTGATACAGCAGTTCGACGAGCTGATCCCTGTTCATGGTGTCCCTCCATCGATGCCGACGGGCCCGAACGGGCCCAGGTCATGACTACCCGCGCGGGAGGACAGGGAAACGCGAGCGTCGGTATCCGGCGCTACGGTCGCGCGATGCGGGTGGTCGACATGGTCGGGCCTGGCGGCCGGTGGCGGGTGCTCGTCCCGGAGACCCGGAGGGAACGGATGCGCGGGCTGCGGGGCCGCCCGCCGCCGGGCCCGCGTGAGGCGATGCTCTTCCTCCGCTGCCGGAGCGTCCAGACCTTCGGGATGCGGGGGACGATCTCGGTGGCCTTCCTCGACCGGACGATGCGGGTGATCGAGGTGCGCAGGTGCCGGCCGCGGCGGATCGTCAGGTCACGACGGTTGCGTGCCCTTCACGCCCTCGAGTGTGCCGTTCGATGGGAGCCGCGGATCGGGGATCGCTTCAGCCGCGCAGCCCGAGCAGCGCGCTGACCAGCACGGTCCCGAGAGCGGCGGCGATCACGAGGGACACCGATGACGAGCCAGGGAGCCCAGGTAGGCAACGCGATCGGCTCGCGCCGTGAGCGATCGGGCTCGACCAGCCCGAGCCACTCCAGGACGATGCGGAGCTCGCGTTGCCGCATACGGATGTTTCGGATGGATGCCACCGCTCCTTGAGCGGTTGCCGTTTCCGCTGCCTCGCTGACACGCTGCCGGACATGCAGAGGCCTCGATCGCTCGTCGTCGTGCTCCTCGTGGCCACCGCGTGCGGCGGGAACGCCGATGCCGGCCCGGCCACCGGCGACTACTTCGCCCAGCTCCAGCGGGTCAGTGAAACGGCCCACGTCCAGGAGCGTGGGCTGCGTCGCGATCTGCGGGTCCGGCTCGAGGAGGCCAGCCCGGGAGAGGATCGCAAGGCCGTCGTCGCGGTCTTCCTGGACCAGAGCGCCCGCCTCTCTCAGGACGTCATCGATGCCCTGGGGTCCCTGGACCCGCCACCGGAACTGGTGGCGGCGCAGCAGGCCTTCGCCGACGCCTGGCGGGGGGAGCTGGACCTCATCGTGAAGGTCCGCGATGCAGGTTTCCCGACCGCGAATGAGACCCTCGACCAACTCGACCAGCCGGTCTTCCGTGACGCGGCGGCCGAGACGAGAGCCACATGCGACGACCTCCAGGCGGCCGTCGCGGCGGCGGGCTCCGACGTGGATCTCGTCTGCGACGGCCGCCCGACCTGACGGACCGGCACGTCTCAGCCGGCGGGAAGGGCCTGGCTATACTCTCTGAGCTGTCCCCGATGGGAAGATGGCGAGGGGCAGGCCCCCATCGTCTAGAGGCCTAGGACATCGCCCTTTCAAGGCGGAAGCACGGGTTCGAATCCCGTTGGGGGCACGGCACCACCACATATGCGCCCGTAGAGGAGTCCGGTCGTCCTCACCTCCCTGTCAAGGAGGAGATCGCGGGATCGAAGCCCGTCGGGCGCGCTGGGCGAGCGAGTCGGAGACGGCTCGCTCTCCGGTCTGGGGCTCAAGAAGTGAGCGACGAAGGAGCGAGCGTAGCCCCGGGCGAGAATGGGGGAGGTAGCTCAGTCGGTAGAGCACGCGGCTGAAAACCGCGGTGTCGGCGGTTCGATCCCGCCCCTCCCCACCGGAAGACCGGCCGGCTCAGTTCAGGAGCTCGTGGCCTCGGATCTCCGCCCAGTGGGTCAGCACACCCTGGTAGATCTCGGCCGAGCGCGGGAACTCGCGACGAGTGAGCGCCTCCAGCGCGAGCCCGAGGTCACGCACGCTGCGGTCGTCGTCGAGCTCGTCCCAGGTGAGGAAGTCGCACAGACCCCCGTAGTCGAGCTCGACGAGCGATCGCGGATCGAACAGCGCGATCCACTCGTGCAGGTCCATCAGGAGGTCGCCGATGGGTCCCGAGGTCCGATTGGCGCAGGATCGGGATCGTCTGACCCGCGCGGCGCAGCGCGCGGCGCGCCGTCGTGCGATAGCGCAGGCGGAGCCGGCCGTGCTCGTCATCTCCGAGCCGGCGCTCCTCGTCGGTGAAGAGCGCGAACCACCTGATCGGCACGTGCCACGGGCTCTGGTGACAGAAGACCACCGCGAGGGGGTCGCGCCGGCGGAGCCGGTGCAGCTCGCGGGCCACCCGCTTCGCGTCCTTCTTCGAGAGGAACCGGTCGGACAGCTCGATCGGCCGGGTCTCGCGGAACGCGAGCGCCGCCGCCAGCACGCGCATCCGCATGCGCCAGGGGCTCACGTAGGTGCGGCCGTCGACCACCCGCACCTCGGCGTGCTCACCGTCGGCGGAGGCGATCAGCCCGAGGCCGTCCTGGGCGTGGTCGAGGTAGCGACGCCGGCGCCCGGGCACCCATCGATCCGACACGAGGTAGCGCTCCCACCGCAGCTGTTCCTCCCGATCGAACGCATCGAGCGGTTGGAAGACGCGGAGATAGGCGCTCGGCACCATGTCGCGGAGTCTAGCGTCGGGGTTCATCTCCTATGCTCTCGGCGTCCCCGACCCAGGAGCTGAAGTGGGATCACCCCGGTACCGTTCGCGTCGATGAAGGTCGTCTCCCTGCTCCCGTCTGCCACCGAGATCGTGTTCGCGCTCGGCCTGGGCGATTCCCTCGTCGGCGTCACCGACGAGTGCGACTTCCCGCCGGAGGCCGTCACGAAGCCGGTCGTCTCCCGGAGCGCGCTCCCCCAGGGACGTCCGCTGGCCGCCCGCGAGATCGACGAGGCCGTGCGGGGCAGGCTGGACGCGAAGGAGCCCCTCTACGTCCTCGACACCGACCTCCTGAGACGGGAGCGGCCCGACGTCGTCCTCACGCAGGATCTGTGCCGCGTCTGCGCCGTCCCGTCGGGCCAGGTCCAGCAGGCGCTCGACAAGCTCGGGCTCCCCGACGCGAAGGTGCTCTCGCTGGATCCGCACACGCTGGAGGAGGTCATCGGGCAGATCGACGTGGTCGGGAAGCTCCTGGAACGCCCGGAGGAGGCCGCCACGCTCACGGAGTCGCTCCGGATGCGGGTGGCCAAGGTGAAGGAGGTCGCCACCCGCCTCCCGTTGCTGAACGTGTTCTGCCTCGAGTGGTCGGATCCGCCGTTCGCGGGCGGTCACTGGGTGCCCGAGATGGTGGAGGCGGCCGCCGGCGTGAACCTCCTCTCCGAGAAGGGCGGCCCCTCGCAGGTCGTGACCCACAGGCAGATCCGCGACGCGAACCCGGAGGCGATCGTGTTCATGCCCTGCGGCTATTACCTGGAGGAGGCGGAAGCGGAGGCGACCGCCGTCTTCGCGCACCCGGAGCTGCAGGAGACGCCCGCGGTCCGCAACGGCAACGTGTTCGCCGTGGACGCGACGTCGTACTTCTCGCGACCGGGGCCTCGGATCGTCGACGGGCTGGAGATCCTGGCGTGGGCCCTCCATCCCGACGCCTACCCGGTCCCGCCCACGAACACGATCTCGAGGGTCGGCTAGGCTCGCGAGATGGCCGGCCGGAACCTCGTCACGCCCGACGACCTCGGGAAGCGCGTGTCGTTCCAGTTCGAGCTGCCCAACGGCTACGTCGGTGAGGCGGTCGGGATGCTCGAGCGGTGGGACGAGGACGCCGAGACGTACTTCGTCCGCAAACGGGATGGGACCGAGGTGCGGGTGCCGGCCCGCGGCATCCGGCACGGCAAGGTGGTGCCTGAGCCGGCGAGCTAGGAGGCCTTGGCGAGCCCGCCGAGGACGTCGATCAGCTCCTCGACATCGAACGGCTTCGGGACGAACGCGTCCGCTCCGAGGGCGGTGGCCTTGGCCTTGTCGTCCGGGCCGGTGAGCGCGCTCACGATCACGATGCGGGGCCGCTGCTCGACCGGAAGCTTCGTCAGCTCCTTCAGGACCGCCCAGCCGTCCATCTCGGGCATCATCAGGTCGAGCACCATCAGCATCGGGTGGTGCTTCCGCAGCTCCTCGAGGGCCTCCACGCCGTTGCTCGCCGTGTAGGTCCGATAGCCCTCGTGCTCCAGGCTGAAGCGCAACACCCACGCGACCTGGGGTTCGTCGTCGACGACGAGCACGCTGTCGTGCGACGTCCCTTCGATGTCGTCTCGCTGCACGTTCATCTCACCCATCCCAACGGCCTCCGGCGCCCGGACCTGCATACATCCAACGGGCCGTTTCCCACTGGGCCGCTTGGCCTCCACCGTCTGACCGATGCTCCCAGCGCGGGGGACGAACGCCTAGTCATCACGAGGCATGCGCCTCAAGCGTCATCCCATCGTCATACCACGCGGATACCCGGATCCGATGTCACCTCGCCGATCCGGTACGCCCCGTGGGCGCTGCGGGCCAGCACATCCGCAGCCGCGTCGGGCGCGACGACGAGCAGCATCCCGATCCCCATGTTGAACGTCGCGAAGAGATCGTCGTCGGAAGCATCCGAGGCCTGGCGAAGGAGATCGAAGATGGGGTGCTCCGGCCAGCTTCCTCGGTGGATCGTGGCGCCCAACCCCTCGGGGAGCGCGCGAGGCAGATTCTCGGGGATGCCACCCCCGGTGACATGGGCGGCGGCGTGCAGCAGGCCGTCTCGGGCGAGCGCGACGACGTCCGGCGCGTAGATCGCGCACGGCTCGAGCAGCTCGTCCGCGAGCGGGCGATCGAGCCCCGCCGGGGTGTCCTCGAGCTCGAACGTCGGCAGGAGCGCCGACCGGACGAGCGAGTATCCGTTCGCATGCAGCCCGGTGGAGGGGAGCCCGATCACGGCGTCGCCCTCCGCGACCCGGTGCGGGCCCAGGAGCGAGGGTTCGTCGACCACCCCGACACAGAATCCGGCGAGGTCGAAGGCGTCCTCCTCCATCACGCCCGGATGCTCGGCGGTCTCCCCACCGAGGAGGGCGCAGCCCGCCCGGCGGCACCCTTCCGCCACACCCTCGACGATCTCGGCGACCCTCGTGGGCTCGACCCGTCCGACCGCGAGGTAGTCGAGGAAGAACAGCGGCTCGGCGCCCGTGCACACGACGTCGTCCGCGCACATCGCCACGAGGTCGATCCCGACCGTGTCGAGCCGTCCGGTCCGGCGCGCGATCTCGAGCTTCGTCCCGACGCCGTCGGTGGCCGCCGCGAGGAGCCGGTGCTCGTCGATCCGGTAGAGACCGGCGAACCCACCCACCCGGTCGGCGACCTCGGGGCGCCGTGTCGTGGCGGCGAGGTCGGCGATCAGTGCCACCGCCTTCGCCGCGGCCTCGGTGTCGACCCCGGCGTCGCGGTAGGCGCCGCTCACGCCGTCGGGAGCCGGAGCTGGTCCTCGAGCACGAACTTCCCGGCGTGCTCCGGGACGGGGATCGGGTACTCGCCGTCGAAACAGGCCCGGCAGAAGTCCTCGGACGGCTCGCCGGTCGACTGGACGAGCCCATCGAGCGAGATGTACCCGAGGGAGTCGGCGCCGACGTAGGCGCGGATCTCGTCCACGGTGAGGTCGGCCGCGACGAGCTCGGTCCTCGTGCTCATGTCGATCCCGTAGAAGCAGGGCCAGCGGATCGGCGGTGACGTGATCCGGATGTGGACCTCGGAGGCCCCCGCCTCCCGGAGCATCGCGACGATCTGGCGGGTCGTCGTCCCGCGGACGATCGAATCGTCGACGACGATCAGGCGCTTCCCGCGGATCGAGTCCGGCAGCGGGTTCAGCTTCAGCTTCACGCCCCGCTCGCGGAGCGACTGCGACGGCTGGATGAACGTCCGGCCGACGTACTGGTTCTTGTGCAGCCCGTCGCCGTACGGGATCCCGGAGACCTCCGAGTACCCCTGCGCGGCCGAATGGCCCGTGTTCGGCACCGCGATCACGAGATCGGCCTCCACGGGGTGCTCGGCGGCGAGGAGCCGGCCCATCTCCCGACGGACCTCGTGGACCGAGACCCCCTTCATGCGGGAGTCCGCCCGGGACAGGTACACGAACTCGAAGATGCAGAGCGCCGCCCGCGGGCTCCGGGCGAAGCGGGCCGAGTGCAGCCCGCGGTCATCGATCCGGATCAGCTCGCCGGGCTCGACCTCGCGGATGAACGTGGCGCCCACGATGTCGAGGGCGCAGGTCTCGGAGGCGACCACGAACCCCTGAGGCAGCTTCCCGACCGCCAGCGGGCGGAGACCGTGCGGATCGCGGGCGGCGAAGACCGAGCGCTCGTCCGACATCACGAAGCAGAACGCGCCCTCGAGGTCGGGCAGCACGCGCATCGCGGCGCCCTCGAGGTCGTGGTGGGCCATCTCGGACGCGAGCATCGTGGCGACGAGGTCGGAGTCGGTGGTGGCGGCGGAGGAGCGGCCGAGCCGGGCGACCAGCTCGCCGGTGTTCACGAGGTTGCCGTTGTGGCCGAGAGCGAGCGCCCGGACGCCGTCGTTCTTGAAGACCGGCTGGGCGTTGTCCCAGGTGGTGGAGCCGGTGGTCGAGTAGCGGGTGTGCCCGACCGCGAGATCGCCCTGGAGGGTGGCGAGCGTGGCCTCGTTGAACACCTGCGCGACCAGCCCGAGATCCTTGTAGACCAGGATGTTGTGGCCGTCGGAGACCGCGATGCCGGCGGATTCCTGGCCGCGGTGCTGCTGGGCGAAGAGACCGAAGTACGTCAGGCGGGCGACGTCCTCGCCCGGGGCCCAGACCCCGAACAAGCCGCATTCGTCTTTGGGACTCTCCGCTCCCACCTGGAGGCCAGTCTACCGAGGGGTGTCACGCCATCTGTGGAGCCTTGGCCGGGAGGTTCAGCGATCGAGTCGATAGAAGCGGAGGAAGTCGTGCACGATCGGCAGGACGGAGACCCCGTCGAACCCGGCCTCGGCCGCGTAGGCCTCGAACGTCGACCGCCGCATCACGGTGCCGGTTCCCGCCGACGTGTCGTCCTCCATCGCGGACGGCAGGCAGCACAGCACGCTGTACGCGTAGAAGAGCCGTTCGGTCTCGGTCGCCGGTGCCGTGAAGGCATCCTCGGTCCGCTCGTCGGCGACGAGCAGCGTCCCGCCGGGTTTCAGCATCTCTCTGATCGAACGCAGGACGGCGACGGGGTGGGCGAGGTCGTGGATGGCCTCCACCACGATCGCCAGGTCGTACCGCCCTTCCAAACCGGGATCCGCGGCGTCCCTCGCCTCGAACCGGACCCGATCCGTGAGCCCCGCCTCTTCCGCGTTCTTCCGGGCGATCTCGATCGACGGCTCGTCCGGATCGAAGCCGTCCACCGTGATGTTCGGATACGCGCGGGCGAGGGAGATCCCGGCCCAGCCGACGCCGCAGGCGACGTCGGCGACCTTCGCGCCGGGTTCGGCCGCCAGCCGCGCGTCGAGATCGGGGATCGAGGGCAGGTACTCGGCGCCGAGCGACGCAACGAGCCATGGCCGGTTGAAGTCGCCCTGGGCCTCGACCATGTCGCGGCCGTACGCGCTCCACGGGACCAACCCTCCGGAGCGGAACGCGGAGACGAGGTCGGGCATCGCGCCGGAGACGGCCACGAAGGACTTGCAGAACGGGGCGATCGAGTAGGGGCTCTCGGGGTCGAGGAGCGGCTCGATGTGACCCGGGGGGAGCACGTACCGGCGGTCCTCCGGCTCCGCGGACGCGTCCTCGACCGTGAGGATGCCGGCCGCGGCCTGCTGCTCCAGCCACTCCCGCGTGTACCGCTCGAAGGTCCCCGTCCCCTTCGCGAGCTCCGTGGCCGTCATCGGGCCGGACCGTTCGAGGGCGCCGTAGAGCCCGAGGGTGTCGCCGAGGTAGACCGTCAACACCTCCGCCATCCCGAGGCCTGCCGCGAACAACCGTCCGACGAGCTCGTCACGCTGCTGGTCCGCATCGATCACGACCGCTCTCCTCCTGTTGGTGAGAGGCCGGATACTCGGTGCTCGCCCTGGCGGCCGTCAAGCGCCGCGGGCACCCGTCGGCAGCGAGCCCTCCAGGGTCAGGAGCCGGCGCTTCCGGGACGGGCCGCCCGCGTATCCGCCGACGTCGCCGCCGGCGCGGAGGACGCGGTGGCACGGCACCACGATCGGGATCGGGTTGGAGCCGAGCGCGTTGCCGACGGCGCGGGAGGCGCGGGGGCGGCCGATGCGCTCGGCCAGCGTCCCGTACGTGGTGGTCCGACCGAAGGGGACGCGGGCGGTCGCAGCCAGGACGTCCCGTGCGATCCCGCGCATCAGCCGCCGGTCGAGCTTCAGCTCGAAGCGGGTCCGGTCGCCGGCGAAGTACTCGTCGAGCTGCCGCCGGACCTCGTCGGTGGCCTTCGGGTGTTCCAGGATCCTGGGCGAGAGCTGCCGCGACAGCCTCGCCAGCAGCTCGTCGCGCACCTCGTCCTCGAACGCCACGTAGGCGAGGCCGCGCGGCGTGACCGCCACGAGCAGTTCCCCCACCGGGCTCTCCACGTCGCCCAGTGCGACGTCGAGCAGCCCTCGGTCGGAGGCGGTCTCAGCGAGCGCCGCCGCGGCAAGCTTCGCGAGACGGTCGGCCTCCTCTTTCCCCGCAAGCGCCTTCAGCGCCTTCATGCTCATCGGCGTCGACTTCATGTCATCAGCTCCCTCAGCCTCTTCACGCCTTGGTACACGTTCGCCCGCGCCGCCTCCTCCGAGATCCCCATCACCTCGGCGACGTCCGCGTAGCTCCGATCCAGCACGTGCCTGTGCACAACTGCCACCCGCTGCTTCGGCGGCAAGCTCGCCACGGCCGCCCGCAGGTCGCCGTCGAGCTCCGCCCTGCCACCGGGCGCGGCCGGATGCTCGGGCAGGTCCCCGGACGGGATCGCCCGGCGGCCGGCCGCCCGGTGGTGGTCGATCGCCTTCCTCGACGCGATCCGCAGGACCCACCGGTCGAGCTTCGAGGCATCCGTCAGCCGTGGGTACGCCCGGAGCGCCGCCACGAACGTCTCCTGGAACGCGTCGTCGGCCTCGTGTGGCCCGACGGCGGCCATCAGGAACCGGTAGACGGTCCCCTTGTGCTCCTCGAGGAATTCGTTGAACGGCGGGAGCTCCACGGCCTGAGATGCAACCACACCCAGAACAACGCGCGGGCGGTCATGCGCGTGAAACGGACTCGTGCAGGATCGCGGCTGTTGACTGAAAGTGCCGGTCCGCGACGGTATCCGCGCTGGACCGGACAGCGACCCGTCGAACCGGCTGGACGGGCCGTTCGTAGACCAACCATGAAGACGCCGACCGACACATCCCCTCGCCGGTGGTTCATCTTTCTTACTGTTTGTCTCGCTTCCACTCTGGCTGTGCCCGCCGCTCAGGCAGCGAGTCTCGGCACGCTCAAGGAGTACCGACTGCCGACCAGCACGGATCCACACCAAGCCACCACCGCCTCTGATGGCAACGTCTGGTTCACGGTCCAGGGAGCCTTCAACGAAGTGACGTTCCAAAGCCCAGGCCAGGTGGCGCGAGTGACGCCGAGAGGCAACATCACCGAGTTCGACATATGCGACTCGTGCATCACCAACGACATCGTGGAAGGTCCCGATGGGATCCTCTACGTCAGCGCCAACGATGGACACCTGCGCCGGATCACGACCTCGGGAGACCTCCTCAGCAGCGTTCCGGTTGGAGATGAGGTTTTCGGCGATCCGCTCGCCGGTCTCGCGGCGGACTCGACCAGCATCTGGTTCGCGGACCCCTTCAATGGCAGGATCGGTCGGTACAACGTCTTCACCGCGGCGCTCACGTTCTACCCAGCTGCCGACGTCGACGATGTCGCAGTCGCAGCGGACGGGACGGTGTGGTTCACCGGATCCAACGAGATCGGGGAGCTCGATCCCGCGGTGGGCGTGGTCAGCACGACCGCGCTGAGCGGAGAGGGCACAGCGATCGCGGTCGCTCCGGATGGAACCGTATGGGTGACGGAGATCTTCGCCGATCTCGTCGGGCGACTCACGCCGAGCACGAGCGGCCCCCACGAGCTCCAAGAGTTCCCGACCGCCGCGAACGCCGGCCCCTTGGGGATCGCCGCGGCCGGCGACGGCAACGTCTGGTTCACGCAGAACCTCCGCGGCAACATCGCTCGGATCACCGCAGACGGAGTGATCACCGAGGCCACCAGGCCGATCGATTTCAGCAGCCCGAAGCGACCCGACCCGATCGGGATCACGATCGGGTCGAACGGCAACCCCTGGTACGCGGAGTCCCTGGTGGACAAGGTCGCCACCTTCAAGTTGCGCTGACCAGCGAGAGCGCCGCGTCGGCATCCACGCGAGATCGTCTCCACATCGCGTGAGATGGATGCCGGTAGCTCTCCGCGTACCTCAGCGACGAGGCTCTATCGTTCCTCTCGTGGCGTACCTCGTTGCGGTGGTCGTCGGTCTGGCCTTCGGAGCGGCCGACCAGCAGCTCGGGACCTTGACCGCGGAGCTCGGTCCCTGGACGTCGACCGCCGCCCAGGTGTCGGCTCCTTGGCTCATCCTGCCCTTCCTGTTCGGAACGACGCAGCAGCACGCGCGGCGGGCCGCGGTGCTCGGTCTCGTCGTCACGGCATCGGCACTCGTCGGCTACTTCGCGATGATCTACAGCCCGGTGGAGATCCACCCGTGGTCACTCGACCGCTTCACGTCGGGGTTCGTCGCGGTGACGACCAGTGGGTACAACCCGATGTACATCCTCGGCGGTCTGGTGACGGGCCCGGTGTTCGGGTTGCTCGGCCAACGTTGGCGCGTCTACCGATCGTGGGTCAGCGCCGCGATCGTCGTCGGAGCTCTCTGCCTGGAGCCGTTGGCACGTTGGGCTTCCGGTCAACTGATGGCGCCCACGGTCGTGTGGACCGTCGAGGTCGCGTTCGGGGTCGTCGTGGCCGCACTCTTCGCGTACGCGCTGACACGGCTGAGGCGAGCGAGCGGGGAGGAGCGCCCTCTTCCCTGACTCGTGGGAGCGGTCAGTCGGCGAGTGCCGGCAAGGCGATGAGAAGGCCGACGACCACGGCGAAGAGGATCAGGGATCCGACCACGAACCGCTTCGTCGACGTGACCATGGGGTACGGCTTGGGCCACTTGTTCAGGTCGAAGAGCATCTCTTCCAAGTGTAGGCCCGGCCTCTACGGGGCGCCAGCCCGCGCTACGCGAGGATCCTCCGAACAGCACATCAGCGACCGGTCAGCCGCTCGAGAGCTTCCGGGTATCGAGCCCCCTCCACGTGGATCTCCGAGGCAGCGCGGTCGATCTCCGCGAGATCCTCGGGTGTGAGCTCGAGCTCGGTCGATCCGATGTTCTCCTCGAGACGGTGCCGCTTCGTGGTCCCGGGGATCGGCACGATCCACGGGTTCTGGGCGAGCAGCCACGCGAGCGCGATCTGCGCGGGGGTCGCGCCCTTCCGCTCGCCGATCGTGCGGAGCAGATCGACCAGGACCTGGTTCGCCTTCCGCGCTTCAGGCGTGAACCGCGGGAGCGTGGATCGGATGTCATCGCTGTCGAACGTCGCGTCCTCGCTGATCGTCCCCGTGAGGAATCCCCGCCCGAGTGGACTGAAGGGGACGAAGCCGATCCCGAGCTCCTCGAGTGTCGGCAACACCTCCGCCTCGGGACCTCTCGTCCACAACGAGTACTCGCTCTGCACCGCGGTAACGGCCTGGACCGCGTGGGCGCGCCGGATCGTGCCCGCCGCCGCCTCCGACAGGCCGAAGTGTTTGACCTTGCCCTCCCGGATCAGATCGCGCACCGCCCCCGCCACCTCTTCGATCGGCACCTCGGGATCGACGCGGTGCTGGTAGAAGAGATCGATCGCGTCGATCTGGAGCCGCTTCAGCGAGCCCTCCGCGACCTCCCTGATGTGTTCAGGCCGGCTGTCCACACCGACCCAGGCGCCGCCACCTGCCGGATCGAGGGCGAACCCGAACTTCGTGGCGATCACGACCTGGTCTCGGAGCGGAGCGAGCGCCTCGCCGACCAGCTCTTCGTTCACGAACGGGCCGTACACCTCTGCGGTGTCGAAGAGCGTCACGCCGAGGTCGACCGCCGCTCGAAGGAGCGTGATCATCTCGCCTCGGTTCGGAGCCGGTCCGAGTGAGGACGTCGTGCCCATGCAGCCGAGCCCGATCGCCGAGACCTCTGGGCCGTGGGTGCCGAGTCTGCGCTTCTGCATCGTTCCTCCTCTCGCTACGCCGACGGCGACTCGCCGAGGAGTCGCGGGATCGCGTGCTCCCAGACCTCGGTGAGGTCCGCGACCGTCGCGTCGACGAAGCCGTCGATCACGGCTCGCGGTCCCCCGGTCTCGCCGAGACGCTGGAACGCGACGCCGCGGGTGGCCGCGAGTCCGCGGAGCGAGCCTTCCCGTTCCGGTGACACGGAGACCACGACCCGCGAAGCGGACTCGCCGAACAACAGGACGTGCGGCGGCATGTCGCCGTCCAGGGTGACGGCGAAGCCGTGCCCACCGAGGATCGCACACTCGGCGAGCGCGACGGCCACACCCCCATCCGAACAATCGTGCGCCGACGCGAGCAGGTCGCTCACGGCCGCCTCGTGCAGCAGGTCTTGGAGCCGCCGCTCGGCCTCGAGGTCGAGGGCAGGCGGCGTCCCGGCGACGACGCCGAGCACCGTCTCGGCGAACTCCGATCCGCCGAGCTCCGCGAACGACTCGCCGAGGAGATACACGGCGAGGGCGGGCGACGGGAACCCCGACGGCACGCGGAGCCGATAGTCGGCGAGCGACCCGAGGACGCCTACGACCGGTGTAGGCCAGATCGCCGAGCCACCGGACTCGTTGTAGAAGCTCACGTTGCCGCCGGTCACCGGTGTGCCGAGCGCGAGGCACGCGTCCCGCATCCCGCGGACGGCTTCGGCGAATTGCCACATCACCTCGGGCCGCTCCGGGTTGCCGAAGTTCAGGCAGTTCGTGATCCCGAGCGGCTGCGCACCGGTCACCGCGACGTTCCGGGCGGCCTCGGCGACCGCATGCGCGCCCCCGAGGTAGGGATCCAGCGAGCCGTAGCGCCCGTTGCCGTCCACCGACAGCGCGAGACCCTTCATCGTCCCGGGGACGCGGACCACGGCGGCATCCGAGCCCGGTCCCGCGACGGTCTGTCCCTGCACCATCCGGTCGTACTGCTCGAAGATCCATCGCTTGGACGCGACGTTCGGCGCGGCGAGCATCGAGAGGAGCGCCTCGCCGAGGTCGCCATCGAACGGGGCGAACGTGGGGTCGTCGCCGTCGGGCTGGACCGCCCGCATCGGGCGCTCGTAGACGGGCGCTTTCTCGGTCAGCGAGAGGGCAGGCACGCGAGCGACCGGCTCGCCGGCCATCTCGACATCGAGGTCCCCGCCCGGCTCCAGCGTCGCGACGACCGCCGTCGCGAGTCCCCACTTCTCGCAGACCGCTCGGACGCGTTCGAGCTTGGAGGGATGGACGATCGCGAGCATCCGTTCCTGCGACTCGGACGTGAGGATCTCGAACGCCTCCATCCCGGGCTCCCGCAGGGGGACCTCGTCCAGATCCAGGCGTGCGCCGAGGCCCGCGCGCGCGGCGGATTCGCTCACGGCGCACGTGAGCCCGGCACCGCCGAGATCCTGCAGTCCCTCGAGCAGGTTCTCGTCGACCAGCTCGAGCGACACCTCGATCAGGAGCTTCTCCGCGAACGGGTCGCCGATCTGCACGGAGGGTCGCGAGCCCTCGCTCCCCTCCTCGATCGTCGCGGACGCGAGCACCGACACACCGCCGATGCCGTCGCGTCCGGTCGTCGCTCCGTACAGGACCATCAGGGAGCCCGGGCTCGGCGTGTGCGAGGCGGCCGTCATCAGACGGTCCGCGCGGGCGATCCCGACGCACAGCACGTTGACGGTCGGGTTCGCGGAATGGGGGGCGGCGAAGCGGACCTCGCCGCCGACGGTGGGGACGCCGATGCAGTTCCCGTATCCGCCGATCCCGGCCACCACTCCCTCGAGGAGCCAGCGGTTCCGCTCGTCCGCGAGCGGTCCGAACATCAGCGGGTCGAGGAGGGCGACCGGCCGCGCGCCCATCGAGACGATGTCCCTGACGATCCCGCCGACGCCGGTGGCGGCGCCCTGGTACGGCTCGATCGCGCTCGGATGCGAGTGGGACTCCATCTTGAACACGGCCGCGATGCCGTCGCCCACGTCCAGCGCGCCGGCGTCCTGTCCCGGGCCGACCAGCACGGCAGGGCCCTCCACCGGCAGCGTGCGCAGATGGACCCTCGAAGACTTGTAGGAGCAGTGCTCGGACCACATCGCCGCATACATCGCGAGCTCCGTGCGATTCGGGTCGCGCCCCAGCGCGTCCCGGATCATCTCGAGCTCGTCGTCGCGCAGTCCGAGCTGTCGGTGCAGCGGCTCCGGTGTCGCGGTCGCGCTCACCGCGCCGGAGCCATCACGTGCGTGAGCAGCGACGCGAACAACGCCTGTCCCCCCGTCGGCCCGACGTCCGGGTCGACGGCGTGCTCCGGGTGTGGCATCAGCCCGACGACGTTGCCGGCCTCGTTGCGGATCCCGGCGATCGCTCGGAGCGCGCCGTTCGGGTTGTGCTCGTCGGAGACCTGCCCGTCGGGACCGCAGTAGCGGAAGACGACACGGCTCTCCGCCTCCAGCCGATCGAGGTCCTCGTCGGAGGCGACGAACTGCCCCTCCCCGTGCTTGATGGGGATGTCGAGGATCTCACCCGGCTCGACGTCGGCGGTGATGGGCGTCTGCGCGGTCTCCACGCGCAGGCGGACGACGCGGCAGACGAACCGGAGCGACCGGTTCCTGATCAGGGCTCCCGGCAGCAGGCCGGACTCGCAGAGGATCTGGAACCCGTTGCAGATCCCCACCACCGGTCCCCCGGCCGCGGCGAACGATCGGATCTCCTCCATCACCGGGGCGAAACGGGCGATCGCGCCGCACCGCAGGTAGTCGCCGTAGCTGAAGCCGCCGGGGAGGATCACCCCGTCGACACCGTGGAGGTCCGCGTCCGCGTGCCACAGCGGCACGCCCTCTCCGCCCATCAGCTCGACCGCGCGGAGCGCATCGCGGTCGTCGAGGGAGCCCGGGAACGTGACCACGCCGATCCGCGCGCTCACGTGTGTTGCACCTCCCGGACCTCGAGGATCCGTGAGTCCTCGATCACCGGGTTGGAGAGCAGCCGCGTGGCCATCTCCTCCACCTGTGCGCGTGCCGACGCCTCGTCGCCGGACTCGACCTCGAGGCGAACGTGCTTGCCGACGCGGACGCCGGCGACGTTCGTCCAACCGAGCGCCGGCAGGGCACCTTCGACAGCCTTGCCCTGCGGGTCCGCGAGCCCCGGCTTCAGCGTCACGAGCACCTCGACCGAGAACCTCACTCCTGCCCCTCCCGGAGACGCTCGAGCGCCGCATCGTCGGGCGCCTCGTCGTCGTCACGCGGCCTCACACCGGCGCGGGAAAGGTACGCGTCGAACGGTTCCCCGGTGATCCGCTCGTACGCATCCCGGTAGCGCGCCGCCGTGCCCTCGAGCACGTCGCGAGGGAGCGACGGGGGCGGCGGCTCCCGGTCCCACCCGCTCGCGTCGAGCCAGTCGCGGACGAACTGCTTGTCGAACGAGGGCTGGGCGCCGCCCGGCGCGTAGGCGTCGGCGGGCCAGAACCGCGAGGAATCCGGTGTCCCCACCTCGTCGATCAAGATCAGCTCGCCGTCGGCGAAACCGAATTCGAGCTTCGTGTCGGCGACGAGGATCCCTTCCGTTCCGGCCGTCTCCGCGAGACGCCGGTAGATCTCGAGCGTCAGCTCCTTGAGCCGCTCGAACAAGCCCTTGCCCACGAGGTCGGCCGCTTCCGCAGGGTCGAGGGGCAGGTCGTGGCCCGTGCCCGCCTTCGTGGTGGGGGTGAAGATCGGCTCAGGCAAGAGCGCGGATTCCGTCAAGCCGGGCGGGAGCGGCACACCGCACACCGACGACGACTCGCGGTACTGCACCCATCCCGAGCCCGAAAGGTATCCGCGCGCGACGCACTCCATCGGGATGACCTCGGCCTTCTTCACGAGCATCGCGCGCCCGGCGAGCGCGGGCTCCTCACGGAACGGCGACGGGAACGCGGCACGATCCGTCGACAGCACGTGGTGCGACGCGAGGTCGGACAGGCGATCGAACCAGAACGACGACAAGCCCGTGAGCACGCGGCCCTTGTCCGTGACCGGTTCCTTCATGACGACGTCGAACGCGCTGATCCGGTCCGTCGCGACCAGCAGGACCCGATCCTCGCCCGCCTCGTACACGTCGCGGACCTTGCCGCGTGCGCGCAGTCGCGGCGCGGGGCTCACGCGGTCTCCACAGCCGACTCCACCGGGAGCTTCCCGAGCTTCTCGAAGACGCCGCCCAGGTTCGCGAGGTATCGCGTGGGGTCGAAGAGCGCGTCGAGGGCCGCCCGATCGAGCCGTCGGGCGACCTCGGAGTCGGCCTCGAGCGACGCGCGGAAGCTCGTTCCCTCGTCCCACGCCCGCGCAGCGGCAGCCTGGACGAGCGGATAGGCCTCGTCGCGGGCCATCCCGGCGTCGACCAGCGCGAGGAGCACCGACTGCGAGTAGACGACGCCGCCGCCGACCTCGAGGTTCTCGCGCATCCGATCGGGGAACACCTGCAGTCCGTCCAGCACCCACGTCAGGTCGCGGAGCATGAACGCGAGCAGACCAGTCGCGTCCGGGAAGATCAGCCGCTCCGCCGAGGAATGCGAGATGTCGCGCTCGTGCCACAAGGTCACGTTCTCGAGCGCGGCCTGGGCGTGACCGCGGATCACGCGCGCCAGACCGGACACCCGCTCCGAGACGACCGGGTTCCGCTTGTGCGGCATCGCGGACGATCCCTTCTGTCCTTCCGCGAACGGCTCCTGGACCTCACGGACCTCCGTCCGCGCGAGGTGCCGGATCTCGGTGGCCATCGCGTCGAGCGTGGAGGCGGTGATCGCCATCGACGTCATCAGCTCGGCGTGGCGATCGCGCTGGATCACCTGGGTCGAGGCCTCCACGGTCCGGAGCCCGAGCCGCGCGCACACCAGCTCCTCCACCCGCGGATCGATCGAGGCGTACGTCCCGACGACGCCGCTGAGCGCGCCGACGGACACGACCTCGCGCGCACGGCGGAGGCGATCACGATCGCGGTCGAGCGCGAACGCCCAGACCGCGAGCTTGTGCCCGAAGCTGGTCGGCTCGGCGATCACGCCGTGCGAGCGGCCGGCCATCACGGTGTCGCGGTGCTGCAGCGCGAGACGTTCGGTGGCGGCCAGCAGGTGCTCGAGCTCGGCGAGGAGCACGTCGCCGGCCGCGCGGAGCTGGAGGGCGAAGCCCGTATCGAGGACGTCGGAGGACGTGAGGCCGAAGTGGACCCACCGGCCGGCGGGGCCGATCGACGCCGCCACGACGTCGACGAACGCGGCGACGTCGTGCCGGGTCACCGCCTCCCGCTCCGCGACGGCCTCCACGGTGAACGCGGCGCGCTCGCGACACGCCGCCGCATCCTCGAGCGGCACGGTCCCCAACTCGGCGAGCGCCTCGACCGCGAGGAGCTCGATCTCGAGCCAGTTCCCCAGCCGCGCCTCGTCCGACCACACCGCCTCCATCTCGGGGAGCCGGTAGCGCGGGATCACAGCTTGAGGCCCTCCGCGAGGTCGTCCTTGAACTTCCAGAGCGTCGCCTGGATCGACTCGTCGCCGAGCCCCACGATCTGTGCGGCGAGGACGGCGGCGTTCACCGCCGCGTCCACCCCGACCGTCGCGATCGGCACGCCTGTGGGCATCTGCGCCGTGATCGCGAGGGCCTCGTTGCCGACCATCTGCGGCGGCGACGCGATCGGGACGCCGATCACCGGGAGGACCGTGCGCGCCGCGACCGCGGCGGCCAGGTGCCCCGACATCCCGGTCGAGCACACCACCACGCGGAGCCCCCGCGCCTCCGCCGTCCGCGCGTACTCGTCGACGAGATCGGGCGTGCGCGAGGACGACATGATCTGGACCTCGTGGGGGATGCCGAACTTCTCCAGGATCAGGCCGGCCTGGCGCATGATCGGGAGCTCGGTGGGAGATGCGGCCAGCACCCCGACGATCGGCGTCTCTTCGGTCATCATCCGGCCCCCTTCTCCCCCCTCGGCTCGCCCGTCGGGCCTCCTGCGATGTCGCTCCGCCGGATCATCCCGTCGAACGAGATGTGCGATGCCGCGTCGTACGCACGTGCTCGCGCATCCCCCAGCGCAGGCCCCCACCCGGTCACCGCGAGCACGCGGCCCCCGGCGGTGACCACTCTACCGTCGTGCTCGGCCGTGCCCGAATGGAAGACGGCGGCGTCGCGGGCACCCGCCGCGGCCTCGAGTCCCTCGATCGGCACGCCGGTCTCGTACGGACCCGGGTAGCCACCGCTCGCCAGGACGACCGTCACGGCGGCCTCCTCGGACAGGTCCACCTTGACGTCGGTGAGCCGGTCGGCCGCGCACGCGTCGAGCAGCTCCGCGAGGTCGCTCCGCAGCCGAGGGATCACCACCTGCGTCTCGGGGTCGCCGAACCGGCAGTTGTACTCGAGGACCTTCGGGCCATCGGACGTGAGCATCAGACCCGTGTACAGCAGGCCGGCATAGGCGATCCCGTCGGCACGCAGCGCGTCCACGGTCGCAGCGACGATCTCCCAGATCCGCGTCGACGTCGCTTCATCGAGCCAGGGCATCGGCGAGTACGCCCCCATCCCCCCGGTGTTCGGCCCCGTGTCGCCGTCGCCGACCCGCTTGAAGTCCTGCGCGAGGGCGAGCGGCACGATCGAGGCGGCGTCGACGAGCGCGAAGGCCGACACCTCGGGGCCGTCCAGCACCTCCTCCACGACGACCCGGGTGCCTGCCGGGCCGAAGGCGCCGCCCACCAGGCACTCCTCGATCGCGGCGAGCGCTTCGGCCCGGCCGGCCGCGACGGTCACGCCTTTGCCGGCGGCGAGCCCGTCGGCCTTCACCACGGCACGGCCCCCGAGCGCGTCCACGAAGACAGCCGACTCATGGCGACCCCAGTCCGCGCGGTCGAAGGTCGCCGACCGGGCGGTCGGGATGTCGTGGCGGGTCATCAGGCCCTTCGCGAACGCCTTCGAGCCCTCGAGCCGAGCGGCGTCGCGTCCCGGGCCGAAGGCCCGCCGCCCTCGCGACCGGAGCTCGTCGGCGAGCCCGGCAACCAGCGGAGCCTCCGGCCCGATCACGACGAGGTCGACATCGAGCTCCTCGGCGAGGCGGACCTGTGCCGCGACGTCGTCGGCGGCGGCGGCATGGCAGGTCGCGACCGCCGCGATCCCGGCGTTCCCCGGCGCGGCGTGGAGCTCCTCGACCTGCGGACTCCGGGCGAGGCCCCAGCACAGGGCGTGCTCCCGGCCGCCGCCGCCGACGACGAGGACCCTCACCGGCACACCCTCATCTCTCCGTCCTCATGCGTGCTCGTCCTCATCAGGCGATCGGCAGGCTCTGCTCGCGAGCCGGACCCACGGAGACGACCGACACGGGCACGCCGGCGAGCTCCTCGACCCTGCGGACGTACTCCCGCGCGGCCTTGGGGAGGTCCTCGAACGTCTTCGCCTCGTCGACCTCCTCCATCCAGCCGTCGAGCTCCTCGTAGATCGGCTCGGCCTTGTGGAACAGGGACTGGTGAGGTGGGAAGTCGTCGAAGTCCTCGCCCTCGATGCGGTAGCCGGTGCAGATCGGCACCCGCTCGAAGCCCGAGAGCACGTCGAGCTTCGTCAGGAACAGCTCGGTGAGCCCGTTCACCCGGGACGCGTAGCGGAGGAGCGCGGCATCCAGCCATCCGCAGCGACGCTTCCGCCCCGTCACGGTGCCGAACTCCTGTCCGCGGACGCCGAGCCGCTCGCCGCCGTCGCCGAGGTCCTCCGTCGGGAAGGGACCCGCGCCGACCCGCGTGACGTACGCCTTGACGATGCCGACCACACGCTCCACCTCTTTCGGACCGAACCCGGCCGAGGCGAGCGCGTAGCCCGCCACCGGGTTCGAGGACGTCACGAAGGGATACGTCCCCTTGTCCAGGTCGAGCAGCGTGCCTTGCGCGCCCTCGAGCATCACGGCCTTGCCGTCGCGGAGCGCGTCGTGCAGGAGCGTCGACGTGTCGGCCACGTACGGCTCGAGCCGGCCCGCGAGGTCCATGTACTCCTCGATGATCGCGTCGCCGTCGAGCGGAAGCCGGCCGTACAGCTTCGTGAGGATCGCGTTCTTCTCGCGGAGGACGACCTCGAGCTTCTCGCGGAAGATCTTCTTGTCGAACAGGTCCTGGACGCGGAGGCCGATCCGCGAGGCCTTGTCCGCGTACGCGGGGCCGATGCCGCGCTTCGTCGTGCCGAGCGCGTTGCGGCCGAGGAACCGCTGGGTCACCTTCTCCAGCTCGAGGTGGTACGGCATGATCAGGTGGCAGTTCCCCGAGACCCGCAGCCGCGACACGTCCACCCCGGTCCGCCGCAGCTCCTCGAGCTCCCGGAGGAGGTGTCGCGGGTCGACCACGACGCCGTCGGCGATCACGGGCGTGAGGTGGGGATACAGGATGCCCGAGGGCACGAGCTGGAGCTTGAGCAGCCGTCCCTCGGCGATCACCGTGTGGCCGGCATTGTTCCCGCCCTGGTAGCGGACCACGAAGTCCATCCGGTCCGCGAGGTAGTCGACGGCCTTGCCCTTGCCCTCGTCCCCCCACTGCGTCCCGAGCACGATCGTGGCCGGCATCTGTTCCGGAGTGTATCGGTCGACCGTGCGTGCCCTGGTTGCGGTTGTCCCACAGAGGGAACACCGTTACCGTGGCCGTTCCACCCCCACGCGACCCGAGGACCCCGTGACGAAGAGCCGAGACGAGATCGAGCTGGAGAAGCTCGTCGAGATCGACGGGGAGTACTGCATCCCGCACGAGCTCAACGAGGCCAGGCACGTCGTCGACTGGGGCCCGTTCGAGCGGCCCCGGAGCGGGTGGTACCTCGTCCACAAGTTCCTGCTCTTCATCCCCGCGATGTACCTGTTCATCCTCGCCGTCCAGATCATGAAGGCGGGAGCGGCGGCGATGGGCCCGCAGATCCAGGGGGAGTTCCCGTTCGCGAACGGCATCTCCACGTTGGGGTTCGGCTGGCTCGGCGCCTACTTCGTGCTCTCCGGCTCCCCTGTCGCGGCCACGGCGATCACCCTCTTCGGCGCGGGCACGCTCACGAAGCTCCAGACGTTCACGATGCTCTCCGGCTCCCGGCTCGGTGCGTCGTTCATCGTGCTGCTGACCGGCTTCATCTACGCGCTAAGGAACCGGCACGACCCCAACCGGAAAGAGCCGATCGGCATGGGCATCCAAGCGCTCACGATGACCGCGCTCGTCTACATACCGGGGATGATGATCGGCTACGCGATCATCCGCGGCGGCCTCCTCGACGGCGTGAACCTGCACGCATCGGAGGGGTTGGAGGCCGCGCTTTCCCAGATCTGGGGGCCGGTCATCGACTGGATCGAATCCGTCGTGCCCGGTGGGCTCCTCTTCCTCGTGGGTCTTCTCGTGATCCTCGCGTCGTTCAAGGTCCTCGATCGTGTGCTGCCACGGGTGAGCGGGGATTCGACCGCGGCCAAACGGGCGTCGTGGTTGAAGCGTCCTTGGACGATGTTCGCCCTCGGCTGCATCGTCGCCACGCTCACCCTCTCGGTCTCCGTGGCGCTCACGGTGCTGATCCCGCTGGCGGTGAAGGGGTACGTCCGCCGGGACGAGGCGCTCCCCTACATCATGGGCGCCAACATCACGACGCTCGCCGACACGTTGGTGGTCGCGATGCTCCAGAACGATCCCGTGGCGGCGCAGATCGTGCTCGCTGAAGCGATCGGCGTCACGATCGTCTCGCTCGCGATCCTCGCGTTCTGGTACCAGCCCGTGAAGCGCTCCGTGATCCGGCTCGACGACTACCTGGTCGCCTCCAACCGCCGGCTGCTCGCGTTCGTGGGCATCCTGTTCGTCCTCCCCGTGTCGTTCCTCCTGTCGGGCCTGTGGATCGGCCCGATCGTGCAGTAGCTGGTTCTTCTTCTCCGGTCCCTCTTCTTCCGGTCCCGTTCTTCCGGTCCCGTTCTTCGCGTCTCCGCGTCTGAAGGACCTCCCTGTACGCTGGCGAGCCGCCGTGGACGAGGACCAGACGAAGGCCGCAGCCACATCGGACGCCGGTCCGCGTGCGAGCCTGTCGCTGCTCCGCCGCAACCGCGACTTCCGGGCGTTGTTCTTCGCCTCGGTGATCTCCCTCGGCGGCGACTGGTTCCTGTGGGTGGCGATCAACGGCTTGATCTTCGAGTCCACGAGGAAGGCGCTCTACGTGGGCCTCGCGATCCTCGCCCAGGAGTCCGCCTTCTTCCTCGCATCGCCGATCGGCGGAGCGCTCGCGGACCGGATGGACCGCCGCAAGCTGATGATCGTCTGCGATCTCGTCCGGGCGGTGGTCTGCGTCGCGTTCCTCTTCGTCGGCCCCGAGACGATCTGGCTCGCGTACGTCCTGTTGCCCGTGCTGGCGACCTTCGCGGCACCGTTCGACCCGGCCCTGTCCGCGGCCACGCCGAACGTCGTCGACCCGCAGGATCTCCCGGCCGCGAACGCGCTGAACGGCTCGCTGTGGGGAACGATGCTCGCCGTGGGCGCCGGGCTCGGTGGCCTGATCAGCGCCGTGTTCGGGGCCGACACGGCCTTCCTGGTGGACGCCGGCTCCTTCCTCGTGTCGGCGGCGCTGCTCTCCTCGATCCGGCGGAGCTTCTCCGAGTCACGAGAGGAGACGACCGAACACCCGGGGATCGTCGAGGCCACCCAGGAGACCTGGCGCTTCGCCCGCCGCGACCACCGAGTCCTGTCCCTGCTCGCCGTGAAGTTCGGGTTCGGGGCAGCCGCGGGCTTGCTCGCCCTGATCCCGGTGATGGCCATCGACGTGTTCGAATCGGGCAACATCGGCTTCGGCATCCTGATGGCCGCGCGCGGCGTCGGCGCGTTGATCGGCCCGTTCCTCGGGCACCGCATCGCCGGACCGGGGCACCGCCGGCTCTTCCCGGCGATCGGCCTCTCGCTCGCCGTCTTCGGGCTCGGGTACATGGCGATGGGACAAGCCTCCTCGCTCGCGATCGCCGCCGTGATGATCGGCGTCGCGCACCTCGGCGGCGGGTCGCAGTGGATGCTCTCGACGTTCGGGCTCCAGGTATTGGTCCCCGATCACATCCGCGGCCGGATCTTCGGCTTCGACTACATGCTGATCACGCTGTCGCTCTCGGTGTCCGCGCTGATCGCCTCCGTGGTCGCCGATCAGATCGGCGCCCCGATCACGGTCACGATCCTCGGCGGCGTTGCGGTGGCCTGGGCGGTCGTCTGGTTCGTGCTCAGCCGCGGCGTCCGCCGGACCGGCCTGGGCGGCGCCGAGCCCGGAGCGGACGCCGGGTCCGAGCCGATCCCGTCGATCAGCTGACGCGCGTTACCCGGCCGGTTCGTCCGGCCGCTCGGGCGGCGCGGCGGACGAGGACTCCGCAGGCGGCGGCATCCCGGCGGGAGGGGTCGCGGGCGGGGCGGTGGACGGCTCCGACGGTGTTCCGAACGACACGCCGGGGGCCCCGGCCTCGAAGCTCACCTTCGGGACTCCCTCGTCGCCACGCAGGGCCTCCTCGACCTCGAAGAACTCCTCCTCCTCGAAGTGGAACAGGTTCGCGATCACGTTCGACGGGACGGACTGCACCCGCTGGTTGTAGTCGCGCACGTTCGCGTTGTAGAAGCGGCGGGCGGTCTGGAGCCGGTCCTCGGTGTTCGTGAGCTCGGCCTGCAGCGCGAGGAAGTTCTGGTTCGCCTTCAGATCGGGGTAGTTCTCGACCACGGCGAAGAGCTGCCGGAGGGCGGCCACGAGCGGCCCTTCCGCGGCAGCCTGCGCGGCCGGCGATCCCGTGGCGCCCGTCGCGTTCGCCCGTGCTTGCGTGACGTTCTCGAGCACTTCCCGCTCGTGGGTGGCGTATCCCTTCACCGTCTCCACGATGTTCGGGATCAGGTCGTAGCGGCGCCGGAGCTCCGTGTCGATGTTCGCCCAGGCGTCCTTGATCAGGTTCTTCTGCGAGACGAATCGGTTGTACGAGACCACGCCCGCGATCGCCAGCACGACGACGATCCCCAGCACCACCCAGAGGGCTTCCACGTTGGCTCCCTTTCCTTCGCGTTCCGGTCGGAACCGGAAGCCTACCCCCTCGGATACAGGGAGCTCACGACGGCCGGGATCTGCTCCCGGAACGCGGTGACCGTGCCGAACAGCTGGATCATCTCCGCGGGTGCCACCCGCCGGCAGGCGCACAGGAGCCGGTCCCCGACGACCTCGAACACGTACCCGTCCGCATGATGCAGCAGCCACCCCATCATCCGCGCATCGCAGAACGCCGAGGCGAACCGCTCGTCGGAACCCTTCACGGTGAACCGGCGATTGAACTCCTCGGACTCGAACTCGATGTCACGGAACGTGAGGGCGTCCGCGAGCCGCGTGAGGACGTTCTCCTCGCTGATCTGCAGCGACGGGCACCGGGCGTCGATCGAGGCGAGCACGCAATCGAACCGCGAGTAGGACTTGGACGTGTGCCCCTTGGAGTCGGTGGACTCGTCGTAGTACCAGTAGTCGAACGCGCGGAGCTCCAACCCCTGCCACTCGCCCCACAGGACGTTCTCGACCCCCCGGCCGTCTCCTCGCTGCAGCAGCGAGAACGGCTCCCCGAGCGTGTGGAACGGATCCTCGATCGAGAAGTCCAGGCCGTGCCCGAGCGCGAGCGCACGGAACTGTTTCTGGCGTTCGAGCTTGCGTTGGTACTGGTAGTAGGCGACCGCCGCGACGGCGACGGCGAAGACGAGGAAGAGCAACAGAGGGACGGCGGCTTCCACGGGACCCAGTATCGGCCGCGGCCGGGGGTGGGCCAAGCGACCGGGCGATCAGCCTTCGTGATACAGCGAGGCGACCACCGGTGGGATGCGCTCGAGGAACGTGGCCATCGTCTCCAGCGCCCAACTCACGTCGGCGTCCGGGCGCCGCGGCGTCCGGGTCAGAAGCGTGCCGTCGGAGATCTCGAAGCCCGTGTCCGGAGGCAGCGCCTCCAGCCAGCTCATCATCCGCGCGTCGATCAGCGCGTGGGCGAACCGCGGGTCGTCAGAACGAACCTCGAACGCCCTGTTGAAGCTCTCGAGCTCGAACTCGATCCCGCGGCTGCCCATCGACGCCGCGAGGCGGCCCGCGAAGCCCTCCGGCACGATCGACAGGTTCGGCCATGCGGCCGGAACGGACGTCGCGGCGCACGTGAAGTATCGGTAGTCGTTCCGGTTGGGATCGCTGGACCTCGCGAACCAGTAGTCGATCACGACCACCTCCATCCCGCGCCAGGTGCCCCAGGACGTGTTCTCGATGTCCTTGGCTCCCGCCGCGTGTCCGAGCAGCGCGTACTGACGTTCGAAGAAGCCCAACGGATCGCCGGGCGCCGACCGGAGGCCGAGCCAGCGCGCCTGCTCCTGGTGGAGCTCCCGGCGTGGCCGCACCCTGAACCACCAGCCCGCGAAGACGATCAGGCCGAGCGTGGTCCAGACGGCGACCTGCGCCGGAAGCCCGCGTCTGGCTCCGGCATCCCCCGCGAGCGCGAGCAGGGCCATCCCGCCGAGGACGACCACCGCCAGCACGAGCAGGAGCATCCGGCTCGTGCGGACCTTCATCTGCCGCCTCCCGACGGTGCCACCGCGACCATGGGCAGCAGTATCAGCCCGCGGGCCGCCCCCGCGGGCTAGCCGGCCTCTCCGGCTTCCGCTCGAGCCTGCGACGCGGGACGTGAGACCGTCCGGCCCCGCGTCGACCACGACGGTGTCGCCCTCACGGACCTCGCCGGAGAGCAACAGCAACGCCAGCGGGTCCTGGATCTCCCGCTGGATCAACCGCTTCAGCGGCCGGGCGCCGAAGTGCGGGTCGTAGCCGGCGTTCGCGAGGTAGGTCGTCGCCTCGTCCGTGAGCTCCAGCGTGAGCTTCCGGTCCGCCAGCCGCCGCTGCAGCCCGCGGAGCTGGATCTCGACGATCCGCACGATGTCCTCGCGGCTCAATGCGTCGAAGACGACCACCTCGTCGATCCGGTTGATGAACTCCGGCCGGAAGTGCGCACGAACGTCGGACAGGACCTTCTCCTCCCGTTCCTCCGGCGAAGCGGAGGGGTCCTGGAAAACGGCCGCGCCGAGGTTCGAGGTCATGATCACGATCGTGTTGCGGAAGTCGACCGTGCGGCCCTGCCCGTCGGTGAGACGGCCGTCGTCGAGCAGCTGGAGCAGCACGTTGAACACGTCCGAGTGCGCCTTCTCGATCTCATCGAGCAGTACGACCGAGTACGGGCGCCGACGGATCGTCTCGGTCAGCTGACCGCCCTCCTCGTAGCCGATGTAGCCGGGCGGCGCGCCGACCAGGCGCGACACCGTGTGCCGCTCCTGGTACTCGCTCATGTCGATCCGGACCATCGCCCGTTCGTCATCGAACAGGAACTCGGCGAGCGCCCGGGCGAGCTCCGTCTTCCCGACGCCGGTGGGACCGAGGAACAGGAACGAGCCGATCGGCCGGTTCGGGTCCTGCAGGCCGGCGCGGGCGCGGCGGATCGCGTTCGCGACCGCCGTCACCGCGGCGTCCTGCCCCACCACCCGTTCGTGCAGGGCTCCCTCGAGATGGATCAGCTTCTCCATCTCACCCTCCATCAGGCGGGAGACCGGGATGCCCGTCCACTTCGAGACGACCGCGGCCACGTCCTCCTCCGTGACCTCTTCGTTCAGCATCTTCTGCTCCGATTGGATCTCCTGGAGGCGTTGGTTCTCCTCCTCGAGCCGGCGCTCCAGCTCGACGATGCCGCCGAACCGGAGCTCGGCGGCCTTCTCCAGATCGCCGTCGCGCTCCGCGCGCTCCGAAGCCGCCCGCGTCTCCTCTAGGTCCGACTTCAGGGCGCGGATGCGACCGATCTGCTCCTTCTCCTGCTGCCAGTGCGCACGCATGCCACGCGCCCGCTCCTGCAGATCGGCGAGCTCCTTCTCGAGCTTGTCGAGTCGCTCCTTCGAGGCGGGGTCGGTCTCCTTCTGCAACGCGGCGCGCTCGATCTCCAGCTGTCGGATCCGTCGCTCCACCTCGTCGATCTCGATCGGGACCGAGTCGATCTCGATCCGGAGCCGGGAGGCAGCCTCGTCGATCAGGTCGATCGCCTTGTCGGGGAGGAATCGGCCCGTCACGTAACGGTCGGACAGCACCGCGGCGGCCACGAGGGCGGGGTCTTGGATCCGGACCCCGTGATGGACCTCGTACCGCTCCTTCAAGCCCCGGAGGATCGCGATCGTCGCCTCGACGGAGGGCTCCTCCACGAGCACGGGCTGGAACCGCCGCTCCAGGGCGGCGTCCTTCTCGACGTGCGACCGGTACTCGTCGAGGGTGGTCGCACCCACGAGCCGGAGCTCGCCCCGGGCGAGCATCGGCTTCAACAGGTTGCCCGCGTCCACCGCGCCCTCGGCGGCCCCCGCGCCGACGATCGTGTGCAGCTCGTCGATGAAGGTCACGATCTCGCCCTCGGAGTCCGCGATCTCCTTCAGGACCGCCTTCAGGCGCTCCTCGAACTCTCCCCGGTACTTCGCGCCCGCGATCATCGCTCCGATGTCGAGCGCGATCAGCCGCTTGTTCTTCAGCGACTCCGGGACGTCGCCGTCGACGATCCGTTGCGCGAGGCCCTCGACGATCGCCGTCTTGCCCACGCCGGGCTCGCCGATCAGGACGGGGTTGTTCTTCGTCCGTCGCGAGAGCACCTGGATCACCCGGCGGATCTCCTCGTCGCGGCCGATCACGGGATCGAGCTTCCCCGTGCGGGCGCTCTCGGTGAGGTCGCGGCCGAACCGCTCGAGCGCTTGGAACGTCTCCTCGGGGTTCTGCGACGTGACGCGATGGCGGCCACGAACCTCCGCGAGCGCGGCGAGCACCGCGTCCCGGGTCAGCCCCGCCTCGGCGAGCGAACGAGCCGCCGGGCCGTCGCTCTGCAGCATCGCGAGGAGGATGTGCTCCGTGGAGATGTACTCGTCCGTCAGCTGCTCGGCCTCGCGGCCGGCCGCCTCGAGCAGACGAGCGGTGGAGGGCGCCAGGCCGACCTGGACCCCTTCGGCGTAGACCTTCGGCTTCGCCGCGAGGACCTCGTCCACCGAGTCGCGGAGCTGCTTGGGGACCACACCCAGCTGATGCAGGAGCGGGAAGATCACCCCTTCGGGGTCGGTGAGCAGCGCGTACAGGACGTGCTCCGGCTCGATCTGCTGGTGGTGCCGGGATGACGCCTGTTGGTGCGCCTCCTGTAGCGCGGACTGCGACTTGATCGTCAGCCTGTCGAGTTCCATCCCGTGCTCACTTCCTCCCACTCGTCCCTGGTCATCGCGTACATCACGAGATCCCCGAGGTCCCCCTCGCCCTCGAAGTACCGCCGGAGCACGCCTTCGGCCGTGAACCCGATCGCCTCCAACGCCCGGCGTTCGCGCGATGTTCTGCGGATCGGTCTCCGCCTGCACGCGCCGAGCCTCTCGCTCCCGGAAGAGCTGGTCCGTCAGGGCCCGCTGCGCCTCACGGCCGAACCCGTTCCCCCGGTCCGCGGGATCGAAGATCGTGATCCCGAGCCCGAAGACCCGGAGCGGGAACACGGGCGGAGAGTGCCGGACCTGCGCCTCCCCGACGACCCGCCCGTCCACGACGACTGCGAACCGATCGTGGTTCGGTCGGCGCTCGTCATGCACGATCGCCCGCACCTCATCGTCGCCGTGGAGCGGCGCGGCGGTCGGGAACCCCCCGGTGATCACCGGGTCGTCGATCCACCGGCGGACGACGTCGTAGTCCGCCGGTCGGTACGGACGCAGGGTGACGGTCATCGCGTCGCCTCCCAGTCCTCGCGCGTGATGCCGTACATCACGTAGTCCCGCGGCCCGTCCTTCGTGGGCATGAACCCTCGGAGCGTCCCCTCGAGGCCGAAGCCCAGATGCTCGGCGACCCGCCGCATCGCTGTGTTGTCGACATCGGTGGTGAGCTGCACGCGGTGCGCCTTCTCCTCGTCGAACAGGTGCGCGAGGAACAGACCGAGCGCCCGCCGTCCGACCCCCCCGCCCCGGGCCGTCGGGTCGAAGATCTCGATCCCGATCTCGAACACGCCGGGCGGCAACCCCATCTCCGGCTGCCGGGCCTGGATCTCGCCGGCCAGACGCCCGTCCGAGACGATCCCGAGGAGCAGCTCGCCGTGCGAGATCCGCCCGCTGTTCGCCACGCGGTCGCGGAGCTTCCGGCGGGCGGCGTCGCTCGAATCCGCCCAGGGTTCGTCCGACCGCATGCGGGCGCCCCATAGGGACTCGAGGTCGCCGGGCAGCAACGGGCGGAGCGAGACGTGGGAGCTGGAGCTCACGCCGGGCTCCGGCGCCACGGCGGCGGGAGGATGCTCGAGAGCGGGACGATCTCCACGCCCGCGTGGATCCCCGGCATCGGGATCGGTCGGCTCTCGAGGCTGGCCTCCAGCCGCGCGATCTGGTCGCGCAGCCGATGGATCTCCTCCTCCATCGCGAGGATCCGTTTGACGCCAGCCAGGCTCACCCCGTCCTGCGTGAGGCGCTGGACACGGCGTAGACGCTCGATGTCGGCCTCCGAGTACCGGCGCGTGTTGCCCCTCGTCCGGTGGGGCCGGACGAGTCCCTTCTGCTCGTAGATCCGGAGGGTCTGCGGATGCACACCCGCCAGTTCGGCCGCCACACTGATGATGTAGACGGCCCGGTCCGGGCCGTTGCGCGATCCTCGTTCGTCCCGATCGTTCATGTGCGCTCCAACCTCCTACTGCACGCCCAGCCGTTTCCGAGGCGACTCCTTCGCCACTTCGCGGAGCTGCCGCAGGAGTTCCTTCTCCTCCCGCGAGACCTTCTCCGGGACGTCGACCCGCACCTTGGCCAGGAGGTCGCCTCGTCCGCCCTTCTTCGGGGCACCCCGGCCCTTGACCCGGAACGTCTTCCCGCTCGGGGTGCCGGCGGGCACCTTCAACGTCACGGGCCCGTTCATCGTCGGGACCTCGACGTTCGCGCCGAGGGTCGCCTCCGGATACGAGATGGGCAGATCGACGGTCAGATCGTCCCCCTTGCGGCCGAACACCGGGTGCGGCTCGACGGCGACCTTGACGTAGAGGTCGCCGGAACGACCGCCGGCAGGACCCGGCTCGCCCTTCCCGGAAAGACGGATCCTGGCGCCGTTGCGCACCCCCGCCGGGATCTTCACGTTCAGGGTGCGGGTCCGGCGCTCCGCACCGGTCCCGCGACACTTCGTGCACGGGGACTCCACGATCCGTCCGGCTCCCCCGCACTGCGGGCACGGCCGCGACATCGAGAAGAACCCTTGGTTCTCCGCGATCTCGCCGCTTCCCTGACACCGCGGACAGGTGATCGGTTGGGTCCCGGGCTCGGCTCCCGATCCGTGGCAGCGCGAGCACACGGCCGGACCGTCGATCCTGATCGGGGCGGTCGTTCCCGTCATCGCGTCTTCGAACGAGACGGTGACCGTGGTCTCGAGATCCGCGCCCCGCTGAGATGCGGGCCGGCGCCCTCCGCGCCTCGCCGCCCCGCCGAAGAGCCCACCGAACAGGTCGCCCATGTCGTCGACGTTCACCTGCTCGTAGCGCACGCCACCGGGCCAGGCGCCGCCGGTTCCACCGGGACCAGGGCCTCCGAACCCCGGACCGAATCCGGACGCACCCATCTCGCGCACGCGGTCGTAGGAGGTGCGCTTCTCAGGGTCTCCGAGGACGTCGTACGCGGCGGAGATCTCCTTGAACCGGGCCTCCGCATCGGGATCGCCCTGCTTCGTGTCCGGATGATGTTGCTGCGCGAGCTTGCGGTACGCCTTCTTGACCTCAGCCGCGGAGGCGTTCTTGGGCACGCCGAGGACCGCGTAGTAGTCCTTGTCGAACCACTCCCTGCGAACCTCGTCCGCCATGCCTCACTTCCTCTCCACCCGCACCCCGGCCGGCCGGAGGACCCGGCCTTTCAACGTGTAGCCGGGTCGCAACACGTCCGCCACGACGGGATCGCCGTCGCCGTCGCCCGACTGCATCAGCGCCTCGTGCAGCTCCGGATCGAAGGGCTTGCCGTCCACATCCATGCGCTCCAGGCCCTCGGCCCGCAGCGTGTCGAGGAGCTTCGCGTAGACGAGCTCGACGCCGTGGAGGAAGCGGTCGAAGTCGGGCCGGTCCTGCGCATGCATCAGCGCCAGGTCGAAGTCGTCCAGGACCTCGAGGAGCCGACGGAGCACCGGTTGGGCCGCCAGCTCGACCGCCGACGTCTGCTCGCGGAGGACGCGCTTGCGGTAGTTGTCGAACTCCGCCTGCAGCCGTTGGAGGTGGTCGCGATACCGCGCGGCCTCGGCCGCAGGGTCCTCGGAGGTCTCGGCCGCCTGGTCCGCCGGTCGGCTGTCGAACGCGTCGGCGACGTCGCGCGCGGTCGCCTCTGCCGCGCCCTCGTCGTCGCCTCGAGACGAGGGGCGTCCCTCCTCGTCGTGCTCGTGGTTTCCCTCGGTCACGACGAGCCCCCTTCGTCCACGATCTCGCCCTCCACGACGTCCTCGTCACCGTCGGACTCGGCGCCGTCCGGCGCCGACGCGCCCTCGCCACCCTCGCCGGCGGCCTGCGACTGCGCGGCCTGCTCGTGCATCGACTGGCTCGCTCGTTGCCAGACCTGCAGCAACGCGTCGCTGGCCGATCGCAGGGCGTCCGTCTCGGCCGACTCGTCCTTGAGGAGCTGCTTCAGTTCGTCGTTCTTCGAGGTCAGCTCCGCCTTGTCGGCATCGGTGATCTTGTCGCCGTTGTCGTTCAGGAACGTGTCCACCTGGTAGGTCAGCTGGTCCGCCTGGTTGCGGGCCTCGGCCGCCTCCCGGCGCTTGTGGTCCTCGGCCGCGAAGGCCTCGGCCTCCTTGACCATGCGATCGATCTCGTCCTTCGAGAGGGCGGTCCCTCCCGTGATCGTCATCGCCTGCTCCTTGCCGGACGCGAGGTCCTTGGCGCTCACGTTCACGATGCCGTTCGCGTCGATGTCGAATGCCACCTCGATCTGCGGCACACCGCGTGGCGCCGGGGGGATGCCGGTCAGGTGGAACCGCCCGAGCGACTTCACGCCGGGCGACATCACCGTCTCGGCCTCTCCCTGCAACACGTGGATCTCGACCGTCGTCTGGTTGTCGTCCGCGGTCGTGAAGATCTCGGACTTGCGAGTCGGGATCGTCGTGTTCCGTTCGATCAGCTTCGTGAAGAGTCCGCCCTTGGTCTCGACACCCAACGTCAGAGGCGTCACGTCGAGCAGCAGGATGTCTTTCACGTCGCCCTTCAGGACGCCCGCCTGGATCGCGGCGCCCACGGCCACGACCTCGTCGGGGTTCACGCCCTTGTGCGGGTCCTTGCCACCCGTCAGGTCCTTCACGAGGTCCTGGATCATCGGCATCCGCGTGGACCCGCCCACGAGGATCACGTGATCGATCTCGCTCGCGCCCTTGCCCCAGTCCGCGATCGCCTGTTCGAACGGTCCGCGGCACCGGTCCACCAGATCGGCGGTCATCCGCTCGAACTCGGTCCGCGTGAGCTTCTCCTCCAGGTGCAGCGGCCCGTCGGGGCCCGCGCTGATGAAGGGAAGGTTGATCGTCGTCTCCGCCACCTGGGACAGCTCGATCTTCGCCTTCTCGGCGGCCTCCTTCAGGCGCTGCATCGCCATCCGGTCCTTCACGAGATCGATCGAGTAGTTGCCCTTGAAGCGCTCCGCGAGCCAGTCGATGACCCGCTGGTCCCAGTCGTCACCGCCGAGCTGCGTGTCGCCGTGGGTGGCCTTGACCTCCACGACGCCCTCGCCGATCTCCAGCAGCGAGACGTCGAATGTCCCGCCCCCGAGGTCGAACACGAGGATCGTCTGCTCCGTCTGCTGCTTGTCCAGCCCGTAGGCGAGCGCGGCGGCGGTCGGCTCGTTGATGATCCGGAGCACCTCGAGGCCGGCGATCTGCCCGGCCTCCTTGGTGGCCTGGCGCTGCGCGTCGTCGAAGTAGGCCGGCACGGTGATCACCGCCTGCGTGACGGTGTCGCCCAGGAACGCCTCGGCGTCGCGCTTCAGCTTGTTCAGGATCTGGGCCGAGATCTCCTGGGGCGTCCATCCCTTGCCGTCGATGTCGACCGACCAGTCCTTGTCGCCCATGTGGCGCTTGACGGAGCGGATCGTCCGGTCGGGGTTCGTGATCGCCTGTCGTTTCGCGACCTCGCCCACCAGGATCTCCCCCGTCTTGGAGAAACCGACGACCGACGGCGTCGTACGCGATCCCTCCGCGTTCGGAACCACGACCGGCTCCCCCGCCTCGAGCACCGCCACGACCGAGTTGGTCGTACCCAGATCGACTCCCACCGCTCGTGCCATCAGTGTTCCTCCTCGTCCGTTGTTCGAGATGCGTGTTCAGATCGCATCCCGCGATGGATCCAGGGTAGGACCTAAGTGTGGTATTGACAACTTTCTTCCTGGCTTCCATGGCAGAGTCCCTGCGGTGGACCGTCAGCGCGCTCGGACGGGTACCGATCAGCTGAAACGACGTCCCCGTCATCGCCTGCCCGCGAACGTTCAAGCCCAACGTCCTTTCGTCCGATGGATGGACTAGACCCAACGGACCGGACGCCCCAGATCTTCAGGGCAGACATGACATCCATCGAAAGGATGAAAGTGGCAACCTCGAGTTCGACGCTGCGCCCCCGACGGAGCGTGCATCCGACCGTGGCCCATACGGTCGACACGCTGCTGTTGGCCGAGCGCACGAACTGGGCGATCCACATCCACGACGGGCTCACGCAGTCCGTGACGAGCGCGATCCTCGAGCTCCAGGGGCTCCAGCACCGCATCCGCACCGAACCGGAGATCGTCCTCGCGACGCTGAAGGAGATCGAGGACGCGATCCGCAACGACCTGAAGCAGATCCGGGAGATCCTGTTCGAGCTGGACGCCGGCACGCCACACCGCGAGCCGCCGCTGGCCACCTTCGTGAGCGACCTCGTGCAGCGCTGGCACCTGCCCGCGCGCGTATCGATCGAGGGAGAAGTCGACCGGATCGACGACCTCACGCTCGAGACAGCCAACGCGATCGTCGCCGAGGCGCTCGCGAACGCGGCGAAGCACTCGGGCGCGCCCGAGGTGTCGATCCGCATCATCTCGGGGCTCCAGGAGCTCCGGATCGAGGTCGAGGACCGAGGCAACGGCGCGGTCGCGCCAGCGAACGAGATGCACTTCGGACTGCGCCTGATGCGCAGCCGAGCAGAACGGATCGGCGGCACCATCGAGATCGATTCGAAGCCCGGAAGCGGCACCCGCGTGGTCGCCGTGCTCCCCGTCGGAGGGCGAGGTGATGAAGGATGATGAAGATCCTGATCGTGGATGACCACGCGCTGGTTCGTCGTGGTCTGCACTACGTGGTGAAGGAAGGGTTCCCGGACGCGGAGGTCACGGAGGCGGAGAGCGCCGCCGCGGCCCTCGAGCACCTGCAACTCGGCACGGAGATCGACCTCGCGTTGGTGGACGTGCGGATGCCGGACCTCGACGGCCTCGAGCTGCTCCGGGCGATGAAGGCCGACCGGCCCGACATGCCCGTGATCATGCTCTCGACCTACGACAACGCGCCGTACGTCAAGCGCGCGCTCGCAGACGGCGCATCCGGCTACCTGTTGAAGGACGCCACCCCCGAGGACCTGTCACAGGCGATCAACGTTGCGATGTCCGGCAGCGGGAACGTCCTGTCACCCAGGGTGATCCAGAACCTGTTCGAGGAGCACGAGGCCTCCGGGCGCGAGCACGGGACCAACGGGCGGCGCGGCGAGTACAACCTCACGCAGCGCGAGCACGACATCCTCGAGCTGCTCGCCGAGGGCCGGGCCAACCGCGAGATCGCGGGACGCCTCTACCTCTCGGAGAAGACGGTCAAGGCCCACCTGGCGGCGATCTTCCGCAAGCTCGGCGTCACGAACAGGACGCAGGCCGCGATGATGGCCGTCCAGATGGGCGTCGGCCCCGTGCCGGGAGCGCTGGTCCACGAGTAGCGGACCGCCGGTCAGGCCTGGAAGTCTTCGAAGAACCGGCTCGCCGTGGGCCCTCGCTGGCCCTGGTACTTGCTGCCCGCGCCCCCGTACGGCTTCTCGGCCGGCGTCGTGAGCCGGAAGAACGAGATCTGCCCGATCTTCATCCCGGGGTAGAGCGTGATCGGCAGGTTCGCGACGTTCGATAGTTCGAGCGTGAGGTACCCGTCCCAGCCCGGGTCGACGTAGCCCGCGGTCGAGTGGATCAGCAGGCCGAGGCGGCCGAGCGACGACTTGCCCTCGAGCCGCGCGACGAGGTCGGTCGGTAGGGCGACGCGCTCGAGGGTAGAGCCCAGCACGAACTCCCCCGGATGCAGGATGAACGGCTCGTCGGGCTTGGTCTCGATCAGCTCGGTCAGGTCGGGCTGCTCCTGCTTCACGTCGATGTAGGGATACCGCGAGTTCGCGAACACACGGAACTCCGCGTCGACGTGCAGGTCCACCGACGAGGGCTGCACGCACGCCGGATCGAACGGGTCGATCACGATGCGGCCGGCCTCGATCTCCTCGCGGATCGTGCGGTCGGACAGGATCATGGCCGGGATGCTATCGGAGGTCGGCTCCGGGCACCGTGGACGGGTCGGGAACCGGGGGCGTGAGCTGGCTGATCTCGAAGACGTGCCCCTCCGGATCTCGGAAGTAGCACCAGAAGCCGCCGTGTTCGGGACCGCCTTCCACATCCGTCACCTGTTCGGCCCCGATGGCCACCAACCGTTCCCGTGCGCGCTCGATGTCGCCGACCGCGAAGCCGGGTTGGAACCGCGCCCGGTCGTATCGCGCCTGCTCCGGGTCGCGCCGAAGCAACTCGAAGATCCGCTGCTCGCCCATATCGAACTGCACCCAGTCGTCGCCGGCGTCGACCGCCTCGAGACCGACCACCTCGCCGTAGAACCTACGCGCCGCCTCCAGGTCGTCCACGACCAGCCCCAGCCAGTTCGGCCAGCGTGGGACCGCCGTCTCATCCTTCGACCCCGTCATCCACCGCCCTCCGCGGCGACGGAGGACACCTCGACCCATCGGTCGAGCGTCGACGCCGCCTTCCCTTCGTCGATCGATGATGCCGCCATAGCGATCCCGCCGTCGAGGTCGGGGGCGACGCCGGCGACCTCCAGCGCAGCGCCCGCGTTCAGGAGCACGACGTCGCGGGCGGGACCCTGCTCCCCGCCGAGCACCGCACGGGCGATGCGCCCCGACTCGCCGGCGTCGCCCCCACGAAGGTCCTGACTCGAAGCGCGCGCGATCCCGTGCGCCGTCGGGTCGAGACGGTCTTCGCGCACCTCGCCGTCACGGACGTCGAGGACGAGCGACGGGCCCGTCGTCGTGAGCTCGTCGAGGCCGTCCTCGCCGCGGAAGAGTTTCGCGCGGGTGCCGCGGCGAGCGAGCACCTCGGCCATCAGCGGGAGCATCCGCTCGTCGGAGACGCCGACCACCTGGGCCGCCGGACGGGCGGGGTTGGTGAGAGGACCGAGGAAGTTGAACGAGGTGGGCACGCGCAGCTCCCGGCGGACCGGCGCCGCATGGCCCCACGCGGGATGGAAGACCGGGGCGAACATGAACCCGATCCCCACGTCCGCGAGACATCGCTCGACGCCCGCCGCATCGAGGTCGATCTTCACCCCGAGGGCCTCCAGGAGATCGGCAGATCCGCAGAGCCCCGAGGCCGCGCGGTTGCCGTGCTTGGCGACCGCTACACCGGCCCCGGCCACCACGATCGCGGACACGGTGGAGATGTTGAACGTGCCGCTCCGATCGCCGCCGGTCCCGCAGGTATCGAGAACGGGACCGGGCGGCGTGACGGGATGCGCGAACTCGAGCGCGGTGCGAGCGAGACCGTCGAGCTCGTCGACGGTCTCCCCTTTCGTGCGCAGTGCCATCAGGAAGCCGCCGACCTGTGCCGGCGTCACGTCGCCCGACATGATCGCGTGCATCACCTCGGCGGCGGCGTCGGCCGAGAGCGCCTCGTGGGACGCGAGCCGCTGCAAGGTGCGCGGCCAGAGGTCCGGGTCCGGCTCGGCCATGAGGCAGCGCACGCTAGCACGTCGACCTCGCCTGGATGCCTGCGAGGGCCTCGTCTAGACTGTCGCTCCACCGCCCTCGGGTGGCGTTCGCGGGTGTGGTTCAATGGCAGAACGCGAGCTTCCCAAGCTCGAAACGGGGGTTCGATTCCCCTCACCCGCTCCAGATCCGGTCCCGCGCGTCATCCAACCCGCGCCGCTCAGCCTCGGATGCAGAGATCGACCACGGTCCTCTCCGGGAGGTGCAGCGTCTCGGGGAGTTCGCGCGACAGCTGCCTGATGCGGTCGAGGAGCCAAGCTCGTGTGGGTGCCGGCATCGACACGATGTCGCTCGAGGTCGCGTAGAGATCTGCGAGGCGCGCCGCCGGCAGGACGTGGGTCGTCGGGAACTCCCGGCGCTCGAACGGGCCGAACCCCTCCACGGGGGCCGGCAGCTCGGCCCAGGTCTGGTGGGCTGCCCCGATCACGGATTCCCCCCGGGCCCCCTCGACGACCTCGTAGATCGCGCGGACGCCTGGGATCCGCAGCTGCTCCTCCTCGTTCGGCCAGGCCCAGAACACGGCGAGGCCACCTCCGGGACGCAGGATGCGACGGATCTCCGCCATCGCCGCGTCCCGGTCGAAGTGGTGGAACGCGTTGCCCACGACGACGGCATCGATCGCCCCGTCGTCGAGCGGCATCGACTCCGCTGTCGCCACGATCGCGCGGACCGCCGGGAACCGTTCCTCCAGGACCGCGCGCATGTTCGCCGCGGGCTCCACGGCGACCACGTCGACGCCGAGCTGCAGGAACCGGCCCGACAGGCGGCCTGTCCCGGCCGCCAGGTCGACCACGGTCGCGCCCGGGCCGATGCCGACGCGCTCGGCGACCCAGGCGACCGCCTCCGGCGCGTACTCCGGCCGGAGCTCGTCGTAGTGGGAGGCATCGACGACCTCGAAGCTGAACCCAGTCATGGTCGGAAGCTTAGAAGGCGGCGGGCCACCGGGGACGGAGTCCCCGGTGGCCCGTCACCGTGGATCGTGAAACCCGACCGTCTAGCCGAGCGAGACGGCCACCTGCTCGAGACGGTCCATCGCCTCCTGCATCCCGCCTTCCATGCCGGAGTCGATGATCGCGTCGCGCACCTCCTTGGTGTGGCACTCCGTGACCGTCGTGAGGGTGGTGCGCCCGTCCACCTCCGTGAAGGTGACGCTGTTCAGCACCCCCTCCTCCGCCTCGGGCGTCCCGGCCATGGGATCGTCGGCGGGCATCTCGTAGACCTCCGTGGTCACGAGCCGCTCGTTCGGGACGATCTCCCGGAACTCGCCGTGGAACGCCACCTCGAAACCCTCGTTGGCCCGCATCACGTACCGCCACGTGCCGCCGACGCGGAGGTCGACGTCGACGCTCGTGACCTCGCCGCGCTCGCCGCTCCACCAGCGCTCGATCAGCTCCGGCTCCGTGTACGCCCGGTACACCAGGTGCTTCGGGGCATCGAACTCCCGCGTGATCACGATCTGCGTGTCCGCCGGGAGCGTCACGACCGCGGTACCGCTACTCGTCATCGCCACCATCTCCTTGCTCCTTTCCCGTCTGTCCCGCTCCTTTGAGCTCTTCCAGGACCACATCCAGCCGATCGAACCGCTCCTCCCACGCCCGCTCGTAGTTCTTGACCCAGTCGTGGATCGGCTTGAGGGAACGACCGTTGAGTCGATAGATCCGCTGCCTCCCTTCGTCTCGCACGTCCACCAATCCCACCTCCCGCAGCACCCGAAGGTGCTTGGACACCAGGGGCTGCGCCAGACCGAGCCGCCGGACGAGGTCGTTCACCGGGCGCTCCCCGCCGGCCAGGACGTCCAGGATCTGCCGCCGCCGGGGCTCCGCCACCGCGTTGAACGCATCCGCTGTCGTCGCGACCCGTGCCATGCCCAGACCATATATGCCCATATCGGTATATGTCAAATTCGACCGAGGTGAGGGCCGGCAGGGGAAGACTCAGGCCGGGAAGGAGATCCAGGAAGTGAGTGCCGGGCGGGACCCCTATCCGTCCAGATATCGCGGCGCGGTCGGGCAGATGTCCTTCAGCGGACAGATCCCGCAGCGGGGCGTCGGGGCCTTGCAGATCTCACGTCCCAAACGGATCAGCGCCACGTGCAGCGGCGTGCGGAGCCCTTCCGGGACGAGCTCGTGCAGGATCCGGTCCGCGCGCTCCGCGGAGGTCGTGGGAGGGACGAGGCCGAGTCGCCGGGTCACGCGATGCACGTGGGTGTCGACCGGCATCGCGTCGCGTCCCAGCGCGAAGGACAGGACGACCGCCGCGGTTTTCGGGCCGACTCCGGGGAGGGAGACGAGCTCCGCCCGCGCGTCCTCGTCGGAGAGCTCCGCCAGATACGACAGGTCGAAGGCGCCGCGGCGTTCCTCCACCTCGCGCAGGATCTCCTGGATGCGCGGCGCCTTGGTGTCCGCCAAACCACCTGAGCGGATCGCGTCCGCCACCGCCCGGGTCGGAGCGCGGACCACGTCCTCCCACGACGGGAACGCGGCGCGGAGGGCCTCGAACGCCCGCTCGGCGTTCACGTCGCTGGTGTGCTGCGACAGCACGGTAAGGATCAGCTCCTCGAGCGGGTCGGTCCGCCGCGGGGGCACGAGCTCCCCATAGCGCTTGCGGAGGCGGTTGAGCACGGTACGAGCCCGCCGCCGGAGGACGCCCGGCGGAGCGGCTTCGGTCACGCCGGGACGTCGCCGCGGGCGGCGTTGCGGAACTGGGTGAGCGACGGCTCGAACATCAGCTTGATCGAGCCCGTTGGCCCGTTCCGGTGCTTCGCGAGGATCAGCTCCGCTTCCTTCTTCTTCTCGGGATCGGCGTCGTCGCGATGGATGAACGCGACCACGTCGGAGTCCTGCTCGAGCGAACCGCTCTCGCGGAGGTCCGAGAGCTGCGGGCGCTTGTCGGCGCGCGTCTCCGGGTTGCGGTTGAGCTGGGAGAGCGCGAGCACCGGGATCCCGAGCTCCTTGGCGAGCAGCTTCAACGAGCGGCTGATCTCCGCGACTTCCTGCTGCCGGTTGTCGGGCCGCCGGACGGCCGCCGACGTCATCAGCTGGAGGTAGTCGACGATGATCAGCGCGAGCCCCGTCTTGCTGCTCCGCATCCGCCGCGCCTTGGCACGGACGTCGACGATGTTCACGTTGCCGGAGTCCACGATGGACAGCGGCGCGTCGTGGAGCCGCTCGGCGGCCTGCACGACGCGGACCCAGTCGTCGGGACCGACGCGCTTGCTGCGGATGCGGTCCCACGGCACCCGGGCGGCCGAGCAGAGCATCCGCATCCCGACCTCGTGCCGAGACATCTCCAGCGAGAACACCGCGACGGAGCCGCCGGCCACGGCGACGTTGTGCGCGATGTTCATCGCGAGCGAGGACTTCCCGATCCCCGGGCGCGCGGCGATGATCACGAGGTTCCCCGGCTGGAGCCCCGAGGTCAGCTCGTCGAGATCACGGAACCCCGTGGGGAGCCCGGTGTAGGCCGTCTCACGGTGCTGGATCTGCTCCAGCTCGAGCATCGCACCGTCGATCAGCTCACGGAGGGTGGCGACCTCGTCCTGGTCTTCGCGGCGCGCGACGTCGTAGATCCGCTGTTCGGCGGCATCGGCGACGCCTTCAGGGTCCTCCGGAGCCGAGTACGCCATGTCCATCACGTCGGCGGCCGCCCCGATCAGTCTCCTGAGCAGGGCGGCCTGCGCGACGATCCGCGCGTAGTGCGCGGCGGAGGCCGGGGTCGGGACCTGGTCGGTCAGGTCCCGGATGTACAGAGGGCCGCCGACGTCATCGAGCGTCCCCTTCCGGCGGAGGGCCTCGACGGCGGAGAGCTGATCGACGGGCTCACCGCGGGCGTAGAGCTCGCGGAGCACCTCGAAGATCCGCCCGTTCGCCGACCGATAGAAGTCCTCGGCCTGCAGGAGCTCGACGACGTCGGCGATGGCCTCGGCCGACAACATCATCGACCCGAGGGCCGCGGCCTCCGCCTCCACGTTGTGGGGCGGAACGCGGTGATCCCCGTTGCGAGGAAGGCGGACGAGGTCGTCGGCCGTGCGGACGATACCGCTCACCCCCTGTCTCCTATCCCGGTCTCCGAATGGGGGACGCTACGCCCGGTCACGGCGGGGGAACAGTGGAGAACCGGTGTGGATTGCTCCGGGGCTGGTGAGGTCCGGAGATTCCTTGTCACTCCCGGCCTGAGCAGGGCGTTCCACCTGTGGAGATCCATGTGGATGATTGTGGACAACGAGAGTGACAAAAGATGCGGGGCGAGGTGTCCGGACCCCTCCTGGGCCCGGTCTCCTCGCCCCGCGCGGTTCTTGGGCTACTCCTGCGCCTGGACGTCGACCGTGATGACCGGGTCGACCTCGGCGTGCAGGTGGACCGTGACCTCGTGCGTCCCGACCGATCGGATCGGCTCGTCGAGGTGGACGTCGCGGCGATCCACGGACACGCCCGCCTGCGCCGAGAGCGCCTCCGCGATGTCGGCGGCCGTGATGGATCCGAACAGCTTCCCCTCCTCGCCCGCGCGCGCCGTCACGACGACGGGGGTCTGGATGACCCGGGCGGCCAGCGCCTCGAACTCGCCCTTCTGTGCCTTGGTCCGCACCTGATGAGCTCGCGTGAGGCTCTCGGCATGGCGGATCGCACCCTTCTCGGCCCGCACGGCCAGGCCGCGAGGGATCAGGAAGTTCCGGGCGTACCCGTCGGCGACGTCCGCGACGTCGCCCGGGTCTCCGAGGCGTTCCACGGACTTCTGCAGGATGACCTTCATCGCGCGCTGCTCCTATCGGCTCGAGTACGGGAGCAGGGCCATCTCGCGGGCGTTCTTGACGGCCGAGGCGACGTCGCGCTGGTGCTGGACGCAGTTGCCCGAGACGCGCCGGGCGCGGATCTTGCCCCGGTCCGACACGAACTTGCGCAGCGTCATCACGTCCTTGTAGTCGACGCGCGTCTTGTCCTTGCAGAACTGGCAGTACTTGCGCTTGCCGCGCTTCTGCCAGCCCTTGTCGTCCTTCTCACGCCGGCGCTTGGGGCCACGCTCCTTCGGTCCTCCCCTACCCGCCATCGAGTGGTGTCTCCTCCTGATCGGCGCCGCCGCCCACCGGCGCGGCCACCTTCTCGCCCCAGTCGCCGGAGCTCGAGGCGCCGCCGGAGCGCGCCTGGCGCGTCACCGCGGCCGTGGCCCACTTCAGGCTCGGCGCGACCTCGTCGGCCTCGACCTCGATCGCGGAGCGCTTGTCGCCGTCCTGGTTCTCCCAGGTCCGGTAGTTGAGCCGGCCGGCCACGATCACGCGCGTGCCGCGGGTGAGCGACTCCGCCGCGTTCTCGGCGAGCGTGCGCCACGCGTTGATCGTGAAGTACGACGTGTCGCCGTCCTTCCACTGGCCGTTCGCGTCCTGGAACCGGCGGTTCACGGCGATCCGGAACTTGCAGACCGCCGCGCCGTTCGGCGTGTAGCGGAGCTCCGGGTCGTCGGTCAGGTTGCCGACCAGGGTCACTTGGTTGTCCGTCGCCATGGTTCGTTCACTCCCCTTGTGGTGTCTCGTCTCCGCCAGCCGCGGAGGCGGGGGAAGATGCCAGTTGCTTCTCTTGCTTCACTCGGACGGGCGGCAGCACCATCACCTTGTGCCGGAGCACCTCGTCCGCCAGGTTCAGCGTCCGTTCGAGCTCCGCCTGGGCGACCGGCTCCGCCGAGAACGTGACCACGACGTAGTAGCCCTCGTTCCGGTGATCGAGCTCATATGCGAGCCGGCGACGGCCCCACCGCTCGATGTTGCGGACCTGTCCGGAATGCTTGGCGGCGACCGCAGAGATGCGGTCCGTCGCGGCGCTCACCGTGGCTTCGTCGGCCTCGGCGGGCAGGATGAGCATGCACTCGTAATCCCTCAAACCCCACCTCCTCTGGTCTGGACGGCCCCCCTCGAAGGGGAGCAGGAAGTCCTGAGGGTCGCCCAGCAGTGTACGGGACCTGTGCGGACGGTAGCACCGAGGTCTGACACCGGCTCCGCTACAATCCCCCGACTGCCGTGCACTTCAAAGGAGGCGCGAGCGATGATCACCGTCCACGACCTGAAGGCGTGGAAGGCGGACGGGCGCAGGTTCACGATGCTCACCGCCTACGACTTCCCCACCGCCCAGATCCTCGACCGCGTCGGCGTTCCGCTGCTGCTGGTCGGCGACTCGGTCGGGAACAACGTCCTCGGCTACGAGGACACGCTGCCCGTCACGATGGAGGAGATGCTCCATCACACGCGCGCGGTCGCGCGAGGCGCCGAGCACGCGATGGTGATCGGTGACCTCCCGTTCCTCTCGTACCAGGTCTCGATCGAGGAGGGTGTGCGCAACGCCGGGCGTCTCGTGAAGGAGGGCGGCGCGCACGCCGTGAAGCTGGAAGGGCCGCACCTCGACCTCGTCCATCGACTCGTCGAGATCGGGATCCCGGTGATGGCGCACGTCGGCCTCACCCCACAGTCGGTCCATGCGATGGGCGGGTACCGGGTCCAGGGTCGTGGCGAGGCCGCGCAGCGGGTCACGGAGCAGGCCGAGCAGCTCGAGAAGGCCGGCGCGTTCTCGATCGTCCTGGAGGCGATGCCGGCGGAGCTCGCGGGTGAGATCACGGGTTCGCTGCAGATCCCGACGATCGGGATCGGCGCGGGTCCCTCCTGCGACGCGCAGGTGCTCGTGATCAACGATCTCCTCGGGATCAACGAACGGGTCCCGAAGCTCGCGAAGAAGTTCGCCGACGTTCGCGGTGTGACGGCGCGAGGCCGTCGAGGCCTTCATGCGAGAGGTCGACGCGGGCACGTTCCCGGACGACGACCACTCGTACGCGTAGCGCTCGTTCCCCCGCCTAGACTCGCTCGCGTGACCGATAGCGACGAGCGGGACGCGACCGACCTCGCGCAGGAGCGAGCCGCCCTCGTCTCGAAGCTGACGCACGAGATCCGCGGGCCGGTCTCCACGATCCGCGGGCTGGCCAGCACGACGCTCACGCACTACGACCGGCTCGACGACGGCGAGCGTCGCGAGTTCCTCGGATTGATCCGCATCGAGGCGGAGCGGCTCGAGCGAACGGTCGAGCAGGTCGCCCTCGCGTTGAAGCTGGACGCGGGCACGGTCCGGTTCGACATCCGCCGGCAGGATCTCGGGGCGATCGTTCGCGGCGCAGTGGAGGCGACCGAGACCGGCGACCATCCGTTCGAGGTGGACGTGGACGACGGGCTCGAGGCGCCCGTCGACGCGACCCAGATCGCGTTCGTGGTGCGACAGCTGCTCGAGAACGCGGTGGCGTACTCGCCGGGCGATGCCCCGATCGCCCTCGCGCTCCGCCGAGAGGGGCCCGACGCGGTGATCGAGGTGCGCGATCGCGGCCCCGGCATCCCGGCGGACCAACGGGAGGGCGTTTTCGAGCGCTTCGCGGGATGGCGCCCGCCCGACTACGAGGATCGACCCGGAGCCGGGCTCGGCCTGTTCATCTCGCGAACGATCGCCCGCGCACATGGGGGCGACGCTTCGATCGCCGACGGCTCGGCGGGGGGTACGATGCTCATCGTTCGGCTCCCTGCTGAGGAACGGATGGCGGGCACCCCGTGACGACGCTCCTGATCTGCGACGACCACAAGGTCCTGACCGACGCCCTGGCCACGGTGGTCGGCCTCGACGACGGCCTGCAGCTCGTCGCGCCTCCTGTCCACGATCCGGAGACGGCGATCGAGCTCTCGGCCCAGCACCTGCCGGACGTGGTGCTGATGGATATCGTCTTCAAGGGAGGCATGTCCGGGATCGAGGCGACGCGGCGGATCAAGGAGATCTCCCCGGCCACGAAGGTCGTGATCATCACCGCGCACGACGAGGATCGGCTCCTGGTGGAGGCCGTCGAGGCGGGAGCGTCGGGCTTCCTCGGCAAGGGCGAGGCGGCCGAGGAGGTGCTCGCTGCGGCGAAGGCTGCCGCGGAGGGCGAGGTGCTGATCGACCCGGCCACGCTCACACGGCTCCTCGCGCAGGTCGCGCGGGAGCGCGAGGCTCAGCGGGAGGCGACGATGCTCCTCGACGACCTCACGGATCGGGAGCGCGAGATCCTCCAGCTCCTGGCCGAGGGCATGCGGAACGAGGGCATCGCCACGAAGCTCTTCATCAGCCCGCAGACGGTCCAGACCCACGTGCGGAACATCCTCGGCAAGCTGCGCGTGCATTCCAAGCTCGAGGCGGTCTCGTTCGCGGTCAAGCACGGCGCGATCACGGTCTGACGCGTCCGGCGGCCGGAACTCCTGCCCGGCAGCGCTCAAGTCCCGTTCGCCGTTGGACGAAATCTGTAGCGGAGAGCGAACCGCGCCCCCGGGCGCGAGAGGCCGTCACCCCCTCGATGGCCTCGGGGACCTCCCCGAGCGAAGGCCCGAGTCCACCCCTCCCGGACTCGGGCCTTTCACGTCGCTCTATGGCGCCCTCATATCGACGCGCCTTTCGGCGGGCGCCTTTCCGCGAAGGCGCAGATCAGCGAAGGGCGCTGCGGCGCAGCTTGCCGGTGCTGGTCCGGGGGATCTCCGCGACGAGGTGGAGCTCCCGCGGGAGCTTGAACCGGGCCAGGTGCTCGGCGGCGTGGGCGCGGAGCTCCTCGAGAGAGGGCGGATCGTCCACCCGAGCCGGCACCACGAACGCGCTCACGCGTGCCCCCCATTCAGGGTCGCTGGTGCCCGTCACCGCCACGTCCCGGACCTTGGGGTACGAGGAGAGCGCTCGCTCGACCTCCTCGGGCCAGATCTTCTCGGAGCCGCTGCGGATCACGTGGTCGGCCCGACCGTGGACCGAGAGCACGCCGTCGTCGCCGATCGCCCCCAGGTCCCCCGTGCGCAGCCATCCGTCGGTCGTGAATGCGGCGCCGGTCGCGGCCGGGTCGAGTCGATAGCCCTCCATCACGGTCGAGCCCGTGACCTCGATCGCGCCCGCGGCGTCCAGCCGCACCTGCATCCCTTCGAGCGGGACGCCGTCGTACGTGAACCCGCCGCACGTCTCCGTGAGACCGTAGGTCGTCACGATGCGGGCGCCGCGGGCTCGGGCGCCGTCCACCGTCGCGTGGTCGATCCCGTCGCCGCCGACGAGGAGCGTGAGCCCGTGCAGGCCGAGGTCCGACGCGAGCAGTCGCCGGACCATCGCGGGCACGACGGACGCGAAGGCGGCGCCCTCCCCGTCGTGGACGAGGCGCTCCGGGTCGAACCGTTCGTGCATCACCACCGGAGCGCCCAGGATCGCGCCGCGCAGGAGCACGAGGAGCCCTCCGATATGCGCGGGCGTGAGCGGACAGAGCCACGGTGCGCCCGGTGTCGCGCCCAGTCGCTTGGCCGATCGGCTGACCGCCACGACGACCGCCACGCGATGCAGCTCCACGAGCTTCGGCTCCCCCGCGGTCCCCGAGGTCGGCATCACGATCGCGACCCCGGGCGCCACCGGGGTGGCGTCGCCGAGGAGCGTCTCTCCCGCCGCATCGTGTACGAACTGGGGCCGTGCCCGGTCGACGATCGCCCGCCGCTCGCGGTCGCTGAGCCGATGATCGAGGGGGAGGAACGGCACCTCCTCGAGCCACAGACGATTGACGAGCTCGACCCACTCGGGTCCCGGCGGCAGGTCGATCGCGACCAGTTCGTCCGTTGCCATCGCTCTGGCTCCCTCCTCGGGCGCGTCGAGTAGGCTAGCCCAACCGTTCGAGCGTGCGCTCTAGGAGTCATCGGTCACATGGATGAGACGCGGGAGATCAGGAAGGCCCTGGATTGGAAGCCGGGCGTGTCGGGGCCGGATGAACAAGCGTTCTCCGACATCCGATACGAGACGGCCGATGGCATCGCGAAGATCACGATCGCCCGGCCGGAGGTCCGCAACGCGTTCCGCCCGCTCACGACGAAAGAGCTGATCGAGGCCTTCGACCTCGCGCGGGACGACCCCGCGATCGGCGTCGTGATCCTGACCGGCGAGGGACCGATGGCCTTCTCCTCCGGCGGCGACCAGGGCGTCCGGGGCGACGACGGGTACGTCGACGAGCACGGGATCGGCCGCCTCAACGTCCTCGACCTCCAGATCCAGATCCGCCGGCTCCCGAAGCCGGTGGTCGCGATGGTCGCCGGCTACGCGATCGGCGGCGGGCACGTGCTCCACCTGTGCTGTGACCTGACCATCGCGGCGGACAACGCCCGGTTCGGACAGACCGGCCCGCGCGTCGGGTCGTTCGACGGCGGCTACGGGATCGGGCTGCTTGCCCGGCAGATCGGCGAGAAGCGGGCCAAAGAGGTGTGGTTCCTCTGCCGCCAGTACGACGCCGCGACCGCGCTGTCGTGGGGTTTGGTCAACGCCGTCGTACCCCTCGAGGAGCTCGAGGAGGAGACGGTCCGCTGGGCGAAGGAGATGCTCGCCCACTCCCCCCTCGCCCTCCGGCTGCTCAAGTCGGGGTATCACGCCGGCGTGGACGGCCTCCCGGGCGTCCAGCAGCTCGCCGGCGACGCCACACTCCTCTATTACATGAGCGAGGAGGCGCAGGAGGGTCGCGACGCCTACGTCGAGAAGCGGCGCCCGGACTTCTCGAGGTTCCCGAAGCGGCCGTGAACGTCTGGCTGGCCGGCGCGCGCCCCCGGACGCTGGGCGCGGGGCTCGTGCCCGTCGTGGTCGGCGCCGCCGCGGCCGACGCGTTCATCGCCTGGCGCTTCGTCGCCGCGCTCCTCGTCGCGCTGGGGCTCCAGGTCGGCGTGAACTACGCGAACGACTTCTTCGACGGCATCCGGGGGGTCGATACGCCCGGCCGTCTCGGTCCGCCTCGGCTCGTCGCGACCGGCGCCGCGTCACCGCGGGCCGTCCTCCTCGCGGCCCTGGTCTCGATCGGGGTCGCCGGGTTCGCCGGGCTCGCGCTCGCGTTGGCGACCGAGCCGGTCCTGATCCTGTTCGTCGGCGCGCTCGCCCTGGTGGCGGCGTTCGCATACAGCGGAGGTCCCCGTCCCTACGCCGGCCTGGGCCTCGGCGAGCTGATGGTGTTCCTGTTCTTCGGACTGATGGCGACGGCCGGGACGTCGTTCGTGATGGATGAGCGGGTGCCGGCGGCGGCGTGGTGGTGCGGCGCCGTCCTGGGGCTCCTCGCGGTGGCGATCCTCGTCGCGAACAACCTGCGGGACATCCCGACTGACGCCGCGACCGGGAAGCGGACGCTTGCCGTCCGTCTCGGCGACCGGCGAACGCGGCTGCTGTACCGTGCGTGCGTCGTGGGCGCGTTCGGCACGATCGCGATCGGCACGCTGATCCACGCGCCGTGGCCGTCCGCGGGCCTGACGCCGTGGGCCCTCCTCGGTCTCATCGCCTGGATCCCGGCGATCCGTCCGATGGAGCTCGTGGGCTCCGCGAGCGGACGGGACCTGATCCGGGTCCTCACCGGCACGGCGGCGGTCCACGCGGCGTGCGGTCTCCTGATGGCAGCGGGGCTGATCCTCGGGCGCACCGTCGGCCCGATCGACATCCGGATCGGCACATGAACCTCGGCGACATCTCCCTCGCGTGCGCGACCTCGCTCGTGGCCGGCCTCGTCGATGGAGGCGTGGCGCACGCATCGCTGTCGCCGGGATCCCGTTCGACGCCCCTCGCGCTCGCCCTCGCCAGCGATCCACGCGTGCAGGTACACGTCCAGCTCGATGAGCGCTCCGGCGGATTCTTCGCGCTCGGCGCCGCGAAGGCGACCGGGCGCCCCGCGATCGTGGCGTGCACGAGCGGCACCGCGGCGGCCGAGCTCCTCCCCGCTGTCGTCGAAGCGTCGCAGGCGCGGGTGCCGCTGATCGTGCTGACCGCGGACCGTCCGCCTCGCCTCCGCGGGACGGGAGCGAACCAGACGATCGTGCAGCCCGAGCTCTACGGCGGGTACGTCCACGCTTCCTACGACCTGCCGGTGCCCACGACGGCCGGGCAGGAAGCGTGGTGGCACCAGGCGGCGCACGAGGCGATCCAGGCGATGGCCACCGACCCGGTCGGTCCCGTGCACCTGAACTGTCCGTTCGAGGAGCCGCTCACCCCGAGCGTCGGCGTCGTGCCCGCCCGCCCGGACGCGGAGCCGCTCGAAGGACGCGAACGCCCGACCGCGGACCTCGATCCGGACGAGACCGATCGGCTGACCGAGCTGGTCTCCGGGAAACGGGGGGTGATCGTGGTCGGCGAACTCCCGGAGCACCTCAGGAGCGGATCGCACTTCTGGTCCGGCCTCATGGGATGGCCCGTCCTCGCCGAACCGACCTCCGGCGATCGCGACCCCGAGACCGCCCTCGCCGCCGGCCAGATCCTGATCGGGGGTCCCTGGTCGGAGGCGCGTCGCCCCGAGGTCGTCATCCAGTTCGGCGCGTACCCGACCAGTCGGTCGACGCAGCGTCTCGTGGCGTCGGCCGACCAGCTCGTGGTCGCGGATCGATGGCACCTCGATCCGGATCCAGACCGTCTGGCATCGTGGCGGCTGGCCGTCGATCCGGGCGCCCTGCCCGAGGCGCTCGGACGACATCCAGTGATGCAGCAAGGGATGGGTATCGCGCTCACGGGCGACCACACGGAGTCGGAGATCGAAGATCTCTGGCGCGGCCGGATCGATCCCGCGCCCAACGACTGGCTCGACGGGTGGAAGGACGCCGATGTCCGGGCCCGCGACACGATGGACGCGTTGATGGACGGGTGGGACGAGCCCTTCGAGCCGAGGATCGCCCGCGATGTGGCGGGGTGGATCCCGGACGGCGGCCGGTTGTTCGTGGGGAACTCGACGCCGATCCGCGATCTCGACCTCGCGATGCGTCCGCGTCGGAACCTCACCGTCATGGGCAACCGGGGAGCGAGTGGGATCGACGGGCTCGTGTCGACGGCGCTCGGGATCTCGGTGGCCCGGCCCGGCTCGGTGGTCGCGCTCGTCGGAGACCTCTCGTTCCTGCACGATGCCGGCTCGGTGCTGTGGAACGCGACGCGCGAGGTGGATCTCACCGTCATCGTGGTCGACAACGGCGGCGGTCACGTGTTCTCGCTCCTGCCGCAACGGGATCTCCCCGAGCACCGTGATCTCTTCGTGACACCGCACGCCGTCGACATCGGCGGCGTCTGCGCGGCGGCGGGCGCCGGCTACCAGCGGGTGGAGCTCGCGTCGGAACTGCTGCCGGCGTTGGACCGAGCGGCCGGCGTCGGCCGCGGGATCCGGGTGATCGACGTGATCGTGGACGCCGAGCTCGGGATGCGGCGCCGTGTAGAGCTCCGGGCGGCCGTCGACGCGGCCCTCGAGGGTCTGTGAGCGAGCCGCACCCGTCGATCGGGTTCGCCGCGAGCGACGACGTGGCCTCGCTGGCACGGCTCCGGTTCGCGCTCTATGTCGAGCAGGACGGCGAGGGCGCCGAACCTCCCGACGACTATCGCGAGCGCTTCGAGCGCTTCGCGGAGCGCGCGCTCGCGTCGGACGACTGGCGGGCCTGGGTCGCCCGGATCGACGACGAGCTCGTCGGCGCGATGTGGCTGCACACCGTCCACCGCATCCCTGTCCCGGGGAAGAGCGCGGGACCGATCGGGTACCTGACGAACGTCTATGTGATCCCGGAACTCCGGAACGAGGGGCTCGGCGCCGAGATGCTCGATCAGCTCACCGCCTGGTGCACCGAGGAAGGGTTCTCGGCGGTGATCGTGTGGCCGACGGAGCGGTCGCGCCCGTTCTACGGCCGTGCCGGGTTCGCACGGCTCGACGAGCCGCTGATGATCGAGCTCCACCCGGATCGTCCCATCGAGCGCTAGCCCCAACGGAGCGCGTCGAGGAAGGCGCGGAACTTCCGCTCGGTCTCGTCGAGCTCCTTCGCCGGGTCGGAGCCGATCACGATGCCCGCACCGGCGTACAGGACCGCGCGATCGCCGCGCAGCTCCGCGCACCGCAACGCGATCGCCCACTCCCCGTCACCGTTCGCGTCCACCCAGCCGACCGGTCCCGCGTAGCGGTCGCGATCGAACGGCTCGAGCTCGGCGATCGTGTCGAGGGCGATGCCGGTCGGGTCACCGGCGACGGCCGGGGTGGGATGCAGCGCGGTCGCCAGGTCGAGGGCGGAGACCCCAGGATCGCGGAGCACGCCTCGGAACCGTGTCGAGAGGTGCCAGACGTTCGGTGTCTCGCGCAGGATCGGCTCGCGGATCCCAGGTGAGCTCGTCACAGAACGGCTCGAGGGTCTCCGCCACCGCGTCCACGACGATCGCGTGCTCCTCGCGGTCCTTCGACGAGTCGACCAGCGCCTGCGCGTTCGTGCGATCCTCGTCGGCGTCACCCGAACGGGGCGCGGACCCGGCGAGCGGGTTCGACCGGACCTCGCGGCCCCGGCGCGAGACCAAGAGCTCCGGCGATGCGCCCACGATCACGCCGTGCTCCGTCGGCATCGCGAAGGTGTAGGCGTCGGGATCGACGGCCCGCAGGCGGTGGGCCAGGAGCCGAGGATCGAATCCACGGCCGCCCTCGACCTCGACGGTCCTCGCGAGGACGACCTTGCGCAGGTCCCCCCGACCGATCCGCCCCGTCGCCTCCCGGACGGCGTCCCGATAGGCCTGGGTGGAGGGCACCTCCCGGAGCTGCACCGTCGCGAACGGCTCGGACGGCGCCCGCCCGGTCACCCGATCGATCGGGTCGTCCCGGTCGGTCTCCGCGTCGGACGAGGCATCGATCCGCCAGGTGCCGCCCCGCGCGTCCCGCCGCACCGCCCGCCTGGGGATCATCAGCTCGGGCTGATGCCCGCCGTCTCTCCGGAAGGCGATCGATCCGACCGCCACCGGCGCGACGTCCGCCCTCCGCCGGATCGCCCCGCGGAGCAGCTCGACGACGCGCGAGAGATCGGACGGATCGATCCGGTCGTCGGTGGTCGGCGGGGACCCGCCGATCCCGGCCACGCCTCGGCCGCGTCGCTCGAAGAACACGCCGGCCGGTGGTCGGTACGCGGCGAGGAGGTCGAAGGCGTCGCCGAGCGGGTCGGCCCGCGTCTCCAGGGCCCCGATCCGCGGCCCGGTCACGCGCGCGTCCCCACGAGGAGTTGCGTGATGCCTCCCGACAGCCCGTGCCGCCGCGCGTCCGGGAACCCGGCGGCACGCAGGAGGGATAGCAGCTCGGCGGGAGGAGGGAGGTACGCGGTCGATCGCGGGAGGTACGAGTAGGCCTCTCGGTCCGAGAGCAGGCCGCCGATCGCCGGCACGACGCCGCGGAAGTACAGCCGGTGCCCGACCCGGAGCAACCGACCCTCCGGCTCGGCGGTCTCGAGCAGCGCGATCCGCCCTCCCGGTCGTACGACCCGGGCGAGCTCGGCGAACAGCTCCGGCAGCGACACCACGTTCCGCAGCGCGAACCCACACGTCGCTCCGTCGGCGCTCCCGTCGCGCACCGGCAGCCGCTGGATGTCGGCCTCGACCAGCGGCGCGTCCGTCCTGGCGGCTCGGAGCATCCCGTGGGAGAAGTCGAACCCCACCGCGCGGTGGCCAACGGCGGCGAGCTCGCGGCACAGGTCCCCCGTCCCGCACGCGAGGTCCACGACGAACGACCCCGTCGGCAACGCGAGCTCCCGGACGGTCCGCCTGCGCCAGCCGCGGTCCATGCCGAACGTCATCACGCGGTTCACGAGGTCGTATCGGGGGCTGATCGTGTCGAAGAGCCGGCGGACCGCGCGCGCCTTGTCCTCGCCCTCGGGCAAGGCCGGCGCGGGATGGCGTGTCATCTACGGCGCCCAGGGCTCGTCGCCTTCGCTACCGCCGGCGCTTCGCTCGTCGGCGCTTCGCTCGTCGGCGCCTCGATGTGTTCCTCCGCCACCTCCAGCAGCACCCGTCGGAAGTGATGCGATACGAGGAGCGTCACGGCGGGGAGCAGCTCCTTGAACGCCTCGACCATGCGAGCGGACGCCGCGTCGGTACCGGTCGCCGTATCGCGGATCGGTTTGCGCACGTGTTCGTCGAAGAGCTCGACGGCGCGGTCGGCGAGGCCGCGCATCGCCGTGTCCGCGTCCCGCGCGAGCGCCAGCAGATCGCCGAGCGGCAGGCCGAACTCGAGGAGCCGGAGCGCCGTGCGCACCAGCTCGATGTCGCCGGACGTGTACCTCGTCTCGCCGTCCACCTCGTGACCGATCCGGATGCCCTCGCGCTCCACGGCCTGGATCAACGACGCCGGCACTCCGCTCGCGGAGGAGAACGCGTCGAGGGACAGCGCCTCGCCGTCGGCGACGTCGGCGCGCTCGGCGGCGACCGCCGCCGCCAGACCGGCGTCGGCGAGGCCGAGCTCCCCGTCGACCACGCGCCGGATCGCCGCGAGCGTGAGCCCCTGGCGCTGGAGGCTCCGGATCTCGCGGATCCGGTCGACGTGCTCCGGCCGGTACCAGGCGACCCGCCCTTCCTTGTCCGGGAGGGGGAGCAATCCGCGGGCCTGGTAGTAGCGGACCGTGTCGACGGACACCTCGCATGCGGTGGCGAGCTGCTCGACTCGGTATCTCATGGCCGACATCTCACGATCGGTACCTCACGACCGGGAACTCTACGAGTGTTCGCTCACACGGTCATCCGGTGCTCCCGGCCATGCCCGGCCGCGGGACCCTCGCCGATACGATGCGCCGTGTGGAGCGCCGCACCGCCCGGCCGGTCACCCTCGGGCTCGTGCTGGTGTGCCTCGGCGGGACGCTCCTGATCGGCGCGATCCAGAAGAGCCCGTGCGCCGGAGGGAACTGGGCCGACGGCCGTCAGTACCACCTCGCCTGCTACACGGACATCGTGCCGCTCTTCTCCACCGAGCAGCTCTCCGGGGGCCGCCTCCCCTACCTCGACGCCTGCGTGCCGTCGGACCACAACTGTGACGAGTACCCCGTGCTCACGATGTACCTCCTGCGGACCGCGGGCTGGATCTCGGGGGACGACCCCGGCCGCTTCTTCTGGGTGAACGCGATCCTGCTGGCGGTGTGCGCGGCCGTCGCCGCCGCGTGCCTGTACCAGATCGATCCGCGCCGCTCGCTCTGGTTCGCGCTCGCCCCGAGCCTGGCGCTGCAGGCGTTCGTGAACTGGGACCTCTTCGCCGTCGCGCTCACCACGGCGGGGATGCTGGCGTTCTTCCGCCGCCGCGACGGGTGGGCTGGTGCACTGGTCGGTCTGGGGACGGCCGCCAAGCTCTTCCCCGGTCTGCTGCTCGTACCGTTCGCCGCCGATCGGCTCCGCGGACGCCAACCCGATCGCGCGATCCTCCTCTGGTGGTCGGCCGCCGCGGCGTGGCTCGCCGTGAACGTGCCGTTCGCCGTCGCCGGGCTGTCCGGCTGGTGGGAGTTCTTCCGGTTCAACGGCGCGCGCGGGGCCGACTGGGACAGCCTGTGGTTCCTGGCCTGCCGGCATCTGTCCGCGTGCGCGTCGACCGGGCTGATCAACATCGCATCGGTGGGGCTGCTCCTGATCGCCTGTGCCTGGGTCTGGCGGGCCAAGCGCCGCCGGGAGCCCGACTTCCCACGATGGCAGCTCGTGTTCCCGTTCCTCGTCCTGTTCCTGCTCCTCGGGAAGGTGTACTCACCCCAGTTCAGCCTCTGGCTGCTCCCGTGGTTGGTGTTGGTCCTCCCCAGCCCCCGGCGATTCCTCGCCTTCGAGGCGGCCGACGTCACCGTCTTCCTCACACGGTTCTCGTTCTTCGGCGATGAAACGGGGATCGGGGGCGTGCCGCAGTGGATGTTCGAGACCGCCGTGGTGATCCGGGCGGCCGTGCTCCTGTGGTGCGTGGTCGCCTGGGTGCGGGAGCCGAGCCGTCGCCTCCCGGGGGAGAGCCCGGTCGCGCTCGCGCGACCGATGGCCCACGCGTGAGCGCTCCCGCTCGACTCCGCGACGGCCTGTGGCCGTGCCTCGTCGTCTTCCTCGCGGCACGCATCGGTCTGTCGCTGCTGTCGGTCGTCGCGGTCGACCTGATCGAGCCGCTCCCGCCGGTGCACGTGCCCGGACGAGCCGCCCCGGCCGCGACGCCGGGGTGGCACAACGCGATCGACGCGACCGAGCGGCAGGATGCGGTCTGGTACCTCCGGCTCGCGGACGACGGGTGGTCGGGAGACGATGCCAGCGCCGCGTTCTTCCCCCTGTACCCGCTCACCGTCCGCGCGGTGGCGTGGGTGCTGCCCGGCGACACGCTGCTGGCCGCGCTCCTCGTCTCGAACCTCGCCTTCCTCGGCGCGCTGCTCGCGTTGTTCGCACTGACGACCGAGGCGTTCGGGGACCGCGTCGCGCGGCGGGCGATCGTCGTGGCGGCGATCTTCCCCACCGCGTTCTTCTTCCTCGCGCCGTACACGGAGTCGCTGTTCCTCCTCCTGTCGATCCTGACGTTCCGGGCAGCGCGGCACGACCGGTGGGGCCACGTCGCCGTCTGGGGAGCTCTCGCGGCCCTCACCCGCAGCGTCGGCCTGGTCCTGATCCCGGCGCTGCTGGTCGAGGCGTTCGCGTCCCGGCGCGCGGGCGGCGCACACCACGGAGGCGTCCGAGCCACGACCGCCAGGGTGGCCGGCGCTGCCGCGATCGCCGTCGGACCGCTCTCGTGGTTCGCCTGGTGGGGCGTCGCGCACGGGCGCTGGCTCGCGCCACTGGACGCCCAGGGTCAGTGGGGTCGCGAGCTCCAACCACCGTGGGTCTCGCTGGCGCGTGCCGTGGAGCTGGCGTGGTCGTTCCGGTCGTACTGGTTGCTCGACCTCGTCGTGGTGTCGATCGCGATCGTCGGCCTCGCCCTCGCCGTGCCGGCGCTCCGGGCGTCCGAGACGACCTACGGCGTCCTCGCGCTGCTCCTCCCCCTCTTCGACCCGTTCTGGGCCCGACCGCTGCTGTCGGCGCCGCGTTTCGCGGTCGTGGTGTTCCCCGCCATCTGGGGATTGGCCGGCGTCGGGCTGGGCCGGAAGGTCCCCCGAGCCCTCGTGACCGCGGTGCTCGCAGCCGGCTGGGCGATCTGCGCGGTGCTCTTCGTCAACTGGCATCACCTGTTCTGAGTTCTTTAGTGGTTCTGAAACCTGTCCTGAAACCTGTTCTGAAACCTGGGGGGCTCTGAAACGGGAGGGTGGGCTGGGGGTAGGATGGGCCGAGCACGCGACCGACCGGAGGTGTCGTGACGATCAGGGTTGCCATCGCGGATGACCATTCGCTGGTGCGGCAGGGACTCCGCAGGTACCTCGACATGGCCGAAGGCATCGAAGTCGTCGGCGAGGCCGCGAACGGCAAGGAGCTCCTGGAGCTCATCGGGAAAGAGGTTCCGGACATCGCGCTGATCGACATCCGCATGCCGGAGATGGACGGGCTCGAAGCCGCCCGTGAGATCCGGGAGAAGCACGACAAGGTGGGCGTGATCATGCTCACCGCCTACGACGACCGGCAGTTCGTCGTCGAGGCCGTCCGGGCGGGAGCCCGCGGATACGTGCTCAAGGCACGCGACGCCGAGCACCTGATCCAGACGGTTCGGCTGGTCGCGGGCGGCAACATGGTGATCGACCCTCAGCTCGTGGTCGCCCTCGCGGAGGAGCTCTCGACCGCCAAGGAGCGCGACCGCCGGGCCGAGACCCTCACGGCCCGAGAGATCGAGGTCCTCCAGCTCCTCGCGTTCGGCCACACGAACCGCGACATCGCCGAGCGCCTCTACATCTCGCCCGACACCGTGAAGACCCACCTCGAGCACATCTTCGAGAAGCTCGGCGCCTCGGACCGCACCGCGGCCGTCGCCGAGGCGCTCCGCCGCCGCCTGATCGAGTAGTCGCCGGCCGTCGTAGGTCGTTCGGAGGGGTCCACCCCCCGAGCGGGTGATGGAGTCCCGGTGGGGCACACGGCATCATGGAGCCGATGCGCGGGACCCCTCACCCACGTCGCCAGGCGGCCATGGTCGCGCTCGGCCTCACGACCCTCGTGATCATCGGCGCGTATCTGGCCATCCCCGACGACCCCGAGCGCCGGCCGCTCGTCGTGAACCTGATCGACGCGGTCGCCTGGTTCATGGGCGGGGTCGTGCTGCTCGCGATGCGGGAGGGGAAGGCGGCTCGCAGCTCGCACGCCGTCGGACTCTCGCTCCTCGTCGGATCGGGCGTGATCGGGCTCGTCTTCGTGTCGGGCGTGATGGGATCCGAGGCGGCGCCCGGGTACGCCGACCTGCTGTTCCTCCTGCCCCTCCTCACGCTCGGGATGGGGTTCGCGAGCGAGATCCGCCACCACGTCCCCTCCGGCGATCGGCGAGAGCTCGCCACGGATGCCGCCCTGATCGTCAGCGCGTTGATGGCGGCCGGCTACGTCCTGATCAGGCCGGTCGCCGCTCCGCCGCAGGTGTCCGCCTCGGCGGTCACGTTCTCGCTCGTCTCCGCGTTCCTCATCGCCACCTACCCCGCGCTCGCGATCTGGGTGCCGACGCGGGCGCACATCGCCCGAGCCGCCGTGTTCGCCGGTCTGGGCGCGGCCGTCCTGATGTTCGGATGGCAGTGGACCCGCGCCTTGTACGAAGCGACGAACCCGGCGATCGAGCTGCCGATCGCGCTGTCGCCGCTCGCGCTGGCGGCGACCTACCTCGTGATCCGCCCCGCCAAGGAGCTTCCGCGGCCGTCCCGCTTCGCGCGTCCGATCCTCACCAGCGTCGCGGTGATCACGGCCTGCGCGGCGCTGCTGATCACCGGTGTGCTCGGCGACGACCGCGGGCTCACGGGGCTGCAGACCGGGATGTTCATCGGCGTCCTCGCCCTCGCCGTCGCGGTCCGGATCATCGCGAACCAGATCACGGTCACCCAGGCGAGCGAATCCGTTCGGCGGGCCCTCGGTCAGAAGGAGATCGCCCTCGCCGACACGGACGCCGCCCTCGACCGGGTGCGCGAAGCGAACGAGACGCTGAAGGGATCGGAGGAGCACCTGCGGCTCGTCTTCGATGCGGCGGTCGACGGCATCGTGGAGCTGGACGCGAACGACGTGATCGTCCGGACGAACGAGGCGTTCTGCCAGATGGTCCATCTCGAACGACCGACGATCGAGGGGCAGCGCTGGCAAGCGTTGGCGGCATCGCTCGACGGCGCCGACGTACGGTTCGCGGATCTCCCGGCGGCCGGACAGGCGCAGCTCGAGCGGGCGGACGGGACACCCCTCTATCTGGAGTCGCGCGTATCCGAGATCCCGACGGATCCGCCTCGCCGGCTCGTTCTGATCCGTGACGTGACGCCCGGCAAGGCGGCCGACCAGACGATCCGCTCGCTCCTCAAGTTCCTCCAGGAGAAGGACGAGGATCGCACGGCCTTCCTGCGCCGGACGAACTCCGCGATCGAGTCCGAGCGGAACCGGATCGCGCGCGACCTCCACGACGGGCCCGTGCAGGGCGTCTCGGCCGCATCGCTCTCCCTCGAAGCCGCCCTGTTGATGATCGGCGCGGGTGACGTCGATCGAGGCGTCGACGTGCTCTCGAAGGTCCGCAAGGAGCTCGCCGACGAGGCCGACGCCCTGCGGGCGCTGATGGCGGGTCTGCGTCCGCCGGTGCTCGAGGAGCGGGGGTTGATGCCCGCCCTCCGGGAGGCGGTCACGCGCTTCGGGATCGAGCAGGGCGTCGATACGGATCTCGCCGGCACACTCCCGCGGCCGCTGTCGGCCGACCTCGAGACGCTCGCCTACCGCGTGGTCCAGGAGGCGTTGACGAACGCCGCGAAGCACGCCCGTGCCGACCACGTCGTGGTCTCGGTCGAGACGACCGCGTCATCGCTCCGCGTGGAGGTCGAGGACGACGGACGAGGCTTCGACAGCGCGATGACGCGTGAGTTCCTCCGGCAGGGGCGGGTGGGCCTCGCCTCGATGCGCGAACGCGTGGAGCTGGCGAACGGCACGTTCGTGATCCGCTCCAACCCGGGGCGGGGCACCTCGATCGTGGCGACCCTGCCGGTCGACGCGCCCGCCGAGGTCCGCGTCTCCGTCCGCTAGCCCCCGCGATCGCCGTCCGGCGACCTGGCGGTCCTCGCGGCCGGCGGGCTCGGGCTGTCCGAAGGGGACGGCGATGGGCTGGGCGATGGCGACGGGCTCGGCTCCGGGCTCGGGGAGGGGCTCGGCTCCGTGCTCGGCTCCGGGCTCGGCGACGGGCTCGGCGAGGGCGGTGGCGGGAGCGGCGCCTCCGCGGACGGGGTCACGGTCTGCTGGTCGAAGGACGGCGGGGGGAACGCGGTGGCTTCCTTGCCCTCCATCGCCACGTTCATGAAGTCGTGCCAGATCGCGGCCGGGATCGTGCCGCCGAAGACGAGCGGCACCCCTTCCACGTTCTCGAGCGGGATCTGCCCCTGCGGGTACCCCACCCACACGCAGGCCGCGATCTCCACGGTGTAGCCGCAGAACCAGGCGTCCACGTTGTTCTGCGCCGTGCCCGTCTTGCCGGCGGCCGGCCAGCCGATGTCGGAGGACGCGGCGGTCCCGTAGTCGAGGACATCCTCGAGCGTGTACGTGACGAGGTTCGCGACGTTCTCGTCGACGACGCGCCGGCCCTTCGGGACGACCCCTTCGTCGATGCGCCCGCCGGGCGACCTGACCTGAAGCAGCGGGCTCGCTCGGAACCGGACCCCCCCGTCGGCGAGGGTCGCGTACGCGTTCGTCATCTCGAGGGGGTTCACGGCGACGCTCCCGAGGGTGACCGCGCACACCTCCGGCAGGAACGATCGGATCCCGAGTTCGTGCGCCATGTCCACGACGTTGTCGGGCCCGAGCTCCACGACGAGCTGCGCGAACACGGTGTTCACCGAGTGCGCCGTCGCCGACTGCAGCGAGTACGAGCTCCCGCCGCCCTCGGCGTTCTCCGGCTCCCACGGCTCGCCGTTCTGATCCGCGCAGACCGGGTCGTCGATCGTGATCGTGTTCGGGCCGTACCACTGGGAGTCGAGCCGGAAGCCTTGCTCCATCGCCTCCGCGAGGGTGAACGCCTTGAACGCGGACCCCGCCTGGCGACCGGTGCCGCCCTTGAACGTCGCCAGGTTCAGCTGGGAGGTCTCGAAGTCCTTCCCACCCGCCATCGCGAGGATGTGCCCGGTGGAGGGGTCGATCGCGACCAGCGCGGCCCCCGGGTCGTCGGGGCTCGGCAGGTGGGACTCGATCGCGTCCTCGGCGGCGGCCTGGAGCCCGAGGTCGAGCGACGTCGTCACCTGCAGGCCGCCGCCGAAGACCGCTGCCGGCCCGTATCGGCGCGCCAGCGTCTCCCGCACGTACTGGACGAAGTACTCGGAGTCGCCGGGTGCCTCGATCTGCGCGCCGGACCCACGCTGAAGTTCCACGGGGATCCCGCAGCACGCCTGACGCTTCAGCCGTTCCGCTCGCTCTGCATCGAGGTACTCGTACTGCACCATCCGGTCCAACGCGAAGTCCCGCCGGAACTTGGCGTCGAACGGATGGTCGATCGGGTCGTAGGCCTCGGGGGCCGTGAGGATGCCGGCGAGCGTGGCCGATTGCGGGATCGTCAGCCGCTGCGCCGGGATCCCGAAGTAGGTCTGCGCGGCCGCTTCGATCCCGTAGGCGCCGTGTCCGAAGTACACCGTGTTGAGGTACTTCGCGAGGATCGTGCTCTTCGTGAACGTGCGTTCCACCTTGAGGGCGAGGAGCACCTCACGGACCTTCTCCTTGACGGTGCGCGGCGGGATCACGTAGTCGGTGACCCCGTTCTCGCCCTCGACGTAGTGACCCGCGTACACACGCTTCACGAGCTGCTGCGTGATCGTGGAGCCCCCTTGGACCTTTTCGCGCGCGACCAGGTCGCTCCACGCCGCGCGGACCGTGCCCTTGAGGTCCACGCCGCTGTGGTCGTAGAAGCGAGCGTCCTCCACGGCGATCACCGCGTCCCGGAGATGCTGGGGGATCTGCCGCATCGGGATGATCGTCCGGTCGACGGTGCCGTGGAACGTGGACAGCAGTTCGCCGTTGCGGTCGTACACGAACGTGGTCTGGATCGGAGGGAGCGCCTTCGGCAGATCGATCCGCACGTAGGCGAACGCCAGCACGCCGAACCCGAGGAGCGCGAACGCGACGGGCGTCAGCGCGAACGCCCACCAGTACCGGCGGAAGAATCCCTTGGGGGACTTCTTCTTCGACTTCTGGCCAGAGTTCTTGGATCTCGAGGAGTTCTTGGACTTCCCGGAGCTCTCGGACTTCACGGACCTCGCGGTGGCGGGGCGCCGACCGGAGCCCGGCCTGGACGTCGTCGAAGCGGCCCCCGCCGCCTTCTTCTGGGCGTGCCGGGGACGGTAGTCCTTCGAGGATCGACCGGATGTCGTGGCCACGACGGACGAAACTCTACCCGGGGTTCTGGGAACGGAAACCGGCCGCGGACGGGGCGTCGATCAGCCGGCGGCGGCGCGGCGGCGCGCGGTGAACGCTTCGCGCAGATGGTTCCAGGCGCAGGACCGGCAGACCTCGACGACGTAACACGCCGAGCCGGGATGGGCCGCCGTCAGCCGAAGCCCTGTCTGGATCGGCCACACGCGCCCGCTGTTGCGGCCGAGCGAGGACCCGTAGACGTAGGCGAGCAGGACCAGCTTGTCCTTGCCGCAGACCGGACAGTCCGAGGTGGTGGCCTCGCCCACGTGCTTGGCCGCCCGCATCAGCTCCGGATGCGCATCACAGAGGTCGGCGACGGATCGGAGCCCCCGGTGCGCGTCGCGGATCAGCGCGCGCTTGGCGAGGGTGTAGTCGATGACGCCGAGCTCGGCGCTCCGTCGTCTGCGGGCCGTACCGCCCCGTGCCTGTCGCATGGTCGGGCAAGTGTACCCCTGGTCCCCGACGCTGGGGAGAGGCGAAAGGCTGCGTCCGGACCACTACCATCCGGTCGTGTCGATCCAGGACCAATGGTCGGTTCTGCGCGCCGTCTACGTGCGGCCGCCCGAGCCGGCGGCGCTGGAGCGGTGGCGCGAGTACGGCTGGCGAGCGGCTCCGGACCCCGCTCGGGCGGTCGCCGAGCACGAGGCGTTCCGCGCGCGCCTGTCCGAGGCGGGTGCGGAGGTGATCGTCGGCACCACCCCCTCCCCCGACGACCCCGATGCGATCTACGTCTACGACCCGGTCCTGATGTCGGACGACGGGGCGGTGCTGCTGCATCCGGGCAAGCGCGGTCGTCGGGGCGAGCCCGGCGTGGCGGCCAAGGACCTGGAGGCGGCGGGGATCCCCGTGGTCGCCTCACTCGGCGACGCCGGCGAGCCGGCGTTCGCCGAGGGAGGCGACCTCTGCTGGCTGGACCGAGGGACGTTGCTCGCGGGCGTGGGCTATCGCACCACGACCGTCGGACTCGATGCCCTGCGCGGGCTCCTCTCCGACGTGACGGTCGTCCCGTTCGACCTCCCCCACCTTTCGGGCCCCACCGCGGTCACCCACCTGCTCTCGTTCCTGTCGATCCTCGACGAGGACCTCGTCGTGGCATCGCTCCCGCATCTCCCGGTCCGCCTCGTCGAGCTACTCCGAGCTCGCGACATCCGCATCGTGGAGGTGCCGGAGGAGGAGTTCGACTCGATGGGCCCCAACGTCCTCGCGCTCGGTCCCCGGATCGCCCTGGCGCTCGAGGGCAACCCCGAGACCCGCCGCCGGATGGAGTCCGCCGGCGTCGACGTCCGGACCTATGCGGGCGACGAGATCTCGCGGAAGGGGGACGGCGGCCCCACCTGCCTCACGAGGCCGCTGCGGCGTGGGTGAGGCTCAGACGGTCTCCACGTCCCGGAGCCGGTAGATGTCGCCCTGTTGCGGTCCGCACCGGTAGCGCGAGAACCACAGGTCGAGCCGGCTCGGTCGCTCCTCCAACGATAGCTGGAACCCGACGTCGACCCCGGCCGGGAGTGTCGCGATCGTCACGGGCGTCGCGCCGAGGTCTGACAGAGGGACGCGCACGATGCGGACGGCGGCGCCGCACGCCGACCCCGACCGGACGACGTACACGTGCTCGCCGCCTTCGTCGACCGCGGGGGCGTACCGTTCCGTCCCGTCGGGGGCGGGGATCCTCCGCGTGTGGTCCGTCACGGTGTCCCGCACGAAGGCGCGGCAGTGGAGGGGGCCGCAGACCGTCCAGGTGGCGTACCGCTGACCGACCGTGCCCGGCGCCGCATAGGAGGTCGTGAGGTCGTAGCTCGCGATCTCTTCGAGCGAGTGCGCCGATCGGTCGTACAGGAAGAGCCTCGTCCTGGTGCCCGCGTCACGAGCGAACAGGTAGAAGGCGTTCGAGACACGAGGGCCCCACTCCCACCGGTTCGAGTTGATGGCCGCGGGGAGCCGGTGGCGCTCCCTGCTCTCGAGGTCGATCCGATACAGATCGGAGCTCTGGCCCTCGATCTGTTGATAGACCGCCACGTCCTGTCCGGGATCGATCCCGCCGGAGTAGCCGCGAGTGCCGGACGGGTTCAGGCGGAAGACGCCGCTCGTCCCGCGGGGTCTCCCGTACGCGTGGAAGCGGTTCGGGAACGCCTCGCTGTTCGCGGTCCAGACCAGGTAGTCGGCGTTGGCCGACGGGAGGAGCTGGTCCTGCGATCCGGCGACCATCTGCTGCGGCCCCTCGACGGCACCGGCGGGACCGGCGCCCGTGGTCAAGACCAGCGTGCATGCGTGAGCGCCGAGAAGAAGGGCGAGGGCGCCAACGCGCGAGCGAGATCCCACCTGGTGCCGTCGCATGTCCGCGGAACGCTATCCGGACGTCACGAAGATGTCGAACTCGTTGCCCTCCGGGTCGCCGAGCGTGCGCCACCGCGCCTCGTCGAGGGCCCGCTCGTTCCCGTCCCAGGTGCCGCCGAGGTCGAGCACGGCGTTCGTCGCCGCTTCGAGATCCTCGACACGCACGTCGAGGTGCACGCGGTTCTTGACGGACTTGGGCTCCGGCACGCGCTGGAAGCTCAGGATGTGGCCGTTCGCCGCCGCGAGGAAGACGAACCGGCCCTCGTCGGACGTCTCCTCGACGGTGGTGCCCAGGAGCTCGCCCCAGAACGCCGCCAGGCGAGCGGGATCGTTCGCATCGATCGTCAGGAACGACACGCGGCCGATCACGCGCGGTCGCCGATCCCGAGCAGCTCGTCGGCGGCGGCCGCGAAGACCTCCGTGTGTCGATCGGCGTCCTCCTCCGAGGTCGACGGCGACATCAGCGCCATGTTGTGGAACGGCGTCATCAGGATGCCGCGGTTCAAGAGGTACAGATGGATGAACGGGTCGAGCTCGCCGTCCTGCCCGAGGGCCGCCTCGGCGCCGGTCCGTGCCGCGTCGGAGCGGAAGAGGTATTCGACGCGGCACCCGAGCCGCACGACGTGCCACGGGAGCACCCGGGAGGAGATCACGTCGCGGACGCCGTCCTCGAACCGTTCCCCGATCGCGATCATCCGGTCGAACGCGTCGTCGGTCAGGACGCGACCGAGCGTCGCGCGCATCGCCGCGAGCGAGAGGGCGTTGCCCGCGAGCGTGCCGCCCGTCCCGCCGACGTCGATCACTTCCGGATCGACGCCGTCCACGATCCGCCGCTGGACCTGCTCGGTCATCCCGTAGGCCGCGGAGGGGATGCCGGCCCCGAGGGTCTTCCCGATCGTCACGAGATCCGGAGAGAGCCCCCAGGCCCGGGTCGCTCCGCCGGGGCCGGCGCTCAGGGTATGGGTCTCGTCGATCAGGAGGAGGGTCCCGGTGCGATCGCAGATCTCGCGGACCGCCGCCCAATATCCCGGCTCCGGGAGCACGATCCCGATGTTCGTGAGGGCGGGCTCGAAGACACAGACCGCCACGTCCTCGTGCGCGAGCTCACGGGCAAGCCCGTCGACGTCGTTGATCTCGACGACCCGGGTCGTCGTTCGGACCGGCACCGGCGGACCGGTGTTGCCGGGCTGGTCGATCACCTCGCCCGCGTGATCCAGCTCCGCGAACGTCTCGTCGACGGTGCCGTGGTAGCAGTGGTTGTGGACCAGGATCTTCGGGCGGCCGGTGATGTGACGCGCCCACCGGATCGCGAAGCGGTTCGCATCCGTGGCCGTGAGCGTGAACGACCAGTAGGGAACGCCGAACCGGCGGGCGAGCTCGGCGCTCACCCACGCCGCGTCCTCCGTCGGCAGCATCGTGGTGATGCCGCGGCCCGCCTGACGCGCGATCTCCCGGACGGCGGCCTCCGGGGCGTGCCCGGCCATCCCTCCGGTGTCGCCCAGACAGAAGTCGACGAAGTCGTTGCCGTCGACATCGGTGAACCGTGCGCCGTGGGCCTCGGCGACGTAGACGGGGTGATCGCCCGGCCACCGGACCATCCAGTTCATCGGCACGCCCCACAGGAGCGAGCCCCGCCCGGCCTCGAAGAGCGCGCGGCTCCGTGGATGGCGCTCCCGGAACAGGCCGCGCTCGCGTTCCATCAGCTCCGACAGCCGTGCGCGATCGATCGTGGTCACCGCGGGCGCTCCCATGTACGACCTCGTCCGGATCGCTCGGGGAGCGTCCGGGAGGCGCGGAGTCTACTACCCCCTCCCTCGCCCACCGGTGCCGGACGATGGCCCCGTCCGGTGTCGCCGGCCCCAGCCGGACATCCTTGCGTCAGAACGATGCACGGAACGAACCGGGACCGGCTCCCTCGGCCGCCGGGTGGCCTGGCGTATCCTCCGCCCGTGCCGCGCCTCCCCTCGCTCGCGCGAACCATCGTGATCGCGTTCCTCACCGTCGTCGTGATCGGCGGCGCCGCGCCCGCGATCGCGACACCGCCCGGCTGGGTCCAGGACATCGACGAGGCCGTCGATGGCCACGAGGTGTCCGTCGCGGTGGGCTTCCGGGGCGCGTGGCTCTACCGGCACGGCGCGTGGATCCAGCGGGCGCCGGCCTCGAACCAGAAGCTGCTGTTCTCGATGGCACTGCTCCAGCGCACCTCGCTGGGGACGCGCCTCCGGACGCAGGTCTTCGCGAAGGGTCCGACGACGAACGGCGTCCTCCACGGGAACCTCTGGATCGTCGGGCACGGCGATCCCACCGTCGACCAGGCGACGATGGCCTCCCTCGCGCAGGCGATCGACGCCTCGGGGATCGTGAAGGTGCGCGGCCGCGTGATGGGCGCCACGACGGGCTTCCAACGGGATTGGTGGGCGCCGGGCTGGCAGGACTACTTCCCCCGCGACTACATCCCGCTCCCCACCGCCCTCACGTTCGCCGGCAACGAGGACACGCGAGGCGTGCACATCCGCGATCCCGAGCGACGGGCCGCGCGCTCCCTCACCAACAAGCTCCGCACACGGGGCGTCCGCGTGACGATGGACGCCGGGGCCGGCGTCCCGCCGGGCGGGCTCCGCCACCTGGTCACCCGTCGGTCCGCCTCGTTCCAGATCCTCCTGCGCCACATGAATCGGCGCTCCCGGAACTTCTACGCCGAGGTGCTCGGGAAGTGGTTCGGCGGGCTCGTGCGCGGGGGCGCGGGCTCCATCGCGAAGGGGGCGAGCGCGATCGAGGGCTTCGCCGACGCTCGGGGCGTGGACGTCGTGGCCCATGACTCCTCCGGCCTCTCGTACGGGAACCGGATCCGGCCGCAGGATCTCGTGGCCATGCTGCGGTTCGCGCGGACACGACCATGGGGCACCGCGTTGCGGGCCGGGCTGCCGACGGGGGACCAGGGAACGCTCGAGGATCGGCTGGTCGGGGTCAAGGTCCGGGCCAAGACCGGCACGTTGATCGAGATCTCGGCGCTCTCCGGGTGGGTGTGGCTGGAGAAGGAAGGCGCGTGGGCCGAGTTCTCGATCATGTCCCGCGGCATGTCGAAGGCCGCGGCCGTCGCGATCGAGGATCGGATCGTGCGGATCCTCGCGAACCGCGCGTTCCTCGGCGGGGCGCGCCCCTTCCCCGCCGGCCACGACGGGTCCATGCTCGTCGCACCGTGACCACAGACGTCGACGCGCTCGTCCGCGCGACACCCGCATCGCGAGACCGCTCGATGGACTTCCTCCGGGCCGCGTCGATCATGGCGGTCGTCTTCGGCCACTGGCTCATCTCGATCAACCACTGGGAGGACGGCGTGATCCGGTCGACGAGCGCGATCGGCGTGACGCCGGGCCTCTGGTTGTTCACGTGGGTCTTCCAGGTCATGCCGATCTTCTTCTTCGTCGGCGGCTTCTCCAACCTCGTCGCCTACGACTCCACCCGACGCAAGGGCGAGTCGGCCGCTTCGTTCATCCGTGGCCGGCTGGAGCGGCTCCTCCGTCCGTCGATCGTGTTCCTGGGCGTGTGGGCCATCGTGCAGATCGTGTTCCATCTGGCGGACGTGGGCGCCCCGACGGGGCCGCGGCTGTGGGGCGACACCACGCTGCTCCGCGGGATGAAGCCCCCCGGGGCGACGATCCCGTTCGGACCGCTGTGGTTCCTCGGCGTCTATCTCGTCGTCGTGATGATCGCGCCGGCCACGATCTGGCTGCACCGCCGGTTCGGGCTCTGGGTGCCGCTCGCGATGGCGCTGGGAGCGGTGGTCGTCGACGTGGTGGCGTTCTCCTCGGGCCACTGGGGCTGGCGGTGGCTGAACGTGGCGTTCGTGCTGCTGTTCCCGCATCAGCTCGGCCACGCCTACGCCGACGGGACCTTGGCTCGGTGGCCGCGCCGGCGATGCTGGGCGATGGTCGTGGGCGGGCTCGCGGGGCTCGTCGTGCTGACGACGCCGTGGATCTTCCAACTCTTCGGCGATGTGCGCTTCGACTGGTTCCCGGGTATCGGCCACTACCCGAAGAGCCTGCTCGGGACCGACGTCGAGGCCGTCTCGAACGCCTATCCACCCACCGTGTGCTTCCTGCTCGGTGGCGTCTGGACGATCGGCGCCGTGCTGTTGCTCAAACCGAGGCTCGACCGATGGCTCCAGCGTGAGCGGCCGTGGCGGTTCACGATCGTCGTGAACGCGCGGATCATGACCCTGTTCCTCTGGCACATGACGGCGTTCCTCCTCGCGCTGCTCCTCCTGTGGCCGCTGGGGCTCGGACGCGAGCAGGATTCCACGGGGCGCTTCTGGCTCGAGAAACCGCTCTATCTCCTCGTCGCCGGCGGCATCCTGCTCGGGCTGATCGCGGTCTTCGGCCGCTTCGAGCACGGGCGCGAGACCCGCTAGTGTGGGAGATCGTGGCTCGGCGACGGATCATCGTGTTCCTCGTTTCGATCGGCACGATGCTGGCGTGGAGTACACCGGCGGATGCCGCGTTCCCCGGCCAGCCCGCGCGCGTCCGCTTCATGCGGATCGACAGCGACTACGAGCTGTTCGTCATGCGTTCCAACGGCACCGCGGTCCGGCGGGTGACCCAGAACACGGTCAACGACGCCGACGCTCGCGTGTCACCGAACGGCTCGAGGATCGTGTTCTGGCGCCAGCCCCCCGGCGAGCTGCACGGCGAGATCTACACGATGTGGTCGGACGGCACGCACGTGCGACGGCTCACGAACAACGACGCCGAAGACCAGGTTCCCAACTGGTCCCCGGACGGCGAGCGGATCGTCTTCCGGAGCGACCGCACGGGGTTCCAGTTCGACCTCTACCGGATGAACGCCGACGGCACGGGGGTCGCGCGCATCACGAACACGACCGCCCGGGAGTGGCTGCCGACCTGGTCGCCGGACGGCGCGTGGATCGCGTTCAGCCTCGAGCAGGTGGGCGCCGACATGGAGGTCGCGCGGATCCGACCGAACGGCACCGGCTTCCAGCTGCTCACGAACAACGCAGGGACCGACGACTTCACCGCGGACTGGTCGCCGGACGGGGACGATCTCGCGGTCTGGTCGGACGCGGACGGGGACTTCGAGATCTACACCCTCTCGAGCGGAGGTGGCAGCCTCCATCGGGTGACGCGCAACAGCGCGGACGACGTGAACGCGTTCTGGCTCCCCTCCGGCAACCGCATCGTGTTCAACCGCGAAGACGCGAACGATCTGGAGATCCATTCGATCAGACCCGACGGGACGGGGATCCTGCGATTGACCGCCAACACCGTCGAGGACTACCTGATCCGGAACGTGACGTAGCGCGTGGACCTGGCCTCTCTCGCCACCGGCACCGGTTCGCGCATCCTCCTCGTGGTCGTCGACGGATTGGGCGGCATGGCCGACGAGCGCCAGGGCACCGAGCTCGAGGATGCGTCGACGCCACATCTCGACGACCTCGCGGCCGGAGGGGTGACGGGGCTGCTCGAGCCGGTCGGCCCCGGGATCACACCGGGCTCCGGTCCGGGGCATCTCGCCCTGTTCGGCTACGACCCCGTCCGCTTCGTGTTGGGACGTGGGGCGCTGAGCGCCGCGGGCCTCGGCGTGCCGTTGCATCCCGGCGACGTGGCCGCGCGCGGGAACCTGTGCACCCTCGATGCCGAGGGCACCGTCGTCGACCGTCGCGCCGGCCGGATCGCCGATGAGGAGGGACGCCGCGTGGTGGCGCGGCTCAACGGGGCCATCGCCGGCGCGGAGTTCCACCACGAGAAGGGACATCGGGTGCTCGTCGTCTTCCGTGGAGACGACCTCGATGCTCGGATCGCCGACACGGACCCACAGGCGACCGGCGTCCCGCCGCTGGACCCCCGCCCCCTCGATCCGGCGGCTGCGGCCGCCGCCGCGCTGGTGTCGGCCACCCTCGAGGAGGTGCGCGGGGTGCTCGCGGACGAGCCCGCCGCCAACGGGCTGCTCCTGCGCGGCTTCGACACCCAGCGGGCGCTGCCCTCGTTCCGCGAACGCACCGGGATGCGAGCCGCGGCCGTCGCCGTCTACCCGATGTACCGAGGCATCGCGAGCCTCCTCGGCTTCGACGTCCTCGGCCCGCCCGCGGACCTGTCGGAGCAGGTGCGTCTCCTCGAGAAGCATCGAGAGGACGCGGACCTGTTCTTCGTCCACGTGAAGGATGCCGACGCCGCGGGCGAGGATGGCGATCGCGCGGCGAAGGTCGCCGCGATCGAACGCGTGGACGACGCGATCCTCGACCTGATCTCGGCCGCCGACCCCGGCGTGGTCGCGGTGACCGGCGACCACGCCACCCCGTCCCAGATGGCGGCGCACTCCTGGCACCCGGTCCCCGTCCTCGTGCACGGCCCGCGATGCGGCCGCGACGAGACCGACCGCTTCGGCGAGCGCTGGTGCCGGGCCGGCGGCCTCGGGACCCGTCCCTCGACGGACCTGCTGCCGATCCTGATGGCGAACGCCGGCCACCTCGCGAAGTTCGGCGCCTGACGATGTGCTTCGACACCGACGCCCTGCCGCCCGACCCGGCGCGGACCGGGATGCTCGAGGCGTCCGAGAGGACCACCCTCACCGCGGACGACGGCAACCGCTTCGCCGCGACGGTCGCACGCACCCGCGAGCCGGCGTCGGCGGGCATCGCGATCGTGCCGGACGTGCGCGGCCTCCATCGCTACTACGAACGGCTGGCCGAGCACCTCGCCGACGCCGGCGTCCACGCCGTCGCGATCGATCCGTACGGGCGGACCGCGGGCGCGGAGCACCGGGAGGACGGGTTCGACCACACGGAGCACCGAGCGGCCACCCGCGACGAGGGGTTCCGAGCGGACGTGCGCGCGGCCGCCGAGGCCCTCCGGGGCCTCGGTGCCACGGCCGTCGTCTCGATGGGATTCTGCTTCGGCGGCCGCGCCTCCCTGATGCAAGCCTCGCAGGAGAGCGTCGACGGCACGATCGCGTTCTACGGACCGCCCACCAAGCGCGAGGGCGACCAGCCGTCGGCGATCGACGAGGCCCGCGACGGGCTGGTCCGCGTCCCCGTGCTGGGCCTCTACGGCGGCGCCGACCGCGGGATCCCGCAGGCCGATGTGGACGCCTACGACCAGGCCCTCGAGGCGGCGGGCATCGAGCATCGGATCGTCGTCTACCCCGGAGCGCCGCACTCCTTCTTCGACCGGACGATGACCGAGCACGCCGACGCGTGCCGCGACGCCTGGGCGCGGGTGCTGGGGTTCGTCGACAGCATCGCGCGCTGACCGGTCATCGGGTCACGTTGCGCCGCAGGTCGACGCCCTCGCTCCTGACTTGCGGGGCCTTTCCAGGCGCGGGTAGCCTGCGAGGAGTCCTCGGCACGACCGGAGAGTGCCAGACAGTGGGGCCAGAGAGGGAGGCAGGACTCGTGGACATCGACCGGATCCTCCGCCAGCAGCTCGACAGCCAGGCGACAGGCGGCCGAGGGATCAGCCGGCGCGAACTCCTCAAGCGGAGCGGGTTGCTCGCCGGTGCCGCGATCGGGATGCCGGCGATCCTCGCCGCGTGCGCCCCCGACGCGCCGACCGAGCCGGCCGGCAACGAGAGCCCCACGCCGATCGACACGTCGAACATCGCCGGCGCGACGATCAAGGTCGGCACGTACGGGGGCTTCTTCGAGGAGAACTTCCGGAAGATGTACCCGGCCTTCACCGAGGAGTTCGATGTCGAGGTCGAATCCGTCTCCGAACCCACGTCCGAGGTGTGGGTCACGCAGCTGCAGCAGGCGATCGCGGCCGGCGGGGCTCCACCGGCGGACGTGTCGATGCTGTCGGGCGTCGGGCTCCAGCGGGCCATCAACGGCGACATCCTCGCGACGTACAAGGCGAGCGACATCCCGGAGTCGGTGCACCTCGCCGAGGGCTACATCCGGACCGACGCCGACGCCAACGTGACCGGCGTGGGCGGGCTGTCGTGGTACATCACGATCGTGTCCAACACCGATCGCGTGCAGGAGAGCCCCGACACGTGGACGGCGTTCTGGGACCCGCAGTGGGAGAACGAGCTCGCGCTCCTCCGGAACGCCGCGAACTCGTTCCTGCTCGAGATCACCGCGACCTGCTTCTTCGACGGCTACGACATCCTCGAGACGCAGGACGGCATCCTCGAGGTGATGCACAAGCTCCAGGAGGTCAAGCCGAACGTGAAGCTCTGGTTCCGGGACGAGGCGCAAGCGCAGCCTGCCTACAACGAGGGCGAGGTGTCGCTCGGGCAGTTCTACCACGACATCACGCTGTTCGCGGCCTCGGAGGCCGGCGGCGGCGCGCCGCTCCGGAGCGTGTTCCCGACCGAGGGGGCGATCATCGACACCGGGTTCTGGTCGATCTCGAAGACCACCGAAGAGCTCGGCGCGTGCGTCGCGTTCATCGACTACATGTGCCGGCCCGACGTTCAGCAGGAGCTCGCGCTCACCCTCGGGACGATCCCGTCGACGAAGCGGGACACGCTGACGATGACCGACGAGGAGTACGAGGCGGTCGCCGGGCCCGGACCCGAGGTCGCGCTCCAGCCGAAGTACGAGATGTACAACGAGCTGGAGGACTGGATCGACCAGAACTGGACCGAGCTGATCCTTTCGTAGCGCGCGGGAGCCAGGGGTGACCAGCAGGCCCTCCATGGACGTGCGAGGCGGCCTTCGGCTCGAGGGGTTGGTCAAGCGGTTCGACGAGGTCACGGCCGTGGCGGGCGTCGACCTGGAGCTGCCGCCCGGCAAGCTGATCTCGTTCCTCGGCCCGTCCGGCTGCGGCAAGACCACGATGCTCCGGATGATCGCCGGGCTCGAGCGTCCGACCGAGGGCCGGATCTTCCTCGACGACGACGACATCACCGAGCGGCCGGCCTACACCCGCGACATCGGGATGGTCTTCCAGAGCCTCGCGTTGTTCCCGCACTTGAACGTCGCCGGGAACATCGGCTACGGGCTGCGGATCCGGGGGGCCGAGAAGGAACAGATCGCCACGAGGGTCCAGGAGCTCCTCGCGCTCGTCTCCCTGGAAGGGTTGGGCGATCGGCGGATCCAGCAGCTGTCCGGGGGGCAGCGCCAGCGCGTCGCGACCGCCCGCGCGCTCGCGCTGGAGCCCCGGCTCTTCCTGCTGGACGAGCCGCTGTCCGCCCTCGACGCGAACCTGCGCGAGCAGCTGCAGGTGGAGCTCCGACTCCTCCAGCAGCAGCTCGGGATCACGACGATCATCGTCACGCACGACCAGCGCGAGGCGATGACGATGTCGGACCTCGTCGTCGTGATGCAGGAGGGGAGGATCGAGCAGGTCGGCCCTCCGCTGGAGGTCTACCGCCGGCCGGGGTCGCCGTTCGTCGCCGGCTTCATCGGCCGCACGAACCTGCTCGAGGGCGAGGCAGCCGGGGACGGCTCGATCACGGTCGCCGGTCGGCCCTTCGACGTCGCCGGCGGCGCCGACGTCGCCGGCGAGGTGACGGTCTCCGTGCGGCCGGAGTCCGCCCAGCTCGTGGCGGACGCGATCCCCGAACGCAACGCCCTCCCCGGCACGGTCGTGTTCGTCCGGGATCTGGGCGAGCTCTTCGAGTGCTTCGTCGACTGCGGCGTCGGCGAGCACGTGATCGTGGCGGGCTCTCCTCGCGACTGGGTGCCCGTCCAACAGGGCGCCGAGGTGGCGGTGCTCTTCCCGAGCGAGGCCTGCGTGGTCGTGACGTCGTGAGCACGCGGGAGAAGCCGTCCGGCCGGACCCTCGGCGTCCTCGCGTTCCCGGTGGGGATGCTCGTGGTGTTCTTCCTGATCCCGTTCGGGATCATGGTGGCGACGAGCTTCTACCACCGGGTCCCGGGGGCGTTCTACACGCCGGCGTTCGAGCTCGCGAACTGGCAGCGCCTCTTCCAGCCGGTCTTCCTCGAACGCGCCCTGTTCTCGATCTGGATCTGCCTCCTCGCCGGTGTCGTCTGCATCGCGATCGCGTTCCCGTTCACGTACTTCCTCACCCGGATGCGGCGGCGCCCGCACGTCGCCCTCTTGATCGTCGTCCTCTCGGCGCTCAGCCTCTCCGAGGTGATCGTCGCGTTCTCGTGGTACATCCTGCTCGGTCGCGCGTCGGGTATCTCGAACATCCTCGTCTGGCTCGGGATCATGAACGAGTCGGCCGCGTACCAGCCCAGCTTCGGCGCGGTGCTGCTGGGGCTGTGCTACATCGCGTTCCCCTACTGCATCCTCACGCTCTACCCACAGCTCACGCGGCTGGACCCCGAGATCACCGAGGCCGCACAGACGCTGGGCGCCTCACCCTGGCGCACGTTCTGGACCGTGGTCGTGCCGATCGCGCGGCCGATCATCGTGGCCGGCTTCCTCCTCGTCTTCGTGTTCACGCTCGGCAGCTACATCATCGCGTTCTTCCTCGGTCGACCCGAGCACTGGACGCTCTCCGTGTTCATCGCGGACCAGGCGTCCGCGAACGCGAACGTGCCGTTCGCCGCGACGATGGCGATCTTCCTCACGGTGCTGTCGCTCGTGGTGGTGGGGATCGTGGGCTTGATCGAGTCGCGCACGAGGCGGGCGACGTAGGTGCGGGTGCTCCGCGCGATCGTGGTCACCCTCGTCGTGGTCTTCCTGCTGGCCCCCCTCGTCGTGATCGCAGTGGGGTCCGTGAACGAGAACCGCTATCTCAACTTCCCGCCGGAGGGGTTCTCGCTGTCGTGGTACGCGGAGCTGTTCACCGACCCGGGCTGGAGGACGTCGATCCGCTACAGCGTGACGATCGCCACGATCTCGGCCGCGCTCGCCGTGCTGATCGCGATGCCGCTCGCGTACATCCTGCGCACGTATCGGATCCGGCTCTCGCCGCTGCTCTACACGCTCGGCATCCTCCCGTTCATGCTGCCGCCGATCATCAGCGCGCTCGGGATGCAGGTGTTCTGGCTCTCCACCGGGCACGTCGGGCGGATCGAGAACGTGATCATCGCGCACGCGATCTTCTTCTCGACGCTGCCGCTGGTCACGATCTCGCTCGCGATGGAGACGATGGACCAGGCGCTCCCGGAAGCGGCGAGGACGCTCGGCGCCGATCAGCGCACGACGTTCCGGACGATCACGCTCCCGCTCCTGATCCCGTCGATGGTCACGGGCTACGCGGCGGCGTTCGTCCTCAGTCTGAACGAGTACATCATCGCGTTCCTCGTCGCCGGTTTCACGGTCGAGACGCTCCCGGTGAAGATCGTGAACGGCCTCCGCTACGGGTTCACGCCCACGATCGCCGCCGTCGCGGTGGTGTTCATCGTGATCGCCGCGACGACGTTCACCCTGTTCGCGATCTTCGGGAACCTGATGCGGTTCCTCGGGGCCGACCCGGCGATCCTCGAGAAGAACCGGGGCTAGGCCTCGGACGCGGGTGGGTCGCCCCGCCGGGCATCCACCGCGAACAGCGCGAGCAGCTCATAGGCGGCGTGCGACGCCGCCACGGCGGTGACCTCGGCGTGGTCGTACGGCGGCGAGACCTCCACGATGTCCGCGCCCACGAGGTGCACGCCCGCGAGCCCACGGAGGATCCCGAGGAGCTCGCGGTTCGTGAGACCGCCGGCCTCGGGTGTCCCGGTCCCCGGCGCGAAGCCCGGATCGAGGACGTCGATGTCGATCGACACGTAGACCGGGGCATCTCCGACGCGGCTCCGGATCCGGGTGGCGACCGCCTGGCGGCCTTCGTCGAGCACATCCATCGCCGAGACGATCTCGAATCCGAATCGCGCGTCATCCGCGAGGTCATCCGGCGAGAACAGCGGGCCCCGGATCCCCACGTGGGTGGCGCGGTCCTCGAGCAGGAGGCCCTCCTCCCACGCGCGGCGGAACGGGGTCCCGTGCGTGTACGCCGCGCCGAAATACGTGTCCCACGTGTCGAGGTGCGCGTCGAAGTGCAGGAGCGCGATCGGACCGTGGCGGCGGTGCATCGCCCGGAGCAGCGGGAGGGCGATCGTGTGGTCGCCGCCGATCGAGAGCAGATGGGTCGAGGAATCCAGCGTCTCGTCCGCGGCGGCCTCGATCTGCGAGATCGCCTCGGCGATGTCGAACGGGCTGCAGGCCACGTCGCCGGCGTCGGCGACCTGCTGCGCCGCGAACGGATGGACCTCCAGGGGGGCGTGGTACGCCCGTAGGAGCCGGGTGGCGTTGCGGACCGCGTGCGGGCCGAAACGCGCGCCCGGCCGGTAGGTCACGCCGCTGTCGAAGGGGATCCCGAGGACGGCGACGTCGCAGACGATCGACGTCCTCGCGCCGTGGGAGGCGCGCGAAGGTCGAGGGACCGGCGAACCGTGGGACGACGAGAGGATCCACCGGGCCTACGGGCGCGAACGGGTGGCCCCGTTGCTGACGGTTCGGGTCGTCGGCCATCGAGGCCAGATGCTAGTCCCCGGACGCAGCGAGGGCGGCGGTGCCGGGGTGGTGGCACCGCCGCCCTCGCGGGGGTGGATCCGGATGTTGCGCTAGTCGCTGCCGTGACCCGAGTCGTCGCTGCCGTGACCGGAGTCATCGCTGCCCGGGCCGCTGTTCTCGCTCGGACCCGAGTTGTCGTCGTCGCCGCCGTGGTGCCCGTCGTCGTCGTCCCCGTCCTCGAACGGGAAGTCCCCGGAACCCTGGTCGGGCGTGCCGTCGTCGTCGTCGCCGACCTCGTCGTCACCGAACGGGAAGTCGCCGGGACCCTGGTCGGGCGTGCCGTCGTCGTCGTCCGAGACCTGGTCGCCGTTCACCGGAACGTCGCCGGGGCCCTGGTCGGCCGTGCCGTCGTCATCCAGGCTGCCGGAGACGCTCGGCGTCTGCGAGTCCGACGAGCTCGACACCACGGCGCCGGTGGACGCCTGGTCGCTCGCGAGCGCCATCGTCCCGCCGATCACCAGCCCGCCGACGATCAGCAGCGCGAGCCCGGTCATCACCTTGCGAAGGAAGCTGGTCATCGATCTCTCCTCCTGTCGTCTGCTCGATCCCTCGTGGGATCGACATGACCACCGTACGGAGGGGCCGGTTACGAGCCGTCCAGAACGAGGTAAAGGGGGCGGTAAGCCTCAGTCGTCGCCCGAGCCCGAGCCAGAGTTGTCCGAGCCCGAGCCCGAGTTGCTGCCGGAGCCGGAGCCCGAGTGGTCGTCGGAACCGGAGGGGTCGTCGGAACCGGACCCATCGCCACCGTGGTCGTCGACCGAGGGGGACGCCGTGGCGGTGCCGTCGTCGTCGCCATGATCGTCGACGGACGGGGACGGGCTCCGCGTCTCGGCAGAGGAGCCCGACGGGGAGGCGCCGTTTGAGGAGGACGACTCGAGGGTCGGCTGCACCACGCTGCCGACGTCGTCGCCGGCGAGCGCCAGGGCCCCCACCGTCAGTCCGATCGCGGCGGCGAGGCCGCCGAGGCCGAGCAGCACCATCCCGATCGTCTTCTTCATGGCCTCCACGGTAGCGACCGGGGCGTTAAGGCTCGGCTAAGCCCGGTCGACGCCGTCCCGCCGGAACCACACATCGATCCTGGCACCGCTCGGGTCGCCGCCCACCGACAATCCTCCGCCCCACCGCTCGGCGAGCTCCCGCGCGATCGCGAGCCCGAGCCCGGATCCGCCCGTGGGCGCGCCGCGGCCGCGGTAGAAGCGCTCCGTGACCCTGGAAGCCTCGTCCGGGGGGATCCCGGGACCGTGGTCGGCCACCGAGACCCCCACCCGGTCGCCGTGCTCCGTCGCGCGCACCTCGATCGGACCGGGCGCGTACTTGAGCGCGTTGTCGATCAGGACGTCGAGGACCTGATCGACGTCGTCGCGGTCGGCCACCGCCCACGCGTCCGCGAGGCCCTGCGCCGAGAGCGTCGACGACGCCTGCGCCGCCCGCTCGCTCCACCGCGGCGACCGTCCGATCGACGGCATCGCCCACGTCGGCCCGTGGGACGCTCCCCTCCTCGATCCGTGTCGCCATCGTGAGCAGCCGCTCGATGATCTGCGCGAGCCGATCGACCTCCTGATCGGCGGCCCGGAGCTCCTCGCGGATCCTCGGATCGGTCGTGTCGGCGATCGCGCCTTCGAGCCGCAGCTTGATCCCCGTGAGCGGCGTGCGGAGCTGGTGGGAGGCGTTCGCGACGAACTCCCGCTGGGAGCGGACCGTGCGCTCGGTCCGCTCCGCCATCTCGTCGAACGAGTGCGCCAACTCCTTCACCTCCGCGTCGCCCTCGATCGGCCCCGCGCGCGAGGACAGGTCGCCCTCCCCGAAGGTGCGCGCCGTCGTCGCGAGACGGGTCATCGGTCGGGCGATCGAGCGCGCGAGGGCGACCGCCAGGACGAGCCCGGCGACCAGACCTCCGAGCGCTACCGCCACGATCGCGGCGGTCGCCCGGCCGACGTTCTCCTGGACCGTCTGCACGCCCCGGGAGATCCGGACCGCACCGACGAGCTCTCCCTCGTCGATGATCGGCGCCGCCCCCACCGCGATGTCGCCACCCTCCTCGTCGCTCCGGCGCACGTCGGCGACGGCCTGCGAGTCGAGCGCCTGCGCGACCTCCGGCCGTCCGGCCGTCGCGAAGTTCTCGCCCACGTCCTCGCCGCCGGAGTCGACGAGGACGGTCCCGTCGGTGTCGAGGATGACGACCCGGCCGCCGACGTCGGCCGCGTACCGCGCCGCGTCGCCTTCCAACCGCCGCCGCTCGGCCGGATCGTCGTCCAGGCGATCCTGGTTCAGCACCGCCGCGACGGTCTGCGCGTTCGTGAGTGTCAGCGCCTCGAGCTCGGAGCGGGCGCGATCGCGCAGCACGATGGCGAGGGGCACCGTCAGCGCGACGATCACCACGAGCAAGACGTAGGCGAACGACGCGACGAGCCGCGTCCGGACCTTCATCCGTCGGGGGCGGCGAAGCGGAACCCGACCCCGCGGACGGTCGTGATGTACGCCGGGTTCGAAGGCTCGTCCTCGATCTTCTTCCGGAGCCACGAGATGTGGACGTCGAGGGTCTTCGTGGGTCCGAACCAGTGCGGGTCCCAGACCTCGTCCATGATCTCCTCGCGGCCGACCACCTCGCCGGCGCGCGACATCAGGAGCTTCAGGAGGTCGAACTCCTTGGCCGCCAGCTCGATCGGCTCGCCGGCTTTCGTGACGGCGCGCGAGGAGGGGTCCAGGGTGATCGCGCCGATCGTGATCGGCGACCGGCGAGCGTTGGGTGACCGGCCGCGGCGCTGGATCGCGCGGATCCGCGCGACGAGCTCCCCCGCCGAGAACGGCTTGACGACGTAGTCGTCGGCGCCGAGCTCGAGGCCGACGATCCGGTCGACCTCCTCGCCACGGGCCGTGAGCATCACGATCGGCACGTCGGAGTGGGCGCGGACGTCGCGGCAGAAGTCCCGGCCGTCCCCGTCCGGCAGCATCACATCGAGCAGGATCACGTCGGGCTCCTCGCGGCCGATCGCCTCGCGAGCGGCCTCGATCGTGCCGGCGATCTCCGGCGTGAACCCCTCGCGCGTCAGATGTGACGCGAGGGGCTCCGCGATCGATGTCTCGTCCTCCACGACCAGCACCCGGGGTCCCATGGGATCGATGCTATCGACCACCCGTCGAGACGACGCTTCGGGCAGGCCGCGGGCCCGGGGCGTCTTCCTCGACGCCCCAGGCCCGTGAGCCGATGGGTCTCCCCGCGTCAGGCGGTCCACACCGCCCGTCCGCCGCAGACCTCGCCGGTACGGAGGTTGACGGCGCGTCCGCTTGAACACGTCGTCACCTGCCCGGTTGCGCTGCACGATCCGGACCTCGAACGACCCACTGGCGCCGTGCGTGGTCCGCGTCCCCGCGAAGACGAGGTCGCCGTTGTGGCGGATCCGCACGCGCCAGGTATCACCGGTGCGGTTCTGGTCCACCTCGTACTCGACCTCGATCCTGCCGTTCTCCGGGCTGAGCTTCAGCTTCCAGTCGCTCACGCCGCTGCAGGCGCCTCGCCGGATCACGTCGCCGTCCCTGGCGAAGCTCGGCAGCGCCGAACCGCCGATCAGGAGCGCACCCAGCGCCAACGTCGCCACCATCGCTCGCACTCGCATCGTTCCTCCTCACTCCATGGGCGCCGGGGGTTGGCGCCGCTGTGAGTCAACGATGCGTGAGGGCCCGTGAAGGAGGCCGAAAGACCCGGTCAAGGTTGGGATAAGTCGGGATGCCGCTGGGAGACTCCACGCGCAGCGAGGCGCTGTGGACACGAAAAAGTGCCCCGATCGGAGAGTTCCGGACGAACCAACCTTGCGGCTGGTCCGGGACCTCGGGGTCTCGGCTAGCGTCCCTTGCCTGCTCCCCGTCCCCGGTCTCTCTCCGATCAGGGCAGGCGCACCGTATGACGCGACGTGGTCCGCGGTCAACCCGCGAGGCCCGGTCTTGTCACACTTTCGCGACCGATGACCGGGTACGGTCCCGAGCAGAACCCTCGGATCGGCCGAGCCACCCGGCCCGCCGGGCCGCTAGCGTCGAGGGGATGCACCCACGACGCCCGCCGCTCCGAGGGACGCCTCGACGCTGCATCGCAGCGGTCCTGCTCGTCATGGTCGCGTGCACCGGATCTCGGGACGGCCTCCCGACGACGTCGAGCGCTCCCATCTCCACGTCGCCATCCCCGCCGTCGCCCACCGCATCGGCGGCTCCGTCGCCTTCCCCTTCGAACGACCTCCTCGGGGAGGGTGCAGATTCGGTCCGGCTCACCGCGCCACCCGGCGGATCCTTCCTCGTCCGTGGGACGTTCCCGTTCGTCCCCTCTCCGTGTCGCCATCCCGAACGGCTGAACCTGACGGGGCGCTTCCCGGGGACGTTGCGCGTCCGGCGAGCCGCGGACGGCACGCTCGCGCTCACGGTCAGCCTCCCGTTCGACCGCTATCTGGAAGGGATCGCGGAGGTACCCCCTTCCTGGCCGGCGGCGGCACTGGAGGCACAGGCGATCGCGGCGCGCAGCTATGCGCTCGCGACCACCGGCTGGACGGGCGCCGAGGGCGACACCCTCGAGCAACCGATCTGCGCCACCACGTCGTGCCAGGTTTACCGGGGGATCCCGGTCCCGCCCGACCCCGACCATCGACGATGGGTCCGCGCCGTCCGGCGCACCGACGGGCAGGTTCTCCTCGATGGAGACCGGCCGGCGACGACCGTCTACTTTTCGACCTCGAACGGGCGGACGTACGCGAACGAAGACGTCTTCGGGAGTGCCCCGCTCTCGTACCTGCGTCCCGTCGTCGAGCACGACGATGGGGCATCGCCCACGTCGCGATGGAAGGTCCGACTCCCCCTCGGCGACCTCACCGCGTTCCTGCGCGCGTCGGGCGACTGGCCGGCGGGACCACCGATCGGTGACGCGACCGTGTCCGGGGGATCGCTCGTCCTCCAACGAGGCGACACGACTCGTTCACTCGATGCCGAGACGCTCCGGGATGCCGTGAACACGTGGGCCCCGTGCCTCCGCCCCGGTCGGTATCCGACCGGGGTCCTCCCGCTGACGATCCCGTCGCGATGGCTCCGCCTGATGACGACGGAGCGGGCGGTCCTGGTGACCGGCCGGGGATGGGGGCACGGCGTCGGCATGGTCCAGTGGGGCGCGTACGGGAAGGCCCGGCGGGGCTGGTCCGCGGCAGACATCCTCGCCTTCTACTACGGCGGCCTTCGTCCCACGACCGATCCCGAACCCGGGATCATCCACGTGCTGGTCGCGAGCGACCTCGCCGCGTTGCGGATCGTGCCGTCCCGAGCGGGTACGCGGATCGACGGCGAGATCGCGGACACCGATCGGATCGTGATCTCGGGGGGAGAGCGTCTCCGGGTGCGGGGCTGATCTCGATCGCGGAAGATCTCAGCGCCAAGATCTCAGCGCCAAGATCTCATCGACTGACGTGGAGACGGACGGCGGTCCCCGTCGGGAACGACCGGATCTGGACCAGGTCGCAGAGTTGGTTCGCCAGCCACAGGCCGAGACCCGAGCCCCGATCCCCGGGCGGCTTCCTGCGGCCGACCATGGGATCGAGGATCTGTCCCCGATCGCGGACCTCGCAGATCAGCGACGCACCCTCTTCCCACATCCGGAGGGTGCCGGTCCCTCCGCCGTGACGCACGCTGTTGGTCGCCACCTCGTTCACGATCAGCACCAGGTCGTCGGTGCGCGCTGCGTCGAGGCCGAAGGCGGCCGACGTCTCCGCCACCCGGAGTCGGAGCGAGACGAGGGTTTCGCCGTCGCCGCCGAACCGATGTTCGCTCACGCCCCCGATCGGCTCCGGGAGGGGATCGTCGAACGGCCTCGCCACGTCCTCGAGCCCACGGTAGGTCGCGCTCCCCCGTCGCTCGCCGTCGCGCGTGACCCACGGATGGTTCCGCTCCGCCTCGTCGAGGACGGCCGTGGGCAGCGAGCCGGTGTCGTACGGACACGCCAGCCACCAGGCCTGCCCGCCGGCGAACGCCAGGTTGAGGAGGGCCTCGTGTCGCGCGCACTCCACGAGCTCGCTCGGGCTGCGTGTCGCCCAGATCGGTTCTCCGATCCCGCGGAAGCGACTCTCCGACGCCGCATGCTCGGCGACGAAGTCACGCCACGCGGGGATGATCCGGGCGGGGTTGCGACCGACCTGCGACATGTCGGCGAACCGCACACCGTCGGGGTCACCCCCCAGCTCTCGACGGAGGAGCTCGATCTTCTCCTCGCCCACGACCACGAGGATCGGTTCGCCCTCGGCGACGGCATCGCGGATGAACGCCGAGGTGCGGCTCACGAACCCGTCCGCACCCGCGTAGAACATCGCATCGTGACGGAAACCCGCGCCGTGCGCTGGCCGTCGGATGTCCGTTCGCATGCGCTCCTCGTCCGTGCTCGGAGGGTCGTGACAAGCCTACCCACCGGGAGCGAAACCTCCATCAGCCACCTCCCTAAAGGGGACGGGCGGGCATGGAGCTGCTCGTTCAGGGGTATGAACGGTCGGGGTGCCCGACGGGCGCTCCGAAGGAGGACGTGGACATGACCATCGGAGAGATACTCGGATTCCTGTTGATCGGATGCATCGTGGGGCCGCTCGCGCGGCTGATCGTGCCGGGCGAGGACCCGATGCCGATCTGGATGACGATCGTGCTCGGTGCCGTCGGCGCGTTCCTCGGTGGCTGGCTCTTGGCCGAGGTGATCACGCCGGACAACGAGGGCGTGCCGTGGATCGCCGCGATCGTGGCCGGCGCCGCGCTCGTGATCCTCGCGCGTCTCGTGCGTCGCAGCAGCACCGGCTCGACGCGCCGGCAGCTGACGTAGCGGTGTCGACGATCGGGATGGACGGGCTCCGACGGCTCGGCGACCGCGTCGAGGTGGCGGTCCAGGACGTCGAAGACTTCCTGGACTCGCCGGCGGGACGCCGGTTCCGCCGGCTCCTCGCCGGTGCCGCGATCATCGGCGCGCCGTTGCTCTTCCGGCTCCCGGTGTTGAAGCGCTCCCCCCTCCTGCGAGCTCTCGAGCTCGCAGGAGGGGCTGCGCTCCTCGTGAAGTTCGCCGAGGCGCTCCGCGATTGGGAGCCCACCTCCCGGCGCGCGATCGTGATCGACGTGCCGGGAGGCTCCGCCTAGACGCCGGTCACCGCGAACCAGGACCCGCCCGGCGAGGTCACGAACACGATCGGTGCGAAGCACGGGCTCGGCAGCGACACGGTCTCCGCGATCTTCGAATCGCCCGTGGTGGTCGCCGGGAACGCGGCGGTCGAGACGTTCACGACGGCCGCCGCCCCGTCCACGATCGCCTGGCAGCTCACGATCGCGCGGAAGCTCGTCACCGGATTCGTGCCCGTCGTCGCCAACACCAGGCCCTCCACCTTGACCTCCAGGGCACCGTCCGCGGCAAGGACGACCTTGCCCTTCGCGATGTCCCACGCGACCCCGCCGCCGTTCACCCCACGGATCGGGTTGGCGGTGCCCACGTAGGGACCGCTCACGCCGGCCAAGGTGTCCGCCTTCAGGACCGTTGCCGGGCTCGCCGACCCGGCTGCCGACGCCATCAGCACGAGACCGACCATCAGTGCGACCCCCGATACGACGACCTTCTTGATGTGCATGCCGCTCCCCTCCTCCGCCGCACGGCGGCTCGCCGGTCGAGACGTTCCGAGGGACTACGGACGGGCGAGGCGTCGGGATGGCTGGAGCGCGGCGTGCAGTTCGGAGACGGTGGATCAGACCTCGGTCTCCGTGTGCTCGTAGTACTCGTACGCGGACATCGCCTTCCCCGAAGATCGCCAGGCGCGCTCCTGATCGGGGAGCTTCCCGAGGACCTTGGCCATCGCCCGGACGTGTTCGGCGACCGCGCCGCAGCACGAGCCGATGTATCCCACGCCGCCGTCGCGCGCCTCGGCGGCGAACCTCGCCAGCTCCCCGCGCGCCAGGGTCATCGGCGTGAGGGCGAACGGGAACGCGTCCCCCGACGTGAAGTCCGGCTCCGCGTCCGACGTGGCGTAGGCCACGGGCTGCGAGGCCACGGGGACGGCGCCCTTCACCGCGTCGACCATCGCGCGCGCGATCGGGAGCTGCTGCGTCGGTCCGTTGAGGCAATTGACCCCCACGATGTCGGCGCCGGCGTCGGCGAGCTTCTTCGCGGCCTCGCCGGGAGTGTCTCCTTCGTAGGCCTTCGCAGGGAGCGCCTCGAAGGACATCGTGACCATCACCGGCAATCCCGTCGCCTTGGCCCGCTCGACGAACAGCAACGCTTCGCCGAGGAACGAGAAGGTCTCGCCGATCCAGAAGTCGGGCGGCCCCGCGCTGAGCTGGTCCTGCAACTGACGATCGAACAGACCGCGGACGTGATCGGGACTGTCGGTGTCGGCGGGGTCGTAGGCCCACGTGAGCGACAGGTTGCCGGCGACCAGCGCGTCTCCCTCGGATGCCACCTCGCGGGCGATCCGCACCGCGTTCCGGTTGATCTCGTCGACCGTGCCCTCCATGCCGACCGTCGCGAGCTTGTCGTCGCTCGCGTAGAAGGTCATCGTCTGGAGGACCTCCGCGCCGGCTCGGAGGAACTCGCGATGCAGCTGCGCGAGCGCCTCCGGATGCTCCACGACGACCTCGGGAGTGAACGGGCCGGCCTGCACGTAGCCACGCTTCTCCAGCTCCAGCAGGTATCCCCCGTCACCCAGCACGGGGCCGTCGGCGAGACGCTCGAGGATCCCCTTCGGCATGCGATCGCACCTTTCCGGTGTGGACGGGTGCCGAGTCTAGGGCGGCTCCGCCCGGGCGGGGAACGCGCCGCGTCGACCCCGGGTCAGCCGTGTGGATGCCCGTGCGCGGCGGGCTTGCGGTTGCGCTCGGGCCGATAGGTCACGACCCACCGATCGATCGCGACGCCGCTGCCCCGGCTCGCGCCGCGGTGCGTCCCCAGGACCACGACCTTGGCCCGATGGGGACCCTCGGCGAGGCCGGCGACGACGGGGATCGACACCAGCCCGCGATCGGGCGCGTAGAGGTCGACCGTGCGCACGCGGCGCCCGTCGACCCAGATCTCCGCCTGCCCTCGTGCGGGGCCGCGCAGCATCCGCAGCGTGAGACTCGTGCCCGAGAACGAGAGCTTCGCTTGAGCGCCGGGGGCATCGCTCACGACGTAGCCCCCCTCGCTGGCCGACGGATCCTCGACGCGCGCCCAGGAGACCGCTTCCGGTTTCGGATCCGGATGGAGCCTCCCGCCCCACCGGAGCGCGTCCACGGTGACCCGCCGGTCGGTCGCATCGCGGTGCTGCCTCCCGAGCGGGGAGATCGTGAGACGGTGCGCGCCGGCTCCCAGCCCCGTGAACCGGTGGCGCACCCCGGCGCGGAACCGGGGCGCGTAGCCGTCGATGACCTTCAGGGACGATCCGTCGATCGAGATCCGGGCCATCCCCATCCCCCGTCCCTCGACCGTGAAGAGGGTCACCGACCCTCCTCGGAATCCGAACGAGATCGAGGAGGCACCGCGCCGTTCCCACCGATAGGACCCTCCGATCGCGTCCCGGTCGCGCTCGCGGCTCCAGGAGAAGCGCGTTCCGTCGCCATCGCCTTCCGGCGACGACCTCGGCTCGGGCGCATGGACGGGTGCGGTGTCCGACGCGGGTTCTGGAGTGGGCTCTGCCGTGGGTTTCGGCGTGGGTTCAATCGTGGGTTCTGGAGTGGGTTCTGGCGGGGTAGGGGTTCCGCCGGCAACGGGAGCGACCGGCGCGGGCTCGGCGCTCGGAACGACGACCTCGATGCGTGGGCCGAACACCGCGGAGATGCTCCTGCGCCCGAGGGCGGCGACGACACAGGTCCGTGCGACGCCGGCCGGCGCGCACGCGCCCGTCCATCGAACGAGCTGGACGCCGTCGGCAGGGATCGCCTGCAGCGTGATCGCGTCTCCGGGATTGGCGAGCCGGGAGCAGAACCCCAGACGCCCCCCGCACGCGATGCGGTCGGCCGTGATCACGCCTCCCTCGGCAGGCTGCACGTCGATCGACGCCACCGTCCCTTGAGCGAGGTTCCCTCGCATCCAGTCCCGGTCGACCGGCCCCTTGATGCCGGAGATCCTTCCCGCCGCCGACCATTGCCAGACGGTGTAGCCCCGCCCTGCCCATCGACCGCCGGGAACGTCGGGGGCGCCGACGTACCAGTGCGCGACCCAGAGCGGGTGATCACGGTGGGCGAACCACGGCGTGTTCCGCATGAAGCCGTGCCAGAAGTAGTTGCCCGAGTAGATCATCGCCCGAACGCCCGTGCGCTCCTCCACGCGCCGGAGCCATGCCGTTGCCCAGGTCCGCAGCTGTCGCGAGCTCAGCCCGCCGGTCTCCTCGATGTCGAGGACCGGCACGACGTCGCCCGCCCGCAGGCCGACGACGTTCAGGAAATGGTCCGCCTCGGCGCGCGGATCCCAGCGAGCGAGGCTCGGCTTCGCGAAGTGATACGCACCGACGGTGAGTCCGACCCGTCGCGCCTCGGCGGCGTTCCGGGCGAATCGGCCGTCCCGGTACACGTTCCCGAGCGTCGCGCGCATGATCACGAAGCGGACGGGGGTGGTGGCGACCGCGTCCCAGTCGATCCTCCCCTGGTACTTCGAGACATCGATCCCCGGCACCTTGGGCCCTGCCACCGCCGGTCCGACGAGGGTTGTCGCGATGACTGTCGCCGAAAGCGCAGCGGTGAAGACGACGTGTTTCCACCGTCGTTCCACCCACGCCACGGAGCGTCCACCCCCCGATCGATGTTGCGCCGACCTCGTCGTGGCGCCGCACGATACCCGCGCCGCCCCGCACAGTTGGGAGATTCTTCGGTCGTTCCGAGGGTGTCCTTGATGGGAGACCCGGAAGGCAAGAGCCGCAGGGGATCTCCTGCTGGTTCAGAGCCGACGTTTCTGCCGTGGGAGCCTGTCGGCGAAGGGGACTTAGGGGAAGAGGGTGCGGGCGGCCGGAGGACGCGAGAAGGCCCGGAAAGTGAGAAACCGCCGGAACCCGAGGGCTCCAGCGGTCTCTCGAGCGGGACCATACGGTACGCCTGAGATCCTTGTCAAATCGAACGGGCGCGCAGTTCCGCGGCCCAGGCGATCACCTCGTCCGCCGTGCGGTAGTTCAAGATCCGCTCCCGCGGGATCCCGGCGAGGACGGCGATGGCCATGCCGAAGGGCAGGAACTCGAGCTCGCCCGCCGCATGCGCGTCGCTCCCGATCGAGAACCATCGGACACCCTCCGCCTCGGCGATCCGGGCGAGCTCCACGTTGAGGTCCTGACGGGCGGGCGTCGCGTCGAGCTCGATCGCCTTGCCCTGGGCCGCCGCCTCGGCGAACACGCGGGGCCAGTCTGCTTCGAGGCCCGCCCGGCGCCCGTACATCCGAGCCTTCGGGTGAGCGAGCACGTGGACCGATGGGTTCCGGAGGGTCGCGAGGTAGCGCTCCGTCTGGTCCTCGCGGACCCGGAGCTTCGAATGGAACGCGCCGAGGACGAGATCGAGCGGCGCGAGCGTGTCCGGTTCCATGTCCGCCGCTCCGTCGACGAACACGTCCATCTCGATCGAGCGCAGGATGCGGAACCGGTCCCCGGCGACCGCGAGCTCCGCATTCAGGGCTTCGATCCGGGCGATCTGCTCGCCGAGCCGCTCCTCGCTCATCCCGTTCGCGATCGTCAGGCTCTTCGAGTGATCGGTGATCGCGATGAAGGACCGGCCGAGCGCCCGTGCGGACGCCACCATCTCGCGGAGGGGGAGGGATCCGTCGCTGTCGGTCGTGTGGACCTGGAGGTCGGCGTGCGCCGTCCCCTCCCAAAGGGGATCCGCGCCGAGCGCCACCCGGACCTCGGCGAACGTGAGGTACCCGGATCTCGTCTCGTCGGACTCCGGGAGGTCCGGCGGGACGTCGAACCAACCCTGGATCCTTTCGGCCACCCAGGGACCGACCGCTTGGAGCTCGGTCAGCGACCGGCCGGCAGAGGCCAGATCCGCCGCTTCCTCGCTCCAGAAGCGTGCGGCGCCCGCGGCACGACGGAGGGCGCGCCGGCGATGCGTGTCCTCCTCGTCGCTCGCGCGCCACAGGAGGTCGGCCAGATCCCCGTTCGACAGGCGAAGGTCGCGCATCGACCCACCGTAGTCCAGACGGCGGTCTTGACCTCCTCGGCGCGCGCGGCGGAGCATCCGAGCATGGAGTCGCGAAGGAAGCGCACGATCGCGACCGTGTCACTCGTGATGCTCGCGGCGATGATCGTCGCCGGGAACGTGCCGGCACGGGCCGCCCCGCTCTGCTTCGCGCGGTCCGGCACGATCGTCGGCACACCCGGCTCCGACGTCCTTCGTGGCACTCCGGGCAACGACACGATCGTCGGTCTCGGCGGGAACGACGTGATCATCGGACGCGGCGGCAACGATCGGATCTGCGGGGGAGGCGGCGCCGATTCCGTGTCGGGGGGAACGGGCCGGGATTCGGTGAACGCGGGAACGGGCGGTGACGCGATCGACGGCGGCCCGGGTCAGGATCGTCTCATCGCCGGCAGCGGCAACGATTCGGTCGCCGGTGGCGGGGGTCCCGACCGCCTGGTGGGGATGGGCGGCGCCGACGTGCTCGATGGCGGTCGGGGACGGGACTCGGTGACCTACTTCCTCGCCCGTCGGTCGGTGCGGGTGGACCTCGTGCGGCATCGAGGGTCCGGTGAAGGATCCGACCTGCTCCTGCGGATCGAGTCCGTCGAGGGCTCGCCGTACGACGACGTCCTGCGCGCCAGCGAGACCCGCAACGCTCTCGACGGTGGGAACGGATCGGATCTGGTCGATGGCAGAGGTGGCGACGACCGCCTCATCGGTGGCCGCGGCGACGACCGCCTCATCGGCGGTCCGGGGGACGACGTGCTGGACGACTCCCTCGGCGTCGCGCAGGGCGTCTACCCCGACACGGGAAGGGACCACCTCGCGGGGGGCGATGGCGACGATCGCCTCGACGCGGTGGATGAGGTGAGCGGCAACGACACCCTCAGCGGCGGAACCGGCACCGATGTCTGCGTCGCAGATCCGGGGGACGTGCGGTCGGCGTGCCAGCCCTGAGCGGCACGCACCTCACGGGTCGCCTGACTCGTCGCGGCGACGCTCATAGCGAACGATGGACCAGACCTCGCGCTCCTCGCGATGCTCGAACCGCTCGATCAGGTGCATGCCGACCTTCTCCGCCACGCGGATCGACGAGACGTTGTCCGCGTCCGCGTACGCCCGCACGACGTCGGCACCGAGGGTGTCGATCGCGTACCCGACCAGTGCCCGGACGGCCTCGGTCGCGTACCCCTGACCCTGGACATCCGGCGAGATCGTGTAGCCGATCTTGAGGACGCCCGGCTCGTCGTCCGCCGGGCTGATGCCCACGTCGCCGACGAGCCGGCCGTCCTCGCGACGCTCGACCGTGAACTGGACCCACCCGCCCGGCTGCCCCGGTGTCCGGCCGGCCATCTCCTCGATGTCCGCCCGGACGCTCTCGGTGTCGGTCCGCTCCCAGCCCTGCGTGCGGTTCACGTCGGGATCGCTCCGGTAGGCGGAGATGATCTCGGCGTCCTCGGGCCGCGAGCGACGGAGGACGAGCCGCTCCGTCACGAGACGATCGAAGTCGGCATCGGTCCGCATGGCCGAACAGCGTACCCAGTAGCCTCCGCCACGCGGACCGACGCACGGAAGGAGCATGCCGATGGAGCCCTGGTCGTTCGAACCCGAGGGACGCTTCGAGGAGCACACGATCGAGAGCCAAGCGCTCAGGGGCAACGCCCTGGGTGACCCCGACAGCCGCCCGCTCTGGGTGTACACCCCTCCGGGCTACGACGCGGACGGTGGGCGACGGTACCCGTCCGTCTACATGATCCAGGGCCTCACCGGCCAGCTCGACATGTGGCGGAACCGCTCGCCGTTCCGGCGCAACTTCCCGGAGCTCGCGGACGACCTCTTCGCCCGGGGCGACGCGCCGCCCGTGATCGTCGTCTGGGTCGACTGCTGGACCTCCCTCGGTGGCAGCCAGTTCCTCGACTCGCCGGGGACAGGCAACTACCTGACCTATCTCTGCGACGAGATCGTGCCCTTCGTCGACGAGCGCTACCGCACGATCGCGGATCGGGATCATCGCGGGATCCAGGGCAAGTCGAGCGGCGGGTACGGCGCGATGGTGGTCCCGATGCTCCGACCGGACCTGTGGGGTGGGCTCGCCACGCACGCCGGCGACGCGTTGTTCGAGACCTGCTACCAGCCCGAGTTCCGAGAGTCGGCCCGCGTCCTGCGTGACGAGTACGACGGGTCGTTCGACGCGTTCTGGAAGGACTTCCGGAGCCGGCCCGCCTTGTCGAAGCCAAGCGACGGCCATCTCCTGAACGACTGGTGCATGGCGGCGTGCTATTCGACCGACCCGGACGGAACGGTCCGTCTCCCCTTCGACACCGCGACGGGCGAGCTGATCCCGGAGATCTGGGAGCGGTGGCTCACCGTCGACCCGGTACGCATGGTGCCGGAGCATGCCGACACCATGCGCACGATGCGCGCGATCTACATCGACGCCGGGAAGAAGGACGAGTACTTCCTCGACCTCGGTGCCGAGGCCTACCGCCGAGCCCTCGAGGCCATCGGGGTGACCGATGTCTCCTTCGAGATCTTCGACGGGACCCACATGGCGATCGAGTACCGGTACCCCACGGGCCTGCGCTACCTGGCCGAACGCCTGTCGGCCTGACCCGGGGCAGAATCGCGTAAGCAAAGACTTACGATTTGTGGCATGCTGCTCCCGTCGGGTCCGCACCCCGCAGGCCCGAGGAAGGGGGAACCGATGGCGACGGACTATCTGCTGCTCTACAGCGGAGGCAGCATGCCGGAGAGCGACGAGGAGCAGGCCACGGTGATGAAGGCCTGGGACGCCTGGATGCACGACCTCGGCTCGGCGTTGAAGGACGGGGGGAACCCGTTCGCCCCGGGGGCCGCCAAGACGATCGCCGCCGACGGCGCGGTCAGCGACGGCGCCGGCTCCGCGAGCGGCTACTCGGTCATCTCGGCCGATTCGCTCGACGACGCCACGACGAAGGCGAAGGGCTGCCCGGTGCTCCAGGGCGGCGCGAAGATCGAGGTGTACGAGACCTTCTCGGTGATGTAGCCGAGACCGCTCGCTACGCCACACCCGCCTCGGCCGGTCCGCGCTCGTCGATCGTGATGACGAGGGCGTCCAGCTCGTGGCCCTTCAGCGAGAGGGGGCGTCGCTCGAGACCCTCGGTCCCGAGCGACGCCCCCACCGCGTCGGTGATCAGGATCTCGCCGGCCCTCGCCTGCGCGGCGAGGTGCGCGGTGACGTTGATCGTGTCGCCGAAGGCCGTGAACTCGCTCGCCTCACCCCGGGAGATGTAGCCGACGAACGCGGGGCCGGTGTGCACGGCCGCCCCGAGCTGGAGCCAGGGACCCTCGGGCGATCCGTAGCCGGCGGCGTGGAACAACGAGCGAGCGGCCTCGACCGCCACGCGCGCGTGCTCCGGGCCGGCCATGAAGGGAAGGAAGAAGCCCACCACCTCGTCCCCGACGAACTTGTCCAGGAGCGCCTCGTGCTCGAACAGCACGTTCGTCGCGACGGCGTAGAAGCGCTGCATCAGGTGCGTGAACTCGTACGTCCCCATCGCGCGGGCGAGGTCGCTCGAGCGACGGATGTCCGCGAACAGGAACGAGACGTCGACCTCCGTCCCCATCACCTCCGCCGACCCGAGACCGATCACGCATCGGCGACACAGGTTGGGGTTCTTGTCCCACGGGCCGTACCTCTCGGAGAGGTGCCGCAGGACGAAGCCGCCGGGACCGGCGAACGGGATGCTGCAGAACTTGCATCGCGGGTTCGATGGGAGGATCCCGAACGTCTTGCGTCCGAGCACCATGTGCCGGGCGGTGCCGAGGAGGCACGCTCGCCATTCGTCTTCCGGGACCGTCGCGTCCTTCCCCACCCGACCTCCCCCCACCCGACCTCCGACCGGGTCAGAGCCTGTCACGATAGCGAGCCATGGACCGGCTGCTGAGACTGTTGCCCGGGGAGCGACGGGTGGTGGCCCCCGCCGCGGCGGCCGCGTTCGCGTCGGCCGCCGGCCTCACGCTCGCCTCGAGCAGCATCGACGCGCTCCTGTTCGCCGGTGGCGGGGTCGACGATCTGCCCGTCCTGTACCTCTTCCTGGGCGGCACGATGTTCCTCGCGACGCTCGGGGTCTCCGTCCTGCTGGGACGGCTCGGCCGGGGGCGGGCCTTCCTCGCGATCCCTTCGGCGATCGCCCTCATCGTCGTGGCCTCCCGGGTGCTCCTGGGCGCGGACGTCGGCTGGATCCACCAGGCGCTGTGGCTCCTCCGAGGGGCGTCGGAGTTCCTCCTGGGCATGGCGGTCTGGGGACTGGCCGGCCTCGTGACGGACACGCGACAGGCGAAGCGCTTCTTCCCGCTGATCGGCGGGGCGGCCGTGCTCGGGCAGGTCCTCGCGGGGCTTGCCACACGACCGCTCGCGGCCTGGCTCGGCACCGAGAACCTGATCCTCGTGTGGCTGGCGACGCTGGTCCTCGTGGTGTTCCTCGGTCGGAAGCTCGTCGGGGACGCCGGCGCGGGCGTCCGTCCCCCGCGCCGACGGCGCCCCTCGGCCGTGGCCGAGATGCGCGAAGGCCTCCGACAGGCCCTCCGATCCCCGCTGCTGCGGTGGATGTCGGTCGGATCGATCCTGTTCTCCCTCCTCTTCTTCTCCCTCTACCTCCCCTTCTCGCGAGCCGCGGTCGCGCGGTACCCACGCCCCGACGAGCTCGCCGGGTTCCTCGGGCTGTTCGTCGGCGTGTCCACCGCGGTGACCCTGCTCTTGGCGCTCGCTCGTGATGAACCGGCTCCTCTCCCGGCTCGGTGTGCCCACGGTGATGATGGTGCTGCCCGTGCTCTACCTCGCGGCGTTCGGTGTGCTGACGGTCGCGTCCACGTTCGCGATCCTCCTCGCGTTCCGGTTCGCCCAGGTGGTGTGGCTCCAGGGGGGCGCCAACAGCGCGTGGGAGGCGGTGATCAACACCGTGCCCGGGGAGCGCCGCGACCGGATGCGCGCGTTCCTCTACGGCGGGCCGACCCAGGTGGGAACGGTGCTCGCCGGCATCGTGACGCTGGTCGGCGAGCGGGCCGTGTCGCCGCGGGTGCTGTACGCGCTCGGGCTCGTCGCCGCCGTGGGCGCCACGTACGCGATGGCACGGGTCCGGCGGGCGTACGCGGCGGAGCTCGTGCTCGCGCTCCGCGAGGGCCGCCCGCAGGTGTTCGGCGGCGAGCCGGGCGCGGGCGAGCCCTTCGGGCTCATCCGGGCCGATCGCGCCGCCGCGGCGGTCGCGGTCGAGGCGATGGCCGATGCGGACGTCGGGGTACGCCGCGTCGCCGCGGAGCTGCTCGGCGGGATCGAGGCACCGGAGGCCACCGAGGCGCTGATCCGCGGCGTGCGTGACGAGGACCCCGAGGTGCGGGCGACCGCGCTGCGGTCGCTCGCGCGCGCGGAGGCGTTCTCGGCGTCCGACGTGATCCCCGATCGGCTGAGCGACCCCGTGCCCGAGGTCCGGCTGGCCGCCCTCGACGCGTTGGGCGCCCTGCGGGCGGATCGTTCCCGGGCGCGGGAGCTCCTGACCGATCCGGACGGCCTGGTCCGCGCTCGCGCCGCAGGGCTGCTCCTCGAGGACGCGCGGGGTCGCTCGGGCGACGGCGGACGGAGGGGTCGACGTCGAGGGAGACGCGGAAGCCGAGGCGGCGCTCGCGCGACTCACGAGGTCACCGCATGCGGACGCCCGGACCGCCGCGTACCGCGCGCTCGCGTCGTCGCGGTCCGCGGAGGCGATGTCGCTGGCGCGAACGGGGCTCGCGGACGCGACCCCGTCCGTGCGGGCGGAAGCGGCGCGCACGATGACCGAGGTGGATCCGATCGCCGGCCTCGAGGAGGTGATCGCCGCGGTCGATCGCGGCGGCGACGTCCTCGAGGCCGCGGGCGAGGCGATGGCTCGGGCGCCGGAGCGCTGCGCGTCCGGTGGTCAGGCGCCTGGCGGAGTCCGAGGCGGCGCGCGCCCTCGAGAGCCGTCGGCTCGGGGACTCGATCGACGGGTCGGGGGATGTGCGGTTGACGCTCCTGCGGGACTCCCTGCTCGCAGACTCCGAGCGGCACGCCCTCGTCGCGATCCGAGCCGCGGGGTTGCTCGGAGGTCGCGGCGCGATCTCGACCGCCCTCGAGAGCCTGTCGTCCGACGACCCGGCCCAACGGGCGAACGCGCTCGAGGTGATCGAGACGATCGGCGACCACGACCTCGTGCGTCCGCTGCTCGCGCTCTGGGAACCGGCACCGCTCGCCGACACCCACGTCGACTGGCGGGAACGGCTCCTCCTCGATCCGGACGACTGGATCCGTTCCTGCGCCGCGTGGGCGACCGGGCCCGCGATCGATCCCGACACGACCACCGTCACCGCGACCGACCACACCACCGACCGAGGAGGTTCCGTGACCGAGACCCTCGCGACGCTCCCGCTGATGGAGCGTGTGCTGTTCCTGCGGCGCGTGCCGCTGTTCGCCGACCTCCCGCCCCAGGACCTCGTCCCGATCGCGACGATCGCGTCCGAGCAGAGCTACGCGGACGCGGACACGATCGCCGAACAAGGAGAGCCGGGCGACGAGATGCACATCATCGTGTCCGGCTACGTGATGGTGATCCTGCGGGAGTCCGACGGCCACCAGCAGGTGCTCGCCGTCCGCGCGGCCGGCGAGGTGATCGGCGAGATGGCCGTGATCACCAGCGCGCCCCGCATGGCCTCGCTCGCGGCGAAGGGCGCGGTCCGGCTCCTGTCGATCGAGCGCCGACCCTTCGAAGCGATGCTCCGGGAGCGTCCCGAGACCGCGCTGGCGTTGATGCGCGTGCTCTGTCAGCGGCTGGCCGACCGCGATACCGCCCACGGGAGCTGAGCTTCAGACGCCTCTCCGCTGGGACACTTGCACCCACGGACCGAGCGGAGGTGTATGAAGGCGATCCGTGTCAGGGAGCAGGGACCACCGGACGTCCTCCTCATGGAGGAGGTCGAGGACCCCCACCCGGGACCGGGACAGGTCCTCGTGCGGCTCGACGCCGCGGGGGTGAACATGATCGACGTGCAGCAGCGCTCCGGCGGCTACACGGTCACCCTCCCGTTCACTCCCGGTACGGAGGGCGCCGGCGAGGTCGCTGAGACCGGCGTGGACGTGACGGGATGGGCTGCCGGCGACCGGGTCGCCTTCGCCGGCATCCCCGGCTCGTACGCGGAGCTCGCACTCGTGCCCGCGGAGCGGCTCGTGCCGATCCCGACGGAGATCGGGACGGACGTCGCGGCCGCGGTCCTCCTCCAGGGGATGACGGCGCACTACCTCGTCGACGCGGTCGTCCCGATCCGCGAGGGAGACGTGATCGTCGTGCAGGCAGCCGCAGGCGGCGTCGGTCTCTTGCTCGCGCAGATGGCCGCCGCAAGGGGCATCCACGTGATCGGGACGACGTCGACGGACGAGAAAGCCGCCCTCGTGCGCGCGGCGGGCGCCGGCGACGTGGTGATCCGTGGACGGGATGACCTCGCCGCCGCCGTGGGGGACCGGACCAACGGCGCCGGAGCCCGCGTCGTGTTCGATTCCGTGGGCAGGGACACCTTCGAGGAGAGCTTCGGTGCACTCGCTCGACGCGGCTGCCTCGCCTTGTTCGGGCAGTCGAGCGGACCGGTCCCGCCGCTCGATCTCACCCGCCTGCAGGCGGCAGGATCGGTCTTCGTCACCCGACCGGGGCTCCGCGACTACGTGGTGACCCGTGAGGAGCTCCTCCACCGAGCCGACGCCGTCCTCTCGGCCGTCGCCGACGGGGGACTCGACGTCCGGATCCACGCACGCTATCCGCTCGCCCGGGCCGACGAGGCGCATCGAGCGCTCGAGAGCCGCACCACCGCGGGCAAGCTCATCCTCGTCAACCACCGTGAGTCAGCCGGGTGACAACCGATACGATGCAGCGCCCCCGGCGACACGGCCATCGACCGAGCGAACGGCTGAACCGGCCGGCGGAGCGATGGCGTCGAGGGAAGGAGTACATCTGAAGGCTGCCGTCCTCACCGGTCCGGAGCAGCTCGAGGTGCTCGACAGGGATGCGCCGACGCCGGCTCCCGATGAGGTCGCCGTCCGCGTCGAGAGCGTCGGCATCTGTGGCACCGATCTCAGCATCCATGCCGGGACGATCCCCGTGGCGTACCCGCGGGTGATGGGGCACGAGATCGTCGGGACGCTCGCGACCGGACCCCGCGCGGGCGAACGCGTCCTCGTCGACCCCGGGATCGCGTGCGGCCGATGCCTCCAGTGCCGGGAAGCCAGGACGAACATCTGCACGGAGGGCTGGCTGCTCGGGCGCGATCGGGACGGGGGGCTGTGCGAGGTCGTGACGCTCCCGGCGGCGAACGTGCACGCCCTCCCGGACGGTCTCGACCCCGCGACCGCTCCCCTGCTCCAGGTGCTCGCGACCTGCGTCCACGCGCAGCGCCGGAGCCGTGTGATTCCTGGTGAGAGCGCAGTGGTGCTCGGGCTCGGCGTGACGGGACTCCTGCACCTCCAGCTCGCGAAGGTCGGGGGGGCAGGCCCGGTGATCGGGGTCACGAGGTCGGCGCCGAAGCTCGCGCTCGCGCGCGCGTTGGGAGCGGATCTCACGGCGGCCGCAGACGGGACCGAGACCCGGACCGTTGCCGAGGCGCTCCCGGGCGGCGTCGACCTCGTGATCGAGTGCGTCGGCACCGTCGCCGCCCTGGCCACCGCGATCGAGATGGTGCGCACGGGCGGGCGGATCCTCGCGTACGGAACGATCACGGAGCCGTCCGGCGCGCTCCCCTTCTACGAGCTCTATCACAAGGAGATCACGATCCTCGGGGCCCGTTCGGCACGGGTCGAGGACTTCCCGGAGGCGATCGAGGCGGTCGCCTCCGGCCGTGTCGCGCTCAACCCCTTGGTGACCGCGCGACATCCGCTGGACGACGTGGCCGGCGCGATCCGGGCGGCGGCCGCATCGGGAGCGCTCAAGGTGCTCGTTGATGCGTGAGCTGCGCCGGTGAGCGGGGCCGAGCGACCACCGGCGGGACCCGCCGTCGACCTGCAAGGCGCGACGGTGCGGATCGACGGGCGAACCGTGCTCGGCCCGGTCGACCTCCGGGTGGAGCGAGGCGAACGCTGGATCCTCCTCGGCCCGAACGGCGGAGGGAAAACCACGCTCCTGGCGCTCGCGGGGGCTCGACGTCAGCCCTCGGCCGGCCGCGTCGCCGTGCTGGGCGCCACCCTGGGGAGCGCGGACGTGCGCGCGATCCATCCGAAGGTCAGCCACACGAGCCATATGCTGGCCGAGCGGTTGCCTCCCGGCCTTGACGTCAAGACGGTCGTGTTGACCGGGAAGCGAGCGGTCCTCTCGCCCTGGTTCCAGGACTTCGACGCTGATGACGAACGGCGCGCGGCGACTCTCCTCGATCGCGTCGGATGCGGGCACCTCGCCGCGCGCCGCTTCGACACGTGCAGTCAGGGCGAGCGGCAGCGGGTTCTGCTCGCTCGCGCTCTGTATCCGGATCCGGAGCTCCTGATCCTCGACGAGCCGGCATCGGGGCTCGACCTCCCTGCGCGGGAGACCTTGATCGACGCCCTCGAGACCGCGTTGGCGCAGCCGTCCGCCCCCACCACGATCCTCGCGACGCACCATCTCGAGGAGATCCCGCCCTCCTCGACCCACGCGGCGCTGCTCCGCGCGGGCCGGCTCGTGGCGAGCGGTGCGATCGAGGACGTGCTCACACCCGGGGGGCTCGAGGCATGCTTCGAGACCGCGATGGACGTCGGGCGGCGAGGCGCACGCTGGTGGGCGACGGCCCGCCCCAGGTCCTAGCCCCTCCCTGAGACGGCATCGGCGTTCACCGCATACGGCGGCGTCCGCCCGGCGAGTGCCTCGATCACCTGCTCGACGGCCTTGCGCTGGAGCTCGCGGAGCGATTCCTCGCTGTAGAAGGCCGCGTGCGGAGTGACGATCACGTCGTCGCGGTGCAACAAGGGGTCGTCGGGCGACGGCGGCTCCACCTCGAGGACGTCGAGCCCGACCCCGCCGAGCCGACCCTCCGCGAGCACGGTCCGGAGCGCGTCGAGGTCGACAAGCGGCCCGCGGGACGTGTTCACGAGGATCGCGCCGGGCCGCATGCGGGCGAGCTCCGCCGCGCCGATCAGATGGCGACTGTCCGCGGTGAGCGGCGCGTGGACCGAGACGACGTCGGCGGCGGCGAGGAGGTCCTCGAGGGGCAAGGGCTCCGCTCCGGCAGCGCGGATCGCGTCGTCCGGCACGAAGGGGTCGGTGGTCACGACCCGGTAGCCCAGGGGCGACATCTTGCCGGCGAGCGCACGCGCGATGCGGCCGAACCCGACGAGCCCGAGCGTTCGCCCACGGAGGCGGTGGAGCGGCCGGGCGTCGGTCGGCGTCCACGATCCCGACCGCACCTTCCGATCGAGCAGCGTCACACCGCGCGCGAGCGACAGGATCAGGGCCAGGGCGTGATCGGAGACCTCGTCGATGCAGTAGTCGGGCACGTTCGTGACGAGGATCCCCTGCGCGGTCGCCTGGTCGAGGTCGACCGTGTCGAGCCCGATGCCGTACCGGGCGATCACGACGCAGCGGTCCATCCCGCGGATCAGCTCCGCCGGCATCTGCGCGTAGCAGTTCAGCACGGCGTCGGCATCGGCCACAGCCTCGCGCACCTCTTCGATCGACGCTGCGTTCGACCCGAAACGGAGCTCGTGCCCGGCCTCGAGCAGCAACCGCCGCTCCTGCTCCAGATCCGGGAAGACGTGATCGGTGACCGCGACGAGCGCCATCGTGTTCGTCCTCCTCAGACCATCGCCGTTCTCGCCGACCCGCCGATCGGCGCGGGAGCCCAGCCGGTCGTGGCCGGGTCCCTCAGGACCGAAACGACTCCGCTGTCGCCGTCGACCGCGACGAGCGACCCCGCCGAGCCGAGGACGTCGAGATCCGCACCGATCACGGCCGGGACGCCGAGGGAGCGGGCTACCTCGAACAGATGCGCACCCGACGTCCCGCCGGCGGTGACGAGCGCGGCGCTGTGCCAGAGCAGCGGCGCGAGGTGGGGCAAGGGGAGCTCGGAGACCAGGACCGCCCGTGGGCTCGGGGTACCGATCGACCGCAGATCGCGGAGCGGATGGAGACTGCCGGCGCCGATACCCGGCGAGACGGGGACCGCCGGGAGCCCGCGTCCCCGCGCGAGGACGACATCCGCGACGAAGGGCTCCCAGTGCTCCGGACCGCTCCTGAGCACGAGCGGCAGGCCGGCGACCGCGCGATCGACCTCCTCTCGGGTGAGTCGCCAGATGAGCAGCGGCGACGGGAGGACCCCCGCGTCGGCGAGGAACTCTCCCGCCGCGCGAACGAGGCCGATGATCCGGGCCGCGGCGGCAGGTTCCGGCGCTCCCAGGTCGGCGATCGCCCCCACCCCGTCGGTCACTCGCCCCTGGAGGAGGAGGCGGGTCACGTCCGCCACGCGCTCGAGGGCGTCCGGTCGCGGCATCCTCCAGACCTCGACCGTCGCGTCGGCGGCGATGGCTCGAGCTTCCGCCAGCGCGGACGTCGCATCCCCGGCATCGCTCGGGACACCGACCCGGTCCAGCGCCGCCACGTCGTTGGCGCCGAGCGCCCACGGGAGCACGAGCTCATCCGCCAGCGGTCCCGAGAAGGCCGTGACGAGGCGGGCGAGGCGCTCTGCGCCGGCCGGGACGGGCGAAGCATGTGCCGCCGCACGCGCCGGCGGCTCGACCGACGACGCACCCGGCCGGCCTGCGGGACCGACCTGCAACAGGTAGACGTCGCCTCCCACCGCGCCCCATTCGATCGCGAGGGCCGCGACGGTCTCGGCGGCGCGCCGAGCGAGGCGGGCCGCCGCCGTAACCGTCGCCGCCAACGCCCCGAGCTCCTGCTCGCCGCCGAGCTCCCCGTTCAGCCCGACGCGGACGTCACGGCCCCCGCGTCGACCACCGACCACGCCTGCCGGCCCACCGGGCGCGACGGCGACGTCGATCCCGCCATCGGGGCGGACCCGAGCCGTCCCGCCGGCGTCGAGCCGGAGGAACGGCTGCACGAGCACGCCGATCCGCAGCGTGTCCACATCCACCGCAGCCTCCGCGAACCGGGCCAGCGCATCCGCGGAGAAGGCCGACGCCCAGCATCCGCGGACGGCGGTGGGAAGATCGCTCGCCTCGATCCCGAGGTAGCTGGTGAACGTCCCCGACCAGCGTCCGTCGCCGTCGTGGACGGTGCTCGACCGCGCGACCAAGCGATCGCCGTACGATCGACGCTCCGACGGATTCGGCCCGGTCCGCGCGTCGTCGAGATCCGCCGGAACGTCGGCTCCCATCACGGTGAGATAGGCGCGGGGACCCCCGGAACCCTCGAGCGCCCGAGCACCCGCGGCGATCGCGGCCGCGGACGCCTCGAGGGGGAGGACCCAGCCGGGGAGGACCGGCAGCCCGGCATCCGCGGCAGCCGCCAGCCTCGCCGCCTTGACGCCCACGACCGCGGGGTCGCGGGCCGCGGGATCCTCGAGCGCGATATGCGCCGCCGACATCAGCCCGCGAGCGTGATCTCGTCGATCGGGAAGGAGGTGATCAGCTCGTGCCCGGTGTCGGTCACGATCAGCATCTCCTCCAGGCGCACGCCGAACTCGTGGACCTTCCCGTGCTGGGTCTCGAGCGCGAACACCATGCCGGGCTTGATCTCGATCGGATGGTCGAGCGACCAGATGCGGGAGATCACGGGCTGGTCGTACTGGGCGAGGCCGAGTCCATGGCCCCAGAGGTTCGCCGCCGCCTCGTCCTCGTCCGCGTAGCCCCACGTCTCCATCGCGGAGGGCCACTTCGACGCGATGTCCCGGGTGGACACGCCCGGCTTCACGGCGTCGATCGAGTCGCGGAGCCACGTGAGCGCGGTGTCGTAGTAGGACCGCATCTCGTCCGTCGGCTTCCCGCCCACGCAGTACGTGCGATAGACGCAGGACTTGAAGCCGTTCCACGTGAGCGCGGCGACGTCGATGATCACGAGCTCGCCGGGCCGGATGATCCGGTCGGAGAAGTTCCGCCAGTTCGGCCACGCGTTGGGCCCGGACGACACGATCACGTCCTCCACGTCCTCCACGCCCGGGAACGAATACAGGAACTCGAACCCGTGCGCGGCGACCTGGTTCTCGGTGAGCCCCGGGCGCAGCCACTGCGACATCTCGTAGTGCAGGGCGTCGCAGATCGATCCGACGATCCGGGAGCAGTTCTGCTCGTCCGGGCTCTTCACCGCGCGGGCCTCCATCATCGGCGTCATCCCGTCGGTCCAGGTGATGCCGGCCTGCTCGAACGTCTTCATCATCGTGATGTCGATGAAGTCCACCCCGAGCGGCTGGTCCTTCACGCCCGCGTCCTCGAGATCGTCCGCCAGCGCCTTCGTGAACTTCTCGACCTGCATCGTGGACGCGGCTCCCGCCGCACCCTTGATCCACGCGAAGGAGTGTCGAACGTTCTCCTGGGGGATCCAGGGCGAGTGCGCCTTGATATGGATCCCGAGGTCGCCCTGCTCGTAGAGGATCGGCGCCTTCCCCGAGGGGAGCACCGCGTACCGGAGCCCGGGCTTCAGCTTGTTCCAGCCCGGCGTGAGGGTCGACGTCACGTAGCGGATGTTCTCGTCGTACATCAGGAGCATCGCGCCGAGGCCGTGGCGCTGCATCGCGGCCTGTGCCCGGTCGAATCGATAGGCCCGCACGGCATCCCAGTCGATCCCCTGCTTCCATTCGATGCTCGCGTAGCCGAACGCTTCCCTCATCGCGACCTTCCTCCTATCCCCTCTCGTCGATACGGTCGCCTCACGACGTGACCCGGTCGACGATCGCCGTGAAGGTCTCGTCGTCGAGGAGGCCCTTGGTCTCGAGCGACCGCGCCTTCACCTCCTCGAGGATCTCCTGCATCTGCTCCGAGCTGGCCGATCGCCCGAGCCGGTCGAGACCGGCCGCCACCGAGTCCAGCCCCGATCCCTTGCCGAGGACCAGCACCGGCTGCGGCTGGCCGACGAGCTCGGGGCGGTACGGGAACGACTCGGTCAGCTCGTCCCCGACGTTGCGGACCCACGTCGTGATGATCCCGGACTCGACGTTGTACAGCCGCTCGCCGACGACCGGCCGGTTCGACGGCTGCGACGACGCCCGCGAGCTCCATCACGAGCTTCGACAGCTCGAAGAAGCGCTCGGTCCTGATCCCCGCATCGAGTCCATACATCGTCAGGAGCGCCAGGACCGTCTCCTCCATCGGCGTGTTGCCGGCCCGTTCGCCGATCCCGGTGACCGTGGTCTGGATCACCTCGACGCCCTCCGCGACCGCGAGCAGCGTGTTCGCTACGCCGAGGCCGAAGTCCATGTGGAAGTGCGTCTCCAGTGGCACGCCCATCCGTTCGCGAGTCTGCCGGACGAACATCCGGACACCGTGGGGCGACAGCACGCCGAAGGTGTCGACCAGTCCCACCGCGTCGACGTGCCCGTCGGTCGCGACGCGCTCGAGCAGGTCGAGGTACTCCACCAGCCCCGCGCGCGTCGCGTCGATCGGGAAGAACGAGACCGTGAGCCCCAGCTCGTGCGCCAGGCTCGTCGCCTCGACGGATGCGTCGATCGCCCGCTGCACGGGCCAGCGGTACGCCTTCTCCACGAGGTGGTGGCTCGAGGGGATCTCCATCACGACCCCGTCGACCCCGCAATCGGCGGCGCGCTTCACGTCGTCGACGATGCACCGCGAGAACGCGTAGATCTTCGACGGCAGCCCCATCTTCACCATCTCGCGGACGGCAGCGTCGTCCGCCGGCGAGACCGCCGGGAGGCCCGGCTTCGATGCGAGGAACGCCTGCCTCCGCGAGGGCCTCCGCGATCCGCAGCTTGTCGTCCTTCGTGAACACGACGCCCGCCTGCTGTTCCCCGTCGCGGAGGGTGACGTCGTGCACCTGCACGGAGGCCGGCAGGTCGAGCGTCTCGCGGATCTCCGGCAGGAAGTTCCACGGGCTCGTGAACCATCGATCGGTGTGCCAGGGTCCCTCGCTCAATGCGCTCGCCTCCCAGGATCGGTGGTCGAAGGGCTCGGGTCGGTGCGGTGCACTTTATATGATTCGTCGCCTCGGCATGAGGCTCCCGGGACAGATCCGAGGCGGCGTTGTCCCCGATATTCGATATCGTGCGTTCTGCAATCGTCAGCGACCAGAGGGGGTCCGGATGCTCCGGCACGTGGCCATGTTCAAATGGAAGGACGGCGTTCCCGACGAACGCAAGGTTGCGGCGCGCGATGCGCTCGCCGCCCTCAAGCAGCAGGTACCGAGCGTCGTCGAGTACACGGTCGGGTTCGACATCGGGCGCAACCCCAACAACTGGGACATGGTGCTGGTGGCGGACTTCGAGGACGTGGCCGGCTTGGAGAGCTACTTCTCGGATCCCGTGATGAACGCCGCGTCGGACCTCGTCGCCTCGGTGACCCAGAAGGAGATCACCGCGCGCGTCCAGTTCACGTTCTGACGCCCATGGCCGTCATCGATATCCACAACCACGTCACGCCCCGCCGGTTCGTCCGCGCGATCGAGGAGACCGGCGAGTGGCACACCCTGGACGCCGACGTGGGCGAGCTGCACATCCCGAAGTTCTCGATCCCGGCGGAGGAGCGGATCGAGGAGATGGATCGGATGGGCGTGGACGTGCACGTGCTCACGATCAACACCGGCTTCTTCAAGTACGACCGCCCGCCGGACGTCGCCCGCACGATCGCCGACGAGTGCAACGAGGAACTCTCGGAGATGATGAAAGCCCATCCGGACCGCTTCATGGGCCTTGCCTCGATCCCGCTGCAGGACGTGCCGGCCGCGATCGCGGTGATGGAGCACGCGATGGGCGAGATGGGTTTCAAGGGGATCACGATCGGCGATCACGTGGACGGCGTGACGCTCGACGATCCACGGTTCTCGCCGTTCTGGGCGGCCGTTGAGCAGCTCGGTGCCGTCGTGTTCTTCCACCAGTGCGCGGCCACGGTCGTGGAGGGCCGGACGACGCGGTACGGCCTTCCCAACGTCATCGGGAACCTCGTGGAGCGCGCGATCACGTTCGGCACGCTCGTCTACGGCGGCGTGATGGATCGCTTCCCCGACCTGAAGCTCTGCCTCGGCCACGCGGGCGGCTACACGGCGTTCGGCGTGGCGCGGATGGACAAGGGCTGGCACGCGGGCGCGATGGAGAACATGCCGGAGTTCGAGGATGCGAGGACGTTCCTCGAGCGAGCCCCGAGCGAGTACGTCAGTCGCTTCTGGTACGACTCCTGCACCTACACGGAATCGACGCTGCGGTATCTCCTGGACGTCGTGGGGAGCGACCGCGTCGTCCTCGGCACCGACTACCCGGCGCCGATGATGGAACCGGACCCGGTGCCCTGGATCAACGCGATGACGAGCCTGTCGCAGGAGGAGAAGGAAGGGATCCTCGAGCGGAACCCCGCTCGACTGCTCGGCCTGTAGCGGCGGCACTCCCGACCGCGCCGCAGGCTCAGTCGGCGTCCTCCAACTTCCGGGTGATCTCGGCGAGCTCCGCGATCCGCGGGTCGAGCGCCTTCCGCTTTCGCTCCATGTCCTCGAACACCTCGAGGATCTCCGCCTGCATCGTGGCGACCGCCGGATCGGACTGGAGGCGGGGGTAGGGCAGATCGATCGGGAGGTCGGCGAAGTTCCGCCCACCGTACGCGACGATGATGATGCGGCTCGAGAGCTGGACCGCCTCGAGCACGTCGTGCGTGACGAACAGGACGGTCTTCTTCGTCTGCTCCCAGATCGACTGGAGCTCCTCCCGGAGCGTGCGAGCCGTGATCGCGTCGAGGTGGCTGAACGGCTCGTCCATCAGGAGCAGGTCCGGCTCGACGGAGAACGCGCGCGCGATCCCGACCCGCTGCTGCATCCCCCCGGACAGATGCGCGGGGTACATGTGCTCGAACCCCTTCAGGCCGACCATGTCGAGGTAGCGCTCGACGCTGGCGCGCTTCTCCTCGGTCTTCTCGCGATGCACATAGAGGATGTTGCTCATGACGGTCCTCCACGGGAGGAGCCGGGGGTCCTGGAACACGTAGCCGAGCCGCGCCGGCCCGCCGCCGTCGGCGGATACGGAGACGCTCCCGGTCGTCGGCGTCTCGATCCCGGAGACGATGTTGAGGAACGTGCTCTTCCCACAACCCGACGGGCCCACCATCGAGACGAACGTCTGGCCCCCCATCTCGAAGTCGAGGCCGTCGAGGGCGCGCACGGTCGGCTGATGTTTCGTGGGTGGGGGGAACTCCTTCACGACCTTCGTCGCCTTCAGGATCGCCATGTCGGCCGTTCCTCCCCGATCTCGCCATCCGCTCCCCCTTCGCTCCGAACGAGGCGATCGACCCGCGCCAGGCGTGGACCTTCCGGTCGATACGCTCGATGATCCCGCGGTCGATCGCGATCACGACGACCAGCACCACGACGCCCCAGGCCATCAGTCCGTTGTAGTCCGCCGCCGATTGATACCAGTCGCGGGCGCGGAAGCCGGCGCCCTCGTTGCTCCCGAACCACTCGACGAGCACGACGCAGCCCCACGCCGCGATGATCGACAGGCGGACGCCGGCGATCAGGGCGCCCGCCATCGAGGGGAGCGCGAGGTCCTTGGCTCGGGTCGGCCCCGGGACGCCGTACGCATCCGACATGTCCCGGAGCTCGCGGGGGATCGCGAGCGTGCCCTGCAGGACGTGGACGATCAGGCCGGGCGTCGCCGACACCACGGCGCAGAAGACCGGGCGCCCGGATCCCGAACCCGAACCACATCACCGTGAGGAGCGCCCACATGTAGGCGGGGAGCGCGATCCCGACGGTGACGATGTCGGTGAAGAACGCCTGCACCCGCCACCAGCGCCCCATCGCGTAGCCGACCGGCACGCCGATCAGGATGATGAACACCATCGCGAGGCCGGTGCGCGTGAGGCTGATCTGGAGGTTCTGGATCAGCTCGTTGTTCCAGACGCTCCACGGTTCGCTGCCGAACGGTGTCTGGAACTCCCGCACCAGGATCTCGACGGTCTGGACGGGCGTGGGGAACCGAGGGCTCAGGATCCCCGCCAGCTGCCACAGCAGCAGGAGGGCGAGTCGCGAGGTCCACCGGGCGACCCGATCGCGGCGCAGGAACGCGAGGACCGCCGCCCCGAGGAAGCTCGGGCGACGGGCGTCTCGGTCATCGTCTCGGTGGCCATGTCTCCCCGATCAGTAGCGGAGGATGTCCTCGCCGCGCTTCAGCCGGTACCGGAACACGAACCGCTCGAACCGCATCAGCACGAACCGTTCGATCACCACGACGAACAGGACGAAGAACATCATCCAGGCGAGCATGTCGGTCACGGAGAACCCCTGGAACGCCTTGCGGATCTGCACCCCCACGCCGGTCGTCCCGCCGAACGTCTCGGCGAGCGCGGCCAGCTTCCACGAGGCGGCGAACGACGCCCGCGCCGAGGCGAACAGGAACGGCGTGAACGAGGGGATCACGATCTGCCGGAGCGCGGCCGACGTCGGCATCCCGTAGGCGCGGCTCATCGACAGCAGGTTCTGATCGACCCCCTCCACCCCCGCGGCGACGTTCAGCGAGATGACGGGGAGCACGAGCAGCGCCACCACGAACGCCGGCCCGGCGTCACCGATCCCGAACAGGAGCAGACCCAGGATCGCGTAGACGATCAGCGGCACGTTCGCCGCCAGGTAGACGAAGTCGAAGAAGAAGTTCTTCGCGTACCGATATCGGCCCATCAGGATGCCGATCGGCACGCCGACCACGAGGGCCCCGAAGAACCCGATGAGCGTCTTGCGGAACGTCTCCCAGAAGTTGACGAAGACCCATCCCGGTGCGATCCCCTCCGCCTCGTTGCCGAACGTGTAGTCCCCCATCTGCTGGAGCACGCTGAGCGGGCGTCGGGAGGAGGTTGAACTCCGTCCGGGTGAACCCGGAGGCGAGCTGCCAGGCACCGAGCAGGGCGGCGGCGCCGAGCAACGAGTACGCGGTCGCCTTCCACCGCCTGCTCCCCGTCCGCCGGCGGGTGGCGATGCGGACCGAGGTGGTGCTGTCTCCCTCGGGGAGCTCGGTGACGGGCGGCGCGGTCGACATCACGCTCCTTCATGTGGCGGTGGCACGTGCATCACGGGTCGCGTGGCCGTGGCTCGCCCGATCGAGGTGGCCGGATCACGGCAGGCTGCAGGTCTCCTCTCCGCTGTCCGGGTCGATGCACACGTGGATCGGTCCGGGCTGGCCCTCGGGCACGAGCCCGGCGTCCGCGAGGAGGTCCGTGACCTGGAGCTCCCCGTCGATCCACGTCTCGTCCAGGTACACGGTGTCGACGAACTCGTCGAACTGCGTCTCGTACCAGTTCTTCAGGAAGTCGAGCTCCTCCGGCGTCGTGTATCCGAAGTCCTCCGGGTAGGCATCGAGGATCGCATCCTTGTTCGTGGCCCACTCCTGCAGTCCGCGGTCCCAGACCTCCAGGAAGAACGCGACCTCCTCCGGGTGCTCGTCGTACCAGCTCTTGAGCACGACGAAGTTGTTGCTGTTCATGCCCTCGTGCCCCGGGACGTACTCCTCACCGTAGAGCTGCGACGCCGACTTGGCTTCGTACAGGCCGACGACGCTCCCGTCCATCAAGGCCGCATTCGCGTTGTAGATCGACGTGACACCTGCACACAGGTCCCCTGACTGCACGAGGTCCACCGCGGTGTTGAAGTCGGTGATCGCCATCTGGATGTCCTCGGGCCCCTCCCCGATCGTCCGCCCGTGTAGGTCCTGGGCGAGCGCCTGCCACACGATCGTGGAGCCGCTGAAGGACTCGACGCCGAGCTTGCATCCCGGCTCCAGGTCGTCGAACGTCTCGTATCCCGAGTCGGCCTGGACGATGATGATGTCCTTGGCCTTGTTGTACTTGCCGATCGTCACGGTCTCGACGTCGCTCTCGGCCTCCAGGACCGGCGTCTCGTAGCTCCCCGTCGACACGATGTCGGCGTGCCCGCCCGCGAAGAACGCGAACTCGTCCTCGGATTCGTTGCGCTCGATGTGGAACCCGGACTCCTCTTCCATCTCGGCGAGGATGCCTTCGTCCTCGAGCCAGTTCCACACGGGATCCGGCGAGAAGACGAAGCGCATCGTGCCGCCGTCGTCGCCGGAGCCACTGTCCCCGCCGCATGCGCCCAGCGACGCGAACGCCAGCACCGCACCAACCACCGTCAGGCGACGAAGCATCGCCGACCCCCTCTCCCCTGTCGGGACCAGCCCGACTCGCGTGGCCCGATTTTCGCGCACTCTATATCTTGTATGACGAGCCTGTCCAGGCACCTTCAACCGAGCCGATCCGGCCGCATACCCGCTTCCTCGCCGTAGATCTCCGGATTGACGATCCCCGGCGGCCGGCGACCCTCGATCATCGCGCGGAGGTTGTCGACCACGGCCAGGCTCATCGTTTCGCGCGCCTCCACGGTCGCGCTGCCGATGTGCGGCGTGAGGATCACGTTCGGGAACCCGAAGAGCTCGGGGCTCGGTGCCGGCTCGCCCACCGGCGGCTCCTGCCAGTAGACGTCCAGTCCGGCACCGGCGATCTCCCCTTCTCGGAGCGCCTCGATCAGGGCCGGCTCGTCCACGATCCGTCCGCGCGCGGCGTTGACGAAGAACGCGGTCCGTTTCATCAGGTCGAACTCCCTGGCGCCCATCAGCTTGTGCGTCGACTGGTTATACGTGGCCATCAGCACCACGAAGTCGGCCCGCCGCAACAACTCGTCCCGATCCGGCTCCCACGTCACCCCGAGCTCCCGCTCCCGGGCATCGGGCAGCCGGTTCCGCTTCGTGTAGATCACGTCCATCTCGAAGGCCCGGAGACGGGCAACGATCTCGGTCCCGATCTCGCCGAGTCCGATCATCCCGACGAGCTTGCCCGAGAGTTCGTGCGTGAGGAACGTCGTGGATTGCTCCTGGTGGAACCTGCCTTCCCGGACGAAGCGATCGGCTTCGACGAGACGCCAGGCGAGCCCGATCACCAGCGCGCACGTGAGATCGCACGTCGTCTTCGTGATCACGTGCGGGACCACGGTCACAGGCAGCCCTCGATGGGTCGCCGCCTCGACGTCTACCACGTTGGGGAACAGCGCCATCGTGGCGATGCCTTTCAGGCGCGGGGCGGCGTCCATCACCCCCTCGTCGATCGGCGTGTCGCCGAGCATCCACAGGTAGTCGGCGTCCCGAACGCCGGCCAGCAACGCATCCCTGCCGATCATCCGCTCTGAGTCGTGCACCTCGACGTCGGCGATCCCCTCCAGGGCGCGCCGGCCGACGTCCATCACCGGCTGCACCACGAAGACCTTCGGCTTCTTCGGGGGCTTCTCCCGCGGCATCTTCGGCGGCCCGTCGGCTGGTGCCGGGCCCCCCGTCACGCCGGGCGCCGCCCGAAGAGGCTCGCGGCCGTCCCACGAAGAAGCGCGTGCCGCTCGTCGTCGGAGAGCTCGACCATCGTCTCGAGGCGGCCGACCGGGTCGTCGAACGTCATCGGCGCCGGCCAGTCGGTCCCGAACACGACCCGATCGGCCCCCACCACGTCCAGCAGGAACCGCAGGTTGCGGGGGGTGTAGACCACGGTGTCGTAGTAGAAGCGCCGGACGTAGGCGCTCGGACGATCCTGCGAGCGGCCGCGTTGTCCCTCCCAGACGTCCCACCCCTTGTCGAGACGGTCCAACGCGTACGGAACGTATCCGCCGCCGTGACACAGGCAGATCGCGAGTCCCGGGAAGCGATCGAGGACGCCCCCGTAGACGAACGCCGCGAACGTGATCGTGCGATCGACCAGGTTCCCGATCGAGTTCAACAAGAAGTACTTCCGCGTGCGGTAGGTCACGGTCGTGTGCTGGAACTGATGGATCAAGAGGAAAGCGCCGAGGGCCTCCGCCGCCTCCCAGACCGGCTCGAACTGGTCGTGATCGTAGGTCAGACCGTTCACGTGATCGTCGATCATGAACCCGGTGAGCCCGAGGTCCTGCCGGCCGCGGGTCATCTCCTTTACGGTCCGGGCGGTGTCCTGCATCGGGAGCGTGCCGAGGCCCATGAACCGATCGGGATGATCTCGAACCATCCCGGCGATCTCGTCGTTCGCCTCTTGCGAGATCCGTTCCGTGACCTCGGGCGCCTGGTGGTACTGGTAGAAGACGTCGGTCGGGGAGACGAGCTGGACGTCGATCCGGAGCTCGTCCATCGTCTCGATCCGCTTGGGGACGTCCCACCGGTTCTTCAGGTTGTCGAGCTCCCCGTCAGCGGTCGTCATCCCGTGCCAATCACCGCCCCCTTCCAGAACGGCCCGTTGGAACCGCTGGAGCGTGCAATGGCAATGGACGTCGATGATGGGATCCACGGTCGTGGCGCTCATGTCGCTAATGGCCATGCATGCGATGGGTCATCCGGGCCGTCCACTCGTACTTGGTCGTCTCCGCGATCGTCCGCATCGTCTCCCGGTACGCGTCGCCGTCGACGAGCGCCCTGGCCGTCTCGGCGTCCGGCAGATGGAGGTCGAGGATCCAGTCGTAGTCGGTCTTCAGCGTGCCGACGTTCGTCCCCAACGTGAGGCGTTCGACGCCGGCCGCGTCCCCGAGCCGCTTGACCTCGGCGAACGCCCGCTCCCTGCCGGCTTCGTCTGTGTCGTCCTTCCAGATGAACATCGCGGTGTGACGGACGTGGCCCGGCGTCATCAGCGGCTCGCCCTCGTACCACCAGTCGATCCGCGCCGTGAGCTCGCCCTGGCAGACGGATGCGTTGTAGACCGCGATCTCGTGGTGGACGTCGTCCTTGTTGTAGGCCTCCAGGCCCGCTTCGTCCTCGAAATCGAGGTGCAGCGCCACGTCATAGTCACACGGCGGCCCCTCCGTGGCCGCCCGCCAACGCGGCGTCCTGTCCCAGGGCTTCGTCTCCGAGAGGTGCGTCGAGCCGCCGAACAGGTCGGCGCCGAAGTCGATCGCGACGGGCCCGGCGGCCGTGAACCGCATGAACGCCGACCCCTTCTGCATCCATCGCATCTCCTCGGGCCCGTTGCCCTCCTTCAGCATGAAGAACGCGGTGTGTCTGAGCATGGCTCCTCCGTTCGTCTCGTCTCGGTGCGGGTGCTCCCCGTGTCGGTCTTACGTCAGGCGATCATGCTCGCCGGTGGGCCGCCGCTCATGCGTCGACCATCGGTCGTTCCATCTCCTCGAAAAGCTCGAGGATCTCTGCTTGGTGGATCGCGACCTCTCGGTCGGTCTGCCGACGTGGGAACGGCAGGTCGATCATCAGGTCGCGGAAGATCACGCCCTGGCTGCTCATCATCAGGACGCGGCTCGAGAGGAGCACCGCCTCGAGCACGTCATGGGTGACGAAGAGGATCGTGGACTTGGTGGTCAGCCAGAGCCGCTGGAGCTCGACGCGGAGATCACGGGCCGTGATCGCGTCGAGGTGGCTGAACGGCTCGTCCATCAGGAGCAGGTCCGGTTCGATCGAGAGCGCTCGCGCGATGCCGACCCGCTGTTGCATCCCGCCGGAGAGCTGTCCCGGAAACATCTCCGCTTTGGCGCCGAGGTTCACGAGGTCCAGGTATTTCCGGCCGCGTTCGGCGCGCTCCTCGGAGGATCCTTCGTCGAGAACGTAGATCATGTTGTCGAGCACGGTCTTCCAGGGGAGCAACCGCGGATCCTGGAACACGTACCCGATCCGAGCGTCACCCTCACTCCGTCCGATCACCTCGAGGGTCCCGGCGCTCGGCGTTTCGATCCCGGAGACCATGTTCAGGAACGTACTCTTCCCGCAGCCGGACGGTCCGACGAGCGTCACGAACGTGTGTCCCTCCGCCTCGAAGCTCACGTTGCGGAGCGCGAACACGGGATCCTGGCCCGCCCGCGTCGGCGGGAACACCTTCTTCACATCTCGCGCTACCAGTCTTGCCACGTCGGATCACCTCCGGCCGGCGGCCGTACCGCCGGGCGAACGGTCATCGAGACCACTGCTGCTCACCGATCCTCCAGCCACGGAAGCGACGGACGACCCTGTCCATCACGACGCGATCGAACGCGAGGATCGTGATCATCATCACGAGGCCCCAAGCCATCATGCCCTCGAAGCTGCGGGCGTCGTACCAGTAGTGGGCCCGGAAACCGACCCCCTTGTCGTTGCCGAACCACTCCACCAAGAGGACGGCTCCCCATCCAGCCAGGACGGCCGAGCGGAAGCCGGCGGCGATGTACTCCATCATCGACGGGATCATGAGCCATCGGAATTGCCGCCGAGTGTTCACCCGGTAGGCGTCAGACATCGCGATCAACCTCCCGGGCGTTGCGGTCGCGCCCTGGAACGTGTTGACGACCAGCTGGGGCGTCGCGGACAGCACACAGACGGTGATCGGCCCGATGTTGCTGAACCCCCACCACATCACGACCAGAAGCGCCCAGATGAAGGCCGGGAGCGTGATGCCCACGAGGATCAGATCCGTGAAGAAGTAGCGGACGCGCCACCACCGCGCCATCGCGATCCCGATCGACACCCCGAGCACTAGGACGATCGAGAGTCCGATCACGGCCCGCACCAGGCTGATCGCGAGGTTCGGGAGGACCTCGCCCCGCTGGAACTCCTCGATCAGGGCCTCGACGGTGCCGAGTGGCGTCGGGATGTCCTCGAACGTCGACCCGGCCCATTGCCAGACGAGCAGGAACGCCACGCGCGCCGTATACCGCGCGGCGCGATCCGAGGTGAGCCACCTCCACCGAGACCGCGGCGGTGGAGCGAGGAGGAACTCCGGGATCTCGGCGGATCCGAGGCCGTCGACGGTCGCGACGTCGCTCACGAGACCCGCTCCCTGGCTCCCGCGGGGTCGCGCCAGCGGAACACCCGTCGCTCCGCCGGCGCGATCAGGAGCCGCTCGACCAGGATCACGAACAGGACGAAGAAGAACATCCACGCGAGCAGGTCGACGACCGAGAAGATCTGGAACGACTTCTCGAGCTGGTACCCGACCCCCAGGTAGCCGCCGAACGTCTCCGCAAGGGCGGCCAGCTTCCACGAGTTCGCGAACGAGACGCGGCCGCTCGCGAAGAGGAACGGCACGACCGAGGGGACCACGATGCTCCGGAGGGTCCTGCGGCTGCTCCGCCGGAACGACCGGCTCATCGCGAGGAGCCCGCGGTCCACCGATTCCACGCCGGCCGCGACGTTGATCGCGATGCCGGTGAACGCCTCCAGCGCCACCACGAACGCCGGCCCCCATGGGCTGATCCCGAACACGACGATGGCGATCACCGCGTACACGAGGAGCGGCACGTTCGCGAACAGGTAGACGAAGTCGTGGAAGAACGCTCGCGCGTATCGGTAGCGGCCCATCAGCATCCCGACCGGGATCCCGATGACGAGGGCCATCGCCCAGCCGGCCATCGTCTTCAGGAAGCTGCTCAGGAAGTTCGTGAAGACGACGCCCGAGACGAGGAGCTCCCACATCCGCTGCGCCACCGCCAGCGGGGACGGCAGGACGTAGGGCTCCAGGATCGTGGAGAAGTACGCCCAGACGGCGATGAAGCTGGCGGCCCCGAGGAGGGAGTAGAGGACCTTGGCGCGCGTCCGCCGGCCACTCGAGGCCAGCGCATCGATCGCCTCCTGCTCGAGTTCCTCGAGGGTCTTCTCGGTCTCGACGGTCGCGGCCATAAGAGGAGAGGGCGGCGCCGGCGTCACTTGAGGGACACCGGCGCCGGATCGCTCGCTAGAAGCCCTCCGGACAGGGCTCGCCTTCCGGATCCTCCATCACTTCGTGCCGAGGGAACTCCGCGTCCGCCGGAACGACGCCGGCGTCCTGGACGAGGTCGAAGACCGGCTGCTCGCCCTCGATCCACTCCTCGGTCAGGTAGGGGCTCTCGACGAACCAGTCGAAGGTGTTCTCGAAGTAGTCCTTCATGAACTGCGCCTCGGCCTCGGTCTCGACCGCGAAATGCTGCGGGTACGTATCGATGATCTCGTCGCGGTTCTCGGCCCACTGGACCATCGCGCAGTCCCACACCTCCTGGAAGAAGGCCGCCGCATCGGGATTCGCGTCGAACCATTCGGCCCTGGACACGAACGCGTTGCTCAGCACACCCTCGTGTCCGGGCACGATCTCCTCGCCGTAGAGCTGCGACGCGGACTTCCCGTCGTACATCACCGTGAGGTCCCCCGATGCCATGTCCGGGATCACCTGGGTCGGGTCGAGGATCCCGGCGCAGGCCTCGTCCTCGCGGAGCAGGTTCGGGATCACCTGATAATCGGCGGTGACGATCCCGATGTCATCGGAACCCTCCGCGACCTCGCGGCCGTCGATCGCGTTGATCAGCGACCCCCAGATGATCGTGTTCCCGGTCACGGACTCCGTCGCGATCTTGCAGCCGGCAGGGAAGTCGGATGCCGTCTGGTACTCGGGGTGCGCCGTCACGAGCACGTCCTTGTTCATGTTGAACTGGCCGAACGTGACGGTCTCGATACCCTGCTCCTCGAGCAACGGCGTCTCGTATGTCCCTGTCGAGGCGACGTCGGCGTGGCCGCCTGCGAACGTCGCCCACTCGTCCCACGTGGCGAGCTGGATGATCCGGAAGCCGGACTCCTTCTCCATCGCCTCGAGGATCCCCTGGTCCTTCATCCAGTCCCAGGCCGGGTCCGGGGCGAACGTGAACCGGATGATGTTGCTCGTCTCGCCGCCTTCGCCTCCCTCACCGCCCCCGCCGTCGTCCCCACAGGAGGCAGCCACCAGCGCGGCGACGGCCAGGAGTGCGGCGTTTCGAAGCAGCCTGCTGCGACCCATCGGACAGCCCTCCCCGTGTGTCGGCCGATCAGGTGACGCACTCTATAGAATATGCGATGGCTTGTCTAGGCGACCGGACGCAGCGACGGGGAGGCCGACCGGGCGAGCGCTCGCCGGCGGTGGGGAACACCTGCGCGGGCTCCTGCTCTGCGCCCTCGGCGTCGTCGTGATCAGCCCCGACGCGCTGATCGTGCGATCGGTCCACACCGATGCGTGGACGACGGTCGCGTGGCGCGGCCTGTTCACCATGGTCGGCACGGTCGTGGTGCTGCTCGTCCTGCGACCCGGCGATCGTCGCCGCCGTCTCGGACCTCCCACACGACCGCAGCTGTTCGCAGGAGCGTTGTTCGCCGCGGCGAGCATCGCCTTCGTGTCCGCGCTCGATCGGACGGACGCGGCCAGCGTGCTGGTGATCATCGCCGCGGGCCCCTTGATCGCGTCGATCCTCGGGCGTGTGTTCCTCCACCAGCAGGCCCCGGCCAGGACCTGGCTCACGGGGGTCGTGGTGGTGGCGGGCCTGGCGGTGATCCTCGGCGGAAGCATCGGACAAGGCGACCTCGATGGCGACCTGCTCGCGCTGGCCGGCGCCACGTGCTTCGCCGGCTACCTGACGGTTTCTCGGGCGGCGCGGCCCGCCGACATGACGCCGGCGATCGCGATCGGGGGGGTGGTGGCGGCGGTCGCGGGCGCGATCGCCGGCGCCGACGTCTCGATCGGCTCGAGCGACCTGCTCCTGCTCGCGCTCCTCGGGATCGTGATCCTTCCGATCTCGCTCACGCTGATCACCCGCGCGACGCGTCACGTGCCGGCCCCGGAGGTGAACCTCGTCGCGCTCCTCGAGACGCTCCTCGGTCCGCTCTGGGTCTGGGTAGTGATCGGCGAGCGCCCCTCGGCCGACGTGTTGGCCGGCGGGATCCTGGTGGTCGGCGCCGTGACGATCCACTCGGTGCTCGCCCTGCGCGCCGGCCGGGACGAGGAGGCCGCGCGTGATCGTCTAGCGCAGCTCCGCCAGGTCGACCGTCGTCCCCGATCCGACGCTCCGACCGATCCCTTCCAGCACGGCGGCGACCTCGATCGCCTCGGGGATGCCGGTCTCCGGCTCGGCCTCACCGCTGATGCACTGGGCGAACTCGACGATCTCGTCGCGCATCGTGTCGATCGTCTCGATCTCGAGCTCGCTCCGCGACGGATCGCTCCGGACCTGGGTGTAGAGACGGGCCCCATCCTCCTCGTTCCACGCAGCCGCATCGCTTCCGAACACGGCGAGCGACACGAGCGGGGGGGCGAAGTACGTCGTGCCGATCGAGCCGATCGCTCCCGACCCGTACTCGAGCAGCACCGAGGTGGCATCGTCGAGATCGTTGAACCCGTGGAACCGCGTGCTGAGCGCGGTCACCTTGCGCGCCGGGCCCATGAAGTAGTGGAACGTATCCACCGTGTGGACGCCGAGCGCGGTCATGCCGCCGAACGGGCACTCGATGGGATCCTTGCGCCATGCGGGGAGATCCGGCTTGTGCCCGCCCGCGGCGGTATGCATTCCTTCGAGTTGGAGGACGGTGCCGAGCTCGCCCGCGTCGATCATCGCCTTGATGCGGCGGTTCGCCGGCTGCCGGCGACGGTTGTGTCCGACCTGGACCGCGACGCCCGAGCTCGCGGCCGCCTCGGCCACCCGCTTCGCGTCGGCGACGGTCAGCGTCATCGGCTTCTCGACGAACACGTGCTTGCCGGCGCTTGCGGCCCCCGCAGCGATGTCCGCGTGGGTCGAATGCGGGGTCGCGACGATCACCCCATCGATCTCGGGATCCGCCAGGAGCTGATCGAGGTCGTCGGCGGCGCGACAGCCGTGCTCCTCGGCGAAGGCTGCCCTCGACTCCGGCGATCTCGCGTAGCAGGAGACGACGTCCGCCGCACCCGATGACCGGGCCGCCGAGGCAAGGACACCTCCGAACCACCCCAGTCCGACGATGCCGAGCCGAGCCGTGTCCATGTCTTCTGCTCCTTTCCGAACTCGGACCGGGGCCCGGCGACTCAGCTCGTGCCGCGCTCCTCCGGCCGGGTCATCTCGATCGGCATGGCCGCGTGCCCCTGCATCACGGCCGCCGCGCGGGTGGCGTCCCTGCTGCGGAACGCCTCGATCAAAGCTTGGTGCTCGTCGTCCGCCCGGCGTCGGATCTCCGGATGCCACCGTTGCGCCTGCGCGACGTAGACCGTGGATGCCTCCTCGAACCCCTTCAGGATCGCGGCGAGCCGGGTCACACCCATGGAATCGTGGAAGACGAGGTGGAACTGGGTGTTCAGTTCCACCCAATTGCCCAGATCGCGCTCCTTCGTCATCTGCTCCCGGAAGTTCTCAGCATCCTGGAGCTGGTCCTCGGTGATGTTCTCGACCACGAGCCGGACCGCGAGCGGCTCGAGCTGGTGCCGGATCAGACGGATCTCCTCCATCTCCTGCCAGTTCAGCTCGCGGACGACCCCGCCCCGGTGCCGGTCCAGCGTGATGAGCCCCTCGGTCGCGAGGTCGCGCAGCGCCTCGCGCACTGGGGTCGTGCTCACGTTCAGGGTCGTCGCGAGATCGGCCTGGATCAACCGCGTCCCACCGCTCAGGTCCCCTCGGAGGATGGCGCGACGTAGCGAGTCCTTCACGAACTCGTGAGCGGTCCGACGGCCGCCGGTCGAGGCGATGCTTGCCCAGTCAACGTCGCTCGTGGCTGACCTCTCTACTGCCATCAGGAGCACCTCTCGTCGCTGGGGCCGGTTTCACTTCCGACAAGATGTATGATACATACCCCATCCGGAGGACCTGGGAGATCCCACCGAACGCATCAACCGCGGGTCAGGCGCAGAACCCGGCTCCGGACCGGGACAGGGATCCAGAGGAGAGCCGATGAGCGGATACGCGCGCGGACCCTTCGGGGTCGACTGGGAGGACCGGATCGACTTCGCCCGGCTGCGGACAGATCGGGTCGCGGCGGCGCAACAGGCGCTTCGGAACTCGGAGATCGACTCCCTCCTCCTGTGGAAGGACGAGAACGTCCGCTACCTCACGTCCCTGCGTGCCCAGTTGATCGCCGGGAAGATGAGCTCCCTGAACGGCGTGCTCCTCACCCGCGACGCCGGTCCGGTCCTCCTTTGCTCGGGCGGCGAGATCGACAAGGCCTCGATGGGGATGTCGTGGCTGACCGCGGCCCATCCGATCCCGATCATGGAGCAGCGGGAGCTCGTGGACGGGTTCGTCAAGGCGACGCTGGCACCCCTCCTGAACGAGCTCGGAGTCGCGGCCGGTCGCATGGGCGTCGATCAGGTCAACTACTCACTCGTGGAGTCGATGCCGACCCATCTCCCGGACCTCCAGCCGACGGACGGCGATCATCTGATGCAGCAGGTCCGCCTGATCAAGACCGACGACGAGATCGCGATCATCGAGGAAGCGTGCGCGATCGGCGACGCGGTCACCCAGCGGGCGATCGATTCCAGCCGCTCCGGCCGCCGCGAGAACGAGGTCGCGGGCGACGCGATGCAGACCCTCTATTACATGGGCGGCGAGATGGCACACGTGATCACGCCGTTCGTCGCCTCGGGCGAGCACATGTCGCCGCCGCATCGGATCTGCACGGACAAGATCATCCGCAACGGCGACCTCTGCTTCATCGACATCGGCGCGATGTGGAACGGCTACTTCGCGGATATCGGGCGGACGATGATGGTCGGCAAGCCCTCTGCGATGCAGAAGCGCGTCTACACCGCCGTCTACCGTGGCCTGATGGCCGGCGTCGACGTGATGCGCCCCGGCCGCACGAACCAGGACGTCGCCGACGCGATCATCGCCGAGGTGCGCGAGCACGGGTTCGCCGACAACCTCTTCAGCCTGTTCATCGGGCACGGGATCGGGATGGGCGCGAACGAACCTCCGTACATCGGCGAGACGCTGCCGGGGTCGACGGTGTTCGATCTCAAGCCGGGTATGGTCTTCGCGGTGGAACCGCTCGTCTGGGTGCCCGACGTCCAAGGGGGCGGCGGCGTCCGGATCGAGGACATGGTCCTCGTGACCGAGGACGCGCCCCGCATCCTGTCTCGCGTCGAGTACGACGACCGCCTGCTCGACTAGCCGGCCCGTCCGTCCGCGAGCGATGCCGACCGAGCCGGATGCGGTGACGGACGACCGGCGCGACGCGGGATCGCGGACACCCCCCAGCGATCGCTTCTGGGTCCGCTCCCACGAACAAGCACCGGTGTTGCGTCGGCCGGCCGTCTACTTGCTGGCCGCCGCCACCGTGGCGGTGCTCGGTCTCAACTGGCCGATCATGTCCGTCGGCGTCGACCTCGTTCCTCCCCTGTGGCTGGCCGCGTTCCGGATGGGCGGCGCGGCCCTCGTGGTCGCAACTCTGATGGCACGGCGTGGCGTACCTCGTCCGCGGGCGGCCGATCGCCCGATCCTGTGGAGCGTCGGGCTCGTTCGACTCGCGCTCGTGACCGCGCTCGTGTTCAGCGCACTCGAGTTCGTTCCGCCCGGGCGGTCCTCGATCCTCGTGTACACCGCGAGCCTGTGGACGGTCCCGCTCGCCGTCCGGTTCCTCCACGAACGACTGACGGGGCTCCGGGTTGCCGGTCTCGCTCTCGGATCGGCCGGTGTCGTCCTGTTGATCGAGCCGTGGACGCTCGATTGGAGCGACAGCGATCTGCTGATCGGTCTCGGCATGCTTCTGGTCGCGGCGATCGCGAACGCCGCGACCACGGTGCACATCCGTGCGCACCGGTGGGCGGGCACGCCGTTCGAGCTGATGCCGTGGCAGTTCGCGGTGGCCACCGTTCCGGTCGTCCTGCTCGCAGCGCTCCTGGAAGGCGTGCCCGAGATCCGATGGACGGCAGCCACCGTGGGCGTGATCGCGTACCAGGTCTTCCTCGGCTCCGCGTTTGGCTTCTGGGGCCTGCTCACGATCAGCCGCAGCCTGCCCGCGATCACCACCAACCTGACGCTGATGGCGGTCCCGGTGGTCGGCCTCCTCTCGTCGATCCCGATCGCGAACGAGCAGCTCACGCCCTCGGTCGCCCTCAGTCTCCTGCTCGTGCTGGCGGGTGTCGGGCTGGGCCTCTCAGCGGACCGCCGAGGACGGGAGCCGCTCCCGCTGGCGGCCTGAACAGAAGGCTTCTGTACATTATGTCGGAATCGACCTGGGGATCCCGAGGAGGCGGATCGTGCGAGCGATGGCGGTGACGAGCTACGGCGCGCCCCTGACGCAGATCGACGTCTCCGAGCCGGAGCTCCTCCCGGGCCGCGCGCTGCTCGAGATCTGGACCAGTGGGGTCTGCTTCAGCGACCTGAAGACGTCACGCGGACTCATGCCCTTCAGCGAGCACCTCGCCCTCCCGCACGTCCCCGGGCACGAGATCTACGGGAGGGTGCTCGCGTCGGACCCCGCGGGAGCGATCGCGGAGGGGACCCCGGCGGTCGTGTACCACTACTGGTCCTGCGGTGCCTGCGGCGCGTGCCGGCGCGGGGACGAGACGCTCTGCAGAGAGATGCTCGGCTGGGCCGGATTCACCCACTGGGGCGGTTTCACGGAGCGGATCGTGGTCCCCTTGGATCGGCTCATCCCGATCCCCACGACGATCGATCCGATCCACGCCGCCTCCATGTCGTGCGCGCTCGGAACCGCCTACCGGTCCGTGATCACGCGTGGGGGTGTGGGTCGGGGGATGACGGCCGCGATCGTCGGTCTCGGAGGGGTCGGCATCCACGCTGCGCAGATGGGCCGAGCCGCCGGCGCACGGATCATCGCTTTCGATATCCACGAGCCCACGCTGGCTGCCGCGAGGAACCTCGGGCTGGACGCCGTTCCCGTCGGAGATGAGGCCGCGATCCAGGGGATCGTCGACGAGACGGACGGCGAAGGAGTCGACGTCGTCGTCGACACGGTCGGGCACGATGACACGCTCGCGCTCGCACGACGTCTCGTCCGGCCCGGCGGGCGCGTCGTCGGCGTCGGGTACACGCCGGACGCATCGCTCACCGTGCCGACGACGCGGCTGGTGTTGGATGAAGTGGACTACGTCGGCTCCCGGTACGCGCACCGCGACGATCTCACCAAGGCCATCTCCCTCGTCGCGCGCGGCCTCGTGTCGATCGTGGTGGGGATGGTGCGTCCCCTCGAGGAGGTGAACGAGGTGTTCGGAGCGCTCGAGGCGGGCTCCGTGGTGGGACGAGCGGTCCTCGACGTCGTCGGCGTGACGCCCGGCGTCCCGGGAGCACCGAGACCGTCGGATATCGTGAGCGCGAGCTAGATGGCGTACCGGCCAGACACACTCGGGCGAGACACCACGGCCAAGGTCGTCGCGGAGCGGCTCCGGGGCGAGATCCAGCGCGGGACGCTCGCCCCCGGCACGCGGCTGCGGCAGAACGACGTCGCGCAGCGCTTCGGCGTCAGCACGACGCCGGTCCGCGAGGCGTTCGCGCAGCTCCAGGCGGAGGGGTTGGTCAGGATCGACCCTCATCGGGGGGCGGTCGTGTTCCACCCGAGCGTCGACGACGTCTTGGAGTTCTACGAGATCCGCGAGGCGCTGGAGTCCCTGGCCGTGTCACACGCCATCCCCAACCTCCGCAAGGACGTGGCTCGCGATCTCGGCGTCCTGATCGATCGCATGCGTCGGACCGAGGACGCGCGGAAGTGGCTCACGCTGAACGACCAGTTCCACCTCCGCCTCTACGAGGGGGCGGCGCGGCCGCGCCTGTCCGCCCTGATCGACAGCCTCCGTGACGCGTCCGCTCCGTACATCCACATGTTCGTCGCATCGAGGCCTCCGTCCGAACGCGCGAACGAGCAGCACCAGGAGATCCTCGATGCGTGCGTACGCGGCGACGCGGCCGGAGCGAAGCGAGCGATCCGCGACCACCTCCGGAGCGCCTCTCGGGACCTTGCCGCGTTCCTCGCGGCGCGCGACGAGTCCGGTTCGTGAGCCACCGAGCAGCCCGCGCAACCGCAGTTGACTGTCATCGTCGCGTCTCTCTAGACTGGGCATTATATATAGTACGCTGAAAGGTGAGGGACACGCAGATGGCGACCCTGCCCCACGGGGTCCCCCACCGCGGCCGACGGCGGTCGTGCAGATTCCCGACGGGGTCAGGACGAGGGAGGGGCGGATGCGGACGAGCAGCCTGGTACGGCTGATCGCGGTGACGTGCGCACTGGCGCTCGTCGCAGCGGCGTGCGGCGAGGACGGTGCGGAGGGCGGTGACGAGCGGAGCGTCGTGCGCTTCGCGTTCTCACCGGACCCGGTGATCGACTGGATGAACGACCAGGGGATCATCCCGGAGTACGAGGAGCAGTACAACACACGGCTGGTGACGACCTCGACGTGGGACGAGTTCACGTTCTTCGCCGGCGGGCACGGCGACATCGTGTCGATGGCGACGTACGAGACGCCGCTCCTCGAACAGGAGACGGGCGTCGACACGGTCACGTTCGGCTCGTACAACAACCTCCGCGTTCCGGTCTTCGTTCGATCGGACAGCGACTACGAGACGTTCGAGGACCTGCAGGGCACGACGGTCGCGGTCCCGAGCGCCGTGTCCTCGACGATCGTCTGGGGCATGTTCATCAAGGATTGGTACGGGCTCGACTTCTGCATCGAGCGGCCGGACGGGAGCGACTGTGCCGACTATGAGGTCATCGAGGGCGACCATTTCGCGAACATGGAGCTCCTGATCCGCGGCGACATCGAGGCGTGCGTCTGCATCCCGGAGGCCGGCTTCCCCTACTGGCGGACCGGCGAGATCCGCGCGCTCTACGAGCCGACGCCGTCCCCCTGGGAGCTCTACGCGGACATGTACGAGCCCGGGCACAAGGGCGTGAACGGGAACAACTTCGTGGCCCGGAAGGACTGGTACGACAGCCATCCGAACGAGGTCGCCTTCTTCCTCGCCCTGTGGGAGCGCGGGATCCAGGAGTGGTTCGAGCACAAGGCGGAGATCATCCGCACGTACCCGCAGCACTTCGCGGTGGAGGACGAGGCGGACGTCGACTTCGCGGTCCAGTTCATGGAGGAGCACGACTTCTTCACGGACACCGTGTACATGGACGAGGATTGGGTCGAGGCCGAGACGGGCATCTACGACCTGATGAAGCAGACGGGCTGGATGGATCCGGAGGCCGAGATCCCCGAGTTCCAGATCGTGGAGCCGAGCGAACCGGAGTGAAGGCGGTAGCGGAACGAGCCCACGCATGAGCTGAGCGAACGGGCCGGCGGGCCGCGAGCCCGCCGGCCCGTTGGGAACAGGAGAGCGACACAGGTGGCCACGCAGGACGTGGAGGCGGCCGCGCCTCCGGCGCGGATCGACACGGAGCTGGAGGGGCCCACGTCGGAGCGTCCGCGCCGGCAGCGGTACCTCCTCTGGCGGATCGCCGGCTACGTCCTGTTCATCGGCGCCTGGGCGTTCGTCTCATCGCTGACCGAGCCCTACATCCTCCCCTCGCCGCTCGAGGTCCTCCGCGAGATGGGAGAGGTGGTCCGCCGCGACGACTTCTGGGTCAACGTCTTCGCGACCCTCCGCCACCTCACGATCGGGTTCACGATCGCGTTCGTCCTCGGAACCGCGATCGGGATCGCGATGGGCCGCAGCCCGTACTGGGACGGCTTCTTCCGCGACTACGTGATGCTCACGCTCACCACGCCCGGCCTCGTGTTCGCATTGATCTGCGTGATGATCTTCGGCCTTTCGACGCTCGCACCGATCGTCGCGATCGTCCTGACCTCGTTCCCGCACGTCACGGTGAACGTCGTCGAAGGCGTTCGCGCGATCCCCCGCGACCTGATGGACATGGCGACGGCGTACGGTGTCGATCGCCGGACGCGGATCCGGAACATCGTCCTGCCTGCGATCGCGCCGTTCCTGTTCACCGCGATCCGCTACGGATTCGCGATCGCGTGGAAGATCACCGCGCTCACGGAGCTGTTCGGCCAGACCGACGGGGTCGGGATCCAGATCCGCGTCGAGTTCCTGTTCTTCGACATCGCCGGCGTGCTGGCCTGGGCCTTCTTCCTCGTCGGCTTCGCGCTCGTGATGGAACGGCTCGTCCTCCAGCGACTCGAACGCCGATTCTTCCGCTGGCGCCCGAAGGCGTACGGGTAGCGATGGACACGACGGTCGGATCCGGCAGGGTCGTGCGCGGGAAGCGCTCGTGGTTCCAGCGGACGTTCGTCACGCCTCAGGCAGCCCGGATCACCGCCCCGGTCCTGTTCCTCGTCGCCTGGCAGCTGATCGCGCCCCTGATCCCGTCCGCGATCCTTCCGATGCCGGCGGAGGTCGCCGAGGCGATGTGGGAGCAGCTCCGGGACGGCAGGCTCGTGGAGGCGTTCTCGGTGAGCCTCCTCCGGCTCGCGATCGGATTCGCGGTGGCGCTCGTCGTCGGCTCGATCGTCGGGCTGGCGATGGGGCTCTCACGGCGCATCGAGGCGATGCTCCACGACTTCGTCGTCGTCGGCCTCACGTTCCCCTACCTGATCTGGGGACTCCTGGTGGCGATGTGGTTCGGCTACGGGTGGATCGGCCCGGTGCTCGTGGTCTTCATCGCCGGGGTGCCGTACGTGATCCTGAACATGTCGGAGGGGGTCCACGACGTGTCGAAGGAGCTGCGAGACATGGCGGCGGCCTACGAGGTCCCGCGCGACCGCGTGCTGCGCCACCTGGTCATCCCGTCGCTCAGCCCGTTCTTCTTCGCCTCCCTCCGCTACGGACTGGCCAACGGCTGGAAAGGACTGATCCTGGCCGAGGTGTTCGCCTCGACGTCCGGCGCGGGCTGGCACATCACGAGCATGCGCGACTACGGCGACTTCGCCGGCGTCGTCGGCTTCGCGATCTACTTCGCGCTGTTCTCGATCGTCGTCGAACGGCTGGTGTTCGGACGGCTCTCCCGCCGGGTGTTCCGGTGGCGTCCGGAGCTCGCGCGAGGGATGGGCGAACCCCCTGAGCTGCTGGTATGAGCGAACGCGAGGAGGCGATCGAGTGGCGACCGTGACCGTGACGGACCTGCGGAAGGTGTTCCTCGGCGAGGGTCGGGATGTCGTCGCGCTCGACAGCGTGTCGTTCGATGCGACCGGTCACACGTTCGTGAGCATCGTCGGCCCGTCCGGGTGTGGGAAGTCGACGTTGCTGAACATCCTCGCGGGGGTCGAGACACCGAGCTCAGGACGCGCGGACATCACCGAGAACGGCTCACGAGCGAGGGTCGGGTACGTCTTCCAAGCGCCCCGCCTGCTGCCCTGGCGTTCCGTGATCGACAACATGCTGTTCGTGCAATCGGAGCGCACCGATGTGACCGAAGCGCGGGCGGCTCGATACCTGGAGATGGTCGGGCTCGCCGAGTACCACAAGGCCTGGCCGGCACAGCTCTCGGGCGGGATGCAGCAACGCGTCGGGATCGCGCGCGCGTTCTCGATCGAACCCGACGCGCTCCTGATGGACGAACCGTTCAGCCACCTGGACGCGATCACCGCCCGCGGCCTTCGTCGGGAGCTCCACTCGATGTGGAGGGAGACGAAGAAGACCGTCCTGTTCGTGACGCACGACGTCGGTGAGGCGGTCGAGCTCTCGGATCGGATCGTGATCCTGGCCAAGGGCGGCAAGCTCCGCAAGGACCTCACCCTCGATCTCCCGTTCCCCCGCGATCCCGCCGACGACAAGGTCGCGCTCACGAAGGCGGAGGTCTTGCGGGAGTTCGAGGAGCTGGACCTGATCGCCACGTGAGGTCCATGGACCGGGCACGATCACCGAGACCGAGGAGGAGAGCGATGGGGAAGATCTCGTTCGATCGAGACGAGGACAACAGCGTCACGCCGCAGTATTCGGACGCGAAGGGTCCGGTCCTGCGGAGCGAGAAGATCGAGGTCACGAAGGCGAAGTTCGATGTCGGCAAGGGCGCGAAGACCCACGCCCACGCGGAGGAACAGGTCTTCTACATCGTGAAGGGACGGCTCCGCGTGACCTGCGACGGGGAGACCTACGAGGTCGGACCGGGAGAAGGGAGTTTCCATCCGTCGAACGCCGAGCACACGGTGCAGGCGCTCGAGGACACGGTCGCGATCAGCTTCAAGAACCTGGTGGATCCGATCTACGAGAAGACCGGCGAGCTCCGCTGACAACCGCGCGAAAGGAGATCCGACGAGATGCCGTTCCTCGTGTTCGACGAGATCGACAAGGAGACCGTGACGCCGAAGTACTCGACCGCGTACGGGGAGCTCGTGACGGGCGAGTTCATCGAGGTGGGCCGGCTCAGCTTCAAAGCGGGCGAGGGGGCTGTCGAGCACGCCCACCCGCACGAGCAGGTGATGTACGTGATCTCGGGCAAGCTCTCCGTGGACCTGGAAGGTGAGCACGCAGAGCTGGGACCGGGGATGGGCTTCCACGCCAGGCCCAACCAGAAGCACCGCGTCCAGGCGGTCGAGGACACGCAGGTGATCAGCTCGAAGCATGTGATCGAGGGCGTCGGCCACAAGATCTGAGAGCCGACCCCATGAGGGTGGGATGATCCGATCGCTCGCATCGACCTGATCACCGGCGACAGCGACCTCTCCCCCGAAGGCCGGATCGTGGCCGCTCGACTGGAGCAGAGTCGGGGGGAGGTCTCCCGCCCGTTCCAGCTTCTCCTCCATTCCCCGGCGATGGCCGGGCGGGTCGCGGAGCTCGGGCACCTCGTTCGGTCCGGCTCGAGTCTGGACGACGCCGACCGTGAGCTGGCCACGCTCGCCGCCGGCCGTGCGATCGGCTGCGCCTTCGTCTGGGATTCACATCTCGCTGCAGCTGTCGCGGCAGGCGTCTCGCCGGACACGATCGCGGCGATGCAGCGTGATCCGGTCGACCTGGGCGGACGCGAGCAGGTCATCGTTTCCTTCGTGCACGAGCTCTGCGAGACCCGGACCGTGTCGACCCCGATCTTCGAATCGACACGAGAGCTCATCGGGGTCAGCGGCGTCGTCGATCTCGCGCTGACGATCGGGTACTACTCGATGCTGGGATCCGTGATGGGTGCGTGTGACGCGTGCTGAGGCCGGCTGGACCGACCGATCCGGGTGCCCGGGGCTCAGGAGCTGGCGTCGATCGGGTCGAGGACGAGCACGCCGATCGGCTCCTCGAGGAGGTCGGCGACCCGACGGCGGTACTCGACGTAATGGGCGGTGGCGCGATGCGCCTCCAGCGCCTCCGCGCTCCGGTATCGCTCGAACAGATGGAGTGCACCACCGCCCTCGCGTTCCTCGAAGAGGTCGTAGCGCTCGCATCCGGGCTCGGCCCTCGTGCGTTCGACCATCCAGGTCAGCAACGAGCGGAGCGCGTCCTCGCTCCCGGCGCGTGGGCGAAAGGACGCCAGAACGGAGACCGGGCTCTCGGCCACGGTCACCGGCCGGCTCCGCGCACCGAGCGAGGTGACTGAGCCATCGCACGGATCCTCGTCGTCGACCCGCTCCTCACCAGCGACGGATTCGGCATCGGACCCGGCTGGGCCGGCCACGAGCACGAGGTCGTGATCCCCTCCGGGTACGGGGTCGACGACCTCCGGCCGCTGCTTCCCGAAGCCGCGGCCATCCTCACCGCACACGCGCTCGTGACGGAGGAGATGATCGCGCTGGCCCCGGAACTGCGGCTGGTCGCGAAACCGGGAGCCGGTGTCGACAACATCGACGTCGCCGCGGCGGCCCGGCGAGGCATCACGGTGACGAACGTGCCCGGTGCGAGGGGCCGTGCCGTCGCCGAGCACGCGCTGTTCCTGCTGCTCCACCTCGCTCGGAGGGGTTGGCTGCGCGGCGACCCTGAGTGGCGCGACACCCTCGCCAGCCAGCTGGGCGGGAAGATCCTGGGCATCGTCGGGCTCGGCGACATCGGCTCCCACCTCGCTCGCTTCGGCCATGGGCTCGGGATGCAGGTCGTCGCACACACGCGGACGCCGGACCCCGATCGTGTCCCGGAGGTCCCGGTGGGGTTCGTGGACCTCGATAGCCTCCTGCGGAGGTCCGACGCCGTCATCCTGTGCGCGCCCCTGACCGACGCCACCCGGGGTCTGATCGATCGCGATGCGCTGATGCGGATGAAGGAGGGGGCGTACCTGATCAACGTCGCGCGCGGCCCGCTCGTGTCGACGGGAGACCTCCTCGAGGTGATGCGCGCGGGCCACCTCGCCGGCGCCGGGCTCGACGTGACGGACCCGGAGCCGCTCCCCGACGACCACGGGCTGCGACTCCTCCCCCGTGTCGTGATCTCACCGCACAACGCGGGTCGGACCGTCGAGTCCCAGGCCGAGGCGCTCGCGCGGATGCATGCGAACGTCCAGCGCGTGCTCTCCGGGGAACCGGCCCTCGACCCCGTCGACCGATCGACGGCATGACCGCGCAGCTCGTTCACGTGAGGACACGATCGAGACCGAGCAAGCGGGCGGCGTTCCCACCCGCGATCAGCGATCGCTCCCCGTCGCTCAGGTCCCGGACCTTTCCCAGCAGGCCGAGGGGATCGGACTCGCCCATGTCGAATGGATAGTCCGTGCCCAAGAGCACGTGGTCGGCGCCCCAGCGCCCGACCAGGGTCGAGAGCATGTCCGCGTCGAACACCATCGTGTCGAAACACATCTGCGCGAGGTAGGTGCTTGGGGGCCGGCTGATGTGCTCGCGGCAGTCGTCCCGCTGTTCGTAGGCATGATCGAATCGGGCCGGATAGAACGGCAGGTAGCCGCCGCCGTGCGTCACGCACACCTTCAGCGTCGGGAACCGCTCGAGCACCCCCCCGAAGATCATCCGCGCGATGAACACCGTGGAGTCCAGGGGCATGCCCAACGTGTTGATCAGGTAGTAGTCCGCCAGACGCTCGCCGTGCGTGAACCCGTTCGGATGGACCACCAGGAGGAGATCGTGCTCCACGACCTTCTCGAAGAACGGCACGAACCGGGGGTCATCGAAATCGACGCCGTTCACGTTCGTGCAGATCTCCAGACCACCGAATCGAAGCTCCTCGACGACCCGTTCGAGCTCCCCGAGCGCGAGGTCCACGTCCTGGAGGGGGAGGGTCCCGAGACCGGTGAATCGGTCAGGATGCCCCTGGACGATCTCGAAGAGGCGGTCGTTCACCATGCCCGAGAGTTTCGCCCCGATCTGCGGTTCGGCCCAATAGAAATACTGGGGCGGGACCACGGAGATCGCTTGGAGATCGACCCCCATGCGGTCCATATCCCGCAGCCGCTGCTCGGGCTGCGTCAGACTCGGGACGATCTCTGCGTAGTGCTTCCGGTTGTAGGCGTCACTGGTCGGCCCGGAGAAGCCGATGAACGGATCCTTGTCGGGAGAGAACAACGGCGCAGCGATCTCCTCCGCTTCGGGGGTCATGACATGCGCGTGGATGTCGATCACCACACCGTCGCCACTCGCCATCCCCACCCTCCATGCTCGCAGGCGTCCGATGTGGGCTCGGGACGCCACTTGATTCGCACATTATATACAACTTTCTTGGCACGACCAAGTCCCTCGTCCGGACCGGGTCAGGACTTCAGCTCAGCTCGACCGTGACGAAGCGGAGCCGCGACGATCCGACGTTCTCCAGGTCGTGCACGAGTGCGTCCTCGGGCGAGTGCACGAGGTACCTCGTCTCCCCGACGGCGTAGTCGCGCGTGACGGAGGTCCCGTCGGCGAAGCGCTGGAGCCCTCGGCCGGACTCGACCACGGTCCAGAAGTACGGGGCGTCGTGAACGTGAAACGGGCCGCGCTCCCCCGGCTCGAGACGCAGCTCGAAGACCCGGACGCGGTCGTTCTCGAACCAGAGCGAGGTGCCGATCATGCGATTCTCGCGCGCGATCGCGAGCTCGTCCGCGAAGTCCTCGAGGAGGAACGTCCCGCGCTCCTCGATCGGAGACGTGTCGTCCATCGCTACCTCCTCCGACGGCGTGCCTCAGCCCGGGGATCGGGCGGCGACGAAGTCCACCTCGATCAGCCAGTCCGGGTGCGCGAGTCCCGCGACGAACTGCAGCGTCGACGCCGGTCGATGGCCGTCGAGGAACTCCTCCCGGATAGCTCTCGCGGTCGGGAGATCCTCCCTTCGCACGAGCAGCATCGTGAGCTGCGCGATGTCCGAGATCTTCATGTCGGCGCCGGCGAGCACCCCTTCGATGTTGCGCCAGAGCAGCCGCGACTGCTCCTCGATGTCCTCGCCGATCCGCCCGTCGGTGTCGACGCCGGTCTGCCCGGCACCGAAGACGAGCCGCATCGGTGACTCGACCTCGATGCCGTGGGAATAGCTCCCGAACGGACCGGGAACGCCGGCCGGGTTGAACGCACGCATCGTCTGATGGCTCCCTTCGTCGGGGGCAGGCACCATAGCGGTCCGGCGTCGGCTGCGCACCGTCGGCGCATCTCACCCCTAGCATGCGGGCGTGCGGATCCTCGTATGGCATGGATGGCTCCTGGAAGGATCGGGGTCCAACGTCGCGACGGCCCGGATCGTCGAGGTGTGGCGGGCGGCCGGACACGACGTCCTGCTCCTGTGCCAGGAGCGGCACCCGGACCGGTATCCGTGGATCGACGCCTCGGGGACGATCGCCGGCGAGGGCATCTCGCCGTTGACGCCGAACCTCGACGCGTCCCCGTCCTCCGGCCGATGCGTCCTGCTCCGCCCCGAGATCGGCACGCTCCTGCCCGTCTTCGTCGTCGACCACTACGAGGGGTTCGACGACGTCCGGTCGTTCGTCGACCTGTCCGACGTCGAGCTGGAGGACTACCTGCGCGCGAACGTCGAAGCCGTCCGTGCGGCCGCGGACGCGCACCGACCGGAGGTGGCGATCGTCGGCCACGCGATCCCGGGTGCCGCGATCGGACGCCGCGCCCTCGGGGCCGCCTCGTTCGTCGCGAAGATCCACGGGAGCGACCTCGAGTACGCGGTCCGACCGCAGGCGCGGTACCGGACGCTCGCGCGCGAGGGACTGGAGGCTGCCCGCGCGGTCGTCGGCCCGAGCGGAGACGTGCTCCGCCGATGCGCGGAGCTCGTACCCGAGATGGTGACCCGCGTCCGCGTGGTCCCGCCGGGTGTCGACGTGGCGGCGTTCCGCCCGCGACCCCGTGTCCCGGCGCTCCTCGAGGTCGCCGCCGCCCTGGACGACGACGAGGCGACCGCGGGCGGGCGACCCTCCTCGCTCGACGACGAGATCGAGCGAGCGCTGGAGGCGCGGGATGCCGACGCGATCGACGCGCTCTTCGAGCGCTACGCCGAGGACGCGCCCGAGCCGGACGCCGCGGCCCGGCTCCGCCTGCTCGCGGAGCGGGACGGACCGATCGTGGGCTACCTCGGCAAGCTGATCCCGCAGAAGGGCGTCGAGCTGTTCCTCGAGGCGCTCCCCTCGCTCCGTCACGATGCCGCGTCCCTCGTCGTGGGGTTCGGCTCCGATCGTGACTGGCTCGCGGCACTCGTGCTCGCGCTCCGGCGGCGCGACCGGGAGGCGGTCGTCTGGCTCCGCGACGTGGGCGGCCTGCCCGTCGACGTCGACGCGACCTGGGGTCGAACAGGCATCGACACCCGGCGGACGGGACGTGACCTTCACCGGACTGCTCGATCATCGCTACGCACCGGGGGTGCTCGCCGCGATGGACGTGCAGGTCGTGCCCTCGATCCTGGAGGAGGCGTTCGGGATGGTCGCCGCGGAGGGCGCGGCGGCGGGGGCACTCCCCCTCGTCGCGCGGCACTCGGGGCTGGCCGAGGTCGCCGGCGCGCTGGAGACCGACGTCGGTCGGCCGGGGCTGTTCTCGTTCGAACCCGGCGAGGGTGCCGTGGGTCGGTTGGCCGAGGGGATCGACCGGCTGCTGTCGCTCCCGGAGCCGGAGCGTGACGACCTCCGACGGGCGGTGAGCTCCTTCGTCGCCGAGCACTGGACCTGGGGGCGGACGGCCGCGGGCCTGCTCGCCGCCGCCGAGCGCGCACCGTGAACGGCGGGTCAGTCCGGTCCTGCGCGCCTTCCAGGCCTCCTCGACGGGCCACCGCCGGGACCACGCGGCCGTCGCGAGCGGATCGGCGGGGGTCTCGGCGCCCTCGGGCGCCCGCACCTCCACGAGATCCTCGACCGCGAAGCCCGACCGGAGGAGCAGGCGGATCATGTCGCCGTGGGTGAGGCCGAACTCGACCGCGCCCTCCGCGTCCGGCCAGTCGAACCGATGCATGCCGAAGTGGTCGCGCTGGAGGTGCTCGCTCGCGGGGAGGTCCTCGTCGGGTGAGGTCAGCGATGCGAGGTACGAGCGGCTGAGGAACACGAGCTCACCACCCGGACGCAGGATCCGCGCGGCTTCGGGGATCCACCGATAGGGGTCGCACCAGAGGGCCGCTCCGTACTCCGAGATCGCGAGGTCGAAGCTCGCGTCGCGGAGCGGCGCCCGCTCGGCGTCGGCGTGGATCAGCGGGAACCGGATCCCGAACTCGTCCTGGAACCTCCGCGCGGTGGCGAGCTGCCGGCCGGAGTTGTCCAGTCCGACCGGGCGGGCGCCGCGACGCGCGAGCCACGAGGAGACGTAGCCCGTGCCGCACCCGAGCTCGACGGTGTCCCTCCCCCGCACGTCCGGGAGCAAACCCAGCTCGGACTCGGGGACGTGCCAGACACCCCACGCCGGCTCGTCCCTGCGCCCAGTCGGCGCGGCCGCGCTCCACCCACGCGTCGGCATCCGCGTCCCACGACACTCGGTTCGCGAGCACGTGGTCGACGGTCGTGCTCGAACCGTCCGTCATGCGGGAGGCGGCGGCATCGTTCCGGGCGCCGGCGGCGGGAGACGGAGGCCCCGCTGCCGCGTCCCAGACCTTGTTCAGATGCTCCTGCGAGTACAGGCCGACCGCGATCCCGACGACGATCAGCAGGACCACGTTCAGGGCCGGCGACAGCACCTGCGTGACCCCGGCTGCGCTCCTCCATCCGGACGATGTGCTTCGACGTGTTGTATACGGAGATGAACGGCGGCACGATGATGAACCAGCCGAGCGTCACCGCGAGCAACGCGATCCCCGGACGGACGGAGTCGTCCTTCTCGGATCGACGGATCTCGTCGTTGATCGTGTAGTACCAGTAGAGCCAGTAGATGCCGATCGTGATGAACGACAGGCCCAGTACCCCGAGCGGGTCGCGCTTCTTGTACTGCTGTCCCTCGATCGTCACGAGCTCCGCCACGTCTCCCCCTCCGTCGTCGGCGGCGGGAGTCTAGTCATCGAGCTGCCTCGAGGTGCTCCCCGATGTGCGGTGTGCATCTCGTTCGGGTATACCGGAGCGGAGAGGAGGTCTGACATGGACGAGACCACCACGCAGGAGCTGACCGACGAGGACATCCGGACCGTGCTGCCGGGGACCGCAGAGAGCCCCAAGGCCGAGACCGATCCCGACACGATGGATCAGGACGGCACCGACGGCGACACGACCGACGGGAAGGACGGGGACGCCGCCGATCAGGACGGGACCGACGGCACGGACGCCGACGGGACCGACGGCGGAGATACGGACGGGACCGACGGCACGTCGTGAGCCAAGGCACGCTCGAACGCGTCGGGGCCGATCGCCCGCCGCTCGAGCGGTGCGCCGGCGACCCCCGGTCGTTCCTCGAGAACGACTGGGGGGCGCGGGCGGCGGTCCGCCTCGGCGCTGAGGCGGGCGGGTTCGAGGACCTGCTCTCGCTCGACGACGTCGACCGGTTCCTGACGACGACCGCGCTCCGGACACCGTTCTTCCGCCTCGTGAAGGCGGGCGAGCGGATCGCCGAGTCGGCGTACACGCGCTCGGGCCGGGCGGGGTCGCGATCGGTGGAGGGGATCGCGGACCCCGCTCGTGTGGCTGCGCTCGTCGAGGACGGCGCGACCATCGTGCTCCAGGGCCTGCACCGATGGTCCGAGCCCGTCACGCGGTTCTGCCGAGGCCTCGAGCTGGCCCTCGGGCATCCGTGTCAGGTCAACGCCTACATCACCCCTGCCGGCGCGCAAGGCCTCGACCTCCATGAGGACGCGCACGACGTCTTCGTCCTGCAGGCGTTCGGCCGCAAGCGCTGGGAGCTGCACGCGGCGCCTCGCGAAGGACCGCGGGCGCCGCTCGACGTCGAGGTCGCGGCCGGCGACACGATCTACCTGCCGGCCGGCACGCCGCATGCCGCGCGCGCCCAGGACGAGCTCTCCGGCCATCTCACGGTCGGCATCCACGTGGCTCGATGGCGCGACGTGCTCACGAGCGTGGTCGCCCACGAGGCGGAGGAGCTCGACGCACCCGTGCCGGCGGGGTGGCTCGACGATCCGGACGGGTTCGCTCGGGAGCTGCACGAGCGGCTCGCGGCGCTCGCCGGCGCCCTCGGCCAGGTCGACGTCGGAGCGGTGACCGGCGAGCGCCGCGAGCGGTTCCTCTCCACGCGCGCGCAGCTGGCGCGCGGCACGATCGCCGAGCGAACGACGCCGATCACGGTGCACGACGCCTCGGTCGTCGCCCGCCGGCCCGGCTCCGTCTGCGAGCTGTCCACGACGCCCGATGGTCTCGTGGTCCTCCTCGGCGACCGGCGCCTCGAGATGCCGGAGTGGGTGGAACCGGCGATGCGGCAGATCGCCCGGCTCGAGGAAGACGGCGCGCTCGCCGTGCGCGACCTCACGCTCCATCTCCCCGACCCCGCGAGCCGCGCCGTGCTGGTCCGGCGACTGGTCCGCGAGGGTCTGCTCACGATCCGCGACGGTCGCTGAGCCGCCCGTGCCCTCGATCGACGATCGCTGCTCCCTTCGGAGCCTGGCGGCCGGGGAGTCGCTTCGCGGGCACGGCGTCCACGATCCGTCACTGGCTCTTGGTGGAGCATCCGAGGGCCGTGGGGCCGCGACGGTCTGCTCGACGCCCGGCTCCCCGAGGGTCTGGGACGGGACCTCCGCGCCCTCGAGTCGAGGACCGGCGCCCGGGTCCTGTTGATCCGGAGGCCCAACCGCCAAGCCGAGTACGGTCAAGGCGTCTTCTGCTGCGCCGTCGACACTCGGGACGCGTGGATGGGTTTCCAGGTCCTGGACAGGATCGATGAGTCCGCCCTTCTCGATCCACGCGAGCGAGGAGCCTTCTTCGACCGGGAGGGTGAGCCTCTCTTCGTCGTCTGCACACACGGCCGTCGCGACCCCTGCTGCGCGGAGCGTGGGCGCCCCCTCGCCGAAGCGGCCGCCGCCGTGGGTCGCGACGTCGCCTGGGAGAGCACCCACGTCGGCGGCGACCGGTTCGCCGGCAACGTCGTCGCGTTCCCCCACGGGCTGTACTTCGGCCGGGTGGAGCCAGGCGAGGTCGCGGACCTGATGCGCGCATACGATCAGGGCAGGATCTCGCCGCTCCACCGGTACCGAGGACGCTCCTGCGACCCCTTCCCGGTCCAGGCGGCCGAACATGCCGTCCGCGAACACCTGGGCGGCCTCGATCTCATCGACGACGTGCATCGGCTGCGAGTCGATCTCCGAACGGCGGGGATCCGACGTGGTGTTCGCGACGCCCACCGGCCCGTTCCTCGTCCGGCTGAAGTCCGTCTCGGGAGCACCGATGCGCCTCACATGCCACGCCGCCTTCGAGGAAACCCGGCGCGAGTGGCGCGTGCTCGGGATCGAACGCGATCCCCCGGATGCCGCGCTCTAGATCACGAGCCAGCGGTCGACGGTGATCGCGTTCCCCGCGCTGGCAGCCCGGTGCGTGGCGAGCACGACGAGCCGGACCGTGTGCGGACCGTCGGCGAGCCCCGACGCGAGCGGCACCGTGGCGAACGCCGAGGTCGGCGCGTAGAGGTCGATCACCTTCACGAGCGCGCCGTCCAGCCAGACCTCCGCCCTGCCCATCGCCGGTCCGCGCAACGCGCGGAGCGACACGCCGGTCCCCGTGAACGAGAGCTTGGCGGCCGCGTCCCGGGCGTCGCTGACCGCGTACGCACCCCCGCTGGCGGAGGCATGCGGCGTGCTCGCCCATCGGACCGGCGACGCGGGAGGATCGGCGTGGGTCTGCCCGCCCCACCGCAGCGCGTCCACCGCGACCCGGGTCCCCGAGGCGGCGGGGCGCTTCGTCCCGAGCACCTCCACGGTCAGGACGTGCGCTCCGGGCCCGAGATCCTCGTAGCGATGCTTCACCCGCGTCGTGAGGACCGGCGCGTAGCCGTCGATCGTCCCCACCGACGCCCCGTCGATCCGGATCCGCGCCTTGCCCATCGCGGGACCCGAGACCGTGAAGAGCGTCACCGCGCCGCCGGAGAACGCGTAGGTCGCCGAGGCGCCGGCCCGACGCTCCCAGCGGTAGGAGCCGCCGACGGCGTGCGCGTCGATCGAGCGACCCCACGCGTAGCCCGCGCCGGCGCCGTCCTCCTCCACGCTCACCACGGACTGGAACGTCGCCACCACGTCGGTGGGCGACGACACCGGGAACGAACAGACCGGGTCGGTGCCGGAGCACGCACCGCTCCAACCGGCGAACGTCGACGCGGAGTCCGCCTCCGCGGTGAGGGTCACCGTCGACCCCACGGCGAACAGAGCCGCGCAGGTCGTGCCGCAGTCGAGCCGTGCGGGTGTCGAGGTGACGGTGCCGGCACCGCTCCCCTGATGCTCGACGGCGACGGGGTAGCCGAACACGGCCGAGACCGTCTTCGTGCCGAGCAGCGGCACGTCGCACGTCGGCGCCGAGCCTGCCGAGGCGCACGCCCCGGTCCAGCGAAGCAACGTGGCCCCCGGATCGGGCGTGGCGGCGAGCGTGACCACCGAGTCGGGGTTCGCGCGCCGGCTGCACGTGGATCCGGCGCCGCCGCAGTCGATCCGGGCGCCGGTGATCGCTCCGCCGTCCGGCGGGGTGACCTCGAGGGATGCGATCCTCCCCCGCGCCAGGCTCGTCCCCTTGAATCGATCGCGATCGACGTCCGAGGCGATCCCGTCGACGTGTCCGGTGGAGGTCCACTGCCAGAACGTCCAGCCGTGCCCTCCCCAGTTCCCCGCGGGCACGATCGGCGCGGACACACCCCAATGGGCGATCCACAGCGGGTAGCCGTGATCGGCGAACCACGGCGTGTTGCCCATGTTCGTCTGCCAGAAGTTCGGGCTCGAGTAGATCATCGGCTTCACGCCGGTCCGCGCGAACACCCGTTGGACCCACTCGCGCACCCACTCCTGCATCTCCGTCACGGACAGACCGTGGGTCTGCTCGATGTCGAGGACGGGGAGCACGTCGCCGGCCGCGATCTGGGCGTTGTTCACGAAGTAGTTGGCCTCGTTCCACGCATCGTCCTCGGCCCTTCCGACGTTCGCACGGTGATACGCGCCCACGACGAGACCGTTCGCGGTCGCCCCGGCCAGGTACTCCGCGTACTTCGGATCCACGGAGCGAGCGGTCGACGCGGTGTTCCCGATCGTGGCCCGCATGATCACGAAGCGCACCGGGGTCGAGGCCACGTCGGTCCAGTCGACGTCTCCCTGCCACTTGGACACGTCGATCCCTGGGACCCGTACCGCGGCGGACGCGGGTGAGGTGGGCACGACGATCAGGAACGTCGCCACCAACGAGACTCAGGAGCGCACCGACGGCAGCAGTCCCGCCGCGCTGCCCAGGACGTCGTGCAGCCACCCCCGTTGCCCGCATGTCCCCACCATAACGGCCCGCTGTCGAAGCCACGGGTAGGCTGGCGCGATGCTGGGAGAAGAGGAGGCCATCGTGCTCGAGGTGGCCCCGTTCGACCTGCACGGCGTGACGTACTACGACCTCGCCGTGGGGTTCCGCGACCGGTCCGTCCAGCAGGCGCGCCTCGGCGCGGAGAGCGTCCCGGACGGCCTGCAGGCAGGCGATCGTGTCCTCGCGACGCGCGTCGCCAACATGGTCGTCTCGCTCCGCCGGCCCTAGCGGGCGCGCATCATCGCTTCAGCGTGAGCGCGGCGCCGACGGTCACGAGGACCAGACCGGCGACGCGTGCGAGCGTGACCGGGATCCGTGGGGAACCCAGCCACCCGTAGGCGTCGATCAGTGCTCCCGCCACGAGTTGCCCCGCGATGAGCAAGGCCACGGTCGCGAACGTCCCGATCCGTGGAGGCGCGTAGGCGATCGCGAGCACGATCATCGCCCCGAAGACACCACCGAGCCACAGCCAGAGCGGCTGGTGGATCGCGGAGACGATCGACCCGCCGCGTCCGAGCGCCAAGGCCAGGACGATCACGAGGATCGCCGCGAGGACCACGCCGAAGCCCGCCGCGCCGACCGTGCCGACGCGTTTCCCGAGCGCTCCCGAGATCGACGCCTGTGCAGCGCCGGCGATGCCGGCAGCGAGCGAGAAGAGGATCGCGATCCGCGTGCCCGTCATCCGCGCGAGGCTACCGGACCGCGGCGGCGTCGGTCCTTCGTCAGCGAGTGCTGCGCGAGCGAGCCCTTCGGGCGGCCGTCGTCTTCCGCTTCCTCGTCGCCGCGGCCTTCTTCCCGGCGGCCACGCGCTTCGTCGACTTCCGAGCGGTGGACTTCCTCGCCGTCGACTTCCGGGCGGTGGACTTCTTCGCCGTGGCCTTGCGTGCGGCCGAGGTCTTCCGCTTCCGGGTCGCCGACGGCCTTCTTGCCGGCGGCCACGCGCTTCGTCGACTTCCGCGCGGTGGACTTCCTGGCCGTCGACTTCCGGGCCGTGGACTTCTTCGCCGCGGCCTTGCGCGCGGCCGAGGTCTTCCGCTTCCGGGTCGCCGCGGCCTTCTTGCCGGCGGCCACGCGCTTCGTCGACTTCCGGGCGGTGGACTTCCTGGCCGTCGACTTCCGGGCGGTGGACTTCTTCGCGGCGGACTTCCGCGCGGCCGAGGTCTTCCGCTTCCGGGTCGCCGCGGCCTTCTTGCCGGCGGCCACGCGCTTCGTCGACTTCCGGGCGGTGGACTTCCTGGCCGTCGACTTCCGGGCGGTGGACTTCTTCGCCGTGGCCTTCCGCGCGGCCGAGGTCTTCCGCTTCCGGGTCGCCGCGGCCTTCTTGCCGGCGGCCACGCGCTTCGTCGACTTCCGCGCGGTCGACTTCTTGGCGGTCGACTTACTCGGCCGTCGATCTCGTCCGGGTCGCGGACGTACCGCGGCCCGGCGTGCGGCTGCGTCCGGTGGACGTCCGCGTCGCCGATGCCGGAGTCGTGGGAGACGGAGCGATCTCCGCGCCCATCGGCCCGCCGACCGGCATCGTCGTCGTCTTCGAGCGGGGCACGGGCCGGTCCCACGCAGGCGTTTCGGGACGCCAGGACGGCTCGGGGGTGCTGGGGGCGTCGAGCGTGTCCCGCTCACCGGGCTCGTTCGGCGTCCGCGTCTCCGGACTCGTTGCCCACCTGTGGCCATTCGCGTGGATCGCGTTCGGACGGTGACATGTGCGTGTTCCCTCCTCGCATCGGGGTCTCTCCACCCACTACCCGAACCAGGCGAGGTCGAAGCGTCCTATCCGGGATCGCCGGAAGTGGCCCACGGGCGACCGGGCGAGATCATCGCGCTCCCGGTGGCCATCGCGACGCGTTTGCCGTCGGCGTCGTCGATCCGGCAGGTGGAGACCGCGATCGTGCGGCCGCGCTGCTCGACCGTCGCCCGGGCGACGAGGTCCCGGCCGTCCGGCGTGACGGGACGGAGGAAATTGACCTTCAGGTCGAGCGTCCCGAACGAGGTGCCGGCGGGCAGCGTGGTCATCACCGCGGTGTTGATCGCCGCGTCGGCGAACGCCGCGACGGCACCGCCGTAGAACGTCCCGAAGCCCGTACAGAACCACAGCGAGGCGGGCATCGTGAGCGACGCCGATCCTTCGGCCGCTTCGGCGGGACGCAGCCCGAGGAGCATGCACACGGGGGCCGGCGGCCGCTCCCCCTTCTGCCAGAGCTGGACCAGGTCGAGACCCGCGTTGCCGTCCCACGTGGCCTGGGTCATGACCTCTCCCTCCGGGGCCCGGAGATGCGGATCCGGCGTCTCGAACGCCGGCGGCTCCACGGACGGCAGCGCACCGGGAGCCTCCGGCGGGTCGAACGGCAACGGTTGGAGGACGCATCTCGAGGTCGCGTGCGCGAGCAGGTTCCCGTGGGCATCTTCGATCCGCGCCTCCGACAGACCCTGACGCCGACCCGTGTGGATCACGGTGCCCCGTGCGATCAACCGCTCGCTCGACGGGAACGCAGGCTGGAGGAAGTTCATCGACAGGTCCGACGACAGGAGGGCCGTCCCTTCGGGCAGGATCGTGAAGACGGCGCCGGCGAGGGCGGCGTCCGCCACGAACGCGAGCGTGCCGCCCCCGAACATCCCGGCCCCCGTCCGCCACCACGGACTCGCCGGGATCGCCCACGTGGACGCGCCGGGCTCCGCTTCCTCGACGACGAGGCCGCTCAGGTGTGTGAGCGGCGGCGCGGGCAGTTTCCGGTCGATGAAGAGCCGGAGCTGCTCCACCCCCGGCAGGGCGAACAGCCCGGGCTGTTCGAGGTAGGCGAACGAGCCGCGGACCGGCTCATCGACGATCACCCGGCGAGGATACCGGCGCCCCGCACGATGCTCCGATCCCGGTCTACAGCCCGAGCCGCAGCTGATCGGGGGCGAGCGGCGTCACGGGATCGGGCGACGGGGGCTCGCAGCACCGCCGCGACGTCGTCGACGGCGATCGCGCCGAGCTCCAGCAGCCGTTCGTTCCCCCGGCCGGCGCCCGGACCGACCCAGGCCGCCACCGACCCGTACCCACGACGGAGCGCCTCAACGGCTCCCTCCCAGGTGCCTCCGCGCTCGAGGTCGCACGCGACGACGAGCGTCATCGCCGCGCTCGCGTAGATCAGCTTGTTCCGGCCGAGGGCGTTGGCCGCCGAGAACGTGGTCTGTGGTGCGAACGGGGTCGCCAGGCAGGTGGTCCCGTCGGCGATCGCCCGCCGCGTGTCCGGCTCCCGCACACGCCGCACCAGGGAGTCGGCGAGGTAGCCCACGACGCGGCCGCCGGCCCCGTGGGCCGCGGTCATCGCCTCCCGGTCGACGCCGTTGGCGCCGCCCGAGATCACGGTGCGTCCGGCGCCCGCGGCGAGCTCCGCGACCTCCCTGGCAACGGCCGCCCCATCCGGTCGGACCGCGCGCGAACCCACCACACCGATCCCCTCCGACGAGAGGAGCTCGCGGGCGCCCACCGTGAACAGGACCGGCGGGGACCGGTCGCCGAGACGGTCGCGGAGCTTCCTCGGGTAGCCGGCGTCGAACGGCGTCACCGCCACGAACCCCTGGCGCTCCGACCGCTCGAGCGCGAACGCCAGGGTGGTGCCGCCCGAGAGGAGGTGTTCCAGCCGGAGCGAGTCGTCCTGGGTGAACCCGGTGCGCCTCGCGATGTCTCCTGCCGACATCGCGAGCAGCTCGGCGGGCGCGGGCACCGCTGCCACGAGCGACCAGAACCTCGCGGGCGACAGGGGTTCCTCCTCCGGCTCCCCGAGACGGGTCGTGAGCAGGAGGGCGGCGAGCGCGTCCTCGGAACGTGCCCCCGCACCCATCGCGGAGACCATACGCCTAGTCGCTCACGGCCTTCGCCAGCACGAACGGCGAGACCGGACCGCTCCCGGCCTCGAGCAGCGCCGCTCCCGCGACCGTGAGGGTCCATCGAGAGTCGGCGAGGTCGTCCACGAGCAGCACGGGCTCGCCCGGCGGCAGCTCGCCGGAGACCGCGAACGCGCCCCAGACGTTCCGGAACTGCTGCTGGGAGTTCTCGAGCTCCTTCTGGGGCTTGGTCTCGCGGGTCTTCACGAGGACGGGCCGGAACGGCAGGCCGAGCGCCTTCGCCAGACGCTCGGCGAAGCCGGGGACGAGGTCGAGCCGTCGCGTGGACGGGACGCAGGTGACCCACCGCGGGAACGGGTCGGGTCGCCAGCGCCGCGCGATCAGCTCGGCTGCTGCGTCGACGAGCGCGTCCGCGTACTCCTCGGCGGTCAGCCCTCGACGGACGAGCCCGCCCCACCCGCCGTCGTCGAGGACGCTGAGCGACCTGCCCGGCTGAAGGCGAAGCTCGTCCGGGATCCGGCCCTTGGGCTCGTCCATCCCGCTCGGCCACTGGAGCCGGGGCTCGACCAGCAGCTCGGCCCACCGGAGGTGCTCACGCGCCTTCGCGAGGACAGCGGGATCGAGCGCGACCGCCGGCGACGCGCCCGTGCACACCATGCACCGGCCGCACGGACGAGGGTCGGGATCGTCGAGCTGCCGGAGGAGGAACGCCATCAGGCACTCGTCCGTGCGACCGTACGTCTCCATCGCCGCCTGCTCGGCGCGGCGCGCCTCGGTGACGCGGCGCACGCGCTCCTCGTCGTACGTCCAGGGGGCGAGCGTGCGGAGCCACTTGCTCCCCGCCCGTTCGACCGCGCCCTCGACCTCGAGGATCTTCAACATGTTCTTCAACCGCATCGGCCGGACGTTCACCGCGGAGAGGATCTCGTTCTCGCTCACCGGCGCGGCTCGGTCTTCGAGCAGGGAGACGACCTCCTCGGCGCGCGTGCGCGGCGGGAAGGCCGACCCGATGAAGTAGTCCTGGATGTCGCGGTCCTCCGTGCCGCGCAGCAGGACCACAGGCGCGTGCGGCAGGGCGCGCCCGGCCCGGCCGACCTGCTGGTAGTAGGCGATCGGCGAGGACGGCGACTGGTAGTGGATCACGAAGCCGAGGTCCGGCTTGTCGAAGCCCATGCCGAGCGCCGAGGTGGCGACGAGCGCCTTCACGCCGTTCCCGATCAGCGCCTCCTCGAGCTCGAGGCGCCGCTCGGGCTCCGTCTCACCGCTGTAGGCGTGCGCGTCGATGCCCTGCGTGCGGAGGAACGAGGCGACGCGCGTCGTATCGGCGACCGTCAGCACGTAGATCACGCCCGAGCCCTCGAAGCCGGGGACGACGGCCGTGAGCCACGCGAGTCGCTCGGGCTGCGACGTGGTGTCGAGCATCGACAGGGCGAGGCTGTCGCGCGCGAGCGGCCCGCGGTGGGTGACGAGCTCGGCGCCGAGCTGCGCATGGATGTCGGAGATCACGCGATCGTTGGCGGTCGCCGTGGTGCACAGGACCGGGACGCCGCGCGGCAAGAGCTCGAGCACACGCACGAGCCGCCGGTAGTCCGGCCGGAAGTCGTGCCCCCAGTCGCTGATGCAGTGGGCCTCGTCGATCACGAGGAGGCCGGAGCGGGCCGCCACGGAGGGCAGGATCCCGTCGCGGAATGCCGGGTTGTTGAACCGCTCCGGCGAGATCAACAGGAGATCGACCTCGTCCCGGTCGATCGCCTCGCGGACGGCGTCCCAGTCGTCGCGGTTCTCACTGTTGATCGTGCGCGCACGCACCCCGGCCCGCTCGGCCATCTGGATCTGGTTCCGCATCAGGGCGAGCAACGGGGATACGAGGATCGTCGGACCGGCGCCGTCGTCGCGGAGCAGCCGCGTGGCGATGAAGTAGACGGCGGACTTGCCCCAACCGGTCCGCTGCACGAGCAGGACGCGCCGGCGCTCCGAGACGACGGCGCCGATCGCTTCCCGCTGGCCCGCACGGAACGTGGCGTCCGGACCGGCGATCCGCCGGAGGAGCTCGAGGGGGTCGGTCATCGGACCACGCTACCGGGCTTCGCCGACACGGGCGCCGATCACCCCCCGCTACCATCGGGCCCCGGCGAGGCGGAGGAGGCGTGTGGAGCGAACGAGATCGGCAGACGGTACGGCGGTCGCCTTCGATCGATCTGGCGAGGGGCCGGCGATCGTGGTCGTGGGCGGATCGCTGGCCGACCGATCTGCGTTCGCCTCCCTCGCCGCGCGGCTCGCGCCACGGTTCACGGTCATCGCGTTCGACCGGCGGGGCCGAGGCGACAGCGGCGACACGGCCCCGTACGCGGTCGAACGCGAGGTCGAGGACATCGCGGCGCTCCTCGACGAGGCCGGCGATTCCGCGTTCCTGTTCGGACACTCCTCCGGCGCCGTCCTCGCGCTCGAAACGGCGCGAACGCTCCCGGGACGTGTGTCGAAGCTGGCCCTCTACGAACCACCGTTCGTCATCGACGACAGCCGCCCGGGGGCCCCGGCGGACTTCGTGACGCACCTCGAGACGCTCGTCTCGGAGGGTCGTCGGGGCGACGCCGTCGCGTACTTCATGACGACTGGGCCGGGGGTGCCCGCCGAGGTCGTCGAGTCGATGCGCGGTGAGGGGTACTGGCCGTCGCTCGAAGCGCTCGCGCACACGCTCGCGTACGAGGGCATGATCATGGCGGGCCTGATGGGCGGAAGCCCGGAACCGCTCGAACGGTGGGCCTCGCTCAGCGTCCCCACGCTCGTGATGGACGGCGGCGCGAGCCCGCCGTGGCAGCGAGCAGCCGTGCGTGCCCTCGCCTCGGTTCTCCCCGACGCCCGTCAGCGCACACTCGCCGATCAGGACCACGGACCGGCCGACGACGTGCTCGCGCCTGTGCTCGTGGACTTCTTCGCCGGCTGAGACCGGACCGGCCCCGCCGGACGATCACGCGTAGGTCGTCGCTTCAGAGACCAGGAGACCATATGGGGCACATGCCGTAGGCCCCGTGCCTGACGCCTGATCGCCCTGCAGAGATCGAACCGTTCTGGGGGTACGATCGCGCCTCGATCCGAGAGGCTGGCATGGGATCAGAGCGAAGGGTGCAGGTCGTCCTCGGCGAGGCCGAGCGTGACGACGGGCTTCTCCGTTTCGTACTCGAGGCGGAGGGCTTCGACCTGGTCGGGCTGGCGTCGAGCGACGAGGAGCTCGCCCGTGTGCTGCGCGGGGCACGCCCCTCCGTCGTGGTCCTCGACGGTGGGATCTCGGCCGCGGCCGCTTCCAACGCTCGAGAGTGCGTCGGGGACGCCGCACTGGTCGTCGTCTGGCCCGACGGCGTATCGGCGGTGCTGGCGGAGGAGCGGGTCGATCCGAGCCTCGTGATCGAGGATCTCGGCGACGCCGTCCGCAGGGCCGCGGATCGCGTTCGCCCTGCACCCGAACCGATCGTCGTGCCGGATGCGGGCGAGGGCACCGCGCTTCTCGTGGTCGACACGCTCCCGGATCCCTCGCCGAGCCTGCAGCCCGCCATGACGGTATTGCCGCGGCCGAGACGGGCCGGACGGCGGATGCAGGTCCTCGTCGCGGCAGCCACCTGGTTCCTGGTGATCACCGCGCTCACCGCCATAGCGACCGCGGTGCCGCACGTGGTGGACAACTTCCGAGGGAATAGGAGTGAACGTCCGTCGACCGTGACGTCCCCGGAGCCCACCGGTCGGGGCGACGCCGTAACGGACGAGGTGGATGAGCGGCGTCAGGATCGGTGCGAGGACGCCGTGAACGGCGATGCCGCGGAGAACGGGAACGGCATCGGCAGCGCCGTCCGAGCGCAGGGCTGCCCACCGGAGAGGGAGGCAGCTGGCCGGAGGGGCGCCCACGGCGGTGGCCGTCCCGACGATCCGGGGAGCCAAGGGAACGGAGGGTCGTCCGAGAGCCACGGTTCGAACGGAGGGTCCGGAGGAGGAGCCGCTCAAGAGGGGTCCTCCGATGAGGCGGTACCTCACGGGCGCTCTGACGAGGAGCACGGAGCAGGGGCGTCCGAGAGCCAAGGAAACGACCACGGTCGCGCCGGCGAGAACGGCCGCAGCGACCAGCACGGCTAACCTTCGCCGCGGATCAGCCTTTCGACGATAGTGCTCTCCACGGGTACGACCCCGGTCACCGTGGTCCCGGCACCCGGTGCCGAACGGACCTCGAGGGAGCCCTCGAGCGCCCCCAAACGGTCCGCGATGCCCTGCAGCCCCGTGCCATAGGACATCTGGTCCTGCCGGAAGCCCACGCCGTCATCCGTGACCTCGAACCGCAGGCGACCGTCGCCGTCGGAGAGCGACACCACTGCGCTGGAGGCGCCCGCATACTTCGCCACGTTCTGCAGCGCTTCGAGGCACGAGAAGTACACGGCGGCCTCCGCGTCCTGTTGGTACCTGCCCACGCCGGTCGCCTCGATCGTGACCGGGATCGCCGACTTGCGAGCCTGCGACTCCAGCGCAGCGACGAGCCCCTTGTCCGCGAGCAGGGGCGGGTAGATGCCGCGCGCGAGGTCTCGGAGGTTCTCGAGGGCCTCGCCGGTCTCGGTCTGGAGGTCGGCGAGGAGCCCCTTCGCCTTGGGCGGGTCGCGCTCCGTGAGCTGCTCGGCCAGGCGGAGCTTGACCGCGAGCGCCACGAGCTGCTGCTGGGCGCCGTCGTGGAGGTTCCGCTCGAGACGCCGGCGCTCCTCGTCCTGCGCCGAGACGAGACGCTTCTGCGACGCCCGGAGCTGCTCGATGTGATCCATCAGTTGCTCGGTCAGCGCGACGTTGCGCATCACGAGGCCGGCCTGGGCGGCGAGATCGCTCACCAGCTTCTGTTCGGTCGCGGTGATCGCGTCACCGGGCTTCTTCTCGATCGAGAGGGCGCCGAGGAGCTCGTCCTGGTGGCGAACCGGCTCGAAGACGGATGAAGGCGACGCCACCGGCTCGGCGGGTGCGATCGGACGAGCCGTTGCCGGAGGCGCGTCCTCCGGCCACTGCGCCTCCGACCGAAGCTCCTCGCCGACCCGCACCCACACGTCGGCGCGCGCCGCGACGGTCCCCTCCCCGAGGGCGCGAGCCATCCTCGGCAGCAGGTCCTCGTTCGCGTAGGTCTGCCCGACCCGCTCCGAGAACGCCGACAGGACCTCGTAGGGCGTCGCGCGTTTCCCGTAGACCAACCGGTCGGCGAACCGTTGCGCCCGGCGGCGGGCCGGCTGGAACGCGAGCGCGACGATCGCAGCGGCCGCGGCCGAGAGCACCGGGCTCGCCTGGCTCCCGACGATCGCCCCCACGCCGACGACGATCGCCACGTAGACGAGCGTGATGAAGACGGCGAGCGCTCCGAACAGCACCGCCTTGTTGATCACGATGTCGATGTCGAACAGGCGATACCGGAGGATCGACACGCCGATCGCGAGCGGGATCAGCGCGAACGACGGGATCACGAGCGTCTGGAGCAGCGTGACCCAACCAGGTTGTTCCGCTCCACCCCAGGAGTACGGGATCGACGCGATCAACGCTCCGGCATAGAGCAACGCCACGAAGGCAGCGGCGGTGAGCAACCACCGGAGCTGGAGCCGCTCGATGCCGGACGACCGGCGGAACCGGAGCACGAGCGACGCCAACGAGCCGATCACGCCGATCGGGATCACCAGGATCAGCGCCTGCGCCGCTTCGAGGAACGGATCGAGCGCCTCGATGCCGAGCGGGTTCGGGGCGTTCGGGACCGGCGACTCGGACATCCCCGCCGGGTCGAGGAGGATCGCGAGATACACCAACGTCAGCCCGATCCCGAGCGCCCACGCGAACCACCGCCACCGCCGCGAGGGCAGGTGCCCGTCCGGGAACAGGAGGAGGAGGAACGTGACCGGGAGAACGACGATCGGCACCCAGCTCGGCGAGTCGAACGCGAGGAACGGCAGCGCGGCGTCTCGATCGCCGGAGTGGAGCAGGTAGAGCCCGAGCGAGCTCACGATCGAGCTGAGCCCGAAGAAGACTCCGATCCCCAACATCAACCAGCCGATCGAGTTCTCGGGGCGGCGCGCGGCGAGCACGTAGCCGATCACGGGGAACATCGCGAAGGAGAGCACGAAGGTGATGTCCTCGAATGGGTTCCCCTCGCCGGCTGGCCGCATCGCGTCGGCGATCGTGATCACGACCCCGATCGCGAAGCTGACCAACGTGATGCCGGCGAGGACCCGCGCGAGGAGGAGGAGCCGGTGGGAACGATCGATCGTCGGTGCCGATCCCTCCGAGGCCATGAGCGCATGTTCGCACCTCATCCGGGCCGGCCCAAGGGGCCGAGCGTGAGGATCGATCGCGTGCGGACCAGGCCTGCTGAGGGGAAGCCAGCACCCTTCCGACCACGGCCCGGGCGAGGTTCCGGCCCGTTCGAGTAGGCTGGGATGGTGGATGAAGGGATGAACGTCTACAAGACGGAGGCCGGGATGATCTTCCGGGTCTCGGAGTCCCAGGAAGGCCACATCTCCGTCGAGACCCTCGACGACGCCACGTGGGTGGCGGGCAGGATCGGGATGGTCGGCCTTCGCGTGCTTCCGACGACCACCCGCCTCACGGCTCGCCAGGTTCTGGCGCTGCCCATCTAGGCACCGACGTCCGTCGGCATCGCTACGGTGGTGCCACGATGCCCTTGCGCAATCGGGTCACGCCGCTCGGTGAGCTGATCGCCGACCCGTCGCGTGGGCTCGTGTACGGCAACCGCGGATGCCTCCACGACGAGCTCGGTCGGATCCGACGCCACCATGCGACGAAGCGCTGGATCGGTTGCCGACTCTCGTTCCGGGGGTGGCACCGGCGAGCCGCTGATGCAACCGGGCCGCTTCACGGAGCTGTTCTTCCTCGACGAAGCGACGGCCTTCGCGGCGGGCCACCGCCCGTGCGCGCTCTGCCGCCGCGAGGACTACGTCCGGCTGCAAGCGATCTGGCGCGAGCTGCATCCGGAGCGGGAACCCGGCGCCGACGCGATCGATGCGCGGCTCCACGCCGAACGCTTCGACACGGAGACGGGACGGCAACGGCATCATCGTGCGCCGCTCGACGAGCTTCCCGACGGCGCGTTCGTACTCCGTGTGGGCGAGCCGTGGGTGGTGATGGGCGCCGGCCTGCGGCGATGGACGCCCGCCGGTTACGTGGATCGGGTGCCGCGCCCGGCTTCGGGCTCCGCGCCCTTGATCACGCCTCCATCGCTGGTCGCGCTGCTCCGGTCCGGGTGGCAGCCGCTCGTGCCCCTGCTCCACCCCTCGGCGAGCTAGCCGGCGCCGCCGCGGGTCCGGGGCGGCTCCGTGGCGAGGGCGGCGTAGGCCTGCGCGAGGTGCAGCACCATCTGTGCGTCGGCGTCATCCTGCACCTTGCGGGCCAGCGCGGTGATCCTCTTCGCGATCGCCGTTCTGGCGTCGGCCGCGCGGATCGCGGCGTCGCCCTGGGAGTCGGTGCGTTCGCTCATCGTCCTCGTCTCGCGGGTCGCGGTCGCCTGCCCGAACCCTGGCGCTGAGCGCCGCTCGGGTGGCGGCGAGCGTGCTCCACGCGGAGACCGGCGTCCCCGAACTCCGTGTGGAGCTTCAGGACCGTCGCGATCTTGCCGACGTCGGTCGTCTTCTCCGGCGTGACGAACGTGATCCCCGTACCGGTCCGGCCCGCCCGCGCGGTGCGGCCCACCCGGTGGAGGTAGTCCTTCTCGTCCGCCGGCGGATCGAAGTTGATCACGTGCGTGATGTGCTCGAGGTCGAGGCCGCGCGCGGCGACGTCGGTGGCCACGAGGACATCGTTCGCGCCGGCCGCGAACCGGCCCAGGGCGCGCTCACGCGCTCCCTGCGCCATCCCGCCGTGGAGCGCTCCCGCGTGGAAGCCCTCCGCCTTCAGGTTCTTGGCCAGCCGGTCGGCGCCGCGCTTCGTCCGGACGAACACGAGCGTGAGCCCGCGGTCGGCGGCGAGCTCGCGGACGAGCGCCCGCGACTTCCCCTGGTGGTCGACCGCCACGAACCGGTGATCGGCCTCGGTCACGAGCGGGCCGTCGTGGTTGGCCACCTCGTGCCGGACCGGGTCCTCGATGAACCGGGCCGCGAGGCGCCCGACCTCGCCGTCGAGGGTCGCGGAGAACAGCATCGTCTGCCGATCGGGGCGGAGCATCTCGAGGATCCGAGTGACGTCGGGAAGGAAGCCCATGTCGAGCATGCGATCGGCCTCGTCCAGCACGCAGATCCGCACGCGGTCGAGCCGGAGCATCTTCCGCTGCACCAGGTCGAGGAGCCGGCCGGGGGTGGCGATCACGATGTCGGCGTGGCGGGCGCGCTTGGCCTGGGGGCCGAGGCCCACGCCGCCGTACACCGCGGCCACCTTCAAGTGCTTCACGTCGGCGATCGCGCGGAACTCCTCGGTGACCTGGCTCGCCAGCTCGCGCGTGGGCGCCAGGATCAGCGCGTTCGGGCTCCCGCCGCCCGGCGTGAGCCGTTCGACGATCGGGACGGCGAACGCGAGGGTCTTGCCGGAGCCGGTGCGCGAACGCGCGAGGACGTCGCGGCCCGCGATCGCGTCCCGCAGGACGAGCGCCTGGATCGGGAACGCCTCGCGGATGCCGCGCATGCGCAGCGCTTCGGCGACGGAACGGGAGACACCGAGGTCGGCGAACGACGTCGTCGTCTCCGTTTCCTCGGCTCGGGGCGGCACGGCGACAGGGCGCCGCACCTGGGTGCGTTGTGACATGACAGCTTCCTCTCGGATGCGTGTGGGGATGAACGACTGCTCCGAGAAGGAAAGGGAGTTGAGGCGCCTTCACCACGTGGGCGCTGATGCGTGTTCGCATGAGCGCGTGACATCTGCAGTGTACCCGATTGCGGACCGGACCCTTGGAACGATGCTCAGAACGGGTTCAGCGCGATGAATCCCTCCCAGTCCAGTTCGGACCGATGCTGGTACTCGCGCCAGTTCGCGACCCGATCGCCGCGGAGCCGGATCACGACCACGCCGTGGTAGGTGTTCGTTCCGGTGTAGGTGTACTCGGCGGCGCCGATCTGCTCGTCGGCGTCGAACACGATCGTGTGCCACGCCATCGACATCGGCGGCGGGTCGTCGCCACCGAAGAACTCGAACAACGCGTCCCGGCCCTCGTAGTGCTGGATGTCGGGCGGCTCGGTGTACCGAGCGTCGTCGGTGAAGCAGCCGAGCGCCGTCGCCGTGTCGCCATCGATCCAGGCGTTGGCGATCGTCGCGAGCAGCCGGCGGAAGCCGTCACCATCCACGTCGACACCGTCGGCCGACGGCGACGCGCGTCAGGCGAGTCGGCCGCACTCGGCGCAGGCGTACCAGCCGCCTACGGCGTCCTCGAGCACGAACGTCGTGTACCGACCGCACCGAGCACACGTCCGCGTCTGGCGTGCCGCGAGCGCGGTGGATCGTGGGTCCACGGCCGACGTGTCGGCAGTGAACGCTCGACGGCCCTCCCGAGGCCGCATGTCAGTTCTCGTCATGCCTCACCACCCCTTCCCCGTTCCCCTGTGGGTGCTGCGTCGTTCTCCGAGGGTCGGACGCGCTCGCGACCCTCGCCGGCATCCCCGGCAGCTTCAGGACGATCGTGAACCCCGGCTGCTCCGAGACCATGGCGTCCAGATCCGGCGTCTCGTGGTCCGTCGCGATCGCGAAGTAGGTCGCGTGCGCGCGCACGCCCTCGTACTCGAGATGGGTGAGCGCGATCGTCGACGGGCAGGACGCGTCGCTGCACTCGCAGACGAAGGGATCCGCCGGCAGGCCGGAGTGCTGGTTGGACTCGTCGATCCACTCGTTGATCTCCCGAGAGCTCGTCTCGTTCCGCACCTCCTGCTCACGCCAATCGATCACGACGCGTCCTCCACGATCCGGAGCGTGATGACGCTCGCTCGTTCGCCCGGGAGGGATGGGAGCGAGATCGGCTCCCAGTCGCCCTCGCCCGAGGAGAGGACCTCGGAGACGTCCGCGCCGAGGAGGTTTCCGGCTCCGTCCCGCTCGAACCGGTCGCGCACGGGTTCGGGGACGTTCACGAGGAACAGCAGGCGATCCGCGTCACCCGAGCGGCGGCCCAGGTCCTCGAGCGTGCGGACGGCGGTCCCGTCGACCGAATCGATGTGGTGGAGATCGAGGACGATCGCACCGCCCGAATGGCCTACGTCGTCGACCTCGGTCTCCAGGAGAGGGACCGTTCCCTCGTCCAGCGTGCCGAACAACGAGAGGCGGTCGATCCCATTCCGTCGATCGCCGACCACGGCGAAGCGCACGTGCGGCATGTCGCTCGGGTCCTGCATCCCCGTCCCCTCGGTCGTGACCGCATCTGAGCGCGGCCTCATCCGGACCGAGGGTTGGGGTTCCGATGGCGGCAGCCAGGTGCTGGAGCTGCCGTGCCCTTCGAACGCTAGCACCTCTGGACGGGTTGTGATAGGGGGCAACGCGTGTCCGCTATCATGCGGTGCAGGACAGGTGACAGATGGTGCCTGAGACAACCCGGAGACTCCGGATCCTCGTCGCCGACGGGTCGGCCGAGCGCCACCGGCAGGTGACGGAGACCCTGACCACGCTCGGTCACGAGGTCGTCGGCGAGGGTGCGAGCGTCGCGACCGTCGGCCACGCGACCGCCACGCATCTCCCGGACGTCGCGCTCGTGATCGTCGGCGAGCATTCCGAGCAGGCGTTCGAGCTGATCCGGACGATCGTGCACGAAGCCGCGTGTCCCGTGATCGCGATCTTGGATGTCCAGGATCGTGTCTTCATCGACAAGGCGGCGAGGCTCGGCATCTTCTCCTACATCGCGCACGCCGATCTCGAGGACATGCAGAGCGCGATGGACGTGTCGCTCCAACGCTTCGCCGAGTACCACGCGCTGGAAGGAGCCTTCGGACGACGGGCCGTCACCGAGCGGGCGAAGGGGATCTTGATGGAGCGCCACGGGGTCGACGAGCGCGATGCCTTCCTCATGCTCCGGGAGCAGGCTCGGCGCACGAATCGGAAGATGGTCGACGTCGCGGGATCGGTCCTTGAGAGCCACCGCCTCCTCTCCGGCGGGGTGACGCCGGCGCGCACCGGGGACGAGCCCCTCCCACGCCCGGACATCGAGAGGACCCGCTCAATGTACCCGGAGGCTATCCTGCAGCGGCCGGGATCGGGTCCCCGACGTAGACCCAGACCGCCTCCGGTCGCCGGTCCACGTCGACGGCCAGCACCTCGGCGCCGACCGGGAACTCCTCGACGCCGAGCGTGGTCGAGTCCACGCGGTAGAGCGAATCCGTCCTCGTCGCCGATCCAGACCGCCCGCGCCCGACCGCCATGTCGCTGCGGTCGATCGCCGATCCGCGTGGAGCGCACCGCGTGGGTCACGGTGTCCACCCGCGTGAGGAGCCCGACCTGCGTGTCGAGGACCCAGAGGTCGTCGCCGTCGCCGGTCAGCTGGTCGATGGAGCCCCCGATCTCGATCAGATCCTCGGTCGGACGGAGCGATCGCGGTCGACCCGGACCAGCTCGCCCAGGAGGATGTCGGCCACCCACAGGCCGTTGTCGGTGACCGCCATCTTCCCCACGTTGAGGCCGGTCTCCGCCTGCTCCGGGGACCCGGTCGACGGATCGATCCGGACGATGGTCCCATCGCTGTCCCCGACCCAGATCTGGTCGTCGAGAGCGAGCGCGTACGTGGCGATCCCCGACGCGAGCGGGAGGACGAGGAACGGCTCGATCTCGTCGGTTCCGGGATGGACCCGGTAGAGGGTCCGGTCCGTGAGCACCCAGATCGAGCCGAACCCCGCGTCGACCGTCTGGGAGGTGCCGACACCGACCTCGATCCCATCCGATCGCACGTCCGCATGGAGGGGGTCGATGTGCAGGAGGCTGGGTGGGCGGAGCAGCCACACGCCTCCCTCGCCCACCACCATCGGGTGGTCGATGAATTCGAGTCCCTCCGAGGAGCGGTTGTCCGCCCCCACGATCGGCACGCTCGACCCGACGTGACCCGTCTCGGGGTCGATCAGGGCCACCGCGGATCGGAGGGAACCGGGCTGGGTCGCGGGTGGCTCGCCCGGGCCACCGCCCAGCAGGAACCAGACGACCGCCCCGACCGCGAGCACGCCGACGGCGACCCCTGCGATCAGCGCCGTCCGCTTGGTCTGTGCCGGGAAGATGTCACGCCGACGCGCGGCCGCCTGCTCCTTCTCGAGCGGCGGCGCCACCTCCGTGCCGTCGACGCCCGTGACGCTGGAGAGGCGGAACTCACCGTCCAGCCCCTTCAACCGGTGGACGCCGTGCTCGGCGAACGTGATGCCCGCTCCGGACACGATCTCCCGGACCGACGCGGGGACGAGCACCTCGCCGGGTCCGCCGACCGACATCACGCGCGCCGCCGTGTTCACCACGAGTCCGCCGGGCTTGCCACCGGCCGACTCGAGCTCGCCGAAGCTCACGCCGGCACGGATCTCGATCCCGAGCTCGCGTACGGCCTCGGTGGCCGCGACGGCGCAGCGGATCGCGTCGGCCGGGCGCTCGAACGTGACGAAGAACCCGTCGCCCGCCGTGTCGATCTCCCGCCCGCCGAACCGGCCGAGCTGCCGCCGGATGATGCGGTGGTGGCGGGCGACGAGCTCGACCCAGCGCGTGTTGCCCATCTCGGCGGCGATCGCGGTGGAGCCCACGATGTCCGTGAACAGCACGGCGCCCATCCCGCGCCCCGCCGTCCGTCGTTGCATCGCCGGAGTGTATGCCCAGGCCGTCGGGAGTTGGGAGGCTGGCCGGGCGCCGGGGAACGAGGCCTATGCCTGCAGGCGCGCGCGGACCCGAGCCGCGGCGACGACGTTCCCCTTCCGCTCGTAACGCTCGAGTGACTCCTCGAAGGCGGCGCGCGCGTCGGCGCCGCGGCCCGCCGCCGCCAGGACGATCCCCTTCACTTCGAGCCCATCCCCTTGCCAGCCGACGTAGTCGGTCTCCCCGTTGATCTCGACGGCCTCGTCCGCGAGGCGGAGGGCATCCTCGAAGGCGCCGCGATGGGCCAGCACCCGAGCCTGCGCCATCCGCCAGGATGCCTGCGAGGCGAAATCGTCATCGGCCGAGAGCTCCCGGCTCCTCGCAGCCAACCGCTCCGCCTCCTCGTAGCGGCCCTGGTCGCAGACCGTGTTCGCGAGCAACGCCGACGATCGTCGAGTTGAAGCCGGTCTCGCCGATCGCATCGTAGGCCTCGGTCATCTCTCGGAGCAGCGCTTCCGCCTCCTCCAGACGCCCCTCGAGCCGGAGCGTCTCCGCCGGCGCCTGGTTCGTGGCGATGACGGCCATCGGCGTGCCCAGCTCCTCGTACAGCGCGTCCGCGCGTCGCATCGCCTCGTGCGCCTCCTCGAACCTCCCCGCCATCCCGAGGAGCCCGACCGTGACCCGGAGGATCGACGCCTCGGCGCTGGGGCTGTCGCCTTCGAGTCGATGCGCGTGCTCGATCATCGCGAACCCCTCGTCCACCGGGATGTCGCCGAAGTAGGCGGACACGCTGAGCTGCGTCGCCATGTAGTGGCGCGACCTCCGAGACATCGTCGAAGCCTGCTCGATCAGGTCGCCGAGCATCTCGACCGCGTCCTTCGTGCGACCTTGGAAGAAGGACTGCACCGCGAGGGTGTAGGTCGCTCGGACGCGCAGCTCCACGTCTCCCAGACGATCCGCCTCCTCGAGGACGGCCGCCGCCTCCCCGCGGCCCCTTCGCGATCGTCTGCGACGAGTCGACCGAGCCCTGGGTGATGATCCGCACGAGCTCCGCTCGCAGGAACAGGGCGCGATCGCCGACGGCATCGGCGACGTCTCGGGCGCGCAGGACGATCTCGTGTGCCGCCGTGTACTCGCCCAGCTCCTGGACGACCTCGGCCAGCAGCAGCAGCGATCGCCCCTGGAGACCTCCGTCCGAGAGCGCGACGCTGCGTTCCAGGAACGCCTTCGCCGCGTTCAGGTCGTTGCGCTCGTCCGCGCGGACCGCCGAGGCGAACAGATACTCGGCCGCGCGCGTCGCGATCCCCCGCGCGGCCTCGTCGGCAGCGCCGAGCTCCTCCCGGTACCGGTAGGCCTGCTCGAGGTGGTATCCGAGGATCTCCTCGTACTCGGCCATCCGCTCGCGCGCGGCCTCCGCCAGCCAGCCCGCGAAGCGCTCGTGCAGATCGGCTCGCTGCTCCTTCGGCATCGCCTGATACGCGGCATCACGGATCAGCAGATGCCGGAACCGGAAGGCGTCCTCGCCGGCGAACTCGGGCCGGTCCGGCCGGATCAGCTCCTTGCGGGCCAGTGCCAGCAGCCGGGACCGAACGTTCGGGCGGGCCGTCTCCTGGCTGAGCGTCGCGACGGCGCCGGAGTGGAACACCTTGCCCTCCACCGAGCCGCGCTCGATCACCGCGCGCTCATCGGCGTCGAGCCGGTCGAGCCTCGCGGCCAGGAGCAGGTGGATCGTCGGCGGCACGGTCACGTTCGCCAGGTCCTCGACGGATCGCCACGCACCGTCCTCGAATCGGAGGAGGCCGTCGTCGATCAGCATCGCGAGCATCTCCTCGACGAAGAGCGGGTTGCCCTCGGCCGCCTCGAGGATCCGGTCGCGCGCGACCTGCGGGATGTCGGCCCGCCCGAGGAGGTTGTCGACGAGCTGCGACGCATCGTCGCCGGCGAGCGGCTCGAGCAGGATCGAGGTCGCGTTCATCTTGCCGCCGCCCCAACCGGGGCGAACCTCGAGGAGCTCGGGCCTCGCGATGCACAGCAACAGGACCGCGGCATCCCGCGTCCAGTCCGCGAGGTGTTCGATCAGGTCGAGGAACGTCGGCTCTCCCCAATGGATGTCGTCGAACACGACCACCAGCGGGCGATCGCGTGCGAGGTGTTCGAGGAGCTTGCGGACCGCCCAGAACGCGTCCTCGGTCGCACCGGGATCCGCCCAGCCGAACAGACCGGCCACCAGTCCCGCGACGCGATCCCGATCGGGCGCGTCGCCGAGGACGTCGTCGAGCTTCGAGCGAGCGACCGCCGGGAGGTCGCTGTCCAGGATCCCCGCCGCCTGGTGGACCACGTCGGCGAGCGGGAAGAACGTGATGCCCTCGCCGTAGGAGAGGCAGCGGCCGCGCAGGACCGTCGCCTCGCTCACCGATCCGCCGAGGAACTCGGCCACGAGCCGGGACTTCCCGACCCCGGCCGGACCCATCAGGGTGAAGAGGTGCGAGGTGCGGTCGGTGACCGCGCGCTCGAGGGCGTGCTCCAGCAGGGAGAGCTCCTTCGCGCGGCCCACCATCGGCGAATCGAGGTGGCGCTCGTGTCCCGCGGTGTCGGCCGCCACGGCGATCAGCCGGAACGCCGGCACCGGCTGCTGCTTCCCCTTCAGGGCGAGGGCGTCCACGGGCTCGACCTCCACGGCGTCCTTGACCAGACGGTAGGTGGGATCGCCGAGCAGGATCTCGCCGGGCGCGGCCGCCTGTTCCAACCGCGCGGCGACGTTCACCGCGTCGCCGGTGACGAGGCGCTGCCCGGCCGACGGGTCGCCGGCCACGACCTCGCCCGTGTTCACGCCGATCCGCGCGGCCAGTCCCTCGCCGTGCTCGCGCTCCAGATCCAGGTTCAGCGCCTCGAGCGCCTCGCGCATCCCGATCGCCGCGCGCACGGCCCGGACGGCGTCGTCCTCGTGGAGCCGCGGGATCCCGAACACGGCCATCACGGCGTCGCCGATGAACTTCTCGACCGTCCCGCCGTGGCGCTCGATCGCAGCGGCCATCTCGTCGAAGTACCGACCCATCACGCGTCGGAGGGCCTCGGGATCGAGGCGCTCGCCGAGCGCCGTGGAACCGGTCACGTCGGCGAACACGATCGTGACGACCTTCCGGACGTCACCGGGCGGGGGCGCGGCCTCCTCGAGCGGCGTCGCACAACGCTGGCAGAACCGCGCCCGGTCGGCGTTCTCCTCCCCGCAGCTCGGGCACCGTTTCACGGCAGGAGCATAGGTGGCGGGGCTCGGCCGCCGAAGCCGACACCGAACGTTCCCTCGCCCGTCCTCCTCGCGTCACGTGGGGCGGCTACATCTTTCCTCGGAGGGTTGGCAGCGGCCTCCCGAGAGGCGCCGGGATCCCGGCACCCGAGCAGGAGGTCCCCCGGTCCTACCGATGGAAGGAACGCGGAGGCCCGGGCGGGCGACCCGCAGACCGCCCGGGCCTCGGATGAGGCGAGGGCGAGGAGGCGCTACGTCGTCAGCTCCGCGTCTCTGCTGGCGAGGATCCGCCGGTTCCGCAGGAGCTCCCGGGCACCGTCGAACGACAGCGGCTCCGAGAAGTAGTAGCCCTGCCCGAGCTCGCAGTTGAGCTCGAGGAGCTTCTCCAGCTGATCGGCACGCTCGATCCCCTCGGCCACGGGGCGGAGGTTGAGGATGCCCGCGAGCTCGATGATCGCGGCGGTCAGCGCCGACTCCTCGCCGCCTTCGCTGACGCCGTCGACGAAGGACTTGTCCACCTTCAGGATGTCCACGGGGAAGCGTCGGATGTAGTTCAGCGACGAGTACCCGGTCCCGAAGTCGTCCACGGCGATCTTGACGCCCAGGACCCCGAGCTGCGTGAGGCGCTCGTTGGACAGGACCATGTCCTGCATCATCACGCTCTCGGTGATCTCGAGCACGAGACGCTCGGGCGGCAACCCGGAGTCCAGGAGCACCTGCGCGGTCTCTTGGACGATCCCCGGACGCTGCAGCTGCTTCGCGGACAGGTTGACCGCCACGTGCAGCGGGCGTTCGTCGGTCCCGGCCGGTTGCAGCTCCTGCCCGCTCCGGCACGCTTCCGCGAGCACCCACGAACCGATCGGAACGATCAGGCCCGTCTCCTCGGCGAGGGGGATGAAGTCCAGGGGCATCACGAGACCCCGGGTCGGATGGTTCCAGCGGATCAAGGCCTCGAACCCCTCGATCTCCCCGCTCGCCAGATGGATCACCGGTTGGTAGAAGAGGACGAACTCCTCGTTGTCGACGGCTCGCTGCAGGTCAGCCTTCAGCTCCAGCCTGCGGAGCGCCGTGTCGTGCATCTTCGGTTCGAAGACCTGATACCGGTTCTTCCCCGCTTCCTTCGCGATGTACATCGCGACGTCCGCGTTGCGGAGGAGCTCCTCCGCTCCCTCCGGCCCGATCGTCCCGTCGACGCCCGAGCTCGCGATCCCGATGCTCGCCCGGACGAAGACCTCCTTCCCGTCGAGCTGGAACGGAGCGTCCAACGCCTGGAGGATCCGGACGGCGACGTCGGCCGCACCGACTCCCTCGCCACCGTCCTCGAGCAGGATCGCGAACTCGTCGCCCCCGAGGCGGGCGGCCGTATCCGGCGTCCGGAGGCACGTTCGCAGCCGCTCCCCCACTTCCCCCAGCAGGCGGTCGCCGGCCGCGTGCCCCAGCGAATCGTTGATCGTCTTGAAGTCGTCGAGGTCCATGAACAGGACCGACATCGGCAGGTCGGTGCGCGTCAGGCGCTCCAGCGCGTGCTCGACGCGGTCGCGGAAGAGCGCGCGGTTCGCGAGCCCGGTGATCGAGTCGTGGAACGCCTGGTGCGCCAGCTGCTCCTCGAACGCCTTGCGTTCCGATACGTCCCGGGAGTTCAGGACGATCCCCTTCACGTTGGGATCGTGCATCAGGTCCGTTCGGAGCGTCTCGATGTGGAGCCAGAAGTCGTCTCGGTGCCGCATCCGCGACTCGATCAGCGTGGTCGGGACCCCTCCTTCGCGGCTCGTGGCGGTCAGGAACTGGAGCACGGGCGCCTTGTCGTCGGGATGGATCAGGCCCGTGAGCTTGGTCCCCTCGAGCTCCGAGGGGTCGTAGCCGAACACACCCGCCACCGACGGGCTGACGTAGCGGACGGTCGAATCGGCGTCGACCACCATCACGACGTCCGTCGAGTTCTGGACGAGCGATCGGAACCGCGCCTCGGTCTGCTGGCGGAGCAGGTCCTCGGTCAGCGCGGCGCTATCGAGCGCGAGCGCGACCTGCGAGGTCAGAGCCTCGAGCGTGTCTCGGTTCTCCTTCGGAAGGGCCGATCTGGCTTCCCACCACGAGCAGACCTCGGAGCTCGTCCTTCATGAACAGCGGCCCGCTCAGGAGGAACGTCACTCTCGACCGGGAGGGCGAGGGGTCCGGCGAGTTCCGCTTCCTGAGATCGGCACCTCGTAGGAGCGGTGCGAACGGAGCCGGTCGCGCTTCCAGTCGCGGAGCGCTCGAGAGCGAGATCGTCCGGCCGATGACTCCTCCGTTCCTCCCTCGGCCGCCACGACGGTGAAACTCCTCGAGCGCTTCCTCGGCGACCAACACACGGATCACCGAGCTCTCCGCCCGCGATGGAACCGCGCCGCCTGCAAGGTCGCCGCGTAGATGCCCTCCCGGTTCGTCGCCGTCACGAGGGCGGTCCCGGCGCCGCGGAGCGCCCGCTCCCGGACCGCCGACTGTTCCTGCTTCCGCACCAACCCGGCGATCCGCATCACGACCAGGAGGAACAAGACGCCGGCCGCCCCGATCAGCACGGGGAGGTCCTCGGTCGCTTCCGCAGGAGGTGCTGGATCATCATCACGCAGGGCGCGAGCAACGAGGCCAGCGCGAGGATCGCTGAGCCGGCTACGGGAGAGCCGCGGAACGACGTCGACGACCCGCTCCGACAACGTCCGCATCGATCCGTGCAAGGCCGCGGCCCCCCACAGGATGTAGAAGGTCGCCCAGCCGGCCTCGAGGTATCCCGCTCTGGTCGTAGACGTCGCCTTGCACGAAGATGTAGCTGTAGCGGAAGTCCGTGCGAACAGCGCCAACGCCGCGCTGGCCAGCAGGTAGAAGGACGCGGCGTCCGGCGGCCGCCGCCGATCGCGAGCCGGACCACCACCGTGAGCAGGATCAGGTCCACCACCGGGTAGCCCATCGCGGTGAGCTTCTGGAGCAGCGTCGACGACCGAGTCGTGCGCCAGCGGCGAGAGCAGGAAGACCCACGAGACCGTCCCGACGCCGATCGCGACGATCAGCGAGTCGATCACGCTGTCGCGGTCACCACCCGGATTGCTCCGACGGACGAGGAGCAGGATGCCGGCCACCAGACACGGGTACACGGACAGGTAGAAGACGTCGCCGACCGACGGGAACGGGAGCTCGGTGCCGAAGAAGCGGTCGTAGTTGTAGGTGATGACGTCGCCGGCCACGAAGAACGTCATCCCGAGCGCGAACAGGTACCACGGGAGGCGGGTCTGGGGCTTCCACAGCCTCACCGCGATCAGGATCGCGATCGGCGAGGAGATCGCGATCAGGTTGAAGATCGGCCCGAGGCGGAGACCGGGCACGAACAGGTACGCCGCGGTCACGAGGGCGCCGCCGATGGAGTACGCCAACCAGGCCCGTTGCTTCACCCGTTGGGTATCGGGTCCTCCGAACACCGCGCCTTAGGCTCATCGCCGCTGCTCAGGAGCCGATCTCAGCGGCTTCGGACCCCCGGGGGGTTCCCCCGGCGCCGATCGGCACCATCGGGTCGTCGGCCAGGAACCCGAGAGCCAACTCGTCGTCCTCCGCCGAGGCGCGCGCGAGGTCCCCGGAGCGCTCGATGTCCCGCATCCCCGGCAGGAACAGGAACCCGAGCGTGACGATCGCACCCAGGATGCCCGCGCCGACGAGCGTCGCTCCGGGCCCCGAACACAGCGGCCACCGGGCCGGTGATCGCGAAGGACAGGGGCACGAGGCCGATCGAGATGAACCAGTCGAAGCTCGAGACACGCCCAGCAGGCGCTCCGGGACGAGGCGGCCCTTCGTGGTCGCCCAGACGATCGTGCCCGCTCCCTCCAGGGCGTTGAAGACGAAGCACGCGACCATCGCCTGCCACGGGAAGCGAGGCGAGCCCGATAGCCGGCGACCGCGAGGGTCGAGAGCGTCCAGACCCCGTACATGAACGTGATGTGGCGGCGGGGCATCTCGCGGTTCCCCATCACCACGGCGGCGAACATCGCCCCGACGCCGCCGAGCGCGAGGATGAACCCCAGGTCGCTCGCCGACCCGTGCATGTGGTTCTTGACGATGAACGGCAACAGGACCTCGGAGGGTCCCCAGAAGATCAGGTACGCGAGGGTCGCGGCCAGGAAGGTGCCCCAGAGCCATACCCGCGAGCGGACGAAGCGGAACCCCTCCTTGACGTCCTGGAACGCGGTCTTCGGTTCCGTCCGCGGAACGGTCGATCTCACGCGCCCTCATGCGGGCGACGCACGCGATCGACACGACGAAGGTGAGCGCATCGATCAGGAAGGCCGGGCCGGGGTTCCCGCCCCAGATGCCGATCAGCCATCCCCCGACGGCGGGGCCCAGCATGCGGGCCGCGGCCGGACGGATGAACTGGTCGAGGGAGTTCGCCTGGTTCAGATCCGCGCCGGGCACCAGCTGCGGCACGATCGCATCGAAGGCCGGACCGAAGAACGCGGTCCCGGCCCCGAACGTGGCGGCCACGATCATCATGTGCCAGAGCTCCAGGACGCCGCCGATCGACAGCATCCCCGAGGGCGGCCACGCTCACGGCGCGGATCGCGTCCGCCGCGATCATCACCCAGCGCCGGTCGAACCGGTCGCTCACCACACCGCCGATCAGGAGGAAGACGATCTGCGGCAGCGTCATCGCGACGCCCACGATCGAGAGCGCGGTCGGGACGTTCGAGAGCTCGTAGACCTGCCACGCGAGCGCCACGAGGAAGATGCCGTCGCCGATCAGCGACGCGGTCATCCCGGTCCAGAGCAGCCGGAAGTCTCGATGCCGGAGCGGGCGGAGGATCCGGACGCGATCCGACAGCCAGCTCATGCATCACGCCGTTCGCGAGGCCACTCGGAGTGTGGACCGGAGGAGATCGCGGGCCGAGATCGCCTCCCGGGTCGCCGCGAGGGCGGGTCGTTCCGACAGGCATTCCTCCAGGTCGTCGAGCCCCATCCGGACGACACCGCGCAACCGCTCGACGCCGCCGTTGATGGCCTGGTGGATCCCCCGCTGGTACTCGAGGAACGCTCGCCCACGGTCGCCGACGCACATCAGAGCGAGCGCGAGGTCGAAACGCACCGCGGTCCATCGCCCGTCGAGCTCGAGGGCGCGGCGGAGGGTCGCCACCGCCCGGTCGTACTCACCGAGCCGGAGCTGACACCATCCGACCAGCTCGAGGAGGTCGATCTCCTCATCGCACCGCGGCATCCCTTCGTCGATCACCTCGCGAGCCAGCCGGTTCGCCTCGTCGACGTCGCCCATCCGCCGGGACACGTTCGAGAGTCCTTCCTTCGCCCAGAGGGCGGTGGGATCGAGCTCGAGGGCGCGCAGGTACGCCGCCCGCGCTGCCGGCAAACCGTTCGGACCGAGGTTCTCCAGAGCCCAGCCGCGCGCGGTGTGCACGGCGGGCTCGAAGGGGTGTTCCTCGAGCTGTCGATCGAGCTCGGAGAGGGCGGCCTCGTAGTCGCCCGCCTCGCTGAGCTCCTCCACGCGGCCCAACCCCGCCGCGACCGGACCTTTGGTCATCCCACTGCCCCTCCTGCTCGGGCGGCCCGTCCCCGGAGGAGCTCGCGGTGTCCGTCGTGTTGCAGCTCGAAACGCTCGTTGATCTCCCCGAGCACCTCGCAGAGCCGCTCGATCTGTTCGTCGTCGTTGGCGGCGGTGATCTGGATCCGGAAGCCGACCTCGTCCATCGGGACGAGCGGATAGGCGGCCATCGTCAGGTAGATGCCCCCGTCGAAGAGGTACTGGCCGACCGCGTCGATGTCTTCGTGGTCGGCGAGCGGGATCTCGATCAGCGGGTACCCCGAGCGGTTCGGCGTGTAGATGCCGAGCTCGTGGATCCGATCCAGGACCCGGGCGGTCTTGCGGTGCATCTCGAGGCGCTGCAGATCGCCGCGCCGGTCGTTCACGTCCAGGCCCGCGATCGCCGTGGCGAGCGAAGCCACCGGCGACGGTCCGGAGTAGAGGTACGGAGGCGCCGCCACCTTCAGCACGTCCTTCAGCCGCGTGGGCAGCGTGAGGAACGACAGGAGGGACGAGTACGCCTTCGAGAAGCCGGCGACGAAGATCACGTTCTCGTAGGTCTCGCCCTGATGACGGACGATGCCGTTGCCGCGCGTGCCCCAGTCGCAGAGCTCGTCCGGCGAGCGCTCGCCGACCACGCCGAAGCCGTGCGCATCGTCGACGTAGAGCAACGCGTCGTACTCGCGGGCCAGCCGTGCGAACGCGCGCAGGTCCGGAGCGTTGCCGAGCATCGAGTTCACGCCGTCGAGCGCGATCACGCGGGGCGTGATCGTGCTCGCGCGGAGCAGCTCCTCGAGATGCTCCGCGTCGTCGTGCCGGAAGCGTTGGACCGTCGCGCCGTGTCCGCGCGCGATCATCGCGCCGTCGTAGATCGTCTTGTGCGCCCGGCCGTCCAGGAAGATCGCGCCCGCGGCGGCGAGGACCGGGATCACCGACATGTGGATGTGGGTGATCGTCGGGAACAGGAGGGTGTCCTCCCCGCCGACGAGCTCGGTCACCTTCGCCTCGATCTCCTCGTACAGGACCGGGCTCCCGAGGAGGCGCGACCACGACGGATGGGTCCCCCACCGGGCCAGGTACTCCGGGACCGCCGCGATGATCTCGGGATCGAGATCGAAGCCGAGGTAGTTGCACGAGGCGAAGTCGAAGAGCCACCGCTCGCCGATGCGGATCCGTCGACCGTCCTGCTCCTCGATCACGGCGTCGAGCATCGGGTGGGAGCGCTTCAGCCGAGCGAGATCGGCAACCGTCTCCATCCAGCGTTCGAGCCAGCCGTCGGTCTCGCGGCGGAGCGGCTGCGGCCCGATCGAGCCACCCACCACCGTGTCGGTCGCGCGCCGTCGGGGACGACCCATCTGAGGCGGGGAGACGGGCGCGTACGGGACGCCATTGAGGAGGGACATGGTCGTTCCATCGGCCAGATGGGTGACCGACTTGACACCTACGGCAGGTATCTGCGAGGTCGAGCGATCCAGCCGAGTCCGAGCACGGATCGGATGCTGATCGGAAGGGGCCCGACACGTCCCGTGTCCTCCGGATGGGGGACACCGCTGCGGGCAGGCTACGTCGCCGACGGGGCGGTTCGGATCCGGGTGCTCTCGCGGGACGGCAGCATCGAGACACTCGCCAGCGGACCCTCCGGCTGGGCCGTCCACGTGCCGGGCCGCGAGGCCGCGGCCGCCAGCACGATCACGTCGCTGGAGCGGAGGACCGGGGGCTGCTGGAGCATCCAGTGCTTCACGCTCCCCGGACCACCGACGTAGACGTCGGTGGGCAGCTGCCGCACGATCCACTCGTCCGCCAGGATCGCGAGGAGTCCACGGACCTCGACGTCCCGGCCGACCGCCGCAGAGAGGAGGCTCCCGGCTCGCCGAGCCTCCGCGGACGCCTTCGCGAGGAGGCTCGTGCGGTGGCCGTCGTGCACGATGCTCCGAGGGTTCACGCGGATCGATCCCGCGAGGCTCTTCGTCGTGATCGTGAAGACGCCGCCGGGGCCGAACACGACCTGCTCGATCGTGGCGCCTCGCTCTCCCGCCGGGACGTCGTGGAACACGAACCATCCCTCGGGGAGCCGTCCGAGCCACACGCCGGCGACCTGATGACCGCTCGCGCGCCACTCACGCTCGACGACATGCATGCCGAGCAGTCGTGCGAAGCGAGCGCGAGGCGCAGCCGACTCGGTCGCGCGCGCGCCGGATCGACCTTCATGCATCGTGTCGTCGGCACTCGACGGGTCGAGCCTGAGTACCTGGAATGAGCGTATGCCGTCAGATCAGAACAATGCGCTGTCGCCCGCGGGAACACCAGTTGACGGCGCCCCGCCACCGGCGTCTCGCTCGCTGCCCTAGCTCCTTCATCCCGTCCCGTTCGAGGAACGACGAGATCGCCGTGCCGACGACGAGGGACCAGAAGAACGGGCCGAGGCCGAGGATCGTCATGTCCGACAGCGCGATCGCGAACGCGAACAGCGGCCCCAAGACGAGCGGGCCCTCGCTGATCGCCTTGAGGGCTGCCACCAACGCGGGCACCAGAGCGAGCCCCGCGATCGCCAGCAGCAACACCGGTGGGATCAGCTGTGCGAGGTCGGCGGCCACGGCGGCGAACAGCGCGATCAGCAGCCCCGCCGCCACGGGGAGGAAGAGCGCCCGGTAGCGGAGGGACCGCTCCCCTGCGTCGGGCCCTGCCGTCACCAGGACCGGCGGCAGCGCGAGCGACACGGCGACCGGTCCGAAGAGGCATCCGACGAGCGTGGTCCCGCCGCTCACGAGGTTGATCAACCGCTCGGGCGGCGCGAATCCCTGGCCCCGCAGGTAGATCACGGACGGGATGTTCGACTGCACGGTCATCACCGCGAGGAGCACCGGGGCGACCGTGAGGATCGCCGTGAGCGAGAACACGGGGCGGACGAGTTCGAACGAGGGGAGCGAGAACGTCGAGGAGAACTCGCCGAGCTGCCCGGTCAGCAGCGCGGCGAGAGATCCCGCGAGGAACGCCGGCACGATCGCCGGGAACCGCGTGCCGAGCAGCCGCTGCCCGACGAGGTATCCGACCACGGCGGCCCCGACCATGACCGCGACCCGCCACTCGCCGTCGGACGTGCTGAGCGAGGAGAAGACGCCGACGAGGAAGGGCATCACCGCCCCCGCGATCAGGCCGTGCACGATGGGAGCGGGTATCCATCGCGCGAGTTGCCCTGTGAGCCCGAGGAACGCGGTCACGAGCACGATCGCTCCGGCGAGCATCGTCGCGCCGGCGAGCTCCTCGAACGAGACCCGATCCCCGAGCGAGACGAAGAAGATGATCGCGAAGACGTTCCCGGTGAGCAGCAACGGCATCCGGTACCGGAGCGTGAGGATGAGGCTCGGGATCATCGGGAGGCCGTACAGGAGCGCGATCCACTCGCTCTCGCGCTGGTCCGAGAGGGCGAGCCCGTCCGGGCCGGCCGCGGTGAGCACGATGCTCAGCACCGCGAGGAACACGATCGTGACCGTCAGCCCTGCCACCAGAGCTGGCACGGACCGCCGGAGCTCCTGCGACCTCGCGTTCACGTCGGCGAGCGTACGCGCCACCGACGGGCGGCGGGCGGACCGGGATCCAGCCGCTAGATGCTGAGTCGCGTGTCTTCGAGGATCCGCTTCAGCCGTTCGAGGTTCGATGCGACCACGGCCTTGCTCTGCGACGCAGCGAGCGGAACCACGACCCGCGAGATGATCGACGGAGGTTCCAGCTCCACCCAGTTCGTCAGCCGCGTCGCTGCCTCTGCCGCCTCCAGCGTATAGCCGGTCCGTGCCCGGAACGGCCCGACCTGAAGCTCGATGATCAAGCGGCGCGGGGGCTCGAACGCGGTGACCTCGAGAACCTCCTCGCTCCTCTCCGGCGCGGAACGGATCTGTCGGTACTCGATCCCGACCCCGACGGAAGACGGAGAAGTCTTCCATGTGGACCTCGATCGCCGGATTCCAACTGGGGACGTTCTCGAGATCTGCCAGGAACGCGAAGACCTCCTCGCGTGGCCTGTTCGATCTTGATGACGTTCTCGAAGTAGGTGGTCATGGCTGTCTCTGCTCGTACTCGTTGTTCATTCGGACGCTTCCTTCTGATCCATGGGCGTCCATGCCGGATCCATGGCAGGCCGACATCTGCGGCCCAACGGGGGTCATGGAGAAGCGTTCCTCTTTGTGCCGCGCGTGTCAGTGACTTGGGTAGCGATGTCGAGTGACTCAAGTCACGCGCGGCGACTGCTCCGGGACTCCTCGTGGAGGCGGATGGGATCGAGGATCTCGATGTGGTCTTTCGAGGTCGCCACGATCCCGGCGGCGCCCAGACCCCGGAGGGCGCGCGCGACGACCTCCCGGACGGATCCGATGGCATCGGCCAGCTCCTGCTGGGACACCTCCGCCACGAGCGGGGCCTCCGGCCGTTGCTGCGTGGAAGCGAGCTCGAGGAGCTGGGAAGCGACCCGCTGCATCACGGACCCGAAGGTGTTGATCGCGATCTGTTCGATCGCCTCATCGAGCCGGTCGCTCACCTGCTCCGCCATCGCGTAGGCGAGACGAGCGTCGCGGCGTGCGGCGTCCTCGAGCCGGCGCGCGTCGATCTGCAAGACGCTGGTCGGCGACAGGGTCTGGGCGTGGGCGTTGAGCGGCCCGCCGATGATGAGCGCGGTCCCGAGAACGTCCGTCGGACGCCCGTAGCGGATCGTCACCTGGCGGCCCCGGCGAGAGGCCACGTAGATCCGGATCAGCCCCGAGACCACGAGGATCGCGCGGGCAGGCTCGCCACCTCGGTAGATGGTCGTGCCCGCCGGGTAGTCGAGGCGGACCTGGTCCTCGAGCAGCGGGTCGACGACCTCGGAGGGGAGTCGTCCCAGGAAGCTCTTCGCCAGCGCCTCTGCGACGTCCGGATCCATCGCCGCGAGACAACCACACCGTCTCCCGTCAGTCGAACGGTCGTTGTCCCCCCAACAGGTACCGAAGGTCCCGGTCCGGGCATCCCCCGTCCGGGCGGGACGTCGGTCGTCTGCCCGATGGACCGCGACGGTCGTGGCGGAGTCGAGAATGCCCTTTCGAGTGATAGCGCCGTCGGCCTGCGTGGGGTCAAAGTGGGCCTTCGTCCGGCCGACGCCATGTGCCGGAACACGGAAGGAAGCAGATTGGCCCCGATCGGCACCCCCCGCCTGGCTGTCGCGACCAGCCCACAACGCCACGAGTTCACGGTCCTGATCGGTCTCGTCGTGAGCGCCCTTCTCGTCGCCGCCCTGGCGCACGCACCGTTCGCTCCGGCGGCCCCGACCCTCTCCATCGTTGTTCACGAGCGCATCCCCTCCGCCGATCTCGCCGAGGACCTCGTCCAGGCCGTCGGCGGACACGTCACCAGACCGCTCCCCCTGATCGGCGGGTTCGCCGCCGACGTCCCGCAGAACCGACTCCCGATGCTTGCGCGCGACCCGTCGATCAGCGGCGTGTACGTCGACGGCCGGATCCAGATGACGGCGGTCGGCACGGGAGCGTGGGACGACATCGAGCCGAACCTCGCGTGGCGGAAGTCGATCCGCCTGTCGCAGCTCCCCGCCGGCGCCGACGGGTCCGGCGTCACGGTCGCGCTGATCGACACAGGGGTCGCGCAGGTCGAGGACCTCGGTGACCGGGTCGTGGCGCGCGTGGACTTCACGCCCGACGCCGGCGGCGACGACGCCTACGGGCACGGCACGCACATGGCCGGCGTGATCGCCGGCAACGGCGCGGCCTCCGACGGCAAGTGGCGCGGGGTCGCACCCGGGGCCAAGCTCGTCTCGGTCAAGGTCGCCGGTCCCGACGGATCCACCGACGTCTCGGTCGTGATCGCGGCGCTCCAGTGGGTCGTCACCCATCGTGCGCAGTACGGCATCAAGGTGTTGAACCTCTCCTTCGGGACGGACAGCCTCCAGCCCTACGCGATCGACCCGTTGAACGCAGCGGTGGAGCGTGCGTGGGCCGCCGGGATCGCCGTGGTCGTCTCGTCCGGGAACCGCGGGCCCGGGACGATCAACAAGCCCGGCGACGACCCGTTCGTGATCACGGTCGGAGCGGTCGACGTGCACCAGACCGCCGATCGCAAGGACGACGAGGTCGCCCCCTTCTCCAGCAGCGCCATCACCCAGGACGGGTTCACGAAGCCCGACATCGTCGCCCCCGGCACGACGATCGTGGCGACGCGCGACGTGGGAAGCACGATCGACGGGTTCCATCAGGACGCCGTCGTCGACGAGGACTACTTCAAGGGGACCGGCACGTCGCAGGCCGGCGCGGTGGTCTCCGGCGTGGCGGCCCTGCTGTACCAGGCGAACCCGACCCTCAAGCCGAGCGCGGTCAAGAGCATCCTGATGGGGAGCACGTTCCGAGCCTCCCAGTACCGCACGGGTGGCGGCTCCGGCATGGTCGACGCGCTCGGCGCCCTGCAGAGCATCGGCAGCGGCGACTGGGCGAACGCGGGATTGATCCGGTCGCTCGGCGTCGGCTCCCTCGAGGGCAGCCGCGGGAAGTTCCACGTGTACGCGGACGTGAACCACGACGGCGAGCCGGACCTCGTGACCGGCGAGATGGACGTCCTCGGCGCTCCGTGGGACTCGAACTCGTGGTCGTCGACCTCCTGGTCGTCGAACTCCTGGTCCTCCACCGCGTGGTCGTCGTTGATCGCCGAGAACAGCGGATGGTCGAGCAACTCGTGGAGCTCCAACTCGTGGAGCGGCATGTACTGGAACTCGAATTCATGGAGCTCGAACTCATGGAGCTCGAACTCCTGGAGCTCGAACTCGTGGAGCTCCGTCGCATGGAGCTGAGGGGAGACACGACATGAAGGCACTTCCTCGTTCGGTGAAGCTCCTGATCACGGGCGCGGCGTTGCTCGCGATCGGCTGCCTCGCGATCCGCGTGCCCGAGATCACGCGCTGGGACATGCAGGACCTCCTCGCCGTCGCGGTGATCGCGGGACTCACGATCGCGGCCGAGCGGTACTCGATCCCGCTGCGGCGCGGCACCGAAACCGTGAACTTCGCGCTCACCGACGGCGTGTGGGCCGGCGCGCTCCTCCTCGTGTCGCCCGGCGTCCTGACGGTCGCCGTGCTCCTCGGCGTCGTCGTGGGCGAGGGCCTGAACCGCTGGAAGCCGTTCAAGATCACCTACAACGTCTCGCAGTTCCTGATCGGGCTCACCCTCGCGGAGCTCACGTTCGCCGTCCTCGGCGGGTGGGGTTCGGGACCGGCCGACCCGGCGCGTTGGGCCGCCGTCCTGGCCGCGATGTACGTCGCCTTCGCCGTGAACGCCACCGCGATCATGCTGGTCGTGTCGATGGTCGAGCGCACCCGGTTCCTCGACGTGTTCCGTCTCCCGCTCGCGATCAACGTCTTGCACTGGCTCGGCAACGTCGCCCTGGGCATCCTCGCGGCGTTGGTCTGGGCCGCGGAGCCGGTCGCGCTGATCCTGATGATCGCGCCGGTCGGGCTCGCCTACGTCACGTACCAACGGTGGGTCGAAGGCGTCAAGGAGCGCGAACAGATGCGGAGCCTCTACGAGGCGGGCCGCGTGCTCTCCGCACCGATGGCCACCACCGAGCGCTTCGGCGACTTCCTCGGGCTGCTCGAGAAGCTGCTCCCGGCCGACCGCGTGGAGCTCGTCGTCGTGGACGACACCGCCGTCGCCGTGCACACCTCGAATGGCATCCGCCACCTCACGATCGACGACGCCGGCGTCGATCCGCTGGACGCGTTCGTCGCGGTGCACAGCGGGGTCGCCCCCCAGATCGCCCTCGTCGGCGACGGCGAGGACGTCCGTGGGGTGCTCGCGGTCTACCGGGAGGAGGCCCTCACGGCGACGGAGCGTGTCCTCGTCGACGGCTTCGCGAGCCAGATCGCCGCTCGCCTGTGGAACCACCGCCTGTACGGCAAGACCCTCGAGCGCGCCCGACTCTCGGAGATCGTCTCGCACACCTCCGACGGCGTCTTCACGGTTGACCCGGACGGCTTGATCAGGTCGTGGAACCCGGCGATGCACGCGATCGTGGGCTACTCGGAGGACGACGCGATCGGCAAGCGCTGCGAGGAGCTCCTCGGGCTCGGCATGATCACCGTGCTCGCCGCGGAGGACGACGGCAACGGCCGGCTCGGCGACACCACGGCGACCACGAAGGACGGCGCGACGAAGGAGCTGCGCCTCCGGACCAGCACGATCCGCGACGACGAGGACGCGCCGCCCCAGCAGATCGTCGTGGTGCGCGACGCCGGCGAGGAGATGAAGGCCGAGCAGATCAAGCGCGACTTCGTCTCGATGGTCTCCCACGAGCTGCGCTCCCCGCTCACGCCGCTCCGCGGGTTCCTCACGAGCCTCGTCGAGGGCACCGTCGACGATTCGCCCGAGAAGCTGCAGGAGTACTACCGGATCATGCTGCGCCAGGCGCAACGTCTCGAGCGCGTCGTGAACGACATGCTCGACGTCTCGCTGATCGAGGCCGGCGGCCTCGTGGTGGACCTCCAGCCGATGCCGCTCGGCCACGTGCTCACCCGCGTCGTCACGGAGTTCCGGGAGCAGCACTCGGATCGCCCGGTCGTGCTCAGTGACCTGGACCGGGCGACGATCGTGTTCGCCGATCCGTTCCGCGTGGAGCAGATCGTGTTGAACCTGCTCACGAACGCGGACAAGTACACGCCGGCGGGCCTGCCGATCACGGTCGGCACTCGGACGGCCGAGGGTTCGGTGACGATCTCCGTGAGCGACCAGGGCGAAGGCATCGCGCCGGAGCACTGCGAGTTGGTGTTCGACCGCTTCTACCGTGTGCAGAACGGCGCGGCGCGCCGGCCGGGCACGGGACTCGGGCTCTACATCGCGCGCACGCTCGTCGAGGCGATGTCCGGACGGATCTGGGTGGACTCTCAGCTCGGCGTCGGGACGACGTTCTCGTTCAGCCTGCAGACCGTGGATGTCGATCGCATCGCCGAGCTCAGCCTCGACGACTTCGAAGCCGACGTCGCGAACCACCTGATCCGCACTCCCTGAGCGCTAGATCGAGCTCTCGCCGTTCGCCGCCCCGTCGTGACGTGCCGTCACGTACCCGCCGCGTGATGCGAGCTCGAACGAGGTCTTCCCCCTCGAACCTCGGGGTCGCATCGCGGTCAGGACCTCATCGCCCGGTCGAGGCGACGGCGCAGGCATCGAGGGATCGAACGGGCGGACCGGATCCTGCAGGATCGTCATGGTGCCCTCGCTCCCTCCGTGGAAGAGGGGGCCCACCGGAGTGGACCCCCCATCCCCAACGGCCGCGCTCGTGCAGTAGCGCGATGCGGCCGCGTGGTATCGGTCAGACCTTCGCGGGCGCGCCCTCGAAGAAGGCCATGTCCCCGATCTGGGTCGACTTCAGCTCCACCTTGTTCGCGAGGTGCTCGCGCACCCAGCGCTCGGCCACCGGGACCGATGCGTCGGCGTCCTTGCGGGTCTCCCAGAGGCTCAGCGAGACGAGCTTGCGGTCGCCGAGGTCGGCGACCCCGTACCGGATGAAGCCGGCCTGGTCCTGGAAGGTGCGGAGCATGCCCTCACGGGCGGTGCGGGAGAGCTCCTCGAAGGTGCCGTCCTTGATGTCATACGTTGCGATACGAACATGCTGCATAGGTATGTGCTCCTTCGTTCGTTGTCGTGCGTGGACCCGCAACCGTCCGGGCCAACTGAGCCAGATCGAGAGCAAGGATCGCTCGGGATATCAAGCGTCGCTGGACCAGCGATGGAACGGGATCGGCGGATGCGATCTCCGAAGCTCCTGCTTCTCCCCTCCGATGGATGGGGATCGCGTCTGTTCCAGTGTACGTCTTCGTCCCGACGCCACGACCGGGTTCAGAACTCGAACGTCGAGACCGCCGCCGAGACGAGCAGGATCGAGAGGAGCACGCTCGCCAGGATCGCGGACCCGCCGAGCCAGATGCCGACGGTGGCCCGACGCTCTTGCGGCGTCCCGCGCTCGGCACTCCCCCGCCCGAGGACTCCGGCGACGACGGCGATGGCGCCGAGGACGATCCCCACCATCAGCACCACGAACCCGGGGAGCAGATCACCGTTCCGCCGCGCGAACACCACGAGCGGGATGGCGCTGACCAACTGCGTGGCCAGTCCCACGATGCCGCACACGAGCGCGACCCGGGCGCTCCTGTTCCCTGGCATCCGTTCGAGGCTAGCCGACCAACCGAACCGTCAGCGCGTGACGGGGTCCTCGAGGCCGTAGAGCCGACGCGCCGCGGGCGACATCCGCGCGACCTCCGCTGCCGGGATCGTCCAGGCGGCGTCCTTCGTGACCTGCTTCCGCTTCCGGCGGCCGAGTCGGCCGCGATCGGTCTCGCGGTGCATCGGCGGGCGGCCGAGGCACCGACGCGTGCCGGACGTGGGCCGGTCTCGTGAGGCGCCACTCGTCGCGTGTGGCGGTCTCGACGACCAGGTCCTGCGCGGAGGCGTCGACGGGCCCGGAGAGTGCGGCCGGTTCCGTGACTTCGAGGGGTGTGTACGGCGTCGTGTTCGTTCGGGCCGCCTCGACCCACCGTTCCTCGAGGTCACGGCGCCGGAACTCCGCCGCGAACCGATCCGCGCCCCACTCGGTCGCCCGCTTCTGGGCGTACCGGAGCAGGGCGGTCTCGACGAGATCCTCCTCGGTCAGCACCCGATACCCATCGGCATCTGGTGCCTCAGAACTTCAATGCGAGTTCCGACGCGACATGAGGATCGTCATCGCCTTGGTCGGGAGCGTTCGATGCTCGACACCAGCCTGCGCTGCTCCTCGAGCCACTCCCCCAGCCGCTCGCGATGGAGCTCCAGGAGTCGCCGCCGACGAGCGGATCGTCCGCAGCCAAGACGGCGCGGATCTCCCGCGGAGGCATCCCCTGCCTCCGCAGGATCCGCCGCGCCGTCGTCGCCCGGATCGTCATCGCCGGCGGTCCTTCGGCGTCGTCATCCACCCGAGCCCTGCCGCGAAGAGCAGGATCCCGAAGGGTGCCCCGATCACCGTCAGCATGAGCATCATGCCCGTCACGAACAGGATCGAGCCGAACACGACACCGCTGAGGCTCGGGAGATCCGGCCCCACCCAGTCTTGGTCCGTTCGCTGATCGGTCTGCATCTCGCATCACTCCTCTCATCACACGAGACGAGAGGAGGCGACGCGCCCGTGACACGGTCCGGCTCCGAGGAGAGTCACGCAGCCGTTGTCACGGATCGAGGGCCTCCTTCGTCCCGTGGGAGGATGGAGACGACGATCCGCTTTGGAGGCGCGCATGGACGACCCTGTCGCCGAGCTGCGGCCGCTGCTGTTCTCGATCGCCTACCGGATGCTCGGTAGCGCCACCGACGCTGAGGACATCGTGCAAGAGGCGTTCCTGCGCTACCACCGCGAGACCGCCGCCGGCACGCAGGTCCAGTCGCCGAAGTCCTACCTGTCGGCCGTCGCGACCCGCCTGTGCATCGACCACCTGCGGTCCGCGCGGGTACGCCGCGAGTCCTACGTGGGCACGTGGCTCCCCGAGCCACTGCTCACGGACGAGACCTCGGATGCCGAGCGTCACGCGGAGACGGCCGATTCGCTCTCGATGGGGTTCTTGGTGCTCCTCGAGAGCCTCACGCCCGTCGAGCGTGCCGTCTTCCTGCTGCGGGAGGTCTTCGAGTACGACTACGACGAGATCGCATCGGTGGTGGGCAAGAGCGAGGAGAACTGCCGCCAGATCGCGGTCCGCGCGCGCCGGCAGGTGCAGGCCGGGAAGCCGCGGTTCGATGCGTCGAAGGCGGAACGGGACGAGCTCGCGCAGCGATTCTTCGCGGCGGCGGCGGAGGGGGAAGTCGAGGACCTCGTGAGCATGCTTGCGGCCGACGTTGTCGCGTACGCCGATGGCGGTGGCAAGGGGTTCGCCTTCCCGAAGCCGGTCCACGGTCGCGAGAAGGTTGCCCGGCTCCTGCAGGCGGGTGCCACACAGGGCAGGCGCCTGGGCGTCGTCACGATGCGTCGCGCCGAGATCAACGGCCAGCCCGGCGCGCTGTTCCTCGATGCCGACGACGTGGCCATCGCGGCCGTCTCGCTCGACATCGTTGACGGTCAGGTGCAGACCATGCACGCCGTCAGCAACCCCGAGAAGCTCGAGCATCTCCGAGCGATGGTGCGTGACCTTCACTGAATCGTGCGCCCGCGCGTTACGGAGAGGGTTCGCTGGCGGTCTCTCGAGATGCCAGCGACTCGACCTCCTCGACGATCCGGCGAAGAACATCGATCAATCGACTGTCGAAGCCGGGGATCCTCACGAACGTGTCGGTGAGCGCTCTGTAGTACCAGAGCCTCCCCTCCCGCCCGCCCATCAGCCCGTCGAGGTACGCGGGGCCGTGCTCGGCGAGGGCCAGAGCGAGCGTTCCCGCGTTGTAGACCTTGTCGGCGAGCGAAACGAGGAGCGCATCAGCCGACTGATGAGGCAGTCGCTCGACGTAGGCCTCCTTCCGGGAACGCCACGGGGGCAACGGATCCTCGAACGAGTCGGTGCACGCCTCGACGATCCTCGCGACGTCGTCCCCGAACCGTGACCTGATCTCCTCGAGCGTGGACCGGCCGCCCTGATCTTCAGCCGCGTCGTGGAGGAGCGCGGCGATCGCCTGATCCTCGGACCCGCCTTCCTCGAGCACCAGCGATGACACCCCGAGGAGATGGGAGACGAACGGGACGTCGTCGCCCTTCCTGGTCTGCTCGCGATGGAGCTCGTGGGCGTAGACCAGTGCTTCGTCGAACCGCGTCGAGAGAGCCATCGGCGCAAGGCTACCGACTTCGCGGCTACGGCTCGTCGGGGAGGGCGGTCTGGATCGCGAGCTGGTCCTCGAGCCCCGCGACCTTCTCGACCTGCACACCGGTGCGGCGCCGCTCACGGAGCTCCAGGCGCCGCGACAGCCGCGAGAGCGTGAGGTTCACGATCACGAACATGATCCCGACCGTGAGGAACACCTGCAGGAGCGGCGCGTCCACGCCCGTCCCCACGAACGGGCTGCCGCTCGTGGAGACGACGATCCGCGCGTGCCGCATCACCTCCTGGATCCCGATGATGCTGACGAGCGTGGTGTCCTTCATCAGGGTGATCAGCTGCGACACCGTGGCCGGCACCATCCGCCGGAGCCCCTGGGGCAGCACGACGAGCCGCATCGCCTGCCAGTGGCGGAGCCCGATCGACGCCGCGGCCTCTCCCTGACCTCGCTCCAGCGACACGATGCCCGCCCGCATGATCTCGGCCAGCACGGCCGAGTTGTAGATGGTGAGACCGGCCACGGCGGCCAGGAAGAACGGCGTCTGGAACGCGGTCGGGAACCACTCCGGGACCCAGCGTTCGTAGGCCTCGCGCCAGGCCTCCGGCATCACCAGGAAGAAGTACAGGATGACGAAGATCAACGGCAGGTTGCGCCATACGTCCACCCACACGCCCGCCACCCTGCTCAGGATCCGGCGCGTGGAGACCCGGAGCAGCGCGAGCACGAGACCGATCGTGAGCGAGAGCACCATCGCGACGAACGCGATCTGGATGTTGATCCAGAATCCGCGGAGCAGGAACCAGAAGTTGTTCCCCGAGAAGAGCCACTCCCAGTTGTCCGGGTCGAAGAGATAGCCCATCTCAGCTCACCGCCCTCAGCTCATCGCCTGACCACGAGCCGTCGTTCGAGCGCCCGGACCGCGAAGGTCACGCTGACCGTCAACAGCAGGTACCCGACGGCCGCCCAGAAGAACACCTCGTTGTACCGGAACGTCGCGGAGCCGATCAGCCGAGCCTCCTTCAGGAGGTCGTCGGCGAGCGCGAACACCACGCCGATGATCGCGGAGTTCTTGATCATCGCGATGATCAGGCTCCCGAGCGGGGGGATGACGCTCCGCACCGCCTGGGGGATCACGATCACGGACAGCACCCGCCGGTGCGTGAACCCGAGCGACAGGCCGGCGTCGATCTGCCCCTTCCCCACCGCGAAGATGCCCGAGCGGATCGTCTCGGCCACGTAGGCCGCTGTGTAGAGGCCGAGGCTCGCCGTCCCGGCCACCCACGGCCCGATCGGGATCCCGGCGCGCCGGAGCCCGAGGTATGCGATCGTCAGCAGCACGAGCAACGGGACGTTGCGGAAGAACTCCACGTACAGCCCGCCGACCCATCGGACCCATCGGACGGGGGCTACCCGGAGGGCGGCCACGAACAGGCCCACGCCGATCGCGATCACGAACGACACCGCCACGAGCTGGACGGTGACCAAGAACCCCGAGCGGAACTCCGGGAAGTGCTGGACCAGCACTTCCCAGAGCCCGCTCATCGGCTCGCGACCGCCTCGATCAGCAGGTCTCCTCGCACGGACGCAACTCGAGCGCCTCCTCGAGGGTCATCGTCGGAGCGGAGTCGGACTCGCCGGTGTACTGCCCGATCCACTTCTCGTACGTGGCATCCCACCGACCGTCGTCGATGAAGGCCTGGATCACGCCGTCGACGAACTCCTTGAACTCGGTGTCACCATCGGCGATGCCGGCGCCGTACGGCTCGACCGTGTATCCCTCACCCTTCAGCTCCAGGGTGTCGTCCTGGATGATCATCCCGGTGAGGATCACGTCGTCTGTGGACACGGCGTCCACGGCGCCCGTCTGGATCAGCTCGAAGCATTCGGAGTATGTATCGACCAGACGGAGCTCGGCGTCCGGAGCATTCGCCGCGAGGTTCTCTTCGTACGTCGATCCGGTCGCCGTGCATACGGTCGTCCCCGCCAGGTCCTCGACTCCGGTGATGTCGGAGTCCACCGGTGCGAGCACCCGGCCCTCGGCGATGTAGTACGGGATCGAGAAGTCGATCTCCGCGTCCCGGTCCGTCGTGATGGTCATCGTCGACAGGATCAGGTCGGCCGTGCCGTCCACGAGGAACGGGATCCGGTTGTCCGAGATCGCCTCGATGAAGTTCGCCTCCACGCCGAGCTCGTCGGCGATCGCCTGACCCAGGTCGACGTCGAAGCCCTCGATCGCGTCGGTCTGCGGGTTCCTGAACCCGAACGGCGGGACGTCGAACTTCACGCCGATCGTGATCTCGCCCGCCTCCTGCAGCTCGGCCATCGTCGACCCGGCGGGGAACTCCTGGGTCTGGCCGTCATCGGCCGGCGGTTCGGGCTCGTCCTCGCCGCACGCGGCCGCGACCAGCGCGAAGACCGAAACGAGCACCACCGGCCACCGGCGGTTCCACCGTACGTGTGCCATCGTTCCTCCCTTCGGGCCCGCCCTCCGCGCGGGCCGCTCCGCCCCCTCTTCTCTCTTCTACTACCTCCTCAGTGTCGGAGGATCTTGTCGACGAAGTCCTTCGCTCGCTGGCTCTTCGCTCCCTCGAAGAACTCCTCCGGCGCACCCTCCTCCACGATCTTCCCCTCGTCGACGAACGCGATCCGGTCGCAGACCTCGCGGGCGAACCCCATCTCGTGCGTCACGACGATCATCGTCATGCCGTCGTGCGCGAGATCCCGCATCACGTCGAGCACCTCGCGGATCATCTCCGGGTCGAGCGCCGACGTCGGCTCGTCGAAGAGGATCAGCTTCGGCTCCATGGCGAGCGCACGGGCGATCGCGACCCGCTGCTGCTGGCCGCCCGAGAGGTCGGCCGGGAAGTCGTCGGCCTTCTCCGGGATGCCGACGCGCTCCAAGAGGCCGCGCGCCAGGCTGGTCGCGTCCTGCTGGGACATGCCCTTCACCTTGATCGGGCCGAGCGTGATGTTGTCCAGCACCGACTTGTGCGCGAAGAGGTTGAACGACTGGAACACCATCCCGATCTCGGCGCGCAGTCGGAACACGTCGTTCCCGGCCGCGGGCACCGAGCGCCCGTCGAACCGGATGTCGCCCTCGTCGATCGTCTCGAGGCCGTTGATGCAGCGCAGGAGCGTGGACTTGCCGGAGCCGGATGGCCCCGCGATCACGACCGCTTCCCCCGTGGAGATCGAGAGGTCGATGTCGTCCAGGACCAGGTGGGAACCGAAGCTCTTGCGGACGTGCTCGATCTCGATCAGATGTCCGTTCGAGGTGGTCACCTTCGGTCGAGTCTAATCCGGGCAGCCTCGGGCCCGCTCGCCGAGAGGTCGTCGCCCCCGCCGCCGTACCGGAGATCGGCTATCGGCCGGCGGGCTGGAACAGCTCGACGACGTTGTTGGATGGGTCCTCGAGAAGGATCTGCTTGCCGCCTGGGCCCTCCACGACAGAGTTCCGGAACGTGGCACCCTCGCCGCGCAGACGCGTCACCTCGGTGTCGATGTCATCGACGATGAAGTGGATCCGGTTCCATCCGCCGGGCTCCGGCTTCCTCCCGTCGGGCATCGGACGTCCCGCCGAGCTGCTCGGTCCCGCGAGCAGCAGTCGGAGGTTGCCGCGGCGCACGTCCGCGAACGCGGGCGACGCGTTGCTCAGGAGCTCGAAGCCGAGCACTTCCGTGTAGAACGCGATCGCCTCATCGACGTCGTCGACCATGTAGCGAACGTTGACCGTCTCTCCATCCGGCATCGGAGACCTCCTCATCGAGTCGTTCCGAGCACATACGAACCCCTACCCAGCGAGTACGTCGGTCAATCGGGCTCAGCGCGCCCGAAGATCAGAGCGGAAGTGACAGCTGGCGGCGTCGCGCCAGGGCTCCGGGGGTGCAGTCGACCAGGAGGAAGCGCACGAAGTGCTGGTTGCTGAGCGCCATCGGTCCTCTCGCCCGGCGCACGGCCTCGATCGCCTGCTCGGGTGTGTAGCCGAGCGCCACGAGCGCGCGTCCGACGAGGAGCCCGGATCGGTTCACGCCGCTCATACAGTTGACCGCGACGTGCTTCCCCTCGCTGACGAGCGAGGCGATCCTCTCCCCCACCGTGTGGATCATCTCGGCATCGGCGATGAACGGGACATCGTCGATCGGGTGGAAGCTGTAGCGGGGATCGGGGTCGCCGGCCCACCGATCCCGTCCGCCGACGTCGATCAGGACATCGAACATCGACAGCATCTCGGCGGGCGAGTGCGCGGCGCTCGCCTGGGTGAGCCCCGGGATCACTTCCGTGTACGACTCCTCTGGGTAGTCGTAGGTGACGACGTCCTCCGCCTTCATACCGGCATGGTCGGCTCGACGCCGACATCCGTCAACGGTCATCCCGGAGCCGAGCTCGGGCCGACGTCAGCTCACCCGGTCGAGGAACTCGCGCGAGCGCTCCGCCACCAGCGCGGTCGCCTCCGCGTCGTACGACGGGAGGGAGCTGTCCGTGAAGAGGTGTCGGTCGCCCGGGTACACGAACAGCTCGGCGAGCTCGGGTCCGACCGTGTCGACCAGCTCGCGGGCGGCATCGAGGTCGCCGTCCAACCCGAAGACCGGGTCCTTGTCCATGCCGTGGATCTGCACCGGGACCCCGTCCGGCCACGGTCCGAAGGCCCACTCTCCGGTGATCGGCATGCAGCCCTCGTAGAGGAGCGCTCCGCGCGCACCCGGTCGGGTCTGGGCGAGTCGCTGCGCTTCGCTGACCCCGAAGGAGATGCCCGCGTACACCAGGCCGTCGGGAAGGTCGGCCACGGACGCGTCGACGCGCGCGGTGAGCACCTCGTCCCCGATCTTTCCGGCGAACGCCAAGCCGTCGTCGATGCTCTCCGGGCGCGCACCCTCGAAGAGGTCGGGCGTGTGCACGGTGTGCCCACCGGTGCGCAGCTCCTCGGCGAACGCTCGGACCCCGTCGGTCAGCCCTTGCACGTGATGGAACAGAACGACCTCAGCCACGTCTACACTCCTTTCATCGGACGGACTTCCATCGAATGGTCCAGGATACTAGGATGTTCTAGATATGTCGTCCAATGAGCAGACGATCCCCGACTACGACCTCGAGGAGATGGTCGTGGTCACCGCGCACGACCAGCTGCGCGCGCTGGCCGACCCCCTGCGAGCCACCCTCCTCGAGCTGCTCCTCGAGCGTGCCGCCACGGTCACCGAGATGGCGAAGGCGGTCGACCGTCCCAAGAGCTCCATCGCCTACCACGTGAACCTCCTCGTCGATGCCGGCCTCCTCCGGGTGGTGCGCACGCGGCGGGTGCGGGCGATCGAGGAGCGGTTCTACGGACGGGTCGCCCGCACGTTCTACATCGGCGTGCTCAGCCGTCCCGAGGACAAGCAGGTCGCGGCCGCCATCAACGGGCTCGCGCAGGCAGCCGCCGAGTCCGGCCCGGCTCACGTGGCCGATGAGCTGCGGTGCACGCTCTCGCACGCCCGCATCCCGATCGAGGATGTGCGCACCTTCTGGGCACAGGTCCAGGAGCTCGCTCGCACGTTCGCCAAGATCCCCAGGGCCGGCGACCAGGTCTACGGCTTCGTCGCCGGCCTGTATCCGACCGATGCGCCCACGCTCCCCGACGCCGAGCGCGACCCGTCTGGCTGAGTCAGCCGGCCGAGACTTCGTCGATCAACGCCCGCGCGGACGCCATCCCCGGCTCGTGCCCCTTGCGCTCGTAGGCCGCCAACGCGGCGCGCGCCGCTTCCGCCGCCTCCTCGGTCGAGGCCGGCCGCGCGTGCGACCTCCGCGAGCGTCATCAGGGTGTCCCCGTGGAACCAGGGACTCTGCGCCTCCCGCGTACATGTCGACGGCCTCTCGCGCGAGCCGGTGCGCCTCGTCGTGCTCGCCCCGTGCGGACCGGACCAGCGCCTGGGCGGAGCGGGCGCTCGCCTGCGTGGCCAGGTCGTCGTCGGCGCCGATCGTCGCGCGCGATCGTGGCGAACTCTTCCGCCTCGTCGAACCGACCGAGACGAGCAGAGCGCCAGGGCGAGGTAGGCCGCGGCGGTCGACCCGTGTCCCTCGTCGCCGAGGCGCTGATGGATCTCGTATTCCTTGCGGAACGATCGCTCCGCCGCCTCGGAGTCGCCCGCCATCATCTCGATCTCGCCGCCGAACTCGTAGCTCGCCGTGACCCACAGGTCCGAACCGAATCGTTCGGCGAGCGCCTCGGACTCACTGATGCCGTTCGCGCGCCCGATCGAAATCTCCGGTCAACGCGTCGAAGCACGCTTCCTGGATCAGGGCCGCATGTCCGATGAAGTCCTCCTGTCCGAACTCGGCCGTCACCGCATCGAGCAGACGGCCTCCCTTCGGCCGGCGTCGTCGAGCCGAGCAGCTCGGCGCCCACCCTGGAGCGACATCGCGTCCATCAGGAGCGACCGATCCCGGATGCGACGAGCGTGCTCGACGGCGTGGATCGTCGCCTCCCTCGCCGCGTCGAAGCGGCACGGGATCCACTCCACCTGCACCAGCCCCATCCACACGATCGCGAGCGCCTCGTCGTCGCCGCCCGCCTCGAGCTCGGCCCTCGCCGCGGCCACCTCCGCCCGGAAGTCGTCGTTGGTGAACCCGATGCGGGTCGATCATCATCTGCATGAGGCCCCGGTCGATCCTGGCCATCCACTCGATCGATCGCTGTCCGCTCGCGGCGGCAGCCGCCACGGCCTCGTCGAGCGCGGCGGACGCCACGCGTGGGTCGAGGCCGCGCAGGCTCGCGCGCCCGACGTCGTACAGGGCGCGCGGTCGATCCGGATGACCCTCGGGAAGGAGGTCGGCCGCGTGCCGGAACAGTGTCGCGGCCGCCCGATCGTCGCTCCGATCCGACGCACGGCGGGCGCTCGCCGCGTAGTGCCCGGCGGCCCGGAGCCCCAGCTCGCGCCCGGCCTCGTCCAGTGGTCCGAGCTCCTCGAGCAGTCGGTGCGCCCGTTCCAGGTGGTAGGCGAGGATCTCCTCGAACTCCTCGACACGAGCCTCCCCGACGCCCTCGAGCCAGTCGGCGTACCGCTCGTGGAGCTCGGCGCGGAGCGCCTTGGGCGCGGCCTCGTAGGCGGCGTCGCGGATCAGCTGGTGGCGGAACCGGAACGCGTCCTCGCCCGCCAGCGATCGACCGGTCCGGCCGGATCAGGTCCCGCCGGACCAGGCTCATCAGGGTCGGCCGCACCTCCCGGCCCTCGCCGTCCAGCAACGCCGCCACCGCGCCCACGTGGAACTGCTTGCCGCACACCGCCGCCCGCTGGATCGCCGCGCGTTCGTCGCCGGTGAGCTGATCGAGCCGCGCGGCCAGCAGCGCCTGGATCGTCGGCGGCACCCGCAGGTCGGACAGCGATCCGGTCGCCACCCATCGGTCGCCGTCGCGAGCCAGCAATCCTTCGTCGATCAGCATCGAGAGCATCTCCTCGACGAACAACGGCGTGCCCTCGGCCGCGGCGAGGATCCGGTCCCGCGCCTCCTCCGGAAGCGGCGCGCGGCCGAGCAGGTTCCCGATCAGGTCGCCGCACTCGTCGTCGGAGAGTGGCTCGAGGGAGATCGTCGTGGCGTTGAACTTGCCGCCGCCCCAGCCCGCCCGCTCGTCCAGCAGCTCGGGCCGCGCGACGCAGAGCACCAGGATCGGCGCCTCGCGCGCCCAGTCCGTGATGTGCTCGATCAGGTCCAGGAACGTGGGCTCTCCCCAGTGGATGTCGTCGAACACCACGGCGAGCGGTGCGGTCTGCGCGACCGCCTCCAGGAACGACCGGACCGCCCAGAACGTCTCCTCGACCGAGCTGTCACGATCGGCCGCGGCGAACAGTTGCGCGAGCGTCGAGCACGCCGGGCCGTCCGTGCCGATGCACCGCGCAGATCTTCCGCTCGATCTCGTCCGGTGCGTCGAAGTCCTCGAGGCCGGCCGCCTCCTTCACGACCTCCCCGACGGGGAAGAACGTGATCCCCTCGCCGTACGGGAGGCAGCGACCTCGAAGGACCGTGGCCTCTCCGAGCGAACCGAGGAACTCCTCGACCAACCGGGACTTGCCGACCCCGGGGGTGCCGAGGATCGTGAACAGCTGACACGAGCGGTCGGCGATCGCGGCCTCGAACGCCTGCCGGAGCCGGGCGAGCTCACGCTCCCGGCCGACCATCGGCGAGTCCAGGCGACGCGCGACCCCGGCGACCCCGGCCGTCACCTCGACCAGACGGAACGCGGCGAGCGGCTCCGACTTGCCCTTGACCTCGAGCGGTGGGACCGGCTCGACGACCACCGCGTCCCGGACGAGGCGGAGCGTCTCCTCGCCGATGAGGACGGTCCCCGGCTCCGCGGCCTGCTCCAGACGGGCGGCGACGTTCACGGCGTCGCCGGTGACGAGCGTGTCGGCCGTGGTCACCCGCGACAACCTCGCCGGTGTTCACCCCGATCCGGGCGGCGAGCGAAACGCCGTGGTCGCGCTCCAGCTCCTTGTTGAGGACCTGCGAGGGCCTCTCGCATCTCAGCGGCGGCGCGAACGGCCCGAAGGGCATCGTCCTCGTGGATCGCCGGGACGCCGAACACCGCCATCACCGCGTCGCCGATGAACTTCTCCACGGTGCCCCCGTGGCGCTCCAGCGCCGCCCGCATCTCGGCGAAGTAGCGCGACATCACCCGGCGGAGCGACTCGGGATCGAGGCGTTCGCCCATCGCGGTCGAGCCGGTGACGTCGCAGAAGACGACCGTCACGGTCTTCCGGACGTCCTGGCCGCCGGCCGGAGCCAACGGCGCCGAGCACGCCGGGCAGAACGCGAAGTCCTCCGGAGACTCTCGCCCGCAGTTCGCGCAGGTCAGCACCAGTGGAGCCTATGCCACGCGCTTCCCGAGGACGAGGCGGGATCCGCCTATCCGCGTTCGAAGATCACGTTGCCTCCGAAGACGGATGGGCTCTCGGGCTGGAGCCCACGAGCCTTCTCGAGGAAGGTCCCGAACCGTGGATCGCGGTCGTGCGCGGAGTGCTCGGCCATCCCCGGCACCTCCGCATAGATCAGATAGAGGGCGACGTCCTCGCGCTCCTCCGACCCGTACTCCACGCGAGCGAGCCGCGCCTTCAGGAAGGCGCCGGTGGAGACGAACTCGTCCCAGATCGGCAGCTCCTCCGCCTCGAACAGCCGCTCGAACTCCTCGGCCGCGTCCGCCCGGATCCTGACGATGATCGCGTTCGCTTGTGCCATCGAACCCTCCTCCGCTCACGGAAAGGTGTCGGCCAGCCGTCTCGGCGACACGCAAGACCGTATCGACTCAGGCGCCCGCGAGAGCGCCGGCGCTCAGCTTTCGAGCTCGTCGCGGAGCGCAGAGAGCCACTCGACCGCGATCCGGTCCTGTGGCCGGTCGGCAGCGCGCTTCATGCGGATCAGGTCGTCGAGGGAGGCCACGCGGACGACGAGCCCGTCGAGGTCCTCGTCGGTGGCCGACGCATCGAGGTCCACGAACCCATCGGTCCCGGCCGGCGTGCTCAGGCAGTCCATGGGACCCGCGTCGGTCGAGAACGTGAAGTGGTCACCCGCCTCGAGTGTCCGGCCGTCGAGCAAGAACGGGACATCGGCCGGTGCTCCACGGAGGCGGGCGTGCAGGCTTTGCAGAGCTTCGGCCATCCGATCGAGGTTGCCGCGATCGCGAGCCGGGCAGATGTCGACGTCGCCCGTCATCATCGGCGAGCCGCGGAGCGCAGCCGCGTAGCCGCCGATCAACACGAAGCGGACGCCGTGCTCGACGAGCGTCCGGAGACCGGCGATGGGGTCGAAGGCAGGTTCGCTCAGAGGGTGTCACCCCGACGAGAGGCCGCGCGTCCGGTTCCATTCCCGGGCGGTCAGCCGCGCGCGTTCGATCGGCGAGAGGCGCAGTCGCTCCTGGATCAACGTCCGATCGACGCCGAGGCCGGGTCGCTCAACCAGGTCGAGGGCGAGGCCACATCCGCGGAGCAGGACGTCGAGCGTCTCGAGTCGCGGGGAGACGTGGTTGCGCTCGATCCGGGAGACCGCCGGCTGGGGCACACCCGCCCTGCGCGCGAGCTCACGCTGCGTGAGCCCGGCTCGATGCCGAGCCTCCCGAAGAATCGTGCCTGCTCTCATCTGCGCGATGATAACAGAGTCGTTATATCCAATCAGATCCGACAACTCGCTCGTGAACCGGCCTAGGCTCCACTGCGTGAGCGACGAGCCCGAACGTTCGATCGAACGAGTTGCCGGCGATATCCGCACATCCGAGCGGATCGTCGTCCTGACCGGGGCCGGGCATCAGCACCGAGTCGGGCATCCCCGACTTCCGAGGGCCGAACGGCGTGTGGACCACGAACCCCGAGCGGATGAAGCTCGTGAACATCGAGGACTACGTGCGCGATCCACAGGTCCGCGTCCAGGCGTGGCAGGAGCGGATGCGCCACCCGGCGTGGACGGCGCAGCCGAACGACGGGCATCGTGCGCTCGCCGAGCTGGAGCGGCGCGGCACGCTGCTCGCGCTGATGACCCAGAACATCGACGGGCTCCACCAGGCGGCCGGCTCCGAGCGGGTGCTCGAGCTGCACGGGACGATCCACCAGGCGAAGTGCCTGTCGTGCGACCGCCGCACGCCGATGCAGGAGCAGCTCGATCGCGTCCGCGCCGGCGAGCCCGACCCTGCGTGCACCGAGTGCGGCGGCATCCAGAAGTCGGCGACGGTGGCGTTCGGCGAGCGCCTCGATCCGCTCGTGCTCGAGACGGCGGTCGTGGCCTCGAGCGCGTGTGACCTGTTCCTCGCGATCGGGACGACGCTCACCGTGCAGCCGGCCGCGACGCTCGCCGTCGATGCCCACCGGCGCGGCGCGCGGTTGGTCATCGTGAACCAGGGCGAGACCCCGCTCGACGACGGAGCCGACGTGACGATCCGAGCTCCGATCGGCGAGGTCCTCCCCGCGATCGTGCGAGCGGCGGGAGCGATCGCTCGCTGACCTTCCTGAGGTGCCCAGACCGCTGGGACGAACAGCCCACGCGCTACGAGGACTCCGGCGTCATGAGTTGAGCACGTTCCCGTCTAGGCACGCCGCGCATCCCAGTCGATGATCACCTCACTATGAAGGCGCCAAATGATCCCGACGTTCCCGACGTCGCCCTCGTCGGTGACCTGTCGCTGACGATGGGAGTGCTCTCGATCCTCGGGACTTTCGTGACGGCGCGACTGTTCGAGTCGTGGCCGCTCGGGATCTTCCTGGTGGGCCTCGTCCTCGGGATCGCGAGCATCTGGCTCGCCGCGCGCGCGATGCATGCTCCCGGCGGTGCACGTGGACGGGGAACCGCCGGCTTCGGGATCGCCCTCGCGATCATCGGGATGGGGTTCGCCGCCTTCGGGGCGGCGATCACCTCGATCCTCATCCACGACTCGATCCTCTGAGCGATCGATCTCGCAGCGGCTACGTCGCGGGGAACCCTCCTCGCGGAACGTGGACCGCGTGCCGAGAGAACGCGGGCACCGTCCGGTGGACGATCGGCCCGATCGTCAACGCGAAGAGCACCGTTCCGATGCCGACGGTCCCTCCCAGGAGCCATCCCACGATGAGCACCGACACCTCGATCGCCGTCCGCACGACGCGGAGCGACCGGCCGTCGCGCGCGAGCCCGACCATCAGCCCGTCCCGCGGTCCGGGGCCGAGCCCGGCACCGATGTAGGCGCCGGTCGCGATCCCGTTCAGGACGATGCCTGCGACGAGATAGGCCCAGCGGAGCCCGAGGTCGGCGGTAGGAGGGATCAGGAGCAGGACGGCGTCGAGCGAGAGCCCAACCAGCACGACATTGGCGACGGTGCCGATACCCGGCCGCTGACGCAGCGGGATCCAGAGCAGGAGAACGACGACGCCGGCAACGATCGTGCACGCGCCGATCGACAGGCCGGTCGCGACCGAGAGGCCCTGGTGGAAGACGTCCCAAGGGTCGAGACCCAGCTCGCTCCGGACGAGGAGCGCGAGGCTGACACCGAAGAGCACCAGGCCGGCGAACAGCTGGACGAAGCGCGCGGTCAGGCCGCTCCGTGGTGCGGGTTCGCTCGGGGACATCGGTCCATCCTCGACCATCGGCTCCGCCCTCCTCCACCCCTCCCGCGGATGCGGTAGGTCTTCCTGTCGATGCCGCCCGGGCCCGACTTGCGGAGGATGGAAGGGCCGAGTTCGGACCGGAGCCGACCCCCGAGGAGACATCATGCGGACCCGCAGTGCGATCCTGGCGGCCCTCGCTGGGGCCGCCGCTGTCTATCTGTTCGATCCCATCAACGGAGGCTCGCGGCGAGAACACCTCCGGTCGATGCTCACCAGGATCACCCGCCGGCCTTCGTACCACCGGGAAGACGATGGGTCGCCGCTTCCCGAGAACCTGGCACCGATCCCGCCGAGTCCTCTCGACACCGCCGTCTCTCGGGTGCCCAGCCCCGAGCCGATCGCGGCTCCTCGGCCCGGACGTCCGACAGAGGACGTGGAGGCGGGACCCCTCGGCGCCGGCCAAGGAAAGGATGCTCGCATCGCCGGTCAGGTCCGAGCCAGTCTCGAACGACGACCCGATCTGAGTGCGGACGACCTTGTGATCGACGTGGTCAACGGCGTGGCGTACCTGTCCGGCGACCTTCACGACCGGCACACCTTCGGGGAGGTCGTCGACCTCACCCGCGAGGTTCCAGGTGTCCGCCGCGTGCAGAGCCTGCTCCATCTGCCGCCGAGCGAGACGATCCCGGGCGCGGGGGCGAAGCCTTCGGACGATCAGGACACGGGGTAACCGCGACTAGGCGGGCCGTCCCTTACCCGCTTCGCGAGCAGCCTTCTTCTTCTCCGCGAACTTCGCCTTCGCCTCCTCGTCGCTCTCATAGTCCTCAGGATGTGTGTCTGTTGGCTCCAGCTGCGTGTTGCCGTTGAACAGCGTCATCTCGATCCGGTATCGCTTCGGCACGTGACCCCCTCCCCGAGTTGAGCCGTGCGGCGACTCTGATGCGGTCGACCCATCTGGTCAACTCGGCAGGCCTCTCTCGCGCAGCACTATCGGTGGTCGAGGTCGGGTGCCTACACTCCGACCGACATGCCGATCTGTGGATCGTGTGGCCGGGACAACCCGGAACCCGCCCGCTTCTGTATGTCATGTGCCACCCCGCTGACGGCCGTGCCCGCGCTCGGCATGGCGAGGAAGACCGTTTCGATCGTCTTCTGCGACGTGGTCGGCTCCACCCCGATGGGCGACGAGCTCGACCCCGAGACGGTTCGGCGGGTGATGACCAGGTTCTTCGAGGAGATGCGCCGCGTGCTCGAACGGCACGGTGGCACGGTCGAGAAGTACATCGGCGACGCGGTGATGGCGGTCTTCGGCATCCCGCGGATGCACGAGGACGATGCCCTTCGGGCGACGCGTGCGGCGGCCGACATGCGGAGCGCACTGACTTCGCTCAACGACGACCTGGAGCGCACGGCCGGTGTCTCGATCACCACGCGAACCGGCGTGAGCACCGGAGAGGTTTTCGTCTCTGGCTCCGCTTCGGGCCCAGCCGTCGTCGGAGGAGCCGTGAACCTGGCCGCTCGACTCCAGCAAGCCGCGGCCCCTGGGGAGATCCTCCTCGGGCGGGAGACCTACGATTTGGTTCGCGATTCCGTCTCGGTCGATGAAGGAGCCTCCCTGGTCCTCAAAGGGAAGCGCCTGCCGGTAACGGCCTACCGACTGCTCGACACCACCGCGTTCGGCGAGCGGCCGAAGCGAGCAGATCCTCCCCTGGTGGGTCGTGCTGATGAGATCGGCCGGATGCGCGAGGCGTTCGACCTGGCTATCGCGCAGCGAGCCTGCCGGCTCCTCACGGTCACGGGAACCGCTGGGGCCGGCAAGTCACGGCTCGCGAGCGAATTCGTCACCGGCATCGAAGGCGAAGCGATCACGATCGAGGGACGATGCCTCCCCTACGGTGACGGCATCACGTTCTGGCCGGTGGCCGAGGCGGTCCGTGAGCTCGCGGGGATCGATCTCGACGATCCCCTCGAGATCGCCCGCTCCAAGCTGCAGGCGCTCTTGCGCGGCGCCGAGGAATCAGGATTGCTGTTCGACCGGGTCGCAGCAGCGATCGGTCTGGCGGACGCCACCGTGGGGATGCAGGAGACCTTCTGGGCGATCCGCCGGCTGCTGGAGCAGGTAGCCCGGGAACATCCGCTCGTCGTGATCTTGGACGACCTGCAGTGGGCCGAACCCGCGCTCCTCGATCTTCTCGAGTACCTCCTGCGCTCGTGCCGGGACGCCCCGATCCTCGTCCTCTGCCTCGCCCGGAGCGATGTGCTGGAGGAACGATCCGGATGGGCGGCCCACCTGCCGAACGCGGCGATCCTTCACCTGCAGCCGCTGGCAGCGGATGAGATCGGGACGTTGATCGACGAGCTCCTCCAGGGCGGCGATCTGAGCGCCGGGCTCCGCGGACGGATCTCCGAGGTGGGAAGCGGCAATCCGCTGTTCGTCGTGGAGATGGTCAAGATGCTCCGGGACGACGGCGTGCTCGAAGCCCAGGGTGCGGACGCCGGGGGGTCGACGAGGGAGGCCGCGCTCGCGACGGTCCCGCCGACGATCCAGGCCCTCGTCGGGGCTCGCCTGGATCGACTCACGGCGGAAGAGCGAGCCGTGATCCACGGCGGCGCCGTGATCGGCAAGATCTTCTCGTGGGCAGCCGTTGTCGATCTGGTCCCCGATGGATTGCGTTCGCGCGTGGGTCCGATCCTGCAGAGCCTCGTTCGGCGTGAGCTGATCGCCCCCGACCACTCCGCCTCGTTCGGCGAGGATGCGTTCGGCTTCCATCACCTCCTCATCCAGGAGGGGGCGTACCGCCAGGCCCCCAAGGAGCTGCGGGCCGACCTCCACCTGCGTTTCGCCGGCTGGCTCGAGCGGACCACCGGCGACCGGATCGGAGAGAACGAGGAGATCCTCGCCTATCACCTCGAGAGAGCGGCTCGCTACCGCATGGAGCTCGGTCAACCCGATGATGACACGGACGCCTTGATCGGCCGCGCCAGCGCGACGCTCGCCTCGGTCGGCCGACGAGCGCTGGCGAGGGGCGACATCCAGGCGGCCGCCACCCTTCTGGGGCGCAGCTACGACCTCCTCCCGCTCGATGACCCGCGGCGGCTCGCGCTGGTCCCGGAGTTCGGGCAGTCGCTGATGGAGACGGGAGAGATCGCCCGTGCCGAGGCGATGCTGCGCGACGCCGTCGATCGCGCGCGAGCGAACGGAGACCGTGGCCTCGAGGCCCACGTCCAGATCGTCTCGCTCCTACTGAGGGAGTTCACGGATCCCGAGCATCGATCCGAGGAGGCGTTGGAGACGCTGGGGAGCGTGATCCCCGTCCTCGAGGAGCTGGGTGACGACCTCGGGCTCGCGAGGGCGTACCGCCTGCTCGGAGACGTGCACTTCACGCAGAGCACCTACGCGAAGGCCGACCGCGCGCTCGAACAGGCGATCGAGCACGCGCGGAAGGCCGGCGCCGAATATGAGGAGGCCGAAAGCCTTCGCATGTACGCGGGTACCGGCCTGTTCGGGCCGGCGCCGGTGGCCGACGTCATGACTCGATGCGAGAGGATCATGGAGCTCGCGAAGGGGAATCCGACCGCGGAGGCGGGCGCGATCCGGAGCATGGCGGCACTGAACGCGATGCAGGGTCGGATCGATGAAGCTCGACGACTCGTCCGCAAGAGCCTCGAGATCCTCGAGGACCACGGGCTCAGGATGCGGGCGTCCTTCGCTTCCGAGGCCGAGGGGTTCATCGAGACGCTCGCGGGAGATCCGGCGGCCGCGGAGCGAGCCCTCCGAGCTGGGTACGACGAGGTCACCCGGCTCGGGGACCTCGGGTACCAGGCCACCGCGGCAGCGCTTCTGGCGCATGCGATCTGCGCCCAGGGACGGTTGGAGGAGGCCGAGGAGTTCTGTCGCATCGCGGAGGAGATCGGGGCCGACGACGATCTCGCGACCCAGGTCTTGTGGCGGAGCGCCAAGGCGAAGGTCCTTGCCGCGCGCGGCGAGCATGCCGAGGCGGCAACCCTGGCGCGAGCGGCGGTCGAGCTCGCCGAAGAGACCGACGACACGAACATGTGCGCGGACAGTCTCATGGACCTCGCCACGGTGTTGTCCGCAGTCGGAGACTCCGCCGAACGGATGGACGCTCTCCGCCGAGCGCGGGAGCTGTACGCGCAGAAGGGGAACGTCGTCTCCGCCGGCGTGGCCGAGCAACTCGAGATGGCGACGCGCTAGGGCCAGCCGATCACGCCGTCACCGGTGACGTCAGCGCAGGTCCCGGAAGAACTCCCGCACGTCGCCGACGAGGAGATCGGGCACCTTGTGCGCCGCGTAGTGGCCGCCGCCGCCCTCGAACGTCGTCCAGCGAACGATGTTCGAGTGATCCCGGTTCGCGAAGCGGCGGATGCCGCTGAAGTCCCCCGCGAACGCGGCCAGCCCGATCGGAACGGTGGTCGGTTCGGTCGGCGGCGTGGCATGGGCGTTCTCGTAGTACAGCCGAGCCGCGGAGCCCGCCGTTCCGGTCAGCCAGTAGAGCATCACGTTCGTGAGGACGAAGTCTCGATCCAGCTCCTCGCCGAGCAGCTGCGCGTTCCAGGCGAGCAACCCGACCGGTGAGTCGAGCAAAGCGAACGACAGCGTCTGCGGTTGCTGGGCCATCAGCGTGTTGAACGACATCTTGTTCTCGTAGAACCACTGGAGCGTTCCCAGCTCCCGCTGCTCCTCCTCCGTGAGGTCCGCCATCTCCGACGGGTCACCGGTCGGGAACGAGAAGATCTGCGTGACGTGGACGCCGAGCACGTGCTCGGGGTCGTGCCGCCCCAGCTCGGGGTTGATCATCGAGCCCGCGTCGTTGCCGACGGCGCCGTAGCGGTCGTAGCCCAGCCGGCCCATCAGCACCGCCCAGGCCTTCGCGATGCGTGGGTTGGTCCAGCCGGCCTCGTGGGTGGGACCGGAGAACCCGTACCCGGGGAGCGACGGGATCACCAGATGGAACGCGTCGCTCGGATCGCCTCCGTGCGCCCTCGGATCGCTCAGCCGGTCGATGACGTCGAGGTACTCCACGATCGAGCCCGGCCACCCGTGCGTGAGGATGACGGGCAGCGCGTCCGGCTCGGGCGACCGGACGTGCAGGAAGTGGACGTTCTGCCCGTCGATCGTGGTGGTGAACTGCGGGTACGCGTTGAGCCTGCTCTCCCACTCGCGCCAGTCGTAGCCCGCGCGCCAGTACTCGGTGAGCTCCTTCACGTAGCCGAGCGGCACCCCGTAGTCCCAGCCGACGCCGGGCAGCTCGTCGGGCCAGCGCGTGCGGTCCAGGCGAGCCCGGAGGTCGTCGAGGTCGGCCTGCGGGATGTCGATGCGGAACGGGCGGATCTCGGTGTCGGTGCCGGTCATCGAGCTGGCTCCTTCCCTTCTCCTCGCGGCTGGGGTATCATCCCCACGATGTCTAAGAATCTTACTTCTCAAGATACTCGACCGTCAAGGCGCTCTCGCCTATCCCGCCGTGACGAGATGGCCGAGATCATCACGGAGATGCGGATCAACCAGAACGCCGCGGACGCGATGGACGCCGCGATCGCCGAGTGGCTCGGGGTGAATCGGACCGACGTGATCTGCCTCGACATCCTCGCCAGGCTCGGCACGGTCCCCGCGGGCCGTCTGGCCGAAGAGAGTCGGCTGACCACCGGCGCGATCACCGCGGTGCTCGACCGCCTCGAGCGAGCCGGCTACGTGCAGCGCCTCGCGGATCCCTCCGACCGGCGCCGGGTCCTGGTCGAGACGACCGAGCGCTTCCGCGAGCTCGCCGAGCACGCCTGGGGTCCCGTTGCCGCCGCATGGCTCGCCTCGGGCAGCCGCTTCACGGCGGAACAGCTCGCCGGGATCCGGGAGTTCCTCCGGCTCGGCGCCGAGCTCAGCTATCGGCGCGCCGGGGAGATCGCCGCCGAGGTCTCGGACCGGAACTGATCCGCGCGACCTCCTGGAGCAGCCGCGTCGCGATGCAGCACACCCGTTCGACTCTGGCTCACTCGGGGCTCGGATCCGAGGACTCACCGACGTAGACCCACAGAGAGTCGGCGGCTTCGTCCACGGCGACGCCGAGCACCTCCGCGCCTACGGGCATCCTCTCCCCCTCGAACGTCAACGGGTCGAGGCGATAGACCGACCCGAGGCTGCGTCCTCCGCTGCGACGCTGCATGTTCGCGAGTGTAGGTTCGCCCCCGTTCGGGGTCGAACCCGGAAGAGGTCCGGCGACCTAGATGGCCGACGACTCCTTCGACCCGGTCATCTCTCCCTCCGATGTCCTCAGGCGTCGACCCGGATCGGGACGCTCACCTGACCATCGAAGCTTTCGAGGGGCGATCGTCACCTCCGACCCGCCGCGGACGGCGACGAGGTCGGCTGCCGTCACACCTTCGGGACCCTCCGCCGGCGTGTCCTGAGGGCATCCCGTCGGCTGGCTCTCGTAGGCCATGGAACCTACGGCAATGCGATACGTGGATCAGAGCGCCGCCCGAAGAGCGGCGGCCGAACATGGCAAGGATTTGCGCCACGCGAACGGGCGGTCGTACTGTTCGCGGGTGCAGTGCCGGCGCGCCGGTCGGGCACACCTCGATCGGTCCACGCGGCGGGAAGGACATCGGATGCCTGAGGGCGCGCCGAACGCAGCGGGAGCGGCCGCGACCGGGCCTGGCCGCGTCGTGCGCTTCACGACGGCGGACGGGCACGAGGGCAACGTCATCAACGTCCGTGGTTCGCGCCCGCCCGACCGCGGGCCGGTGATGCTCGTCCACGGTGCCGGCGTCCGCGCGAACGTCTTCCGGGCGCCGGTCCGGTCGAACCTCGTCAACGTGCTCGTCGAGGAGGGCTACGACGTCTGGCTCGAGAACTGGCGCGCCAGCATCGACTTCGCCCCGAACGAGTGGACCCTCGATCGCGCCGCCGCGTACGACCACCCGGAGGCCGTGCGCACGGTGCTGCGCGAGACCGGCAGCGACGAGATGAAAGCGATCATCCACTGCCAGGGCTCGACGAGCTTCATGATGTCGGCCGTCGCCGGCCTGGTGCCTGAGGTCACGACGATCGTCACGAACGCGGTCTCGCTGCACCCGGTCATCCCGATGGTCTCGCGATGGAAGATCCGGTACCTGACGCCGCTCGTGAAGATGGCGTCGAGGTACATGGACCCCCACTGGGGCGTCGAGGCGCCGACGACGTTCGCGAAGATCATGGTGCTGCTCGTGCGCGCGTTCCACCACGAGTGCGACAACACTGTCTGCCGGATGGTCAGTTTCACGTACGGCACGGGCTTCCCGGCGCTCTGGCGGCACGAGAACCTCAATGGCGAGACGCACGAATGGCTCCGCTCGGAGTTCGGGTTCGTCCCGATGACGTTCTTCGAGCAGATGGCGCAGTGCGTCCAACGCGGACGTCTCGTCTCGGTCGAAGGCTTGCCTGCGCTTCCCGCCGACTTCCTCGCCCAGCCGCCGCAAACGGACGCGAGGTTCGCGTTCTTCGCCGGCAAGCTCAACCGGTGCTTCTCGGCGGAGAGCCAGGAGCGGACCTTCGAGCTGTTCGATCGACGGCGCCCCAACTACCACTCTCTGCGCGTGCTGCCGAACTACAGCCACCTGGACGTATTCATGGGCAAGGACGCGGCACGCGACGTGTTCCCACTGATGCTCGACGAGCTGAAGAGGTAGCCGATGAAGATGACCCCTTCGAGGTGCCGCGGATGACCGCCATGCCGCGTCGCATCAAGGCCCAGGCCGGGCGCAACGCGCTGGTGGACGGGATCCCGTTCCGGCTCCCCGTCGATTCCGTGAAGACGGGCGCGCTCATGGCCGCCTTCCGGATCGACCGTCGCCGAGCCGCTGCCATGCTCCCCGGCAACGAGCTCCACCCGTTCCGACTCGGGGGTCACGCCGTGCTCGTGATCACGGTCGTGAACTACCGGTTCACCGACATCGGCAAGTACGTCGAGTTCAGCATCGCGATCGCCTGCACGCACGGGGGCGGGCCGGCGCCGCCCCTGGTGCCGGCGCTGTTCCGGCGCTGGTTCGGCACCGGACAGTACGTCGTGGACCTCCCGGTCAGCAGCGAGATCTCGGTCAAAGGGGGCAAGGGGATCTGGGGCATGCCCAAGCACCAGGCCAACCTGGACTTCGAAGTCTCCGACCAGGTCGTGAGCAGCCAGTACGACAAGGATGGGATGCTCGGGATGCGCATCGAGATCGACCGGCCGGGAGGGTTCCGGATCCCGCTCGATATCGGTGCGATCAACTACTGCCGCTTCCGCGGCATGCTCATGAAGTCCGGCGTCTACTTCAAGGGCCACATGCAGGTCGGGCTCGGCGGCGGCGCGATAGCGCGCATGTACCTCGGGAACCACCCGCGGGTCCAGCCGCTGAAGGAGCTTCACATCGACCCCAAGCCCGTCTTCACCGCGTACCTCGGCGATTTCTCCGGGGCCCTCGACGACCACTTCGAGGCGTGGTTCCTGAGCTGGGAGGGGACGCCGCAGCCGGGCGAAGGGATGGAGAGCGTGTTCGACCTCGGGCTGAGCCAGGACTGGCTCGACCCGCCGAAGGCTCCGTATGGCGACGACGAGCTCGTGCGCTGAACCGGCATGACGCGGACGCTGGTCCTGGTCGACGAGGTGGTCCTCCTCATGGGCGCGTCCATGTACTTCGGGACCGGGTGGTCCACTGTGCTGTTCTCCTTCCCGATCACTCCGCACCTCACGGTCGAGAACTACTACCTGCACTTCGTGCCACAGGTGAAGGCGGCCCTGCGGGTGTTCACGGCCTTGACCACCATCATGATCGCCACCGCCGGGATCATGCTCGTGGCGGAGTGGGGCACCGGGCTGGTCTGGGTCCCGATCCTGGTCCTGACGCTGGTCGTCGGGAGCGCCGCGCTCACGGTGACCCTGATCCTGCCGATCAACCGGCGCATGGCCGAAGGGATCACCGACCCGGCGGAGCTCGAGGAGGCGCTGCGCCGATGGAAGTCTTTGACATCCATCCGGGTGGGGCTGTGGAGCACGGAGTGGCTCACCATGGCGATCTTCTTCGCGGTGCGGGCGCGGTGATGAGCGATCCGGCGGCGGTTGGCGTGCGGCGGCGCCTGGTCGCAGACCCGCTCCGTCTCGTTCTCCTCGCGATCGCGGCGATCACGGTGGCCTCCGGCCTCACCCAGATCGTGGCTCCCGGCTTCGTGCTGGACCGGCTCTCGGTCGAGAACACGGAGGCGACCCGACAGCTGTTCGCCACGGTCGGCATGTTCATGGTGCTGTTCGGCGGCATGCTGATCCACGCGCTCCTGGACCGGGCGGAGCACCCCATCGTCGTCTTCTGGGCCGCCCTCCAGAAGGTGGGTGCCTCGGCGGCGGTCGGGATCGGCGTCGCTCGCGGCGTGTTCTCCGGGGTGGCGCTGCTGGTGGCGGGGTTCGACCTCCTGTCCGGGGCGCTCGGACTCGCGTTCTGGAGGCGCATCCGACGGTGAACATCTCCCTCGCGACCCGGCCGGCGCGCTCGAGGCCCCCAGAAGGGCTCTCCTCGACTCCGGTCCGATGACCGCCGAGCCGCACGTGCCCAGCGGGGCCGCTCCAGAGGGCGACACGGGGCCGAGGCGGTCCCTCGTCCTGGCGGGTGGCGGGATGCGGGTCGCCTACCAGGCAGGCGCGATCCGGGCGCTGGTCGACGCTGGGCTCGTGTTCTTCCACGCCGACGGGACTTCGGGCGGGACGATCAACCTCGCGATGCTGCTCTCGGGGCTCACACCGCCCGAGATGTGCGATCGGTGGCGGCGGCTCAACGTCCGCGACTTCGTGTCGTTCGCGCCCCTCGCCGACTACGTCCGGGCCTCGCATCTGATGGCCCTCGGCGACGCCGACGGCATCGTGGGGCACGTCTTCCCCGACCTGGGAGTCGACGTCGACTCGATCCGAGCCGCGCGGGGCATCCAGGGCACGTTCAACGTGTGCAACTACACGACCAAGACGAACGAAGCGATCGACCACACCGACGTCGACCTCGACCTGCTGGTCGCCGGGATCTCACTGCCGATCTTCATGCCCCCGGTGCGGCGCGGCGACGCCACCTACGTCGATTCGGTCTGGATCCGCGACGCCAACCTCTGGGAAGCCGTGCGCCGGGGAGCCGAGGAGATCTGGCTCGTCTGGTGCATCGGCAACGAGCCGGAGTATCACCCGGGCCCGTTCCGCCAGTACGTGCACATGATCGAGCTGTCGGCCAACGGCGCGCTGTTCGAGGACCTGGATCGTATCCGCGAGCTGAACGGTCGCATCGAGAAAGGGGAGGGAGCCTTCGGGCAGACACGGCCGATCCGGCTCCACGTGGTCAAACCCGCTTCGCCGCTCCCCCTCGACCCCGATCTCTACGAGGGGCGGATCGACGCCGACGCACTGATCTCGATGGGGTACCGCGATGCGAAGCGCTACCTGGCATCGGCGGCCGAGGAGGGACTCGCGCTGACCCCCGATGTCACTCGGATGGCCGGTGGGCGTCGTGGTGTGATGTTCAGCGAGACGATGACCGGGCCTTTCGCGCTGGGTGCGACCGATCCCGCCGAGGGGGCGGCGAAGGGCCAGGCCGACGGGACGACCCTCGCGCTCAGGGCCAACATCGACGTCGACGACGTCGAGCGGTTCGTGTCGGACCCCGAGCACGCAGGCTCCCTGACGGGAGACCTCTCGTTCCCCGCCTTCGGCGACCGACTCCCGTGCGTCGACGGGCTCTTCAACCTGTTCGCGCCGTCGGACGAGCCCGACGCGAAGGAGGTGGTGTACGAGCTCGCCTTCGAGCACGGCGGGCGGAGCTACCGCGTCGCCGGGCGAGCGCATCTGCGCGACGACCCCGGCGCCGACATATGGGGTGACATCACGACGATCCCGGCCACCCTGCACGAAGGCGACGACGCGAGCGGGCCGGTCGCAGGCGCCGGGGTGCTCCGGCTGGACGTCGGGGACGTCGCGAAGCTCGTGTCGAGCATGCACGCGACGAACACGGACTCGATCGCCGAGCGGGCCGCCACGCTCGCCACGTTCGGCTCCTGGTACCTGGGCCAGCTCTGGGACTCCTACCACGGCGTCTGACCGACCGGATCAGACCAGGAGCGCTCCGTACACCTCCTGCAGCTCGCCGGCGAACAGCCGTCCGAACCGCACCTTCGCCTCGGCCGCCTCGAGGACCCCTCTGGCGCCGATCGCGCGCATCGTCGTGAGCTGGCGCATGAAGTCCTTCGGGCTGATCCGCAGGATCCCGAGTCCCACCCGTCCGTCCACCCGTCCCGCCTCCCGGATCGTGACGTAGAGCGTGGTGGTGTCGGTCCACACATCGACGCCGCGATCGTCCGCGATCTCCTTGAACCCCTCGAACGTGTAGGCCGTGCCGTCCTCGCTGCTGAGGTCCATCTGGTACCGCATACGTTTGCGCCGCTCGTTCGTCGGGTCGTCGAGGAAGAGGTTGAACCGCCCATTCGTCACCATCAGCGGATCGGGTGACAGCGTAGAGGCGCGGACCGTACCGACCATCGTCGCCGCGTGATCCGGGTCACCGATCATGGCATCGAGGTCGCTCGACGTGATCGTGAGCGTGAACTCGAAGGCCCCGCCGCCGGGGAAATCGGCCGTCGTCGCCGGCCGGCCTTGCATCCGGGCGGCGTCGTGCCCGGCGCGGGCGATCCGTACGCCCTCGGCAGCCGCGCGCTCGTAGTCCTCCCGTGTCGGCTCTCCCGCCGCCTCGCGCATGGCGAAGGCGCCCCGCATCGTCTCCGTGAACTCCACGCCGAGCCGAGCAGGGGCGCCCGCGGCGACGACGGGCGGCTCCTCGAAGTCGTAGTCCACCGGCCAGCCATGGTCGCGCGCGAGCAGCGCGACCGAGCGCTCGGCCACCGCCGAGATCGTGAGGAGCGGGTTGACGCCGATCGGGCGCGGGATCACCGCGCCGTCCATCACGTAGAGGCTCTCGTAGACACCGTCCCCCGTGGCCCCGGAGAACACCTGACCCCGATCGTTGACCACGCCGCCGCCGGCGTCGTCTGCCATGACGCACCCGCCGAGGGGATGCACCGTGACGAGATCGTGGCCGAACAGCCTCGTCCACAACGGGTTCTCGTCGAAGTGGCCCCCGAGCGCGGCCGTCGCCTGCCGGAGGCGCTCGTTCACGGTGCGGAAGATCGACTGCTCACCCACGTCCGGCCAGGAGATCCGGAGGCGATCGTCCTCGAGCCGCATGCGCCCCTGACCGTCGTCGTGGGACATCACCAGGTAGGTCTGGGTGTTGCGCAGCGCACCGCTCTCGCGCCCGCGGAACAGGCCTCCGAGCTCGCGCGCGCTCTCGAGCAGGAAGTCCTTGAGCCCGCGATCCGTGTCCTCGCCCATTATCGCGTCCATGCCGGCGAAAACCTCTGGGAGCAGGCTCGACAGCGCGCCGGGGATCACGCCCTCCTCGATCACGAACCCGTCCTCGAGCCGGGGGCTGCCCCGCAGGTCGATGATGCCGGTGATGCAGGGCCCCACGGGCTCCTTCGCGATCCACCGACCGAGCCCCGTAGCCGATGCCCTCGATCTCGCGGTCGTTGTTGTAGCCGATCGCGAGCACGTCGCCGTTGCCGGTGAAGCGGGTTCCGAGCTCGTCCGAGACCGGGAGTCCCGCGTCCCGGGAGCGCAGCAGGATCTCGGTGGAGCCGAGCGCGCCGGCACCCAGGACGACGATGTCCGCGATCACGAACAGGGTCGGCGCGTCGAAGGTCTCGCGCCCCGCATCCCGGAGCTGGAAGTGGACGACCCAACGGCCATCGTCCCGTCGTTCGAGTCGCTGCACCCACGTCCGGGTGTAGATCTCGGCACCGTGGTTCCTCGCGTCCGGCAGGTAGTTCATGATCAGCGTGTTCTTCGCGGCGGAGTTGCAGCCCGACACGCAGTCGCCGCACAGCGTGCACGGTTGCTGGTAGACGCCGACATGGTTGGGCCCGGCCTCGCCGAAGTGGACGTTGATCGGCGGCCGGTCGAAGGCAGCGGGATACCCCGCTTTCGCTGAGGTGGTCGGCCGAAACCTCGAGCGCATCGAGCTTGGGCAGGCTCGATGCCCGTGGGTACGGGGAGGGCCGGAGCATGGCGGTGGCCCGCTCGTATCCATCCGTGAGCGCGTTCGGGTCTCGGAACACACTCGGCCAACGGTCGTCGTCGAACACGCGGTCATCGGCCCGCAGCGCGACGCCAGCGTTCACCAGCGACGTGCCGCCGAGCCCGCAGCCGAGGAACACGTCGATCTCGTCGTTCACGCGGAAGTCATACAAACCGGTCGTGGACCCCCACCGTCCGCCGGGAGCGTCGACCTGCATCTGTGCAGCGGCCTCGCGCAGGGTGTCCGGGTACTCGCCGGTCTGCCATTCGCGGCCGCGCTCGAGCACGCAGACGCGCCGCCCCACGCGAGCGAGTCGGGAAGCGGCGATCGACGCGCCGTATCCCGAACCGACCACGACGACCTCGTACTGGCGTTTGATGTTCTCGATGGGCCACGAGAGTCTGGTCATGTCAGCTCCCCTCCGAGGTTCCGGACCACCACGAGGGACGAGGAACGGTGGCTCGATCAGCTCCGGGACCGGATCGGCGGTCGACGGGCGTGAACCACGGGTCACTGGGTCCGCCCGTGGGCTGCAACCGCCACTTCCGAGGGACCTTCTCGACCTTCACGGGATGGACGGTGCACCCCTCAGCGTCGATCTTCATCCGCAGGAAGCCCTTGCGGTCCTGCACCCGCATCGCGGCGAAGAGCTCCGTACGGTTCATGCGGAATCCGTCGGCGATCAGGAGATAGAGGGCGAAGATCTCGCAGCCCACGATCGCATACAGCACGAAGGTGCCGCCGAGCGTCAGGCCGATATGCCAGTCCTTCGAGAGACCGGGCCCCCAGGCGTGCACGATGCCACTGGCCGCCCACGCAGTGGCGGCGATCGCTGCGAGATGCATGACCGTGTGGAGAAGCCCGAGCCCCCAGGCACGGAGGAGCTGCGCGTGTTTCGTGAACCCGACCAGCGCGAGGAGGAGCAACCCGGCGATGAGGCACGTGAGGACGCGCCGCCACCAGTCATCGGGCATCGCCCAGAGCGACTGCCCGCCCTGAGCGATCGCGCCTCGTCCCAGCAAAGCGAAGACGAAGGCCACGGCGCCGACGAGCACCGGGAACGCGTCATTGCGCCAGAGCAGGGACCAGACATGGAGCCGCGCCTGCTTGATGGAGTCGCGCTTCTCCGGGTAGCGCTTCTCGAGCGAGTAGGTGCTTGGCGGCGTGGGGGATCGTCTGCTCGCCTCTGGATGCGGCACCACGATCGGATCGGGAAGGCCGTGGGTATCGGAGAGGAAGGCACCGCCGCTTCCACACGTGATGCGCTGACGATGTCCGTCGGAGCGTTCCTCGTACCGGGCATAGTGATGCCGGTCGCCGCTGATCGCCAGCGGGATCGACGCTCCGCGGGCGATGATCGCCTTCCGCTCGAGGTAGTCGAACGTCGCATACACGTCCGGATCCAGGGTTGGGTTCCGCGGCGTTCGCGTCGACCCAGCTCGGCTTGGCGAGACAGACGATGACCCCGTCGCCTTTCTGCACGCCCTCGGCCACCGTGAGGAAGTATTCGAGCTGGGGCCAGTCGATGTAATTGTCGAACTGGATGTCCACTCCCCAGAGCCACCAGTGATGCGGGAGCTTGACCGCGAAGTACGAGCGCGTCTGCTGCATCCTCCACGCTCCGACCCATCCCCGTTGGCAAAAGGCGCGCATGAACGACGTGAGCCCGTCGAACCAATCGTGGTTGCCCGGGACGACGAACAGCTCCGGCTCATCCTCGGCGAGGTACGGGAGCGCTGCTCGGAACGGACCGACCAGCTTGTTCCGATAGCGCTTCTGGCTCGCGACCGGATACACCTGATCGCCGCCCATCACGAGGATGCTTCCGCGGGGCTTGGGATCGGGAAGATCGAGGGACGGCTTGGCCAGAAGGTATGCGAGCGTGTACGTGGGATTGAAGCCGTCACCGAGGTCGGAGACGAAGTCGATCCAGATCGCGTCGTTGTCGGAGCGGTCGACGACACCCGGCGACGGGAGCGCCGCTTGGATCTCTCGCTTGTCCGAGTAGCCCGACATCAGGACGGCGAAGAGCGCCTGACGTCCCGTGTGAACGAGCTGCGTCGGCGACAGCCACCGGACCATCCGCGGGCGTCGAGTGAATTCCAGCTCGGGCCCGGACTCATCCTTCGGTCGTGGAGGAGCCTCTGAGGCGCCCGCTCGATGGTGCTCGTCGGTCATGGATCGCTCCCTTCCCGCGACGTGATCCGTCAACCCGCGAGGTCTACCACGACGTTGACGATTCCTGCGACGACACCGTCGATCGTGGACGCGGCCGTCCTCCCACGGGGTGGCCTCGTGCCGATCCCCGCCCCGTCGACGAGCCGCTGCAGGTCTGCGACGTAGGTGGGCGTGAAGGCGTTCTCACGCCTGTCCTCGGGAGCGCCGTGGCGAGCTCGCCACAGTTCCTGGATGATCTGCGCCTGGCTCTCCAGACGCAGCGACGACAGGTCCGTCGTCGCAGCCGTGCCAGCCGGACCGCCGTAGTCGTACGGATCCCGCCCGAACCATCTCCCCACCTGCTCGACGAGCCCGCGCACCAGTTGCGCGCGTCCGTCCTGGTGCTCCCAGACGTGGCCGAGCTCGTGCACGAGGGTGGACGATGAGGGGAGATCCGCTTCGGTCCGTGGCCGCTTGAAACGGATCACCCGGTTGCAGGTGAAACCCGTGCCACTCTTGCCCAGGACCAAACGGCTGGACTTGACGCGGATGCCCTCGAGGTCGAGGGACGGTCCGTAGAACTCGGCCGCCTCCGCGATCCAGTCGGCCACAGGGCACACGGTGACGACGAACTCGACCGCTGCCTCGCCGCAGCGAGCGCGAACGGTGTGGGCGCCGGCGCGTTCGAACGATGAACGGAACGTGCGGCCGCTCGCCGCGGTGGGGGCACCACCCCCCGACCACTCGATGTCCTCGTCCCGGCGGTTGGATCCAGGCCACGCGCGGAACTCGAGCCGTTCCCCAGGGAAGCACGCGAGCCGTTCCGCCTCTGCTCGCATCGTGCCACTGCCTCTCATCGGCAGAGTCGATGGATCGGACATCGCCCTCTCGTTCGGCGCCGACCGGAAGGGCACTGTTCAGCCTGGCGTCTTCACACCCTTGGCACCCTTTGCCTTCTTCGCCCCATCATCACCGTCGCTGTTTTCCTTCTTCTCCTCTTCGGACCTCCGAACCGAAGTCGCGACGCGGTTGCCTGCCCCCAAGAACGCCGCGGGGTCGTCGGCCGAGCCCAAACCCTCGCGCAACGCCGTGATGAGCTTCTCGTGGTCCGCGACCAACTTCTTCAGTTCCTCGAACTCCGCCTTCTCTTCCGGGGTCATCTGGTCCTCCTCCATAGGATGTCCGCCTTCGTAGTCCCAATGCCATGGTTCGGACGAAGCATCGTTATTGTGGAAACCGAATCGAAGAGCATTGGCCTTTAGCCACTTGAACTGCGCGTTGCTATTCGCCGCCGGGTACTCGGGGATGCTGAGATCCAGCGCGAGGCCCCACCCGTGATTCGAGGTGCCGGGGGTGGCGGCGAGATTCCCGCCGTTCTTGAAGATCTCGTATTTGTGCACCTGCTTCTCGTAGGTGCGGTAGCTGTACGAGATCTCCAGGTTCACGCCGACGTGCTTGGCCGCCTCCCGCATGCGTTGGAAGTTCCATGTGGCCTCGGGATGCATGAGGGCCGGCCCTAGGAGATCCTTGTCTTGATCGCCGGGGATCTCCGCGAGCTCACCACGAGGGATCTGTCCGTTCTTATGTGTCGCTCGCCACTGCCCCTGCTCGTAAGCGTTCAATCAGGGCCTCCTTTCATCGAAGACGTATCCCCCGAGCGTCTCCCCCTGGACCACGAGTGGAACGATGGTTCCTGGGTAGTCGGAGGGTCGGGTGCGGAGAGGCGTCCCCGGCTTCCAGCCCGGGCCCGTCCGCGAGCCTCGTTCTCGAGCTCCTGCTCGTACGCGAAATCGAACGCCACGGTCCACCCCCGCTCCGTGACCGTACGCCTACGTCATGCCGAATCAATAGTGCTTCCTCTGTCCCCCGAAAGAACCACGGGACGTCGGTTCCCATCGGTAGCAGACTCCGGAGCGCATCGACCAGGGGGCGAACCATCGTGCGCTGTGGACGAACCCGCCAACCGGCGCGGTCGCGCCGACGCTCAGACTTCGAGCGCGACTACGCCTCGTTCCTCAGTGGCGATTCGCGGGGAGATCTCGTCTTCGCGCCGGACGCCGTCCTGCACGTCCCGGGACGCAGCCGCGTCGCAGGGACGTTCGCCGGCGTCGAGAAGATCGATGCGTACTTCCGTTCGCTCGGCGAACTCTCGGACGACAGCGTCCGGATCGAGCTCGAGGACGTATCGGAGCGCGGACCGGACCTGGTGGCGTGGCAACACCTCACGGCCTCCAGGAACGGGCGGGCGTTGAGCGATCGGCAATGCGTCCGGTTCTCGATGGCCAATGGACGGGTGAAGGAGGCGTGGATCTACCCCTCCGATCTCCAGGAACACGACGAGTTCTGGGGTGGCGCGCGACGGCCAGTCTTCACCCCTGAGGATCGTGCGATCCTCGCGAGCGCATTTCGGGAATCTCGGCCCCAGGCATCGAGCACCTCAGGCGTCCTCGCCTTGATCCTCGCGATGGTGGGCGCGAGCCTTGCCATCACCGGGTACAACGTGCTCCACGACTGGCGACCGCCGGTGGCGGCCACCGTGACGACGCAGAGCGTCACGACGCTCCGTCACCTCACGATGAGGGGAGGTCCCGGATCCGTACGCTGGTCGCTCGAGGGCGGATACGTCCGAGAGCTCGCGGTAAGCGGGGCGACGGACGGAACGGCGGTGGTCCTCCTTCCGCTGCCGGACACGAGATGCGACAGGTTGGCGGACGACCTAGATGGCGAGTGCGTGGACGGAGAGGTCCGGATCGCGAGGACGCCAGTCGAGCTCACGTGGTCGAGCCCGCAATACGTTTCCAGCGGCGGCGCCAGGGTAGAAGGGCGGAGCCTTGACATCGCGCCCTTCGGCTCGCTCCCGGATCCCATCGGGGTCGCGCTCTTCACCCGCACGCGATCGACGCCGAGTCTGTGCTTCAGTGCGCCCGGGCCAGGCGTCACGCTCGAGGTATCGCGAGGAGACCTCACGTCGCTGGTCGAGTTCACGGGCGAGGAAGCGGTGACCCGATGCGAGGGCTCACTTCATCTGGTCATCGGGTCGGGCGAGGGAGGTGTTCCGCCAACGTTCGAGCTCCGCTCCGTCGACGGGTTGACCCTGAAAGCCTACGGGGCGCGCGCCGATCTGGAGGGACTCTCGGGACAGATCGTCCTATCCCCCGGCGATGCGACTGCGTTCTCGTCGCCCGCGGTCCTCACGCTCGAGGCCGATCCCAGCGATCCGTTCGCTGCCACTCTCAAACTTGAAACTGGACAGCAATCGCTCTTCATGCACTCGGTCACCACCACGAGCGCTCTGACCGAAACGGGCGAGCTCGTCCCGTCCGAGTGGATCGCGACCCGGGAATCATCGTCCCGTTGTTGGGAGGTTTCGTCGGGGTGTTCGTGGTAACGCCGCTCGGCGTGGCTGTGCAAGGCCTGATGGCCAGCCTGCGGCGCTGGGAGAAGGCACTCGTTGACGCCTGGCACCGTCGGAGGCACGTGAGTGTGGGGTAAGCGCTCGATCGTCCTCGTCGCGCAGTTCGTTCTGCTCGCGGCTTGCGCCGGGGGAGGATCGGGTTCGAACACCCCGTCGAACACGCAGACGTCGACCACGACAGCGACCCCGTCGCCCACCGACTCGGACTCACCCGAGTGCGTGTTCGATGACGACTTCGCAGATCCAGGCGGCGGACTCATCGAGATCCTGCCGCCGGACGGCGGCTCCTTTGCGGAACTCACGGAACGCCGACAGGTCGCCTGCCTGACGCGGCTGCGGGTGGACCGAAGCGGAGTGGTCGACCTCGCGTTCGGTCAGCTCGCCCTGTGTCAATTCAGTCAAGACCCAGGGACCGGGAAGATCGCCTCGGCGGTCACCCGCGAACAGGAAAATACGGTGTTCCGGATCCTCGGTGGTCGGGCACTGTGCACGTTCAAGGCCGGTGGCCAAGAAGACCTCTGCGGCTTGGGGACGCTCCTGGTCTCAGACGCAGTACAGATCAGCACGACCTGCGACGCCGACCCCGTGTTCGTGGTCTCCACCTTCGCGGGGTCGGTAGAGGCCATCGATCCGAACGGTCAGACGTGGCTGATCCCTCCGGGGATGGGTCTCGAGCACTCGTTCGACACGGGAGAGTCAAGGCTCGTCAGCGTCAATTTCAACCCGCCAGACGAGGTGGTCTTCGCCCAGCAGGCAGCCGCCCTCGGCCTCATCCCGCTTCCCCAAGGAGAACCCTTCATCGACGATCGTGAACCGACCTTCGTGGCGATCGGAGGCGATTGGGCTGGCTCACCCCCGCCGGACCTCACGTACCAGTGGCAGGGCGCCTGTCGCTCTGAGGACGGTCCGGACGGCTGCACGGATATCGTCGGAGCTACGATGTCTTCCTACACCCCGACGACGAGCGATTGCCCCGCCGTTCGCGTTGTGGTGACTGGCTCGAACACGAGCGGCTCGACCAGCTCGCCCTCGGAGCCGATGCGAATCGATGCCTTCGTCGATTGCCAGTCGCCGAGCCAGTCGGTGAGTGGCTCACCGGTTATCGGCTGAGGACCATGCCCTCATACACGGACCTGGACCCGGCCAGTGATCGCGATCGTCGAACGGCCGATCGCCTCCTTACGGTCAAGGACGAGCTCGATCACCAGATCCCACGTCGCACGATCGACAACCTGCTCCTCGCGACGTGGAACATCCGGGAGTTCGACTCGCCCAAGTACGGCGAGCGGTCACAGGAGTCGCTCCTATATATCGCGGAGATCGTCAGCCGATTCGACGTCGTCGCGATCCAGGAGGTCCGCGACGATCTGCAAGCACTGAACCGACTCCGCTACTACCTCGGCCGGTGGTGGCGGTACATCCTCACCGACGTCACGGAAGGGATGCCGGGCAACTAGGAACGCATGGCGTTCCTGTACGACGAACGCAAGGTCTCCTTCGGCGGCCTCGCCGGCGAGGTCGTGATCCCCCCGATCGCGATGGGAGGAGGCGAGTACCGCCCCGCCGACCAGCTCGCCCGGACGCCGTTCATCGTCGGATTCCGGGTCGGCTGGTTCGCGTTCACGATCTGCACCACGCACATCCTGTATGGCAGCGCTGTGGCGGAGGATCCGCGTCGCGTGGCTGAGATCGGTCTGCTCGCGGAGTTCCTCGCCGCGCGTGCGAACGAGCCGTTCGCGTGGGCTCCCAACATGATCCTGCTCGGAGACTTCAACATCTTCTCGCCGGAGGACCTGACGATGAAGGCCCTCCTCGATGCGGGGTTCGTCGTGCCGGAAGGACTCAAGGAGCTTCCGTCCAACGCGCCGCGCACGAAGTTCTATGACCAGATCGCATTCATCACGATGGATGCTGCCGATCAGCTCAAGGAGGCGAAGGGCGGCGTCTTCAACTACTACGACTCGGTGTACAAAGACGACGACGAGATGACCTACATCGACGACATGGGCGGCGCCTATGAGACGTCGTCCAGGGGCAACACCGCGATGAAGCAGGCAAGGAGCGCTACTACCGGGATTGGCGCACTTACCAGATGTCCGATCACCTCCCGATGTGGGTCGAGCTCAACACCGAGTTCAGCGATCGCTATCTGAAGCAGAAGTCAGAGGGCGAGACGCCGGAAGAAGACGCGACGCCGACGATGCTTCGGAACGTCCTCTGAGCGGAGGTCGCATCAGGGCGACTCGATGTTGAGCTTCACCTCCGCGACCTACTTCGTCGACGTTGGCGGGGTGACCGAACTGGTTGGTTTGGCGCCCGCCGCCCGGAGGTTGCTCACCTTCCCGAGCGCGTCGAACCAGAACGGCGCGCCGAGCGTGACAGCGAGACCGGTGATCACCCATCCGACGATCGCGAGCAACCACCCTCCGACGTCGTCCGGCCGAGTCGATTCCCCCCACCCGATCGGGAACTCGAGCTCTCTGAGTTGTTCCAGCGCAGTCGTCCCCTCGACGGACTCCTGTTGCTGATCCGCTTGAGCAACGAGGCCCTTCCGGAGCCCGTCGTCCTTCCAGAGCTGGTCCGCTGCCGTGAGCGCGCTCGCGTTGATCGCGATCGCAACGACGAACCCAACCACGAATAGGATCACCTGCGTCCGTCGCTTGTACCAGCCGGAGACGCGCTCCATGCCGCGATCGAACCATCGCTCCACGCCCTCGCGGAACTCGGCCGCATCCTTGTTGGCGGACCTCCAGATCGCCATCAGCGAGTGCTTGAGGTGGCTCGGCAGGTCGTTGATCTTCGCCTCGACCGCCTCGCGGAGTTCCTTCACGGGGATCGGGTCGTCGGCGGGGTCGGCCGTCGCCTCGAGCAACTCGGTGATGTCGAGGAGCGCGTTCCGGAACGAACGTGAAGACAGGTACGAAGGCCCGCCCTTGTAGGCATCCTCGTGTTCGTGCTTGGGCTCCTTCTTGTCGGTGCCTTTCTGATACCCGTTCACGAGCGCGTGGTCGTAGAGCTTCCTGACGATCTCGAGATCCACCCTGGCGGCCGGAACGGTCGAGCCTGTGAGGAGGTTCTTGATGCCCTGCTCGAGCGAACGCGCACGCAACTTGAAGATGCCGGCGATCGCCTCGTTCGTCGCGGACGCGACGATGCTGATCAAGAAGAACATGAACGAAAGTCCGATCACGACCTCGACCACAGGCCAGTCCATCAGCGAGCCCCCCTCAGCGTGTGCTCCACGTCAGACCTGCTTCACGTCGCAGAGCGCTGCTCGACGTACCTCCAGGCGTCTCCACCCTGCGAGAACAGGAGGTCATCCATGTCGGCGAAGCGGATCGACGCCCGGCCGTCGACGCCCCAGTCACGGCCCCATGAGTTCAGGATCCTGAACGTCTCCCGAGGAACGTTGACCCCGTTCACGAGGACGGCATGTCCGCCGGAGACCGCCCCTGTGGGTATCAGCAGCCATCGATAGTCGCCGAGCGCGTCCTGCTCGTAGACGGGCGAGAACATGTCCTCGTGCCAGTCGATCCCGATCAACACGGGTCCGCCGCCCGCGGACGCTGGCGAACGAAGGAAGTCGATGAGCTCCTGGAGCGACGTGATCCGCTGGTACTCCGAGATGAAACCCTTCTCCAACATCACTTTCGCGCCGGCACGCACGGAGGTTCCGTCGTAGGCCTCACCCGGCCACTCGTCGATCTGCTGCGCCCGCGCGTAGACGTCCGTCGGAGCGACCACCGGGCCGGACGCCGGATATGTCGTCGGCGAGTTCTCGATCCGATGGACGGCCGAGTACGCGACGCAATGAGGGAACGACCCTTGATCGCCTCGCCACACGGAATCGGCCCAGTATCTGAAGTCGGGAAGCTGGACCGCAGTGGCTCGCCTCGGTCGCGGAAGGCTCGCGATCCTGTCGCGAGGATCCTTCTTGTCCTTCCGACGACCGAGGTGGATATGTCTCGTTCCGATGAACGCCTTGCCGTCCTTCACCTCGACCGGGTGCAGGCGCACGCCTCGCCTCGGGGCCATCGCTTCGCGTGTCCTCGCGAGTCTCGCCACCGGAGACCACCTCCCTCGGCGCCGGCCAGGCGACCGGCTGCCCCTCTGTCAACTGAGCGGATGAACGATCAAGCGCGATCGTGACTACGCTGTGTCCGCTTCGATAACCCGACGGCGGTTCTCCGTAAAGCCGCCCAAACGGCTTACGGAGAGAACGGCACGCAGGACCTACCGTCAGGACCACCATGTCTCGCTGTGCGCCGGCGACGAAGGGTGGAACCCTTCTGGGCCTCCGGGCACGCGGCGATGCACCCGACCCCCGTCGAGGCGGACGTGATGAAGCCTCTGCCGGTCGAGGGTCCGTTCGACTCGGTGGCGCTGACCTACGTCCTCCACTGCCTGCGGGGACCGCAGTCGAACAAGGCCGTGGCGATCCGGAACATCGCCGATGTTCTGGCGCCCGAAGGTGTGCTGTTCGGCGGCACCGTCCTGGGCCTCGAGGAACGACACCGGCCGCAGGCTCGTGCGGGCCTGCGCGCGTTCAACTGGCAGGGCGACTTCGACAACCTCGGGGACACCGCTGACGGGCTCCGTCGGATCCTCGAGGAGTCGTTCGAAACGGTCGAGGTCGACGTGGTCGGCTCGACCGCGGACTTCACGGCCACCGGTCCACGCCCTTCAACCGGATAGCGATCCAACCAACCGGCCCGTTTCGGCGCTCGTCCCTGAGCCGGGATAGCTGAGGGCCGGGCACTCCCGTCCGTCGGCCTCAGGCATCGACCCGGATCGCGGCGCTCACCTGACCATCGAAGCTTTCGAGGGCGATCGTCACCTCCGACGCGCCGCGAACGGCGACGAAGTCGGCTACGGTCATTCCTTCGGGACCCTCCACAACCGGCACGTCCTGAACGGTGACCTCCCAGCCGTCGTCCTCGAGAACCGTTTCGTAGTGATCGAGCACCTCGGTCGCCGATGCTTCGACCTCGAGCTGTGTGACGCAGCCGGGGCCCTCGGGATCGTCGAAGTACTCGAGCTCCGCGCCGCCGTAGGGAGGGATCTGCTGAGCGAGCTGTAGATCCTCCTCCGAGCAGGACCCGACGGACCCGCCGGCTGAGAAGAGCACGATCGCGACGATCGTGACGACCGCGAGCCCCAGGATCACGAGCACGAAGGGCCGGCGGTTCGCAGGGGCGGCAGGGACGTCGACTCGAGGCGGAACCTCGGGCGTTCCGATCGGGCTCCCCACCTCTACTCCCCAGCCGCGGTCTCCACCTGGGGCAACCATGCGCTCGCGCTGAGGGAGTGTCAAAGGGCTGACGCCACGCCTAGCGCGGTCCTCGAAGGCTCCGGGTACGCTTCGGCCCCCGGCGAGGAGAGGTTTCGACGTGAACTGTTCGAACTGCGGGACCGAGAACGAGCCGGGCCGCAAGTTCTGTAAGGAATGCGGCTCGGCGCTCGTGATCGTCTGCGACGCATGCAGCGCGCCCAACGCTCCCGACAGCAAGTTCTGCGGGGAGTGCGGGGCGACGATCGGCACGAGCGCGGCCCCGCCCGTCCCGGCCGCCGCCACGCCGTCGACCGAGCGCCGTCTCGTGTCGGTCCTGTTCGCCGACCTCGTCGGCTCGACGAACCTCGCGGAGGGCCGTGACCCCGAGGAGGTCCGCGACCTGCTGTCCCGCTACTTCGAGACGGCCCGGGAGACGATCGAGCGCTACGGCGGTCTCGTCGAGAAGTTCATCGGCGACGCCGTGATGGCGGTCTGGGGGACGCCGGCGGCGCACGAGGACGACGCCGAGCGTGCGGTCCGGGCGGCGCTCGAGCTGCTCGAGGCCGTCGAGACCCTCGGCGCGGACGTCGGCGCCGACCTCCGTGCCCGCGCAGGCGTCCTCACCGGCGAGGCCGCCGCGACGGTCGGCGCCACCTCGCAGGGGATCGTCGCGGGCGACCTGGTGAACACGGCCTCCCGGCTCCAGTCGATGGCCGAGCCCGGCACCGTCCTCGTCGGCGAGACGACGGTCCGGGCGACCGGCCGCGCGATCGCGTTCGAGAAGTTCGGCGACCTCACGTTGAAGGGCAAGGAGACGGTCGTTCCCGCGTGGCGCGCGCTCCGCGTCCTCGGCGAGCTCCGCGGCGCCGGCCGCGGCGAGGCGATCGAGCCTCCGTTCGTCGGTCGCGCCGAGGACCTCCGCTCGATCAAGGAGCTCGTCCGCGCGACCGGCGCCGAACGGAAGGCTCGGCTCGTCTCGGTCACCGGGATCGCCGGCGTCGGCAAGTCGCGGCTCGCCTGGGAGCTGCTCAAGTGGATCGACGGCTTCGTCGAGGTGCTCTATTGGCATCGCGGCCGATGCCCGTCCTACGGCGACGGCGTCACGTTCTGGGCCCTGGGCGAGATGGTCCGGATGCGGGCCGGGATCGCCGAGACCGACGACCCGGCCACCTCACGGCGCAAGCTCTCGGCGTCGGTGGCCGAGTTCGTCTCGGATCCCGACGAGCGGCGATGGATCGAGCCGCGGCTCGCGCACCTGCTCGGGCTCGACCCCGCTCCGCACGGCGACCGCGAGGAGCTGTTCGCCGCGTGGCGGGCCTTCTTCGAGCGGATCGCGGAGCAGGGCACCATCGTGATGGTCTTCGAGGACCTCCAGTGGGCCGACCCGGGGTTGCTCGACTTCATCGAGTCGATCCTCGAGTGGTCGAAGAGCCATCCGATCCTGATCGTCACGATGGCGAGACCCGAGCTCGCCGACAAGCGCCCGAACTGGGGATCCGGCCAGCGCAGCTTCACCGCGATGCACCTCGAGCGACTCCCCGACCCGGTGATCGCCGAGCTCGTCGAGGGATTCGTCCACGGCATGCCGCCGGAGAGCGTCGAGCGGATCGTCGCGCGCGCCGAGGGGATGCCGCTCTACGCCGTGGAGACCGTCCGGATGCTGGTCGACCGCGGCGCGCTCGAAGCGCGCGACGACGCGTACGTCCTCGTGGGCGAGGTCGGGACCCTCGACACCATCCCCGAGACGCTCCACGCGCTGATCGCGGCACGGTTGGACGTGCTGCCGCCCGAGGACCGCGCGCTGGTGCAGGACGCCTCGGTCGTCGGCATGACCTTCACGGTCGAAGGCCTGGCGGCCGTCGCCGGCTCGGGCCGGGAGCAGGTCGAGGCGCGGCTGCGCGAGCTGGTCCGGAGGGAGTTCCTCGGGCTCGAGGTCGACGCGCGCTCGCCGGAGCGAGGCCAGTACTCGTTCCTGCAGGCGCTGATCAAGGAGGTCGCCTACTCGACGCTCTCGAAGCCCGACCGGCGGAGCCGGCACCTCGCGGCCGCGCACCATCTCGAGTCGCTCAGCGACGACGAGCTCGCCGGCGTCGTCGCCACCCACTACGTCGAGGCGTACCGCGCTTCGCCGGAGGGACCGGAGGCCGATGCGCTGGCCGCGCGCGCCCGCGACTGGCTCTCCCAGGCGGCGCAGCGGGCGCTCTCGCTCGGTTCGCCCGAGCAGGCGATCGGCTACGCGGAGATCGCCCTCGACGTGACGCCGAAGGGGCCGGAGCGAGCCTCCCTCCTCACCACCGCCGCATCGGCCGCCACACTCGCGGCGTGGTTCGACCGAGCCGAGGCGCTGTACGAGGAGGCGATCGCGCTCCACGAGGAGCTGGGCGATCACGCGGCCGCCGGCCGGGCGACGGCCGACCTGTACGAGGTCCTCCGCCCACAGGACCGCCGGGCCGAGGCGGCGGAGCGGATGGAGCGCGCGCTGGAGGCCCTCGGCGACGCCGACGAAGACGTCGCGGCGCGGCTGTGCGCGAAGCTCGCCCAGGCCCTGCGCGCGACCGGCGCGGTGGAGGCCGCGATCCCGTTGGCCGAGCGCGCGCTGACGATCGCCGAGCGGCTCCACCTCACCGACGTGATGATCGAGGCCCTGGACGCGAAGGGTGGCGCGTACTTCAACCTCGGCCGCCACCGGGAGGCGACGATCCTCGGACGCGGCGAGCTGGAGCTGGCCGACGAGATCGGCAGCCTCCGCTACCGGAGCTGGGCGCTCATGGCGATCGGGATCGGGAGCTTGGAGGAGGATCCGGCCGGAGCGCTCCGCGCGATCCTCGAGAGCGCCGAGACGGCCCGGCGGGCAGGGGACCGCGCCGGCGAGATGCACGGGCTGACCAACGCAGCCGAGGGGGCCATCGAGCTGGGCAGCTGGGAAGAGGCCGAGGAGGCGCTCCACCGCCTCGAGGGGCGTGAACTGGGTACGGAGAACGAGCTCGCGCGCGAGTTCTGCGAGATCCTCCTCCAGGCGCATCGGGGAGATGTCGCCGCCGCGCGCCGCCGGCTCGACGGGATCGCGCCGCGGATCGAGGCCGCGGAGCAGCTCGCGATGCACACGTGGTTCGGCCGCGAATCCGCGCTGGTCCACCTCCTGGGCGGCGATCCCGCCCCGGCGTTCGAGGCCGCGATCGAAGCGGTCGAGCTCGAACCGAGCGGCGTCAACGCGCACTACGCCGCCCGGGAGGCCGCGCGCGCGGCCGTCTGGTTGCGCGACCCGGATCGGCTCCGCCGTGCGCTCGAGGCGATGGCGCCGCTCCGGGGACGTTGGATCGACGCGGTCCGCCGCACGGCGGAGGCCGGCCTGGCGGCGCTCGAGGGCCGCCGCGAGGACGCCCTCGCCGGGTACGAGCGAGCGCTCGGCGAGTGGCGGGCGCTCGACGCGCCGCCTGGATCAGGCGTTCTGCGCCGCCGACATGGCCCACGTCCTGCCGGACGAGGAGCTCACGACCGAGGCCCTCGCCGAGAGCACGGCGTTCCTCACGGGGATCGGCGCCGTGTCGCTCCTCGAGCGGATCGAGTCCGCCCGACCGTCACCGGCCCACGCCGAGGTCACTTGACGGTCAGTCGTCGATGAACTCGATCGACTGAACCACGCTCTCGAGCGTCTCCCTCGCAGCGGCATCATCGGCCGGGAACCGGATCGTGAAGTAGTACCCGCGTCCTGCGTGCGTGAGACGCCGCCCGACGATGATCGACCCTTCGCACGGCTGTTCCACCGCCGCCGCCGGCTCGCCCGCGACGACGTCGCTTGCCGTCGTACCGGGGCACTCCTCGGTCAGCGCCGGCGCCACGAGCGCATCGAAGGCTTCCTGCCACTCGGCCGCCGTCATGTCGGAGGGGATCTCCATCGAGTTGCTCACGAGGAACGACGACAGGTCCGGCGGAGCGACGACGTCCTCCCCCGGAACCTCTGCCCCCGGCGAGAACTCCTCGAGCTGCGTCCACGTTCCGGGGTACTCCGTGACCTCCCAGCCTGAAGGCACCTCCAGGCTGTACCCGTGCCGCGAGGATTCGAACGCCTCGGAGGAGCAGGCGGTGAGCAGCAGCCCGATGACGATAGGGGCCAGCTTGCGGACCCTGGTGCGCGCCATCCTGACCCTCCTCGCTTGCCGGATCGGCCGCAGCTCGGAAGGGAAGGGCTGCGCGCGTGGAGCGTACGAGTGCCCCTGCGCGGAGCGCAAGGGTTGTCGCAGAACGACTCGAACCAGCGCGAAGGTCCCGAGCGGGCTCTCCCTACGTAGGTGTGAGCAGATGAGGTGGTCGGTCCTCGCGTCCTTGCTGCTGGTCGGCGTGATCGCCTGCGGATCCGCGGACGCGCCGGAGCCAGGCCCATCGGCTCCCCCACCGAGCGTCTCGACGCCATCTCCGACCGCGACCCCGATCCCCGAGCCGACCTTCTCGAGAGCCGGTTGTCCCGTGACGGATGACGCCTTCTGCGACACGGCGACCCAGATCGGGCGAGCGCTCCTCCAACGGGACGCCGCCGCCCTCCTCCGGCTCAGCAGATCGGACACGATCGAGTGCGCCAGGGTCGCTCGTCAGTACTTCCCGGGGTGTGCGGACGCCGACGTCCTCACCGGATACGGCCTGAGCAGCGCGGACTTCATCGTCGACGTCCTCCCGAGATCGGCGTACGCGCAACGGCTCGACGCGGTCATCTCCGGGATCGACCCTGCGTTCACGGACGAGCTCGGCGGCGGCTCCGCGACCGTGATCGGGGTGGGCACGTGTGGTCCCGACATCCCCCGACGCCGGACCTACCACCTGGCGTGGACCGCCGCGATCGACGAGGGAGACGGCGCCGAGCGACACCTCGCGAGCTTCGAGATGGGGTTCGATGGCGAGGACTGGAAGGTCATCCTCTGGTACCTGGACCCGCTGGAAGCCTGGGAGGAGGAGCACCCCGATCCCATGGCGCTGTCGTTCTGCGAGGCCGGCCTGCATCCGTGGAGCGTCTGACTCAGCGCTTCACGCCGCGGCCGGTGGGAACCGGTGGCAGCAACCTCGGACGGTTCGATCCACTGCCGGACCAGTCACGCAGAGCCCGGTAGGCCTTCGCCATCGAGTCGGCGGAGCGCCCGATCTGACCGATCGACACGACGATCAACGGGACCCAGATCTGACCCCACGCGGCCGCGACGACGAAGGCGGCGATCAGCGAGACGATCGCGAGGACACCGAGCACCGCACTTTCCGTAGGATCGGAGGGAGCCTTCGCGCGAACGGGCCGTGGCGCCGCGGGGCCTGCGAGCGCGACGTGGATCTCCTCTTCCAGAGAGGTCGGTTCCACGGCGGACCCCATCCCGACCCCGAGGCGATCTGCCAGGACCATGACGGATCGCTCCGAGCCACGGAACGGGATCAGCTCAGCGATCCGAGCTCGCTCGGCCCGATAACCGAAGTCGTGTTCGATGACCTTGCCGGAGAGCAGGATGCGGCCGAGGACGACCTGATCGACCTTTCGGCCAGGGATCGACATGAAACGGAAGGGCGATGCAAGGTCCACGGCATGATCGAGCTCCTTGAGCGAATAGAAGCCACAGCTGCAGTCTTCCGAAGGCACCTCATGGGTCGACGACCCGACCAGCGCGCATGAAGCGGTCACCCAGTTCGCCCCCGCCCCGTCCCAGCCGTTCCCGCGCGATGAGATGTTCGGGGCGGAGAGCGGACGGAGCTGAGCCTTCCGGCCCTCGATCGAGTAGAACCACGCGCGATACGCGGAGATCGGCTCGATCCCGTCGGGTACACGAACCGACGAGGGATCCATGCGATCGTCAGGCGGGCTCGAGCTCGTGATCCCTCCTCGGGTCCGGAACCGGCTCGGCGATCGGGACGGGATCCTCCGCCGGAGGCGGCTCCTCGATCGGCTCGATGTAGATCGTCCGCCGTTCCTCGCCGATGTTCATCGAACCCCTCCTGACGTGGGCTTCGCCCCACACCGTCCAGCACATTACTGACTCGGAGCATGCTCGACCGCGTCGCCTGACATCGACCGGGCGGGCTCCTCCCTACGTAGGTGTGAGCAGATGAGGTGGTCGGTCCTCGCGTCCTTGCTGCTGGTCGGCGTGATCGCCTGCGGATCCGCGGACGCGCCGGAGCCGAGCCCATCGGCTCCCCCGCCGAGCGTCTCGACGCCATCTCCGACCGTGACCCCGATCCCCGAGCCGACCTTCACGAGAGCCGGTTGTCCTGTGACGGATGACGCCTTCTGCGACACGGCGACTCGGATCGGGCGAGCGCTCCTCGAACGGGACGCCGCCACCCTCCTCCGGCTCAGCAGAGCGGACACGATCGAGTGTGCCAGGGTCGAGCGTCAGTACTTCCCGGGGTGTGCGGACGCCGACGTCCTCACCGGACACGGCCTGAGCAGCGCGGACTTCATCGTCGACCTCCTCCCGAGATCGGCGTACGCGCAACGGCTCGACGCGGTCATCTCCGGGATCGACCCTGCGTTCACGGACGAGCTCGGCGGCGGCTCCGCGACCGTGATCGGGGTGGGCACGTGTGGTCCCGACATCCCCCGACGCCGGACCTACCACCTGGCGTGGACCGCCGCGATCGACGAGGGAGACGGCGCCGAGCGACACCTCGCGAGCTTCGAGATGGGGTTCGACGGCGAGGACTGGAAGGTCATCCTCTGGTACCTGGACCCGCTGGAAGCCTGGGAGGAGGAGCACCCCGATCCCATGGCGCTGTCGTTCTGCGAGGCCGGCCTGCATCCGTGGAGCGGCTGACTCACCGCGCCTGGCACTCTCAGAGGGGGAGTTTCTTGTGGTCGTCGACCACGTGCCCGGGCCCGCACTGGACGCTCAGCGCGCTCAGCGAGTTACGGTCGGCTCGATGACGGATCACTCGCTCACCAGCGACCAGGATGGACCACGTCGTCGAACGGCCGCCGAGCGGGTTGGTCGACCGGAGTGAGCGATCGATCCGCCGGCGATCCGAGCGCGATCAACATCGCGGGCTCCCGGGCCGCGGGGATGGCCAGCAGCTCGCGCACGAGCTGCTGATCCCCGATCGAGGCGTGTCCGCTGCCGATCCCGAGGTCGGCGGCCGCGACCATGATCGACATCGTTGCCTGCCCGAGGTCGTACCAGAGGGTGTCGCGCTCGTCGCGGTCGCTGGTCTCGGGGATCACCAGCACGATCGTCGCCGCGGACGTCGCGACGTGCGCGGCGTGGCGCCACGCCTTCGAGAGCTCGCGGAGGTCGTCGCGGTCGGTCACGACGACGAAGTCCCACCCTTGCTGATTCATCGAAGACGGAGTGCGCCTGGCCGCTTCGAGGATCTGATCGAGTTGCTTCGCGGGGATCGGTGCGTCCTCGTACGTGCGGACGTTCCGGCGAGCCCGCAGCGCGTTCCAGGTGTCCATGAGGCCACGATACCGGCCTTGAAGAGCGCGGCGCCACGACGTGGGCTGCACAAACCTCGGGAACACCGAAGCCCCGGGGGGGGTCGCCCCGGGGCGCGCCTGAAAGTGCGGTCCGGCTACTCGTCCGAGAAAAGGGTCGGCGGGTCGAAGAGCGGCCACGTCGACTCGAGGCGGAACCTCGGGCGTTCCCGCCCTCTGCCTCATCGATCAGAAGCCTCGACCACGTTGACGCCGAACCGCGCCCGGAGCTCGCCGGCACCGGCTCGCGAGACCGAGACCGCCCGATTCCCCCGCCGGCGCACGATCCAGCGGAGGTCGAAGAAGCGGTCGCAGAGGGCCGCGCCGAGCCCACCGGCCAGATGGAGCTTCCGCTCGGTCCAGTCGAGGCATCCGGGCGCGAACGCTCGTCGTCGGCCGCGAGCGCCGGCGACGTCGACGCCCAGTCCTTCCAGGAGCCGTGAGCCCCGCTCCGTCAACTCGAAGCGCCCGTCGTGCTCCTCGAGCGCTTTTCGGCGGACGAGGGCCTGCGTCACCGCAACGCCCAGCCGACCAGCCAGATGGTCGTAGCACGTCCGACCTGCCCGGAGCTGCTCGGCGACAGTCACCTGCTTCAGGGACGTGTTCGGGAGCGACGGCGCGATCGAGGCGAGGGCCTCCAACACCTCCGC